>NZ_FUXA01000033.1 GCF_900167085.1 Eubacterium ruminantium
GTTCAGCTTTTTTCTTTTGTACGAGTTGATATGGTTCATCATCAGAAAGATATCTTCCTGTGTAAGATCATCAAAGCTGCTTCCCTTCGGAAGAATCCGACGGATCAGCTCATGGTTCACTTCACAGGCACCTTTCTGATAAGGAGAACTGGGATCGCAGTAGAATACCTTCGTCCTCGTATAAGGATACTTTTCCCGATACTCAAGTTCTTTGGGATTTGAAAATTCACTCCCGTTATCCGTAAGGATTACAGGAAAAAGCCTGTTAAACGCTTTTGAGCCAAGGACTTCGTCAATGGCATTGAAAATGCGTATGACAGAACCGGATGTATTTGCTTCGCGAAGGAACGCCAACATAAGACTTGTCTCCACGAAATGTATTGTGAGCAGACATTTACCGCCAACGCGTCCTATCACGGTATCCATCTGGACAATGGTTGTTTCAGGGTTCTCCTCAAGGAACTTTTTAAAATCGGAATAATTCCTTCCTATCCTGCAGCCTCTGTCCACCTTGAATTCAGGCTGTTTGTACCGAGGTCGATACTTGACCTTGCGGGGCAGATCAATGTTTCTGATATCAAAAAGCTGAGCATCAACGTAATTGTACAGTGTTTTTTCACTGCACATCAGATCATCCACATGATCCAGGTAAACTTGATGCAGTGACTGCCCGTTGCGAACCAAAGGACTGATTATACCATTGATCCTGGCTATATCATCCTCATTTGACAGGATTCCTGTTCTGGATTCAGAAATGGTTTTATGAGCCATTTCATGGGCATCAGCCGGATCATAGATACGCTTTAAGAGTGTACATTTTGGAAGCTCTCTGCATCCATTGCAAACATAGGGAGGTTTACTCTTAACGGAACAGATGTCTTCCTCAAAATCAGGACAGTGTACGGTGCACTCGGAACAGATGCTACATTTGTATGCCGATTCATGAGTACATCTTGATCCACATATTTTCTTGGCCTTACATGAAACGCGGAACTTACACGGGTTATATGGATAGCCGGGACGACCGCTCTTCTTGTCGTAAGAATACTTTTTTACCTCCTTCGCAATGGTTGTGCGATCACGTCCCAGTTCTTTGCCAATCTCTCCGAAGGAGGCACTCTCCTGGAGTCGCTGGGCTATGATCAAACGATCTTCATATGATAAAAACCTTGACATGGTAGCTCCTTTCCAGCCGCCAGAAATCAAAGTATAACAAAAATGAGACCAACCTTCCAGTCGGCCTCACATGTTTGTAAGGGAGAATCCATACCCCTCTCTTACACCTATAATTATTAACTTGTACTACTCATCCGAGATACTGGGTATGGAATCTCGGATTACAATTGAGG
>NZ_FUXA01000032.1 GCF_900167085.1 Eubacterium ruminantium
CCATCCCGGAGGATGGCACCCCTTCTCCCGAAGTTACGGGGTCATTTTGCCGAGTTCCTTAACAACACTTCTCCCGCCGGCCTTAGGATCCTCTCCTCATCCACCTGTGTCGGTTTACGGTACGGGTACTGTATAAACAATAGCGGCTTTTCTCGACAGCCAGCTCATGTACTTCGCTACTAATGTTCGCTCCACGTCACGCCTTCAGATTGTTCAGCGGATTTGCCTACTGAACTCCTACCTCGCTTGTCCCGGTCTTTCCATTCCCGGGTTACACTCTCTGTCTGTGTCCCCACAGTTCTGTTATACAGCAGTACAGGAATTTCAACCTGTTATCCATCGACTACGCATTTCTGCCTCGCCTTAGGCCCCGACTTACCCAGGGAAGATCAGCTTTACCCTGGAAACCTTAGATATTCGGCCTTTAAGATTCTTACTTAAATCTCGCTACTCATTCCGGCATTCTCTCTACCCGTAAGTCCACGGCTCCTTTCGGTACCGCTTCGTCCCTACGGCTATGCTCCTCTACCGATTACATAAATGCAATCCCTAAGCTTCGGTGTCGTGTTTTAGCCCCGGACATTTTCGGCGCAGGACCTCTCGACTAGTGAGCTATTACGCACTCTTTGAATGTGTGGCTGCTTCTGAGCCAACATCCTAGTTGTCTTCGAAATCCCACATCCTTTTCCACTTAACACGTACTTTGGGACCTTAGCTGTAGATCTGGGCTCTTTCCCTTTTGACTACCCAACTTATCTCGTGCAGTCTGACTCCCATGTATATCTATATGGCATTCGGAGTTTGATAATCATTGGTAGGCTTTGACGCCCCCGCAAATATTCAGTGCTCTACCTCCATTAGACTTAACCATGAGGCTAGCCCTAAAGCTATTTCGAGGAGAACCAGCTATCTCCGGGTTCGATTGGAATTTCTCCCCTACCCACAGTTCATCGCCACCCTTTTCAACGGATGTGCGTTCGGACCTCCATTGCCTTTTACGGCAACTTCATCCTGACCATGGGTAGATCACCCGGTTTCGGGTCTGCCAATAGGGACTAGTTCGCGCTTATCACGCTTGCTTTCACTTCGGCTCCATGTCTTAAACATTTAACCTCGCCTCTACTGGCAACTCGCCGGACCGTTCTACAAAAAGTACGCGGTTGAACTATCCCGAAGGAATCGTCCTTCCACAGCTTGTAAACACAGGGTTTCAGGTTCTCTTTCACTCCCCTCCCGGGGTCCTTTTCACCTTTCCTTCACAGTACTATGCGCTATCGGTCACTGAGTAGTATTTAGCCTTACGGAGTGGTCTCCGCATATTCCATCAAGGTTTCTCGTGTCTCGATGTACTCTGGATACTGACTATAAAACTCTTCTTTCGGATACGGGCCTTTCACCCTCTTTGGATTGACTTCCCAGACAATTCTCCTAGATTTATTTTACGTTGTGTCAGTCCGAACCCCGCAGTGCACGCACCACGGTTTGGGCTCTTTCCCTTTCGCTCGCCGCTACTTAGGAAATCGATTTTTCTTTCTCTTCCTCTCCCTACTTAGATGTTTCAGTTCAGGAGGTTCCCTTCCTATGACTATTTTATTCACCATAGGATAACTGAGGTTTGCTCAGCTAGGTTTCCCCATTCAGAAATCTACGGATCAATGGATATTTGCTCCTCACCGTAGCTTATCGCAGCTTATCACGTCTTTCATCGGCTCTCAGTGCCAAGGCATCCACCCTGCGCTCTTCCTTGCTTAATCAGTTCTTAAACGAATCGTTTAAACAAGATGAACGTTCTCTCTCTTGCGATCTTAAGTATTTATTGATACTTGTTTCGTTAGATGACTTTCGTCATCTGGATGTCTTGTTAATTATTAATGGCTTGTAATTAAAATTACGATTAATAATCTCATT
>NZ_FUXA01000031.1 GCF_900167085.1 Eubacterium ruminantium
CCTGCCATTATGCCATTTCTTCTAAAAATGATTTTCTGTTTTCGAGCCTGTAGCTCTTCCCATTCATCGGGATCTTGTCGCATTGATATGCGAGTCTGTCCAATATAGCGGTCGCAAGCGCAGCGTCCCCAAGGAACTCTGTCCATTCTTCGAATCCCTTGTTTGTTGTTATGATGATTGCTGTCCGTTCCTGCAGTTCGGATATCAGCTGGAAGAACATGTTTCCTTCCGTTGCGTTTATCGGAAGATAGCCCACTTCATCTATGATCAGAAGGTTCGATGCTCTTATCCTTCGCATCTTTACACCGGCGTGCCTGTCTATTTCTTCGGTTCTGAGCGTCTTTATGAGGGACTGCATGGTCGTATAACTGACCTTATAACCTTCTTCGCAGGCCTGATATCCAAGACCGATAGCCAGATGTGTTTTCCCAACTCCCGGAGGTCCGGACAGTATCAAGTTGTATATCCCGTCTATCCACGCAAGTTCTGACAGCTGTTTAAACTGTTTCTTGCTAATGGCCTTACAGAAACTCAAGTCAAAGTCCTTGAGGTATTTCGGGTATGGGAAGCCGGCTTCCTTTATTCGCTTTTCTCTTGCCTTATCTTGGCGGTATGTTATCTCACAGTCCAATATATATCCTATGAGATCAAGGTGGCTATAATCGTTCTCCTGTGCTGTATGAAGTATCTCATCAAGAGATATCTTGGTATGTGTCAGCCCAAGGGTCTGGGCTGACGCTTTTATTGTTTGTGTTTTATCCATCTTTGCGGCTCCTTTCCATGACTGTTTCATATAAACTCAGTTCACGGATCGGAGGGGATCCGCCACGATATTTTTCGGGTAGCAATACAATGCCTGCATTTGCGACTTTTACGCTGTCTTCCTTATACTTAGACAGGAAATATATGGCCGACTTAAGCTCGGATGCTGAATACAGATTCCTCTCCCTGCAGTAAGCCACGGCTTCGAGGATGGTATCTGTATCCCATTCCTTACAAAGTCTGCGGATCTCGAGTAGCTGATCCCTGTAGTATCGGATCTTTTCCTCATGCACATGCGACAAGAAGTCTGCAACATTTTCATCATTGTCGAACAGAGCCTTTACTGCTGTATCCAGATCCTTCAGCGTCTGGCTCATATCCCGCCGATCATGAGATGATGAACCGATCAATTCACCTTTACCGAGACAAATAGGGTGTGTAGCATATATTTCCCCGGTAAGAGCATCCACGATGGATATCTCATTACCTTCCGGAAGGACGTGGACTTTCTTCCCTTTAGCGTACGTGCCCTTCGGCACCCTGTATCGGTTGCTTTTATAAAGAACCACGTTGTCTTTGCGGACAAGATAGTCTATACTTGCGTTGACAGGTTTTGCAAAACTGTATTCTGATACCGGTTTTAAGTATTCTCTTTCGAGGGCGAATACTTCAGCCGGTATCTTTTTGGTTGTTTCATGAACCTTTGCGTTGCCTGTGCGCGCAAGCCAGGCGATGCAGTCCTCGTTAAAACTGTCTATGTCATGGAATACGCGGTGTTCCGCAAACCCATGCTTCGCATACTTGATGACGTTCTCGATGCGGCCCTTGCTCTCCGGATCAGCTCCTCTGCACAGATATATATCAAATCCGGCTGTATCGTGATAGTTCTGAAATCCGGCCGTATATATGATGTCGCCGTGATTCTCGCTGACGGCAAGGACCTTATCCTGATCGTATACTATCTGCCGTGGCATTCCTCCGAAGTATGTGAATGCCTTTATGTGCGCCTCAACGAAATCCGCTGTGGTCCAAGGGTGGTCTATCCAATAGATGTATTTATATCGGGAGTGAGACAGCACCATGCCAAAAGCATAGATCTTCTTATGTCGGCCGTTGTCAGTCTCAAGGGATATCTCGCCCATATCCACCTGTGCCTGACTCCCCATCGGCGGATCTGCAACCGCTTCATACTGTCTGGTAGCATCCGGCTTCTTTATACCGTATTCGTTTCTGATCCATACAACATAATTCCGAAATGCCCGCTCTCGGACATCTAGTTTCGATTGGCCGGTCACTTCCTTGATCCTGTCATAGATCTGAGCTGCAGTCATGTCGGGATACTTATGGAGCGATTCTAAGACGATATCCCGATATCTGTCAGCCTTTCGAATCCGTTCTTTCGCCTGGTCTCTTGCCTTGGCAAAGCCATCAGGCTCCATATCCCAATACTTCAGTACCGTCTTGTAATCTATCCCAAGCCGACGGCTTACCTGGGACTTGTTTAGTTTGTTTCGTTTCAGTTCCTGAATCTTCTCGTAGATCATCCAATCTTTCACCTTTCTTATCACCTCCGAGGATGAGTATATCCCCAAAGGCGTGATCTATGGAAAATTAAGTGCCGAAACTATGGAAAATTAAATGCCGTCAGCTATGGAAAATAGTATACCGTTTACA
>NZ_FUXA01000029.1 GCF_900167085.1 Eubacterium ruminantium
TCCTTATCTGGCTCTCTCAACCATTCTAATTCTTTTTTAAGACTAGTTAAATCTTTACAACAATCATAATAGTTTAATGAAGTTTTATTTTCCTGATAAGCTTTTATTCTTTTGTCTAAATAATAGTTATAAACAAACCTAACACAACCAAAAGTTTTCTGTATTAACTCTTGTTGTGTTTTATTTGGATATATTCTATACTTATAAGCTTTCTCCATAACTTCTCTCCATAAAACAACAAAAGACAAAGAAGACCACATAAGAATGTGTAATACATAAACCGTCGTCTATGCCTTCTTTGCCTTGGTAAAATATATATTAATTTCTTCCTTTAGTATATCATATTTTACGAAGATGTCAATAATAATATAAGAATCGTAGGATTCTTTAATTGTGTGAAGTTGTCGTTCACATAGGTTCGCTAATCCTATGCATCCTTACCCGCTTATTTATAAGCAGTAGGTATCTTATGCTTTCACATAAGCACAGACTATATCTTGTCCATAGCTCAAACGTAAGTCTAAGCCTTAGGCGCAAACACTTCGGGTCGCTTGACCCTACTCCCCTCACGAGGGATAGTCGTTGGGGGCAGACCTATTCGGTCATTCCCTGCTGATTTGCGATTAGGAGAGTAGTACTTAGGATTTAACCTTATACCATCTAATAGATTTTTTCTGCTTTCGCAACTATCACGTTTGAGTTTGTTTCATCCCTACGTTGTAGTTCTATTAGCTTTACGCATTTCCAGCATATTCGTTTGCTTTGTTGACGGATTTTAACCGCTCTACATACAGGTTTCCCTATATGCTGACTATTTTGTAAACGCTCACTTACTCACGACTAAAGTCACGAGTTTGCGTTCGCAATTTAATCAAAATTAAGTTTCTTAATTTTATCCAATAAACCATTGGCTTTTTTGTTAGCAGAAGAGTAAATATCTGAAGATTCTTTCTCTAATTGAGAATAATACTTCGACATTTCTTTTTGAATATCAGATTTCTGACCAAAAGATTGATAAGTGTCTTTTCTTAAATCTACATAATGCTGTTGTAATAAAGCATCCTTATCAGGTTCATTTGATTTATTACTAGAAGATTTATTATTAGACTTATCAGCTTTAGGTTTTGCATTCTTAGTAGTGTCATACTGCTTTTCTATAGTATTAGTTACACTATTAATAGAATCTTTTAAAACATCAAAGTAATCAACTTCATCATCTACAACCTTTGCAACTAAGTCGCGCTCTTTTTCAAAAGCTTGATTTTTCTTGTTAATAGCAGCAGGAATAGTTTTAGATATCTTATTTTTTAACTCATCAAACTTTTTCTTTTCCGCATCAATAGCTTGATTAACAGCCTCAACCTCAGATTGCATAGCATTTGCAGTCGGAGAAGTTGTAAAAGAGTCTTGGGATTCTTCTACTTGTTTTTTCTCTTTAAGCGAGGCTATTAATTCGTCAACTGCGGTTTGCTCGATTTGATATTTATTATTTGTTTTTGCATAACCTTGTTGATCAAATAAATCTTCAGCGACTTTTTTGGTTAAATTAAGTTCTGTACGAAGTTGTTCAACAACTTCCTTTTTAGAAAGAAGAGCTTTTGTTTCAGCTTCGGTAGATTCATTTGAAACTGGAGTTTCATTTAATAATTTATCTGCTCGTTCTAAATTATCTACGTCAAAAACAACAATACCTTTTCCACCATTTTGACTTTCAATTAAATCAAAAATTCGTGCTTGGTAATTAAATTTTTTTAATACTTCTTCTTCAGAAGAATCAATAATATCTTCTGCTATAGTCTTTAGACTATTTTTATCGTTTTTTATTTCATTGATAAAATCGTCTAACGAAAAATTATCTCCCCAAATATATTTAATTTGTTTATTATATTCATCAAAGATTTGTTTTAATTCTTCTTCAGATAATTTTGATTCTTCTTCATATACTTTGTTTATATTAGCAAACCATTGACTTACTTGATAACCATACGTCTGAGCGTCTTCCTCATTAAATGTAAAATATGCCCCTTTACCAAATAAAGATTCATCACTCATCATACTAGAATCAAATTTATCAAAATCTTTATTTGATCCATGATATAATTTTAATTCTTTAAACTTATTAAAAGTTTCATCTAATTCATTTTGAAGCCTATTCTGTTTCTCAATTTCATCTTCAATTTCCGATGAAAAATTATTTCCATCTGCTTTTGGTAAATCAACTTCCTCAATCTCTTCACCTTTACGCATATATGGCTTAACTTGAATTGGAAATGCACCGAGATTTTCTATAGCTTCCTGAAGAACTTCTTTGAAACTATCAAATAATCTACCTTTGACTTCAATAATATACTTTTCTTGTCCATCAATGTCTCTTTGTAATCCATCGTGAAAAGTATCATATAACCATCCTTCAATATCAACATGATATATACCAGTTTCATCTATAGAGTTTTGAAGACGAGATTTAAAATCGTCTATAAGTTCACCGTAAACTTTTATTATATATTCACCAGTTTTATCTATGGCATTTTGAAATTGTGATTGAAAATCTTCAGAAGAAATAGACGAAAGAGATGATTTCTCACTTATATTGTCAATATTAATTTTAGAAAAAACTTCTTTAATTTTTTCCTGAATAGTAGGAGCTGCATTGTCTAGGCTTTCTTTAAGATTATTTATAAAATTATCTAAAAAGTTATTCCCTTCTCCATTTTTAGCGTCACTTGCTTCTTTAACTGCATCATATGCAGCTAATACTATTTCCTTACAAGCTTCAACAATCTCCGGCATCGCCTCACGAATGCCTTCAGCATAACCAAGTCCAAAATCTTTACCGAGTGGTTTTGTGAGTTCGGCAGACGAACTTTTATTTTGCGCTTCTTGTAATGCATTAGCAGCGTTCTCTATAACCTCTTTTGCAGAACTCTTTATTTCAGAAGTATCTATATTTGCCAATACACCTTGAACTCTTTTTACAAAACCCTGTGCTTCTTCCGACATCTTACCAGAAGAATCTTCAAAACTAAAATTAAGTCCACCTATAATATCATTAGTAAAATCTTCCCAATTATCCTTAAAATTATATTCCGGAACAATATCTGTGTCGATAATTGAAAATCCTTTAATTTTATCATACAAAACATTTAATCCATGAAAATCAATTCCAACACCAATATTATTTAAATATAAAATATCAGAAATTAATTTTTGAATTTGTTCATCTGTTGCTTCAAAAACCCTTGTGTTTATTTCGGCTTCACCCATACCGCCAAGGATATCTCCTTTAGCAGTTTCTTGTAATTCGAAAAATGTATCAGAAGCTTCATCATAAATAATATTTAAAATCCTAGATACATTTACTCCAGCATCAGCAGCCTCATCTAGTTTCTGCTTTAAAACAATAGTATCTTCTAATCTTGATGAAACAGTAAAATCAGTATCTTGAGTAGCCCTCTTTGTTGCTAACAAAGTATACTCATCAGATAATAACCCACCAGATTTAACATTTCCATGTTCTATAATATTTAATTTCCCAGTTTCTGCATTGATTAATTTTAAATCGCTTAATAATGTTTTTAATTCATCATCCCCAGAATTAATTTTAACTTGAAGATTATCCCAAAATGAACTTAAATTATTACTATTGTTGCTTTTAGCAAAATCTGAGAACAAAGACATTAAAGTTTTTAATGAAGAAACTTTATTATCCGAAACACCAGCCACAGATAAAATCTTAATTTTGTCTATAGCTTCAGATAACTGAACATTAGTTTCCTTTATGCTTTCGGTCATTTTATCAAAAGCTTCGCCAGTTAAACTGTTCAAGTCTTGCTTCATTTCATCAACGTCTGCGCGTAATATTTTTATTTCATCTTGGACTTTTTCTAATTCTGTTGGCAAACCAGTCTTAGAAGCACCTTTTCCTTCTAAATATTTTAATGATTCTTGTAAATCGTTTATTCTATCTGTTGTTTTGGTTATTTCATCATTTATCGAAGTGTTTATTTTAAATAATTCAATGGGTTTATTAATATTTCGATCTGCAATTTCAGCATAAATATCTGCAATTTCATCAGATTCAATACTAAATGAATCTAATAATCTATTTCTTATACTTCCGAAATCAATATTTTTTGCTCCTGCTTTAATTGCAGTATTATAATATCCAAAAACATCTCGAACGCGTTTGTTAATTTCATCTTTTGACAATCCATCCATTAGAGCTGTTTCAACATAATCAGCAAGATTCTCAAGTTTTTTTTGTGCTTTATTTTCATCGACATCTATTTTAATATCAGTTAATTTTTTGAGTTTATCAGTTTCTTGTTCTAATATTTTTTGATTTACATTATACTGAAATTGTATTCCTAATTCAGGATGCATCTCGGATATTTGATTAAACACTTTGTTAAATTCTTTTATATTTCCATCATAAGCCAATTTGATAATTACTTCATCGTCAGATAATTTTTTTGTTTCACCGGCGATTTTATTTATATCTTTTTGCAAAGCGGAATAATCACCTTTAAATCGAACTATATATTCTGCCTGTCCCATCTATTTAACCTCCTTTATTTATGTAATTGAACCTCTCATGACTAAAGTCACGAGATTCTTGGAAACTCCCTTCTACCGAAAGGATATTTACCAAGCTATCCCGATAGTTCCTATCGTTATTGTTTATGTTCATTATGCTACTTTTAATATCCTAAGTCCTTCGTTGAGAATATTAATGGCAGCATTAACATCTCTATCATGAAGTGCTGTGGAATCAACTTCTTTAAGCCACTCTAGTTCTGTTTTAAGTTGTTTCATATCGTTTGCACATTGAACATATGAGAAAGTTATTTTACTTTGCTCATACATCTCGATTCTTTTAGCAAGATACTTATTGTATACAAAACGACAACATCCAAATGTTTTAGTTATTATTTCTTTCTGTTTTTTATTCGGATATATTCTATATTTGTAAGCCTTTTCCACATTTTTCACCTCGCTTATCACATATTATTATGGCGATTCATCTCACTACTAAAGTGGTGAGTGTTCTCG
>NZ_FUXA01000027.1 GCF_900167085.1 Eubacterium ruminantium
GTGAACTACTCGGCAATTGAATTGCCAAAGCATCTGATTTGCGGAGCTTTCGCTCCGTAGATTCAGGGTGCGTCCATGACACCAATACTGCTTTTTACACAGCTACTTTTACCACATATGGATTGTTAATCTCATTTGGATTAAGATTTATATTTTTACTATTATTTGACAAATATACTCTTAGTATATTGTATGCTCCGACGCAATCTGCATTCCATACCTTGTCTCCATCTTTATATAGACCTCTTTTTATTCGATTATTCTTCTTTGCCGATTCTTTTGTTACGCTTTCACATAGTGGACTGGTCTGACTGGTATATGCTTCATTTTGTTTGATCAGCGTTATCCCATTCATTTCCAGCTTATACTTAAGCATTATATATATCTTTGCATATGGAAGTGAATGCAATTTTTGATTTGTTACATTTCCCAAATCATTGTCTTTACGTATATTTGTGATATCTCCAATAACTACCGTATTTATCTGATTTTTAACACAGTATGAAACTATATATCTGGTAACTTTGTGCAGATAATCATTTATAGTATTATTTTTCTTTTTATGAATTCTTTGGATATGCTTTGATGATTTTGGAAATTTAACACCTTTTCCATTCTGCAAAGATGACCACTGAGACTGTACACGCGCAATCTCCTTATTAAAATAGTTGCATATAGAAAGATATTTTCTTCCTACAATAAATGTATCACCACTTGTTGAATCATAACAGGTCATTAAATTATGAAGTCCTAGATCAATAGACAGATATCTGCCATTATCCGAAAGAGGCATTACATCTTCCACTTCATAGATAATTATGATATCGCATTTGTTCCCTTCCGGTGGATATATCTTAATCTGCTTTATGGCATCTGTGTTCTTAAAAATCATATTTTTAAGATAAATGTAATTATCACTTATACCATATGTTTCAGACATAAATAACTTAAGCTGCTTAGGAAGAGACAGACGAATAGTATCAGAGTCTTTCTCGTGAACTATAGCATTCTGCATATATGTTATAACTATAGGAGCCTGTTTGAATCTTGGTGGTTTAGGATTCTCTATCCCATGCGTTTTCTGAAGAACATAAAATGACTTCCATGACTTATCAAGAATCTTCAAAACCTCTTGTGCAGTCTGCGACGGAAGTTGTTTATACCATAAATCATCCTTATGACATTTTTTCTGATAGTACCAGTCTGGATATTCAGATAATCCAAGCTCTTTATAATTCATTCTTTCATAATTGCCAACATTCCAAAGCTTATATGCTGCATAGCACATATGACCTATTATATTTGAGTAACCATTATTCAGCGATACTTTTGTCTTATGTGATAGAAGCATCGATCATTCTCCTTTTAGTAAGATTTGCTTTGGTGTTCTATATATCGTTTGATATTCTCTTCCGATACCGAACCGATTGTTTCGCAATAATAAGAGTGATTCCACAGCTGTCCCTTCCATAATTTATCCTTTATTTCCGGGAACTGTTCAAAGAGCTTTCTTCCTGTTATTCCTTTAAGATACTTTACAATGATTGTTACAGAAAGCTTCGGTGGTGCAGTAATAAAACAATGTATATGGTCACATTCGCCACATTCAAACATCTGAACTGTAAAGCCTTTTTCCTCTGCAATCTGCTGTACCAGTTCCTTTAAATACGCTTCAACATCAGCAGTAAGAATCTTACGGCGATACTTAACGGACCATACCACATGGTAATTAATATTGCACACCGAAGTTCTGTAATGAATTAGATTATTATTCATACACATAGTATAACATATTTAATGAATTATTGCATTAAATTTGTAGTTCAATCAGGGATAACATGACGCTTTCATCTCGGTAATTGAATTACCGAGGATTCCCGCTTAGGTATCCTAAATCTTCAAATATATAGGCTCTATCAGATAACGAAAGCTTATTTCTGAAAACTTTACTTTTATCCTTTATCAACCCAAGATTTTCATAGCAGGAATATCCGCCAATATAATTCCGGCATCTCTTATCTTCCAAAATGTCAAAAGCTTTTACTTCTTCTTCACTTATACACGAATAAAGGAGTGATAGTCCATGATCAAAAAGCGGAGCAATCCTAATTGTCTTTTTCCTTGAATTTCTAAGTACCTCTATATTTGCACCATGCCTATCTCGATTAAGAATAATATTTTATTTGACGCCCGTCAAATAAAAAAGAGGATATTAGCTATGAACTATTATCCTCTATACATTCTATGAAGCAGTATATTATCCCGGAACTTATCAGCATTCACGAGCCTGATAATTCCTCAGTGTTTTTTCATTCAAATCAGTTTACGAATATATTATCTCGGTACATCTTGTCCGGTAGCAGTTCCCTATAATGCATCCGGTAAATCTCCCCGATCACATCATCCGAATGCCTTTCATTCACAACCATCTCAAGGATGGCAAATGGTACACCGAAGCACTTCACCGTAACACCGGTCTTCTCCAATCCATTTCTAAGATAGAATCCCTGACGTCTGCTTTGAATCTCTCTCTGCTCCTCATTCTCGGCAAAGTCCGGATTCTCGATCTCAAGAATCACCGTGTCCGCATCTACAAGATATTCGCTGAGTATCTGAAGCGATTTGCCGCCGATGCCTTCATTTCTATGCTGAGAATCAACTGCAAAATAATCAATCAGATAATCATTTCCATGCTTAACCAGGAAAATGTATCCGAGAATGTCATCCCCATCATAAAGCCCCAGGCACTCATATTCGCCCCTGTCCATAGCGGCAAAGATCATTTTGAGCGGCTTCAGTTCATCCTTCGGGAAATCCTTCGTCATTCTTTCTGCATATAACTTTTCTATGTCTGCCTTCGATAAGGTAAGTAGTTTCATCATATTCTCTCCGACCGAATTTTTAGTCTTCTCCAACCAGATGCACAGTCATCACATCATGTCCCACAGCCGGCAGGAATTTCTCCATCACGTCGCTGGTCTTTATCTTAAGACTCGACGTGCACACGCACGGATGGCATCCAACGTAATCACCCTTCAGCACATCCTCATCAATCAGCAGCTGCACCTCGTGATCCTTATCATTCATCAGCCCCATTATGCTGACGGCGCCGGGCTCGATATCAAGGTATTTCAGCATGTCCTCCGCCTCCGCAAATGAAAGCCTCGCCGAATTGATCTGACTCGACAATTCCTTCGTCTTGAACTTCTTATCCCCCGGCATCATCAGCAGATAAAACTTCGTCTTCTGCCTGTTGCAGAGAAATAAATTCTTGCAAATGACCACTCCCAGCACGGCGTCAATCTTATTGCACGCTTCCATGTTGTCAGCCGGCTCATGATCCGTTCTCTTATATTCAATCCCAAGCTTGTCAAGAAAATCGTAAGTTCTGATTTCTCTCGGAAGTCTTCCATCCACGACCTCCGGTCTTCCGTCAAATAGCTGCATTTTTATAGTCCTCTATTTCTTCTTATAATTTATCTCCAATTTGTCCGGTTCCACATGGCAAGTAAGAAATAAAATCTCCACCCCCGCCATTTTTGCATCATTCATGGCTTCCCCGAATTCAGGATGTATTTCAATATTCGGACGAACTTCCATCACGCCGTCCATCTGGATCACAAATGCCAAAATAGCATTAAATCCCGCTTTCTTCGCCTTTATCAACTCTCGTATATGTTTCACGCCTCGCTCTGTAGGCGCATCAGGAAAATACCCGACGCCGTCCACCTCAAGCGTACAGCCCTTGACCTCCATAAGAAACTTCTCCTTACCGCGTTCCATATAGAAATCAATCCGAGAATCGCCATAAGTATATTCCGGAACCACCCGGTTATAATCCATGGTTTCCAGCCACTCCTTAACCACCTTATTCGGTGCCTGGCTGTCAATATTAAATAGTACCCCGCTGCTCTTCCGGACAGCCACCAGGTCATACTTCGTCTTCCTGCCCGGTGTCCCCGGTTCAGTCAGCCACACTTCGCATCCCGGAATCAGCAGCTCCCTGCGCCTTCCGGTATTCTTGACATGCACTGTCTCTTTCTGCCCATCAATCTCCACCTCCGCGATGAACCGGTTGGGCCTCTTAAGAAAAATTCCCGGGGTGATGTTGTTGTATTTCATAGCAATCACCTTCCCCAATAATCATTATTACTTACTTGTTCCAGTATTAAAACTTTTCCCTCAGACTATTTAATTAAGCATCACATTTCTAACCCCATAAAATATGATTCAATTAAATAAACTTCTCCGCGATACTCTTAAATTCCTCTTCTGAGCTAACCCCATTTAACATAGCTCCTTCTCTTACCGTTGCCCCTGAAGCACTGTTCGTTAAATCTTCAACCGAGCTTCCAAGATCAGTACTTCCTGAAGTAGCAAAAAGAGTTATTGTCTTTCCTGATAAATCATAGCTTTCAAGAAATGTATTGATTATAGTCGGACATGTATACCACCAAATAGGATAGCACACAAAAATGTTATCATACTGCTGAATATCCTTAACCGGAACGCTACCAATAGCAGGTCTTGAATTCTTCTTATCTCTCATTTCCACTGAGCTTCTTGATTCCTTATCTTTCCAATCAAGATCAGCGCTTGTATATGGCACCTCCGGAATTATCTCGTAAATATCCGCATCTACAGACTTCGCAAGCTTTGTTGCCGCTGCCCCTGTAATTCCTGTTGCTGAAAAATATGCTACTAATGTTTTTGACATGGTATAAGTCCTCCTATTTTTTATTCTCTTTCACTCCAAAGAAATATCAACTATTTCCAGTTTTTTCTTTGAGCTTATTTTATCCTTAAAGTTAGCTGCCCCCGATAGGTCGGCTCCCAGGAATTTTGCATTTTTGATGTTTACCCCTTTGAAATCCGCTCTGATCAGTGTTGCTCCGGTAAAATCCACACCCGTAATATTCGAATAATCCAAATCCGCATTCTCCAGATTACATCCAAATGCATTTGCATTGCTAAGATTAACTTTCTGAAGAGACGCTGTGGTGCCGGTAACATTTCTTAGATCGACATTTCTCATATCCGAGCCATCAAATACAGCATTTACTATATTGCAAAACCGCATGTTGGCTTTCCTTAGCTTGGCATTTTTGACTACTGCATTTTCAAAGGTGCAGCCCTTCAAATTTGTACCTGTAAGATTAGCTCCTGACAGATCACAAGCGAAGAAATTGGCCATCGACAAATCCAATCCGCTAAGATTCACTCTTTGCAAATCTGCATCGCTAAAATCAGCTCTAACACCTTCCGGATCATTTCTAAGCCACTTCCGGTGTTGTTCTATTATTTCTTCAAGATTCTTTTTGATTTTCCTATTCATTTATTTCATACCTACTCTCAAATATTTTTTGAGGCTCCTATTATGTGTGTTACTTCGACATTAAATTTTTATACTCTTTCTAACCCACAAAACCTCATACTTTCTCCAGAACCATCTCGGTAAGTGCATATTCCAAAAGTTCATCAGGATTTTCATCCGGTCTGATCCACCTACTTACAAGATCCTCGGGCAGGATAAGCGGCATTCTGTCATGAATAGCGCTAACTTCCTGTCCCGGTTCACGGGTAAGAATCACATACACCGGCAGATCATTCTCAAACCTGTATAACCCACAAAGCCACGTCATGTCAGAGCCCTTTGGTTGAATGCTGTACTTATCTACAGCCTTCTTCTTTCCGTCTTTCCCAATCATATGGCTCCATTCAAAATAGTACGATGCCGGTATAATGCATCTGTGAGTCAGCCATTCATTCCTGAATGATTCCTTTTCAGAAGCAGTTTCCACTCTTGCATTTATCAGCAGCTGCCTGCCTGTAAATCCCCATTTCATCGGAAATACAGCTTTCTCGCCCCTTCGATTCATCGCAATCACCGGCACAATATCTGTCGGACAGATTTCACCTAAAGTTTTTATTTCCGAAATCTTCTTCCATACATCTACAAGCGGAGACTTCATCATTTCTTCAATTATACTTCTAAATCGTTCTGTATCTTCTATACGATATCTGCCACACATAATCGCCTCCGGTGTTTGCAACTGTAATTGTATTTAACAATAGAAATCGCTTTTTATTATAGCAAATTTGGGTCGCTTTATAAATGGAGTTCCTCTTAAAAATCCAACAAATTCCACCCATCACGTCAAAAGCGGAACCTCACAGTTTCGCACCAATGATAAATATCTTTCAAAATATATTTTTTATAAATCATTTTAGAAATATTTACAAAACAAGCCAAATTCTATATAATAAATTTAACTCGATGACGACCGAGTCGAAAGGAATCGAATAAAAATGAAATTCTATGGAAGAAAAAAACAACTAAATCAATTAAAAAAAGAAATGGCTTTTGATGATATGCGAATGTCATTGATATATGGAAGACGAAGAGTTGGAAAAAGTGAGCTTATAAAGCAGGCTATTAAAGAATCCGGTATAAAGAGCATTTACTATGAATGCAAGCAGGTCACTGAGGCTAGCAATGTCCAGAGCATATGTCAGATAGTTTCAGAAGTTTTAGGCCTGCCAAAGCTGGGATATACATCAATCGAAGAACTTATGAACTATGTTTTTACGCTTGCAAAAGAAGAAAATATAGTCTTCGTATTGGATGAATATCCGTATCTTAGAGAAAATATAAAAGGCCTCGACAGCATTCTTCAGTCGCTTGTTGATAAGTATCGAGACACATCCAAGTTAAAACTCATAATACTCGGTTCATATGTCGATATAATGAAATCACTTTTGGAACACTCCAATCCATTATTTGGACGAGTCGATCTTGTTATAGACCTCAAACAGATGGATTATTTTGAATCTGCTTTATTTTATCCTAACATGTCCGACGAGGATAAAGTCAGAATCTATTCTGTATTCGGAGGAATTCCTTATTTCAACAGGCTCGTTGATGATAAAAAAACTGTTAAAGAGAATATAATAGACCTTATTGCTTCACCGGGAGCGCGTCTGGAAAATGAGGTCTCTATGTATCTTAATGCAGAGATTTCAAAAATTGTTAATGCAAATGAAGTGTTCGAAGCTCTTGCAAAAGGCTTTTCCAAATATAGCGATATCCTTTCCCAGTCACATGTTTCAAGTGGTCCTACCTTGGTAGATGTGCTTGATAAACTTATTAAGATGGAAGTTGTCGAAAAGACAACACCTATCAATGATGAAAACAACAAAAAAAAGGCAGGATACTACATTTGCGACAATCTCTCCCTTTTCTATTTTAGATATATTTTTAAGTATTCTTCTCAGCTTAAGATTATGGATTCGGATGTTTTCTATAACAAATATATTAGCGATGATTTTGAAGAAAAATACGTTCCACATAAGTTTGAAGAAATCTGCAGACAGTACCTTATAAGACAGAACAGACTAGGAAAGATTGAGCCTGTCATTGAGAAGATTGGAAAGTATTATTATGATGATCCTAAAACACATACAAATGGAGAGAATAGAGTAAAGTTTTTGTCAGTTTAATAAAAAAATAAAGAGAGAGTATCAAGCCTCTTTGATATAATGATTTTGACCAAAAAACCCAAAACAAGGAGGAAGATACTCTCATGAACATTGTAGCACTATTGGAAGGATTAGTTAATAGTTTAGTTGAGGCTGAAGAAAGATTTTTGAAAGACCCTATGGATTTCAGATCCCTGGAAGTATCAGCTAAGGCATCTACTGAGGCATTTGCTGCCGGATTTCTTGGTGAAGTGCTTTCAAGTGTTAATAAACATATATCAGAAAGCGATTGGCGAAAAGGCAGATACACCATTGCCAGAAATGATA
>NZ_FUXA01000024.1 GCF_900167085.1 Eubacterium ruminantium
TCTGCTTTCGCAACTATCACGTTTGAGTTTGTTTCATCCCTACGTTGTAGTTCTATTAGCTTTACGCATTTCCAGCATATTCGTTTGCTTTGTTGGACAGATTTCTCCGCCACTACGTACAAGTTTCCTTATACGCTGACTATTTTGTAAACGCTCACTTACTCACGACTAAAGTCACGAGTTTGCGTTCGCAATTTAATCAATGTGCGTTCCAGTTTTTTCTATTTCGCTATAATTTTCAGAATATATATCTCCGGAGACAATTTGGCTACCATATATATATCCCGACTGTACAAAAGTGGAAGACAATCCATAATCTTCATCGCTCTTAAATGTCTGAGCATCCTTATCGTATTTTGTATAAGTATGTTTTCCAAGTGCGAGAGATGCAGTTTCCCAATTGTCCTTAGTAAACGCCAACATATTATTAGTAAGTTTAACTTGTTCTGGAGAATAATCTTCTAGAACATCTATATACTCACGACCAGTCAGCCCATGATCATCTATAGTTATCTCTTGATTTTCTCCGCTTAAAATATTGTATCTGGCAGAATCCAAACCTTCTTGAACAAACGTATTTATGATTGTCTGAGCTTCATTTCCTTGTTCTGCCTGATGTGCAACATAATTATATGTAGTCGCCATTGATGAACTTTGACGTAATATACTTTGCACATCATTCATTGTAGTATTTGTTTTTGAAACATTTGAGAATGTTACTTGCAAAGATTCTGGAGAATCATAATCATACCCAAGATTGATAAGACGAAGTTTATATAGTCGGTCATCCGCCTCGCAAATAATCCAATCGCCAATCTGAAAATTATTTTTAAAATCCTTAAATTCTTCAGTATTTAAAAAGTTATTCAAAGTACCGGTTAAGTTATACTGTAACTCGCTCGCCTTATACAATTCATTTTCGGCAACTTCGAATAATTCCGTAGCTTTCTGTATAAGCTGTTCATTGTTTAAATTCGTTGATATATAATTTGAATTACTATATGTATCTTCTCGAAGATATAGATTAAACACAGTCCATAATTCATCGCCAATATAGTCTCGAAAATTTAAATCTCGCTGAATAGCTTCTCTGCCGGATTGAGTTGTGTCAATATTTTCTTGCCAACCATTAACCGTAATTTCTCTAACCTCGGCTTCCTCGTCTATCCATTTCTTTCGATGGAAGAGTGGCAAATACAAATCATCATATAGCTCTTGCCTATAAAGATATTCTTGGTTGTCCGTAGAACCTTTAGTAGTGTCTGCGACTCCTTGTTTTATAAGGATTTCGAGTACAGACTGATAAGTATTACTAAATGAATTAAGTCTGTCTAACGAATAATCCTCCAAAGCTGTTTTAAATTCAACATCATCCTCAATGTTAAAAATAGTAGTGAATGACGCATCACTACGATCTAAACTTTTTTGAATTTTTTGCTCCAAGAATTCCTCATAATCTTCATTGATACCAACCATTTTCTTTACTTCACTAGTTGCAGAATCTTGAGTTCCGTCAGGATTGACTTTGCCAAGACTCGTTACTGTAAATTTTCCTTCCCACACTCGAACGCCTTGGGATATACCTCCAAGTGTAGACTCAGAAACTGTTACAGTATATCTAGGATCAACCAATACCTTTGCATAATTCTGCACCGCCAAATCCGCAGAAGACTTTGATGTAGTTTCTAACTTCTGAACAGATACCGAAAAAACTTGACTCATTAATGCATGTAACTGTTCAAGAGCAGTGGTATCTTGAGGGATTGGAGTCTCAGGAGCCATAGATGTTTTATAATACAATTTCTGATCTTGCGCATAGTACCAATCATCCGTAAGAGATGTGTACTCCGCCATTTTTGACTGATACAATTCATTGTAGTCGTTAATTTTATCCGACAATTCTTTTGGCATATCTGCCAACGTCTCGGCAGAAAATCTATATATATAATTCGATTGATTTGGATTTATATTACGAACAGTTGCCGTCAATAAATCATCGCCACCAACCACTCTGAAGCAATTTTTTACATTGTCCGTATCTCCGTTAACGCTTATTTGTGTGGCAAAATTCTTGGGTGAAATAAATACATTTTGGCGAACCCCATATCCTTCGATAAAATGTTTGCCCCCACATTTTGGACACGTATCAACAAAATCCCCTCTAAACCCGCAATCTTCACAAGTGTTATTTAAGTCATATACTGAAATAGAACGATTAGCTGAATTGAATTGAAATAAACAACCAATTTCATTTGCTACAGTATTTGCGAAAAAATCATATACAGTGCTTTCGCTAACAGTAAATGTTCTCTGGATTCCGGCAATTGTTGAGTCTACGTGATCTACAGTCCACTCCGAACATTTCTCCGACAAGACTCTGTCTAAAAGAGAACCCTTCGGATCTTCCGGATTATAAAGAACTGTAACCGTATATGTAGATTGCCCGTTTTTATCCTTGGACAAAATATCCACTTCGTCATTACAATGAAAATCTCTTAAATATTTTTGAGATAATTCACGCTCACCCGCAGAAACACCAACACAATGTTTTATAGTTTCATCAGTTTCGTCTATATCCACTTCAAGTTCATAATACTCATCTTGTTCTTTTACATATATATATTTGAAGTCGACTATCTGATTCCATAAACTACATTGCTTACCATCCGAAAATTTATGGACATCAAACGAAATTTCCTGATGAGAAGCCATATTAAATTCATTTGATATGTTTGTTATATTATCTATTAATCCAATGTTATTATGCCATCTTGTACAAAGAATAATGGTAGGAGAAGAGATGTGATGAAAATAATCATAAGTAAATTTTCTCATTATAATCCCACCTTTCTAATTTGATTATATGTAAGTACAATATGTGCGTCACAATTTCCAATAGTCATTTCTGTATGTTTATTATTATATTCATTCACAAATCGTGGAAATGAATAATTGAAATCTTTTGCCATTACATGTTCTGGATCATCAGATTCAATTTGTAAAATGTCTCCGCCGTGAATTGTTATAGTTTCACCTTCTGACACGTTCTGCACAGATGTGAGATTGAATGGATATGTTGTAATTTGCAAATCCGGAAATTCCGTCGACACATTACTCAAAGTTAGAGTCATATCAAAATAGCAGTATCCTTCCTCATCTGATTGAAAATATGGGAATTCGTTAGAAAATTCGACTTGTTCGCCACCTTCTTCTATAGTATAAGTAGTTGTACCATCGCCGTTATCCACTGAATCAAATTCATAACTATGTGTTTCAAATGCATATGGAGCGTTTGAATTAACGGTTATCTTTAAGCCGATAACATCTCCAGCATAAACAATTTTATCCACCTTGTTTTGTACCTTATACCATATGCTGTTTGGTTCGCCGTTTTCGTCCACATAACGAAATTCTTTATATTGTTTTCTAACAAGCCACCTTGTCATATTAGAAATGTCTTCTTCGGTCAAAACCATATCTTCATTATTTTCACAAGGAGATTTCATAATGGCGAAAACCCTTGAATAATTATCTTCGTATTCATGTGCTACCATGTGAGAAATATCTGACATAGCAGCTCTTATTGTTTTATATGTCATGGAAGAGGTTGGTAATTCTTCGTCTTCAATATTGTCGTAATAAACCATATAGCCCTTAGACGAAAGACTTTCTCCATCAAACATGAAGTCCATAACTTCACCTGCCTTTCCCTATTTTTCTTTTTTAACCTTTTTTCTCAGTTCCTTAACCTGCTGAAGAAGTTTAATATAATCACGCTGACATTCATGTGCTTCTTCAATAATCTGTTCGTATTCTTTTTGAGTTTTTTCTAATATTTTTTCTTTCTCTTCTAGATATTTGTTTTTTGCTTCAAAGTCTGAAATTGTTTTCTTAAGTTGGCGATTTTCTTCTGAAAGTCTCTCAACCTTTTTTGAAAGTCGCTCCATTCTCCATGTCTTATCTAGCATTTCCAATCACTCCTTATTAAAATAGGAGAGTGCCCGAAGACACTCCCCATTATCATTTATATTATCAATATTTTTTCTTGCTAAGTTTTACTCCATTAACAGCTTCTCCCAGAGTTATCTGCTGAATAAAAGCAGTAAGCTTCGGATCTTTCTTAAGCTGAGTCTTGAATTCTTCATAATTATTTACATTAGGAAGACTGATAGAAATAGAATTAGCATTATTGATTGTGTTACCAATATTCTTTGTAGGTATTCCCGTAGTGGCAAATTTTCCCTTGGCAATATCCCAAAGATTATCTGTCATTTGTGCAGTAAATACCTTGTCCCCAGTTCCGAGAGGCATTAACAATGAACCATCATCCTTACGGAAGATAAGTTCCGCACCTTCTTCCTGAGTCCAAGCAATCTGATCATGTGTGATTCCCTTTGAACCTTTGGCATATTTATTGTATGCAAATGGAGAAAGGTCTTTGATGCCTTGATACCTTCCAATCCATGCTCCACTATGAATATATCCTTCCGCCCAAAGTTTATTAACAAGATTCTGAACTTTGTCGGCATCGAAACCTTTGGCTTTAAGACGATTCCATCTATTATCGCCATCGCCCCAACCATATCCACCATTAATAATTGCAAGAGCAACACCATAATAGTCTTTGTCGGAACGCTTACTTGTAGATGTGTTTGTCGCCTTATTTGCAGTAGAAGATGTCTTTGTCGAAGATGTGGTTTTTGTCGACGGAGCAGTAGCCTTCTTAGCGGCAGAAGTATTTGCGCCCGCCGCAACTTTACTAGAAGAACTCTTAGCAGCAGTAGGCTTCTTGCTTTCCGCATCCACAATAGCTTTAGATTTTACACCCATAGCATGAACATACTTCTTAATATCCTCAATTACCGCCTGTACATTAGTAATAGCAGTAACAACTGTAGTTGCGGAATTCTGCAAATCCATAGTAAGCATCTGCTGATTTCCATTAAGTATATTTTCGAAATTATCAGTAAGATCATATCCAACTTGTTTTGCTTCATCACTAATTGTGGTAGCAATTAAGTTTGCATTATTATCTACGTGGTCTATCATGTCGGTCATAAGAGCGTCTATATCATCTAATCTGGCATTCAATGTCTCAGAATAATCATTATACATATCATCCAAGAATGTTTCCGTTTCAGAGATATATTTATCCCACTGTGTTTCCTCAAGCTGTTTCTGCGCATCCTCCAAATTCTGACGAAGTTTCTGTATTGTCGCATTGGCTTCTTCGCTATTATCACCTTCGTAGGCAGCAAGTTGCTTTTCAATGTCGCCAATATCTTTAACCTGCTTTTCTATATTCTGCTGATAAGAATAGAGGTCTCTTGCGTCATGGAGACTCTTCTTGTATTGATCTATTAACTTCTGAAGACTTTCTAGATGTTTATTAATAGCATCACTCACAAGACTCTTCATCGAATCTTTTAATTGCTCCGAACTCTTAATAGCGTCTTGCTGTGCCGAAACTAATTCCTCGTAACGTTCAACAAGAGTTTTGTTTGCTGGATCCGCAGCGATTTCTTTCTCAAGCTTTTTTCTTTCCTTAGCGTAATCCATAGCTTTTCGCATATATGTTTCATATTGAATAGCATACATGCCAGCAGTAGCTTCGCCACGTTCATTGAATATACCGGTATCATCAAACAATTTCTCGTTAGACATAAGATCTACGAAGAAACTAGCTTCCTCATTTATCTTTTCAATTCTATCTTCGATCCAATCGAACATATCCCAATCTAATTGGCGAATTGCATTGTTTAATTCAACTGTCTTAGTTTTGGAATCCTCAATTGCTTTTGCCACAGAATCTATTTCTTGACACATCTGATTCCAAGCGGAAGAGTTCTTTTGTATACTTCCTTCCGCAACCGCCTCATCACGTTTTTCTATAAGGTCTACATATTCGCCCTCTAAATAATTGAGATTTTTACTCTCAAGTTTAAGAAGATCTTTATAATATGTTTTGCTTACAAAGTATCCATGTTCTTCAGTACGTGAAATTTTCGCATCTATTAAATCGGCAGAATCAGTTATGAATGCAATTAATTCTTCATATTCTGACTTTATATTTTCGAATCTAGTTTGAGCGAGGTCACCAAGTCTAATTCTGAGATCCTGAACCGCATCACCAGCTTGAACAGATTTTTCATATAATTCTTGATAATTCTTAATTATATCTGAAAGGAAGTGGTTCTGAATTCTTTCAATATCATCACCAGTCATTAATCCTTCACGAACTTTACGTTGATATTCTCCGGTTGCCCATGCAGCTCTAGCCTCGTCTAATAATTTCTGGTCATGTTCACGTACAACTTCATCATTTTCACCATAATCATCGTCGCTAAGACCTTTACCATTATTAACCTTGACAAGGTTGGCATTTCGCATATATTCTGACTGCGCAATCTGTTGAGCTTTTATTTCTTCGGTAACTTCCGAAATTTCATTAGCAAGAGCTTTGTTACGATTTCCCCAAAGAGTATATGAATTTCCAACAATCTTATCCAGACGATTGATTTCTTCTTCGATACGCTTGATTGCAACTTCGATCCAATCGAATGTTTCTTCGGCTTCTTCTTTTGGCTTTGTTGAGTCGGATCCACCGCCACCGCCTCCGCCTCCGCCACTACCAGAAGAACCTCCACTGGATGGAACATAATTGGCACCCGAGCCAACACTTCCTCGTTTACTTGTGGCAACAATTTCAAAGTTATCAAACGTTATTGTGTCGGCAACCATAGCAGCTGCTGAAGCAATACCTCCAAGGATACCAGATCCCGGTTTAGGAATTCTAAACGAACTTGTTCCAGTGTTTCTATAATTAATACTCATGCCAATTTGACTAAATGCCGCATTTGCCGCATTTGCCGCCGCCTGAGAACTATTTACAAGTTCAGATAATCCATTCATGAAATATGAGTCATCAAGATAAGCCCATGTTTCTATATCCTTTGAACTGGCATAATCTATAAGTTCTGTAAGTTTCTGAACATCGTATTCGTATTCTTCGGTATTAAGGTTTGCATTAATAAGAACCTCAGTTCCGTTTATAAGTGCGAGCTTTGCATAAAGTCGATCAAGAGCCTCATTGTCTCCTTCGATAAGGAGTAAAATATCTTCTAAATTATTAGCAATAAATTCGTCATCAATTTGCGCCGGAGCAATCATCTCTCCGGTTTCAATATTATAACTACCAAGCATATTGCTTACAGATTCTTTGATACTTCCCGCAGCTTCTTTGAATTCTTTTGAGTCTTTGGCATATCCAGTTAATTCTTTACGATGAGCACTAACTGCATCGGCAAGAGCAATAAGATTTTTGCGACTCTGCTTATATGTATTATTTAAACGAGTTTCGACAACCGTTTCGGCATTTTCAATACCCATTGCCTTAAGCTGTTCTTTTGCCCATTCCTTTCTTTCCTCAGTTAGATCTTCCAATATTCCCGTCTGATCTATATAAGCAGTAGTAAGCTCATCTATATTTTTCTTTGCATCGTCAGGACTTTCTATCATTTTCTGCTCGAAATCTTCAAGCGCCACAGACAAATCGCCAACTTCTTTTCCCGCATCTTTGGCTTCCTTAACAAATTTCTTGAATCCGCTTTCAATATTATTCAAAAGAGCTGGATCCGCAAAACCGGTAGCTTGCCCATCTTTAGCTTCTTTATCAACAGTTTGACTATATAAGTCCTTAAGACTTCCTGTCGCCGTCTTTAAATCAGCCATTAAATCGACAGAAGTAGAAGCTTTTAATTTAATCGGATTGTTTTCTGTAATTTCTTGAAGTTTCTTAAGGTATTCCTTAAGAGCTGCCTCACCATTATGAAGAACATCTTGTGGTATCTCGCCGTTGTCTAAAGCATTCTTCCAAAAGTCGAAATCTTCTTTGGACAAAGAATCAACAAATGCTTCATATTCTTTTTTAGCCTCTTGTTCGGCTTTTTGTTTACGAGGATCAAATGATATATATCCAAGATTTGTTTCAGAAGAATAATCTCCGCCGTTTATTAATTCATGATATCTGTGAATTTCTTCAGCGGCTTTTTCTGCCGCCTCAACAGTATCAAAACTAGCACCAATTTGTAGATTTAAATCATCTTCTCTTGTCCCGGCAACAACACCTTCAGCGTATTCTGTCAATTCTTCAGGAGTTAAAACACCCTTAAATTCTCCAGTTTTTGGATCGACAATTATTGGAGTAAAGTTTATATACTTTGTCCCCTCTTCATTTCCAAAGGTACTTGAATATACAGTAGCATAGCCTTGACCAACGTCTTTCCATCCAGCATTATTAAGATAAGCAGTGTTAACTTTTGGTCTGTTTGTTAAATCGACATTTCCACCTTTACTAAGTTCCTTAAGTATCTTATTAACATCATATGTACTCTTAGAACTGCCAGAAAAATTATCAACAATAAACGCATCTTTGACTCTATTAATATCAGAATCAATATCTCCAAAACCAAGTATGTTAGCTAGATCAATATATTCGACGCCTAACAGTTCTGCAAGTTGTCTAATATATTCTTTAATCTTTTCGATGTTTTCAACAAACACTCCTTCGGATGTATCAATAGAAAAGATTTTATCCCAATAGTCTTTAAAAGCTTGTTTAGTTTCTTCACTAGCCGTAATTTTACCAATAATATTGTTCAGATCAAGTTGTATTTTATTGAATGCCTCAGTATAATTACCACCATGGTCTTTAATTACATCCGAGTAATCATAGTTAAGAAGAAGACCATCATATATTTTTCTTTGTTCATCGGTAAGTTTTTTGTAATTTTCATCATCAACAATTTGTGTTGAAATATAATCATACATTTCCTTGTTTTTTGCGGAAATTATAGATTTATGATTTCTTATTTCCCTATCCCAATTGTCTTCAATTACCTTAAATGCCGAGGCTAACTTTTTACGATCCTCTTCTTCAAGATAACTTAAATCTATCTCGCCGGTAGTCTGATATTGAACCATAGCATCGTCCAAATCAATTTTTACTCCCGATGCCTTGGCAGCTTCATTTAAGAAATCCCATTTACGATATGAAGTCCATTGACCACCATAATTTGTCAATTTTCCCGATTCAATAGAAAATTTTTGATTTTGAATTGACTCTAAATGTGCCGCAGCTTCATCTAAAAGTATATTTTCATTTCGAACATCATCTACAAAACCTTTCCATACTTTTGGCATCTTTTTGCCAATTTCCGCATTTGCAGCTTGGCGTTCTACCTCGACAAGTTTTTCAAGGCTTCTTACAATCGTATCTACATCCCCGGAAAGATTTAGAATAGCATCGCCATTTTCATCATATCCCTGTGTTAATGTTGGAAATACTTCAGCAAGTTGGTTACTTAAATCAAGAAATTCTTTATATTCATCATTGGAAAGTGTACCTTGACTTTGATTAATCGTTCCTAAATGATTTACTTCCTGTGCAAGTTCGGCAAAACGTTCCTTAGTATTGTCAACAGTGTCAGCCGTACTCTTGAATTCATCTTGGATTTTCGAAACTTCATCTCGGGCTTTCTTCGCAGCCTTCTGAATATATTTTGATGGGTCTAACTTTTTATCAACCCATCCAATAAACTTATCTATAGCTATCGAAACAACAGTTGCGGCGAACATCGAAACTATGCCATTAACAATACCCTTAAAGAAGTTTTTAATATTAGTTCCCAAAACCGTAGATTTCTGAGAAGCTTCTTCCATTTTTAACTTAAGGTCATTAAGTGCTTCAGCTCCGGTTTTATCCGCTTTTTGTGCTGCTTTTTGGATTGAATCAAGCTGTTTTGAAACATTATCTCCAAGATGTCCCCATTCGGGATCATTAATAAAATCTTCATTAAAAAAGCTTTTAGGATTATTACTATAAACATTATATACTTGTGCAAGTTTACGAGCATCCAAATCATTTTGTCTATGTTGCACAATTCCACCCAATAGTGTACTAGAATCCTTTGTATTAAATAGCATAATAATGTATAATAATTCTTGTGAAATATATTATATATGGAGGTGTTTTTTTATGAGTGAAAAATTAAAATATTGCCCAAATTGTTTGGGAAATAATGTAAAAAGTAAATATTTAGTAATTGATCCTGAAAGTCCCTTAGCTAAGTTAAAAGGAAGTAATTTAAGTCTACTATATTATTATACTATGTATAGAGGCTTTTTCACCACCTTTACATACTTAGACAATTCCACTTGTCCAAAATGCAAAACTAAACTAATCGAGATGAACTTAACAGAAGATGAATGGAATATCTTAAATGCTATTTCTCTCGAACAGGATTTTGTATTTGCAATGGACAAACTTAAACAAGATAATATTATCGAATTTACCACTAAAATGTCGGAATTTAAAGAAATACACAAAGAATGGTATATTAATCGACACCAACCAGTCGAATCTCAACAATCTCAGTCTAATATTCCCAAGTGCCCAATTTGTGGCAGTACCAACATAAAAAAAATATCCGCCACTAAACGTATACTTAGCGTCGGAACACTTGGTCTTGCCGGTAGCGTTGTTGGTAAAAATCAACAATGCAAAGATTGTGGCGCAAAGTGGTAACAACCTATAACTTATTTAAGTAATATGTTAATAACAAGTTTAAAAAATAATTTGGAGTGAGGAATTTCCTTACTCCTTTTTTACTCTAGCACAAGACCCCGACAGAAGAGTAATAGTTCTGCCGACGGTTGACTTTTTCACAACTTTCTCACGGTTGTGTTGTGGACTCTACCTTTACGCAAAATCATTGAATATATTCAATAACTATTTTACGCACCCACTTGGGAGCCTCTGGGAGCGGCACTTTCTCCAACGGAGTAGTTCGCCTCTCTGCTGATTGACACTATAATTATTTTGTCGCAAAATCGCAACAAGTGAGATTTATAGTGGTTTCCAGTCCTTATGCGAGCCTCACGGTCATCGCAAACTGCGGAGTCACCCACAGTTATATCAGTGGTTTTTCTTGTGCACCCTACACCTTTCGGTGGTCTTTGTGTTTTATCCACGGGTTTTAGCCGTAGCACGGGGATACACCTGAGCCTATTTAATTAACCCAGCTTTTGGGAGCCTAAGACAGTAGCTCCGCCAATGATAAGTGATTTAAATAATCCAAACTTATCAATTATTTTGTCAATAATTTCTAACAATTTAGTTCCGGTGTTTACTAATCCTTTAAGAAAATCAGAATTAATTGCATCATACGATAATTCTTCAAGAGTAGCTTTTGCCTGATTAATAGAGTATGTAATACCTTTTTCAAAGTTTTCTTGTTCTCTACGAGCAGATCCAGCAGATTCTTCCGCAGTTTGGTATGCTTCCTTTAAGTGGTCTAAGTTACCTAACACGGCAGCAAGTCTATTAGCCTGTCTTTTACCAGCTAGGGCTTCTAATAATGCCGCTTGATCAATATCGCTTATTTCACTCCATTTATCACCAATTTGTGTAATTATAGTATAAATATCTTTAAAAGTATTTTTATCTAGCATTATATCAACGCCAGTTATACCTTTTACTAAGTCACGAAGTTTAGACGTAGATTCTACCATATCTTCCGTGTCTTCGCCCATATCTTCAAGTTCCGATTTGGCACCTCTGATACGAGCACTAACAGTAGTCCACATACTTCCAACAGCATCAGGATCCTGAACTATTTCATTTGTAGCCGTTATTAATGCAATACTTTGAGATAAATCCGTATTTGCTGCACTAAATGCCGCCGCCGAACGCTGAAGACTTTCACCTATACCACCAGATGAAATTGCGAAATTGTTACTTACTTCGTTAAATTTATCAACAACACTGATTGCATCGTCGGCTTCCATTTTAAATCCACGAAGTGTAGATATAAGAGATTCATTAGCAGTATTTATATCAATACCATCGCCTACATTTTTATATAACATAGCAACTTCTGCCAATTCTTTTGAATCGGGTACGTTGTATCCTAACCTTGACCAATCGGCAGTGGCGCTAATCGTGTCAGTTATAGTTCCACCAATATCTTTTGCAGTATTAGCATACGACTGAAAGTCAGACTCGAGATCTTTAAGGCTGGTATTTGACACCTTAGACAATTCTATAAAAGCGTCATTAAGTTGGACAACATTAGTGACTGCCTGTCGAGCATAACGAATGATATCCTGAAAACTAAAATATTGGGCAATATATTTAGAATTCATATCTCTTAGTCTTTGTTTTATTTGATCTATAAAACTAACTCCAGTTTTTCCGGCGTTTATTATTTCAGACTCAAGTTGATTAACATCGGCTATAATTCTCTTGGCAACATCAACATTTTCAGCTTCTTCTAATTCTTTTCTTAAACCTTTAAATCTATCTTCATATTGTTTACCCATGGCTGAATTCTTAGCTATTATTTGATCAATTTTAAGGGCAATATTAGATAGGGTTTTTTCTCCGGCTTTTTTTACATTTCCCAATGCTTTTTTGGATAAAGTATCTTCAATGTTAGTAGCCAATACAGATATTCTATTATCTATTTCATCAAGCGGAACAACACCGGCTTTTAATTGATTAAGAAAGTCAGTTAATTCAGATTCTGCGCTTTTAAGTTCATCAACAAAATCTTGAGTGTATTTCTGAACCTCACACGACTAAAGTCGCGTGGTTCTCGGGACTAGTAAACTAATGTCTACTTCATTACCGAGCTAACCCCGCAGTTCCTGCGGTTCTTATATTATTATCTAAGCTATTTGTTTTAATCCTTCATTAAGTATATTTATTGCAGCATTAATATCCCTATCTAATATAGATTTACAATTAGGACATATCCATTGTCTAACCCCTAAATCCTTAGTGATAGGAAATTTATTACCACAACAACTGCAAATTTGACTACTTGCGAAATATCTACCTACTTTAATAATAATTCTTCCATACCAATCTGCTTTGTATTGAAGTTGGCGAGTAAATTCGCACCATGAAACATCTCCGATATTTCTTCGCATATCCTTTCTATTATCTTGTATCATTTCGGATATATTAAGGTCTTCAATACAAATAATATCGTTTTCTTTAATAAGTTCAGTAGATAATTTCTGTAAAAAGTCATGACGTTGATTTCTAATCTTTTCATATTGTCTCGCAACTTTTATTCTTGTTTTATTCCAATTAGAACCACCTCTTGTTTTTCGAGATAATTCACGTTGAAGTTTGGCAAGTTTATTTAAAGATTGCTGTAAATATTTCGGATTAGAATATTTAACACCATCACTTGTAATTGCAAAATCTTTAATACCTAAATCTATTCCTACTTGATTGTTTGTTGGTGGTAGATGTTTTATTTCTATATCTGTACAACAAAGAGAGCAATAATATTTACCGCTAGGATCTTGCGAGATAGTAGCATTAAGTATTCTGCCTTGTGATATTTGTGTATCTCTTGTTTTAACCCAACCAAGTTTAGGTAGTTTAATATGATTGTTTTGAAATTCAATATTATTATTTGTACAACTAGTTCTATAAGATTTTTTATGATTTTTCTTCGATTTAAATCTTGGAAAACCGGAATGCTCCTTAAAGAACTTTTTATACGCCTCATCTAAATCTTTCAAAGATTTCTGTAGAGAATCCTTATCTGGCTCTCTCAACCATTCTAATTCTTTTTTAAGACTAGTTAAATCTTTACAACAATCATAATAGTTTAATGAAGTTTTATTTTCCTGATAAGCTTTTATTCTTTTGTCTAAATAATAGTTATAAACAAACCTAACACAACCAAAAGTTTTATGTATTAACTCTTGTTGTGTTTTATTTGGATATATTCTATACTTATAAGCTTTCTCCATAACTTCTCTCCATAAAATAACAAAAGACAAAGAAGACCACATAAGAATGTGTAATACATAAACCGTCGTCTATGCCTTCTTTGCCTTGGTAAAATATATATTAATTTCTTCCT
>NZ_FUXA01000025.1 GCF_900167085.1 Eubacterium ruminantium
TTGTAACCCGTTGCCGAACTTGCTCCTTTGTAACCCGTTGCCGAACTTGCTCCGTAGTCCTTATTTGATTTAGATTCCGATTTAGTTCTAGAAACCGTAAAGTTTATTGCTGCCTTTACAATTTCAGCTATCGAAAGTTTTGCACCAATCTTTATTTTCGTACTTGCTATTTTTGAATCATCAGAATGTCTTGAAATTTCCCCATCCTGTTCCACTTCACAATAAACACTATCGTTTGGACTATAATAGCCGAAACAATCCAACGGATATTCACAAGCATGAAATCCGGTTTCACAAGCCACCGCTTTTTCTGTTTCATATTCCTTTCCAACTTCATACTGAAAATCTCGACATGTCATATCTTTTTTAAATCCTTTAAATGTCTTCATAATGTTTTTCCTCCTCAATTATATTTCTTAAAATCTTGATATATTTTAATGGTTCCTTTTTAATTTCTTTTTCCAATCTATCTGTTGTCCAACACCAGTATTCTTCAAAATCATATGTAGAGTCATATACTGTTTTTCTTACCCATTCTAACAATTCCTTCTTCTTCCTCACTTTTCCCAATCAATCTATTATACTCATCTATCCATTGTTGGGCACTGTATTTGCTATGTTTTATAATTTCCTCTTGAATTGGTTGCCACGAACCACCACATAGTTCTTTATAGTATTTTCGGAGGTTGTCGGCATATACTCTTGAAAAATGTCGTATACGAGGAGATATATCTATAAATGCTTCTGTTTTGTCCCACGGACTTCTAGCATCTGTCAGGGTTCTGTCATATACCTCTGTTTTTGCCATATATTCACAAGCCATTTTGTACGTTTCTGTAGCTTTTACAATGTCTGCAAACCCAAATAAATTGTCAAAATAGTATTTATTCATTCCTGATCCTCACTTTCTGTCTTTGTCCAATATTTTTTCTTCAGGAATTCTATGACACACTGCTTTGCTGTTCCAAATCCTACGCAGAATCTATCGTCAATTTCATCAATGAAAGAATCTTCGCATCCTATTCCTTTTAGATATTCTTTGATTGACTCAAGGCTATCCTTTGGTTTTGCATATATATATATGACGGTATTATTTCGTCAATATCCAAGTGTGGTGTGGTTGTACATTCCTCATCAAGTGCCTTAATAGCAAGATTAAGTGCTTCAGTAATTATTAAATTAGTAATTATTTTTCCATTTCCTCTTGATGGTTTTGGAAGCATTCTTTCTATTATCATTTTTGCTTCTTTATTCGTCATTTCGCCGCCTCACTTTCTGCCTTTAGTGTTACTGGTGGCAACTCATTATACATATCATCTATAATCCTCGAAAATATATCATAAAGTTCATCATCATTGAGTCTGTCGAGCCTTTCATATAGGAATTGCTTTGCCTTCTCTCTGCTGATACAGTCTTCACAAAGCTGTTGCTCTAATGATTCTATGTCTGTAATCCTCTTTATTAAATAGTCAGTTGCGTTTGTATATCTATACTCTCCGCTGCCAATCCAACAGTTGATCTGCTCATACACCGCTTGTCTGCTTATCGAATTCTTGCGTATAGGTGTTACAGATGGCAACTCATTTATCGCCTTGCACACAGATTGATAATTACTATTTGATATAAGCACTCCTTTTTTTGCAAGACCAAGGACATCTGCCCTGCTGATACAATCCTCGCAAGGCTGTTGCTTTAATGCCTTGATTGCCATTTCCACCGCTTCAAGATTTCCATAAGTACACTCATTCATATCCTTAAAAAATGCTATTGCTTCTTCTATCGTCATACTTCCTCACTTTCCGTATCTGCTTTTATGATTGTTTTTGCATTAATGACCGTTTCTTCGTGTATGATGTTAAATGTATCACCATCAAAATCTTCAAAACGTATTTTCTCTTTAAGTAACTCATTGGCATCAATCAAATTTCCATGTCCTTTTGGAAGTGGTGTGCCATTCTTAATCGCGTGTAACATACATTCTTTGCTTGATATGTTTGCAAAAACTGTCTCATCGGATTTTACTATCCATCTGTATTCATCTTCTGGTATCTTAATCACTAACTCTATATTCGCCATATTCATCCTCCAAATCTACTATCATTAAACGGATTCTCTAATTCATTATTAGAAAGCTTATCTGCTTCTATGATTGGCTTTGCATCATCAATACTTGCCTCATAGATTATTCTATGAATATCTCCATTCCATTCCGTAGTTGTATATACTTCTTTCTTTAACTCTCTGCGGTCAATCAAATCTCCGTGTCCTTTAGGAAGCAGTGTGCCTTTTTTGATTGCGTCTGCAATAGTGGCTTGAAAGCCTCGTACAATAGTTCTTGGTGTGTCATTCTTCCCATCAATAATGCCTTGTGCAATATCTTTATCGAGTTTAATTACTAACTCTATATCTGCCATATTCATTCCTCGCTTTCATCTGATTCAATCCACTTTTTGTAACATTCTTTAAAAATATCTTTAGTTATTACAACCTCAGTTTTATAGATGTTTTCTCCCACTTCAGGTATAGGTGTAACTTTGATAACAGCATCATCGTTAACTCCAAAATATGGTTCGTTCATTCCTTCTCCTCGCTTCCTGTTTTGAATGGTGCGTTCCACCAATCAATGTCTACTTCCAATTCATCATCACCAATATATAATGTGCATTTGTTATCACTATCTATATAATTACTTTTCCACGCATTTGGAAACATAGCCTTTATCATATCTCCGTTTGTTGCATCTTTAGGAACACAGACCTTAACCTCGATCACTTCTGTCATTTTTTCCCTCACTTTCTGCCTTGTTTGCATATCTACATTTTGAGCAAATGAAGTTATCCTGATTGTTAAATTGCTTTCGATTTTTCTTGTTACCGCACTGATAGCAGTGCCAGTTATATTTTCGCTTCATTTCCTACCTCACTTTCTGCTCTGTACTTATCAATTATTTCGAGCGCCATACTCTTAATATCTCCCCTTGTATAGACCGCAAGTAGTTCAATCTGTTCTACCTCTGCTTTTATCTTGTCAAGAATAGTTATAGGTATTAGTTTAATGCCATCTAATGTTATATCTTTACCGCCATGCCAACTTTCATAAGCAGTTTCATAACATTCAAAGGTTTCGTTACTTTCAATTTTCATTTCTTTCCCTCACTTTCGCCTTGCAAATTTTCTAACTCTTTTTCTAACTTAGCAATTTCATTATAATTATACCGTTCGGAGACTCGTGACTTCAGTCATGAGAGGAGAACGGCTTCTCCTTTCTGTTAACATGTTTCTTCTACTTTCTAATCTTTTAAGATATTTATCTCCGCAAACATAATGTTTGCAATTCTCGCAATCTCTTTTAATTTCTTCCATTTTTGCCCCTTTCACATTTTTATGTTGTTTTCTTTGAATATCCGGCGAATTAACGGTGTGCAGCATGTCTTGGGGATTGCCACCGTATTCCCCTCTTTACCTTTCCAAATATAATGTCCGTTGTAACGAACAAATGTATAATTGTTTTCTTTTAAGATGTGATCAATTTTTCGCATCGGTATACTTCCTTTTCCGTGTGACATTAATTTCCTCCTTGTTATACAAGTGAATCTAAGATGTTCGCAGCTTCTATACGTTTTTCGTCGCTGACTTTTGCATACTTCTGAGTATTTCTAATATTTTTATGACCTAACTGTTGCTGAACGAGATAAATATCTCCAGTCTTATCATAAAGTCTAGTTGCACATGTTGCTCTCATTTTATGTGGTGTAATATTTTTATTGATATTATACGTATTTCTTTTTATTATTTGCCTTACACATTCTGTAGTTATTCTTTTCTTTTGATTTGAAATAAACAATGCCGAACAATTATCTTCGTCGATTATATTTTTTCTGTCTTTGATCCAATTTAACAACTGTTCTTCGACTTTGTTTCCTATATAAACATATTTTCCGACACCGCCTTTTTCAATTACCCTTATTTTATGTTGAGATAAATCTAAATCTTTTAAATTTATTTGTACAATAGCGCCTACTCTTAATCCTGTAGAACATCCCAACATAACTATAGACAAATCTCTATTAATCCATTTTTTATTTCTTTCAATAGATCTATGAGTACCAACACCATTTTTTATATTATTCTCCAATGTCCTGATCTCTTTTACATTCATTGCAACTATTTCTTTTTCAAACACATCTTTAGGTGGTTTAACTCTTTTGCACGGATTATTGTCAATATATCCATCATCTATAAGGAATTCGAAAAAATTTGAAACAGCATACAGTTTTGTTGCTCTAATACTTGCACTATTTTCCTTTCCATTTGTATATCTTATATATTCCATAAATTGATTTATATGACTAGGATGTACGTCTTTAAAAATATTCTTATTTGTGACATCCAATTTAATTTCATCCTTTAAAAAATTTAAAAATGTAATTACATATCCTAAATATGCTTTTTTTGTTGTTATTTCTTTAGATATAAATGAATGAGAATAATCATGTAAAATATCAGGCTTTCCAATCAACATCCGGTTTATTACATTTTCTTTTCTTATTTCACTCTCTTTTCTTCCGTTCATAATAACCCCTCCTTCAAATTCTATATCCTAATTTTCTTAAAGCATCTTCTACAACATCCAACCATTTGCCTTCTTTTGCATTCATAATATCCTTTCCCATCCCCACACATTTACACAGCCAAATCATGTCACCAAATGTTATTTCATCGGGATTCTTTATCATTTGCTCGGCTATTTCAAAAGCTTCAGCCATATCTTCTCCTACATAAGACATATATTCCTTTGGAGTATTTGGTTTTTCTGTTTGTATACGTTCTGAATTTACTTTACAAATACCAAACATAATTTCTGTTCCATCTTTGAAATATATATTGTAATATTCTCCTTCAGAAAAATTTATACTTTTATAATCTTCTATATTGGGATGTGCACTTTTCTTTTCTATTACATTATATGTTCCATCTTCATTCGGAATATAATGTTTTTTCCATATCTTTTCATATAAATTACATAGAAAAATATAGCTCGATTTTTTATTGTCAAACACCCATGTCTTGCACATACTATAATCTTCTAACTCCATCAATGTCACAGAATATAGTCCATCCATTTTTTCACATCCTTTCTTAATTATATATTTTTTCATTTGCCAGATAGAACGCTTCTTTGTCTTTAGCATATTCATTTCTATTTCTAGCAACAAATCCACCCTTATCTTGCTCATTATTAAAGAAGTCTATAAAATCTTTATATTTATCTTTACTATTTGGATCTTTTTCTATTTGGCGATCTGACACCGAAGCAATTTTACCATCAGATATTTTTAAATAAAAGTATGCACTATCAAAATCTCCAATAATTCCTTTTTTTGAAAAATCACTTTTTCGCATTGTGATGTATCTTTCAAAATATAACTCTCCTGTGTGTACATCTCTAAATACTGTACCGGGGATCCCCCAACTCTTATATCTTAGTTCTGAGTTTGAATAAGTCCAATATTTATAAAATACTGCTTTAATATGTGGATTTTTTCTTTTTATTTCTTCAGATTTTTTTATTCTTTTTTCTTCAGATAAATTTCTAACCTGCTGTGTTTCTAAGTCTTTAACATATAAATCGTCATTTTTTCTGTATATAGACATTATATGATTAGTGGTTAAATCTCTTGTTCTACCTTGGGCATCTTGATATGTATGTGTTCCGTGATCTCTTCCTTCATTATACTCTTTCCATCCTTTTTGTCTATAATACTCATTATCAATCGCCCTCTTAGTTCCACTTATTGAAATACCTATTAAGTTAGCTATAGTATAAAAAAGACCAAACATTATCATCCCTCCTTTTTATTCTATATCATAAATAAGATCTATAATTTCATCAATTTTATCTATTATTTCAGATAAAGTATCTACATTTTCTTCCATTTGCATACCTCGTTGAGTTTGTTGCAATCCTTCTGTTAAGTTATCGAAACAATGTTCTTCCTCATTCATTACATCCATAAAAATCTTTTCTACAGATTTTAATAATGCTTTACCTTCATATATTTTATATCTTCTTGCTTTATTCATATTCTCGTCTCCTTTTATAATTATATTATACGTTTAAATTATTATCAATAACTTTTTTATACATTTTTTCTGCTTTTTTAATTCGTTCCTTTTCAACCTTATCATAACCTCCTATCATGTCTGCGAAAATGTCCATTTCGGCATTTAGATTTCCCAAACTCTTACCAATTCTGTCAACATGATCGCGAAGAACCGTGCTAGATTCTTTTCCATTATAATGATCCAACGTATATTTATAGTCGAGCATTTTTGTTGTCAAATTACACATACACTTAATCAACACGTCAAATTCTTCCGTTTCATTTTTCACTTCTGCGATTTCCCTAATCATATTTCTGTATTCCATAACAATTCCTCCTTTATAAATTGTTATCATTTGTGTGTAAATATACTTAAATGTGTTTATGTTACATTGTCTAACCAATATATCTTTGAATACTTCCAAAGTAGCTTACACTTTTTAGTATGTTTGAACATATATGACTATGTTTTTAGTTACTTAACAGTTAGTCCTTTGCTTTCCGGCAATATCTGTAAAATGTTGAATTGGCGTTTTTCTTTTCTGCAATTCCACACGCATTTCCGTTTAGTTTATTATTAATTTTTCCTTTCTTAGTGTTCGAAACATCCGACACACTTATTACAACTACTGAAACACTTTTTACACTTGTCGCAAGTGACGGCATGATTCATTTTACCGGCAGAATCATACGCTCCACACATGCTTGTTATTTCAATTCCCTTTGAGTAATACTTTTCTGTTGTCCAATCTTTGTCAACGAGGCAGAATGCGCGAATTTGAGGATGATCTTTCATTTCCAAATATTCTTCAATTCCGTATTCGTGCCAGATGCTGATGTTTATATATAAGTTTGCTGGAACTATGGCATTTATAAGAGCCTTTCTTACTGCTTTATAATTCTTTGTATAAACATAAAATATTGTTTCAGAATGTCTTTTGGCTAATTCACACCACATGGCGAGATCCTCATAGCAAGTGAATTCGCCCGACTCATTAATACGAATAACGCCAAGTTTGTTTTTCATATTTGTTAGCTGCGAATCAAGCGAAAGTAGTAAATCTTTACGAAACATTGTCATGGCAATGGTTCTGTATGCGTGTCCAAGTTTTACAGAACATTTATTATTTAAGATGTCGCCAACCGTACCATCTTCATTTCGCTTAGTATATTTTACATATGATTTTGCCACATAACAGGCAGAGCATTTGGGATTTTCAGGATTAAAACATCCTTTGCAAAATTCCCCGCAAGTTCCCCGGACAGTTACGTCAAGTTCCGGGATATACCAATTGCAATTACCAAAAAGCATTGCCCAACTTCCCATTTTGCCAAGTTTAATATTGTCAGCGGCTGTTCCTTTTTTAATTCGGGCTTTTTTCAGCACAAGTTTCTTTAACTCTTTAAACTTCTGATTTGTCTTTATTGTTGTCTTATCCATATATAGATTCCTCCTTAATTAAAAAAGATAGGTGCGAAATTGCACCTATCTACCATACTCTCCATTTAGTTTCATCAGTATAGTCGTATTGGATATTCCAACCATCTGCTATACGATGTTTTTCTTTATCATATAGTTTGCAGAAATGTCGATCCTCGTCGGACATTTTCTTGTGAAATTCGAACATTTCATTTAATGTTTCGAATTCCTTTGTGACGCTAGTTCCTTGACCTATGAAATAATTCATACAATCATCTCCTTTCACTAAAACGACTCTCCGGAAAGAATCTTATCGATAATACCTATTACAGATTTAATTTCATCCTGTTCTGATTCTGTAGCTCCTCCCGCCTTACTAAAACCTGAAAGTATTTCATGTAATACATTACTAGTTTCTATAATTCTCTCTTCATCATTTTTATTGTATGTTATTAATGTCACAATATCAGAACTTATCATATTAATTCCTCCTTTTCGATTCCATATACATCCAAGACACTGTCGATAATTTTATGAGTATATCCAATAATTCCTTCCCATTCCCAAAACCTATCCAAGACTTCGCCGGGAGTCATTCCGTCTATTTCATCATCCATTGAATTATCATCCCATTCAAGCCCAATATTCTGTCTTACATTTTTATAAATATACTTAGGGTATCTCATGTTAATTTCCTCCTACATTTCTTCACGATATACATCAACTATATCTTCATTACTAACACCCATTGATCTGCGACACATCGCTTTTGCCTGAGTCTTGTTTCGAGCGCTACATCTGTATCGGTAATGCATTCCGCCCGGCGACAAATAAACTACACAGTACAATTTCATATTATTCATCTCCTTCCTTTTGATACGCATCCAACACTCTATTAATAATTTTGTGCGTATATCCATCATCTTCTTCCTTTTCATACTTCAATACTTTCTCAATTGTATTTGCCAAACTTTTAATTATTTCATCTTGTTTAAAAGCATCTTCCGGATAGATAAATCCGTCCCGTATATCTAACTTTTCCTGAAAATGCAGATACACTTCATTTACCTTTTCGTCCAATAATTTAATTATTTCATCTGTCATATGAATTTCCTCCTTTTAATACTCTTCGCAAAACAGATCCTTTATTTCTCTAATCCAAGCAGTTCTTTCACTTGTTCCGGTTGTATCATACTTACTGAGAATTTCCTCTATCTTTGCCTGATCTTCGGCAGAAATTGCATCTGTTTCCCACACTTCAAAATCTTTATTTCCATAACACCAAACAAATCCACAAAGTTTACTCATATCGCCATCTCCTTTAATATATTTCTTGTTTATCCCACATAATAACATCCGTAGTAATCCAAACATTTTTCAACGTCTATTTCTTTTTCGATTGCTTCCGCTTCCGTGATAATTGGCTCTGTATAAAAATAATATTCATTCAATGGATAAGCACATTTATCTATTTCGCTATATTTCATTACATACCATCCCGAAACAAGGTCATCATCACAGCTCCACCAACGATCAATTTCTAACTCATAGCCCGCTGGAATGTAAGAATCAACAATTCTCAAATCTTCTAAAAACTCATTTTCATAATCATTAAAATTATTTTCCATATTCGCTACCTCCTAATCTAACATTGTATATACTACCCGTGCTGCATTTTCATACTCACGAATTGTATTTACTGCATATGGTTCAGTCTTTTTTATTAACCGTGCTTCTTCTTCGAGGAAAAGACTCACAAGTTCAATAATTTCATCCGGATCATCTATCATACACATTGATTTGCATTTCTCAATAAACCTCTCTCTTGCTTCCATAGTATCCTCCTTATCTAATCTTCTATTTTTTCAAGACGCATTAACGCATTTTTATACGCTTCTACCTGATCTTCAATAGTTCCGTATACATAACAGTCATTGTATGAACACCTACTTCCTTTTAATGGTTTTGGATATAATCCATCTCCTATACCAACGATAACTCTTTTACCTATCATAGTATTATTAAATCCATGTCTATTATTGAATCCTATGATTTCTTGATACATCTGTGCGATCCTTAAGTCGTCTTCGTTTTTAATTTCAACTAACGCATAATACCAGTCTTCATCAATAGCTGCCATAAAAAATTCAGAACCACTGTTACTGAGATCTATTCCTTCCATTTCCTTTATAACTAATTCCTTAAACCTATTCTTTATGACTACATTTGCCGTGTTTTCATATTTTTCACATTCCTCTTTAATTGTAAATCTTGTTCCGTCAAATGCTTCATATCCAACTGTTACCTCAATTATTTTATTTTCTTTTATTTCTACCATAATAAATTCTCCTTTAATGTTATATATTTATCTTTTTTAGTCGTGGGTTATTGACAAAACCACTTCCTTTCAAATTTTCCCTTTATTCTCATAGTCCGGAACTCTTTATTTTATTATCCCAATATTCCTTTAAATATATACCATGTCTCTTGTTACATTTTTTACACAATGTTATGCCAAAGTAACGGTTGTCGGTATATGGACATGGGTTAGGTATCTGTCCTGTGTAAATTACATCTTTCTTGTTTCCGCAGAACCAACATGTTAAGTTTGGTTTTCGTGATTTAATAGGTATTAATTTTCCCATATTGTTCCTCCCTTTATTTCCATCCATCTTTTATATTTCCGTAACAATTCCAATAAGTCATTGATATATGATATTCTTCCCCAAATATTTCTCTGATCTGTTTTAATTTCTTTTCAGCTTCGACTTCAAAAGTGTCAGGAAGTTGAATTTTACACCAATGAGTGCCGTTTTTTGCAACATTGATTTCATAGTTATTCGGTACACTTGCCATATTAATCACCTCAATTCCATATTGTTTCTGGGATATAACTATCCCCATCTACCTCGCCATATTTCTCAATACGGTCAATTAACCATTGTGGAGCTTCTAAATCATCATATCTGTCAGATCCGTTTAATGCTTCCTCTTTTAATTTTTCATACTGCTCGTCAGTTACTTCAACCGACATACCGACTCTCATCCATATTGATTTCATACTTTTTACTTCCTTTCTCTAAATTAATCCGTAATTTCTCAGGTTTTTATCTGCCCATTCCTCACGCTCTTCATCAACCATCCCATATGGCGAAAAATCCGCTGGTACATATCCTCTTTCCGAAAATTCTGTCCAAAACTCTTGCTCGTCCATATCGTTTTCACTTGCATATTCGCACCACGCTTCTAATTCATCAGCCGTATCAAAATCTTCTCTTGTTTGTAAAATACACATATTCTCATTAACTCTTGAAGTGACGAATGTGAGAAATTCATTATTATCACTAAACATTCCGTTGCTTCCATCATCAGCATAAATCCTCATATCATCTGGCAAATTTTCAATTAACTCTTTTAACTTTCTTATAGTCATATTAATTATCTCCTTTCAAAATATCATCAATTATACTAGCTATTTCCGCAGCTTCTTCAGGTAAATCATTTTCGCAATAATCACACCAATCATTCCAATCGTAATAACCGGCGTTATATCCAACATCAATTATCTCGTCAATGATCTGCACACCTCTTTCATCCTTTAAATTCGCTTTTACCATACTCAGTATATTTGCTAATCTATCCATATTTCTTTCCATATTGATTTCCTCCTTATTCATACTCATATATTATATTTCTATCTTCCAAAATTGTGTCTATATATCCCGTCTGTTCTTCGTTTATAAGCAAAACTTCAATTTGTTCAAAACCGGGAACACATGACAGAAAATAATCGTACCCATTCGCCCGTAAATGATTTTCAAGTTCCGCAAGTGCTTCATATTCATCATCAACATTTTCGTTGAAATTGAAGTCAATTGCCACATATTTTATTCTTTCATTATCCATATTTATTTCTCCTTTCTACTATATGAAATCCCTAATTGAACAACCCGGCGCATTCCAAGGGCAACTTGGACTGTAATCTCCGGCGGTTGCAGATGGTGTGTAATACTCATCTTCTTCTCTTTTTAACTCCACAAATTCCTTTTCCATTAGCCATTCTATATATTCTTTGCTTTCCGCTTCTTTTTGTTCGGGTGTTTTAGCCAATTCTTCTTTGAGCGACTTGATCCATTCGTCAATTTCATCATCTGTTATCCATCCTAATTTATAATACCGTTCCTCGTCATGTATTTGTTGTTCTTTTGTGTCGTATTTATTACCGCATTTCCGTAACAGTAACACGGCTTTAAGTATCTTTTGTTTTGTTTGCTCTGTTATTACAGTTACCATAATTACCACCCCACTTATGCTTCGAAATCATTTACTTTTTCATAACTCTCAATCTTTTTCGCCGTATCTTTTCTAATTTTTTCCATCTGCTTTGTTAATTCCTTTTCCAAATTTGATTCTATATTTGTTTTAATCGCTTCCCAATTTTCAATTAATTCAATAAAACTATTTTCCCAATATTTAGAATTACGCCTACTTATATTATTTGTTGCGTCTATATAATCATAATAATCATCATCTGATGGTTTTGATGATTCGTATGTACCTATCCACCATTTTATTGGATTTTCGGAATATTTATCATCATATAAACTAATACTCGCCCTATGCGTCTTGTATTTCTGATTAAAATGTATATCTGGTACACGACAACAAAACAATTTGTATCCAATATCCACGGTAATTTCTTTCCCATTTAATGAATCGGCGACTTCGTCAAGATAATTTCTTATCTTCGCCAAAGCTTCCTTGCGCTTCTTATTTAAGTCTTTATTTACATCTTTCGTTACTTTTTCCTGCATTTCTTCCATTTTTTCAAGTGTTTCCATCATTGCCTTAAGTTTTGATATAGCCATAATTACCACCTCCGATCACATATTTGCCGAATTAAGAAGAGCAATCGCATCTGCATCGAATTCACTATAACCCCATATGTCTCCACCTGAGATCCAATCTCCCTCTTCATCATACTCACTTTCCTCAACGTAATACTCTATTACTAAGAAATATTTTCTCGTATATACAATTGTCGTTTTCCTTTTGCCTAATTCTTCCATCGCTTCTTCAGGACTTGCAAAAGTTTTAACAAGTAACGGATTTTGACTGTAATTATATTCTAAGCAAATTCCCGGTTTTATTCGTTTTCTGTCCTTATATAATATTTCTGCACTGACTGCTTTTAATTCGTAAACCATATTTATCCCTCCCACTCAACTATTTTCCCATCTCTCATTGTGTACCATATATTTTCTTTATATTTCTTTCCGTCAATTTTTACCATTTTTGACGTTTTTAGTTTCCATTCTGATTCAGTCCAATAGTTATCATCATTACCAACCCAATCGGCAAGAACTATTCTTGAGCCTTTAACCCCTTTAGCTCTGCCTTTATATCCCCATGCAACGGCAATAGCGTAAGGATGATTGGCTTCTGCAGAACAACAGTAACCCGTTGCCGAACTTGCTCC
>NZ_FUXA01000023.1 GCF_900167085.1 Eubacterium ruminantium
GGGATACTTATGGAGCGATTCTAAGACGATATCCCGATATCTGTCAGCCTTTCGAATCCGTTCTTTCGCCTGGTCTCTTGCCTTGGCAAAGCCATCAGGCTCCATATCCCAATACTTCAGTACCGTCTTGTAATCTATCCCAAGCCGACGGCTTACCTGGGACTTGTTTAGTTTGTTTCGTTTCAGTTCCTGAATCTTCTCGTAGATCATCCAATCTTTCACCTTTCTTATCACCTCCGAGGATGAGTATATCCCCAAAGGCGTGATCTATGGAAAATTAAGTGCCGAAACTATGGAAAATTAAATGCCGTCAGCTATGGAAAATAGTATACCGTTTACAGGATTCCGCATTTTTGTTCGATACAGATTAAATTGTGCCGACAGTGTTGGCACATTCTCTAGAAAATCTTGTACCTTAGCCCTCAAGAATCTGAATCTGTCTAAGCATAGCAAGAGCAGACTGCTTTGCCTTATCAGTCTTCAGATTATTTAGAATCTCTATTGCTCTATCACCTATTGGGATTTCGCATTCAGCTATACAAATCATCTAATGTTATCAATGATACCTTCTCAGCATCAGCATTCTCAACAACCCACTTAGAAAAGCCTGACAAAGAAAAATACATATACTGAACTTCCTCGAATTTTCTATCAATGAGTCCCTTTCTGTTCATCAGGTCTTCATAAACTGGCTTATCTATCTGTTCATTTTTGAACTTGCACTCTCCAAGAATTGCCTTCTTTCCAATTTCATCAATTCCAACAACATCAATATCCGTTGGAATACGATCATGTCCCATACCCCACCATTTTCCTACATTTGTAGTCATACATTTCAGCCTTCCATCTAGCCCGTGTGAAAGAACGTAATATCTACACATATCTTCAAAAATCTCACCCATGAAATCATGCAAATTGTTCTTCACGTATGTATTATAGTAAACTTCTCCGCGGTTCATCTCGATGGCCGCACGCCCCTTAGGTATGAATTTATACCAAAACCGATACATGCCATCAACGATTTCATAGTTAACCTTCTTTTTGTTCTTTTCATCTGTTATGGCGGAAACTTTTGCCAAAACTCCAACTGTAGTAAGATTCTTTATAGTATATGAAACCGCAGCGGTCGACTCATGTACTTTGTCAGCAATTTCATTTACTTTATTTGCTCCACCTGAGCACGCCTCAATCACTGTATTATATGTGTTAACCGTTCGAAACTCTTGCATAAGCAAATTGTATGGTTCTTCATAGAGGTAACCGGATGGTTTAAAAAAATTATTAATTAGATTATCATCTAACGAAACAGAGTCATCAAAAAGTGTTAAGTATTTTGCGACTCCTCCAGTTACACCAAATACAACAGCCTTTTCCTCATTATTGTATTTAGGCACGAATTTAGCAGAATCTAGATAATCAAATGGTTTTAAAAAAATTTGATTATCACGTCTGCCAAACAGTGGGCTCTTTTCACTCAAGATCTTTTTTTCCATAAAACTAATTGCAGAGCCACTAATAATAAGATATATATTTTTCTTACTAAGAATTGAATCAATCGCACCTTGAAATCTTGATAGAAAAGACTCGTCCACTTCGGCAATATATGGAATTTCATCCAAAGCGATTACAGTTTTTTCATCCTTACAACTATTACCTACAAACTTAAAGAAGCCTTCCAAATCCGAAAACTCTACACCTTCCATCTCTGGTACGATATCAGAAATGAATTGTGCACTCCACTTTTTAACATTATCTTCTAAGCTAGATTTTGCTGCTATATAATATGACGCTCTCTTATCCTTAATAAATTCTGTGATAAGGGTAGATTTACCTATACGTCTGCGACCATAAATAACAGTCATTTGGAAACCTGGCTGATTATATGTTTCCTCCAGCACACTCATTTCATGTTCTCTTCCTATAAACATACTTATTTCTCCCGCTAATCATTATCTTTACTAAAACCACTTTTATCAAAATATGTTTTATTAAAAATAATTTTAGCATAGTATTCATAAATGTCAATGTATGTTTTAAAAAGTGAGGGTAGCTATTCCCTCCTTGCAAGCCTCTCGCCCAAACGAAATGCTTCTTCCAAATCTACTAGAAACTGCCTTTCCCAGATAGCTTTGCTCGAAGTAAGCTTTCGGTGCATTCATGGTTAGGATAATCCCAACATTTACTTTGCCTTTGAAGTAATTAGAGTAATCACAAGTGAGATTCTCCACAAAGATCTTCAGCTCTATGAGCATCTCTTTTTCTGAAAGTGATGTAAACTCTCCTCTCTCTGCCTCCTCAAGAAGTTGATTTGATCACTTATCATTCCTCAAGTAAAACTGCATATGAGAATATGGATATCCGCACTCCGAATAAAAAGGATACTTCTTTTTTAAATCCTCATAACCTTCTACCTTATATGTAATCCTGTTATCCTTTAAAAACTTAATGACCGTCTCCAATTTTTCAAAGCTCATCTCAATCGAAAACCCTTCAATGAGCTTGGTGCGCATCTGAAGAGAGTTCATTTCAAAATCCTTAGCCATCATAACGATAGTATCTTTTACCGGCAATTCGGATTGCGGTGCAATTACTATCAAAACCTTTTTGTTGAATACCAGATCAAGTTCACACGGCGTATTAAGGTCTACTCCTATCGTATAAGTGCATTCCGTACATACCATATGTGGTGTGCCAAATTCGCTCTGCTTCCAGACCAGAGTTTTCCTTCCACACCCCGGGCATTTTTCTACTTCAACTAGATTATGGCGAAGCTTATATACAATGCACTCTTCGCAGCCGTTCATCATATGTACCTCAATCATATATACTTCTTAATATGGTTATATATATTCAGCCCCTTATTCTGACCATACTTTGCTATAACCGTTCTATATGTCTGCTGTTTACCATTCTTCCAATCTTTGCAAATGAATCCTCCTTTGCCAAACCAATTTCAATTGCAACACGATCTGTCAGTGTCATCTGACCTTTGTTATAATCTTTATTACTCTTCATATCTGCTCCTATCCGCAGAGAGTAATCGACATATTTTTAATATAACAAAAGCCGGAATAAACTGATATTATTGCGAAAGTAAATGTGTAGATTTTTTTCAAAAATTTTCAAATGACCCAACATTTAAATTCGCAATTAACGGCGGCTACTAACCATATAATCTCACATTAGGTGTCCGATAAAAATACCCACAACTTATGTAAATCTGGCCAGAATATGATTTAATAGATCTAAACCATGACCAAACCACGGAAACAGCACAATTTAAGATAAAATGCACAAAAAAAGGAATCGGTAAAAACGCCGATTCCCATTTTCATTTAAGAACATATACTATCAATAATTATTTCTTTTGCAACACACTTCCTGCCACAATTTCTACAGATTTTTCCATTAACGAAAACAGATCTTAATTCTTTATCATTATGGTAAAAAATCTCAATCCGATTGCTTTGTGTTGTTCGCTTACCACACTTTAGACAGTTCTTACTCTCACACTTATCATCCCAGAATCTTATATTATTAAATGCTTTTACATCCGAAAGAACCCAATCAGTCATAGGATCTGTTTTTCTTCCCAAAATACTCTCCGCAATAATCATTCTATACTTATCAACCGGAGATACCATATCCGTTGTCTTTATATAAGGCTTAACTAAATGAAGCGCCGCATGATGTTGTTCTCTTCCCATATTTGCCACCTCCAAGAACAAAAAAAATCTCCAAATAATAGCTACTCATTTTTAATTAATGTTACCTCATATCATTGTCGACTCTGATTATCTTTATGATGTAATTATATCGCATTTCTTATTTATATTGCAACAGTCTAGGTTACGTTTCGTAACCATCCATTTCGCACAAGCTCAAAGAGTATTATTTAACCCCTTGTGGGAAACATCAAGATATTCTTTTATGTTAAACATCTGCCGCTGGCCATCCTCGTCAGTCATTCTGACTCGAAGTGGAATGATAGTGCCATCTACAGAATGTTGACAGATTACATCCACTTTCTGTGGTGCTTTACGATTCACACTCATATTCATCATATTTTACTCCTAAACCACCTTAATATTCCCGATTAGGCGTAGGTTTACCGTGTCCGTAATAGACCGTTCTGCCGCCAAGCTTTCTTAGTTTCTCAGCACTCTTCCTGATTGCATCTAAATTGTTATATAGATGTCCGACTCCAGGTCTTATCCAGTTATCCAGCTCATCACCTACGAAAAGATGCTTTCCTTCCACATCTACTCCGATTGAACCTCGCGTATGTCCCGGAAGTTCTATGATCTTTGCATTTATTCCATACGATGACAGATCATCACCATCAGATAAATATATGAGTTTTTCAGGACGTTCAACTTTAGTATTCTTTAGGACCTTTAACGACATTCCAAGTACACCCCACCCAACAAGACCATATGATTTTAATGGCTGTTTATTAAAACTCTCAAACAGTTCTTCATCCAGTTTATTAATGGCCACAGGAATATTATACTTCCTTGAAAGTTCAGCAGCATTCTCCGCATGGTCAAAATGCACATGAGTAAGCACAATAAGCTTCATCTCAAATTTGTCGCATTCACTGATCACCTTATCAAGATTCCTTTTACTTGCGGTATCGATCAATATCGCCTTATTTCCCTCAGCTACTATATAACAGTTATCTGTACCACCCTTTATCCTTTTAACACTTATCATAATCTAACTCTCCCTTTCACGCCATGACAGGTCATGGTCTCAATCTTATCGGCAAATACTTTATTTACCATTTTCGCAAGATACTTAAGCTCAGATACATCAGGTGCCACAGCTGTTGCATGAATGCGGTTTTCTCCGGTCATAAGGTAGATCTCGGTGAAACTCATCCTTCCGTTATCACGTAACAGTCTTAAAATGTCCTTATTTGTATCATCCATAAGTACCCTCCGTATATCAGTGTCGACTCTGATAATACGATTATACAATCTATGATTTGAAGAATGCAATAGCACGGGTTACGGATGGTAACATGGCTGATTTTTCCGCTCTTATAGCCCCCTCACACGCCATTATTTCAGCAATAACAATCATTGTAATAATTCTGCGCATTCTTTTTCTTCATAATCAGCTTTTTCTGTCAATTTAATTATCACCACGGTGGTACCTTATCCGTCGTATATATAAGTAGCAGGAAAATCAAAATAATCCGCAAAAAAACGATTAGAAGATTATTGATGGAAGGATAAATGGAAAGGAGGCATTTACACTCGATAATCTTTAAAGGAACTATTAACGAGATCGACAAACGGCTTAAATACGAGCTTTATTGTTGATATCCACTAAAAAATAAGAGAGGTAAAAAAAATGAAATTAGAAAACATAATAACACCTAAGCGCATCGAAGCCATTGAAGAAGGCACTGGATTCACCTATAGTTATGATGAATGGGACGAGATTGGCGATTACTATCTGTTTCGTTTTGACGTCGTTTCGATGGATGTGTCTGATGACATTTTTAAAATAAACGTTAAACGCTGCAATGAATACTTGCAGCCTGTTTTGAGACTTTTTCCTGACGAAGATAGTGAGGATCTGACGTTTTATCTATATTCTGTAGAGATTTTTCGGGAGGGTGAATTAGTAGTGGAAGCTGATGAGGATGGATATTCTTATCTTGATGATGAAGAACACGATTCCTATAAGGAAATTCTCCATTTCTTTATTTATGGAGGGGTTTGTTCTAATCGGGACAAGGCCGCTTACTTGGACGGCTACATTGATGCTGATTACGTCGATCTGGCTCCCAACCACACATCTGAGACTTTTGATGCAGAGACAGCGGCTAGATTGTTCCTTGATGACTTGAAAAAGGCTCTAGGCGATCTTATCGACATTAAGCCTGTGATTATCATGGACGACTCAGAAGAATAAGGGGATTGGGGACTACGTCCTCAACAAACAGAAAAGACTCATAATGTGCGATTTATAAATGCATATTATGAGTCTTTTCGTTGCTTGCAAAAACCAGTGGCTCTAGGATTAAAAGCTTCCATATTAATAAACGCAGTAACAGTCACTGTAGGTGAATACTTATTGCATTCAATGAAAGCTGTTTTAAAATCATAGTCACATAATAATCCTTCTCCACAATTGGTATAGGAATAGACAACTCATTTGATACAGCGTTTACAATAGCTATAAATTGCTCTCTATCTTTATGCAATAGCATATACTACTCCTGTCTCATACAAATTCTTGTATACCTTTGTAGGATACAAGCTGATGTATGCATCAATTACTTTTTTTGTGATATTTTCATCTTTAATAATCTGAACCAACCTAGCCGGAATATCCTCAACAGATCCGTCCATATATTTGTCAAAGTCTACCAAAAAATCCAGAAATTGTAAAACTCTGTAGTTTTCTTCAGTAATGACGGTTCTTGGCTTTCTAAGTAAAAATTTCTGCCCCTTTATTTCAATTTCTCGAACCTTAGCACTGGCCTCATTCGAAACTATTTCTTGAACATACGGAACCTGTAGAGAAAGCCCCATTTGATTGGCAAATGTAAATCCAGCATAGTACCCACGCACCTTACCTCGCTGACTAACGTACTTACATCTTGCAACAGTACTAGCTGATATTGGTACTAATCCTTTTAACTTCGATTTCCCTGGTAGATAATAGATTCCAGCATCATATCGGCAAAGCTTTCCTGCATCTACTAGCCCCTTCAGCTTTGGACGTAACGAATTACCAGGAATACCTAAATCTATATCTGATGTAAAAATCGGTTCATAGGCTTTATAATTTTCAATCAAATAATCATATAGCATAAGTGCACCTCAACGCATTTTGACCATTTATGTTAATAATCGTTTATAAATGTAGTATAACGCCTTTTAACTATTAGTGTCAAGATTCGTTTTGGACATCTTACCACATTGGAATCAGCTCTATCTGAATGTGATAATAAGGGCACATATTCAAGTTTTGGAGGAGCAATACGAGAACATAATCGAAGATTCTATAGAAATCTGTTAAAATCGATTATCAAAATGCTTATCGAAACAGAAGCTGACAGACAGGAAGGATTTAGAATATCCACTTTCTTCTTCATCAGGGGAATTATTATCGCAACAGCATCAATTAGCATTCTGTATTGCTTTGGTACAGCAATCTGATACTCTGAAATGGTCATATCTTATCATTAAACTTGTATACTGTGAAATGAATTTAAAGTTCCTCAACATTTTTCCAAACTATTTTTATCCATCAGAAAATCATAAATGCTCATCGTGACTATCCCTTTTTCATCTCTTGAAATCTTCACAACGTCTCGAACCAAAACAATCTTTTTGAAGGAATCATCTACATTATTCAAAGATTCCTTTTCTTGTTTTTCTTTCTCTTGATCTGGAATTTGGAATGCAGACTGAATATAGTAACGTTGGCTTCCCATATTAGCTACAAAATCTATTTCAAGCTTTCTCTTTTCCTGTTTCCCCTCCGAGTTCCGCTTTCTTGTTTCCACCACACCAACATCAACCGCATATCCTCTCGATAGCAGTTCATTATATACAACATTTTCCATCAAATGCGTTTCTTCTACTTGACGAAATCCAAGTCTGGCATTTCTAAGACCAATGTCCTCATAGTAGTATTTAAGTGGTGTTCCGATGTACTTTCTACCTTTAACATCATATCTATTTGCTTCATTTATTATAAAAGCATCCTTTAGATATCCTAAATACTGAACAACAGTATTTCTGGATATTGTCGATTTCAATACACTTTTAAAAGTTGCTTCGATCTTCGTTGGATTTGTAAGCGAACCTACTGCCGAAGCAAGTACATTCAACAGAGTTTCCAATTCCTCCGTCTTCTCAATACCATTATGTTCAATGATATCACTTATATATGTTTTCTCGAAAAGATCCGTCAGATACTTAATCTTTTGCTGATCTGTGCGCATTCCCCAAACAAGTGGAAGACCGCCATAAGTAACATATTCTGCCCATCCATGATAAATATCACCCTTATAGTTCTGCATTGCCTCTTGAAAAGTCAACGGATAAACATGAATCTCGTCTCCTCGCCCTCTAAACTCTGTAAGAACATCACTTGACAAAAACCTTGAATTGCTTCCCGTTACATAGATATCTAAATTCTTTATATGAAGCAGCGAATTAAGGACTTCCTCAAAATCTTCAAGCATTTGTACTTCATCAAGAAGAACGTAATATTCTCCCTTATCTGTAATATGTTCTTTTATATAGTCAAGTAAATCATCTGGATCACGATACTTTGAATTCTCTTTTTTATCAAATTCCATCTCGATGATGTGTTCTTCATCCAAACCTTCACTTATCAAATATTCTTTGAAAATAGAAAAAATAAGATAGGACTTTCCACTTCTTCTAATTCCAGTAACAACTTTAATCATACCGTTATGCATACGGTCTTTTAAATCATTCAAATATTTATCTCTCTTTATTTCCATCTGACACCTCTGACAATTTTGGACTCAATAGTCTGTTTTTGTCATTATATCATATAAAAAAGATATAGCAATGATTATTTTGATAATTCCGGACTCATGTGACCATTTTTATCAAATACATCCCGGTGAATTCTTTTACCTTGGTTACCGGTAATACCTTCATCAATATATCTATCAATAAGAAATGAATCTTTAAGGTAATCTATATATTTGATTATGGTTTCTTTGCTTATAGTCTTGTTCTTAACACTTTTAAATATCGCAGATAACTTGCTTGGATTCGTAAGCGATCCAATTGCTGAGGATAAAATGTTCAGAAGTTTATTGAATCTTCCCACAGTATTTCTTTTTGATTTTTATTCACTACCCGGCTTTCCTCCTCTTGGTGGTTCTCCATCCGGCTTTTCTCCACCACTGTGTCCGCTGCCTTCGCTTACATTAGCCTCTACCGCTGCACCTGAACTAGATGTACCGCTTGTATATTCCTTGCCATCTACATATAATTTGTATCCGTTTAAGTCTATAGATTCAGCATCACAGGTAAGACTTGATATATATGAATCTCCGGTAAGTTTCCATACCGCATCTCCACTAAGCTCAACATATACATCTCCTGCTGCACCACAACTATTAATTGAACCGTTAAATGTTGATGAGTCTGCGAGATAAAGATTTAGGGTTGAAACATCATCAACAATTATATTTTCATCTATCACTTGATTCTTAGCATTCAGAGTTACATTTCCACCATTAGTACCCTCATTTCCCCAGCCTGCTGCTTCAGCTCTGAGGAATATCCCATTTGCATCTTCATTTGTAATATCAACACTATCCAGATCAATCGTTGCTACAGTATTATTTACAAAGAATATATCACCATTCTTATTGATTAGAGAACCGCCATTCATAGCAAAGCTTGCTGTTCCTTCATCTGCATCTCCGGACATAGACTGGTATATCATTACTGCCTGATAGTAATCTGATTTATCGCTGTTCTTAGTGTTATTATCGGCTGTGAGCGCTACATTATTTAATGTTACTGAGTTCTGACCTTCAACAACTACTCCCTGAGAAGCTGTTGAGGTAAGCGTCGCATCATTTACTGTAATATCAGCTGTTGAATATATAACTGGTGATCCTGTTCCATTAGTTGTATAACTTCCCTTAGTCACATTTACGGTTCCGCCACCTCTGTCAGACCTTATAGCTGCAGATGAATTTCCGTCTGTGAGAATCGTGAGGTTAGTTGCATTCATAGTACCTCCACCAGTTGTCATGAGACCACCTGAGCAATTATTCTTAGTATAAATATAAGAATCAGAGATATTTACAGTAGTTCCTTCACCGTAAGAAAAGACTCCATTTGCATGTGTTCCATCAGTATCTACCGTAATTTCATCAAGGGTTAAGGTTGCTCCATTTGTTGCAAAGATAGCCGCATTCTCTCCATAAAAGTCAGCCTCGTCACCATCAGCCTCCCCGGTTTTGGTAACAGCGATGTTTGAGTATTCTGCTGTCTCTCCATCAGCCTCTATAGCATGACCACCATCTGAGGAATCTTCATAAGTTTGACTAATCTGAACATCTTCCTTTTTAATGAAGCTTGTACTATCTGATACTTCTTCCGAATCATTGGAACTTGTATCCTTCTTTTCTGTCTCTTCCTCTGTTTGTTCAGCCTGTTCTCTTGATTCATCCTCGGTCTCTGCCTCTGTGACTGCCTGTACAGACTCCTGCGTACTATTTCCTACTTCTGAATTATTCCCGCATCCGGATAACCCGATAACCAATCCAGTTGTAAGTAGAATTGAGTATAATCTCATAAAGTGTTTATTCTTTGTTCTCATAAAATCAGCTCCTTTCTGAACTTAAACCAATATATTTTTATCAGATTAAGTACATTATAAAGCTATAACCTTAAACGAATCTTAAAAAATAATCTTTTTTATACTTCAACAGCCATATGCTTCTTTCTTGAAATCTTCTCTGTTTTAAGACTCTTTAGAGTTTTTGTTATGAAATAAATCGCTATCATAAATGCCAATATATCTGATAACGGCATGGAATAAAGCACTCCATCCAGTCCTGTTTTCTCCCACTAATTATTTTCTTTACTAAAACTACTTTTATCAAAATATGTTTTAGTAAAAATGTTTTTAGCATAGTATCCATAGCTGTCAATGTATGTTTTAAAAAGTGAGGGTAGCTATTCCCTCCTTGCAAGCCTCTCGCCCAAACGAAATGCTTCTTCCAAATCTACTGGGAACTACCTAACTCTTTCAACTTCTTCAGCTCTTCCACCGTCTTGTTTCTGATATCAGTTAGGAGAATATGATAAGTAAAACTGCATATGAGAATATGGATATCCGCACTCCGAATAAAATGGATACTTCTTTTTTAAATCCTCATAACCTTCTACCTTATATGTAATCCTGTTATCCTTTAAAAACTTAATGACCGTCTCCAATTTTTCAAAGCTCATTTCAATCGAAAACCCTTCAATGAGCTTGGTGCGCATCTGAAGAGAGTTCATTTCAAAATCCTTAGCCATCGTAACGATAGTATCTTTTACCGGCAATTCGGCTTGCGGTGCAATTACTATCAAAACCTTTTTGTTGAATACCGGATCAAGTTCACACGGCGTATTAAGGTCTACTCCTATCGTATAAGTGCATTCCGTACACACCATATGTGGTGTGCCAAATTCGCTCTGCTTCCAGATCAGAGTTTTCCTTCCACACCCTGGGCATTTTTCTACTTCAACTAGATTATGGCGAAGCTTATATACAATGCACTCTTCGCAGCCATTCATCATATGTACCTCAATCATATATACTTCTTAATATGGTTATATATATTCAGCCCCTTATTCTGAATTATCCCGAATTCAGGATAATACTGACAATGGTGTCGAGTTTAAGGATGCTGAAAGTATTGAATAATCTTCTGGATTTGTATATCCATTCACCCAATCAACTATACTATCCTCACTCAAAGACATATACGGGAATAGGAAGTTCGTTTGATAAATTAGCATTTTCCTCTTCCTTCTTTTCCAAATATTCGTTCAAGAAAAGATCATATGCTTTTCCTCTCTCGTACTCGTTTGAAGATATTCTAAAATTAGTACCTAATCCGGTATATAACGACTCACCACGCAAAATATTAATGGCAAACTTATGTATTGTTGAGATATTTGCACGATCTATATCCTCGACGTATTTTAGATATCTTTCATATCCTGTGAGGACAAAATAATTTACAAACATCTGCTTTAATCTTTTTTCATATTGATTGCAGCATCATTTGTAAATGTAACCATAGCCACTTCATCAGCTATGTTCATTACTGGTTCATCCTGCTTATTGCACAAAAAGGCTATTCTAGAAACCATTGAATATGTCTTGCCAGTTCCCGCTCGTGTCAAGACTATGACATAATTTTTTTTACAGTAACCTTATCCCTTTTGTTTGCAAAAAAGTCTTTACAGCCCTATAAATCACTGGTACCCCTGCCGTCACGCCTGCAACTGCAATATCACCACCTTTGTCTTTAACGTAATCCCATATAGGATGTTTATCATCAATTTGCTCTTGTATTATTTTCATAATCTCTTTTTCAACTATCACCCCATCTTCTCCTGAAGCAAAAAGGGCTCGTAATATTTCAAGCTGCTGTTCGTCATTTTCAAGTTGTTTTTTCAACAATTGAATATATTCATTTTGATTATCTATAACCGTTTTGAGTTGACTATTTGTCTCATACGTGTTCGCGGCAGTCTCTTCAAGTGCCCTTATTTCTCTCTGCCTACTCTCACAAGCTTCTTGAACAATTCTCATTCTCTCTCGATTCATCTCATCCATTTGTCTTTGCACCGTGCTCGCCATATTATAAGTCGTACTTAGATCCAAGTTTATTTTTGGCATTTCTATAGGCTTCATTTGGGACATATTATCGTTCACGTAAAATCCTCCTGATTAACCAGTATTCTTTGCGATTTAGTATTATCTCAGCCTTAAAGCAGGCTGTAAAAGAAGATTATCTACCATCGGATGATAAAGTTCTTTGTTATCTGACTTAGATATTGTTGTAATCTTGTTACCTGCATCCTTACTGGACGCTCCACAATGATAAATCTTTTCCGTCCGCGCCTTATAATCGAGGATAATATATCTATCATGGAACTTTCCGCCTGTTCGTTGAAATGACAGCTTCACATTCGGATATTCTGCCTGAAAAGCCTGAAGCTCTGACAAGCGAAGGATATTCATCAAATTGTCGCTGAAAATGATGATATCCACGTTTGCAGGAACGCTTTTCAGCATCAGCAACGTTTTGGGACCGATGTAGTTATCCACTATGTACAGTTTCTTTTTGGCCTTGCTGTATATATCCGCATATGCAGCATCCGCCTCAAACGTTTGCCCTGCATAAATAACATACTCAATACCCTTATCCGGTAGCGAAAAACTCTGAATTACTTTGGTCAGATCATCCTTTGTAACCATTGCATCCTTAATCTCGCTGATTTCCCTGGTATTTTCCGAAATCTGCAAAGATAGGCTTGCAATATTCGCAGAATCAGACAGTAATGGATCATGGCTCAGATAATCCTTCATTTGCTTAAACGTTCTTATTAAAGCCTTACTCTGTCGAGTCGCCAATTCTCCATTTAACACAGTCATAAGCATGTAGATACCGGTTTCGGTAAATACATACGGCTCATATCTGCTTTTGGGGTTTATGTTTGCGGTAAAAAATTTTGACCGCAAATCAGCAGTTTCCTCTGCTGTTAGCTGAAATCGAAAATCATCCTCGAATTTCTCAATATTATTCTTCACCTGTTGATTAAAGGCTTTCGTTGTGTAACCATAGATTTCTGCCAGATCCGCCGCCAGCATCACACGCTGACCTCTGACCATGTATATCTTTGCCTTAAGCGTTTCAACTGTTATCTCCACTGGAATCAGTTCATTCTTCTGATCGTTCATATGCATGTCCTTTCTGATCTGAAACTGCATAAAATCGTTCCAAACCATTTTATCTTTTTGTTTGCGGTAAAAAATTTTGACCGCAAAATCACTCTTCCCTCTTCACATATTTCAGCTCAATATCATATCCAAGAGCTTCCAACATCTTAACGTAAGTATTATTCACAATTCCCTCATCCCGTCTAATCAGCTTATTCACATATGATGCCGGTGTACCAATCCTTTCAGCAAGCTTAGCCTGTGTCAGCTGTTCCTCTGCACATTTCACCTTGATATCAACCTCAATATTATTCTTTACCATCCGAATCGCCCTATATCCTATAATAAAATTATGTGATTTGTATAAGATACACTACCACAACAAAGCCCTTAGGTAAATAGCAACCCGAGAGTCCCGTTTGTACTCCAAGAATCCCATTTTGTAAATGAGATTCCTGTTTTGTAAGCGAGATTCCCCTTTTGTAAACGAAAATCCCGTTTTGTAATCGAGATTCCCGAGTTTTCATATTTACCTTGACATGATATAATGCGTTCAGCAGAAAAAAGTGTATAAGAAACCAGAGATCAATTCCCTCTCGAAATTTTTGTATTCGGAGAATCCATCCCTGTGTGGATAGTTTGAAGTTGGTTCCTCTGGCGGCTTAAGCAAGTTTTTCTGTTACTTTTTGAGAAGTTTCGGCTTTAAGACGATGTTCTCGGCGG
>NZ_FUXA01000010.1 GCF_900167085.1 Eubacterium ruminantium
ATCTGCCTTTTCGCCAATCGCTTTCTGATATATGTTTATTAACACTTGAAAGCACTTCACCAAGAAATCCGGCAGCAAATGCCTCAGTAGATGCCTTAGCTGATACTTCCAGGGATCTGAAATCCATAGGGTCTTTCAAAAATCTTTCTTCAGCCTCAACTAAACTATTAACTAATCCTTCCAATAGTGCTACAATGTTCATGAGAGTATCTTCCTCCTTGTTTTGGGTTTTTTGGTCAAAATCATTATATCAAAGAGGCTTGATACTCTCTCTTTATTTTTTTATTAAACTGACAAAAACTTTACTCTATTTGCCTTGTATTCAACCCCCACGTTAACACTAAAATTCGGATTATTTGAATTAATAGTGTATTGACTCATTTCTAGCGGATTAAATTGTTTATTAATCACAAAGCGATGACTTTTCAGCCTCTTCAACATCGAATTTTTCCATCACTTTTCGACCGTAAGCAATTTCCTTTGTATGGCTGTAGTGGCTATGCGGAGTCTGATTATATTTTTTTACACATCTAAGTACAAGTATTATTTCAAGGATAAGCGGTACAAAACTTACCGTTCCCAAAATGAACATAACATAAAATGTATTGCTTCTTGTAACCAGTGCAGATATAAAGTTTGCAATGCATACACCATTTATACTTACAAGCATATATTCAATACCGTAAAGCAAAAAGTTTCTTCCGATGACCTGGCGCCATTTTGCCTTTTCACCATTTTCGGAAACAATTTTAAGCTTTAGCATTTTCTGTCCAAAAGTTCTGCCCTTCATAAAGCAAGGAATAATAAGATAATACAGTATCATTGTTCCTGTCCATGCAAGAATAGTGGTTCTGAGTGAAACAGCGCTTGTAGGAATGATCGTAAATTCCATTAACGCAAATATAAAATTAAAGAATAATATATCTATTATAAATGCATATACTCTTCGTAAAAATGTTACTCGTTCTCCCTTCTTATATGAGATTCTATCAATCTCATCTCGCTTAGGAAGGAAAAAGGCTATCAGTGGCTCTATAAGAAAACCAATAGCCGCCCCAAGAGTATTGTTGATCAGATCATCCATTTCCGTAAATCGATATGCCTTTGGATAAATTCCGTAAAGTCCTGTATACTGAGTAACTTCGAAGAAAAGGCTTGCGCAAAATCCCATAAGCACTGTTTCTCTAAATGTAAATTTAAAATAATATCTGAGATACAACCCAAGTGGTATCGTCATTACGATATTACAAAGCACTTGAAGGAAATCGCTGCATTTGAAAAATGCTTTCCATGCACCTGCATCGAATAAATTTGAAAATGAAATGCCGCACTTCTTCATTCCTTGAACCATATCTTCATATGGTATCCATCCGATACCGTGTTTCGGCATGGCAAGTACTGCTTCTCTTGAAGGAAGTGGCAGTACCGTCAAAAGGAATGTACACATACAATAAAGAATAAATGAATAAACAATAACTGTTCTCATTATTGCTATGCCACCGAATTTTCTGTAATGTCTTATGACAAATGGCAATGTAAATACCGCTGCAATCGCCGGAAAAAGCATACATGCGACTGTTATTGGTTGTAAGTAAGAATTTAAGTATTTCAACATTTTGCTTAATCTCCGTTTCGTTCTAATTTCAACCTAAAAATTATAACACTATTCTACTGTCTACAGCTATTAAGATTTTTTACAAAATTAAAAAATCCCGGTCCTTAACAGGACCGGGATAACCTCCCCATAAACGAAATAAAATTATAACCTAATTTCTTTTTTGCCTGCTTCAACGAAAGTTGCTGCCTCTTCGTGATCATCAACTATTAATTTATAATCACCCTTAAATACATCAACTTCAGCGACACCATTATCATCTGTTGTAATCTCTGTATCTGTCCACCACTCTTCATGAGTAAGTTTCTTAAGCATTTCAAATGAAGGCTTCTTAGAATTATCTTTTCTTACGAAACCACTTGGTGCTCCAAGCCATGCACCGTCTCTGTAGTCCCAGGTTGTAATAGCCTGAACAAGCGGATTTTCAAAAAGTATTCTATACATCTCTTCAATCTCGCGAGCCTGTCTTTCTTCTCCTTCCGGAGTTGTCGGCCAGTCTTCAACCTGCCAGTCATTAAGATCTTCAATATATGCCGGTATTATATCTCCCGAGATAAGTGTATTCTCAGTAAAATGAATAGGTAAGCCAAAATGAGAAAATCTCTCAAGAACTTCATAAACTTTCTTGGCTCCCCAATATCCCTGATGCTGATGTGACTGAATACCTATAGCACTTATAGGAACTCCTGCTTCAAGACATCCATCAATAAGAATCTCATAGCTGATAGATGTATTGAAATCATTAAGGAGAAGCACCGCATCCGGATTCATCTTATAAGCCTCATCAAATACAGTTTTGATGAGTTTAACTCTTCCTTTATCTTTACAAATTCTTGTAACAGCATTGTCGTATTTATCAAAAATAGGCATGATCACAACTTCATTTATAACATCCCACATATCGATGACGCCCTTATATGAAGTTACTTCTCTGTCGATTCTTTCAAGCTGTTTCTTGAGAATAGTCTCATTATCATATTTCATAAGCCAGTCTGCACATACTGTATGCCAACAAAGCGGATGACCTTTAACAGTTATACCTTGACTTTTCATAAATTTGGCAGTTGCCATAAGCGCTTCGAAATTCGGCTTTCCTTCTTCAGGTTCATATTGTCCCCAGTAAAAAGGAAGTGTACCGTAATTAAATATTTCCTGCCAAGTATCTACAAGTTCTTTATGCTCTTCATCCTTATTCATCACATATGGAATAAAATCGAATGAACCGCATCCAAAAAGGAAGCTGTGTCTTGTCTGCTTAACCTTTATTTTCTTTCCCGCAGCCGGAGTTCCATCAGCATTAAAAACTCTGATCACTTCTCTTGCTTTTCTGTGTGAAATATTTGCACTATCTTTCATATTCTACACCCTCCAAACACATAAAATATTTGTCTTTGAGATTTACCTCCAAATCTCATTTACATATAAAATTGTACCAAAAGCTGATTATGTCTTAGATAAAAGATAAACAGACCGGACATACGCAGGTTATCGATACAATCTATAGAATTAAGTTGTTAATCCCCCGCAGATAAGACTATTTTTTGCCCAATTAGAGTAATTATATTAACTTTCAGCTTAATACTTTATCAAGATATTTATTTTTTTTACAAAAATATAGTCTAAATAGTTATTTTATTGTATAATTGGTTTACTAATTATTGCTCTTGCTAAAACTACAGTTATATCAATAATGGTTTTATTTTCAAAACTTATTAAAATAATAATTGTTTGAAAAAAAGAGGAATGCACTATGGATACAGGAAAAGAACTAATTTATAGATTATATATACAACGTGAAGAAGCTTTTGTCAGAACGGATATCAAAAGAGAATTTTCCAGATATGAAGATATCAAGAATGGCGATGTTGAAAAGGTTAAAGAGAATTTCAAAGAAATACGTAAAGATTTCTTCAAAGGAAAAGGTACTCTCTCTAAGAACCCGCTCAGAAACTGCATGTATCATTTTGTAGTATCCGTTGGCGTTATCGCAAGAATATGTCTCAATGCAGGTATGCCTCATGACGAAGCTTATACTATAAGTGATATTTATATTTTTGCCGCCGACGAATGTAAAACAACTGAGAAGATCATCGACCTTTTGGAACAGGCACATATAGATTTTGCAACAAGGATGAAAAAACTTAATATCAAGAATAACTATTCCGTATATGTCCGCCATGCAATTGATTACATTTATGATCATCTTCATGACCAGATCACACTTGAGCAGCTTTCAAAAAATGAAAATCTTAACCCAAGCTATTTCTCTAAGATTTTCTCTAAGGAAATCGGAATTCCTGTAAAATCTTATATTCTTTCTGTAAAAATAAATACAGCCAAGAATATGCTTAAGCGTTCTGATTATTCTATTTCGGATATCGCATTTTCACTTGGATTTTCGTCACAAAGCGCATTTACAGCTGCCTTTAAGAAACTTACCGGCAAGACACCTGCCAAGTATCGTAAAGAATTGTCATATATTGCACCATTCTAATATTTTGCTGTGGATCATCTATATCTCTTATCAGGATTTTTTTCATAATAATCCTTTTTGTTGATATACATATTTTCATCTGCTCTGCGCATTGCTTCTCTGAGATCATCACCCTCATGCAGAGTATATGATCCAACAGCAAGGAAAACCCCATAATATAACATCAATACATCTTAATTTTTTACCCCATATTATTACTATATCACAAACTGAAAATTTTTTATAGAAGTTTCATTAATTTACAGTTTTCTATTCCCGCACTCCAGAACTCTTCTCTCGGAAGTTTTTTTATCTGAGAAACGATACTCGAATTCATTGCCCCATGCCCAACAATAAGGACTGATTTTCCTTCTTCATGAAGAGGAAGAGCCTTCTCTCTAAGAAACTCTCCTGTTCTTTTCTCCAACTCCTCAAATGTTTCAGCTCCACCTATAGATTCAGTATACTTCTCAGGATTTTTAAATATTACATTGATCGGGCACCCCTCCAGACCAAATGAATCCTTAACTCCTTCAAACTCTCCAAAGCTCATCTCAAGAAGTCTGTCATCAAAAACAATAGGTACATTCCGGCCCTTAAGCAAAATCTCAGCCGTCTCTCTGGCTCTTATAAGCGGTGAGCAAAAGCAGATGTCGAAATGCACATTTTTATATAATTCTCCTGCATTAACTGCCATAGTCCTTCCTGTATCATTAAGTGGAATATCTGTTCTCCCCTGAAGTTTATGTTCATCATTCCAATCTGTTCGTCCGTGTCTTAAAACATATAGCATTTATCTTTTCTGCCTTTCGTTTTTTACTGATACTCTTTATTAATATTAATCATATGCGTTCTTTAGACTTCATTATCTAAAAAACCACCTGACTAAAGCCAAGTGGTTTTATATTATACCGATATATATTATTTTGCAAACTTGAAGAAATTAAAAAAAATAAGAAAACCAAAAACTAAAAACATAAATCAAAACTATCAATCTACTATTCTGTAAATTTTATATTCACCATTGTATTTTCCGACAATGCACTTCTTATTGTAATCTCTTGAGTATGTCTTATCCCCCTCGATCATTTTCATTTTACCTTTTACCTTCACATATTTCAGGTCTGATATCTTTATATCATCACTGCCGAAATAATCAGCTTCTTTTGCCTTTATCTTTTCAACCTGATTCTTATCAACTTTTCCGGCAACCTTTAATTTAACATCAAATTTAATCTTGACTCCACCTTTTTTGGTCTCTTCAAAGGCCTTACCATACGCTTCAAGTAATGTATCACCTTCATCATTTCTTTTTTCCATCATTCTTGGAATCCATAACTCTGACATGGTATCGGTATCAAATGATGAATAAGCATCAAAATATTTCTTTACAATCTTTTCATGCTGAGTCTCACGATTCTTAAAGACAAACCAAACAGCGAACCCTACGATGGCAATAAATCCGATAAATATCAGTGCTGCAACAGTATTTTTTTTCTTCTTATTATTTGAGTCGTTGTATAAATCCATCGTACGATTTGGTGTTTTTATAACAACATCATCAAATCCGACAGTCGGGTCGAAATCAGAATCCCCATTATTTCCGCTGATACTGCTTCCGTAATTTCCGACTTTTAAATCCAAATTATACTTATTAACATTACGACTTCCGCAAAATCCGCAAACCATCTGATCAGAATATATTTCTTTTCCGCAATTTGAACATTTCATATTAATTCCCCTTCTTATTCAATTACTTTTGGTTTTTCCAACGAATATATACTTTTATCTTCCACCAATGACCTTTTTACCATTCGATCACAAACATTTTCATTCTATAATCATATATTTTTTCATCATTCGAAGATAACATTTTTATCTTCTGAATATCAAATCAAAAATATATCGATACAGTATTCTGAATCTTCTCGGAATCCTATACCAGGCCGCTGTTGCATCGCTTCGCCTATAATTTTTTTTCACAGTGAGTCTCCTTTCATTTTTCATAGTATTCATGTCAACAAACAAATCTCTACCGGTATGAGATTAATTATAAGAACAATCTTTTCATGTGCTAAAAAGATTGTTCTTATGTAAATAATTCTAGTAAAATCACCTCATAAAAACAACCAATCCGAATATGTATTTTTGTCTACTTTCAGTTGCAAATGTTAAACTGAATTTCCATCAATATATTTTTTTCGAAAATCCAAAATAATTATCTATTATCTAAATTGTCCAAACAAAAAAGATCTAACGGAAAACCTTTAGGGTTTATCTAATCCATTAGACCTTTTTGTTAATTTCGATAATACTTAATTTTTGAATGCAAAAATCGAAATTCGAAAAAACAATAACAATTCATCAAATTACATTTACTTAGATTTTGCTGAAAGCTTCATTTAAATCATAAATGATGTCATCAATATGTTCTGTTCCTATAGACAATCTGATTGTATTCTGCTTGATACCCTGATCAAGAAGTTCCTCAGGACTGTCCTCAGAATGAGTTGTTGATGCCGGATGAATAGCCAGTGACTTAACATCGGCAACATTTGCAAGGAGTGAGAAAAGTTTTAACTCGTCGATAAATTTCTGTGCTTCCTCAGCGCCGCCCTTAATCTCAAATGTAAAGATTGAGCCGCCACCATTTGGAAGATACTTCTTGTAAAGTCTCTGCTGTTCAGGGTCAGAGCTTATTGAAGGATGATTTATCTTCTCAACCTTATCATTCTTACTTAAAAATTCTACAACTTTCAGCGTATTTTCAACATGTCTTTCCACACGAAGGGATAATGTCTCAAGTCCCTGAAGGAAAATGAATGCATGAACCGGTGAAAGTGTTGCACCTGTATCACGGAGAAGAATGGCTCTTATGTATGTAACATATGCTGCGGGTCCAACAGCATCTACAAAGCTTACACCATGATAACTTACATTTGGCTCATAAAGCCAAGGATGTTTTCCGGCTCCCTTCCAATCAAATTTACCTCCATCTATGATAACACCACCGATTGTGGTTCCATGTCCGCCTATAAACTTAGTTGCTGAATGAATAACTATATCTGCACCGTATTCCAGTGGTCTGATAAGGAATGGTGTTGCAAATGTATTGTCCACAATAAGTGGAACATTATGCGCATGTGCAATCTGTGCGATTCTCTCGATATCTACTACTTCAGAGTTTGGATTACCAAGTGTCTCGATCTCAACTGCTTTTGTATTATCCTTAAAAGCTACTTCTAAAGCGTCATAATCAAAAGGATCAACGAATGTTGTTTCGATTCCGTAATCAGGAAGTGTATGCTTAAGGAGGTTATATGTTCCTCCGTAAATATTCTTTGCTGCGATTATATGATCACCTGCATGAGCTACTGCCTGAATTGCATATGTGATAGCTGCTGCTCCGGAACCTACTGCAAGTGCTGCAACACCACCTTCAAGTGCTGCGATTCTCTGTTCAAATATATCCTGTGTAGGATTTGTAAGTCTTCCGTAAATATTTCCTGCATCTCTAAGACCAAATCTGTCTGCTGCATGTTTTGAGTTATGGAAAACATATGATGAAGTAAGATAAATAGGAACTGCTCTTGAATCTGTAACCGGATCCGGTTTCTCCTGTCCTACGTGTAACTGTAATGTTTCAAACTTTAAATTTCTTTCCTTTAATTCTGACATAATATATACCTCCACAATTTAAAAATCTCTTTTGTTTTTTGCGTGTTCAACTTATACGCTTATTATATTTAGTTTTTTCTGTAAGTGTTAATACCTATAACCATGAAATAGTTATAGCCGTGGCTTATACCTAAGGTATCTTGTTTCTTTTATTTCTTTTATTTGTTTATCCGTGTATTCAACGCTGATAATTTGCTGTTTTCAAATATATTCAATGCTATCTTTCACTGTATTTTATCCTTGTTTTACACCCTGTATCGTTATATATTTATGTTAGGTATTTATGTTTATAAACTATGAGATTCACTTTAAAAAACAGCAGAAAGGGGTTTATATGAAAGAATTTTTATTTGAGTCGTCCGATGATCTTAATCAGATTCATGCATATTTATGGGAACCGACATCGACTCCGATTGGAATCGTTCAGATCGTTCACGGTATGCAGGAACATATGGGCCGATATAATGAATTTGCAGAATATTTAACTAAGAGAGGATTTGTAGTTGTCGGCCATGACCAGTTAGGACATGGTAAGACCGCGGTTACTCCTGACCAGCTGGGATTTATCTCCAATCATCATCCATCAGATATACTCGTACATGATATTCACCGAGTTCGAAAAGGCGCTACCAAAAAGTATCCTTCTCTTCCGTATTTTATCTTCGGTCACAGCATGGGATCATATCTTCTCAGAAAATATATTTCTAAACATGGAGAAGGTCTTTCCGGTGCAATAATCTGCGGTACAGGAGAAGAAAATGTTGCAAAATCCAAAGCAGGTCTTGCTCTTATCGGAGCCCTTACCAAAAAATACGGTCCTTATCACAGAAGTAAATTCATAACACAAATGTTATTCTCAGGTCCATATAAAGAATTTGATATGACCGGAAATGATTTCGATAACAGCTGGCTTACCAAGGATGTAACTATCGTTCAGAAATATTATGACGATCCTTACTGCACAACTCCTTTTACACTTAACGGATACAATGCACTTGTTTCAACTGTTATATATGATGCCGGAAAAAATGCTTATAAGAAAGTTCCTTCTAACCTTCCGATACTTATCGTTGCCGGATACAGAGATCCTGTAGGTAATTTCGGTAAAGGTCCTAAGATTGTATATAATAATTATGTCAAAGCCGGTTTAACTGATGTAAGCTGTAAACTTTTCGATGATGACAGACATGAGATTCTGAACGAGCTTGACAGAGAAACTGTCTACGAATATTTAGAAAACTGGATAGCTAAACATCTTGTTAAGAAAACGAACGAATAAACATCCTCTTTAAAATATAAAAACCGGATAAACATCCGGTTTTTTTATATAAAAAATAAAAAAATCAGAATATCCACAACTTCCCCTCTTATAAGCTGTAGATATTCTGATATGATATCTTTTAAATATTTATTTGATATTCATATATTAACATGTATCATATAAAAAATCAACGTCTTTTTGTATATGATTTCCAACATTTTATGTGCGTTTTGTACAGATTATTTTTGAATATCATATGTTATGTAAACACTATATATGCTGTTTTTTAAGATTCCATTAAGATATTATGTATTTTGAATACTTCCCGGATATAGCATTATTACATATAACTTTTATATATGTTCCGTCTTCTTTATGGTTGATTTCTTGAACTTTTCCTGTTCTCATTATCTCTTCCAATGCTCGGCCATCCTTATATGGTATAAGAAATGTTTTCTCTGATTCATTTTCATTTCTCTTTTTTTCAATCAACTGAATTAGTTCAGGTATTCCTTCGCCGGTCTTGACAGACATATATATGCTGTCTCCATTTACATATGGCAGTTTATTGTTGCTACCCACTTCTTTGCCGCTTTCTATCACTTTATCAGCTTTATTGTAAACATAGATTCTCGAAATATCACCTGCACCTATCTCAGTAAGAGTTTCTTCCGTAACGCTTAAATGCTTCTTATATGCTTCATCTGAATAATCAATCATAATAAGTAAAACATCTGAATATACAACTTCTTCAAGCGTTGATCTGAATGCTTTAACAAGGGTATGCGGAAGTTCGTCTATAAATCCGACTGTATCTGACAGAAGGAAAGGACGCATATTCATATAAGATATCTTTCTTACAGTTGTATCAAGAGTTGCAAAAAGCATATCCTCTTCAAATACACTGTCATCTCTGTCTGAGTATTTGAGAAGCCTGTTCATAAGCGATGACTTTCCTGCATTTGTATATCCAACAAGTGCGCATTTCATTTCATTATTGGCTACTCTTCTGGCTCTTTGAGTGCTTCTCTCATGTCTGATACGTTCAAGTTCTTTAGATAGTTCGACTTTTCTTTTCTCGATATATCGTCTGTCCAGTTCTATCTTCTTCTCACCGAGACCTTTGTTACTCATGCTTCCGCTGGCGCCGCCCTGTCTTCCAAGCTTTGTTCTGAGTCCCACAAGTCGTGGAAGCATATATTCGAGTCTGGCTGACTCAACCTGAAGCTTCGCTTCTCTTGTATTTGCTCTTCTTGCAAATATATCAAGTATAAGTCCGGTACGGTCCATAACAGGAATCCCAAGGATATTTGATAAATTCCTTATCATCATAGGACTGAGTGTTTCGTCAAATATAACTGTATCAACCTCAAGGCTTTCAACTGCATTTTTAAGCTCTTCAGCCTTACCGCTGCCTATATAAGTGCTTTTATTGGCTGCAGCCGCATTCTGAGTCATCACAGCAACCACATCAAAATAATCAGCCTCAGCGAGTCCTGACAGTTCATCCATGGAATGCCTGAAATCCTCTTCATCTTTATCTATATTTAATCCAACAAGTATTACTTTTTCTCTATCTTCCATGTCTACTGCCTCTTAAATAAACTAAATCACTAATGTATCCTTACAGTAAAACGCGGTGCCAAAATACATTGACACCACGCAACTTTTTAAATCTATACTGCCTGCTCAAACTGACTGTTATAAAGATCTGCATAGAATCCGTCTTTTGCAAGAAGTTCTTCATGATTACCTGTCTCTAAGATATCTCCATCCTTCATAACAAGGATAAGATCTGCATTCTTTATGGTAGATAATCTATGTGCAATAACAAATGAAGTCCTTCCCTTTGTAAGCTTGTCCATAGCCTTCTGAACAGTTATTTCAGTTTTTGTATCTACTGAACTTGTCGCTTCATCAAGGATAAGAAGCGGTGCATTTTCAATCATTGCTCTTGCTATTGTAACAAGCTGCTTCTGACCTGCAGAAAGAGATGTCTGCTCATTGATCATAGTATCATATCCCTTTGGAAGTGATCTTACGAAATGATGAAGTCCTACTCGCTTACATACCTCATCAAGTTCTTCATCTGTAACACCTTCCTTAGAGTAAGCAAGATTTTCTCTAAGTGTTCCTTCAAATAACCATGTATCCTGAAGTACCATACAGAAAAGACTGTGAACATTCTCTCTTGTAATATCCTTTGTTGAAACACCGTCAATAAGAATATCACCATCATCAACTTCATAGAATCTCATAAGAAGATTTACCATAGTTGTCTTTCCTGCACCTGTAGGTCCAACGATAGCGACCTTCTGTCCGCTCTTTGCTACAGCACTGAAATCATGAATGATTGTCTTTTCAGGAACATATCCAAACTTAACATGTCTGAATTCAACTTCACCCTTGATATTTGCAGGATCAAGTTTTTTGGTCTTATTATCTTCTTTTTCCATTTCCTCTTCATCAAGGAATTCAAATACTCTTTCGCTGGCTGCAAGAGCTGACTGAAGAGTTGTTGAAACCTGAGCCATCTGTGAAAGTGGCTGAGTGAAGAGTCTGATATAGATCATAAATGATACTATCGTTCCGAATCCAATACTGTTCTTCTCAACAAGAACCGCACCAAGTACACAAACTGCAACGTAACCGAGGTTTCCGATAAATCCCATAAATGGCATCATAAGACCTGAGAAAAACTGGCTCTTCCATGCACTTTCATAAAGTTTATTATTTAACTCATCGAATGTCTTTTCAGCTTTTGCTTCACCATTATATGCCTTTACAACATTATGTCCTGTGTAAATCTCTTCAATGTGTCCGTCAAGAGCACCAAGCTGAACCTGCTGAGCTATGAAATATTTCTGGGAACGCTTCATTATCTGTCCCATAAATATAAATCCGATAATTGCTGATGCTATTGCCGCAAGGGTCATCCATACATTTGTAATAAACATCATGAATAACGATCCAAGGAAAAGTGTTACTGAAGATATAAGCTGACCGATACTCTGATTAAGAGTCTGTCCGATCATATCTACATCATTTGTAACTCTTGAAAGTACATCACCAAAGCTTGTCTTATCGAAATATCTAAGAGGTACTCTGTTGATCTTCTGTGATATATCACGTCTGAGTGACTTTGTTACTTTCTGTGTAACAGTTGTCATTATGAAGTTCTGAATATAACCGAATATCCAGCTTAGTATAAATATTGTAAGAACAAAAATACAGATGTTATTGATCTTCTTTATATTTAAGGCTCCGGCAAGTCCGATTTGAATCTCATTAACTATATCCGAAAGCTTGTCCGGACATATAACAGCTATTACAGAACTGATACCACCAAGTATTACTGCTACTACTATTGCCGGAACGTGTTTTTGTATATATCCGTATAATTTACCGAAAGCAGCTTTATTATTCTTAGCTTTCTCTCCCGGCATTCCCGGATGCCTACGAGGACCGCCTTGAGGACGGCGTCTCTCGAGATTTTTATTATTCTCTTCCATCTTCAAGTTCCTCCTTTGAAAGCTGCGAATATGCTATTTCCTGATATACCTGACAATTCTTCATAAGATCCTTGTGCTTACCGATACCGGCGATAGCACCGTCTTCAAGAACGATTATCTTATCAGCATCTCTGATAGTTCCAATTCTCTGTGCAACAATAAGCTTTGTTGCATCTCCTGTCTTATTCTTAAGTTCGGTTCTAAGGATTCTGTCTGTCTTATAATCAAGCGCAGAGAATGAATCGTCGAAGATATATATTTCAGGTTTTTTGTAAACTGCTCTTGCTATAGATAATCTCTGTCTCTGACCACCGGAAACATTTGTTCCGCCCTGAGAAATAGGTGACTCAATGCCTTCCGACATCTTACTTACAAACTCCTCAGCCTGAGCAATATCAATCGCTTCTTTTATTCCTTCTTCTGAAGGACTGTCAATGCTGTAAGCAACATTTGATGCAACAGTTCCCGAGAACATAATGGCCTTCTGACCGATATATCCGATCTTGTCTCTTAAAGCATGAATATCATATTCTTTTACGTTGATACCATCCACATAAACAGCACCTTCGTCAGCATCATAGAATCTCGGAATAAGATTTATAAGTGAACTCTTTCCGCTGGCTGTAGCACCGATGATCGCAACCGTTTCACCTTTATTTGCAGTAAATGAAATCTTGTGGAGAACATTATCACCACCGTCAGGATATTTGAAAGATACATCTCTAAACTCGATCGTTCCTTCCATACCCGGAAGACCTTTATCTGTATTACCGCTTGTGATACTGATATCTGTGTCTATTACTTCATTTACACGCTTAACCGAAACCATAACTCGTGGAAGTATTACAAACATGATTGAAAGCATCATGAATGACATAACGATCTGTATCGCATATGATGAAAAAACAACCATGTCAGAGAAAATATCAATTCTCTTTACTACTCCATCCATTTGCGGAACGCCTGATGCATCCACAACTTTAGTACCGTCAATGATATATGAACCTATCCAGTAAATAGCAAGTGAAATACCTGACATGATGATAGTCATTGTAGGTCCGATAAATGCCATTACTCTACCTGTAAAAAGATGTGTTTTTGTAAGTTCATCATTTACTTCTTCGAACTTATTCTCCTGGAAGTTCTCAGCATTATAAGCTCTTACTACTCTTATACCGATAAGGTTTTCTCTTGTAACTCTGTTGATTCCATCAGTAAGACTCTGGATAACCTTGAACTTTGGAAATGCTACAATTACTGTTACTGCGAACATTATAAGGATTACCATAACAGCGCAAAGTGTTACAACCGACCACTGCCACTGTTTATTGGAAATCTTTGTTATTGCCCAGACCATATGAATAGGTGCTTTGATAAGCGCCTGAAGTCCTATAGCAATAAGGAACTGAATCTGTGTAATATCATTCGTTGTTCTTGTGATAAGACTTGATGTAGAAAACTGTCCTATCTCCTTATTATTGAAAGTCATAACTTTCTTGAAGACTTTCTCTCTAAGTCCCATCGATAATCCTGAAGCTACTCTTGCTGCGAAGAAGCCGGTAATTACCGATGCAAACATACTGAATAATGCACAAAGAAGCATTAAACCACCATTTTTAAGAATGGCACTCATCTTTGAACCTTCGGTTTCTACGAGTCTTGTGATCTCATTCATGTAATCCGGCATTTTCAATTCCAACCACACCTGGACAACTATGAATGCCACAGCACATATGACCATCATAAGTTCTCTTTTTGTGAGATTTTTTAATAACTTACCCATACTGTTTACTAATTACTCTCCTTAATATCTTTAAACTACGTTTTCAATAACTCACATAATAAAGCAAAAAAAACTTGATGTAAAGATTTCTATTAAAAATGCATGTCCGACTTTAAATCTGACATGCATTTTAAATCATTTTAATGTTATTAACAACACTATTGTTACAATTTATACTACAGGGCTATTATGTCTGTCTTACCTGTTTTAGCAAGTTCTGTTGACTTTACTTCCGGCTTTGGCGGAACAGGGATTTCTTCCGGCGGAAGTTCCTCTAATATGTCATAAAGACTTACCGCAAGTATATCCGTAACAGCCGGGCTTTTCACAAATATATTTGTAATATGAACCCTTCTGTAAATACCATCTCCACCAATCTGTCTTACGACGAGATCTATAACTTCTTCTCCACGCTTATATGCCTCAATCTGATTCTCTACGCTAAATGTATTCTTATATAAATCTCTGTCCTCAGGATGAATCGAATCGATACTATTTGTAAGACGCTCCGCAAGTGAATTCACTACCGGTCTTACTCCGGAACCGAAATCATCATACTGTGTTACATAATAGCTATTCTTGGTAAGATTCATATATGTAACGGATTTATATTTTTTAAATATAGCCTCGACAAGAAGATTTGCAGCGGCAAGAGGTGCCTCAGTGAGAAGAATGTCTTCTACTTCAATATCGAGAAGATTATTCTTGAATTTCTCTATAAATACTGATTCCGGCATGGGTTTATCATAGATATAACCCTGAACAACCTTACATCCTGTTCCTTTCAGATATCCGAGCTGTTCAGTTGTTTCAATACCCTGAGCAACTGTATGAAGATTTCTTCCATTTGCATAATCAAATATACCCTGGAGTTCTTTCTGAACCTCTTCATCTTTTATATCTCTGTTCTGGAACATGGTTCTGTCCAACTTAAGAACATCAAATTCAAGTTCTGAAATGTAATCCAATGACTGACTTCCATTTCCGAAGTCATCGATAGCGACTCTGAAATCATGGCTTTTAAGTTCATCAAGCATAACCCTTATAACATCCGGATTATCGAGATATGTTGTTTCTGCAAGTTCAATGATTATAAGCTTATGCGGAATTTGGAAAGAATCTACTATCTCGCACAGTCTGCTGCATGTATTTACTTCATAAACATGTTTTCCGGAAAAGTTAATTGAAACAGGTACCTTCGGAATATTATTCTTATCAAGTTTATCAAGGAAAATACAAGCTTCCTCGACCATGTACCAGTCAAGTTTAAGAATGTCATTAGACATTTCAAGTTCAGGAATAAAATATCCCGGCATTATAACATTTCCATCGCTTTCAATCCATCTAGCAAGGATTTCAACCGACCACATCTTGTTGGACAATACATCATATTGCGGCTGAAAATACGGAACAAATTCACGTCTAGCCATAGCGTCTCTTACTTCTTCAATAACACCCATATTATAACCTCCTGTACAAACTCCCCAATTTAAGTACACGATAGAAATCTCTACATATGATTATATCAGTTTTTTCTGATAATTACATCATAAATATTATATTTTTGCGCATATTACTTGAAGCAATAATTTACTTTTGATAGAATACGACTGTTAGAAAATATATAAGGAAAAGATCATGATACTTTCAATTCAGAACATTACAAAATCATACGGAGACAATACCGTTTTAAAGAATATAAACTTCCAGATGGAAGCCGGTGAAAAGATTGCTCTTATCGGTATCAACGGTGCCGGCAAGACCACTCTTCTTAAAATGATCATCGGCGAAGAAACGCCTGACAGCGGAAATGTCATCTTCTCTAAGGATGTTTCTTTCGGATATCTCTCACAGCATCAGGACATTTCTTTTGATAATACAATTTATCAGGAAATGCTCGATACCAAAAAAGATATCATCAACACGAAAGAAAGAATACGTTCTATCGAGCATGAAATGACCGATAAAAGCGGCGCAGAACTGGATAAACTCTTAGAGGAATACAATAAACTTCAGACTATTTTCGACAGAGAAAACGGCTACGCTTACGAAAGTGAGATAACCGGTGTTCTTAAGGGTCTTGGATTCACAGAGGAAGATTATTCACGTAATATCAATACTCTTTCCGGCGGACAGAAAATGAGAATTGCTCTCGGACGTCTGCTTCTTGAGAGACCTGACATCCTCATCCTCGACGAGCCGACTAACCACCTTGATACGGATTCCGTAACATGGCTTGAAGGCTTTTTATCTTCTTATAGCGGTGCTGTGATCGTTGTCAGCCATGATAGATATTTTATCGACAGAGTATCCAATAAGATCGTTGAGATCGATCAAGGCGTTTCTGCTGTATATAAAGGCAGCTACTCTTTCTATGCAACTGAACGTGCAAAGATTCGTGAAGCAAAACTAAAGGCTTATCTTAATCAGCAGAAAGAGATCAAGCATCAGGAAGAAGTTATTACAAAGCTTAAAGAGTTCAATAGGGAAAAATCCATAAAGAGAGCAGAAAGCCGTGAAAAAATGCTTTCTAAGATTGACCGCCTCGAGAAACCTACAGAGCAAAGAGCTGACATGCGTCTCTCTCTCACTCCTGTAACCGAGTCCGGCGAAGATGTGCTTTATGTTTCGGAGCTTTCAAAATCATTTGGAAATAATCACCTTTTCTCCGATCTTACCATAGATATCAAAAGAGGTGAACATGTAGCTCTTATCGGCGGTAACGGAACCGGAAAGACTACTATACTTAAAATCATAAACCGTTTAACAAACTGTGATTCGGGACACATCACTTTAGGTGCCAGAGTCCACGTGGGATATTTCGATCAGGAACATCACAATCTGTCTCCTGAGAAAACTATTTTCGACGAAATATCAGATTCATTTCCGGATCTCAACAATACCAAGATAAGAAATGTACTCGCTGCATTTTTATTCACAGGGGATGATGTATTTAAGCAGATAAAGGATTTATCCGGTGGAGAAAGAGGACGTGTTTCACTCGCGAAACTTATGCTCTCTCCTGCTAATTTCCTTATCCTCGACGAGCCTACCAACCATCTTGATATTCAGTCAAAGGAAATACTTGAAGATGCTCTTGTCGGATATAAAGGCACACTCCTTTTCGTAAGCCATGACCGATATTTCATCAATAAGGTATCAACCAGGATCCTCGAGCTTCGCAATAAGGTTCTTACGAATTATAAGGGCAATTATGATTATTATGTCCTTCATAAAGACGAGATGTATAATCTCCAGCATCCACAGACTTCTGCAGCGGTTTCAACATCAAATGCACCTGTTCAGCAGGCAGCACCGCAAAGCAGTTCCAAGGAAAACTTCCTTAGATTTAAATCTGAGCAGGCTGCTCTTAAGAAAAAGGAAAATGAATTAAAGAAAACCGAAGAAAGAATCGCAGTTCTCGAAGAACAGATAGAAGCATTAAATGAAAAAATGAACGATCCGGAAATTGCTACAAATGTAGGTAAATTAACGGAAATATCAAAAGAACATGAAAAGCTTTCCGAAGAACTGGAAACTCTCTACGAAAAGTGGGAAGAACTTTCTGAGTAATATAAAAATACGGATTAGTATCTTAATGAGTGAATGATCACCTTTAGATATTAATCCGTATTTTATATATAAGATGCGAAAAGTCTAGATATAATATATCTTCCGAAGACTAAAATCTTCTTCTGATATTTTATTCTTCTTCATATCCGCTTATTACCTTACCTTTTTCAACGTCATATGTCTTGCCGTCAACTTCAACAGTACCTGTGAAATCAAATGCAACCTTACCTGCTTTGCAGTACCATACTCCGTCGGAATTCTTTGCTACACCATCTTCAAATACAACTTTACCCTTTTTAACAAGCCACCATCCGTTTTTATTCTGAGCAACTGTTGTTTTCTTGGCAAGCTTACCTTTCTCAACGTACCAGTATGCTTCTTTGCCATCGATAGGAGCTTTTACAAGTCCATTCTTATCATAATCTACAGCACCGGCAAATACATAATACCAATTGCTTTTATATCTGGCAAAACCATAATATTTCTTATGCTTAACACCATTCTTAGCGAAATACAGCTTTCCATCTTCACTATACTTCTGAAGTCCCTTCTTAGATGGGTCAAACGGATAGATAAAAGTATCTTCTTTCTTGATAACTTCCGTTCTTTCTTCATTTGTATAATATATTTTATTGGTTCTGTCAAACCAACATTCAATACGTCCTGCCTTAGTAAGAGTCGCTTCAGCCGGCTCAATATGCTTAATCTCGATAACTTCAATCTTATCCTTAGGGATGGCACTTGTTGAAGTTTCTGTTATTTTAGCTTCTGTTGTAGCTGATGACTCACTTGAAGCTTCTGACTTCATCATCTCACTTGTGATATTAGCAACAAGTTCTTTTTCTCTCTTATTATCATCTGAACTACCGCTTGTTAATGCGATCACAATGATCAAAACAAGTATCGTTGCAGCGGCTCCGATAAGAATCTTCTTCTTATCATCCATTACAAATCCCGGTTTAGATGTACGACCTGAATTACCGAAACTTGAAACAGTATTTGAATTATTAATACTTCCGGTATTACCTATACCATTTGAAGAATTTGCGTTATTAACAATATTTGAAGCATTTACTGCTACTCCGGTTGAAATATCATTTGACTCAACCGCCTCAACTGTATCCTTAACTTCAGTTGCAGCATCCGAAGAATCAGTTTCCGACTCCCCAACTTCTTTATCAGCCGAATTCTTATTCATATTAGCAACAGCATTACGTATAAGATCACCTGTATCGGAATCACTTTCCTTAGCCTTATCCTTGCTGTCTTTATCAGAATTATCTTCTTTATCTATCTGCTTATCAGATTGTTTAACAGGTGCGTCAGCAGATGTTATCATCTGAGTTTCATCATACGATTTCATATTAGCCGGCATATCGCTGGCTCTAAGGTTGATTGTCTCCTCATCATCAGGAGAAATCTCATCGCCATCACCGTAAGCACCACTGGTTTGTTTTGAATTATTATTTAAGTGTGGCATATAATCTCTATTATCGAAGCCGCATCTTTCGCAAATAATCTCATCGTCCCTAAGCTTATTCCCGCATTTAACACAAAACATCATGTCACCTCATACTTTCAAAAAATGCCCCTCTGATTTACTATAAATCATTTCCCTATATATTTCAATTATTTTTGTGGTTTTTAGTCAAAAAAACGGCAGAAATTTGTGATTTTCTATCTATGAAAAAGTCCTGATAGTCACTTATTTCAACCGTTTTTTTAGTCAGTATTTTAACAAAAATACAAATTATTCTATTTTGATTTTTTAAAATATTCTATCTTGTAGTTTTCTTTCCGTCGGAAGGTGATGCCGTATCAGGTAATTCAAGTCCCGATCTGCTCTTAACAATTTTCGCTTCGGAAGCATTTATTACTTTTGCCAAATCAGAATAAAGATCATCACTTCTCTTAAAGTCCACAAAAGTATCTTCTATAAGTTCAACATCTTTACTGTATGGTTTGATAGCACCTGTACCTGTTCCAACCCATAAATGATCCTCTCCTATCGAATAAATTATGAGTACTGTCTTTCCCTCAAGAGATAATTCGGCAAACTTTGCTTCAATATACTCACTCATCGGTACCTCAGGAAGTTCATCTATCACTAATAAAAATGGTCTTATTCCTGTCTTTTTGTAAAAGCTCTTTAATGCTTTTAAGATGGAATCTTCTCCTGAAGGGCTGAGTTTATTTCCTTTTCCCGATTCATCCAGGTAATAATCTTTCGGCTGTAAGTCATCAACCGAACCGATCTTTTTCTCGCTTTCAACTTTTCCATTAACAACATCATATAAAACGCCGTCAACATTATAAGTTCCCGAAATCTCAGGATCTATCTTTCCGTTTGTCACAAGCCACTTTTCACCATTTGCTTCGACGATATCATTTACAAATACAACTTTACCATGTCTTACATACCATAAGCCTTCTTCATTCTCAGCTATGGTATTGATAAATCTGACTTTACCATTTTCTACATACCACCAGTTCTTATCGTCATAAACCGATCCATATTCAATACCGGTGAAATGTATATTGGCAGTTCCGTCTTTAATATGATACCATTCATGTTCATACTCTACGAAATCATTATAAGATGTATCAACTACACCATCCGTAAGATAATACAGCTGGCCGTCTTCATCATATTTGATCACGCCATTTGCATCTTTTCCATACGCATATATTTCAACTTCATCAGGGATAAGTTCCTTCGTGCCCTTTTCATCTGCAAAATATTTATCGCAGTCGATACAGTACCAGCAGTCGATACTTCCTTTTTGAAATATCGTAGCTTCCTTTGCATCTACCCGGATCATATTATGCTTTGAAGAGCCTTTAAGCTTATTCTTGATAACAAATAAAAACACTCCGGCCAAAATAATGATTATCGCTGCCGCAATTATAAATGTGATCTTCTTATCTTTATTTTTGAAAACCTTGTCTTCTTTTTCGGAAGAGTCGATTGCTTCAACCACATCTTTAACTGCTTCTTTTTTGTTTGATTCAGCCTTATCAATTTCGACTTTTACGGTCTCTTCTGCATTTGCTTCGGTTTTATCTGACACAGTTTTATCTATCACAGCTTTATCCGACTCAGTTTTATTCTTAACCTTGTCGTCTTCATTTGTTGGACTTATTATTTCTTTATTAATACTTCCGGACTTTTCAGACAATGCCTTATTTCCTTTATTTCCGGACTTTTTCTTATTAACGTTCTTCAATTAAAATGATTCCTTTCGAAATAATCCTAAATAAGTTTATAACAATTATTAACTAATAAGTCAAGAAATGGTCTATTTTATAAGTCCCAAAGCTTCATTTATATTTGATACGGTATAGATCTTTATTCCCATCTTTTCCATGCTGCTCTTATCATAATTAGACGAAGGGATGATGCATGATGTGAATCCCATCTTCTCAGCTTCTCCGATTCTTTGAACTATATTTCGGATACCTCTTATCTCACCTGTAAGTCCTATCTCACCAATGATACATACAGAAGAATCGAGCGCTCTGTTCCTGAAACTTGAAGCTATAGCCATGGCAATACCTAAATCCGCCGAAGGATCGTTAAGTTTCATACCTCCTGCTATATTCACATAACAGTCCGATCCTGCAAGATTGAGTCCTGCTCTTTTCTCAAGAACAGCCATTAAAAGATTGACTCTGTTATAGTCCACACCAACCGCTGTTCTTCTGGCCATATTGAAGTTTGAATCACATACAAGAGCCTGGATTTCAAGCATAATAGCCCTGCTTCCTTCAACGACACTTACAACCACCGAACCCGGTGCATTTTCCGGTCTTCCGTTGAGGAACATCTTCGACGGATTGGAAACTTCCTCAAGACCCTTATCCGTCATGTTAAATACACCTATCTCATTTGTTGATCCAAATCTGTTTTTAACCGCTCTGAGAAGTCTGAAGCCGGCATTTCCGTCACCTTCAAAATACAATACACAGTCCACCATATGCTCAAGAGTTCTTGGTCCTGCAACCATTCCTTCTTTAGTAACATGACCAACTATAAATATTGCAACGTTAAGTCTTTTTGCCAACTGAAGCAGTCTATTCGTTACTTCTCTTACCTGTGTAACGGTTCCCGGCGCATTATCCGTATCAGCAGAAACCATGGTCTGAATCGAGTCAACTATCATAACCTCCGCCTGACAGTTTTCCATAGATGCAAATATATTATCAAGATCATTATCACTCTGAAGCATAAGATTCTTGCTGTTTGCACCGATTCTTTCACCTCTCATTTTAATCTGAGAAAGTGATTCTTCTCCCGACACATAGAAAACCTTAGTTCCTTTATCAGAAAGATTTCTGCACATTTCAAGAAGAAGAGTTGATTTACCGATTCCCGGATCACCGCCTACAAGAACAAGCGAACCTTTCACGATACCTCCACCGAGAACTCTGTCCAATTCATTGATTCCTGTGATCAGTCTTACCTCTTCGGTTACTGCAACCTCACCTATACTCACAGCCTTCGGTCTGTCACCGTAACTCACCTGTTTATTCTTACTTTTTGCAACCGTCTTTTCTTCTACAAATGTATTCCAGCTCTTGCAATTCGGACACTGTCCCATCCACTTTGAAGCCTCAAATCCACATTCACTGCAGAAGAATACCGTTTTCTCTTTTGCCAAATTATTTACTCCCTTTTACAATTCATTTAAAATTCAAAAATATTCAGATATAAAAAAGGAGATGATATATACATCGCTGCAGATATCCTCTCCTTATTTGTTCTAGATCTTCTCGATAACAACATTTACCTGATCGTTTTCTTCAAGTTCAACGCTTAAATTCAACTTTCCACCGAGATTTGTCTTCATCTTTCCGACATATACATCATTTACATGAACCTTATATTCTTTCTCAGGCTCAAGCTCTAATGTAATCTGAGCATCCTTGTCGCCTTCAACGGAAAATATAGTCTTTGTTGCATTAGCTCTGAAATCATGTACTGCTGTTCCCGGTACTGATTCATATACAAATGCTCCGTTCTTTTCAAGCTTTGTAATCTCGTAAAAAGTCTTTATCTTGTAACTGTCACCATTATATTTGAAACCATCCTGTTTGGTTTTTTCCTTTAATTCATAATTGCCAAAACTAAGGGCACCATTTTCTTCTTCACGTATTAATTCGCTAATTACTGCCACTGCTTAAACCTCCTCATTATTTAATTGTCATGACGCCTTCTCACATCATAGACAACCTCTTAGTGTCTATTTTGATTATATTATAATCGGTATTTTTTTTCTACTACTAATCGAATGAAATTTTGATGATTTTTTCTTTTCGAAAATGAAAAAAGTCCTGTAAATATTCATTTACAGGACTCCCCTCCCAATTCATTTATGGCTCAATTGATTTTCTTTTTGAAAATCACCTTGTCCGCATTTACACTGATACTTATACGGTCGCCTTCCTCAAATTCATTCTCAAGCATATAAAGTGACAAAGCATCCTCGATATGAGTCTGTATCGCCCTTCTAAGCGGTCTGGCACCGTATTTCGGATCATATCCTTTTTCATGGATAAACTTACGAAGCTTATCGCCATACATAAGAGTAACGCCGAGATTCTCCTTTGCTCTCTTCTTGAGATCTTTGAGCATAAGGTCAGCGATCTTCATTACATCATCCTTGGTAAGTGCCCTAAATACTATCACTTCGTCAATACGATTGATAAATTCAGGTCTGAAGAATCTCTTGATTTCTTCCATGACATTGGATTTCATCTCATCATGTTCTCTCTCTGCAGAATCATCACTGATAAAACCGATATGTTTTGAATCTATGATTCTTTCGGCACCTGCATTTGAAGTCATGATTATTATTGTATTCTTGAAACTTACCCTACGTCCGTGGGCGTCGGTAATGATTCCATCATCAAGCACCTGAAGAAGTACATTAAGTACATCAGGATGTGCCTTTTCAACTTCATCAAAAAGTATAACAGAATAAGGATTCTTTCTGACTTTTTCAGAAAGCTGTCCACCATCTTCAAATCCTACATAACCCGGAGGTGAACCAATAAGTCTGGATACACTGTACTTTTCCATATATTCAGACATATCAACTCTGATTATACTATTCTCATCTCCGAAAAGGGTTTCAGCCAATGCTTTTGAAAGTTCAGTCTTTCCGACACCGGTTGGTCCAAGGAACAGAAATGATCCAATCGGTCTTCCCGGACTCTTAAGTCCTACTCGACCTCTTCTTATAGCTGTAGCAACCGCCTTAACAGCCTCATCCTGCCCGATAACCCTTTCATGTAATTTATCCTCAAGTTTAATAAGTTTCTTGGTTTCTGACTCTGTAATCTTTGATACAGGGATCTTGGTCCAGATGGAAATAACATCAGCGATGTCATCTTCTGTGATCAGATTAACAGAAGACTCATCTTTGTTGCCTCTAAGCATTTCCTGATATTTCTTCTTAGCTCTGTCCAGACGCTTTTTGATGCTTCCCGCATCTCCGATCCTGTCCTCGATAATACATTTTTCAAGGAGTTCTTCCAGCTCTTTAATCTTATCTTTTTGATTCTGAATGACACTTATATCTGTTATGAATCCAAGATTTTTTCTGGCTCCTGCTTCATCAATAAGATCAATAGCCTTATCCGGAAGGAATCTGTCATTTATGTATCTTACCGAATAATCAATAGCAGCCTTAAGTGCCTCCTCAGAATATACGGTTCCATGATGCTCTTCATATTTATGCTTTATACCTTTAAGTATAAGGAGTGTTTCTTCCGGTGTAGGCTCTTCTACTGAAACCGGCTGGAATCTTCTTTCGAGAGCAGCATCTTTCTCAATGTATTTTCTGTATTCTTCTCTTGTAGTAGCACCGATAACCTGAATCTCACCTCTTGAAAGAGAAGGCTTCAAAATGTTCGAAGCATCCATAGAACCTTCGGCATTTCCGGCACCTACAAGGGTATGAAGTTCATCAATAAAAAGGATAACATTTCCTGCTGCCTTTACTTCATTGATGGTCTTCTTTATTCTATCTTCAAACTCGCCTCTATATTTCGAACCGGCAACCATACCGGAAAGATCTAGGCTTAGTATCTTTTTATCTCTGAGATTTTCAGGAACATTTCCTGATTCTATAAGCTGAGCAAGTCCCTCTACTATAGCAGTTTTTCCGACACCCGGCTCACCAACAAGACAGGCATTATTCTTCATTCTTCTGCAAAGAATCTGCATTACTCTCTTGGTCTCGATATCTCTACCGATAACAGGATCAAGATTTCCTCTCTCAGCCTCAGCATTGAGATTTCTTGAATACTGCATAAGAGCAGGCATAGGAAGTTTTCCCTTTGCCTTTTTATTTCTTAACTGCACAAATGAACTATAATCCTTTTCCGCACTTTCCGGATTCATACCACAGGATACAAGGATATCAAGATAAACCTTCTTAATATCAATCTTTAATCTGCTAAAGATTGATATTGCGGTACTTCCATCCGTCTTAATGAGCGCAAGAAGAATATGCTCAGTACCACATTTAAGCGATCTGAGTGCATATGCCTCTTTACCTGCATTATCCAGAACCTCTCTGGATTTACCCGTAAACTCATTATCACCTGAATTAAGCAGTTCTGTTGCATTATCATGTGTCTCTTCAGCCACACTTCTAAGCGTCTTCTCATCCACTCCTGCTTTCTCAAGTATCTTATATGCAATTCCTGTTCCGGCTGTAAAAAGACCACAAAGAATATGTGAAGTCTCTACCAAGCCTCTGCCTGATTTTTTTGAAAATGCACGTGCTTCATTTAATGCTTCCGAAGCAGCACCGGTAAACTCATATTTCAAGAGTATTGCCTCCAGTTTAAATAGGCCGCTAACGAATCTTACTGCTCGTCAATAGCCTTTCCTATATCATGTCTCATATATTTATTATCAAATGATACCCACTCTGTGGCATCATAAGCATTCTTTCTAGCTGTAACAAGGTCTTTTCCGAGAGCTGTTATACCAATAACACGTCCACCGTTTGTAACAACCTCATTATCCTTAAACTTAGTACCTGAATGGAATGCAAAATAATCTTTCTTATCTGCAAAATTTTCAAGTCCTTTAATTGGGAATCCCTTCTCATAAGAAACAGGATATCCGTCTGAAGCAAGCATAACGCATACTGCTGCATTGTCTTCGAACTGAAGATCAATCTTATCAAGAGTACCGTCAACACAAGCTTCCATTACATCGATGATGTCATTCTTCATACGAGGAATAACAACCTGAGCTTCAGGATCTCCGAAACGAGCATTATACTCAAGGATCTTTGGTCCGTCAGGTGTAAGCATAAGTCCACAGAAAAGAACTCCCTTGAATTCTCTTCCTTCAGCTCTCATGGCATCGATAGTTGGCTGATAAATATTCTTCATACAATAATCAGCAATCTCATCTGTGTAGAATGGGCTTGGTGAAAATGTACCCATACCACCTGTATTTAAACCTGTATCATTATCTCCGGCTCTCTTATGATCCTGAGCTGATGTCATAGGCTTAATTGTCTTACCGTCAGAGTAGCAAAGAACAGATACTTCTCTACCTGTCATGAACTCTTCAACAACCATTCTGTTACCTGCGCTACCGAACTTCTTGTCCTGCATGATCTCTTTAACGCCTTCTTTAGCTTCTTCTAAAGTATTGCAGATAAGAACTCCCTTTCCAAGTGCAAGTCCGTCTGCCTTAAGAACGATAGGCATTTTAGCTGTCTCAAGATATTTGAGAGCTAATTCAGCATCATCAAATGTCTCATAAGCAGCTGAAGGAATGTTGTATTTCTTCATAAGGTCCTTTGAGAAAGCCTTTGAAGCTTCGATTATAGCAGCATTCTTTCTTGGGCCGAATGTCTTTATGCCTTCATCAAGGAATGCATCTGCAACACCTGCAGCAAGTGGATCATCAGGTGCTACTATTACAAAATCAATAGCCTTTTCCTTTGCAAACTTAACAAGATTTTCAGCATCCATAACTGATATATCAACGCACTCCGCATACTGGGCAATACCTGCATTTCCGGGTGCAGCATAAATCTTCTCTACCTTTGGGCTCTTAGCAACTGCCCAGGCAATGGCATGTTCACGTCCACCGCCGCCTACCAATAAAACTTTCATCTCTGTCTCCTTTATCTATCCTTAAATTCTGCCATTAGCGATCATATCGATTGCTTCCGGAAGAATTATCCATTCAGCTTCTTCCATTACTCGCTGCTGAAGCACCTTTGCTGTATCTCCCGGCAGAACATTTACTGCCTTCTGGAGGATAATAGGACCTGTATCGGTTCCTTTATCAACAAAATGAACTGTAGCACCTGTAACCTTAACACCTCTTGCGAGAGCAGCCTCATGAACCTTTAATCCATAATATCCTGTTCCACAGAATGAAGGAATGAGTGATGGATGAATATTGATCATCCTGTTCTCATATTTATCGATCATTGCAGGTGGAATCACAACAAGGAATCCTGCCAAAACAACGAGGTCAGGATCAAAGCTATCCACCTTTTCAAGAAGTGCATTATTGAATTCTTCTCTTGTAGGGAAATCCTTTGCTGAAACAACCGCATTCGGAATGCCTGCATTTTCTGCTCTTGTCAGAGAATAAACATTATGATTATTGCTTATAACGCCGACTACTTCCGCATTCTTTACGGTTCCGTCTTTAATCTTATCAAGAATAGCCTGAAGGTTTGTTCCGCCACCTGAAACAAGAACTACAACTCTTAGCATAATTCTACTCCTTTTTCTCCGGCTTCAACATTACCGATAACAAATGCTGTATCACCTGTAGAGCTGAGTGCACTAAGAACCTTATCCTTATCTGCAGGATTGATAGCAAGTACCATACCGATACCCATATTGAATGTATTGTACATCATATGCTCATCGATATTACCCTTCTTTGCCATAAGCTTAAAGATTGCAGGAACTTCATAAGAGTCCTTCTTAACAACAGCCTTAACACCATCAGGAAGCATACGAGGGATATTCTCATAGAATCCACCACCTGTGATATGGCTGCATCCTTTAACTGTAACACCTGCCGCTTTAACAGCCTTAAGTGCCTTAACATATATTCTTGTCGGAGCGATAAGAGCTTCTCCGAGTGTCTTTCCAAGTTCATCATAATAAGTATCAAGAGATTCCTTAGTCATCTCAAATACTTTTCTAACAAGTGAGAATCCGTTGCTGTGAACACCTGTTGAAGCAATACCGATAAGCATATCTCCCGGCTTAATATTCTCACCTGTTATCATATCTTTTCTGTCAACTACGCCAACTGCAAATCCGGCAAGATCATAATCATCCTCAGGCATAAGTCCCGGATGCTCTGCTGTCTCTCCACCAACAAGTGCAGCTTCTGACTGTCTGCATCCTTCTGCTACACCGCCAACGATTGTAGCGATCTTTTCAGGATAATTCTTACCGCATGCTATATAGTCAAGGAAAAATAATGGTTCTCCACCGGAGCATGCTATATCATTTACACACATTGCAACTGCATCAATTCCGATAGTGTCATGCTTGTCCATAATGAATGCAAGCTTAACCTTGGTTCCGCATCCATCTGTACCTGAAAGAAGAACAGGATCTTCCATTTCTTTGATTTTTGCAAGGCTGAAAGCTCCTGCAAATCCACCAATACCGCCGAGAACTTCCGGACGTACCGTACTCTTTACAGCGTCCTTCATAAGTTCAACTGACTTGTATCCTGCTTCAATATCAACACCGGCATTCTTGTAATCCATTGTGTTTTCCTCCTAGATTTTCTTCTTTTATAGAAATAAAACTTAAAAGAGAGATCCGGGCTCTCTTCCGAAATCATTATAGTGTAAATGCCCTGTTTTGTAAACTCAAACAAATTATTTTTCAGATAAATAAAACATATGTGTAAACTGATTGTGAATTTTTATCTGTTTGCCTCTTATTTTTCTCTGAAAGCTTGTAAGTACTCATCTTAAATGTTAATATTTACTAAGATTTATTTATTAACCGATTGGTTTATTTTAAAGCAATCTATCAAGATTTTTGGGGTTTAAGGAGGGTTTATCTTGAAGACTGACAGACCAACCGTAGGCTTTTTCACATGTCATCTGGACAACAATTATGCTGCCGAGGTCAGCAAAGGTGTTATCTATGCCGCTGAAGAAGCTGATATTAACCTGGTAATATTTCCCGGCATGTTTCTGAATGCCAGCTACAACGATCCGGTTAATTCCAAATATGATTATCAATATAATTCAATATATTATTATGCATCGCAGCATACATTAGATGCACTTATAGTTTCCATCGGTTCAATAGGAAGCTTTCTTACTGTACGGGATAAAAAGGCTTTTCTTGACCACTTTAATCTTCCGGTTCTGACTCTTGAGATTGAAGTTCCTGGATACCCTTGCCTGTATACCGAAAGCACCACAGGAATGCGTGAAGTCGTTGAGCATGTTATAAAAACTCATCACAAGCGTCATATCGGCTTCGTAACAGGACGTCTCGAAAACGCAGATGCAAATGAAAGATTTGAAGTCTACAAAAATGTTCTGAAGGAAAATAATATAGAATACAGAGAAAAGCTCGTAGCTTACGGCGATTTTTCAGAATATACGGAAAATATAGTCGGCAGGCTTATCGACAGAAATCCCGATATCGAAGCAATCATTTTTGCAAATGATCAGATGACTATCGGCGGTTATAAAGCAATTAAAAAGCGCGGTCTTGAGATAGGTAAAGATATACTTGTTACGGGATTTGATAATTCCATAACTTCACTTACCCAGTCTCCGACACTTACAACAGTAGATAATAATCTCATGGATCTTGGATATCATTCTGTATACCAGGCTCTTGAGCTTCTTCATTCAGGAAAGACTTCCATAAATATGCTTAAGTCCCAGTTTATCCCAAGGCGTTCATGTCCTGCGGATCCACAGGAAAAGACTGCATTCATAGATGAAGTAAATACCAACCTTTCCAATATGAAGAGTACAGATCTTCTTCTGAGTTTCAAAAAGTTTTATCTAATTGAACATCAGGATATTTTCTTTGCAGACAGGCTTTTCAAAGCACTGGAATCATTTTACAGTTTATTTACTGAGATTGTTACTAAGGAAAGAGAAAGCCTTACCCAAAATGAGATAATAAACAGCCTTAATGAGCTTTATGAAAATCCTATTATAAAAGATTATTTTTCTCATACAAGGCTTACAAACGCATTGTCGAAATTCCATGAATTCATTTCAATGTTAAACCTCGACGAAAAGATAAGAAGCAACCTTTTCCATGCATTCAACATATCTTCTGTTCAGCTTTCTTATAATATAAGCAGAAGCTATTTTGACAGTATGAATACTTATAAATCCGGAATATGGACTTCCGAAAATATCACCAAGGACACTCTCATTTTCAGTGAGCAGAAAGACCTTTGCTACAATCTTATCCTTGATAAACTCAACAGAAAAGGATTCAAGAGTTCATATATTTATCTCTATAAAAATGATCCTATCAAACTTCAGGAAGACGGTTCCTGGGCTATACCGAATGATGTGATATTTAAGGCCTGCTCCAAAAATGGAGAAATCTCTGTATTTGATAACAGCAACCTTATTTCAACCAAAGATTTATTCCATAATGAGCATACCGAAAATGATGCAAGAACTACTCTTGCCATAACACCAATCTATACAAATGATACTCAGCACGGCATTTTCATATGTGAAGCCACTCTCGGGGATCTTCAGAAAATATATTCAAGTTGCCTGCAGCTCGGAACATCTCTTAAATTCATGATGCTTGTGGATCACCAGAATGATATTCATGCCCGACTTGAAAAGACCATGAATGAGATAAATATCAAAAATGATATGCTGAATACCCTTTATATCACGGATGAATTAACCGGTTTATATAATAGACGCGGTTTCTTCGAAGCAGCTGAAGGTATTATGAAAAATCCTTATACTTCCGGTCACAGAATCCTTGTTGCTTTTATTGATATGAATAACTTAAAGCAGGTAAATGATATATTCGGCCATACCGAAGGCGACTTTGCTCTTAAAAGCATCGCTGATACACTTAAGAAAAGTTTCCCTGAAAATACAGTTGTTGCAAGGATTGGCGGCGATGAATTTGCTGTATTTATGATGGATTTTGATGAAGAATCACCTGAAACTTTAAGACGAATCTTAGATAAGAATTCAGCTGAATTAAACGAAACCAGCAACAAGCCTTACTTTATTGAATTCAGTTACGGTTTCCATGATTTCATTTGTAAGACGGACTCAAAGCTTGATGACATGCTCATCAAAGCTGATGAAGAACTTTATATTGATAAAAAATGTAAAAGAAAAAGTGTGTTACGTCAGTCCTAAACTGTCGTAACACACTTTTTACTTATCTATCTAATAATACTATTTTAGAACAAAAATATTAGGTCAAATCATATACAACCGCTTCATATATTTCTCTTGTTACATCGAATTTATTCATGCAGTAAATATGTATACCGTCTACTCCATTTTTAATAAGATCCTCTGTCTGTCTTATAGCATACTCAACTCCCGCCTTACGCATAGAGATTGGATCCTCACTGTATTTGGCTATGATATTGCTGAGCTCTGTAGGAACCGAAGAACCTGAAAGAGCAACACTTGTTCCAAGCTGATTAGCTGCTGTTATTGGCATAATTCCCGCATGAACCGGAACATTTACATTTGCAGCTCCAAGCTTGTCCATAAAATCATAGAATTTATTATTATCGAAAAACATCTGAGTGATAAGCTCATCTGCACCGATCTCAACCTTCTCTTTAAGGTACTTTATATCTTCCGCGACAGTAGAAGCTTCAGGATGTTTCTCAGGATAACAAGCTGCAGCAATTTTGAAATTGCCATTATCTTTAATAACCTTAATAATGTCCGATGCATATTTGTAATATCTTTCCTTAAAATCCTCATCAGACATATCTCTTGGCTTATCGCCTCTTAATGCAAGAATTCTTCTGACATTTTTTCTTTCAAACTCTTCAAGCATACATGCAAGTTTCTCAGGATTAACTCCAACAGCTGTAACGTGCGCTAAAGCCTCAACTTCCGAAATATTCTGAATATATGTAGCTATCTGTGCTGTTCTTTTGCTGTTACTTCCTCCTGCCCCGTATGTTACACTTATGAAATCAGGATTAAGGAGCTTTATCTCATCAAGTGTTTTATATATGTCATACATATCTTCATTTCTTTTAGGTGGGAACACCTCGCAAGAAAATTCAATATTTTTTCCGTTACACTCTATCATGTCAATACCTCATAAATTTATTCCGTCGATATCAATTCTGCAATACATTTCAAAAATGTCTCAATCGGTAATCTTAATAATACAATACAGCCAATGTAAAATAAAATCTTAAAAAGCTATGGTTAATTATAGATAATACCTATAATTTTTCATTATTATAGAACGAACCGATAATAAAGCAGTATTATTTTCTATAACATCTGATTACTCGTCCTTGCTGAGTAATGCTTCGAACTGGGCATATACTTCCGGGAAACTCTTCTTGATATTGAAAGGCATAAATTTATCATTTACAAATGCATGACTTGAAGTTGCCTCACATCTAATCTCACCGGTCTCTGCATCTTTTATCTTATATTCAAGAGAAAATCTGACAGGTGTTAATTTATTCACTTTTATATCGATGGCGATAGTGTCGCCAAAATGAACAGCATATTTGAATTTGGTATTTATCTCAAGAACAGGAATGATTATCCCTTCATCCTCCATAGCTTTATAATCTATTCCGGATTGTTCCATAAGATCGAGTCTTGCCTCTTCAATATATCTAGCATAATTCGAATGATGAACCACCTTCATCTGATCTGTTTCATAGTAATTAACTTTTCTAATATATGGCTTAAGCATTCTTATTAACCTTCTTCGCTTTTATCTTCTTAATGTCTTCAGCTTCTTCTCTCTTAACCTTGATCTTAACCTGGGTTCTGTCAGGATTTATCACAGGCTTATCAGATTTCTGCTCTTCTTTAAAAGCAGTATCTTCATCAAAACGAATTCTGAACTGATTGATAGCCTCTTCTTCCCTTGACTTAGCCTTAGCTTTCTCAACATATATTTCATTTGATAAAAGCTGGCTTAACTCAAGTATCTGGCTATATCTGTCGTTTTTACTGAGTTCGCTAAGATTATTAAGCAACTCATTTTTATTTGAGGATATATTATCAATCTTATTCTTTAATGTATGAATAACTTTCTCATATTCAAGCTGAATACTTTCATATGCATTATTTATAAGATGATCAACCTCTGTAAGCATTTCATCTGTATAAATGAGAGATGCGGCATAAATATCATTTGCTGTTCTTAAAGCTTCCTTATCATCCTTGGATAAATCAGTTACTTTGAAAGGAAGAACTTCATCTTTTCTTCTCTTTGTAACTCTTATTCTGCTGGCGTTCTTTTCAGCCTCATAAACGATATTCTCGGCTTCTTTTTCAGCATCATTAATGATTCTGGCACGCTTATCATTAATCTCTCTATAAGTATTCATCTCAACATTTACCATACTGCTGAGACTTTCAAGTTTCTCTATGAATTCCTCCCTGTTGATCACTGCCTTTCCCTGAGAAAGCGGCATCGACTGTGCCTCAGTCACTTCTTTAATAAGCTCCTGTATAAGATTCTCAGCTCTGCCTTCTAAAGCTTTAACTTTGTTCATATATCCTCCGTAAGATATCCTCTACCGGATATCATATTATCAAACATATTTTTTTATACCGTAGAATGTATATGTAATCATATACCATAATCTTTTAGGAAAAGATATCCCGGCCTTCTTATATACATAATAAGTCATAATAGCAGAATTGATCTTCTTTCCGGATCTACTTGCCTTATATGACCTGTAATTCAGAAATGGTATATCTATACCGGCCGCAATCCCGCCATCTCTCAGCATCTCGATCCAGCACAGATAATCCTCATGGATATCACCGCATTTCATCGGATACTTAAGAGCCGTACTCCTCCTAAGCATAACTGAAGAGCAACTGATAAAATTGCTCTTTAACAAAGTTTTATAATCAACTTTTTCCTTTGCACCTATAACCTTTTTGGTTTTTCTTCCGTCCTCAGTGCAAAGTCTTCTAGCGGTAAAGCATAATCTGACTTTGTCATCCCGGACTGATTCCATAAGTTCAATCTGCTTTTTAAGCTTACCTTTTTCCCACCAGTCGTCAGCATCAAGAAATGATACATACTCACCCCTTGCTTCACTCACTCCCAGATTCCTTGCCTCTGCAACTTCAAGGTGCTTATCACCTTTAACAACTCTGAAATTTAAATCTTCACCAAATGAATATCTGTCCTTACTAAATGTCAAGGAAGCATCCACAAGTACAATTTCAAAGTTATATCCTTCACATTCCACAGATTTTATAGCTTTATCAATAGTTCCGGAATTATGAAAATATGGAATTATTACACTGACCTTTATATTATCACTCATTACTGTAATATTTCCTCATCAAGAAAAAATATGGGCGAGAAAACTTGTTCCCGCCCAATACGATAATCTAATTAATTATTAGCCTCTCTTAAGAAAATCAGGAATCTTAATAGCCTGTGTATTGTTCTTAAGTGGTGTAGGCTTCTTCTCAGGAATAGCACTATTTACAGGTTTTGTTTCCTTAACAGCACTGTTAACCGGCTGTGCAGGCTGTGCCTGAACTGTTGTAGGCTGTACAATAGTCTGCTGTGGCTGAGCCGGAGCCTGCTGAGCAGATTTAGCCTGAATATTAAGTGGAACAGGCTGAGCTCCTGTCTTAGGCTTATTTCCGAATACAGGCTGGCTGATAGTCTTCTTCTCTGAAGAATAGATTGAAGCAGACTTATGAACAGGAGCAGAAACCTTAAGTCCACCCTTTCCGCCTTCAAGACCTGTAGCGATGATTGTAATACTTACATCATCTCCTGCAACATCATTATCAACTGTACCGAAGATGATATTTGCCTCATCACCGGCAACTTCTGTAAGATATGTAATAGCATCATATGCTTCAACGATTCCGACATTACCTGAGAAGTTAACGATGATATCTGAAGCTCCGTTAACTGTTGTCTCAAGAAGTGGAGATTCCATAGCTGTCTTGATTGCATCAACAGCCTTGTTGTCACCGCTTCCTTTACCGATACCGATATGAGCGATACCCTTATCTCTCATTACTGTCTGAATATCAGCAAAGTCAAGGTTGATGAGACCAGGTTTATTGATAAGATCTGTCACACCCTGAACACCCTGCTGAAGAACTTCATCTGCTTTCTTGAGAGCATCAGGAATTGTTGTTCTCTTGTCACAAATCTGAAGAAGTTTGTCATTAGGAATAACAATGAGTGTATCAACATTTTCACGAAGTTTAGCAATACCGTTCATGGCATTGTTCATACGTGGCTTTCCTTCAAATGTAAATGGCTTTGTTACAACACCTACAGTAAGGATACCAAGGTTACGTGCGATCTCAGCAACAACCGGAGCTGCACCTGTACCTGTTCCGCCACCCATACCGCATGTGACAAATACCATATCTGCATCTTTGATTATATCATTGATTTCTTCTCTGTTCTCTTCAACTGCGCTGGCACCGACTTCAGGCTTTGCTCCCGCACCAAGACCCTTTGTAAGTTTCTCACCGATCTGAATCTTTGTTGTAGCCCTACTAAGTGAAAGAGCCTGCTTATCTGTATTTATAGCTATAAGCTCAACACCTTCAACATTTTCATCTATCATTCTGTTTACCGCATTATTACCGGCACCACCAACTCCTATAACAAGTATTCTTGCAGGTGTCTTCTCATCATTTGACTTAATCTCGAGCAAGGTTTCGTCCTCCTTAATTTGTATTTCTCTATATTTATAATTATATTTTGTAATTTATAGACATACTACGTTCTATAATAAACTTATTTTGATAAATAATCAACAAAAAAACATTTTTATTGATTATTCTTCTGAATACGCATCAGTATTAGATGCATCTTCCCAATCATCGCCGCTGTCTTCGTCATAATCACTGCTTTCGTCGTAATCGCTTTCATCATCGGCGTCTTCATCGTCACTGTCTTCGTCTTCTGTGGTCTCTTCCTCCTTCTTGTCTTTGCTCTGTTTCTTTTCAGATGCTTTCTTAGCTTCATTCTCCAACATCTGTTTTGTCTTGAAGCTTGCTACACCATCCGGAGTTTTGAAATCTTTCATATAAAGCACTCCGCTCTGGCCTTCAAACTGTTTCAGGATATTACCAAGGTTCATCATCTGAACCGCAAGATAAGATCCGTCACCAACCTCTATATCTATACCGTTCGAATGAAGGATAATCTCATTCTCCGGTGTAAAAGTCACCCCATCGATCGTCAAACCGAACTTTTCCTTAAGCTGAGTGACAGTAAGAATATTATTGAACTTATCCTTATCATCAACAGGAAGCTTTTTACCCATTTCCCAGCTTTCAAATGTAAGTCCCTCTATGTAAGGAACATCCTTCTTTTTCTCTGAAGAAGCCTCGAGCACGATACCGTCTTTATCGAAATAAATGAATTTCTCCATATATTCGATGCATCCTGCTATCTTCTTCTCGTAAACTTTGACTTTTATTTTATTCTTATTTACAAATGTAATATCAAGCTTAGCCACAAAAGGAATCTTCTTTATAGGCTTAAACTTATGTCTCCAGTAAAGGAGAATTGTATTATTCATATAAGCATATTTCTTTACTTCATCTTTGATCTGACTCTCCGAAGAATATACACATCCTTCTGTCTCGATCTCTTTAAGAGTATAAGTGCTCACATAAAGTGCACCTAACCCTATGATTGCCAGAAATACAAGAAATATAACCAGAACTTTCTTCATTTACATCTCCTTCATGGCCTTAAGCGGCTTTTCCCTGTACGGACGAATCTGTCTTGAAACAGAAAGCGCAAGGCCCATTTCCATTAAAAGGAACAGCAATGAACTACCTCCGTAACTTATAAACGGAAGTGTTACACCTGTATTAGGCATAATATTTGTTACAACGCACATATTTACCACAACCTGGAATCCAACGTGGATGATTATTCCCACAACTATAAGACTTCCAAACCTGTCCGGTGCACCTTCTGCTATAATCCTGAATCTCCACAGGAACATAACAAAGACAACTATAAGTCCTATGCCTCCGATTATTCCAAGTTCCTCACAGATAACAGAGAAGATCATATCGTTATGTGCTTCCGGTATGAATCCCATCTTCTGTATACTTTGTCCAAGGCCTCTTCCAAATAAGCCGCCCGAACCTATAGCATAAAGTGACTGCATCGTCTGATAACCATTTTCTGATGTTTCAGGATGAAGCCATGCCTCAATACGATTTCCACGATATCCCGCTTTTAAAATAAATACGAGAATTCCGGCCAAACCAAGTATACCGATTGCGATGATGTACTTAGTCTTAGGAGTTGCTACATACCACATACCTACCATGATAACACCACAGATTATGGCAGTACTCAGGTTTTCAACAGCAATGATGATTATAAGAAGTATCGGCGGAACAAACATTTTCGCCGTATCCAACATATTGTTAAGTCCCTTACTGTTCTGGGTACAAATATGTGCCATATAAATGATTATAGCCAGCTTCGCTATCTCCGAAGGCTGGAATGAAAAGCCTCCGATACTAAGCCATCTGGTAGAACCATTCGCACTTTCTCCTGTGAAATGAATGAGCACGAGAAGTGCCAATGCTCCGGCCAAAATAATATAAACGAACTGTCTGATCTTCTGATATCTCACAAAAGAGATTGCTGTCATAAGTCCTACACCGAGAAGGGCTACTACAGCCTGTCTCTTAAAGAAATATGCCGCATCGTCAGCCATTACTCTGCCCTTATATGAACTAGTGCTGTAAACCATCACAAGGCCGAAAACAGTCAGAAAGAGCACATAAAACAGCGCCGGATAATCAAAATATGTTCCGGCAAGAAAAAATGAACTTTTTTTCTTTCTACGTTTTGCCAATGCCCCTTCACCTCATATATTATTTGTCTGAATCGCTTATCTCATTTACGTACTTCTTGAAGAGTTCTCCTCTTTCTTCGTAACTCTTGAACATATCCCAGCTTGCACATGCCGGCGAAAGAAGTACATTGTCCTGAGGCATTGCATGTTCATTACAGAAAAGAACAGCATCCTTAAGACTATCCATAAATACTATATTGTTAAAGCCATGATTCTTTGCACATTTAGCTATATCCTCTGCCGTCTCACCAATTAGTACAAGATATCTGACTTTCTTTGCAAATTCATCAACCCACTCATCGTAAGTATTTTTCTTATCATAACCGCCGCCGATAAGAAGTGTTGTAGACTTCATAGCTCTTATGGCCTTAATGGCAGCGTCAGGGTTTGTACCCTTTGAATCGTTGTAGTAAGAAACACCGCCGATATTTCTTACAAATTCTATACGATGCTCAACACCCTTAAACTTTTCTATTACTTCTGCAATCGTCTCAACAGGTATTCCCATGTAATAACTGATTGCTACAGCAGCAAGTACATTTTCAATATTGTGATCACCAAGGATCTTGATATCCTTTAATTTGATAACAAATATTTCCTTACCGCCCTTTTTCTCTCTTATATAGATTGAATCTTTTTTAACATATACACCTGAATCAAGTACGTGGCATCTACTGAAAGTAACAACCTTTGCTTCCTTTACGTAGTCTCTTCTTGCCATTGTTTCAGGGTCATCATAATTTAAAATGCAGATATCATCTTTAGTCTGATTTTTTGCGATATCATACTTAGCTCTTGCATAATTCTCGAATGTATAATGTCTGTTAAGATGATCCGGTGTAAGATTAAGTATTGCAGAAACCTTAGGTCTGAAATCATGTATTGTCTCAAGCTGGAAGCTGCTTATCTCGGCAGCAACAAGTGTATCTTCATCTGTAGAATCCGCAAACATCGCAAATGGAATTCCGATATTTCCTACTACCACGCTATTCTCTGTATGAGCCTTAAATATCTCGCCTACAAGAGTTGTTGTGGTTGTCTTTCCGTTAGTTCCTGTAATAGCAGCTATATGTCCCTTATTGAAATGATAAGCAAGTTCTATCTCACTCCATACCGGTATACCTTTTTCTTTGATCTCAAGTACAAAAGGACTGTCAACCGGTATTCCCGGACTTATAACCATTATATATACGTCTTTCATATCTTCTTCAGATAACTTACCTGTGACTATCTGAATATTTTCATTATTAGTGAACCCCTGAAGAAGTTCTTCTTTATTTACCTTTTCATTCTGATCAAAAAGTATTACATTTGCCCCACTTCTGAGAAGAAGTCCTGCCGAGCTAACTCCACTCTTACCTGCTCCGGCAACTATAACTTTTTTGCCCTTCATTAGATTAATTCCTCCTAAAGATTATAATGCAATAAGTGCTAACATCATAAGAAGCATGGTTACTATTGTAAACATGGTTACTACTTTTGTCTCTTCCCATCCACCAAGTTCGAAATGATGATGGATAGGTGCCATTCTGAAAAATCTTCTCTGTCCCTTTGTTGCTTTGAATACGAGCACCTGTATTATAACCGATATTACTTCTATAAGATATATAAATGCTATAAGAATTATTATAAGCGGCTGTCTTATAACAAGAGCTGCTGCCGCTGTATATCCGCCAAGCATGAGCGAACCTGTATCGCCCATAAATACTTTTGCAGGATGACAGTTAAATACCAGGAAGCCAAGTAAGGCTCCAAGCATTGCCGCAGATGCAACAGAAACTCCTGCTGCTCTGTAAATAATTCCTGCAGCTATAAAAAATACTGCGATCACCGATGTCACTGATGAAGCAAGTCCATCAAGACCATCTGTGAAGTTTGATCCATTTACTGTTCCGATTACAGTTACGAAAAGAAGTACATAATAGAACCATCCAAGATCAATTGTTGCATCCGTAAACGGAATACAGATAACAGTATTCATTTTCATTTTAATTGTAAGATAAACCGCAAGACCGGCTGTTACCAAAAACTGTCCTGCCATCTTCTGTATAGGTGTAAGACCTTCAGAACGCTTAAGAACTATCTTAATGAAATCATCCAAAAGTCCGACAATACCAAAACCGCCTGCTGCGATAAGGATAGGAATGATCTCCTCATCCTTTGTCAAAAAATACATAACAACTGAAACGATTGCAAATGCCAGAAGTATCATGATTCCACCCATAGTCGGCGTTCCCGCTTTCTTCTTATGAGCTTCCGGTCCTTCCTCCCTGATATACTGCCCAAACTTTAATTTGTGCAATACAGGTATCATAATCTTGCAAAGGATCACACAAAGTACAAATGAAACAAGCACCGGTGTTGCTATATCCTTCTTAATATCAAGACCTTTTATTAAACCAAACATATTATTTTCCTCCTGCTCAACCGTTATAGCATACAACTATATTAAGACTAAATCAACACCTTATCTGTCCGCATCGGTCGGAGTAGGCACATAAAAGTCTCCTTCTGAGTTTGATGTTGCACCCATGGACTCATAATCATTTACACCGCCGCCTGCAACATCATTATCAGGTGCTTCACCATTATAAACAGGTGTAACCTGCTCATCATCGCTGGCTTCTCCTTCATAAGTATCATCCGATTTATAGATATTCATGTAAGGAAAAAGTTCTGTTGCTATCATATTAAATACAACTGCACCGGCACCACTTAAATACTGGCTGTCAACGTGAGGCTCATCTACCACGCAGTAAACAACCACCTTCGGATCCTCAACCGGCGCGAATCCGATAAACGAAAGAATATAATTATCATTTCCTCGAGGCTGTTTCTCGGCTGTTCCTGTCTTACCACCAATAGAGTAACCATCAATTCCGGCTCTCCATCCTGTACCGTCAGTAACAACTCTCTTGAGCATTCCTCTCATTTCTGCAGATGTCTCTTCAGAAATAGTTCTTCTTACAAGTATTCTGTCAAAACTTTTTACAAGGTTTCCGTCTTTATCCTGAATCCTGCTAACTACATGAGGTTTATAATAATATCCTCCGTTGATTGCAGAACAGAAAGCTGTTCCAAGCTGTATCATAGAAACAGTAACACCCTGTCCAAATGCAGAAGTAGCAAGTTCAACAGCATTAAGAGTATCCTTATGATAAATAAGGCTCGAAAGTGCAGATTCACCCTGTTCACCAGGAAGATCTACATTTGTTCTCTGTCCAAATCCGAAAAGCTGCTGATATTTATCAAATACTTCCGGACCTTCCATTGCAGCTATCTGCATAAGACAGTCATTACAAGACTGCTCAAGGGCTCCGGAAACAGTTAATGTTCCATGTCCGTCATGATTTACACAGTTAATATCCCAGTCGGCAACAGTCTGATGTCCATCACAGAAAAATGTTTCCGATCCATCAAGAACCTTATCCTCAAGGGCACCTGCTATTGTAAATACTTTAAATGTTGAACCCGGCTCAAAGTTATCACTTATAACATAACTTCTCCAGAGTCTGTTAAGTCTGTCGACCATCTCATCATCAGACATCTTCTTTACTGTTTCTTTAAATTCAGCATCTGTCTGAGTTGCGAACTGATATCTTAATCTGCTGGTGTCATAGGCATCATTCGGATCATACTGATGACCATTGCAAAGCGCAAGAATCTCACAGGTATTTGGATCCATAACAAGTACTGAAACATTTTCAGCGCCTACAGTTTCCATATATTCATCTACTTTACTCTGAACAATATTCTGAATCTCCGCATCGATGGTTGTTACAACTGTGTCACCGTCATTTGCAGGTTCTGTAGTTTTCTGTGTTGTATAATCATCTGTAAGATATACATATGTACGACCGTCTTCGCCATTGAGGTATTCGTTATATTCACCCTCGATACCACCAAGGCCTACATTTCCGCTTACAACGAAACCGAGCATATGGCATCCAAGTTCCTTATTCGGATATACACGAACATAACTTTCTTCAAACCATACACCCACAACGTCATCTTCATCTTTTTCATAATCAGTGAATTTCTTCACCTGATCATAACTAAGCCCTTTTCTTACAACATCATAAAGTGAATCTTTATCTTCCAAATATTTATCAAGTTCTTCTCTTGTAATATCAAAATATGTTGTCAGCGCCTTACATGTTTTCTCCTTCTTCTCATCATCACGAAGGATGTTTTTAGGCTCAATAATAAGATTATACACTTTACTGCTCATAGCAAGAACACTTCCGTTCCTGTCGAGGATCTCACCTCTTTTATAAGGAACTGCAGTACTTGTATAATTCCTCTGACTGAGAACTCTGGTCTCGTATTCTTTACCTTTTTTAACGTTTAACTGGATAAGTCTTACTGCAACCACAATAAGAGCGAGCGTTATGATTCCCATAACGACAAGAAGGTGTATCCTCATTCGTCTAAGGAACACCTTTCTTCTCTTTGTATGAATCTTGTTACCGGAATTACTCCCGTTTCGTTTATTATTTACATCACTCATTTTAACACTTCCATCCTAATAGATAGATGATCTGATTAATCATCCCCCGGAACATTTCGATACTGATTGACATAGTCTTCGCTTGTAGCATCATAATAAACTATCTGGCCTTTTTCTGAGTAAACCATCCCAAGTTCATTAACTGCAATATCACGAATTTCGTCAAGAGTGTAAGTGTTGCTGAGACTGTTCTCAAATGCTTCGTTGTCAGCCTTAACTTCTCTTATCTCACTCTGAAGACTTGCAATCTTGCTCTTCCTGTCATCTATCTCACTCTGCATTCTAATCATGTTCGCACATGATGCTATCATAATTATCATAGCAAGTGCAAGGAAAAAAGTATACTTAAAATCAAATGCTAATGAGTTTCTTGCCTTAATTGCTGATTTTCTGTATGTTACAGGTTTATTATTTTTTACCGGACGTCTTTCAACTCTTCTTTCAGGATCAGCTACTCTTCTCTGTGGTCCTCTTGCAGGCATCTGGCTGTATCTTCTTTCCGGATATCCTGATGGACGTCTTCCCGGTGTATATGCCGGAGCAGCACTGTAATATATATCTCTCTTCCTTACTGTACTACCATCTACATAATACATATCTCTTGTTATATTTCTTCTCTGCTCCATATTTTTCCCCTTCTTATTCTATGCCGGATAAAATCATAATGCCTTTTCAAATACCCTTAGCTTCGAACTCTTTGATCTACTATTTATCTCTAATTCTTCTTCTGATGGAACGATCGGCTTTCTGGTAATTACCGTTCCTTTTGACTTTCTTCCGCATACACACACCGGAAATTCCGGTGGGCATATGCAAGGATTCATGGCTGTTTTGAAAATATTCTTAACTATCCTGTCCTCCAGTGAATGGAAAGTTATGATGCATATCCTTCCACCCGGTGCCAGTAGGTCTATCATTTTTGTAAGAGCCTGTTCCAAAACTTCAAGTTCGTGATTAAGCTCTATTCTGATAGCCTGATATGTCTGCTTGGCAGGATGCCCTGTTTTTCTAAGAACCTTAGCAGGAAGTGCAGACTTTATAATGTCATTAAGCTGAAATGTAGTAGTAATCCTTCCTTCTTCTCTTGCATTTACGATTGCTCTTGCAATCTTCTGAGCAAATGGATCTTCGCCATAATCTCTTATAACTCTTGCCAGGTCTCTTTCTTCATAGTCATTAACTATATCTGCAGCAGTAAGACCTGTATCTTTATCCATTCTCATATCAAGGGGTGCATCCTCTCTGTATGAAAATCCTCTGTCCTTATTATCAAGCTGATATGATGAAACCCCAAGATCAAGAAGTATTCCGTCCAATTGTTCAATCCCAAGATCTTTGAGTATCGTATCCACATTTACAAAATTACTTTTTACTATAGTAAGTTTATCTGAATAATCCTTAAGTCTTTCCTTTGTTGATTCAATAGCCTCTCTATCCTGATCTGTGGCTATAAGGCGTCCATTCGGTCCAAGTCTTTTAAGAATCTCACCTGAATGTCCTCCACCACCGAGAGTACCGTCAAAATAAGTTCCGTCTTCTTTTATATTCAGATTTTCTATTACTTCATTTAATAAAACAGGTATATGGCTGAATTCCACCACTTCTCACCACCATTTCCGATATGCGCCGGCATTCAGTCTGATATCTGTCTTCTAGAATCCAAAATCAAAATCTGACTCTTCCAGCATCTTCTTAATATTCTCTTTCGAAAGTTCAGGCTGACTGAATATCTCATTCCATTTATCTTTACTCCAGATTTCAGCCTTCTCACCGTTACCAACAATAACTACTTCCTTATCAAGTCCAAGTTCATCTCTGAAGGACTGTGGAATAAGTGTTCTTCCCTGTGAATCTATCTCTGAATCACAAGCATTTGCCTGAAAAAGTCTTTTGATATTTCTTGCCAGTTCTTTCTTATTGCCTAAAGCTCTTAACTTTTCGGTGAAGTTATCCCATTCTTCAATACTGTAAAGATAGATACATTCTTCGAATCCGATTGTCATAACAAACTGTCTTCCTAAAGCATCTCTGAGTTTTGCAGGGATAATGACTCTGCCCTTGGCATCAATATTGTGATTGTAATTGCCTATCATACTTCTGGACAAAGTCTTCTCCTCCTTTCGACATACTTTTCGGAAATCTGGTTACGAAATGTTGTTTATAAGTTATCCACATTTCAAACAACTTATCCACCACTTCGCTCCCCACGATGGTATTTACCCACCATTTCACTCCACCTGACATTAATATTACATTAAACAATTAGCTTTTTCAAGTGCGATTTCCTATTTTTAAACATTATTTTTGCAACATTTTTCATAAAATTTACCCTTGTTTATTGGTAATTTGCACAACAAAAAAGCTACCCGAAGGTAGCTTTTTCTATATATAGTGTTGTGGCGCGATTTCCCACCTATATTTAGTTATTTTCCGTTTCTGTGGCCTTTTCCTCCACTTTGATCCTGTGACAAGGCAGCTCCTTACCACCGGCAATTCTTTTCCTATTATATATCATTACCCCAAGTGCACCGAAGAAACATATAAATGCAACAACCTGTGATATTTTAAACGGCCCCATCATAAGAGTGTCTGTTCTTATTCCTTCGATCCAGAATCTTCCAAGACCGTATCCCATTATATAAATGAGTGCCAGTTCACCATCATATTTCTTTTTCCTTCTATATAAGAAGATAAATATAAGAATGGCAAGATTCCAAAGTGCTTCAAAAAGGAATGTCGGATAAACCGTAATACATTTTTGTCCATTTATAATCTCAGGATTTTCAATCATTTTCCTACTGATTATTCCACTTTCCATATACATATCAAATGTATCATATTTATCATTTGCAAAATAATCAATTGGTAAAGCCATCCTGATAAATGAACTTGTATACTCACCAAATACTTCTCTGTTGAAGAAATTTCCTGTTCTTCCAAGAATCTGTCCAATCAACACTCCCATACAAACTGTATCGCCCATAAGAGGAAGACTGAGTTTTCTCTTCTTATTAAAAATATATGCAACTATAGCACCTGCTATCAGGCCGCCGTATATAGCAAGTCCGCCTCCTCTAATATTTATGAGATCAATTAAAGTTTCTTTGAAACCTCTTCCTTTGATGAAGTATTCTTTCCAGTTGAATATTATATAATATAATCTCGCTCCTAAAATGCATGGAATAATCATCCACAAAAAGAAATCAAGATAATCTTCCGGATCCTGACCACTCTTTTTTGCTTCTCTTCCGGAAATAAAAAGAGCTAAGAAGAATCCCAAAGTGATAACGAATGCATAAAGTTTAATCTCAATACCGAATATATATATCGAAGTAGGAACATTTCCAAATTTAATTCCTAACCCCGGAAAACTAATACCGTTCATTCTACCGCCTTTCTGTCCAAGTCCTGAATCTGTCCAAATGTATCCGTCCTATAAGTTTTCAATCATCTCAGGAACTCCCATTGGCTTTATTTATTAGACATTGAACTTGAAAAGTACTACATCGCCATCCTGAACAACGTACTCTTTTCCTTCCTGTCGAACAAGTCCTTTTTCCTTAGCAGCAGTCATGCTACCGGAATTAATAAGATCATCATAACTTACTACTTCTGCTTTGATAAATCCTCTTTCAAAATCAGAATGAATTTTACCAGCAGCCTGTGGTGCCTTAGTTCCTTTCTTAATTGTCCATGCTCTTGACTCTGTCTCACCTGCAGTAAGGTATGATATAAGTCCAAGTAAGCTGTAACTTGCTTTAATAAGCTTATCAAGTCCTGATTCTGTAAGTCCCAATGCATCAAGATATTCCATCTTCTCTGCATCATCAAGCTCTGATATTTCAGCCTCCATCTTTGCACAGACTGTAAATACTTCACAATCTGTTTCAGCTGCATAATCACGAACCTTTTTTACATATTCATTTGAAGCTCCCTCATCAGCCATATCATCTTCAGCAACATTTGCTGCAAATATAACAGGAAGAGCTGTAAGAAGGCTGTACTCATGAAGCCAGGCTTTTTCATCGTCATCATCTGAAAGTTCAAATGTTCTGATAGGCTGATTGTCCTCAAGATGCTTCTTAAGCTTGCCCTGGAATTCATACTCCTTAGCAGCTGTCTTATCATTTCTTGAAAGCTTAACTGTCTTAGCCATACGTCTCTCAAGCACTTCAAGATCCGAGAAAATAAGCTCAATATTGATTGTTTCAATATCACGGATCGGATCAACCGAACCTTCTACATGAACAACGTCTGTATCTTCAAAGCATCTTACAACATGTACGATCGCATCACATTCACGAATATTTGAAAGGAACTGGTTACCAAGTCCCTCACCTTTAGATGCTCCTTTAACAAGTCCGGCAATGTCTACGAACTCGATAACCGCCGGTGTTGTCTTAGCAGAATTATACATCTCAGTAAGTGTATCCAGACGTTTATCCGGAACAGCAACTATTCCAACATTCGGATCAATAGTAGCAAATGGATAATTAGCCGCAAGTGCTCCCGCCTTTGTAAGTGAATTGAAAAGTGTTGATTTTCCTACATTTGGTAAACCTACTATACCAAGTTTCATATTATTCTCATATCTCCTTTATCTGTCTATACGCCTTTTCAAGCGGTTTATTTAAAACTATGAGCTGATACAGTATTTTTTAACTGCACCAGCTCATCAATGTTATCATAATTATGGTTGCTTTTCAATCAATGACTTTAAGTTTCCTATTTCTCCGCCTCTACATATCCACCATTCTTATAGCTTGAATGAGTCTTTCCGATGACAAAACCAACTTTCTTCATTTCGTCAAGCAAGGTATAATCGTTGCATTTATCTTATCATTTATTTTATCATTTATCTTATCATTTGCATAGAAACAAATGATAAAATAAAAAAACTCTCGGGGATGTTAAAAGATTAGAAAAGCTTTCCCATCTTTTAATATTCCCGAGAGTGATATATTCGTATTAGGGCTCATATTGATATAACATCTATTTTCATTTTTGCGTACCATTTACGTACCAGTTTTCCCGAAAATATATAAAGATATATTGAATTATATCGGAATAGACGCCTTTGCTAAGTTCAGTATCTATAAGGCTTTATGAGCATTTAATCAACTATATGGAGATTTATATGAAACATCAATCAGCAATATTTTTCGTATCCGCACTGTTCGTGGACTTTTTTTCCAAGTAGTGTGATTGCCTGTTTCGGACAATTATCTATACAGCGATAACACATTGTGCAGTTAGGACCAGCAATCGCCTTCCCATCCTTTATTTCTAAATTATTCATAGGACAAAGTTTAGAACAAAGTCCACATCCGACACAACTATCACTAACTTTCACCTTATCTGTATAACCCGTAGTCTTGTTATAAAACCACAGTCTCTGTCCAAACAGACCAGCCATATGATAAAGGAAAGATAATCCTTCCTTTGGGTAAATTCCTTCTTCTCTTATCTTCTTTCCAACTCGTTCTATCTTTTCATCAGTTTTTACGATGGTCTGATGATTCTTATCAACAGGCTTTTTCAGTAACTTGACATCACCGATGGAGTCAGGCATCAGGAGATGAAGCCCGCCGATTATCTCAGCATTATATTTCTTAAGCAGTCTCGCTGCACAACCCGCTCCATCGCCCGAAAATAGAGCCATAGTCGAAACGCAGAATATCTTCTTCCCGCTCCAAATCGATGAATTCTTATTTATGTAGTCCCTGACCATATAAGGGATATTCGAAAACTGTGTTGGATATCCTAGTATAATTGAATCACTTTCTTTTATCTTATCTATAGAAATATCCGATTCTAAAGGAAATGCCTCTGCCCCCGGTTCTATTATCGAAAGCAGCTTTTCCACACAGTGTTTTGTATTTCCAGTTCCACTTAAATATATTCCTATCATATTGGGGATTCCTCCTAAACCCGAAAACAACCAGTTTCTTTAGAGGCTGAGCATATCTAGAACCTTCTCAACTTCTTTTTCCAGTTTTTCCTCTTCAAACATCTCACACACAGCACATATATCAGTAAGCCCCTGAACTGTCGCCCACAACAGAATCGTCTTGTAGAATACCTCTTTACCTTTGATTCCAAAAGCACCAAGAGTTTCCTTTACAGCTCCTGAAAATATCTGATAAGGGCGATACTCTTCCACAATAATCCCTTCATCTGAAAACATAAATTGATGATAATGTGGATTCTCTACGAAAAACATCACATAACATTTCCCCAGTTCCAAAAGACGTTTCTCAGGATTCTTGCAGTTATCAATACTTTTCTGAAGCACATCAGAGAATATATCTTCAACATAAGCTCTTGCCTGAATCAAAAAATCCCCTTTATTCTTAAAATGTGCATAGGGTGCTGCACTGCTGACACCACAGACAGTAGCCAATTTCCTCATAGACAGATTTTCTATCCCATTCAGACTGATATACTTTATTCCCTGTTCAATAAGTTCATTTTTCAGATTCCCATGATGGTAAGGTTTTTCACTCATAACACAACCTCCTAAATTCATTTTCATATCGATGCAAATAATCTTATCAGTGCATATAATCCTATCTAAAAATATAATCTTATCACTGTTTAGATACTATCATCCAATCTTATCACTGTCAAGATTGAAATTCACAATAAAAATACCCTCCTTACTGGTTATCTGTAAAGAGGGTACATATCATTTACTCATAGACGCCTTAACGCTGTTACATTTTCATTATTTAGATTCTTTTGAATATTACGGTGCGGTAACACCGCAATATTCAATTTTGCAACTGAACAAAATCACACACCTGCCGATCAAAGAAGCAAATGCATAGATGAAATCACTTTTAAATTACTATTGACAAATAAACTAATGTTCGTTAGTATAATAACTAATACACGTAAGCATAATTATAAATAGTTGTATATGACTATCCATAGTTATTCACGATTATTTATGGTTATTCGTAATTATTTATGATCGATATAGAATCTGTCAAAAGGAGAACAGTGAAAATGAACAGAAAAGAAGAAATACTCCATGCAACACTGACACTTGCAGCAGAGAATGGAATGAAGGGAGTATCCATGTCTCAGATAGCTGATAAGGTCGGGATTAAAGCGCCGTCACTGTACAATCATTTTAAATCTAAAGACGACATTATAAAGGAGATGTATCTATTCTTTAGAGAACAGGCCCAGAAAGGAAGCGGTTCAGTACAAATGGATATATCGAAACTGATGGATAAAAATATAGAAGAAATACTGCTTGGATCTGTTTCGGCATATATGGGAATTGTCACAGATAAAAATATGCTTCAATTCTTCAAAGTTCTCTATTCTGAAAGAACCACAAATCCTGTAGCAGCTCAGATAATCGTAGAAGAAACAGAGCGTATGATTAACGCTTCCAAAAACATGTTTTATGCATTTGTTGTTCACGGCAAAGCAAAAAAAGACAACATAGATGTTGCCGCGATGACGTATTCATTAACAATCCATTCACTTATAGATTACAGAATGGATATGTTAACCGCCGGAATAATAAATGAATTCGGAGAAGATGGGAATCCCGTCCCAAAAAACATAATAGATTTTATAAGATGGTTCAGCCATCAGATAGGAGTATACGATGAATAAGAAACTAATCAATTGGATAGGTCTTTTAGGTATAGGAGCACTTATATCATATGCTGTTGCAGCTTATTTTTGCAGAGCCGCATTTCCGGGATATAACTGGATGGAGTCTGCGGTAAGTGATCTCTCAGCAAGAACAGCACCTTCCAGTGCACTTTGGGATAAGCTTTCAGCAGTATTCGCTGTGGGTATAGTATGTGATACATGCGTTGCTATTTATGTAGCAGAAAAAAAAATCTCAACAAAACTTTTTCGAGTTGGAATATATATGTTTGTCATAAAAAGTTGGATATCTAAGATAGGATATACTATGTTTCCTCTTGATGATGCAGGTAAAGAAATCAAAGGTTTTAACGAAATAATGCATATGGTTGTTACTGCATTTGTCGTAGGACTTTCTGTTATATCTCTGATCATATTGTTTATCGTCGGCATCAAAAGAAAGGAAGTTAGAGACATTGGAATATGGGCAGCAATATCTTTTGTTATGATGTTAATAGGGCCTGTAGGAATGGCCTCTTTCCCACCGAAATATTTTGGTATAGCCGAAAGATTCAGCATTTATGCATCTATTATATTTAGTGCGATTCTCGGATTATATCTTTTTAGCGGTTTCAAAAAAGCCTTGATATGTACCCAACCGGATTGATATTATATTTACTGAGCAGTACCGATCCAATAATCCTCAATCTTCTTTATGATTTTTTTATCAAGTCCCTCTACACCCAAAAACTGATCATTAAGGCTTTCGATAACACCGTTATATGCACTTGCTCCGAAACTGTCTATAGCCACAAATGATTTCTTCATATTGTGGTAAAACTTGAAATTCCGAGCCACATCATTTGATGAATTCTCATCAAATTCAAGTGCAAGTTTTTTTCCGGTTTTCAGACATTCCAACATCATTTTATCGTCCTTTAAAGCTGCATATAAATATGCCTTCATAACCATAATCAAAACCTCATATTTATTGAAATATCCCACTTTATCTGTCTTATAGTATTCTATGGTCTGAAGCACTGAATCAGCAAGATTAAGTCCCTCATTATATTTATCTTTCTTACCGATGCCGGCAAGTGCCAGCATCATATATATTGCGGAAGTAATAAGACCGAAGAGATTTCCGATCATGGCATTTGTGCTGTAATTCAGCGACTCTTCCACATTCATGTCTTTTAGCAGAATGAAGGAAATCATCGAATTATTCACACCGGCGTAATTATTTTCCTTAAAAATCTTCAACGCTTTCCGGTTGTCAAAAAAAAGATAATTTGTCGCAATCATATTGCTGATGGTGAAATCATTTATATTCGGATCATCATTCTGTGCAAGATAATCTTTCGACTTTTCAAATAAATGAATTGATTCTTTCGCAGCCTCGATATCCTTACATTCAACAGCCTTAACATAATACATTTTGGCCGCTGTATAAACTACAGTAAAATCATGCGGATATCTGCTAAGCCCATCCTTTGCAATGGATTCTGCCTCCATAAACATATGCTTCACAGTATACGAGTTAATCTCATCTACAATATTCTTCACTCTCTTAGAAGATATTTCATAACCAAGCAGAACATCTACGGATACGTCAAAAAAATCAGCAAGTATTGTCAGCATAACAATGTCCGGAGTATTATTTCCATTCTCCCATTTGGAAACTGCACCCACTGTAACCCCCAGAAATTCAGCCAGCTCCTCCTGAGTCATCCCCTTATTTTTTCTAAGTTTCTTGATATTATCATATAGTGTTAACTTCATATATTTTCTCCTCATGTTTATCGAGTTTTGGATTTATCATCATAAGGATCACTGTAAATGTCACTGTTGCTATTCCGCAAATGATGATAAGTGTTGAAGTCGATAAGATAGATTTTGCCCATCCTACAGCCATCGATGTCACAGGTATTGCCGCCGTTGAAAGTGATACAAATACTGCAGACGAACGTGATATATATTTGGAATCAACATTCGAAATGAATTCAATATTTATTCTTCCTGAGATAAAACTTACGGAAAGTGTTATGATCACAATGCATACTCCGGCAAAAATGTATTTCAGCTGATCTATATTAATGATAATCCCCATCATAGGAAGAAGCATTGTTCCGAGTCCCAAAATAAAACTGAATACCAAAATTGTTTTCTTAACTGTGAACTTCTTGCTGACTACCGGTATCAATGCCGAACCAAGAATCGCCCCTACAGAACCTGCCATACCGATAACACTGAGAAGGCCGCTTCCCATTTTGTAGCATTCCTTTACAAGAGGTGCCTGAAGTGCATTTATCGGAACAAGCATAAAATTCAGCATAACTGCGATAATGCAGTAATTCCAAATAAGGGATTCTTTCTTGATATAGCAGAGCCCTTCCTTCAGAGTTGTAAAATACTTTTCTTTATTTACACTCTGCATCTCCTCTTCATTATTTCCTTTAACTTTTATAGTCATTATGATAAATGCAGCAATGAAAAATGTTACTATATCTATAATTACAACTGTGAAAATGCCTGTTTTTGCTATAAGAACTCCTGCTGTTCCTGTTCCCACAAATGAAACAACACCTGACATCATAGTATTGAAACTAAGTCCGTGTGAAAGAAGTTCCTGCTTTATAACTTTCGGAATAAATGCAGTACTTGCAGGCATATTAAATGCTTCGATTGAAGTTACAGCAAATGTAAATCCTGCCATTATCCAGCCATTCATCGTTCCTGAGAGATATACCGCAAGAAATCCAACCAGCAACAATCCTCTCATTATATGCGTAATGACTATCACCTTTTTCTTATCCAGTCTTTCTACTATTGCTCCTGCAAATGGCTGGACGATAACATTTGGAAGAATATTCATTCCAAAGATAATAGCTGACCAAACTCCACTGTGTGTCACCTGATAGACAAGCCATGTGAATGCAACGGCATCCAGAGAATCCCCAAATCTATTGATCATTGTTGATATAAGAAGTTTCCTATATCCTGATTCTTTTAAAATCGCCTTGTAATTTACCTTCTTATCAGTCATAAATCATACCTCCTAAATATTTATTGTTTATGACTTAATTCTAACTTGAAGGCAGTTTAATTATAACATACTCTTTGTACAACTAGTATATAAATTATTTTCCGTATCGGAAAGTTTATTTATTTACCCATAAAAATACCCTCCTTACCGTTTTACCGGTAAAGAGGGTCAGATCATACATAATTATTTAACATCTATAATAAATGACTGAGTACGTCTTTCTTCTTTACTATCATATTTGCTGATTGTAATTTTAAATTGTCCGGCATTATCTACTCCTACACAAGCCTGGGCATTGCATGTCTCTCCCACCGCAACTACATTAGGGTGATTTTCTACATTTCCCGGATAGTTGTAAGCAAGAAATCCTTTATTATCTATAATCGTATCAGTAATACTTACATATAAACCATCTTCATATTTACTTTCATAACCAAGATTTTTATAAGTATAATCAATCAAATAAACTGCTTCCGGGTTAAGTTCGCTAAACCCATTACGCTCTGTAACTTCTTTAACTCCATTAATTGTTATTTCCCACTGATCGTCAACTTTCCATGTTTCTCCAACCTTTAAAGTATTTTTTTCATCAAATGCCGACTTAGTACTGGTTGGAAAACTTTCACTTTTCGCTCCCGGCTCCATAACAAAACATGCCTTGTGACATTCATTGTCGGTATCATATCTCTCAACATAAACCTTAAATGTACCCTCATTCTCAACACCTACAGCATTATAGCAGATACAAGTCGAGCCGACAGTTGCCCGTCTAGGGTAGAAATCAATGGAAGCAGGATATGAATAACCTTCCACTCCCTTGTTATCTACTACATTTCCATCAAGTGAAATGTAAAGACCATCGGAATAATCCGGCTCAAAACCATTGTTAGAATATGCATATTTTATCTTGTAGACAGCCTTTGGATTTTTATCGCTGTATTCATTACGTTCATCTATTTTTTCTACACCGAGTACAGTTACTGTCCACTGATCATCAACTGTCCAGGTTTCTCCAACCTTGTACTCTTCCACATCTTCATCCGGCTGATAAGGTTGATTTACCCATGTACTTTCTTCTGTTGTCATACCAAAAATATCTTCTGTTGTTACACCGAAAATATCCGTAGTCGGATCCCCTGAAGCATACTTCTTATTGTCAGGCTTATCCGAATTCTGGCTGATTATAAGTATTACTACACCAATAATTATTATAAGACCAACAGCTATACAAGCATATTTGAGCATCTTAGGATTGCCCGTTTTACCTGCCGGATTATTATTGTTCATATTTGCCTGAATAGTTTCACGTACAGGTTGACTTACTCCCATATTCTGACCATTTGGTCGGGACGAATCTTTATATTCGAGAGCAGGCTTTCCTGACAATACCGGCTGGCCAAATCCTTGTGCACCATTTGGCTGCATTCCTTGATTAAATCCTGCCGTTCCATTTGGCTGCATTCCCGGATTAAATCCTGCCGCTCCGTTTGGCTGCATTCCCGGATCAAATCCTGCCGCTCCATTTGGCTGCATTCCCAGATTAAATCCTGCCGCTCCGTTTGGCTGCATTCCCGGATCAAATCCTGCCGCTCCGTTTGGCTGCATCCCCTGATTAAATCCTACCGCTCCGTTTGGCTGCATCCCCTGATTAAATCCTGCTGCTCCGTTTGGCTGCATCCCCTGATTAAATCCTGCTGCTCCGCCCGGCTGAGCCTGATCATCAAAATTCTGCGTATTTAACTGATTTTGATTATTAAATGTTGATGCGGCATCGCCTGCATTTTGAATAAAATTCTCCTGCGCCGAATCATCAATCGATTTACCGCACTTTGGACATGATGAGAGAGTTATAGGAATCTCTGCACCACAATATGGACATTTCATTACTTTTTCCTCCTAAATACTTTTTACCTTCATATTTGATCTTGTAGGATTTCCTACAAATATATGTCAAAAGAGGGCTAGTGATCAATTAAAAATTTATCCCTAACCCCTCCCATATATTCATATTAGAACGCCTGCAACCAGGTGAATGCTCCACATCGCCTACGCTATAGAAAAAAGAGTCACACAGGTTATCCGGCCGAAACCGGACTCGCAATGAACAGGCGTTACAATCTGATTTAAATCGAATCGTTTTTCTGCTTTAATTTATCATATCTGTTTTACTCTGACAAGATATATAAACCACTTCACTTTAACCAGTACCGATTCATGGACAAATTTTTTATATATACTCTATGTTGGTTATCTTTCCGTCATCCCATTCCAATTTTTTAATTATAGTCTCTTAGTATTCCTTTTTTATCTCTGTCAGCTTATATATCTCTTTAAACTTTGCTAAATCCCTATCATCTTTAATCAACATAACCTCAGTGAAATGCCCGTCTTCTTTGCTCTTAAAACCTGCTAACTGCTCCCCGTTACATATACTGCATTTAATTACAGCTATCTGTTTTTCCGGGTCAAACGGTATGTCTTCACTAAGATATTTCTCATAATATGGTTTCTTACCAAAATCCTGCTTCATTTCAATGATAAATACAATGAGGAATCCTAAAAGAATGATTCCTCCGGCGATACTGAATCCCCAATAGAAAACATCTGTGGCAACCCAAATAACAGCAGGTAGTAATAGCCCTATAACTAAAGATATTGCTATCCATGCCGGTCCAAAATGAATGGAATTGATTTTAGGAATCCTAATCTTACGCATACTTTTCAACCTTTTATTTATTGATCTCTTCTATAACTGATAATGGTTTTATAGTCATTTCAACCCAAGTCGGTATAAATCCGCACTTGATTGCATTTCCGACTGAACGGATATTTGACCAGGCTGTACAATAAAATGGAACCTTATCTCTCTTCAGTATCTCTTTAATAAGTCTGCCTGTTGTTGCTGAAGCTATACCTTTTCTTCTATAAGCCGGGAGTACATCAATACCTATCTGCCACATTTCATCTGCATCAGCCGAACATGCTGCAAATCCTATCAACTCACCGTCTTTATATGCTCCAACTCCAAGGACATCCAGTTCTTTTCTTGCTTCACAGAGCGCATTACTCCACTCAGGGAGATATAATCCTGAAAAATCTTTTTGCTCCAGAACCTTAAATTCAAGATCCGAAGGCTTTTCATTAAGCAGCTCCAGTCTTGGCAAGTAATACTCTGCCATATAGCAGACTCCGTATCCCAACGGTCTGATCTTATCATTTAACCAATCCATATTCGGCATTTCAAATAAATGATAAAATTCAAACTTATTCATATATTCTTCAACAATATCCTTTATATCATCCTGAACCGCTGCAACCACGTTATTGCCATAAGAAACAAAATTTCCCACAATCGGTTCACTGTAGTATTTCTTGGCATTTTTTCCAAGTTTGAATTGACAAAGGACATTTTCTGTCTTTGTAAAATCTTCGGCCTTACATCCCATGTCTTCTGCAGACTGTGCCATGGCAATCTGCATCATCTCTTCATTAGTCATTTTATTCCCCTTCTTTTAAACATTTCACGATTCACACAGGAAACATGCATATTCAAATTTAAATAGCCTTACTTCATTTCCAAATATTTCAAATGATCAAGGCTCTTTATATATACGTTCAGATTTCTGAATTTTCCGAACATAAAAAAATATTTCCGTCCTGAACAGAATCTCCGCTGATCAGATGACTGATACCTTCTCGGAATCCCGATTTATTTTACTTCAAATTTCATAACATCATTTGATTTAAGATCAGGTTTATCTTTGATCTTCTTAAGATGTGTATCAAAGAATTCAACGTGACATTTACATAAATTTTCATGCATTTTATCAGCCGGCAATTTTCCCACCATTGAACCGAACTTGATTGCATATTTCATATCAGAAAAACCGACATGCTTCATATTTTTGATAACCGCTTTATAAACCGGCTTACTATGATGCATATAACCTCTAGCCACAAGTTTCTCATTGGTTTCACTGGTTATCTGCATAAATGGTTTCTCCAGCGTTTTATCACTGTAATCACCGAAAAGCCCTCCATCTATATTGATTCCGCAGGCATATTTCGGATCATTCGTACAAAGGTAATATGCTATTGCCCCGCCAAATGAATGCCCTGTCAGACCGATCCCGTACTCAAAATCAATTATATCACTAAGATTCGTCTTTGCATAATCCACAACCGCATTTATGTCTTTCGCCCACTCAGGAAGACGTGATTTCATAAAGCCACCAAACCTATCCTGGTACTCATCAAATGCTTTTGCATTTTCCTCTTCCGTCCCCTTAAGTTTCATCAGCTTTCTCAAAGCAAGTAAATTGGCAATAAATGGTTTATTTGCATTTTTCAAAAGCTTATTGTCACAATATATAAATGTTCCATCATCATACTCTGTACAAAGTCCTTCAAGGGGATGGCCCACCGATATAACAACATATCCCTTTGATGCAAGTTCAATACAGAGAAATGAATTTCCCTCTCTGAACGACTGATAACCATGATTGAAAATGATCAGTGGAAACTTCTCTCCTTCTATCTTCGGCGCATCGGGATAGCATTCTGATTCATTATCTCCCGCTGCGGTCTTCTTGTCATAATTCATTGGAATCTTAAATGAATCCTTCAGTCCTTTAAACATTTCTCTGGACATATATTTAGATTTAGTAAGCCCTTTAACCGACTCCTTAAGTGCAGGATAATAAACTCTGGCCGATATACTTCTCATGGTCCCCGGACGAAGGATTTCCTCTCTATCGTCCATAACTGAGTATGTAAATGTTCCTACTGCATAAATTCCTGTTGGCTTTGGACCATTTTTCATTATTCTTTACCTCCGTATAAAAAGCAGTTCCCGCCCTAATAGAAACTGCTCAATTTATTTATGATCAATTCTATATTATCTTCATTATATTCTATCTGCTCGGACCAACGCCTCACTGCTTCAAGATCATCATGAAACTTATTAGCATAGAGCATAATAAATATAATACTGCAAATTGCATAATCTATAACTTTCTTATATCCATGCTGCTCTATCAGCTCCAGTTGTCTGAAAATAATATAATGATATATCACCTCAAATTTATTCAGATAATTATCATCTAAGTTTCCCGGAAAATCACTGAGACTTTCCTGAAGAAGCTTCACTTCATTTTCCCAGTTAGGATCAATAGGCTCAGTAGCAAGAAAAATATCCAATATTTTCTCCATTTGGCTTTCTTTCAGATGATCAGGAAGGATTTTTGAAAGCTCCAGGAATTTCTGTGGAATTTCTATTCCGAGCAGATCCAGCAGTTCTTTGAAACCAATCTTCTTCTTGGATTCACACATTATAAAATCCAAGTTTTTCTTTTCAAATATAAGTTCTGCAGCTCTTTCACAACTAAGACCAACACCTGCCATACTGTAGTCATTTATATCTACAAAAAATCTCGGATGAAGTCTGCATATATCACAAAGGCCATCCTCACCCAGCTCTTCGATTATCTTGCAAAGACCATTATCTTTAAGAAAAGGACATCTTTCATCCTCAGTCAACTTGAAGAAAGTATCTTCACCTTCCCGGATGTTCTGCCTTATCTCATTTCCAAGGTCCGTATTAATACTCATGTAATAATCAAGTGTATCATCATCTATATCTATCTCCCAGCCTTTACAACAGGAGTGTTTACATTTATCTGCCTTACATTTAAATTCCGTATATATCTCTGCATCTATATCTATCATCTATTCAGTATATCCTCTACACTCTAATAGCGTTTTTATTCCTCTGCCGTTACCTCTTCACTTATTAAGTCTTCAGTTGCAGCCATTGCCTGTAAAGTCATTGTAAGAAGCTTATCAAGTTCCCATCCTAACTGATCTGCACCACGCTCTATCACTTCTCTTGAACAACCTACAGCAAATCCTTTACTCTTGTATTTCTTCTTTAATGACTTAAGCTCCATATCTTTTGTGCTTTTGGATGGTCTCATCAGAGCCGCTGCCCATATAAGACCTGTAAGTTCGTCTGCAGCAAATAAAACCTTTTCCATCTCATGAATAGGCTCAACTTCGATTGTAACTCCATTTCCAACTGTTATTCCATATCCATGTGAACAAACAGAATGGATAATGTCATCGCCTACTCCACCATCTCTTAAAAGCTCCGGCGCCTTTAAGCAGTGCTCATCAGGATAGAGTTCAAAATCTATATCATGTAAAAGTCCGACTATCCCCCAATGTTCTGCCTCATCTGCGTATCCAAGTTCATTTGCATACCACTTCATAACGGCCTCAACTGTTAATGCATGGCGAATATGGAACATATCTTTATTATACTTCTTAAGTAACTCGAATGCCTCGTCTCTTGTTATCATTTTTTATTACCTCACTGCATATGATAATTTTATAATAAAGTTAAAAAGCATTTACTGCAAGAAGTAACCCATAACGTTTTTTTATACCCGATAATAGAATTTTCAAAAGTATAGAATAATTTATAAAAAACATTTATCTCTGACGTTACGTAATATTTTTATTGATATCATCACAGAGCAAGAGGAGGACTACAGGTAATACTACTGTTCAGATTTATTGCAGGTCCTAATGAAAAAATCAGAAGAAAAATCAAAGAATACTTTTCTTTTTCTTTAATATAAGTTATTATGAAGAGTGCAATTTTGTATAGTCTAAAATGAATAATTTATTTTAAAGAAAAGAGGTCAGTAAACATGGATAAAGTTGTTTTAGCCTATTCAGGCGGACTTGATACAACTGCGGTAATTCCGTGGTTAAAAGAAACATATGGTTATGAGGTTATCTGCTGCTGTATAGACTGCGGTCAGGGCGAAGAGCTTGATGGTCTTGAAGAGCGTGCACGTCTCTCAGGAGCTGCTAAGCTTTATATTGAAGATGTAGTTGATGATCTCTGCGAGAATTACATCATGCCATGTGTTCAGGCCGGTGCTGTATATGAGCATAAATATCTTATGGGTACTGCTATGGCAAGACCTACTATCGCTGCTAAGCTTGTTGAGATCGCTCGTAAAGAAAATGCAGTTGCAATCTGCCACGGTGCTACAGGTAAGGGAAATGATCAGATAAGATTCGAACTCGGAATCAAAGCACTTGCTCCTGATATCAAGGTTATTGCTCCATGGAGAGATGACAGATGGCAGATGGATTCACGCCAGGCCGAGATAGATTATTGTAAGGCTCACGGTATTGATCTTCCTTTCGGAACAGATCAGTCTTACAGCCGTGACAGAAATATTTGGCATATCAGCCATGAAGGACTTGAACTTGAAGATCCTTCACAGGCTCCTAACTATGATCATATGCTTGTTCTTGGAGTAACTCCTGAGAAAGCACCTGATGAAGATGTAGAGCTTACAATTAACTTTGAAAAAGGTATGCCTGTATCTCTTAATGGTAAGAAAATGAAGGTTTCTGATATCATCCGCGAACTTAATACAATCGGCGGAAAGCATGGTATCGGAATCGTTGATATCGTTGAGAACAGAGTTGTTGGTATGAAGAGCCGTGGAGTATATGAGACTCCTGGTGGAACAATTCTTATGGAAGCTCATCAGCAGCTCGAAGAACTTGTTCTTGATCGTGATACAATCGCTCTTAAGAAAGATCTTGGAAGCAAGCTTGCAAGCATCGTATATGAAGGTAAATGGTTTACTCCTGTCCGCGAAGCTATCTCAGCTTTCGTTGATGTAACTCAGCAGTATGTAACAGGTGAAGTTAAGCTTCGTCTTTACAAAGGTAACATTATTAAAGCAGGTACAACTTCTCCATATTCACTTTATAGCGAATCTCTTGCATCATTCACAACAGGTGATATGTATGATCATCATGATGCAGAAGGCTTCATCACACTTTGGGGACTTCCACTTAAGGTTCGTGCAATGAGAATGAATGAACTTAAGAAGGAAAACAAGAAATAATTCCAATAGGAATTTTTGAAATATGTACCATAAAGTACAAAGCAAAAATTGCCCACCGGTCTAATAAACCGGCGGGCATTTTTTATAATAAATCACGAATCATTTCTGCATCATAAACGACCGAATCAAGCTTTTCAACTTCTATTCTGTATAATGCATTTGCAGCTATATGCTCAGCTGCCTGTTCTATATCTCTTATACCTGATGTATTCTTGAATATATCCATTACCGCATCCAACGCTTCTTCTGTGATCACTATCTCTTCGCTTCGAAGTCCGATCCTCTTTAATACTTTCGGCATTGCAAAGCGTGAGAATATTACTCGTTTCTCTTCAAGCGTATAATCCGGAAGTTCAATAACAGCAAATCTTGACATAAGCGGTGCACTTATATCTGCCTTATTGTTAGCTGTTGCGATTGGATAAACACCGGTTGTTGGTATATTACATTCAACATAGTTATCTGTGAATCCCAGATTATCAAGCAGAGTCAGAAGAACATCGGCAGGATTTCCATTTCCTTTACCTGATGAAGCTTTATCAAGCTCATTTATGATAAATACCAAGTTTGAGCTTTCTGCATTCGCAAATGCTTCCATGATAAGTCCCGGTTTTGCATTTGCATATATACGTGAACTACCTGTAAGCTGCTCCGGATCATTTATCGAACTCATTTCCAGGGTAGTCCATGCCATTTTAAGAATTCTAGCTACGGCATATGCAATCTGTGACTTACCTGTTCCCGCAGGACCGATCAGAAGTATTCCGTATGCCGGTAATGTATGTGTACGATTTATCTGAATGATAGTTTCAATAATTCTCTGTTTTACGCTTTCAAGTCCATAGAGTTCGTCATCAAGGATTCGTCTTGCCTCAATCGGATCTATAGGCTGAAAATCTGTATTCTTCCACTGAATGCTGAGCATTATTGAAAGCGCTCTCTGAGCATGTCGTCTCTCTTCCGGAGTTACTTCCGAAGACTTTGCTACTGCAAGATTACGTCTTGCCCAGAGTCTTATATTATCCGGAAGTGTACTTCCCGCACATGTGAGATAATCTGTAATACTCTGAATGCTTGTAAGTCTCATATCATCTGCATCATCTACCTCATCCAGATCAACAGTCTCTTCTGATGGTGCATCGCTTTGAAGAAGGCGGTCAATCATAAACTGGAGGAATCCATTTTCTCCGGACAACTTTGATCCTCTAACAACCACTCCGGTTTCGAGAATCTTATATACTGCATAACCTCTTTCGGTTGTCTGACCCGAAAGACGTACCATTATATGATTATCACCAAGCCATTTTACAAGATTCTCAAATCTTGCATCGATCTCTAAGATATTATGTTTTGACTTTTCATCTTTATCATATATAAAGGCCGATCCTGCAGCCGGAACTTCAAACATACCATTTGAATGATGAACAAGCTTTGAATCTCTGTCTTCAAGAACCATTATCGGGTGCTGGGCACTTGTCGTTCTCTCACTTGAATACTGAAGTTTATAATTTCTCTCACCCTTTACTACTTCTTCCTTATTCCCATTAAAATCAAATACAGGCATGTAAATATTCTCCTCTCAAGGCGGTCCGTTTTAACCAAAATATCTGTATAAGTTTATCATACTGCATAGTTTTTGTTAAGTACTACGGTGATGTATTTCCGACTGAAAAAAAATATATGATCATTCAGATTTTGATCATTATTTCAGGCAGTAAGCTTTCTTCTAAGCTCGTTATATATATCCTCACCTACACCGATAGTTTTAAAGTATCCTTCCACACTTCCAAATTCTTCATAAAATAAATTCATAAAATCTTTTATATATGATTCCCTTGGAATGATGATATTCAGATCAAGGTCAGGATGATGTATTGCTGCCATCTTGAAACGTTCCTTGTTATATTCTTTGGTAAGCATATAATCATTCACAATTTCATCTTCAGGTACACCACAGAGCATAAGTAATATAGCTGATATAACACCGGTTCTATCCTTCCCGGCGGAGCAGTTAAACATCACTCCGGACTTGGCCTTCGCCATATAGGTAAATATATTCTTTAATGAAGGGGACTTGGCAATCTTCATATAGCTGCCAGGAACTGCCTCAACAGATTCAGGAACCTTTCCGCCTTCGACAATCGGGAAGTTTTTATAATCGAATCCTTCCATATCTGCAAAACCACTGGGACTACTACTAACTACATCTTCTTCCCTTACATCAATAATTGTTGTAATTCCATTTTCCTTTAAGAATTCTATATCATGTTCGCTAGGATAGTTTTGTTTATCACTTCTAAGTATTCTTAGATATTTTGTACTCTTACCATCTGAACAAAGATGACCTCCCAAATCTCTGGTATTCATCGTGGTTTCCAGTAAGCTTTTTGACTTCTCGTACCATTCCAATATATCTGCGACCTCACTAAGGCTGTCAGCTATAAAGTTTGGAAGTTCATCATCACTTTGTATCTTCCATAAACCACCGAACCCCTGCCTGATCCATAGAGTCTTCATTCCCAGTCCCTTTGCAGGAATGATATCATTATCTATTCTGTCTCCTATCATAAACGCTTGGTCAGCAGGACAATGCGAACGTTCTAGCGCTATCTCATATATTCTTTTATCCGGTTTTTCGACACCCTCTTCTGCAGATGCTATCACAAGATCTATGTATTTAAGCAGTCCAAATGCTTCAAGTCTATCAGCAGTTCCTAGTTTCTGATTAGCTATAATACCTATTTTATATCTCTGACTCAATTTCCTTAATACTTCTTCCGAATCTTTGTATAGTACTTCATATTCTGATTCCCACTTAGGAATAGGCACACCAAAAAACTTGGATATTTCCAAATCTCCCTTTTTATTCTGTGAATAAAACTCTAAAGCTTTATCAGTAATACTCTGAACCGAAACACCTGCTTCCTGAGCAATTTTTTCAAATCTTCGCTCATATACCTTTGATTCTTCCACTAGTGTTGAACCAACATCAAAAAATAACCATTTAATCTTATTCATGATTCTCCTTTATTTAAATCTTTGCTTCCCGTTATATGCCTTCAAGGTAAATCACTCAGTGTCTCTGAAGCCCCACAGCCAAATTCATATGTTTTCATTTCAAAGTCTCTTTTCTGTCTAATGCATTTAACAAATGTATTCCTCGAAGTTTTCTAAAGGTTCATCTTTCTCCGGCGCTTTTTGAAATGTAAACTTAAGTTCTTTTAGATCAAGACCACCATTCATGAACTTAAGTCTCATCACCCCGTACTTAGAATGAAAGAATATTTTCCTGCGGATACTAAGTTCTTCGCCGCCTCCATGGAAAGTGAAACTTCCGCAAGGGACACCTTGGAAGAATACTCCCACAGGTATCTGTGACAACCTGGACAGATCAGAATGCCCTATCATATCAATGTAGTAACATCCTCTCTTCTTCACATCAAAGCCAAGGAAATATACTGCTCCCTTGGTAGTATCAACCTGTGACAGATCGATCACTGTGCCATCTTCTACCTCAAAATACTCTACGTCAGATAAATCGTCACTTTCAAGTTCATCCTCGAATCCAACCACCTCAACCTTATAGTCTTCACCACAAAGTCTCTTCATAGCATTTGTATTCATAAGAACCCGGCAGATATTACCTGCCATTCTGGCAAGCTGACCTCTGGTGATAAGGCCTTCACTTAACGCCTGAAGAGTATCATCTCCCGTAGAATTAACTGAAGCATCAGGACATACGGCATAGAAATCATTTTGTGCAATAACAAGTCTCGAAAATGATGTTTTATCCACTACTCCGCCAACATCACCTATATTTGACCACCAGTCTGTCATCACGATGCCTTCGAAGCCCCATTCTTTTCTAAGTATATTTGTATTGAGATCATGACGCGAATTAGTCCAGATTCCATTTACCGGTCCATATGTTGTCATCACGGAATCAGCTCCCGCTTCTTTCACTGCAATCTCAAAGCCTTTAAGGTATATTTCTCTAAGTGCTCTTTCAGATATAACATTTTCTTCAGTATGTCTGCATGTTTCCTGATTATTACCACAAAAATGCTTAAGGGTTCCTGACACACCACTCTTCTTTAATCCTCTGATCTGAGCAGCCGCTATCTTACCTGTCACAAACGGATCTTCACTGAAGTATTCGAAATTTCTGCCGTTAAGCGGAAAACGATGAATATTCATACCGGGGCCAAGCAAAAAGTCTACATTATTTTTATTCATTTCCATACCTAGCATACTGTAGAGATCGGTATTAAGTTTTTCATTCCAGGTACAAGCTAAAAGTGTACCACTCGGAAGGCTGAATGCTCTGAATCCCGAATCAAGTCTCATACCGCTCGGTCCATCCGAACAGCATCCTGCAGGAATCCCAAAGTTCTTAAGGTTTTGGCTAAGTCCACCGAAAGCAGCAGCTGTACCCGGTGTGACCTTCGGACTTCCCATTCCCTCTCCTCTTATGATCACGGACAGATCCTCATCCGAAAGCTGTGCAAGAAAATCATCCATAGATGCCTTTCCGTCTCTTACATCCTTAAGTTTAATACCTTTGTCACCTGTATAATCTTTTGCAGAAGGCCTGTCTGCCATAGCTTCATCTGAATCTGAAAATGGCAATGCCTTAACTTCTTCTTTGCTGATAATAAATGCATTATCATTTGCAGCAGGTTTAATCCTCTCAAAGCTGACATTTGGTACCATCTGATGACTTAATTTCTCGATAATAACAGTTTCTTCCTGAGTATATGTTCCGACTTCTTTTATATCTCTGACATTCTGACCAACATAGAATGTATAATTACCTGCTTCCAATACATAGCATGCCTCGAAGCCTGTCACACCGGAGTCATCATATGAAGCAAATGTATATGGATCGATATCTATTGAAAGATTGCATTTTTCACCCGGCTTTAAAGTCTCGGTCTTAAGGAATCCAACAAGGCTAAGTGCAGGTTTTCCAAGCATACCCTGAGGTTTTGACACATAGAACTGCACCACTTCTTTACCGGCAACATTTCCGGTATTTGTGACTTCTGCATTTATACTTAATGAGTCGAGCTTCTCTAGATCTGTACTTCCCGGAGTCACATCGAAGCTTGTATACGATAATCCATATCCAAACGGGTACATCACCGCACTTTTATTGAAAGTCTCGTAATAACGGTATCCTACGTATATATCCTCTGCATAAATATTTCTTACAGTATCACCGAAATTGCCATATGCAGAAGCATCTTCTATATTTCTGATAATTGAGTCAGCCAATCGACCACTCGGACAAACTTTACCAATAAGAACATCAACACAGCCAAGTGCACCAACCTCGCCGCCCTGCCAAGCATAGAGTATTGCATCAGGAGATATCTCTTCAATCTCCTTCATATCAAGGATGGCACTTACATTCATGACAAGAACAACTTTGTCAAAAGCATTTCTTACTTTTCTGAGAAGATCAGCCTCATTCTCAGATAACTTGTACGCTCCTCTGTCATTTATATAATCCTGCTCCTCACCGGCAGTTCGTCCGATGATAACAAGCGCTGTATCCGAATCATCACTAGCCTTTTTGACCAGTTCCTCAGATACTTCCATTTCCACCTGAGACCATGGTTCATTGCCAAAGCCCACTCCGGGATCAAATGGATGTATCTCCTCAAACTGTTCATATATCTTATGAAGTTCCTCATTAATACAAATATTCTCAGCCTGCAACCCTTCTACAATACTCCAGACCTTCGGTACATTTACCATGCCTCCTGAGCCTGTTCCGCTCTTATAATAATTATTCTGCATTCGACCAAAGATTGAGATTTTCTCATTCTTCTTGATTGGAAGTACTTCTTTTTCATTTTTCAAAAGAACAACTCCCTCACATACAGCCTGTCTTGCAAGAGCCTCATACTTATCCCATTCCAATACCATAATACACTCTCCCAATCTGTATAATTCTATATTTGCAACCCTACTAAAGTTCCATCTTTATTATCAAGCAACTAACTGCATTAAACTGAAATATTCACAAATTATAACTCGTTCAGATTGTAGATGTAGGAAACCATATCGTAGTCCCGGTCCCCCCATTTATGAGTTCCGTATTTGTATTCCAAACCACCCATTTTCTCATAAAACTTTCTGGCTTCATAATTCTCCTTGAGGCACCAAATAATCATTCTTTTCTTTCCCTGCGACTTAAATTCCTCAACTGAATCAAGGAATAACCCTCTACCTATTCCACTTTTTCTTTCTTCATATTTAACATATAAAGCTATGATTTCACAATCAGAATCATCATTGTCATCGATTTCATTCCAGGTTAATCCCATTATTTTTTCATTTACCGCTGCGACCTTGTATATCTGGTATCTCTGTAATTCTCTTTGATACCGCTCTTCCACACTCATAGAATCTAAAAAGTCATCGTCTATTATGCCTCTATACGCATTTTTCCAATCTTCAACTATTATTTCCGCAATTTGTCTTGCATCATTTTGCATTGCCCTTCTTATAATCATTTGTTCTTTATCCATTTATCATTGTCTCCCCATTATTGACAAAGCCCTTCGCTTTCTTTAAATTTGTAATCCATAAGGACGGATTTATACTCTACTTGTTATATAATTTCCATAATCAGGTTTATTCCGATATATCTTACCATCACATCATCCCGACACATTTGAAATAGTTTATAAATCCAAATACATAATAAATTGCATTTCATCTCTTGAGTCAGACTGTGAATAATATGTATACATATCTAGAGAGTCTTAATACAATTATCCGATATAATGCATTAACGAGTAATTTCATCTAGTGCATTATTAAATGAAATCATAGCTTTTTCTAAATCGATTGATGGAATAGAACTAAAACCAACTAATATTTGATTTTCAGCACACTTCTCATGTAATATCCAGTAACGCTCCGTTGAATATATACCGATTCCATATTTTTCCATTATTTGCATAATCTGTGTTCTATTAAGATTCGTATTAATATTCATTAAAAAATGCAATCCTGCTTCTGTTCCTAATAACTCAATATCATCTCTCTTTAAATGTTCTAGAATATAATCATGCTTTCTTTTATAAAATGTTCTTATAGCTCTTAATCCATTTTCATATTCTCCGGATTCTATGTATTCGGCCAATGCCTCTTGAATGAGTGTTGGTACATTTGAATTTGATACTTTATATTTTTCGTTATAAGTCGACAATAGTTTTTCCGGTAGTACTAGATACGCTATTCGAAGATCAGGAGCTAACGATTTTGAAAATGTACCAAGATATATAACTCTATTTCCACCATCCAAAGATTGTAAAGATTGAATCGGATGTGAGTTATATCTCAACTCGCTATCATAATCATCTTCTATAATATAACTATCTGTTTTTTCCGCCCAGTCTATTATTCCCAACCTTTTACCTATTGGCAGTATACACCCCGTAGGAAACTGATGTGATGGAGTAACATAAACTATTTGATGTTTTTTGTTGTGCAATTCATCAATAGATATCCCATTATTTTCTACAGTGATAGGCTGAGCATTAAATCCATGTCGTTCAAAAACAACTCTACAGCCATCATATCCTGGATCCTCGATAGCAAAATCATATTTCATATCATCAAATAAAGTGCAGATAATATCTATTGCTGCCTGATGTCCATTGGTAATAACTATCTGTTCAAGATTACATTTAACTGCTCGAGATGACAGCAAAAAATCTGCCACAAACCGTCTCAAACGCTCACTTCCATTATGCAATAAATAATTAATGCTAGAATTCATGGATAATATATTCATAGAATTTATAAGACATTTACGCCATTTTCGATTTTGATAGCAATTATATTCGAGATTACCGTATCTAAAATTATATTTTGGTTCAACTATTTTTTTACTTGTCTCAACGGCATTACTATTTGTTTTCTTATCTGGCTGATATGGAATTTCTATTTTCTCAACGTAATATCCTGATCCTATAACAGTTCTAACAAAGCCTTCGACAAGTAGCTGTTCGTAGGCAGCAACAACAGAGTTCCTACTTATACCATATTCCTGCGCTAACACTCTAGTTGCTTGTAATCTGGTACCTGGTTTTAGTTCGCCCGACAGAATCTGTTTTTTTATCTGCTCATATAGTTGTTCATAGATTTTTTTATTGTGATCAATCACCAGCATGCAAAATTGGTCCCTTCAAAAATACTAAAATTGGTTCTTATCATAATACCAATCCTGATTATAATTGTATCATATTATTTTATACAATCAATCAGGAGGTAAAAATCATGACCAGATTAGCCGATATCTCAGATATCAAATCAATAATTCCATTACTCATGGAATACCGTAAATTTTATGGTATAAAAGAGCAAAACATCGAGGAAGTAGAACGATTCCTACATAACAGAATCACAAATAATGAAAGCATAATATTCATCACCTTCGATGATGAAACACCCGTTGGATTCATTCAATTATACCCTTCCTTTTCAACGGTATCTCTAAAACGCCAATGGCACTTAAATGATCTATATGTAAGGCCAGAATATAGACGAAAGGGATATGCATCAGCCTTAATGTCTGCAGCTAAAAAATACTTTTATGATAGAGCTAAAGGATTTACATTAATCACCGAAAAAACAAATACAACCGCTAAAGCTTTCTATAATGCTAATGGTTGGAAAACAGATGAATATGATTTTTACACATTCTTTTATTAAATAAATATGAGGATATCCTGTTTGGGATATCCTGTTTGGGATATCCTCTGAATATTGAAATTATATGTTCCCTTATACATTAACCTGAAAGTTATTTTAGACTTAAGATTTACACACTATTGTCTATAACAACTTCCTCATAACGGCTACACCATTTTGCTCTATGATTTGGGAAAATCCAGCCTTTTCGTAAAGATGGATAGGTCCCGTAAAATCATACTCATCACGATGTTCAATAGCTTTGGCATAACCTTCTACAGCAACATATCCCTTTGCCTTTGCATCTACACATACTTGTTCAATAAATGCTGAAGCTATACCTTGGCCCCTATATTCAGGAGCTATTTCAAAACACACAATCGAGATTGTTTTTCCGCACATATTATCTCTGGCAAAATCCGGCACAAATCCTTTGTAACTATCAATATCGGCTGCATTACACCAGCCTATTGATATATCACCATCAAACGCCAGATATCCTCTTATATTACCTTTATCAAGCATCTCTACTGCATATTTTCTAATGGTTTCTTTTACACCATTCGCTTGAAACTCACTAACCATTTGCTTTATAGTTTTTTCATCTTGATTCGGCGAAGTACAATAACAAGGTCCATTGGGATTATTATCAGAAAATGCTCGGTTATCAAAAAAATCAAGGTAATCGTCTTTTAATTCTAAGGACAATTTCTTTATAGTCACGTTTTTCATAACAATCTCCATCAATCGTAAAACTGGAATATATCAGTCAGCAAGTTCCTTATCCATATTAATGAAGGATTCTTCAAAACTGTTTGAAATCATATAGTATGTATCCTCATCCGTATTCATACTGTCAATCTGACAGTATATCTTCTTCTCTGGGTTATAAGCCCAAAGCGTATCGTCTATACCGCCCACTACTATATAGCCAGGCCAAGAGTTCTTTACATCGTATGCCTCATTAATCTCCTCGAGCTTTTCCAACTTATAGAAGTTACTTCATCTCCCGAATGGACATACTGAAGCTGTTCGCCCATAGAAAGTTTCATCACATTATATGCAAATTCACCGGTACAATGGCAGGTATAGAACATTGTAGGATATTTTTTCAGCTCTCTGCCAATATCCAAAATCTCGCGAATTTCCTCATCTGTATATTCCGTCTTCTTCATCAGATGAAATCCGCTGATTACTACATCCGGATAAGAGCCGTACTTCACCTTATAAACGTCAAGGATACTTAGAATCCCGTTATGTGCACATCCTGATATAAGGACCTTTTTATTAGCGTCACTGATCACCAGATAATGCTCATGTCTGAAATCATCCCGGACATACTCATCATTTTCTTTGATCAGAAGTCTCTTGTTCGTGAATGGCAGTTTATGTGTTCTTTCCTTCACAGTGAACAGTTCAAGCTCATCGTCAATCCTATGATACCCCTGTACAGTTTTAACCTGTGGCAGGTTCATAATGTCCCTGTCTATCCCGATATACCTGTAGCGTTCCTTATCTGCATTTTCACCATCATCGGCATAGTAATCATCTCCTGCTGATTCCTGCATATATATGACGGCATCAGGATTGATCTTTGTAAAAGCCATAATCCCACCTGAATGATCATAATGACCATGACTTAAGATAACTGTATCCACCTGTGTAAGATCAATTCCCAGCTTCTCAGCATTCTTAAGAGTCTCTTCTGACGGTCCGAGATCCATAAGAAGCTTATGCTTTTTTGTTTCAACATAGAATGACAGACCATGCGCATATGCACATCCCATGCTGCCTTCCGTATTTTCAATAAGATTTATTATCCTCATTCCACGAACTACCATCCATAAACTATCATTCCACATACTGCTGATACACATATTAGCAGTATAGGAGACATTTTCTTTTTTATAAACTTTCTTAATCCAAAATATAATCCACCCAAAGCTATAGTTAAAACAATAGCCGGGACATCAGTTTCTGCGCCCGAACAGATATTGAAATTCTTCCAGATCATATATATTCCAGTTGCAAGAATAATACCAATAATACAAGGTTTTAAACCACTTAATACCCCTTGAAACATTTTGTTTTTCAAAAGGCTCTTAAATAAAAGCAATATAATAAATATTATCAGAAATGCAGGAAGAACAACAGCTGCCGTAGCAATAAATGCACCAAGAATCCCACCTTGGGAACTCCCTATATATGTTGCCAGATTCACCATAATAGGTCCGGGTGTACTTTCACTTACGGCAATCATATAGGATAACATTTCATCATCCAACCATCCATACGATAAAACAATTTCTCGGATCAATGCTATAGAAACATATCCACCACCAAATGAAAAAAGACCAACCTTTAGAAATCCTATAAATAAAGCAATATATATCATTATTCAGCCTTGCTCCTTTCTGTTTTGTTATTTATCAGAAAGGATACCAGTCCGATTATTGCGGCAAAAAGCATAATTACAAATGATGCAATATGTAAAGAGAAAATGTTTATCACAAGCATTGCTATACATGATGCAATTATTATAATGATCTTAAGTGCTGTTAATTTAGCCTTTGAAAGCATCTTAACAGCTGCATCCAGTATTAGAATACCAACAGCTATTTTTATTCCGTGAAATGCATTATTTATCCAGGATATTTCAAGAAACCTATCTAGATATTTGGAAATTAGAAAGATAATAACAAACGATGGAAGAACCATTCCAATAGTTGCAAATATAGCTCCCAAGAACTTCTGCTTCTTATATCCTACATATGTAGCACAGTTAATAGCTATCGGTCCCGGTGTTGATTCAGCTATAACTGTAATATCCATCATTTCATCGTGTGTAATCCATTTTTTCTTTTCTACGCATATATCCTCAATCAGAGATATCATTGCGTATCCACCACCAAATGTAAATGCTCCTATTTTAGCAAATGTAAGAAACAACTCAATCAAACCATTCATTAATGACATCCACCATTACCAATCTATCCTTGATTTTTCTTATACTCGTCCATTTCCATATTTATAAAACTTGCAATCATCTCTCTATAAAGTTTTTCAACTATATCCGGACTAGCACCATGCTCTAATGCTCTTTTTCTCACCTTTTGAATTACAGCCTCAACACGATTAGGTGCCTTTACTCCACTTTCACTCTTTTTGAAAGATGACGCCTGTTTCACATATTCGGTTCTTTCAGCTATCAACTTGATGATTTCATTATCTATTCTATCGATATTGCTGCGTACTTCTTCCAAACTTGAACATATCATAAAATAACCTCCTTAAATACCGATTTGTCATCGTCTACAAAACTGAAAGTAAGCTTTTGCACATTCCCTAGCTTTTTCAGGGTACTCAAAACCTTCAATTTGAGCATACTCTACACTCAGTTTTTCAAATAGTTCCTGAGTTGCTATAAGCGCACTCTTTACATCTTCCTCATCATAATGAGCAAAAGTCTTTCTCAGTTCTTTTGTAATATCCTCTCCTGCCCACCTGTCGATAAATCTTCCATCATGCCATACATCTACTCCGGCAGCTTTATTGCGGTACAGTTCTATCATTCTGAGAAGATGGTTTTTAAGATATGAATCAACACACATTTTTGCAGCCCAGAGTTCGCCCCTTTTTAGCTTTTTGAATGCCCAGATATTATGAAAATAAAAATCATTAACCATGTTGTTGAATTCGGCCGCGTCCATTTCAGGATTTGAACTGCCTGGTTTAATATTTGTTTTCAGCAGTACATCATAATCCATTACATCATATAAAACCAAGTATCCTCTGTTCATAACACACTCAGCGACTCCATCTCTTACAGCAGTCTCAAACTGCTCCGGAGTCAGGATTATCATATCTACATCTTTATCTTCATCATAGATGCATCTTCGCTCTCTTCCACCTCCTAGAGTTGGTTCGATAAATGATATACTTACTTTTCCAAAGCGTTCAGGATATTCTCCTGAAAACCATGGCTCAGTATTACTTGTAACAATAAAAAGATCCAGATCAGAATATTCATCTGCCTTTACATCATTTCTTGTAGTGGATCCAATGGCAATTACTGCTTTTACATCGTCATCATTTTTTGCAAACTCTAATATCTTATTTTTGATATCACTATACTTATCCAATCCAAATCTCCTATCTTCTTGTATCGTACTATCCAATGCCATATTCTCCTGCTATTATGTATCATATTTCCATACTGTCTTATCAGACAGTTTCGTCCGGATAATCATAGAATCCACCCTTGTGGAAGTTCTCATTTCCAAGTGGTTTAGCTGTTAGTCTGAATATTACACAACCGTCCGGACATACGACGGTCTTAGTATACTTATCATCGCCTCCGATGTTTTCCAGATCACCGCCACTCCTCACAGCTTCCATTATCGGATATAACATCATCATAACCTTCGAACAGATTATTTTTCCATACTTATCCACTGTATAAATGCCGTCTTGTCACTACTGTTAAGTAATACTTTCTCATATATATACCACCTTTGCAACAAATATTAACATCTTATAGTTCTAATTTTATCTGTAAAAAAAAGAAATGTCCGCCAAGCAAAGCGAACATTTCCTTATATCTTTTGTTATATTTAGTTGCTTCTCACTGATACAGGTAACCTTCTCATAAATATCTTCATAAAAGAGAGTCTGATACATCACTGTAATTCCATCATCATCCTCGATAATCGTCTTCATAAACATGTTCTGCATTATCAATTTACCATTTCATGCTAATCTTTTTCACCGGATAATAAACTTCGGTAATATTATCCTTTGCATCAGCGACCTGAGATGGATCTGTTACATAAATCTCGAACAGCGGGCCATTACATTTGTAGCCTTCCTTTTCCGCCCACTCAGTCTGCTTGACATAGACTGAAGCAAGGTCAGAATAAGGTCCTTTCACAACTGTCTTAAGACAAAGTCCGGGAGTAAAATCTCTTGTGCCGGTGACTACTTCCTTCACAGGAATAGCAAACTCTGTATCAAGACCTGCCGGCGTATATTCTGAACTATGAAACAAAACCATGGGAGCCCCACACATGGTCAGATGTGTTGTGGCAATAGTCTTAAACAGCTTCTCATAACTTTTAGCATACTCTAGGGGGAAGTCATCCTGCTGAACCGATTTTCTTACATACAGAAGACACATCTGTGGAACATCAACCAGATGCACATTTATATCGTCCATGTAGGACATTATGGATTCACCCTGTTCTATCGCAGCCATATCCGAATCCAACTGATTTAGAAGCTGACTATAATCATAAAGCTGCTTTTCGATTTCTTGTTTTTTTCTAAGAAATGCAGTATAAAGCTTATCACTCTTTTCAGCATCATCTCTCAGTATATCCTTTACTTCTTCCAGCGAAAATGAATATGACTTCAGCCTGCTGATAAAAAGCATCTTCTCCAACTGGTCTATGGAATAATATCGATATCCGTTTTCCGGATTAACTTCACTTGGTTCCAGCAGACCTATCTCTGCATAATATCTGAGTGTCTTTGTAGAAACTTTACATATATTTGAAAACTCTCCGATTGATAACATGAAAATTCCTTTCGGTAAAATATAAACCATTATAATAATCCGTAATTACAAGTCATTAATAACCGAATAATGTGTATTTTTTATTATCTCAACCACTTACTCATAGCAAGGCAAAATATACTTCTCTATAAACTCTACTCTGTCTTTAGCCCTCGGATTAAAAAGCGATGTAATTGCAACCACCATATTCTTATCAGGCTTCACATAAATAATATTTCCTCCATCTCCCATAGCTGCATAACCACCGTCACTACCAATCCACCATAGATATCCGTAGGGCAGATTCATCTTTTCCCATCTACTATGCTCTGTGGTGCTCTCTTCAACCCATTTCCCTGAAACTATCTGCCGTCCGTTCCACTTACCCTTATTCAGAAAAAGCTGTCCTATCTTTGCCATATCAACAGGCGATATGGTAAGTCCCCAGCCAGCAGTATTTACGCCCTGTGGATCTGCAACCCATCCATTTGTATCAGTGGACTTGTAGAACTCCATCTGTTCTTCTTTACTGTCAAATGTTATGCTCCCCTCTATGTTAATATCTAAAGGGGCGAACAGATTTTCTGTTGCAAATTCAAGTACCGACTGTCCGGATGCCTTCACAAGAATTCCGGACAGGATATCCGGGCCTATGATTGGAGCATACCTGAATTCGCCTATCTTTCCCTTTCCTCCCAGCTTATCAAGTGAAAACTTTACCCAGTCCATACTGGTAAAATACTTGATATAAGGATTAAATTTATACTTATACGGTGCAGTCATTGTAAGTATATCTTTAATTCTGATATTCGGAAGAGTTTTTTCACCTCTTTTAACTGTATATTCCGGATAATAATCCAGGACTTTGTCATCTATACTTTTTATCAGTCCTTTATCAAGGGCTATTCCAATAAGTATTGACACAATACTTTTCGTCACAGAGAAAACATGTATGCGTGACTCAGCACTACATCCGTTATAGTAATTCTCGTAAATAGTTTCTCCGTCTTTAAGAATTACCATTCCGACCATGTTGTTGTAGTCAGTTGAAATGGCATCTTCCATTCTTTTTATCTGCTCTTCTTTCATTCTTACCTCCAAAACAGCGTAGTTTATGTTTTATGTGGACAAAGACATATTAATCCCTGTCATACCAAACTATAAACTTTGCCGTAAGGGAAAGGTCAAGACTTATTCTAATCCGTAATGTGACTTCCTGTAAGTTTTAAGAATTTCTTTTCGTTCATCTGCTCGTTTGTAACATACTTCCCATCATGGAATAACGCATAATTAGTGATCGGTGTCGGCGCATTCTGTGCTTCTACTTTGTTTTCAATATGTATTGCCTTGAATGCAATACCGTTTTCTTTTGCTGTCTGCTCCAAAACCGGAACATATTTTGCATTGAACGGGCACTGATTCGTGTAGTACAGAACATATCCCTTCTCGTCTATATGCGGATGTTTTGCACATTCCTTAAACACCGGAGCTTTTGCATTTTTATCGAACGGCATATACCAAAGCTGAATACCATTATCAGCTTCATCGCTCACGACAAATCCTTTGTACTTCAGAAACTTCGGATCGGCCAGAAACGGTTTCTTCTTTGAAGCGCAAAGAATACAAAGCCCTTTTTTCCCCTTTTCTTTACTATCCTCGATGCAGGCAGTAAGTAGATCAGTAGAATATCCATGTCCTTTGAAAGCCCCGGACACCCAGAGACAGTCAATGTACATATATCCATCTGCCTCTATCGGAATCCATGCGTTTTCCGCCGGGATATATTCGATAAAACACTTTCCACGCTCTACGCTCTTTAGGAAAACAAGTCCTTCATCAAACCTCTCCGAAAGCCATGCCTTCTTAGAAGAAACCTGAACATCCTTATTATTAGATATTGCACAGCAAATATGCTCTTTTTCGATATTATCTTTTGTTACCATGATATATTCCATAATCGCTCCTCGTATAATATGCCAAGGAGCACTTAAGCCCCTTGACACAAATCGTATTTACTCAAAAGGAAAACAGGCTTCCGTCACATACTCATCAGGATTCTGTGTCTGTGCCGGACCCACATGATAGATGTTGAACATTGGTCCGTTCATTTTGTAACCGTTTTCCTTGATCCATGACGCCACAGTCGCACATGCCTCACCCATCTGGTCGTAGCTGCCTTTAATGATACAACTTGCAACCTTTACTGCAGGAAGATTTTTAAACTTCACATGTTCCGTATCGTTATAAGAACCATTCACAGTCATCCACACAATGATCTCGACATTTTCTTCCTTGTACTCGGGATCGATGAACTCTGCCGCCGCAAGGCACGGGTCAGCCGGCACAAGATTCTTGCACTCGCTCATCATCGTATTCCAAAGCATTCTTTCATCCTCATAGTGAGGAACCACCATCTGAACCGTAGCCGCATATCTCTCCGGTATTGTTTTTACTGTTACATCAAAACTCATATTTTGCTCCTTCCTCAGCCTCTTTCTGGCTGTTTCCAGAAGCATCAGTTTGTACTCAGTTTCTTGGGAAAGTTTTGATAGTTCCTTCTGCCTCTCTGACAGAAATGCATCCATCTTTTCTTTATCATCGTAGCTCTCAAGGATTTTGTTGATATCTGCAAGGGCAAAGCCCATATCCTTGAGTGACGTTATCCTCCCGATGGTAAAAAGCTGTTCCTCACGATAATAACGGTACCCGGTGAAATCATCTATTTCTGCCGGTTTCAAAAGTCCGATATCATCATAGTAGCGTAACATCCTGATGCTTACTCTGGATAGTTTTGAAAATTCGCCTATTTTAAGCATTTGTTTCTACCTCCATGGATATATTTTCTTGAGCTCACTACAACAATAATCCCTCACATAATGTGAGAGTCAATATGCATTTTTTTCTCTATGCTTGCAAAAGATATTTCACAGCGTCAACCGCATTTCCTCCATTCCAAGCTCTACCAACCCAGTATCTACGAATCCTACTGATTCATACAGTTTCTTTGCCACATAATTACCAGGTACTACTCCGGTATATATTTCAGATGCATTAAATCTGTTTTGCAGATATTTTATTCCCAAATCGAGAGCCTGACGTCCATAGCCTTTATTCTGATACCGGATGTCTATCATGAATTTCCACAATGTGAAATATGCCTTTGCTTCGTAATACCCCATCATGATAAAACCCACAATTGTTGAATCTTCATACACAACAAACGGATATGCTGTTTCCGAATAAACATATGCCTGAGCAAGCGAATCTCCGTTGGTAGATACAAAGGATTTTTGACTCTCATCCACTTTCAGTGCAAGAACCTCGTCTATGTTTTCTCTTGTAATTTTCCCTAATCTAATCAACCATCCATCCTCATTTATAATAATCTCGCATTTAAATAAATCTCATTAACCAATTAGTTAAATCCAGTACTTTATTTCCTATTGTTAAATCTTATCTATTCTTTATCTCTATCCTGTCCAGTATTCCTTGAATACTAACTCCGGGATGCGTAAGATACATTCTATTAATATCCTCGATCAGCTCCCGGTCAGCTCCTGTTTTCTTTCTGATTCTATCCACATTATAACCCTTATCGATATACTTGATTACTCGTGAAACAAGCTTATATCCGAGCCCGTCTGAACTAATCTTATCATTTTCCTGAGTTTCAACCGGCATATCGTTTTCCGCAAATGTAGCTGTCTTCGCATGTCCGTAATATATCCTACTCGGATTAAATCTAAGAAGTTTATTCCACGACTTCTCAATATCAGTCCCCTTATGCATATCCAGTTCGTATAATGGATTTAGATCACCAACAAAAAGAGAGCCATCATCTAAATATAAAGAAATACTATCATCACTATGACCAGGTGTATATATAATCTCGCCATTTATGCCAATGCTTATTAGAAACGCTCTACTTTTATCAACACTTATGACTTTCAAATCATTTTCAGAAATAGGCTTAAAGAATCTGTTATTCTCTTTTCCAAAAATAACATCAGATGAATGTATATATGGAAGTTGCAGATCCATTATAAGTACTTTAGGACCACACTCTGCTATTTCTCCTGCTATACCCATGTGATCAGGATGAAAATGTGATATCAATAGATAATCAATATCCTGAAGAACCTTATGCTTTTCTCCTAACTCTCTGCAGAAAGCCGCAAATGTACCAGCCCATCCGGTATCAAAAAGAATCGTTCCCTTATCGCCTTCTATTAAGTATGTATTAGTATTCGAATATTTTAATTCAGTAATTGTCATCCTCTTAACCTATTTTTTAAGTCCAATATTTTTATTCCTTCATTCTACTTCTTTAACTGTAACCATTTCTGTATTCCTTAATATAATAAAGATTTAAGATTGCTCTCAATCTTAGTTATTGTCTGAATCGTAGTCACAATGTCTTTCTCCGGTATACCATCGAACATTTTATCCATTATATTTATACTCATCTCATTATTCTTCTCGCAGAACCTTCTGCAAGAATCAGTCAGTATTATCCGCTGTTTTCTTTTATCTGACTCATCAACCTTAAACTCAATAAAATTCTTTTTCTCCAGCTTCAGAAGAATCTGTTTAACATTCTGATGAGAACTCCCCAGAATATCTGAAAGCTCTTTTAATGTAGGTGGTTCTTTACACATATTTATACATATAATTGCAAAAAACTGTTTCCAGCTTATCTCCTTCATAGTACTGTCGGCCATAGCCTGAAAACGATTTTCAAAAGCACTTATAAGTCCAAGAAGATAATAACTCGGTGGTATTCCTGTAAAATCAACATTTATATTTTGGGTAACTTCTTCAATAGTCATAATCATCCCTCATTTTTACTTTTATTGTATCTACCAATTTTTCTCATAATTATAAAAAAGAAAATATATGAAGCAATGCATATCGGCCCAAATATAACAAAAGATGCCACATCAACTTCCACTCCCGATATTTTCATGTATATTGCCATTGCCAAAACAGCTGTCACCAGAGTAACGGCCTTAACTATTATCACCGGTCCGAGAATATAGCCCAGCTTATGCTTTATCCTCAGAAGATAAGCTATCACAAAACACGCTGGTACTATTATCCCCATATCCATTGCCTGTATAACCAACGAAGTACAATTATCCAAACCAGCCGGAGCAGTATCCTTACCTATAGTTGGCACAATCTTGCCAATCCACATGAAGAATATCATAACGCCGGAAACGAAAAGAAAAATCCGCAGCCCTTTCGTTGGCATGTCTGACTTCAAACGTTCAATCTTAATCTCATCAAGAAGCATCATAACACAAAGTACGAATCCATAAAATGATAATGTCATATTTGCCACATATAAAAGAAAAATGTCATTGTAGTACATTAGAAATGCATAGCTCATATATGTATATAGCATATATCCAAATAATCCTGTTAAAAGGAATTTCCCAATCATACGTTCCTTCCTGATCATAAGAAGTGCTGCAATCATTCCGGGTACAATCAAAATGAGAGTCACCATATCCTGTGCAATAGCCTGCACTGCACTTGAAACAGAGTTTCTTGCATACAGGCCCTTTCCATAAAGAGTTACTGTTTCTCCGAACGTTGATATAACAGTTTTATCTGCCAATTCATTCATTGTTATGAGCGGTAAAACAGAACATATTACAGAAAATACGATTACAATAATAGATATTATTACGACTATTTTCTTCCTATTCATTATCTTTTCCTCCTACATAATCAACAACCGGGTCAATAAATCTTTTGTCCGAGATATCATAAGACTTTGAAATCATTTCACCCTTTTTCCTATCATCTTCTGAAGAATTCTTATTATTCTTCAAAGAATTGGCAAACATTTTCATTGCTGTTCTTGATGGAAATTTCATCTTGTCATAATTGATACCCCCCTGACAGTAGAATGCCTTTATTAACGGTCTTTGTTCATCCGTTAATAAATTGTTTAAAAACTCATCAACTTCAGGATTATCATTTGGACTCGCCCCTACCGCAACAATAGAAAGCTTCTTATTCTTCCAGTAGGCAGCCTTTTCAAAAAACCATTTAACTTTTACAACCATTCCCGCCATACACCATCCTGCATAGATAATAGCTTCGTATGTTTCAAAAAAATCATTTGTTTTCTTTTTCACATCTTTAAGGTCATAAATATCTGCATTAAGCTCTTCAGAAATCCATTCGGCATATCTCTTTGTAAATCCAGTCTGAGACGTATAAATCACCAGTGTTTTCATATCATTAATCAATCCTTTCCAACCAAATAAAGGGTAATATATTACTCTTTTAACAAAGTAACATATTACCTTTTATGTGTCAAGTTTGATAATATTTTTTTTTCCTTCGCACGATATCCTGTAATTTATCTTACAGCTTCATCATAATATCTAATCAGACTAAATTTTGAAGCCGAGCTATTTTCTCCGTCTAGCAACAAATTAGCTTTTTCAAAATCATCCAAAAGAACACTCATCTGCATAATAAGAAAGCTTCCATCTCCTAATATAATCTTTGGGTAAACCTATTCACTCCAAAAAGCATTTATCTCATCTGGTAATATTTCTATGTTAATCCCAAAATATGTAACACACTCTGCCTCAATCATCACCGGAACGTTAAAAAATCGACCATTTTCATCTATTCCATATAATTCACCACCGCCATCAGATCCAATAATAATATGCCCAGGAAGATACTTCTCTATCTCATAATCATAGTTAATTTCCTCCAGTTCCTCTAAAGGAAACAACACAAGCCATGTTTCACCAATATCTCCTTCGCCACCATTATGTTCTCTCATGAACTCAAGATATTGTTTGGATAATTCTATACCATTAACAGATTCAATTGATTCACCATTATAAGGAACATTAAATTCAAAGTGCCCCCAATTTCCCATATAATACCTTACCTCCTATAAACCTCTAATTCTCACTCACTACAAACTCCGATTTGCAATAGTACGCAAAACAAATTGCCTCTTTACCAGAGTTCGTCCAAAATATTTTCCGCTAAAACGACTTAGTTATCGTTCTATGTCTTATTAATATTCCATTGCCAAAGTTACAAGTTTCTTTATGTGGATATCTACTGTGTCAAAACATTTAACAGGGCAATTGTCAGGATTAAGAATCAAAGGCAATTCTGTACATCCCAATATGATTCCTTCTATTCCATCGTCATCTTTCATTCTATTGATGATATTAACCAGTTCTGTTAATGTAGATTCTTTTACAACACCTACTTCAAGTTCCTCATAAATTCTTTTCCCTATAAGTTCTCGTTCCTTCTCCTTCGGAATAGTTACCTGTACACCCGCTGAAATCAGATCTTTCTTCATATATTCTTGTTCCATAGTGAAAACCGTTCCCAAAAGACCAATCCTTTTTATCCCCTGTGAAACTACTTCATCACAGACCACTTTTGGAATGCTTACAAGCGGAAAATCTGTTTTCTTTGATAATTCATCATATACCATATGCATGGTAATAGCAGTTAACGAAATGACTTCAGCTCCCCCAGAAATCAAACAGTTGACTTTTTCTGACAAATAATCTGTTAATGAATCATATTTTGAATTTGTAACATAATCCCATGCTCTTCGGAAATTCACACTTTCTATGCTAATGTCCGGCATCGCCTTCCCGTCTGTAATCTTATCAATTTCATCATTAAGTTTTTTATAATACATCACAGTGGATTCAGGTCCTGTACCTCCCACTAATCCTATTTTTTTCATATTCCACAATACTCCAATGCTCTCTCGATATCTTTTTTCCGGTATACTTGTCGTTATTCATTACCTGAATAACTTTAATTATTCTGTTGGTTGCTCAAATACAATTTATTTTCTTCATCTTAAACACCTTGCATCTTAAGGTCAAATGGTTCTTCTTCAGCAATTCCCGACCCGTTTTACAAACTATGGTGTCTAAATGTATTCTTTTAACTAATTCGTCATCTCGATCCCATCTTGGTTTTTAAACCGAAACCACATTTTAAATATAACATATCGTAAATTATTACACTATAATGCGTTAATAAATCTTTTTTAAAGGATGTAACATACGCTTTTTAATCGGTCATATTTTATGCAGCATCTCCTTCCTTATTACGCTTCAAAAATCGCTGATATGTAAGGTCTATTCCAAATGCTCCCATTGGTGCTGTTAATAGGATTGCAATTACCGATACCGTCAGCACTATCTGTCCGCATGGAAGTCCCATTGCAAGCGGAAGTCCTCCAATCGCAGCCTGTACAGTTGCTTTCGGTGTGTAAGCAATAATACAGAACAGTTTCTCTTTTATATTCAGTTTTGTTCCTAATACACATACAAATACACCAAGCATTCTGAACAATAGTACGCCTAATACCAGAATAATCGAACTAACTCCGGCAGATACTGCACTATCGATAGCTACAGAAGCTCCCACCAGTACAAAGAGAAATATCTCTGCCACAGCCCACATTTTGTCATATTTTTCGGAAAGTTCTTTAGCGTAATGTGAGCTCCATTTTTTTATCCCGATTCCTATAGCCATAATGGCTATTAGTGAAGCAAAAGGAACCACTTTAAAATTATCCTCAAATGCCGATAAAGCAAATGATACCGAAAGAACTATTATAGCCTTAACAGTTGCTCTTATCTTGATCTTCAAAAACCATTTTACAAATATGAATCCAACAACAAGTCCTACTATGATTCCTGTAATGATACTGACCGGAATATTTACAAAGCGCAGAATTGAAACTTCTCCACCTTGTGCAAGCCCTGTAAATGTCGTAAACATTACTATAACAAAAACATCATCCACCGATGCACCTGCAAGGATCATCTGTGGAATTCCCTTGTCTGTTCCATACCCTTCATCTATAAGCCTGATCATTCTCGGAACAATAACTGCCGGTGAAACCGCTCCTATAACCGCTCCCATGACGGCGGCATCAAGTACGGAAATATCCAGCAAAATTGGTGCAAGAATAACCATCCCTATAATTTCAAAACAAGCCGGAACAAAACACATGAGAATGGCAGAACGCCCTACCTTCTTCAGATCAGAAAGATCAAGTTTAAGTCCTGCGCGGAGCAATATAACAATCAATGCAATTCTGCGGATATCTGTTGATACATCAAGAACAGACTGATCTATAAGATTTAAAGAATATGGACCGATGATAATTCCTGCTATGATCATCCCAAACAGGCTTGGGAAATGTATTTTCTTACAGATCCAACCCAAAAACAGTCCTAACAACATAATTACAGATAAACTTATCAGCATAATATTTACCTCCTTCATAATGCAGAAAAGCTGATAATTTCTGCATCAAAATAAAAGATGCAGAAGTCATCAGCCTAATAAGCGGTTTAAGCAGGCATGCTGCTTTGGGAGACCTCATTCCCAATACCAATAAATCGGATTATATCACCGAATTTTGAAATTGTATAGCATTATACGTTCATAGAACTTATTCTGTTATCTCAATGCTGTTTCCATCCGGATCCGATATCTTACTCTCAAAATAACCATCGCCGGTTGTTCTTGGCTGAGATACTATCTCATAACCATCATCTTCAAGCTGTTTTGTAAGCGCAATCACATTCTCTTTTGTTCCCACAGAAAATGCCAGATGATTCATGCCGGATTCTAAATCTACGAACTTATGATACTCAAGCTTTGTATTTGCCATTATCTCAACTCTGACATCACTGTCAAATGTAAGGAAATAGCTTGAAAAGCCTTTACTATTTACATATTTATCATTGCATTTTGCGTCAAAATATTTTATATAAAAATCCTTTAATCTCTCCAGATCCGGAGTATATATTCCTATGTGTGTAACTTTTGTTTTCATAACATGTACCTCTTTCTATTTATAAAATTATCAAGCAACATAAGAAGTACCGCTATGTGTCATCCGCATGAAAGCATACTGAAACAGCTCTGTAATATCCTGCATAGCCAGTTTCATAATCCTGTAACTGTTAAATCTTCCATAGCATGACATTATTAAGTTTCTTTTATTAACATCAGTCATAAAACGATTCAGCATAGCTTATACTGCTTTCTTCTTTTCCTGACCAACAATACGCCATATGCTTTTTTCTGATAAGCAAAATCTTTCAGATAATTCCGTTATCTTGCAGCCTGATAAATATGCTTTATAAATCGAAGCATTTCTATCTCGAAGCATTTTTCTTGTCTGGTTTTTTTCACCCCAGCCACTTCTTACTTCGTCTCTACGCGGAATATAAATATTTGTCCCATCAGTATATTGCTGGATTATTACTATTAATTCACGTGGAAGAACTTCTTCCGCTCTTAAATAGCCCATTCGTGCGCCTCCAAAATTTTATTTTTCTTTTAGGGAGCATCGGCTATTACGTAATATTGTTTATTTAATCGCTATAGCCAATGCTATGCGCAAAAGTAAGGTGTTGTCATATAAAACTTCCTCCTTCTCCATATCTAATTTGTACCTTACACAAACCACATATAAAAGTCAACTATTGTCATTAATCATGTCGCAACTGCTTTCTAACCATCTTATATTTTTTTCTTATCCTTTAGTTTAATACATTTTCATTCAAATACTTAATCACTTCGTCGGTAGTAAAATAATCCTCATGTTTAATCCCATGGAATATCTGGCAATCTGCGTTTTGGTAACATCCTGCAAGTTTCTTTTGCATATCAGCATCAAGTGTTGTATCTGCATCCGATCCAATAACAGTCACCGGACACTGAGTATTAACTGCATATTTATCAACTCGGATATTATTCTTTATGAATACATCCAGCGGTCCCCAAAAGATAGGAATTATCTTATTATACATATCTGCACTTGTCCGATAGCCGGATGCAAGAACTAAATGTTTGCATTCACGCACGCTTGCAAGGTATGCCGCCATACCGCATCCATAACTATGTCCAAAAATATAAATATCCTTATCCGGATACTTCGCCCTGGCATAATCATACAGTTCCTCGGCTGATTGCTGCATCGTCTTCAAATTCATTTTCCCTTTACTGTTCTGAGTACCATAATAATCCACTGAAAGGAATGATGAGTCAAATCTTCCACCATACATTCCAGCTGTATTATAAGCTATGTACATCGACCCACCAAAGAATAAAATCACCTTATCTGAATCAGCGTCAAGATTGTAACCAAATCCTGATAAAGAATCATTTATCTGAATCTCTTCCGGCTTATAATCTACATTCTTTAGGCGTTTATCACCTTTGTAAAATGAGTACGATATGAACTGCATGATTGAATCTGTTGCAAAATACACAATCAACACCCACATAATAGTTTTTAAAATTATATATCCGGCACTCACTTTTTTCCTTCCTTTTCCTCTCATCGTAACATCCGTTTTGCCTTAGCACACCACTTTAAATACGCTTCATATGTATCAACTCCGAACGAAACTGTAAGATAGTAATACATATGGTCCTCATTATCCAAATTCTTTTCCAAATTCCGGCAATATGTCTTTAAGATTTTTAAATCATTTTCTATCTGTTCTTCAAATACTTCAATATTACGAACAGCCACTTCCTTACTACCCGCTCCTCCAAAGAATAGCTTTAAAAGCGTTTCATATTTCAGTTCATTACTCGCCTGTTCTTCTTTTAACCAGTTCCTTAGGGTCTCTTCTCCCGTCTTCGTAATATGATACGTAAGCTTTTCACGTCCTCCCACTGATGTATCATTCTTGATGATCATGCCGCTATTTTCCATATCTTTAAGAGCAGGATATATATTTCCAAAGCTTCCCTTCCAAAAGAAACTGATAGCACCGTCAATTCGTTTCTTGATTTCATATCCTGATAAATCCTCATGACTAAGTAGCCCGAGGATAACCATATCTATTTTTCTTTCTCTTGCCATATTGCGCCCTCTTTATGTATCTTTTTGATATATCTGTTTGATATATATTATCATTATACAAATATTTAGTCAATAAAAAAAATGCCCTGTCACACTAAAGTGTGACGGGCGTCTTTATTATCAACCTCATCTTTTATTATACATAAACTCTAGAGTAAAATCATTACCCCCCATATCCGATATTATCTTATCTTTCCTCCATGAAATACACATTCATATACTTTAACATCATTCAGGTATATTTCTTCAAATCCCTGGAACCAAGTAAAATCTCCTGTCACTTTACACCTGTATGTATATTCACCGGACTGATAGATTTCGGGACCTCTGTAAGGCATCCTCTTATCTGCCGCACGCAGAGCTTCCTTTAAGAAATCTCCGCTGAATCTGTCATCCAAAACTCTGCCGATATAGTTCATAGCCCAAACAGTGACATCCTTCTTCCAGACAGCCTCTTCTCCGGCAAACTCTTCGCCACCCACATATGTATCATGATACATATAGTCCCCATCTTCGTATCTGAAGTCATGGGATGCAGGTCTTGTAGCATCCACTTCATTCATAAATCCCGCATAGGTATTTACATTTGCCTTCAGCCTAAACTCTATCAATTCATCGATATCAGTCTGCTCTTCCGTAGAAATATTAACCGCACAATCCTGATCTTTCACCAGATAATCTACACTGACATTCATCAAATTACTTATCTGGATAAGATTGTAAATGTCCGGATAAACCAGCGATGATTCCCACTTCGCCACAGCCTGTCTGGAAACGCCAAGTTTCTCGGCTAACTCCTCCTGGGTTAATCCCTTATTCTTTCTTAGTATTTGTAATTTTTCGGAAAATACCATTTTTATCACCTCCGAAATTATCATACAAGATTATTCCGGTTCATAACATGAACCTGTAGTAGCATTTCTGCTACTTATGTTATACAGGCACTGCGACTGTTCCTTTTATAATATCATATATACAAAACTGAATCCAAATATAATCCACTATAAAAGAGAGCAGGCATAAACCTGCTCTCCGTTAATCAACCATTTTAAATTAATAACCTAACAAAGCGCCGGCATAAACTTGGCAAACAGATAGAGTCCTTCATCTCCTGCATGCACTTCATGATGAACTTTAGCAAGCATAACGGATATTACTCCCGGCTCATATTGAATCTTTACTCCGTCATTCAGAGCGTATCCGCTTCCCGCAATAACCTCATGAGTTTCGAGCTGAGGATCGTGTATATGATCCAATATGCTCTTCCCCGGAGCTATTCTTACAAGATGATAACTATATGCACCACCGGTTTCCGCGGATGTTAAAATATGCTTTAACTCTACTCCCTCAAATGTAGGATGCTTAGACCATGGGATATTGCCAAAATCCACGGTCCTCCCTGGAACTAAAAATCTTCCCTGATTAAATGCTTCAAATAATCTGTTTTCCATAATGATCACCTCTCTTTTTTTGATGAAATGATCATAATATAATTATCATGTTATGACTTGGATAAAATTGCGGAGTTTATATACTGTTCCGGTGATATACCCACCTGCTTCTTGAACACCCTGTCCAAATGACTCTGATCACAGAAGCCGACCATATGCGCCACATCTATAACTTTATATCCTTCTCGTAAAAGTTCCTGAGCTTTCCGAACCCGACATTGCATCTGGAACTTATGCGGAGTTAGCCCATTTTCCGAAGCAAATTTTCTAATCATATGATAAGAAGAAATGTTTACCTTCTTAGCCATTTCCTCAATACTTATCTCCAGCTCCGGATTACCTATTATCTCGTTCTTAATAATATCAAGCTCACCGCTTATATCTCCATCCACCGGCAGGCATGTTGTAATCATTGAATAATACTCAGTTACAGGATTTATGGAATGGACAATGTCAGGTGCCACAGTAAAGTATTCCCCTTCATGACATTCAAAATCCTCCGATCCGATACCAATTGATACTACACCTTCTGTAATTATCCCGAAGACATAATGATCTATATGAGTATGACGCGGATAAGATATTTTCACATGCTCCATACTCACTATTTCAATACCTGTTGACTTGTCTTCTATAAATTCGAGTTTATCCATAGCTCTTAAATATCCGATATTCCCTAATCTTTCTTCAATGAAACACACAATCCAAATGCTTCTTCTGCCAAAACAACTGTCGCATCCTTCCATAATACAATATCTTCCGACATATAAAACTAATCCATAACTTTTTTACATACAAATATATTTCCAACTCATTGTGATTTCTCCCTATCATAGTTATTTTATAAATCGGAAAAATGTTTATTTATTTCTTTACTATACCATAATTCTTTTTCCTTTACAGTTATATATTCATTTTATAGTCAAAGGTTTAGGGATTCGTCCCCAAGTATCTTACAAAAAAGAAAAGTCCCATAAACACTGGGTTTACAGGACTTTATATCTTATCTATAATTCAATCACTATATGGTTTGTAATTAGCAAACTCCCTGAGCGATCATTGCTTCAACTACCTTCTTGAATCCGGCGATGTTAGCACCTGCAACATAGTTGCCTTCCATACCGTATTCCTTAGCAGCATCATCGATATTGTGATAGATACCAACCATGATATTCTTAAGCTTAGCATCAACCTCTTCGAAGCTCCATGAAAGTCTCTCTGAGTTCTGGCTCATCTCAAGTGCTGATGTAGCAACACCACCTGCGTTAGCAGCCTTACCACCAACGAAAGGTACGTTGTTTGCCTGGAAGTACTCTGTAGCTTCGATTGTTGTAGGCATGTTAGCACCTTCTGCAACATACTGAACACCATTAGCTACAAGTGCCTTAGCATCATCAAGATCAAGTTCGTTCTGTGTAGCACATGGAAGAGCGATATCTACCTTGTACTGCCATACGCCATGCTCACCATTCTTCTTCTCATGATACTCAGCTGATGGACGAGCTGCAGCATACTCTGTAAGACGAGCTCTCTTAACTTCCTTAACTTCCTTAAGAAGATCTACATCGATTCCTTCTGGATCATAAATCCATCCTGTTGAATCTGAAACTGTAACAACCTTAGCGCCAAGCTGCTGAGCCTTCTGTGTAGCGTAGATAGCAACGTTTCCTGAACCTGAAACTGCAACTGTCTTACCTTCCATCTTATCGCCATGGCACTTAACCATTTCCTCTGTGAGGTAAAGAAGACCATAACCTGTAGCTTCTGTACGAGCAAGTGATCCACCATATGTAAGACCCTTACCTGTAAGAACTCCTTCGTAAAGTCCCTTAATTCTCTTATACTGACCAAACATGAAACCGATTTCACGAGCACCTGTTCCGATATCACCTGCAGGAACGTCTTCATCAGCTCCGATATATTTTGAAAGCTCTGTCATGAAGCTCTGGCAGAATTTCATAATTTCATTGTCTGACTTACCCTTAGGATCAAAGTCAGAACCACCTTTACCACCACCGATTGGAAGTGTTGTAAGTGAGTTCTTGAAAATCTGCTCGAAACCAAGGAACTTAATGATACCAAGGTTTACTGATGGATGAAGTCTGAGTCCTCCCTTGTAAGGTCCGATTGCGTTATTGAACTGTACACGGAAACCTCTGTTTACCTGAACGTTACCGTTATCATCTACCCAAGGAACTCTGAACATGATCTGACGATCTGGCTCTGTAATTCTCTCAAGAATTGCGAGCTTACGATATTTCTCCTCATCCTGCTCGATTACAGGTCTAAGTGAATTAAGAACCTCTGTTACTGCCTGGATAAACTCAGGCTGGCTAGCATCTCTCTTCTGGACAAGTTCCAGAACTTCATCAACATATGACATAACTATACTCTCCTTTAAATCGTTATTTGTTTACAGTGGATACACCTTCTGTTTAACATCTGAAACGAATTATATAACATGAAAGTAAAGTTGTAAATAATTTTTTTAAGTTTTTTTATTATTTTTTTGATTTTATTTTGTATAATACAAAATTAAGTATATTTTTTTTGGTAAACATAATTTATATGGACTAAAATGACACAATTGAAGATATTTGATAAGAATGGTATATTATATTAAGTATAAATATTGATTTTTGACGGAATTCCGTTATGTTTTTATAGGAAAAGGCAAAAGCATGGAATATTATGTTAACAAAATTGCATGGGACAGAATCTGGATATTATTTAATGTAGACTTTATTTCGGAAAGTGAAGATGATATCTACCTTGTTAATTCCGATAATACAGCTCATTACTTATTAAAGAAAGGTTCCAAACCATCTGAGTACAAACTTAATATTACAAATCCCGGTAATTGCGCCATGCTTCCTCCGGGAATTTATACTCTTAAATCTTCATGCGACCTTGATGGTTCGGATTCAAAGAAGCAAATACTGTCTCCTCTTCTTCCGTCGAAGGATTTGGACATTTCCAATCTCAATCGTCAGTTTATTTATTTTCATAAAGAACGTTCATACCGAGTTCAGTTCTCTGTTAAAAACGGGTTAAAGATCAAAATATCCGATATAAGATTGAAAAGCAGCAGTTTCTCCGACAGAATACGTTCATTTATCAGAGACTCCAAGAATAAATCGCTCAAATCCATACTTCGAGCAATTTATAATTTTGAATATATTAAATATCATAAGAAGAACAATAAATCGGGACACTCTCCAAATATACTTCTTATGTCTGATCAAAGCGAACAAATGGGGTCAAATATGTCAGCCCTTAAGGACAGGCTTATCAGCCGGGGATATAAACCCTATGAAGCTCTTCGTGCAATCACCACAAAACATTACAGCTTTATGCACTGGATAAAAACTCTTAAATCCATTGCCCGAGCTGATTATATTTTTCTCGATGATCATAGCCAGACTACCGATTGGCTGAAAATTAAAGGAGCTGTCATCACACAGCTATGGCATGCTGGCGCAGGTTTCAAGGCAACCGGTTATGCAAGATTCGGTATGCCGGCCAGCCCGGCACCTTATTCGGGGCACCGCCAATATACTTACGGAATTGCAGGCTCATTGAAAATCCGCCATTTCTTCTCTGAAGTATGGGGTATAAATGATGAAATGGTTCTCCCTACAGGAATGCCGAGAATAGACGTATTCCTTAATGAAGATCACATCAGTAAGACCAAAACACTTTTATATAAGAAGCTTGCAGATTCAACAGGACTCGATATTACAACTCTTCATGATAAGAAGATTATGCTTTTTGCTCCGACATATCGCGGCGAAAATAAACGTCATGCCTATTATCCGTATGACAAACTTAATCTCGATGACCTGTACAAACTATGTAAAAATAAAAACTATATAGTCATATTTAAAATGCATCCTTTTGTAGAAACTCCTGTTCCTATACCTGCCGGTTATAAGGATTTTATGATTGATATGACTTCATATGAAAATATAAATGATCTTTTTTATATTACAGATCTTCTCATAACCGACTACTCATCCAATATTTACGAGTTTTCGCTTATGAAAAAACCTATGCTATTCTATAGTTTTGATATTAAAGAGTATTCAAAAGAAAGAGGTTTCCACCGGGACTACCTTTCAAATGTTCCCGGAAAAGTTGTTGAATCATTTTCCGACTTGTTGAAAGCCATATCAGATGAAAACTTTCAATTTGAAAAAGTTAGCGAATATATCGACAATAATTTTGAATATATCGATGCTCATGCGTGTGACAGAATTATCGATATTATCATAGAAAACAAAAAAGACATCATACAATAATGATATGATGTCTTTTTTGTTACTCAACCCAGTCAAGGCTTCTGCTTACAGCTTTATGCCATCCTGAAAGTTTTATCTCTCTATCAACTTCACTGATATCAGCTTTAAATATTCTATCGATACTTATAACATTTTTCAGATCATCCACTGATTCCCAGTATCCAACGGCAAGCCCTGCAAGAAATGCTGCTCCTATGGCTGTACTTTCAAGACAGCTGGATCTTATAACCGTCGCATTTATAACATCTGCCTGTGTCTGCATAAGGAAATTATTGGCTGAGGCGCCGCCGTCAACTTTAAGTTCTTTGATATTTACACCCGAATCTTTTTCCATCGCCGAGAGCACATCGCTTGTTGAAAATGCAATAGATTCCAGTGTAGCTCTGATAATATGATATTTATTTACTCCTCTTGTTATTCCGACAATTGTTCCTCTCGCATACTGATTCCAATATGGTGCTCCAAGTCCTGTGAAAGCCGGAACTACGTAACATCCATTGGAATCACTTACCTTTCTAGCCATGAACTCCGAATCCTCAGCGCTCTCTATAAGCTTCATTTCATCACGAAGCCACTGTATTGAAGCTCCTGCGATAAATACAGAACCTTCAAGAGCATAACTGACTTTTCCATCGATACCCCATGCTATGGTTGTTACAAGTCCATTTTCCGAAAATACAGGTTTATCGCCTGTGTTCATAAGTAAGAAACAACCTGTTCCGTATGTATTTTTAGCACTTCCTTTATCCCAGCACTGCTGTCCGAAAAGTGCTGCCTGCTGATCTCCTGCAATTCCGGCAATCGGTATCTCCGCTCCAAGAAGTGTACCGCTTGAACTACCGTATATTTCACTTGAGTTTCTTACTTCAGGAAGCATGCATGCGGGAATACCTAATTCATCAAGGATATCCTGATCCCAGCATAACTTCTGAATGTTATACATCATAGTACGAGACGCATTTGAATAATCAGTCACATGGACTCTTCCCTGAGTCAGCTTCCATATAAGCCATGTATCAATTGTTCCGAAAAGCAATTCACCTCTTTGGGCTCTATCTTTTGCACCCTCTACATTTTCAAGGATCCATCTAAGCTTTGTTGCAGAAAAATAAGCATCAATTACAAGTCCCGTCTTATCACGGATGATCTTTTCGAGCCCCTTTTTCTTAAGTGTGTCGCAGTATTCCGATGTTCTTCTGCACTGCCAAACTATGGCATTATATATCGGTTCGCCCGTAGTTTTATCCCAAACAACAGTTGTTTCTCTCTGATTGGTAATTCCTATACCTGCTATATCCGAAGCACTTATACTTGCTTTTGCAATGGCTTCCACCGCTACTCCGAGCATCGATGACCATATTTCATTCGCACTATGCTCAACCCATCCCGGCTTTGGAAATATCTGCTCAAATTCTTTTTGTGCCACGGAAACTATCTGTCCTTCTTTATCAAAAATGATGCATCTGTTACTTGTAGTTCCTGCGTCAAGCGCCATTATGTATTTCCCCATAACAACCTCCATCCTTTGCTTTCCCGATTTGTCTTTTACTATATGAAATATAACACTTTTACGTTTATCCCATTACAGAATACATGTTTCATATACATGCTGAAATATCCCCATGTCATATCATATATATTATCAACGTCGTTTCGTACATGCTATCAGCAGCCTGCCATTAATATCCTCAATGTCTCATACAATTTACATTTGGAATATAAGTTCCATCTCATCATAGAGTTTGCCAAGTCTTTCATCAGAAAGATCAGTTTCATTTAGTATTGTATATCTGTCCGCTCTTGTCTCAGCCGCCTGCTGCCATGCTCCGATAAATATCTCTTTGGTTATTTTCCAATCAGATGGTTTTACAGGAATATTATAATCCTTTATGACTTTTGTGATCTTGCCAATATTTCTCTTCTGGAAGATACATGCCCCATAACTTCCCATAGCAACCGCAATTCCATGAGGAACATTTGTTTCCTCGCTGAATCTTTCTTCAAGTGCGTGACAGAAAAGATGTTCTGAACCTGAACTCGGTCTTGACGAACCGGCTATTTCCATAGCAAGTCCTCCCATAACGAGCGCCTGTGTAAGTCTTTTTATGAAATCCTTACTCTTCAGCTCTTTCTGGTCATTGTAACAAATAGAGTTAAATGCCATCTTCGATATCATATATGCAAAATCATCTACATATTCCTTACCTTTTGTATAAGCAATCTTCCAGTCATTTAAAGCAGTATATTTACTGATGGTATCGCCTATACCTGCAAGCAACTGTCTGTCAGGTGCACTGATAATGACATTTACATCAACAATTATCGCATCCGGTATCTTGCATTTAAATGTCTTTCTCGCTTTTCCCTCTGTACCGAGAACTGCCACAGGAGATGCCAGGCTGTCGTTGCTTAATGTTGTCGGAAGTGAGATAAGACTTGTTTTACTTACAAATGCCGCAAATTTGGCGAGGTCAAGAACCGTTCCTCCACCAAACCCGATAACTATCTGAATGTCATTCATAGTAATATACTTTGCCAGTGCAACCGCTGCATCATATGTCGCTGATTGTATAAGATATGTCTCTATATTTGTAAAATCAGCCGTGATATCATTTATTATATTTTCAAAAATCCCTTTGAGATTCTCTTCCGTCACAAGGATAGTTTTCTTGCTATGAATATCAGGAATAACATCATTCATGACATCAGGAATATGTGAAAATATTCCTTCCTCTACAACCAGATGATATGGGAGTGTAAATCTATTCATCAATATATCCTCCAAACATTTATATTTTAAATTATCAACTCTATTTATTTTACTATACCTTCATTTATTTATCTATACGGCAAATATATTCCTACACCTTTTTTTACTCACAATATATAATCTCAAATCACTTTATCCACTATCAAAAAAATGACCCCTTGTGCAGGGAAGCGACTATATAACAAATCGCTGATCCTGCAAAGGGATCAATTTAACTTTTCAAATATTTATAATTCAATATTAAGTTCTACAGGACAATGATCCGAACCGTAAACATTTTGAAGAATCTTCGAATCAACTATCTTATCTTTAACATCAGACGATACAAGGAAATAATCGATACGCCATCCCACATTTCTTTCTCTTGCTTTCATGCGGTATGACCACCATGAATATTCATCCTTTGCATCAGGATATTTATATCTGAAACTATCGATAAATCCTGAATCAAGAAGCTCTGTCATCTTCTGTCTTTCCTCATCTGAAAAGCCCGGATTTTTATGATTTGTATCAGGATTCTTAATATCGATTTCCTGATGAGCAACATTCATATCACCGCAAATGATAACAGGTTTTTCCTTCTTAAGTTCACCTACAAACTTTCTGAAGTCATCTTCCCACTGCATTCTGTACGACAGTCTCTTAAGCTCTGTCTGTGAATTCGGAACATAAACCGTTATAAAATAATATGTTCCCATATCAAGTTTTATAAGTCGTCCTTCGTGGTCATGGATATCAATACCCATTCCCTTTTCTACAGATACAGGCTCCTTCTTGGTAAAGACAGCCGTTCCCGAATAACCCTTTTTATCTGCAGAATACCAATACTGCAAATGATTTGGAGTATCAAGTTTTAACTGTCCCTCCTGCATCTTACTTTCCTGTATGCAAAAGATATCAGCATCGGATTCATTGAAAAAGTCCATAAATCCTTTGCCGGAACAAGCTCTTATACCATTAACATTCCAAGATACAAATTTCATTTTTATTCCTCGTTTCCATCTGCTCCTGATTCAATCTCAGGAAGAGAAAAATCAAGTGCTGAAGCAATTTCTTTAAGCGCTTCTGCTGAAGCCATGAGTTTTGTAATCTCATCCTCATCAAGTGAGATAGGAACTTTCTCCTCAACACCGTCAGATCCAACGATTGTTGGCATTGAAAGGCATATATCTTTAAGTCCGTACTGTCCCTGCATCAAACTTGATACAGAAAGTATTGACTTCTCATCACGTGCGATAGCTTCGCATATTCTTCTTACAGCCATGGCAACACCATAGTATGTAGCCTTCTTACGTTCAATGATCTCATAAGCACTATTCTTAACCATTTCCTGAATATGTCTTTCAGACTCATCATGGTTAAAATGTCCTCTCATCTCACAGAACTTAGAAAGAGGTACACCGGAAACTGCGGCACTGCTCCATGCAGCAAGTTCACTGTCACCATGTTCACCGATGATAAATGCATGAACAGTTCTGCTATCGATATCAAGATGTTCACTAAGCATTGACTTAAGTCTTGCTGTATCAAGAACTGTTCCTGAACCGATTACTCTATTTACAGGGAATCCCGAAAGCTTCTGTGCAACATATGTAAGGATATCAACAGGGTTTGAAACAATGAGAAGAACACCTTCACATTTTCTTCTGCTGATCTCCGGTATGATTGATTTGAAAATACTAACATTTTTCTGAACCAGCTGAAGTCTTGTTTCACCCGGCTTCTGAGCTGCGCCTGCTGTTATGATAATGATAGATGCATCTACAATATCATCATAATCGCCGGCATATATCTTCATAGGTTTAACAAAAGGAATACCATGACTTATATCCATTGCTTCTCCCTCTGCTCTGCTATGATCAACATCTATAAGAACTATTTCAGAAAAGAGTCCGCTTTCCATAAGCGCAAATGCTGTTGATGAACCAACAAATCCACAACCTATTATAGCTACCTTTCTAATATCAACATTTCTATCTGTCAAATTTTTATGTAACTTTTCCATTTTGCCCTCCCGTCTAAATCAATATACTAGTATATCAACACTTGTAACAGCTTATATTTTACTCCAATAAACCGGCCTATATCAACTGTTATTTGAACAAGGCTATAGTATTTTCCATATCTTCTTCCGATTTGGTTCTGAAAGTCAGAATTGCTACATAACGTCCATTTACAAGAGCAAATTGTCTCTCGTAAATAGTTTCTCCATCACGGGTTGCAACAAGATTTATCATTTCTCTTGTTCTTCCGCAAAACTTATCTTCGATGATTTCCGAACTTATATCCGTATAACCCTGCTGTCTCAAAATATCTGCCGATGTATCAACCCCCGACTCAGTGAATTCTTTCTCAGAAACTTCATATCCACCTGTAGACTGAGCTATAACGGTAACTACTGATCTTTCATCCTGTGTAACCGCTTCCATATCAAGAAGATGGCTTGTTTCAAGAACAGCGGCAACATTTTCATCTATTGCAGACCCCGGCTGAAATTCATTTATCTCATCTATCTTTTCATCGGTAAATAATACCCAGTCCTCACCAAACTCGCAGGAAAAACCAAAATAATCATTTATATATCGATTACCGTATGCCCTTCCTCTTTTGTATGGTTTAGACATTGAGATTACCGAACTCCCGGTCTCTGTCGTTAAAGTCATTTGTTCCTCAGAGACTGCGTCATTTTGTGTAGCAGTAACTTCAGTAGTTTCTTTAGTATCCTCTGACTTTCCCTTCTTTCCGCATCCGGACATAATAAGAAGACTTGAGAATAAAACCAAAGACACTTTTTTAATTTTGTAATGGTTTAAACATTGACTCAATATTCTCAATCTTATCGCCCTCATTCAAAGAAAATGAAATGATAACTATCAGATCATTCACCTTTGTCGCATACATTACCTGAGTGACTGTCGAACCTTCTTCCGGAGGAATTATCAACGCATCAAAATCTTTATCTACAAACTTAACTGTTTTGAATTCCGCATTCTCATGACGCTTTGCAGCAACAGAAAGGTAATACTGTGATGTAGTTTCCTTATTGATGTCAGTTGATACATAGTAATAATCAACTATGATATTTGATCCGTTTTTCTTATTGGCTGCAATGGCACATACTGCCATATTTGAATCCTTCTGATCATATGGTGACTTTTTGCCTTCCCAAAGATCCTTTATATCTTTTTCTTCAAGTCCCATGGACTTTGCAACTTCTTCGGCACTTAAGAAATTCCAGTTAACTTCATCTACAACCAACTTAAAACCTGCAAGTTCATTGACGTAAGTATTGCTGCCTTCATAATAACCAACAATATTGTGAGCTGTCTTAACTGTTGCATCTCCACGTGTTGCATCTGAAGTTGTTGCATTATTTCCGTTCCTTTCAGTTGTAACCTGTTCTGTCTTATCATTAACTGTAGGAAGATCATCTACATCATTCTTCTTTCCACATGCAGAAAGAGATACAATAATAAATGAACATGCCAATAATAATGAAAGCTTTTTTCTCATTCTTATACCTCTTAAAATATAAAATCCTATTTAGATAAAAAGCCCGATAGGTTAAACCATATCGGGCACAAATGCATATTATTTATCACTATCTTCATCAGTTACTTCAGCAGTTCCGGCTTTCTCAACCTCTGCGATAGCCCTCTTGTGCATAGGAATTCTACAGTTTTTGTTGTTACCAAACTCCACGATAACTGTTGTTTCATCAACTACATCAAGTATAGTTCCATAAAAACCGCTTGATGTCATGATGCTATCACCCGGCTCGATAGAGTTCATAAGATCTTCTTGCTTTTTTCTCTGCTTCTTCTGAGGTCTGATGAGCATGAAGTATAAGATCAGGCCGAAAAATGCGATGTAAATAAGTAAACCTACTATACCCATTCCTCCGGTCATTGCGCCGTTGCCTGCTCCTGCATCAGCTCCTGCTTCATCTGCTAAAATACCTAAACTGTATAACATTTTCTGACTCCTTCATTATTTATTCTCTTCAAAGCCCTGAAGTCTCATCTTTTTATATTCACTGAATCGATGTTCCTCAATTGCTTCTCTGATTTCCTTCATCATATTATTATAAAAGTGCAAATCACGCAAGAACTTTTCAAAAATTCCCTTTAAAATTGCGGGGTGCGAGACTTTGAAATTTGTTTGACGCCATTTTTACGCCATGTTTTCAAATGTGTCCATAGCTTCATAAATTTGGTCGTCATATACATGACAGTAAAGATCCATGGTTGTTTGTATTTGATTGTGTCCTATAATTTTTTGTAATACTTTTGGCTTGACTCCCGCAGCAATCATTTTTGTTGCGAAAGTATGACGAAAACTATGTGGTGAAAAATTCTTAAAATCCGGATAATCTTGGCGAATTTTATCTCGAATTCTATCTGATAACTTTGAAATTGAAGCTCTATACTGCGGAGTATTATTCCTTGTGGCAAAAACAAATTCGGAATTTTTAGGGAACTTTATTACGTCTTTGTCCTCCCGAAGTTCTCTAAGAATTTCTTTTGTTTCTTTAGTCATTGGTATATCTCTGATTCCCGCCTTGCTTTTAGGCTTGTGAACTTCCAATACCCACTTTTTTGTTTTAGGATCTTTTGTTGTAACAAGCTGCTGAACAACATGGATTACATTTTTTTCATAATCAATATTATCCCAAGTTAATCCGGTGACTTCGCCAATTCTCATGCCCGTCTGAAGTATTAATCTGTAAATATTTTTTATACAACTATTCTCCGAGTATTTCATTATGATTTGTATTTCATCATCGGTTAAGAAAGTTGCTTCAGAATCTTCATCATCTATTCTACGAATGTCTAGATTTAATGCGGGATTTTTCGCCACAACTTCCGAAGCCACTGCGTACTTAAATAGATTGGTTAAAACTGCTCGTATTAGTTCTCTTGTACCTTTCGCATCTGCTTTGTTGATTATTCGTTGAAGATGTATTGGTAATACTTTAATCATTTTCATATTGCCGATTTCCGGAGAAATTTTCAATCTAAATATTCTATCATATGACTCTAATGTTGTATTCCTACACTTATTAACTTTAAATGTATCTCTCCACACCGAATACCATTGATCAACCGTTATTGTTTCATCAGAACTGTTTAAATTTCGAGAGTTTTCATATTCCTTATCACGCAGTAATTTCCGCACATCGTTTAATGTTTCACCATATACACTTTTTCTTTTGCCAAATCTGTCTATGTATCTTCCTTGGTATCTGCCATCTTTGCGCTGAATAATATTTTTTCCTAATTCTTTGCCCTTTAGATTTTTGCCCATATACTCTCCTTTCTATAACATGGTGCAAAATTAAAGGTCGTAATGTCTTAGACATTATAACCTTATTGCAAATTATTATCAATCCACTTATTTAGTTTTTCCAGATCTGCATACCATTTTGCACCAATTTGTATTCCAAAACCGTTGTGACCTCGCACGAGTTCTCGTGCTTTGGTCATTCCGATTCCTAAATAATCACAGAGTTCTTTGAGGGTAAGTAATCTTTTATTTACCGGTGCTTCCAATACCACCTTCACCTCTTTCTGACTCTGATAATTTATCTGTTTCTTCTATATCAAATAAAACATATGGAAGAAGAATCATCTGTGCTAATCTTTCTCCCGGACAGATTTCCTGAGCTTGATTTCCATGGTTATAAAAAGCCAGCATTATCTCGCCCTTATAATCTTCATCTATAATGGCAGCCCCCTGCGGGATATTAAGGTGTCTCTTTATTCCTACACTACTTCTTGGTACTATCATGCCGAAATATCCTTCTGGAAAATCGCAGGCTATTCCACTACCAAACATTTTGGTTTCTCCCGGTATAATTGTTATAGGCTCGTCTATACATGCGTACATATCTATTCCCGCTGCCTTTTCTGATCCTCTAGTTGGTAACTGTGCTTTTTCGTTTACTTTCTTGATTTTTAACTTCATCTAAATAAATCCTCTCCTTTTTCTTTCATGATGCATTTAATTGTAAATTCATATCTATACCACTTCTGCTCGTTTTCGACATCGCTAGTACTCATATGATCTTTCATGTTTAGAAAGAAACGGAATTTTTCCGCACTTTCAAATTCTTTTTTTAATTCATCTAAAGACATAGCCTTTAATTCTTCATCGCTATACATTATGTATTAATTACCTCCTCTTTGAGTAATTTTTTTAAAGAAAGCATTTTCTCAAATAATTCCTTATCACGTTTAAAGTCTTCTGATGTCCACTTTTCTTTCGTGTTCATCATCAATTTCTCGGCATCTATATGTCTAAGTTCTGTCTCTATTTCTTCTTTTGTCACGAAAATCTTGCCTCCTTATGAATTATGACGAGTGTGTAGTTGGTAGGTGTCTTACCCACCTTAATCACACCCATCATTTGCACTCCGGCAAGGCTTTTCACCTACTGCACAATCCATGTGGAGTTACACAACGTTGTTGACGGAGTTCGTCCTCCGAGTGTTCCACGACAAGGACTCCTATTGTCTTAGTTGCTATATCTTTGCATACGGAGCGTATTGTTATTGATTATATTCGATAGTAACATTTTTTTAATTTGTAACCTTTTTTTTGTTATTATTTAAATTTTATGTATAGACCGCAATGGCATTCGCCATTTAATAATGATATTTGGATGCATTTTAATTCTCTCCGTTTTATGTATTGCGGTTTGCCATCACTTATTTGTGTGAATTAATTAACTCAATTACAAATCTTCTTATAGATTCTTTTGAATTGCACAAATTTATTTGTTCAAATATTTCTTCGTCATTTTGAGTATTTCTAAATTCTCCGAATATTTCACATTCAGCAATATATCTTGCATATACTGCGTCGCAAAGATTTTTATAGTTTCCAAAATGATAATTTTTTGTCTTGTTTCGTAGCTGTACATGCCATTTATTCTTATTTTTAACAACCCCAGTAAATCCAGATGTATTATTTGTTTGTAATCCATGATTCATTTGATTTTGACTTCTAGTTGCTCTTCTAAGATTTGATAAACAGTTATTTAGAGGATTATTGTCTGTATGATCAACAATAATATCTTTGTCTTCTATGTTTAAAAGATACCTTCCTAAGATAATTGTTGGATGTTTACCAGTAACTACCCTATATTTAGTTCTTCCGTTAACAATATTATCCTCAACTATTATCCATTTATACTTTTTTACTTTATCAATTTCTGAGGTATCAATTGTAAAAGTATTTATATATTTTCCATAAGCATCAAAAACTTTGACATCCGTAATTCCGTCATTTCTATCTATATATTCATTAGTATTATCATGGCATGTCCACACGGGAATATTATATAAATCCATATACTTTCTTACTGTAGTATTATTTCTATTAGTTTCTTTTGCGATTTGAAGCATACTTTTATGTTTAATTATATGTTCGTTATATAAAAATTCCTTTGTAAAAACTGGTTCAGCTTTTCGCAAAATACCAAAGTTATTGCAATTGCGAACAATCGTTTCTTGTCGAACAGAGAATTGTTTTGCTATATCTTTTGTTGTTCTTCCCTTCACAATATATTCATTATATAACCATTCATATTCTTGATATGGTTTAATTAAGGTCTTTTTTATACCATAATCTGATAACTTATGAGCCAACGTATCTTTGCTATATCCACATTTATCTGCAATTTGACGAACGGTTTTGTTTTGTACAATATATTGATCATAAAGCCATTCTTTCGAAACATTTATCAATAAACCACCTTCTTTACTCAGCTAAATATGTTGGTGTACCAACGTGCAGTACACGAGCTTTTATTTCTTTGGTCTTTCCTAAGTTCCAGAAATTCTCTCCAAGATATCCACAAGTTCTTCTTGTAACATTCATCTTAGAATGATCTTTATTATGACAACAAGGACACTCCCACTCATTGTCATCATTAATTATTATTTCACCATCATATCCGCATACATGACAGTAGTCAGACTTGGTATTGAACTCTGCGTACTGGATGTTATCATATATGAATTTAACTAATTCACGAAGTCCTTCTATGTTTTTGTTCATGTTGGGTATCTCGCAGTAAGATATTGAGCCTCCCGATGATATTGTCTGAAACTGACTCTCAAAAGATAACTTTTCAAATGCGTCTATATTTTCTCTAACATCTACGTGATATGAGTTTGTGTAATATCCTTTATCGGTAACATCTTTAATATCTCCAAACTGTTCTTTATCAAGTCGTGCAAACCTATAACATAAGGACTCCGCAGGAGTGCCATATAATGCAAACCCAAGTCCGGTTTCTTTTTTCCATGAATCACAAGCATTCCTCATATGATTCATTACTTTTAAGGCAAACTCTAATCCCTCTGGGGCAGTATGACTTACCCCTTTCATTAACTTAGTGACTTCATATAACCCAATATATCCAAGTGAAAGAGTTGAATATCCACCGTGAAGTAACTTATCAATCTTCTCACCTTTTTTTAATCTTGCTAATGCTCCATATTGCCAATGAATAGGACTGATATCTGATGTAATTCCTTCTAATGCTTTATGCCTACAGATCAATGCATCTTTACATAACTGTAATCTCTCATCAAATAATTTCCAAAATAATTTCTCATCACCTTTAGCAACAATTCCAATCTGCGGAAGATTAATACTTACAACGCCTTGATTGAAACGTCCCTCGAATTTATAATTCCCCTTCTCATCCTTCCAAGGAGAAAGGAAGCTGCGACAGCCCATGGGCGAGAATACATTCCCTTCATAATTCTCACGCATCTTCTTAGCTGAGATATAGTCAGGGTACATTCTCTTAGCCGAACACTTAACAGCCATCTCTGTGACATAATCGTATTTACCACCTTTAAGACAATTACATTCGTCAAGAACATAAACAAGTTTAGGAAATGCTGGAGTAATAAACACTCCTTTTTCATTTTTAATTCCTTCGTATCTTTGTCTAAGAATTTCATAGATAATTCTTGCATTTTCCTCTTGATATTCACAATTGTCACCTAAATTTAAAAACAAGGTGACAAACGGACTCTGACCGTTGGTTGTCATAAGCGTATTGATTTGGAATTGAATGGTCTGAACACCACTTCTTAATTCCTCTTCAAGTTTATCTTGAACAAGATTTTCTATTATTTCTTCAGATAGTTTATTTTTGTATTTATCTGTAATTCTCTTTTTGTACTTATCGTAACTACGTCTCAAGTACTTACCTAACCATTTAATGTCTACAGATTGACCACCATATTGATTAGATGCAACTGCAGCTATTATCTGTGTCATTACAGTACATGCTACTTGGAACGATTTTGGAGACTCTATTAATTTGCCGTTCATAACAGTGCCATTGTCTAACATATTTCCTATATCTATCAGACAACAATTGAAGATTGGTTGAATAAAATAATCCATGTCATGAAAATGTAAAACGCCTTTTTCATGAGCATCAACTATTTTTTTAGGCAACAGTTTTCTTTTTGTTGTATCAGTAGAAACCGCTCCAGCAATATAATCTCTTTGAGTAGATGCTAATCGTGGATTCTTATTTGAGTTTTCATTATTCCAATAATCACTTTGTCCTCTTACAATTTCTGATATAGATTTATCAATTGTATTTTCTCGTGCATTAGTTCTTGTATTTCTATAAATAACGTAGGCTCTAGCAACATCTTTTCTTGCACAAGCCATTAACTTTTCTTCGATAATATTCTGTATTTCTTCAACCTTAAAATTTTTGTTTAAATCTTCTATATAATCAGCAATATCATTAGCTTTGTTCTTAGCATAAGTTGTGATATCACCATCTACTTCTTCAAATGCTTTAAGTATCGCATTAACAATTTTGTCTTTATTAAAGCTTACTCTTCTGCCATCACGTTTATATACTTTCATAAGTTTCGATCTCCAATCTTTAGTTTTTAACAGTAGTCTTCCAGATCAATATCATCTAACCCAAAAAGCTTCTTGAATACATCTATTGTGTCGTCAACCTCTTTTTTTCTTTCCGGTGATATTTTCTTTCCCGTTCCAATTTCAGGATCAACAATCTGTACTTTGTATCCAAGTTCTTTCTCAATATCCTGAAGAGACATCTTCTTTACTTCGGGCTTAAGCTTCCAAATATCCTCATGAAAAAGAAGATTAATAAATGGTGACACCTTGCACTTCATGTCGATTACATCGCCATAAAACTCAAACCCTTTTTCCTTACTGTAAGTGCCATATTTACACTCATATGTTTTGCCGTTTTCATCGGCAATTCCAATCATCTGATATGTATACATATTAATTCACTGCTACTAAAAACATATACAAATGTGTATATGATAGATGATTCGCTACAATCTCACGATTCGTAGTTACTGCTTCAACGTGTATGCTTTAGTAATCTATAAACGGATATACTACTCACAAGTTCTTGTACACTCCACAGTCGTTAATTCCCGACTAAGCCATCGGTACATATCCATATTGCCTTGTATGTGGTGTAATATGAATTTCATCTAGATAGTAGACTCTCCTTTCTTAATATTTTAATTTGCTACTTGGTTTTTGTAGTCTTATACCATTACTCAAACACAACCATCAGGTTTCTACACCATAGTTAGCAGGACTATTTCAAACTGCTCTGGTATTTCCTGTGTTTCCAGTGGTTTTAAGTTACCAACTAATACTCTGGCTTTTGAGTATCTTTACTCACATTTGATAATATTATTAGTTACTTAAGGAATCCTCCTTATAATCTCGTTATGCCGAGAAGTTCAATATCAAACATAAACCTCTCTCTTTCACTTGGCTCTTTTTCAATGAATTCCAACTCAAAAGTTTTATATAATCCAAGTGCTATTAATCCCATTATAGATTCGCCATCTATAGTGGTTCGACCATCATGGATTATGATGTCGCTTTTATAGTGCGAAGCTATATCTGCAAACTTCTTCAAAACTTCCACATTTTTAAACCTAATCTTGATCAATCTTTAGCTCCTCCTCATGTAAATAATTTTCAAGATCATACCAGTTATTACATCTCACTCCCGTCCAATTTTTATTCCAAGAGTATTCGTCGCCAAAACAAACTTTTTTAGCTGCGTTACTGTTGATAAGATTACTAACCGAATCGTCGATAATAATCCCATCCGACATATCTACATCGCTTTTGTCAACATGTTCGCCAAACACAACCGGCATAAATTTAGCATATGGCATATTCTTTAATAACCATATCTGTTTACCAACAAGGTTTTCATGATTACCCATGGATACAACTTTAATTTCATACTTTTCTGATAAACGCTGCAGTACTTCCTGAGCATTATCCATCCATTCTACGTTAGCGAAAAAACGTGGCTGATTGAAGTATCTATCTATAACTGAATATGGTTCAAGATATAGTTCTTCAAATCTCCAAGTATCAATACTTGTCCAATCTACCGGCGAAAATTTCTCATAATACTTATGGTCTTCATTATACAGTTCTGTAATACATTTAACGGTATTTACAATTACTCCGTCAAAATCGACATATAATGTTTTTATCATAATTTTACCTCACAATTTCCTGAACGAAAAGATTAACGCGACTTTTAAGATCCTCCATGGTACGAGAATTATTTAATATTTCGTAGTCAAATTTAAAATTATCAAGGGCGGTTTCTGACGGATGTTTCTTCTGTTCATCAGTAAGACCATTGTTATAATTGTCCGAATACACCCTTACGGCAATTGTTGGGAAGCAGTTTTTAACGGCGATAATTTCATTTTCGAATCTCGCATCCGGGATAATTACAAAATCCCATTCGTCACAATACATCTTTAACATATCAATAACATACTGTGCCCAATAGTTCTCATTTTTCTTACGAACTATATCAGTACCTAATCTTTGCAGGAGGGATCTTCCGACTTCATCTTTTTCCCCATTCCACCCAAATAAAGTTTTGGCTTGGTATTTGAGAAGATCGGCATAGTGTGTTATCAATACACTATACCCCATATCTTCTAACTGTTCTTTGAGTAGCTTCGCAGTAGTATCTTTGCCCGACTGAGCTTTACCACTAATTGTAATCACATTCATATGCAATCTCCTTTATTATTTATAGAAATGATGCCCCGCATCATCTGTAAATATATAATCTGCCCCACAGAATTCATCACTGTATTCCCCACTATGGAAAAACAACGCACCATCTGTGGTATCGGCAGAATTCATAGCTTCATTAACTGCGTCAATTGTGCTCTGATCCACATCGCCTCGTGTGGCGAACTGATTAGGTGATAAACAAACATCATATATATTATTTGGAAAAGAGTCTGAATTAACCCTATTCATAATTACATGAGCTACATGCATCTTGTCTTCCTTGCTTGCCCCACGAACTTCGGCTTCTACCACCTCATACATTATCCACGGAATATCCGACGAAGCTTCCGGAGATTCTTCGTGAATTTCCTCCGATTCATAAATAGACTCTTCATATTCAGGTTCCAGGGATTCTTCATAATAGAAATTCTCAGTTGATTCTTCCACCTCAGAAGACTGAGGACTTTCCACTTTCTCCTCTTCATTTTTCTTTTCTTTTTCGATTAAGAGCGTTGAAAGTTTTTTGACTTCTGCGTTTAAAGATTCAATTTCTTCTTTTGAAGCGGTAAGTTTAACGGATAAATCCGCAGCTTCCGTCTCTCTAATTTCCAATTCTTTTTTAATTTCTTCCTTTTCTGTTTTTAGTTTCTTGTTTCGATTGTGTAGTTTTGCAATATTTAATATACTTAACGTACCACATATTCCGGTAATTAATAAACATACCAAAACAACAACAATCAGTTTGTTTTCTTTTTTCATATAAAGTACCTTCCTTTCAACCACATTATATCCTATCATGTTTTATGTGTCAATATTAATTCCTTCCTTTATATCGTAATCGTACAGCCACCATTCTTTATTCATATAATCTCTTGTCCATTCTCCATCCACCATTTTGGCTTTAGGTTCTTTTTTGCATTTCTTCATATATAGAATATCTCCATTTTCGAATGGTTGCTCTTTGAATGTGGTATATACTAAAGACCCTTTTCCGGAACGAGTTTTTCGCACCTTCATTACTTCTGTTTTACCATTTTTTAAACAGTACGCTGCAAATTTTGGAGAATATGATGTATCTAACTGAGTTACGACTACATATCTTGGATCTAGATTTGGATTAATATAATCTATATACGACATAAATTCTTGTTGTGCACTTACTAACTGCTTGACCGAGAATGGTTTGCCCATATACTTTATATTCGTTAATAATTTATATGCATCTATGTTTTTATATTCAGCTTCGGATATTTTAGTAGCAAAACGCTGTTTAACATCCTCTGGCATTTCAGTAAGTTTAAAAAGTTTTTCATAATTATACCCATTAAACTCACCGGTTTTTTTATGCTTTTCACACTGTTTAACTATTTCACGATACTTTTGTTGGCGATCAGAATCAGTTATGGCAGTTGCTATAGCGTTTATATTAACTTCTTTAACCTCAGCTGCTTTATACTCTTCGCAATATGGTATTACAAATTCTGGATCAAGACCGAGCTTGGCTTGTTTAATGCTTTTTTTAAACCCTTTGTTTTTATCATACAAAATATTAAATTTGCTTGTTATGTATGTTAACTCGTTGACTTCACCAAAATCTGAGAAGTAATCAAGTTTAATAAGAATATCAAGCTGATCGTTCTGTAGCGATGTTGTATTTTTAATATCAATTAATAAATCTATAAAATTGTTGTATCTCTTATTTTGCGACAGTTCATATAACTCTTCTGCTACTTTACCATTTAAATTCTTGATTGCAGCTACACCCTGATAAATACTATTGCCACTTCGATCATAGAAAAATTTACTTCGTGATTTACCAAATTTGATTGGATTAATAGTTATGTTTTTACTCTTAATATATTCTTTTATATTTTCAAGTTTTTGTTTTGCTGCATCACTATTACCACCAGAATAAATATTGAGTGCTTCAGTTAATGTTTCAAGTGGATAATAATGCCTAAGCCATGCACAAGCATATCCTAGCATAGAATACGGTATAGAATGATTACGACTAAATAGATAATCTGAAGCATCCTTAATAACTACAAGAAAGTTTGTAATAATATGTTCTGCTTCTTCTTCTGATATATTATAATCGGTTGTCATTGTATGAACAAAACCTTCTTTAATCATAGGTATGTCGTTTTCAGTACCAGTCTTCTTACTAAAATGTCTTCTTACTACATCTGCTTGACCCATTGTATATCCGCAGAACTTATTAAGAAATCCAATAATCTGCTCTTGATATACTAAATAACCAAGTGTTGGAGCAAGAAAGTTATTAAGCTGTTTATTACCATTATCATTAAATACACCTTTAGATAATTCATCTCTATACGATGCACCTGCTGGTCTAATAGCACCAGAAGCCATAGCCATCACATCTAAATAAGAAAAGTTTGGATTATACTTTTTGATATTATTGATTGTTTTTTCACTTAAACATTGTTTTAAAAAGTCACTAGCAAATCCAGATTCAAACTGAAATACAAGTGCTGTATCTTTTGCAATGTCTTTCCACACTTCCTCATCGTTAAAATTTAAAGTGTCCGGGGAGAGATATGGAATGCCAATATCTCTACATGTATTTTCAATAAGTCCAACACAATCAAGTCCAAGTATATCAAGCTTAACATAGTTTAGGGCATCTATTTCTTTCATATAAATTTGTGACACCGGTCTAGGATCAGTTGAGAGTGAAAGTGTACCAAAGTCTGCTTCAAGATCATTTGTTGAAACTACAAGTCCAGCTGCATGTCTACCAATGCTTGTGATAGTTCCTACAACTATATCAACATACTTAAATAATTCCTTATGTTTATTACGAACCTCGTCAGGAACTGTTTCTTTTCCACTTTCTTCATCTACATAAACACTATTGGCAATATCTTGAGCTTCGCCAACAGAATATCCCAATGCTCTACCAACATCTTTAATTGCTCCTTTTAACTGAATGGTATTAAAAGTAATTATGTTACAACAATTAAGTCTTGCGTCGTTAAATAGGTGTTCTCTAACCACATATCTTTCGTTATCAAACCAATCACTGTCTACATCGGCTAACGATACACGCTCCACATTCATAAATCTATCAAAGTTTAAATCGTATTTGATAGAATCAACATCTGTTATTCCAAGTATATAAGCAATGATACTTCCGCTAACAGAACCTCTTGACCACCCACAGTGAATGTCTTCTTTTCTAACCTCGGATTTATAATCCTGTTCAAGAATAATAAAATCTAAAGCCTTGTTATGTTTGTATGCGTCCATCTCTCGCTCTATTTGCTCAAGATATTCGTTGTAATTAGGGTATTTATCTATACCTTTTTCTTTTATGCCCTCCGCTATTTTTTGGCGTATATATTGCTCATTATCTTCAACAAGTTTAGGATATTTATAACTCTTATCCATTTTGAATTCTTCAATCATATCAGCTAACACATTAGTGTTATTAATAGCTTCTTTTACGACATCCATTGGTAATGCATTTTGAACTTCATATGCTTTTAATAGTTCTTCATATGTTTTAAAGGTTAAATCCCATCCATCTTCATCATCAAAATGTATGTCTTTAGATTTTTGAAGAATACTTCTTCCCTTTAAGTGTTCTTCATTTAAAGCGTGGGTATCTGTACCGGTAATTATTGGAACGTTAGTTTCTTGAGATAGTTTCCACAATGCTATATTATAATCTTTTTGTTTTTGCACATTATGATGTTGTATTTCCAGAAAGCACCTATGTTTGTTTTGAGTTAGAAATGAGATAAATTGATCCTTAAGAAAAGTGTTGTCAGATGCTAAGATGGAAGCCAAACACCCTGTACAAATTATAATATTGTCAGAAGTGTTAATTAATTCTTTAAATGTAATTCTTGGTGTGTAATAATAATGTCCATCTTCTCTATTAAATGCTATACTTGAAAGTTTATTTAATTCACGCACTCCATCATAGTTTTTTGCAATAAGTACGCAGTGGTAGTTATCACGCTTTTGTTTTCTTGTGGATAACATATATTCGTATATTTTTTCTTGCGCTTCTTTTTCGTCACATCCCAATAAAGATTCTGCATATTTATTTATTTCATTCTCATCATTCCACCATATTTTTTCGGTAACATAAAATTCTTCAGCATGAATATACTTCATACCCTTTGCTTCTATCTTAGCCTTTTTAAAAGTCCATTCAAGTACGTTTCCGTGTTCAGCGAATCCCATAGCCTTCATCCCAAGAGAAGCTGCGTAATCTACGTATTCATTATATTTTGTTATCGAATCTATGTTAGTAACCCCATTACTTAAATCGCTATGAAGATGGTATACTACATAATTATTATCTCTTTTCATCCTTATCCCTTCTTTTAAGAATTATCGGCAGTAAAACTTATTTACTGCCGTTATTTGTATTAATTATATTGCTCTCGAATTTCCTGAGGTATTTCCGGAGTTTCACCCCAAGCAATCACTTTGTCTACTTCGTAATATCCATATTCACTGTCGAAATCGTAGAATCCCGGACGTTTTTTATATTTAAAACTGTACTGGTCTAGATTGCTTAAATCACTGGCAAAATACATAGTGTCTACGCTAAGATGTTTGAAGATTAAACGTATTACAAGATATTTACCACTCTTAAGTGGCAATCCGTTTTTACACATATTCCATTCCATTAACTAAACTCTCCTTTTGCCCAATCTATACAATAATCCGGATCATTATGAGAATAGAAATCGTTGTGTTCTCTCCATTGATTCCACACTCCAAATTTTTTTGCAGCTTTTATTTCTGTTTCCGCATATTCAAGGTGGTTAAATGGTTCAAATATCTCAGCTTCATCCGGATTACAATCTATAAGGTGCAATCTGGGTTGTGGGTCACTCGTATGTTCACGGTCATAATCCGTTATATCATATGTCCACTTCAGAGGCGTTGGATGATCATCAACACCATGAGTCGTAACTATTTTTTTGTATTGATTCCATGTATACTTATCACCATATTCATCCTGTATCCTGAGATACTTCTTATACTTCTGATAAAATTCTTCAAGTTTTTTAAATGTATCCCATTCACGATGTATTTGAAACAATGGTCTCCATCCGCAACTACACTTATTAAGATGTACACTAAAATGCAAGTCGGGATTTTCTCCAATTTCATATTCTCCGTCGTAATAATAATTACTGTAGTTTGATTTCGTTGCAAAATGTTCGTGTGCAAATTGTGAATTTTTAATTATGAAATAATAATTCGTTCCCATTTCTCACCTCACTACTCCCAAACAACAAGCCAATCATCCTGATACAACTCATAGCGAACAATCTCGTCGCTTAAATGATAACTATCTCCATCTAGCGACTGTAGCATTTTATTCTTATATGCTGCCATCCCGACGAGAATTTCCTCATTAGAATTTCCCGCCGGAACAATCGCTCTATATTCAATAACTTTAAAATTTTTGTTGTCGAAATTTTTTAACACATCTCGTAGTGTCACTGCAACCCCTCCACTAAATGAATTCTTTTAGGATCTTGTCGACAAATCCCAACTCAATCCCCTCCTCAGAAAATACCCACCAATCATCACGACTCTTTTCTTTGTAAATTTCTTCGGTGACATTAGTGTTTTTAATAAGATAATTTTTCATCTTGAGGATGAGACTATTGTAATAAGTGGCGAAATTCTTGAATTTTCCCGCATCCATCTCTCCCGTAGTAGTGGATCCTTCGTGGAAGAGAAAACTTGCCGATGGATAACAAAATCTCTTATGTCCACAAATAAATACAATCAATCCACCCGAGTAGGCTTTTCCAGTATTAATTGTGTATACTGGGGTTTTTGATAATGTTATTGCATCTGATATAGTAAGGGCGGATACTAAATCTCCACCGCTTGAATTTACAATAATCTTTATTGGCTGTCTTTTTTTAACTGGAATATTCTTATCTACCATATTCCAAAACCTTATAAGATGTGAAAATACATCCCCGGTGGCTTCTTCAATATCCCCTAAGTGGAGAGTTCTATCTAAAAAATCCACTTTCTCTAAAATACAATCTAAATCTCTAATTTCTCCCGTATTGTTAAAATATTCAGTTATAATATCATTAATTGTAATATCGGCGATTTCCTTGCCGTCCATAAATTTTTCTTCTGCCACGAATAATCTCCTTTCTATTTTCGTTTATTTGCCACTATATATATTATTGCCATTGCCATCAGTAATAAGAATGAAATCCAAAGTGGAGAAAGCACCCATATCCATGACCACTTAATGACCTTACCAAGTTTGAGACATATAAATAATAGCTGTAGTCCTCCAATGAATCCTATGCTCCAATTTCCTTTGGTATTGTCCACATCTATTTTGACACCTCCCATTAGATATTCGCCCGCTATCAGTAAAGCGCAAATTATTAGTAATAATATGAACACAAGTACAATCATATATTAATTTCCTCCTTTATTAATAATATATTACGAAATCAGTCTATTGTCAATATTAATTCCTTACCTTCATCGGTACACTCGTAAGCTTCATCATATATTGCCTTGTATAGATGTTCTGTAATCAATTCTACACAGTTGGTAATTAAACCATTTCCGGCAATACGGTATAACTGAGTATCGCTACATCCAACTTCTCGACATTTTTGACAATCATCTTCCGTTAATCCCATCAGTTTAAAACATTCCTCTGGAATAAGTTTTCGAATCTTCAACTTTCTTTCCTGATCTTCCATTATATGTGATTTCCTTTCTTCATCAATTTCGATTATTAACGGCATTCTCAGCCCCCCTCCTGCGGTATTAATGGCGGGAGCGAGTCCGTCAGGATCATACACAAGTCCAGCAAAACTACCGCCTGTATGTCCAAACAAACTGCCTAACCTTTTAATATCATCCATTTTCATCCTCCAACACCACGATTAAACGTGGCGATTTATAATCTCTTGCAGTAATGGTTGGTGCTATTCCTTCTACTCCGTAAATATAGTCTTGTAAATGTACTATTCCGCTACCATTCTCAGGTTGCATAATTGCCAAAATTTGTATTTTAGATTCTTGCATTATTACCTCTTTATCTCAATTACTCCTGTCATAGCATATGTGGGAAACCCCTTGTAATCTCTTTGCATTATTGTACCGGCGAAGTCTGTGAATTTTTCTAATTGTCCAGCTTTACCACTCAACAATGCCGGTTCCAATCTGACCTCTGTTTGAAATTCCTCTGTCTTCTTTTCTTGTAATGCAGTTTGCGAATTCTCTACATTGGGGATGGTAGATTGACAAATCGACTCCTGTCTGTCTGTCTGTCTGTCTGTCTGTCTGTCTGTCTGTAGAATTTTCGTCTGTTATTCCATAATCGTCAAGTTTTATTTTACCATTCAATACTAAGTCATCACAAAGTTTTTTGGCTCTATCTGTAGTGATATAATATTTTTCTGGAACTTTTGCGAACAATATATCTTTCAGTCTTTTACGCTCGTCAAATGGTTGCGGAAATTTAAACATCCCAGTATCGACATCTTTACGTATACTCAACGCAAATACACGTTCTCGATTTTGCGGAACTCCACAATATTTACCATTTAATATATCCCAATAGGTATTATATCCAATATCATCTAATAAACTTATAATATCGTTGAACTGTCCAATAAACTTTTTAGATACGAGGTTTTTGACGTTTTCCATAAGTAAATATTTCGGAAGCTGATTACGATTTTTTAATTCTATTAACAATCTCATGATTTCGTGAACTAAGCTACTTCTTGTTCCAGAGTCTTTTGAAAATCCTTGTATTTTTCCAGAAATGGATATATCAGTACATGGGAAACTATAAGTAAGCATGTCACATTTCGGCAGATGCTTTGCTTTACTTATATCGCCAAAGTTGTGACTAAGTTTATTTGCTAAATATATTTTTTCTAAGAATTTGTTTTTGCTTTTAAGTTTCTTTTCCCAATCATAATGTTTGTTTTTTACCGGATCATATCCAATATTATGAGATTTTAACCATTTAATTATTGATTCTCTTGAAGGATAATTGTCATAGTTCTCGACCATTTCATCTGTGAGGTTACAGTGTATGGCAGCATAAGCAATTATTGCCCATATATCTATCTCAGAAGTTCCTATTGATTCAATCTGAAACACCCCGGCATTTTCCAAGCCACGTCTTTGCATACCTCCGCCACTAAAACTTTCGATCAATCGCATTTTTTCCATTAATCCTGTCTCCTTCTTGTTTTTTCTTAACTGTCTAGAATATATCTTTATATTCACAATCTTTATTACTACAAAAATATTTGTATTTTGGCGGAAGCACACAGTATAATACTGACAAATCTCGTTTTACTCCGCTCCCACAAATTGGACATACAAATAATTCCTGATCCCAATTTTTTTCATTTATCGGAGGAATTTTTTTTACAAATTCTTCCTTAGTTGGAAGTCTTTTGCTCATAATTTTCTCCTTTCGTTCAGCAATATTCGGAAAATTTCTTCACCCTTGTCAACAGGAGCCATCTTGTCGTCCAATATTTTTTTTGTATCTGTTATGATTGAAATTTGAGAGAAATGTTTTAGGGTTTGTATCTTAGGATCTCCGACTATACTACTTATCTTTTTATCAGAATCCCAAGCTATAACAATTTCCGGTATGCCTAGTTTAATTAATAACTTCACCTGTCCTTCTGATAGCTTTGAAGTTTCTGATGATATAGTATTTTTAATTCCCCATCCCCAAGCTTTTATACAACTTTTAATTCCTTCAAAAATAATGACAGATTTTTTATTTCTTATTTCTGGCAAAGCCTGTTGAAGTCCTTGAAAATAATCAACCTCGCCAACCTTGTAATAATTCATATATTTAGGCAATCCTAATTCTTTATATGCGGATATCCTAGTTCGTCCTTTAACTCCTATAAAATTTCCCGACGCATCATATACCGGATATACTATTCTATTAGCGTTATGATCAATTCTTATATTGTAGGTTTTAAGGGCTTCTGGCGTCATATCTTCCTCGAGCCATTCCTGAGGAAGTTCATCATCATATTTATTTATGTAATCATCGGTAAAATCTAAAAATTTACGGACATTTACTAAATTATTTTGTTTAGTATTTTTCTTTTTCTTTAATTGTTTAAGAAGCTGAATTGATTCACTTTCTATAAATTGCTCAGGATTTTCACCCACTAAATTACAGATATATTCAAAGGCTTCCGGAAATGTTTTGTTATATTTCAGACAAATCCAATCGTATACCGAACTGCCTGCGCCACATCCAAAACAATGCCATTTATTCATCTTGGGATTAATGCATAATGATGGTGTGTCATCACCATTATGAAAAGGACAGCAAACGAAATAGTTTCCACCTTTCCTGTGTAGTAGTTCTGTTTGTCCAATTAATTCAATAATATCTACTTTATCGGCAATTTCATTCAGTTTTTCCTCCGAATATTTCATCAGCAACCTCTTTTCCTAATCTTAACTCAATAGTGTCTCGTGATGCGAAAATATCTTTGTAGATCCAATCAAACGCTTTATGTGGAGCATATCCCACCCTTATCATTTCCTCGTACCATATTTTGCGAAAATACTCATGTGTACTATCGTGTATATCTTTGAAGTCAGCTTTTTTCCCATATTCAGCAATACGATTGGCAACTTCTTCCATTGTTTCTCCATAACCAAAACAGTCTTGATTCAAAAATTTTTCAGCAGTAAACAACTCTTTCTTTCGTTTACATTTTCGCCAATACTTAAATACGTCTTCGATCTTCCATTCAAGCCATTCTTTTTCTTCCTTATCAATAAAACTATCTGAGGAAAGAATTATTTTATTTCTTCCTTCTTCACCGTTGTGTACCATAATTCCAATAATATAGGGATAATATTTTACCGCATCTTTTTCCGTCTCACATTTAACCTTATGATATCTATCGTCTAAACCTAAAATGTAGATATCTGTATTACCTAAATATTTTTCTAGTTTATTTATATCACCATCGCAATGTATAGCCACTACAGAATCGTAGAAATCGCACTTCCCGCTAAACTTACTCATAATTAATTCCCTCCCTATAACTCTCTTTGTTTGAATTCGCAGGCTTTATTTCTCATAGAACAAAAATAATAACAATAAAATTGATTTTTATTGTTAGGCAGCCACAAAACTTCACTACTAATTTCTTCTATCCTATCTAATGCCCACTGAATTGTTTCTTCGTATTCTTCTTTGTTCCAAGGTATCGAATATTCTTGTTGACCTCGGAAAAAGTTCCATCTTAATCTATCTACTTTTCCGTACTCCTCAATTATAGGAATAGAATAAATATATAACTGATGTTTAAATTCCTGAAAATGTGCTATTTGAGTCTTACTTATTTCACCATTCGTTTTGAATTTAGGCATAAAGCTTTTATGATCACTAATTATTATCTCGCCGGTTTCTTTATCTCTTAACAACAAATCAATGAAACCGTGAAACTTGTAATTCCCTATATTAAATTTTACTTCCTTTTCTACGCCAAGAATTTCGAACTTTTCAAAATCAAAAGTAAGTTGATTAATATAATCTATACATTGCTGATGATATTGCTCTTCAATATCAACATACTTATTCGGTGGAGCTTCATGTTTGACATATTTTTTCCAATTCTCTTCAAAAAATTCCAACAATGTAAACATGTCTTTTTCTTGCTTAAGATATGCTTCCAGTGTTTTATGCATTGCACTTCCGACTTCGGCAAAAAATCCAGATTCTCCTTCTATACCGTCCATATAATGTAACTTCCATTCGTATGCACAATGCCATCCGTTTATACGGGAAAAAGATAGTAAATCCTTATTCATTTTTTTTCTAATATCTTGCATATTATTTCTCCATATAATGTGAACTACTCGGTTATAAGTAACCGAGCTTCGTGCTTCAACCACCACTGCGTTCCTGACAAGTGACCTTGTTGGTTCGTCTTATACAGTGTCCACAGGCGTAAATTCGGATGGTTCCTACCCTATTGTTTATAGTTATGCTGATTCTAAGCTTCTCAATCCCTCAACCTTAATGTTTATAGCAGCGTTCCAATCTCTATCTATTCCTGTATGACCGCAATAAGGACAATCCCACCTGCGGATTCTAAGGTCTTTGAGATTTGGGCTTCTATATCCACACCAATGACAGAGTTGAGAGCTTGGAAACCATTTGTCTACTTTTATCAGATAACCACCTCTGTCTTTTAGTTTGTATTCCAAGAAGTTTATAAACATTCCGTAGCCGTTATCCAAGGTAGCTTTACCATTTCCGAAGCTTTTATTTGCCATAGACCTCATATTGAGATTTTCTACACATACGCAAGTATACTGATTGGCTATCTCAGTTGACTTCTTATGTAAAAAATCTTTTCTTTGATTTGCTACGTGTCTATGTATTTTGGCTATCTTCTTTTGCTGTTTGCAGTAATTATTACTACCAATAGTCTTATGTCTCAGCTTACGCTGCGACTTTGCCAACTTGTCTTGTGATAATCTGTAGTAATGTGGCATATTACAATCATTACCCTCACTATCTACATACAATCCGTCTGATTTATAATCTAGTCCTAATGTACTCATTGATGTTACAGGAGCATATAACTCTTTAACTTCGTATTCAAATAAGATTGATATATAATAAACCCCATCACGTTCCTGTGATACTGTTGCAGATTTAATCATCCAATCCTTATTAGGCTGTCGATGTATCTTAGCCTTGACAATGCCTATTTTGGGAAGTTTTATAGTCTTATCAAGAATTGCCACAGTGCCTTTTTGATTGTTGGTAGTGTACGATTTTCTACTATGTTTAGCAGATTTATACTTTGGAAAGCCTATCTTTTTACCTCTAAAGAAGTTTTTGTAAGCTGTTTGCAGATTCATCTGCACATTCGCAAGTGCTAAAGAATCAACTTCTTTGAGAAATGGATATTCTTTTTTGTACTGTGCAGGAGTAGTTTGTAATGTCTTTTGATGTTCTTGGTAATAAGCAATTTTATCTGCAAGCATAAGATTCCATACCTTACGACAGCAACCGAAAGTTCGGGCAAACATTATTTTTTGTTCATTTGTAGGATATATTCTATACTTGATTGCTCTATTCATATAACTCCTTTATGTGGGCTTTCATCTCGGAGACAAGTCACCGAGAATTCCCGCCTACTTTCTTAAAATATGTCCATATTTTTTATTATATTCTTCTATGTGACGATTATATTCATCCATTTCTTCATCGGTATATGGGCGAGTTTCAGATAGTTCTTTAATGAATTTTATATCTCCACATCTTCTCAAGTATTCATGTCCGCCATCCACTGCAATTCCAGAAGCTCCTTTGCTTTCTACGAAGCAAGAACATGGGCAAAAATCGTGTACGTGTTTACTCTCAACTACATCCCCACACTTTAGACATTGTGCGGCATTTCGTATTATTTTAATTTTCCTCTTCAAATTTTTCCCTTCTTTCTTCAGTGAATTTCTTGACTAATATACTGTCTTCATCAGGATACTTCCAACACCTAACATTTTTTACAACCTCGTGTTTACTGCTGCTAAGATATTTTTTATTGCCAATATAAAATCCTAATATCTCATTCCCATCTTTAAGTAGCAATTCAACTCTTTTGTACATGGTAGGCTGTGACGAATTGCAATCTTTCCACATTATGACTCCTCCGCATAGAATAATTCATGTTCAAAGAATTCAAGAATAATATCTGGGGCAAACTGAACCTTTATAAAATCTCCTTCGTATCCGACAACAGTTCCTATTTCATCTTCGCTAACAACCATTACTTTTTTACCAATTGGAAATGCTTTATTAATCATTTTAATTCCTCCTGAATTTAGCCAAACGGCGTTTCTTCTCTAACTGTTTGTTTACAATCCATGATTGTCTGTGTATCGCCAATATAATTTAAACTCATCCATTCTCCAGCATCTTGTTGTGCTCCGTTACGATTTAGATATATACGTGTATAAATATTTCCGTATTCCAAACCACCATCTGATCTGATTTCTTCAGCAGTTTTATATCTCCAATAAACTATAGTCGAAGCATACATGGCAATTTTATCTGAAGATGATATTTCATTATTTCGACTTAGCTGACATGCTGCTAATACGCACATATCTAATTCTCCAGCTATCTCATTCTTTAATACATCTGTGATTTGCCCAAGTTTATTAGATAAAGCAAAAGCGTCTGTGTCGTTTCCTTTGATATAATCAAAACAAACAAACTTAAGACCAATCTTATATTTCAACATTTTACAGATAGCATAAACCCGATTTATATCAACTATCGGCATATATATATGCACAAGTGGGAGCTTTTTAAGTTCTGCATTTGCAGAAAGAATTCTGTTTTTTTCTTCTGGTGACCACTTTCCTTCTTTTATGCGCCTTACGGGAATTTGACTAAGATGTGCTAATGCTCGAGTAACCCACATTTTATCTGTTAATTCCGTATCAAATACTACTGTTGGAATATTCTGTTTAGCCTTATGAATGGCTTCATTTAATAAGTTGGCGGTTTTTCCCGACTTCATTCTAGAAGCAACAACTATTAACTCTCCCGGTTCAAAAACGTAAAATGGACGATAAATATTCCATTTACTTGGAATTCCAAAACCATCTTCGGTTTGTTTTTTGATTATCTCTGCCAAAATATCATCGACTTCTTCACCTATTGTTTTAATTTCTGTTGTTATTAAAAATTTTTCGGTAAGATCTGTAATTATTCGATGAACTTTATTATCTGTAACTTCCACTTCTGTATCTGAATTAAAGCAAAGACGTTGTAATTCACCGGATTTTTTATATAAACTCCTTTTATACGCTAAAGCTAAAATAGTGCGACAGAGTTCTATATATTCTTTTATAGTATCTCTTGCCGCATATCCTGCTAATTCTATATACTTACTAACATCTGTGAGATTATGAAGTGCCATTAACTTTACAACAGCTTTGTTACTAGCCAACTGATTATTTAGATTAACCTCGTCAATATTAGTAATTCCTTTTTTATATAATTCATTTATTGCCCAATAGATTGCGCCATTTTCTTTTTGGGAAAAATGTTCAGCTTTTAACCAATCAGTATGCAATATGAATTCCGGATGGTTAAGTAGTGATGCTATAACTGCACTTTCCGCAGATATATCTTTTAGATCCTCATAAGCTGCCAAAATAACACCTCCATTTTTTTATTTATCGTCTTTTTTATGGAAAGACTCTTTCGGGCTAAACCTATATGTAAAAAGGGGGATTTTACTTAAATGGCAGATCTTCTTCTATGTCGCTTGAAATAGCCATAAATTCAGGAGTCTGTGGCTGAGCCTGAACCTGAGGCACACTGTTTTCATCTCTCTTTGTGCAAAATTCTGCATTATTTACTAGGACATCTGTTGTATAAACTTTCTGTCCATCCTTATTAACATAAGAACCTGTTCTAATTTCACCAGTAACGGCTACCTTAGATCCCTTTGGAAAATACTTGTCAAGAAATTCAGCAGTCTTTCCAAAAGCTTCAATTCCTATAAAGTCGGATTCATAATTTCCGGTTGACTTATCTTTAAATTTTCTCTGAACTGCAATTGAATTTCTATATATAGCAGTTGCATTCTCTCCTATGCTATATCTAACTTCACCGTCACGACAAAGATTGCCGATTAAAACTACATTATTCATTATCTTATCTCCTTTATTTCTTTAATTTCTTAATCGTTTCTAAACATTCCTTTGCTTTATCTACAGACTTAATAAGTCGTGGATTTCCAGAAGCTACAAACGTCTTTAAGGTATTCATAAGTTCCGTATTTTTCTGTCCACCTAACTCCGTACATACCTTAATGATCTCTGTATGTATATTTGTTAGTTCTGTGTTTACCGATGCCGAAGCTCCCTTATTTGTTGAATCTGAGTCTTTTGTATCATCTATAAGGAACATTCCATTTAAACAATACTTTCGAGCATAACTAGATGTTGCTCCAGTAACCTGACTCGGATCCATACCTTTCTTGTCGTCTGGTTCTCGTGCAAACGCAGAGGTTGATATTGTTTCTCCCGTTTCAGCATCAATAAGTGTGGCAATGGCTTTGATATAAAACCTTTCGCCAATATTAATTACTTCATCCTGAATGACTAAAGTACAATTGTAGTTTTTTAGTACTGGCTTAACTGCCTCCATGATGTCTTCACAGTTTCTGTACTTGTATTTACCAAACGCATTGTACTGTTTCTTAGGCGCTTTTAAGTCACTCTGTATGCTTTTGAGCTTTTCGTATAACGCCATTTTAATTCCCTCCTTTTATTATTTTACTCTGTTTTTTGTTTCTGTATATAAAATCGGCAAAATCAATCCCATAAGTTCTTTCATTTGTGGATGTGGTTTTCCGGTTGTACCATAATACCTAAGATTAATAATATGCTGCCATTCTTTTTCAGTGGCAGTTACTACTAACTCCGTCTTGCAGTCATTTGGCAAAACACCCCTTGCAATTTCTGGCGGTAGACCAGCTTTGCGAAGATTCATATACTGTGTTTCCGCCATTAACATAGCATAATGCCAATCGTTATATGCGGAAGAATCTGTATCGATCAGCGGAGTTATTACCTCAATCTGGTTTCCAAACTTATCTTTGTCATACCCCACATATCTCTGAGATTCCTGACTAAAAGTAATATTGGCACGATGTCTAACTAACTCATTTGCCACCGCTCTGCTAGTCGTCAACCTAAATGTGTGAGGAATTAATTTTTCAATTCCTTTAGGGTTTAAATCTATTAATTCTTCTCTTGAAACCATATAAGCTCCCGCCGGGTTCCACGGATCTTCGACTTTTCTAAAGAACTCAGGATATTTATTTGCTAATGCAGCTTCAATATTTCCAATTGGACATTCTTTAAGCAAATCAATCCATGCTCGAAAAGAACCTGAAACATATCTTCCAGCAAAATTTATATACTTTATAGCCTCTATGGTTTCTATGTCTTGTACATCATCATCAAATTCGTTGTGGTTTTTACAATTTTTTAATGCTTTAAGTGTTAAATCGTCTAATAAAAAATACACATATTCATGTTCTAAAGTTGTGAGATGTCCCGATCCATATAAACGTTTGACAAAATTAGTTGCTAAATCTAGCCTATCTTCGTCATACGGTTCGGCTTTATAACATGTATGTGCAGCTTCAGATATAAGCATATATGGATGTTTATCATGCTTAATTAACTCTGCTTTTTGGTTTGTTATCTTCATTTATGAGCGTTTCCTTTCTATAATTTATTTAGCAGGACTGGTTGGATTCGAACCAACGAATGCAGGAGTCAAAGTCCTGTGCCTTACCGCTTGGCGACAGCCCTATATTGCGGTTAACCCTTACACCGCAAGGTATTTTTTTTAGCAGCCGTAGTATCTTGAGTCTGTGTTTACATATAGATATCTATCTAAGCTTGTGGGCAAATCTAATTGTCTAAATTCCCCTTCGCAAAAAGGACATCTTTTTTCAATAATATTTACATTTCCATACTTTCTTTCTATTTGCACCGCTTCCTTAGCTTCAAACACAGAGTGACACTTACTGCATATACATTTTATATCTTTCATTAATTCTTGTCACTCCTTATATTAATTTGTTCCCTTCTGATATTAATATAACACAAACACTACTTACTGTCAAATACTTTTATTAATTTACTCCTTATTTACTAAGAACAAATCCCTTCCAAAAGAAGGGATATATTCTTACTTAAGATAATCCTTATATTTAGTAATAAATCTGTTGGCGATGGCTATATTAAACCCATATTGATTGCGAAGATATTCAACATGCTTCGGATCTGCGAAAACTTCAGATGTTGTCAAATTATTCTTTTCACAAATTCTATTAATGCAATCTATTAATCCGCTAGTAAAAATACTGTTAATAGTTAAATATCTTGAAACGCCCAGATCATCTAACATATTCCGGAAGCTTCGCGGAAAACGCTTGATTGCCTGTTCTTCCGTTGTTTTGGGACTACTATTTTTATATAATGCCCCATAATCTCCATATAACGTTCTCTTTTTACCATCACTATAGATATATTCTTGTTCCTGATCTGCAAGTTTTGCAACCCGGATTAAGTCGTCAGATATATCAATAATTCTACCCGTGCAAAGTTTCATCTTATGGGCAGATTCGTCTATATCTGACAAGTTAGCCCGGACAATTTCCGAATAACCTAAACCTTTTATACCTGTAAATAAAGCAATCATTACAAACTTGTCTCTACAGTTTGGAATTTTATATAAAATACTAACCATTTCTTCTTTTGAGATTATAGACTCATCTAATCCCAATTTGTTTACACAAGAATTTACATCTTCTTTGCTTATCTCGGCGAAATGATTCTGTCCGTCTATTAACAACCCTTCTTTTAAAGCCCACTGTGAATATTTTCGCAAATTAAAGATGATGACGCTAATATAATCGAATGACTTACTGTCCTGAAATTTGAGAAAAGTTAATACTTCTTTTTTAGAAAAATCATACAAATCTTTTCCATACATTTCTTCTAATTGTTCAGATTTATTAAACATGTTTTGCCAATAATTATATGGATATTGATCTAAATCAATATCATCCATAAATCTTTTTTTATTTTCTTCATTAAACATAACGTCTCACCTCTTTCTCTAATATATCAATATATTTTTTTCTAACAATTGATTTATTATCTATTTCCGGATAATGTTCGGAAATATAAGTTAAGAGATCTACGTTTTGTTTAGGAGTTAGCTTTCTAAAGAATCCATAAAAGATGCATAAAATTTCCCGTCTTCCCCAAGATCTTCCAAGATAATCGGTATATTCCTCGGTGAATTCGTCTAATGCTTTTCGGATTTCCGCAGCATATACTACCGCATCCTTATTATCATTAGGCTTCCAAATCCGGTTAATACATAATGCTAAATATGGTGCTTCTATATAGCCATTTGCATTATTAATTTGGTTGGCAAGGTTTGATTTATCATTTAATTTACGGACAATAATATTTCCATAATCGTAACGATTCATGTAATTAGCATCTATGCGCCGCATTTTTGTTTTATGATCTTCCTGATAAATAAATTGTCTTGCATGTTCCTCGGAAAACTTTGTTATTCTTAATTCAATTGGATAATTAAATCCTTCAACATTGTCATAGACATTTCCCATAGCAACATATCTATGGTATCCATCTGTAATATCAAAGTGATCCAAATCGTAAATTTCCAACTCACTACTACCTTTGATATATTTATAATCCACATCTTCCGGCATATTTAATGTTATTGTATTAGGAATAAATTTATTATTCTTATATAATTCGCAAATTTCATTTACCGCAGTATTATTTAAATAAGGTTGTAAAATTATATTTCCATCACGAATAACTTGTTTTAATGCTCTCTGCGTGTCTCCATTATAATGAATCAACTGGAAATCTCGCAATTCCATTAGGGACTTAACGTCAGATATTCCAATCCAATGTTCACTATTCACTTCTAACGCTTTAAATCTAAGCACATTTGGTTTCTTCTTGTTTTCCCACTTGTCATTTTTAAACATTTTAATTTCATCTGGGCTAAAATATTTTTCAAGAACGCGTGGAACAAGTATGTCTGTAAAAACAAATAATTGAAAGGCGTCAAGTTCTCCAATTCGTTTTCTAAAAGTCAACACGTCACTGGAAAAATCTATTGGAAAATTATATTTATCTAAAAGCTTTTTAAGAACTTCTTTCCGGTCATCTAAATTCACAATTGCTCTTTGTAATGTTTCTTCTAATTTATTTTTACTTTGCAGCATATTAATCACCTCCCTTATTTGACTCAAATATAACATCTATGCTATATTTTGTCAATTAATTTACTCCGTTGGAGGAAATAGTTCATAAATTTCTTAGCACGGACACCCGTGACTTTAGTCATGGGAGGAGTGCGGTTAAGCACTGCCCGTGAACCTCCTTTCTGTTAGATATGTGTTGGGAGTATATAAATATTTAAGTCTTTTACAACTAATGCTACCCTTATTAACTTTATTACCCTGTAGATCTCTTATATCAAAAAACCCACTAGTTCTTCTGCCAAAGATAAAATATTCTTTATTATTATATTTAACCTTATCAAACAACCTGAAACCTTTAACCAAATAATCAGCTTGGTTACGCTTTCGTACTCCGCCTTTGTTTATTTTGTATTTATGTATCTGTCTATTGTGGCAACGTACTTTCTTTTGATAATAAACATATCCCAGAGGTTCAGCCAAAGGATTACCACTTATACATCTTACGTCTACATAGTGTTCTTTAGACAGATTATTTTCAATACGTGTATTTTTTGTTATATAACCATATGTCAATTTTACATCTGGATATAATTCTTTTAGTCTGTTATAAAAAGCCCATCTCATTACACCCATGAAAGTTGCATCTCTAAAAGACATACCTCTCTTTATTGTTTTGGGTAACTTTACAGTTCCATTATGATAACCTTTATGACAAGTTTCACATAAGGTAACAAGGTTATTAGGTGCATCTCCACCTGTCTTTCGAGATTCAATATGATGCACATTTAAGACTTTGTCATTTGACTTACCTTTACAACATTGGCAAGTATGATTATCTCTATACAATACATATTCCCTTACATTCCAAAAGCCTAGTTGTTTACCTTGTTGATATTCAGTACCGGATATGTCAGGATGCTTTATTTTCTGAATGTCAAAGGAAGCTACTTCTACAATGATTTTTGATATAGGAAGAAACTTATATATATCAGATACTACCTTTAAATGAGTATTTACTTTGGCTCTTACTGATGGAGCAAGCCAGCTGTCACCACGTTTACGATTATTAAATCTTGGTTTACGATATCTTGTCTTTCTATTACGTCTAGTTCTGCGGGATTCTCTTCGTGTAGATAACAGCTCAACTATATCATTTCTAAGCTCTATATCAGCGGCATACAGTTCTTTATCAGCTGTTGTAGCAGAAACACCTATGTGTTTGCTACCGGCATCTATACCAAGCATTATATCCTGAGTATAAGCTGTACTATCATACATAAGTTGTATTGTAAACGGACATCTTTTAATTACTTTAGCTTTGCTATTTTTTAATAATCTACGGACTTTGCCATATCTTTCTGTTGGCATAAGTGGACGTCCATATTGATCTATTATATATACCATGAAATAATGGCTCCTTTCGTAAATTTGATATGTTCTATGCTATAAGCCGGTACATACCAACCGTAATGTAGCCTTCGCTAATGTTATCGTGAGGTTTATTTGTAAGCAACACTGTTCCTACCCATTAGAACTGTTTAATCACTTACCTTAGAGCTGCAGACTAGGCTGTACATCCACAGGTAACTATATATTCTCACATAACGTAGTTCTCGAAGAACTTAAGCTAGTCAACAAAGGCTTTTGCAAGCCTGCGACTTTAGTCGTGGGTTATTGACGGTTTGAGTATATGTTCTCCAACTGGCTCCGCTTTTTCGGCACGTAGTCTCAACCCTCGCATGACCGCCAACCGTTAACTGCTGACATCCCCATGAATTTGTATTTCTGTTTACCTATTCCAGCACCTCATCGTAAAAAATCTATTTACTCTACAACGCACTCTTTAAGAAAATGTTTCTTAAAATAATCAAGCTGGTTTTGAAGATCCATATATTCATTTTTCTTTTTCTGAATTTCTCTTTCAAACTTTTCAATGACACCATCTTTGGTTAAACGGATTTCATCTTCTGATGCAGGAACGATTTCTGTTTTGTCTGCTGTCTTCTCATTATAATAAATAAATTTAATACTTGGTGTGCTACTCCATGATCCCTCATCAAATATAGCAATCACTATAGTTGGAAGTTCTTGAAACTCTGCAAAATCTACAATAATTCCCGGTTTAACTTTATAATCGGAATACTCTTTTTCAAGAATCTTCACATTATCTCCTACTTTATAAGTATCAACTCTCTTGGCAGTTCTAAAATCTACCTCAACTTTTACACCATCAATTTCTACAATCCTTTTATTTTCTTCCATATTTAATTCCCTCCTTTAAAAGTTCTTTTTTCTATTATCTGTTTAAACCAACGGTATACTGGACACCCTTCGTCTGGAAGTCCATAGTAACTTCCAGTGTGACAAGGGTATCCGTTGTATAACCAACACTGTTCGAGTTTTTTAATTTCTTTCCACTCCATTTTTAATCATCCATCGTCTCTCTTCTACTTTTTGTTTATAGTCGTTTATAAAGATATCAACCGTTTCTTCGTTTAAAATTTTCACATCTAGCGATGGAAGTATCGCTACCGAAACCCCTTTAGGCAAAACTTCTGTCCAACTGGAAGCGTATTCGCACATAGTAGCCACATCTATCTTGTCAATATCAAATATAAAACATACAAAATTATCATCTTCCACTTTTATAGGTTTAGGCTGCGGGAATTCTATCTCTTCATATTTTTCATCTACAAGCAACGTACTCATGGGATCTTCAATCATCTTTTTCCATGCGCTTATTTTTATATCTTCATTGTCCTCATCACACCAAAAATCTTCTCCTAAAAGTGGAAATGGTCTACTACTAAATCCTTGGATAGTTGGTGGGTTAACCATTGGTCTAATCATGCGTTTGTATATCTTCATCGTTAAAAACCCCCTTCGTTTCTTCTTCATCTTCTAAAAACTCAACTGTAAAAATCACGTTGTTATTCTGTCGTATTTCCACAACGGAATTAGTAATTTCACAAACGCATTTTATACATGCAATTTTAGTTTTCGATTTATCATCAGGATCAACGACATATATTTTTGCAGTCGTATTTTGAACCTCTCATGACTAAAGTCACGAGATTCTTGGGAACTCCCTTCTACCGAAAGGATATTTACCAAGCTATCCCGATAGTTCCTATCGTTATTGTTTATGTTCATTATGCTACTTTTAATATCCTAAGTCCTTCGTTGAGAATATTAATGGCAGCATTAACATCTCTATCATGAAGTGCTGTGGAATCAACTTCTTTAAGCCACTCTAGTTCTGTTTTAAGTTGTTTCATATCGTTTGCACATTGAACATATGAGAAAGTTATTTTACTTTGCTCATACATCTCGATTCTTTTAGCAAGATACTTATTGTATACAAAACGACAACATCCAAATGTTTTAGTTATTATTTCTTTCTGTTTTTTATTCGGATATATTCTATATTTGTAAGCCTTTTCCACATTTTTCACCTCGCTTATCACATATTATTATGGCGATTCATCTCACTACTAAAGTGGTGAGTGTTCTCG
>NZ_FUXA01000009.1 GCF_900167085.1 Eubacterium ruminantium
AGATATTTTTCAATACTTCCATCTGTATCATCAACCGTTACTTCATCAACAGGAATAGTTACCTTATCAACTATTTCCTGAACATAATCTCCATTCTTATCCGAGAATTTTGTTCTAAGAATCTCATATCTGTCAGCAAGGAATGCCATACAGTCACGAAGAGTTTCAAGCTTTAATTCACCCTCTACCTTCATAGCTTCCGTAACGTTATAAGCAATCTTTGTATCATCCATTTCATGAGCTATGAACATTCTCTTCTCATGATCTGACATTGGATATGACGGTCTAACTTCAGCCTTTTCTATACGAATATTTGACGAACTTCCCGAATCGATCAAAGAAGCCATTTCAGAAAGAGTTCTGTTACTTAAAAAGTCCTTCATTCCAAGGCTGATATTCATTTCATCATTTATATAATTCAGAGCCTTAATAGCCTTTAAACTGTGACCGCCGAGTTCGTAAAAGTCATCATTTCTGTCTATCACTTTAAGACCGAGGACCTTCTTCCAAATTTCAGCCACTTTCTTCTCAGTATCAGTTACGGCTTCCTCAACTTCTCTTTCCGAAAGTTCTGTACTGAGCGGTCTTTCCATAAGCTCTCGTCTGTTGACTTTAAGATTGTCCGTCATCGGCATCTCATCAACATATTCAACAGCTTGAGGTATCATATAGTAAGGCAGACTTTCTTTAAGAAGACCCATAACTTCTTTTCTGGAAATATCACTCTCCTTACATCTAAGATAAACTGCAAGAATCTTATCCTCGCCTTCACCCTTAACTACAGCTACAGCCTGCTTGATGCTTTCATGCTTTTCAAGACAGTTTTCGATATCGCCAAGCTCTATTCTGTATCCTCTTATCTTTACCTGAAAATCGACTCTTTCGATATATTCAAGCATTCCGTCATCATTTATAAAAACTCTGTCACCTGTTTTATATACAAGTCCTTCGATGCCAGGAACAGTCTTAAATGCAGCTTCTGTCTTCTCATCATTATTGAAATAACCACATCCGACATTCTTGCCGCCGATATATAACTCACCCGGTTTATGATCTTCAACCGGCTGCATATTTTCATCCCAAATATAAAGATCGACATTATCAAGCGCTTCACCCAGAACAACAGCTTTGTCTCCCTTTTTGTATAAACTCATAGTTACATAAACTGTTGCTTCTGTCGGTCCATATGCATTCCATAACTTGCCACATCTGTCTGCAAGAAGATCACCAAGCTGAGTACTCCAGCTTTCTCCTCCGCAAAGAGCCTGAAGTTTGTTATTTCCCATCCATCCGCTTTCAATCAGCATATACCATGTAGATGGTGTAGCCTGCATAACAGTTGGATCTGTCTCTTCACAAAGCTTCTTAAGTTCTCTTCCGTTTATAGCAGTATAGTAATCCGAAAGAATTATCTCCGCGCCCTTACAAAGAGGAAGGAAAATCTCAAGAACAGACATATCAAATGTTACTGTTGCAGTAGCTAGAAATCTGTCTTCATTCTTAAATTCCAACACCTTTGCAATTGAATCTACGAAATTAATAACATTTCGATGTCTTATCTGAACACCCTTAGGCACACCGGTGGAACCGGAAGTAAAAATGACATATGAAAGCGTATCTTCATTAATATCAAGATTTAAATCCTCAGGTGATTCATTATTTAATTGTCCTTCAATATCGTGATAACAAAAGAAATTATCGATAGTATCAAGATCATTCTGATACCCATTAGAACAAATGGCAAATTTAAGATCTGCCGTTTCAGCAATAAGATTGATTCTCTTTACCGGCTGCTTTGGATCAAGCGGAACATAAGTTCCGCCCGCCTTCAGAATAGCCATCATGGAAATGATCATATCCTGGCTTCGATCCATGTAAACGCCCACAAGAGTTCCTTCATTCACTCCCTTATTTCTAAGGAATCCGGCAAGTCTGTTAGATGCTTTATTTATGTAATCGTATGTATACTCCTTGCCTGCAAAGTATACTGCTTTAGCCTGAGGATTCTTCCTGACCATATCCTCAAACATCACATGTATTAAATTATTCATTTACTTCTCCCAAAAAATGCTGTAACCCGGATTACATGATACTTTCCGAATTAGTATACAGTCTGTAAAATGCATCCTTTTTCTCGATCAATGCGTCAAAACTTCCCTTTTCTATGACCTTACCCTGATCCATAACAATAATCTCATCATATCTTTTCATGATGTCTTCAACCAATCTATGCGATACTGCAACAACCGTAAGTTCTTTAAGATCAAGAATCGTCCTCTCAATCTCATAAGAATTCTTAGCATCGAGTGATGATGTTGCCTCATCCAAAAGCATGATAGGTTTACGTTTAAGAAGCGCTCTTGCGATGGCAACCCTCTGTCTTTGTCCGCCCGAAAGCCTTCCTCCACTTTCTTTGAGAGATCCATCAAGCCCACCTTCTATAAGATCAAGGAATTCATTAACACCACTGTCTCGGAGAGCACGTTCAAGCTCTTCTTCGGTACACTCTCTTCCAAGTGTAATATTCTCCCTTAGAGTCTCATCAAACATATATACATTTTGATGTATAACTGCCATGAGATCATATAATTCATTTTTATTAACTCTTTTTACGTCCGTTCCGTCCAGAGTTATACTTCCCTTATTCAAATCATAATAACGTAAAAGCAACTTTATAAGTGTTGATTTACCGCTACCGCTGGAACCCACAATTACGTATTTTTTACCTTTTTCGAGCCTTAAGTTCATCCCGTCGATAACTATTCTGTTATCATCTTCATATCCAAATGATGCATCTTTAAATGCAATTTCATTTTTAAAACCATCAAAATGAATATCAGTTTTTTCTTCATCTTTGATATTCATCATTTGGATCAGTTTACTCTTGATTTCCTTCATGCTGGCTACAAGTGTAAATTTAGCAGCGATCTCTTCCATAGGCGATACAAGATTTCCACCCAGAGCCACTATTGCAAAAAGGCTTCCGATTTTTAAAACACCTTTAAGCACATAATAACCACCGAGACCTATGGCAACCGCCTCTGTCATAATACTGAAATATGTGGATAATGAAGCCAGTCTGGAAATAGCTTCTATAGACTTAAATTTTCTGTTTTCAACCTTCTTGTTATATTCATCGAATTCTCTAACAGCATTTTTCTTGGTGCCGTAAGTTTCAATAACCTCATAGCCAAGGAAAATATCCTTGATCTTTGAGGTAAACGAACCAAGACTTCTACTGTACTCTCCCTGCTTTCCGGATAAAACCTTTCCGAAACATTTTGGCAGTGTAAGTATAGCAAATGCCGTAATTATCATCCATAAAGATATAATGGGATTATAGTAGATAAGAGCAACCATACTACCAATCATTATGGCAATATGTCCGACCGTCTCAAGAAGCGGTCCGAAATAGTTCTTGTCCATGAGATTAATATCATTTGTCAGGTTGGAAATATATGTTGAAGTATTCTCCTTCGAGAACTCACTGTAGCCTTCTCTCATAAGGCCCCTGAATACAAGGCCTTTAAGATATCTGAGAGTCTTCTCCATATATTTCGCCTGAACAACTCTATTTCCGTAATCTAACAGAAAAACTACAAGGAAGAAAACAACTACCATGACGCATCCCATCTTAAAATCATGACGGGATCCAGCTTTGGCACTGTCTACTATTACCTGAAGTGAAATGGGTACAAGAACAAACGCCCCACCTATCAGAAGTTTAAAAAGGATAGTCAGTGCCAGCCACGCCTTATGCGCAGTTAGAACTCTTCTCATCGCCCTCTCTCTTTCTTCTTATCAAGCATTTTTCAATAGATTCTCTAACTATCTTGCAACCTTCTTTAAGTTCATCAAATTTGATAGTAAGTGCCGGCATAAGTTTGACAACACTGTCTCCACGTCCCGCTCTTTCTATGATCATATTTTTTGAGAAACATTCCTGGCAGACTTCCTTTGCAAAATCTCCACCGCCAAGTTTGCTGCAATCAATGCCCCAGATAAGTCCGATACCTCTTGCATAAAGGTTCGGATCAAGAGGGAGTATATTCTGTTCAATATAATTTTTAATGAATTTCTCTTTTTCTTTGACGCTTTCTTCAAGCTTAGATTCTTCTCTGTAAATAAGAGCAGCCTTTGCTGCAACGAAAGCCATCTGGTTTCCACGGAATGTTCCGTTATGTTCACCCGGCTCCCATATATCAAGTTCAGGTTTTAAGAGAAGAAGTGACATTGGAAGCCCATAACCACTGATTGATTTAGATAATACAACCATATCAGGTTCGATTCCTGCTCTCTCGAAAGAGAAGAATTCTCCTGTTCTTCCGCATCCTACCTGAACATCATCAACTATAAGTAAGATATCATTTTCTTTACAGATTTTACTTACTTCCTGAAGCCACTCTGTAGGCGCTACATTTATACCGCCCTCCGCCTGAGTAGTCTCAAGGATCACAGCAGCCGGCTTATCGACACCGGAATGATCATCTGTAAGAACCTGTCTCATAAATGCAAGTGTATCTATACCTTCAAACTCCTGCGAAGGATATGGAAGGAAACTTACATTTCCAAGTGGAACTCCTGCTCCACGTCTTATATCAAGTCCACTTGTAACCGAAAGGCTTCCAAGTGTCATACCATGAAATGCCCCCATAAAAGCAAGCACGTTGGTTCTTTTCTTTACTTTTCTAGCGAGCTTCAGTGCAGCCTCTACAGCATTAGTTCCTGTAGGTCCACAGAACTGTAACTTATAATCAAGATTCCTTGGTTCAAGAATTAACTTATTAAAAGTAGTCATAAACTCTTTCTTGGCAACTGTGTACATGTCAAGTCCATGACTAATTCCATCCGACTCGATATAGCTAAGCAATGCCTTTTTTATATATTCATTATTATGCCCGTAATTTAATGCCCCTGCACCGGCAAAAAAATCAATATACGCATTGCCGTCTTCATCAAAAAGTTTTGAACCCTTTGCCCTGTTAAATACTTTCGGGAATGAACGACAATATGATCTTACATTCGACTCCATCTTCACAAATACATTCATTCAGTTAAATCCTCCTCTTTTTATGCGTGTCCTGGCTGAAATTGTGCATTTTAGTCAATATATGTCGCCCTTTTAACATTATTTTTGACATTTTGCACAATGAAATCATTATATAATAGTAAATTATTATTATCAAATAAATATATCCTTAATAATCTTTTGAATCTTCTTAAGGTTTATTAATTATTTTCAAAAAAATATAACCATCGTTATTTCGCCATATTTCGTACTTTATCAATACTTTTGTTATTTTTATCAAGGAAACGCCTTAATATCATATTATGACTTTATTAATTTATTATTATAAAGTAGCCTACACATTGAGCATCGGCATGAAATTTTGTCACATCATGTTCATATTTTATAATTTTTCTATCTTTTTTTATAATATTATACATATATTATTTTCCTTATTTGCTTTTTAAAAAATGCTCTGCTAGAATCGTAAAGTAACTACTTTAAATACAAAATTATTTAGCAAAAACAGATGAAATTGCATAAGCTAATTAGAATATACGATTGCATAAAACAGTCAAAAAACAATTAGAGCACAATTAAATAAAGACCATTACATAAAAGGGGATAAACATGAATCATAATTTTTTCGCAACAATATCCAGAATGAAATATATAGAACGCTGGGCTCTTATGAGAAATTCCAGAGCAGAAAATCTTTCAGAACATTCACTTGATGTAGCCATGATCTCACACGCATTATGTGTAATAGGGAATGTCAGATACAATAAAAACCTCAACGGAGAAAAGGCTGCTCTCATCGGTCTCTATCACGATTCATCAGAGATCATCACAGGAGACATGCCAACACCTGTTAAGTATTATAACGAAGACATCAAAGCAGCTTATAAAGAAGTTGAGTCAATCGCCGAGAAAAAGCTCCTTAATGAGCTCCCTTCCGATCTTCGTCCTGAATTTGAGAAGATCTATAAAAGTGATCGCAGTGAAGAAGAAAAATATATGAGACACCTTGTTAAGGCTGCCGACAAACTTTCCGCATATATAAAATGTATCGAAGAAGAAAACTCCGGTAACAGAGAGTTCCGAAGCGCCAAGGAAAGCATAGAGAAGAAGCTTATCGAGATGTCGGAGGAATATCCTGAGGTTAAAGATTTTATGGAGGAATTTATCCCGCCATACGGAAAGACCCTGGACGAACTGTCCGCCAGATGATTTACATGACTCCCTTCGGGATAACATATAGAACCAGCGCATAAGATAACTTGCAATAAATGTAAATATATGGTGTAATTATGATAATTGTGCAGATTATTGCATCACGATAAAATATAACAAAAGAGGTAAATAAAATGGATAATAAAGCATTGGCTACTTTACTCTTCCCTGAGACAACACTTCTTCCTCAGGACATGGAGAACAAGTATCCTGAAAGACAGCTTCCGGACAATGCTGCTGTTACACGTATCGGTCCAAGCCCTACAGGATTTGTTCACCTTGGAAATCTTTATAATGCCATCATCGCAGAAAGACTTGCGCACCAGTCAAATGGTGTCTTCTATCTCAGAATCGAAGATACAGACAACAAGCGTGAAGTTGAGGGCGCTGTTGATACTCTCATTAATGCAATGGCATACTTCGGTGTAAAGTTTGATGAAGGTGCTACAGCTGACGGAGACAACGGTTCATACGGACCATACAGACAGCGTCAGCGTAAAGATATATATCATGTATTCGCTAAGTGGCTTGTTGAAAATGGTCTTGCATATCCTTGCTTTATGACAGCTGAGGAAATCGATGCAATCCGTGAGGAGCAGACAGCCAACAAAGAAGATCCCGGTATTTACGGCAAATATGCCAAGTGCAGAGATTTAAGTCTTGATGAGATTAAGGCTGCTATCGACGCAGGAAAGCCTTGGGTTCTCAGATATAAAGGTGAAATGAATGATGAGAAGATCACAGTTGAGGATGCTATCCGCGGCAAGATTGAAATGCCGCGTAACTTCATGGACTTCGTTCTTTTAAAGAGCGACGGAATCCCAACATATCATTTCGCACATGTAGTTGATGATCATCTTATGCGTTCAACTCATGTAATCAGAGGTGAAGAATGGATCAGTTCTCTTCCAATGCATGTTGAACTCTTCTCAAAACTCGGTTGGAAGCAGCCAATCTACTGCCACACTGCTACATTGATGAAAATTGAACCTGACGAGGAAGATCCTTCTAAGCTCAAGAAACGTAAGCTTTCTAAGAGAAAGGATCCTGAACTTGCACTCGCTTATTATCAGCAGGAAGGTATCAGCAGAGATGTTGTATGGGAGTTCCTCTTAACTGTTCTTAATTCTAATTATGAAGAGTGGAGACTCGCTAATCCTGATACACCTTATACAGAATTTCCATATACGATCAATAAGATGTCAATTTCAGGCGCTCTTGTTGATATGGATAAGCTCCGTGACATCGCCAAAGATACTATCGGAAGAATGGCACCTGAGAAAGTTTATGAGAACTGGCTCTCTTGGTGTGAAGAATATAATGAAGAATTTGCTTCTCTTCTTAAACAGTACAAAGACAGAACACTCGCTGCTCTCGCTGTAGGTAAGAGCGGTAAAAATCCTCGTAAAGATATTGAGAACTGGAAGCAGGCATGCGACTTCATGAGCTTCTACTATGAAGAAACATTCAAGCTTGAAGATAACATGGATGAGCAGGCAGCTCCTGATGTACAGAAAGAATTCTTCGCTAAATATCTTGAAAGCTATGATCATAATGATGATTCATCAGCTTGGTTTGAAAAGGTTAAGAATATCACAACAGAACTTGGTTTCGCAGCTAAGCCAAAGGATTATAAGAAGAATCCTGATGATTATAAGGGAAGCATCGTTCATATAACAAATATGCTTCGTATCGCCCTTACAGGTAGAGCAAACGCTCCTGATATCCATGAAGTAAGTCATGTACTCGGAGAGGACATCGTAAGAGCTCGTCTCGCTAAGTGGGCTAAATAAGCAGACTAATCAATATCACATTATCATCTATGGATATCTATCGGGCTTAAGACGTCAGATATTTTTAATGATGTTAACAATATAGATAATGTTAGTGATGTTAATGACATAAAAAAGCAGTTTTGATAGCATATATCAAAACTGCTTTTTATTATTTTAAGATCAGATTTTACTCTTCATCATCAGATTCAGCTTCTACAGTACTTTCTGTATTCTCTTCTCTGATGTCATCATCTGCAGTGTCTTCATCTGCATCTTCCGAACCAGATTCTTCTTCTGAATCTTCCGAATTATTTTCAGCAAGATGATCCTCAGCTTTTTTGTAATCATCCCAAGGCATCTTTATCTTTTCTTCAGCATTTTTCTTTACTTCAGCGATGTCTTCTTTGATTTTTTCTTCGACATTCTCATTGATAGTTTCATCTATCTTTGCATCGATCTCATCATCACCATCATCCTCGTCATCACCGAGTGAAAAATCCTTATAATATTCAGGACTTGATTCAAAATCCTTATAAGCCTTATACTTTTCCTTCTTCTTCATACTTTTAAGAAGAGCTTTAAGTTTGGCTTCCTTCTTAGCTTCTTTTTTAAGCTTTTTCTCAGCCTTCTTTTCGGCTTTCTTTTCAGATTTTTTATCAGTCTTAGATGTATCTTCCTCAACAACCTTTGAAGAACGTGTAATCTTTTCTTTTATATCAGAAGAGAAGATTTTTCCGATAAGTTTCTTAGGTTCCTGATCGTAAACAACCTTCTGATCCTTAGTTACTCTCTCAAAGATTTCCATGAATTCCTGGCCTGTTATAGTCTCATGTTCAACAAGGAACTCTGCTATAGCATCAAGAATCTTTTCATTCTTCTTAAGAAGATCAACTGCCTTCTGGTAAGCGGCACCGATAATTCTTCTTACCTCTTCATCAACCATGGCTGCTGTCTGGTCAGAACAGTTATAGTATGATTTATTGTCCAGATACTGTCCTGTTGTCTCTTCCATCTGAACCATACCAAGTCTTTCTGACATACCAAACTTAGTAACCATAGCTTTGGCAATTCCGGTAGCCTGCTCAATATCATTTGCAGCACCGCTTGTTACTGAATCGAATTTAATCTGCTCAGCTGCACGTCCTGCCATGAATACAACTATCTGAGCTTCAAGTTCTGCCTTTGACTCAAGATATTTCTCATCTTCAGGCACATGCCATACATAACCAAGCGTTCCCATTGTTCTTGGAATGATTGTAATTCTCTGAATAGGAACTTTATGCTTCTGAAGAGTTGAAATGAGTGCATGACCTGTCTCATGGTATGCAACAATTCTCTTCTCTTCCTGGCTAAGTATTCTGTCCTTCTTTTCCTTACCAGCAAATACAACTTCAACAGATTCGATAAGATCTTTCTGTGAAACTGCATTTCGTCCCATTCTTACAGCACGAAGAGCTGCTTCATTTACGATATTCGCAAGATCGGCACCTACCGAACCACTTGTTGCAAGTGCAAGTTCGTGGAAATCAACTGTCTCATCAAGCTTAACATTCTTTGTATGAACCTTGATGATATCTTCACGTCCCTTAAGGTCAGGCTTTTCAACAATTACTCTTCTGTCGAAACGACCCGGTCTAAGAAGCGCTTTATCAAGTACTTCAGGTCTGTTTGTAGCAGCAAGTACTATAAGACCCTTTGATGTATCAAAACCATCCATTTCTGAAAGGAGCTGATTAAGTGTCTGTTCACGTTCGGTATCTCCACCCATGTGTCTTGTATCACGGCTTCGACCGATAGCATCGATCTCGTCGATGAAAATGATACATGGAGCCATCTGATTAGCCTGCTTAAAGAGGTCTCTTACTCGGCTGGCACCGACACCGACATACATTTCTACGAATTCAGAACCTGATATCGAGAAGAAAGGAACATCTGCTTCACCGGCAACGGCTTTGGCAAGAAGTGTCTTACCTGTTCCCGGAGGTCCAACAAGAAGGGCACCTCTTGGAAGCTTCGCACCGATTGAAGTATATTTTTCAGGCTGGTGAAGGAAATCAACGAGTTCTACAAGAGACTCCTTAGCTTCTTCCTCGCCCGCAACATCCTTGAATGTTATACCTGTCTTCTTCTGTACATACATCTTGGCATTGGACTTTCCAACACCGCCCATGATACCGCCGCTCTTTGTAGCACTCTTCATGATAAGCATCATAAAGATATAGAAAATAGCGATCATGATAACATATGACAGAATTGTACGTATCAATGCATTTCCGCCTTCATCAATTTCTGAGAATTTAACGTCGGCTTCTGCAAGACGATCGACAAGACCATAGTCATCGGTTCTTACAACATAATACGTAACATCCTTCGTTATGTCGCTTTGTTCCTTAGGTGTGAAATATATCTTATCATTATATATCTCAACCTTCTCAACCTCTTTCTTTTCGATCATGTTGATGAATTCATCATATGATACTTCTTCTTCCCCTGATGTTTTGTAAGCATTGTACTGCTGCCAGAATACCAGAGTCAGAACTATTGAAATAATGAGTAGGATGAGTGTGGCTGAAGGCCCGCTTTTCTTTCCGTCCCCATTATCTCTATTATTCTGGTTATTATCCATATTTACTCCTAAGCCATTGCTGTTCCGCCGTAAAGAGGATACTTATCTGTGATGCTCTTTACATAAGCCTCTGCAGCAGCATTATCTTTATCAATGATAGCAGCCTTGAAAGCATCTGCTATTGTAAACATATCTTCCTTAACAGCACCTCTTGTTGTAACTGCAGGAGTACCAACTCTGATACCACTTGTTACGAATGGTGAACGAGGATCGTCAGGAACTGTATTCTTGTTAACTGTGATATGAACCTCATCAAGAAGCTTCTCAACTTCCTTACCTGATATATCAAGACGTCTAAGGTCAACAAGCATAAGGTGATTATCTGTTCCGCCTGAAACGATATCAAATCCTCTGTCGATAAGTGCACCTGCAAGTGTTGATGCATTTTCAACTACTCTTCCCATGTAATCTTTGTATTCCTGTGAAAGAGCTTCCTTGAAACATACAGCCTTACCTGCAATAACATGCATAAGAGGACCACCCTGGATTCCAGGGAAAATAGCCTTGTTGAAATTGTATTTTGCATTGAACTCTTCGCTACAAAGGATAAGTCCTCCTCTTGGTCCACGAAGTGTCTTATGTGTTGTAGTTGTTGTAACATGAGCATATGGTACAGGACTCATGTGTTTACCTGCAGCAACAAGACCTGCGATATGAGCCATATCTACCATAAGGATTGCTCCAACTTCATCAGCGATCTCACGGAATCTCTTGAAATCGATTGCTCTTGCATATGCAGATGCACCGGCAATGATAAGCTTTGGCTTACACTCTTTAGCCTTTGCAAGAACTTCATCATAATCGATACGTCCGTCTGAGTTAACCCCGTAAGGAACGCAGTTGAAATATTTACCTGACATATTTACAGGTGAACCATGCGTAAGATGTCCGCCGTGATCAAGTGACATACCCATATATGTATCACCCGGCTCCATGATTGCGAAGAAAACAGCCATGTTAGCCTGAGCACCTGAATGAGGCTGTACATTTGCATATTCTGCACCGAAAAGTTTCTTAGCTCTTTCTCTTGCAAGTTCTTCTACAACGTCTACATACTGGCATCCGCCATAATATCTCTTTCCCGGATAACCTTCAGCATACTTATTAGTAAGAGGGCTTCCCATAGCAGCCATAACTGCTTTAGATGCAATATTCTCAGAAGCAATAAGCTCTAAGTTAACATTCTGTCTTGTGATCTCGTCTGTCATCGCTGCAGCGATTTCAGGATCAACTTTAGTAATTTCGTCAAAACTATACATTTATACGTCCTCCATTTTTCTTTTAAACTCCGCTGTTCAATATAAATAGGGCAGAGTACACTCTGCCCTACAGTATAACATAATATAATTTATATATCTATAAAAATTCTGTGTATTTTTCCCGAAACAATCCGCCGGAAAAATCAATATTCGCATGCTCTTAAACTATCAAAAAGAATTCTTTATCAAGAAAATTTCTTCTATATTAATACGCACGCTAATTAACTATTTCACAGTCTTCTCTATCTCTCCGTCCCAGTCGATGAACGCTTCAAATTCATAAATATTAGTATATCCCATCTTGTAAAGTTTCATCGCTACTTCCTTACTCTTCTTACCACTTCGACAGTAAATGAGTATCACCTGATCTGTGTCAGGAAGCTGGCTCGGCTTCTCCGTTCCTATAGAATCGGATGGAATGTTGATAGCCTTCGGTATATGTCCTTCGTCATATTCCTTCTGTTCACGAACATCAACAATGACATGACCATCATCAACCTTCATCATCTTCTTCGCCTGATCCATAGTTATCTGATTGTATAAAACTTTTTCTTTTTTATCCTTATTCTTGCCACAAGCTCCCAATACAAGTAAAGTCAAAACAAGTACACTTACAACAAGCCATCGATTATTCCGTGTAACCATGACTTTCCCCATAAATTTAAAATATATTACTTAAAAATTTGTCCCATTACGGCAATGGATTTTAGAGCAAAATACTCTTTCTCCGAACAAAAAGGCCGAAACAAAACTGATAACTAGCATAGCATAATTTTTACTAAATTTCAACTTTTTAAGTCGCTAATAGCAGGGCAAAATCTAGATAAAATCATGACAAAATGCATAAATGATGTTTTAATGTCCTTTATAAAAAATCCACCCTTTGACATAATCATTTTTTCAAATTATATTGTATCAGTATACTTGAAAATGTTTACTGTACATACATTTGAAATCATGTTTCATTTATGTATAGAAGCACTAAATCATGAGCCATATATATGAACACTCGGACTAATATCATTTATGTGTGGACACTAGACTAATCATTCACATGTGGATATTAAACTAATCATTTATGTATGGACACATATACTAACCATTCACATATGGACAATCAGTTATAATAGAAAGAAGAAAAATCATGTCTAACGAATCATCTTCATTTTATAAAAAGGTTTTTAAACTGGCTTTACCGATTGCTTTACAAAGCATGATCGTAATAGGCGTAAACATGCTCGATACCATGATGGTCGGAAATCTCGGAGACAATCCTTTGAATGCTACCTCTCTGGCCAATTCATTTATCAGTGTATTTCAGATATTCTGTATGGGCCTGGGAATGGGTGCGTCAGTTCTGGTATCCAGATACTGGGGAATAAAGCTTAGCGCATCTGACGAGAAAACTTCCTCCGAGGCATCAACCGCTTTGAAGCAGACAGTCACATTAATGCTGAGACTTACAATTATTCTTGCTACGTTATTTGCCATAGCAACCTATCTCATACCCGAGATTATAATGAAGTCATATACAAAGGATATGAATGTTGTAAAACTCGGTGTGAAATACTTCAATTACTCAATTCCTACATATTATTTTGTCGGACTTTCACTCGTAATAACCATAGTTCTGCGAAGTGTCGGTCAGGTTATGTATCCGCTGATCGTATCCATCGGAGCCTTCTTTGTAAACTTTGGTATGAATTACATTCTTATCTTCGGTAAATTCGGTGCTCCAAAAATGGGCGTTGCCGGAGCAGCACTCGGAACACTCATTGCGAGAATATTTGAAGTAATAATAATTGGCGGTTATCTTCTTTTTTATGACAAGAAGATCGGATATAGATTACGCCACCTGTTCATGAATACAAAATCACTTATCAAAGAATATATCCGTATATGTATCCCGGTTCTGATAAGTGACGGAATACTGGCACTCGGCAACAATTCCGTAGCCCAGGTAATCGGACATTTAGGAAAATCCTTCACGTCCGCTAATGCCATAACAAGTGTTACACAGCAGCTCAGTTCCGTTGTTATAACCGGCGTCAGCCAGGCAGGTGCAATCGTAACCGGTATAACCCTTGGCGAAGGAGATGTAAAGAAAACCCAGAAACAGGGATATAAATTCTTTAGACTCGGATTGATCCTTGGTGTTATTTCAGCAACCTTCATTTTTATTTTCAGTGGCGCCATTATCGGTTTCTATAAAAATGTCAGTCCTGCAACAGTAAACAAAGCCCACCAGCTTATGAATGCTATATGCATTATAGTTATATTCCAGGGTACCAACAGTATCATGACAAAGGGCGTCCTTCGAGGCGGCGGTGATACTAAAATCCTGATGTTAACCGACAATATATTCCTATGGATACTTGCTATCCCACTTGGTCTTTTAGCGGGATTTGCTTTAAAACTTTCTCCATTCTGGATATATATTTGTCTTAAATCAGACCAGATCGTAAAAACCTTCTGGGCATTCAGCCGACTTAAAAGTGGAAAATGGATCAAAAAAATATCGACCGGAGCTAAATAACCTTGCTTCGGTCGATTTTTGATTTTTATCTACAGAATCATCTGGTAAACACATACTTTCTCATACATTTTCTATACTGCTGTCTAACATGGGCCTTATTTTTCTGAGCCATCTCTTTTGCAAGCTGCATCATAATCCTAGAATTTTCCTTTTTCTTCATATGAAACATTACTTCAGCATTTAATATACAAGCAATAAAACCGGTTTTATTATTTGAACTATACGTGGTCAGGTTGTCAGCATATTCTGCCGCCTTTGAATATTCATTTCGAAGCATATGATAATGATAATGACATACATCTTTCCAAAAATGATTATTATCATCTTTATGGAGATCTTCATCCCAGTACTTTTCAACTGTTCCAATCAGCTTTTCAGCTTCCGATTCATCCATAACACCTTTTGCAGTATCTAACTCATCGTCCAAGCCTCTTAAAACTTCCATCTTCAGAGCCCAGTATTTATATGGTGTAAACTCTGTATTTTGGTCATCAGCATAATTATCAATAAAAGTTTGAGCTGAAATATGCTCCAGATATTCATCAGCCTTTTTATAATTTTCTTGAAGAATACAAAACTCAGCAGGATATATAATATAATCCACATATATAAAAATATCATCTATCTCATGCGTTTTATAATATTCTATAACTTCATCAGCAATCTCAAGAGTTCTATACGTGTAACCTTCCCATTCTATTTGATGCACGAATTTCTCATGATACTTATAGACCAAATCATCTTCTACGATACTATCATATGGTTTATACAACATAAATTTTTCGGAATCAATTTTAACACTAATATGATTTAATAATATTATAAAAAATATAAAACATAAAATAAAAAACAAAACGAGAGCAAAAATTTTAATTTTCCAGTCATCATCATAATAGATTGCACTACCAAATATTCCAATTCTTTTCATAGTTTCCTAAGACCTTTGCCAGCAAAACAAATAAGTTTTTTTCTACTCTTCGCTGGTATTATTCTTATTAACGTTACCTTCATTTTCATCTACAGCATTATCTTTGTCGCCATCCTGAGAATCTACGGCATTATCTTAATCTGCTGAGATTAAATTCAACTCATCCTTTACTCTCGCAACAATCACTCTCTCTCCCGGTCCATATTCTTTTCTTCCAAATAATACAGAAATCTTCTGATCTTCAAGACCTCTGATCACATAGTTATCATTCTCTGTTTTACCAAGTACATCACCAACGAAGAACTGATAGTCACGCTTTTTTATTGCACCAAATGTAGAAAACAAATTATAAACAGCATAGATTGGAAAAAGGAAAACCACGATTACGAAAAATCTTATTCTAACAAATCCAACATAATTATAGAGCACATATATAATCGCAGCCATCACAATTACAGCTATTATCGACACAGGTATAAGCACCAACGCACTGCTCTTTGTTTTCTTTATAAATTTATCTTCTAAATTCTTGTCTACTGTAATCGGAAACAGACTTTGATTATTAACCGCTCTATTTACTGAATCTTTTACTTCCATTTATATTTCCTCCGGCACTTGTGATTCATGTATTTTTCTGTTATTTTGCCCCTTAAAGATTCTATTGTCAATATCATTTTACAATCATTTCTCACTTTGTCTGTAAGTGGTAGAAACTTATACAAAATCCCGTTCTACATATCCATAGAACGGGATTATTGCTGTTTAATAACCATAAAAGAATCTTGGCACTTATTTATTCTGGCACTTATTTATTCGCCCGGATCTTTGATGAATTCTGTGATTATCTTAGCATTTGTATATACGACATAATCTCCGATACCACTGTTTGGATATCTGTGCTGATCTACATTTGATGCGTCATCATAAAGTTCAGCAAAAAGATTTATCTTATAATTTGCATAATCCGTAAATCCATCACCTGTTACCGGATAGAATGTAATTGATATCTTATAATACACCCTCATCAACATTTCCAATCCAAGCACCTTCATTGTGCTGTTGATTTCCGACAGTGCCTTCTTGAATTCCTTTTCGCCCTCGACACCGATCTTAAGCCCGAAATTATCTGCCATTGGCTGCCTCCTTTCTTCTGCGGTTAATATTTTGAGATCGAAAAAAGCACCCCGGAATTAACCGGGATGCTTTGTGCATCACAATGCTATAACTTTATAACTCATCCATTTTCCGTTCTGTCATTTGTTTAGTCTGGTCTCTGCCTACATAGATCACAGCATTGACTTTTACAGACATTTCATCATCATCGACAAGGAAATATATATAATATTTCTTTACTCTTGTCTTGCGAATGCCCGCATCTTTCCATGGCTGTTCGTCAACGGTCTTGATCCGCTTCGGTTTGAATTTCAGAGAATTGATCTCTTTCTCAAAAGCATCCTGAAGATTAAGTGCAGCCTGCGGAGCCGCAAGTTCCTTCGCAATATAGATAATGATATCACGTATATCCTTCTGTGCTTCGGGAAGAATTATCAGTTTGTACTCATCAGACATAAGACTTTAAGATTTCCTCCCTTAAAGATGAAAAGAATTCATCCGCAGGAACTCCTTCACCGTTCTTAGCCTGTTCAAGACCGCGCACCATTTTGGCATCAAATTCCTCTTTGGTCATCTCATCAAGAGATGCGGGTCTGCTTGCGGGAACAGACGGTCGGAAAGGAAGTCCTTTCCAGAGAATAATCTGTCTGTAGAACATATTAATTCCGTTAGATGCCGAAATACCAAGCTGTGAAAGGATAGCCTCAGCCTCTTCCTTGATTTCCGGCTCTACTCTTGCCATTACATTTGAACTTTTAACTGCCATAATCGACACCACCTTTCTTTGGTCTTATTATACCTCTTTGTATATCAGCGTGCAATACATTTAATGGCAATTTACAAAAATTCCCATACAGATTGAACACGAGAGGTTGTCTCTTTGGAAGCTTTGACGTAATTCACAAAGATATTTATGCAAAATCCCGTTCTACATATCCATAGAACGGGATTATTGCTGTTTAATAACCAATAAAAGAATCTTGGCACTTATTTATTCGCCCGGATCTTTGATGAATTCTGTGATTATCTTAGCATTTGTATATACGACATAATCTCCGATACCACTGTTTGGATATCTGTGCTGATCTACATTTGATGCGTCATCATAAAGTTCAGCAAAAAGATTTATCTTATAATTTGCATAATCCGTAAATCCATCACCTGTTACCGGATAGAATGTAATTGATATCTTATAAACACCATCATCAATTGTCTCGCAATCTTCAGCCGGAAGATCAACATATATCTTATCCATATCGGAAGTGATATTTACAGTTTCACTCGCAGAACCTGAAGAAAATACAACATTTCCTGAGAGATAGTCATCTATATGAACATCTCTATATTCAACACCGGTTACAGTGCCTCCATTCTTGATATCATACTTCTGCTGAAGCGAGAATGAAAGTCTTATATGATCTGCATTTTCATGTCCACTTATAGAAGTAACGTTGTATGTAGCTGTAGTTTTAATCTCCATTCCTTCCGGTGTATCAGATTTCTTTCCGTTGATACCGAGTCTTGAATGGTTCTCACTACTTCTACCATCCTTATCATACTGATCGAGAAGGCCTGTTACTGAATAATATAAATGCGCTGTATCAACAGACTCTCTATAGTAGTAATGATAATCCTGAGGTGTAAATGCCTTCGCCATACTTGAATATGCAAGACTGTTAGCATCACCCTTATATGCAAGGTTTGATGTTGCTCCGACGTTAACACCGACTGAAGTGTTTCCTGTACCAAGTGGGAATTCATTATCAATCTTATCGGCATCGAACTTCATCACAACCTCCGCATTAATAACAAGCGGTTTCGGTGTTGCCAGATTCTGATCCGCCAGCAGCTGAGTCATAACAGATGTACCTGATGTCTGAACATTTATAAATCCTTCATCACTATTCAGATTTATGTTGTAGCATTCAGGACTTTCATCATTCAAATCCGAATCAATACTATATCTGGCTTTTATCTTGTCATATTCTGCCGGATTCTGATCTTCATCTCTGTCAAGACCTACGATATTCTTTAAAGTTGAACCATCATTATAATATCTTGTAAGAGAAAGGTTAAATGAATGATAAAGGTCTGCAGATACAAGATGGATCAAAGCTGCTCTGTTCTTAACTCTTATCTCTGTTCTCGCAGTTACCGTTAACTCTCTGTTATTTGAAGTAATCTGCTCATTTTCCGGTGATACGTTGAGCATATTTGTTGTAGTCTGCTCATAAAGGTCAGCCACGAACATTGTGAACTTCTTAGTCTTATTCACAAGATCCATATTCTTTACATGGGCTGAACTTGCTCCCACCTTATTTGGTTTCTCAAGAGTATCATCTACTGTTATCTCATACCAGTAAAGTTCGTTATTATAGACTCCTTCATTTAACGGAACATACATACTTAAATAGTAATCTTCTGTATAATCATGATTGAGTTCTATAAGAGTATTACCATTTCCCGCGGCAGCAAACAGATAATAAACCTTATCTCCGTTTTCATCATATGAATAAATATCATAGTTTGAAGCTGTTCCGCCTGTATTGTAATTTCCTGTTCCGCTAACCGTTGTACATTTAAGTTCCGGAGCTATAGTATCAACAAAATCATTAACTGTGAAATTCGTATTGCCGTTCTTGAATTTATTGAAATCTATGATCCATCCGTTATTTGAACTTGCTCCGCCATCGGTTTTAACATATGTTTCGAATCCGCCTACTCCATTGTTACCCGTCATACCGTCCATGTAAAATACTCTGTCTGAACCACCATTTGGATCTACAAGTACCATGTAGGTATTATCCGGAAGTCTGGCATTTGTATCACCATTAGCCGTATCAAATATTACAAACTTATCATGATTCCACTTAAGATTGTTGGTATTGATCAATCCGTTTATATCTTCTTTTGTGTACTTAAAACGAACATACTGTGTTATCCAGGTATTCAAACTGTCGAAATGCATCGTCTTTGAATTATCATTGATAACTGCATTATATTCTGAAGCCGTAACAGCTCCTGTATCCTTATTATACTGCGTTGAGTTTGTTTCACTGACGGCCGCTGCACTAAACTCTACCTCAATCTGCTTGATGGTATATACAGGAACATACAGATGATAAGCAATCTTATCAGGATACATAGGATCCTTAAACTTAACATCTATAAGGGTAAATGTATTGCCTCTCTTAGAATCGGCATTTTCACCAACAAGGGAGAAAGTCCCTGCACTTGTATCATTTGATATAGATGGTAAAACTGTATTATCTACTGTAAATGCTCCCGAATTGAATCTACAAGTTTTTATATCCACATCAAAATACTCATTTGTTGATGCATAATCAGTTGTAGTATTGGTTACAAGCTGAATATACCTATTGATAAGATTTGTTGTTTCAGTATTGTCATTATTGGCAATAACTATTACCGCAAAGTCATCAACACCTGAAGGAGCAGAAGTTTTCTTCTCTGTATAATAAGTAGAAATTCTGTCACCATCATCATTTATACCGCGCTTCAGATAAGCATCCAACTTATCATTTCCCTTGATAATCGTGTCTTCAAATGTAGAATAATACTGCTGTGCTGTTCCTGAAGTACTCTTCTCAGAGTAAATCTTTGCAGCCATTGTATTTGCTGAAGTATAACCGCTGTATCCCGAAACAGTTCCATTATATAAAACTGCACCGTCTCCTGAAATGATCTCATCAGTTCCTATATCAGACTGAGGATTAATATTTACATATGGATATTTTGGCATATCTACAACAGTACCCTTATTCAAATTCGAAACAGGTATCGTATCTGTACTACCACTGCCTGAATTATCAGAAATGTTATTGCAGGCACCTGTGTAATCGGCGAAAACGAAGGAAGCCTTAGAGAAGTTTGTTCTATTACCAACGTTTCTAGCAAAACCATTTCCATAGATACCAACACCTGTGAACTGGATAGATGTTGTATTATCATTTGATGCAACATTTCCAATCCAAGCACCTATACTAGAACTATCACTTGTAACATTATCCAGCTTAATGTTATAACCTAATATTTTATTATTACTACTAGCTGATTTTCTTACTACTTTACCTATAGCTCCACCAGAATAATTATCTCCGGTTCCTACAATGCAATTTTCAACCGAACTATCATGAATATAGCAAGTAATCGAACTGTTATTAGTATATGAACCTGAATAACCTATAAAGCCTCCTGTTGAAGCATTTGATGAATCAGATGTTATAATATAATTTGATACAATACTATCTTTGATATGGATATTAGGATTTCCATTTGTATAAACATTTCCACATCCAAGAAATCCACCTGCATAACCATCAGCTGCCATTTCATTTCCTTTTATTGTATTTTTTATATTTTCATTACCAAGCATCTGACAGTTATCCAATTCTATTCTATAAGGTGCATAATTATTAATCCATTTTCCTCCATAAAAACCTCCAGCATAATGACCGTTGATATTGATTTCTTCGACAGTACAATTATGGAATTCGGCCACACATGTTTGTTGTCCTTCTTTATAGGGCTGCATAAGCCCAACGAGTCCTCCGGCATATCTGGTCAAATCAGAACCTATCGTAATACTCTTTCCCTCGGATGGCATAACTTTCATGTCATATACTTTACATCCATTACCGGCAAATCCTACAAGGCCTCCTGCTGACACATAATATTCCTTACTATAGTCTGCAAAATCGAACGCTTTGATTTTCACAGTTGAATAATCTTCAAGACTAGTATTACTATCTTCAGCAGATGTGCCATAGATAACAACACCACCTTCCAGAACCTTGCCTACAAAACATCCCATTCCATTTCTCGCTTTAAATGAATCCGTATCTACTTTATGCGAAGCTGTCATTTCAATAGATATATCATTAGCACCGCACTCTACTATCTTAACCAAAACACTTTCACTGCTAGTTCCGGAATATGCCAGAAGTCCGCCGATAAACCCTGAACCTCTAACAGACAAGTTATTCATTAATATGTTGTCAAAGGTAATCCAATTTCCATTACCACTCCAACCACAAACACCGCCTGTACTAATCCATAGTGCCGAACTATCACCGGTATATATCTGTTCTTGATTTGATGTTAAATACTCATTCGAATAAATCTCCGTATTAACCGATCCTGACAACGTAAAATTATAAATTTTACTGTCTGAATTTTTGGTATTAACACGATCAAATAAACCTATACCATTATTTTTATTTGTACCACCTGTAGCATTTCCGAAATAATTTATATTGTCGGCGCTGAAATTCTGTGTTGTACCAGAATGAAGTATATTTAAATAATTATCTATTTTAAACTTATTTAAATAAATATCCTGATCAATCGTACAATCATTCCCATCAAATATATCGAGTTTTATCCCGAACTTTGCTGTGTTATCTACAGCCTCATCATAAATTCCAATGCTTCCTATTCCTCGATAACTATCAGGTAACTGATATGTTCCATTTCCAGTCAAATTAATATCATAATATCCCGCTGTACTGGTTACACATCGTGCTGGATAACTTAAACCTGTTGTTGTGGTGTTCGTTGTGGTTATAGTCGTGGTAGTAATAGAAGTGGGTGGAATATAAACGTAAAGTGTCAGCGCAGTATCATTACTATCTGATAATTGACCTGTAATATGAGTTGAATTTCTTAAGCCTATATACCTTCTTTCTTCTTCAGAAATGTTTCCTATTATATTCCATTTACCCGATGAAAGCTTTGTAACATCAAAGTAATATGGTGTGGGACTTACAATAAGCTTTCTTTTTTCATTAGAGCTACCAGTTTGTTTAAATGCAAGATATTTTGTTCCGCTGCTTTCAAAAGAAATAATATACTTACCGGCATTTTCACCACTATTCTGCCTAGTAAACAATAACTTTGTCGCACTACTGATACTTGCCGTAGCTTCTAATCCAACGTCAACTACTTTATTTACATTCAAATATTTACCGCCGGAATAAATATATATTTCTTTTCCATCAGGATCATCACCATTGAATACATCCGTTCTCCCTTCAGCTGATGCCTCTTCAACCTCTGTTGAAGTTGTTGTAGATGTTGTTGTACCATATTCTCCTTCTGTATAATGCCTGATAATATACGGTAAAGCAGAATTTGCTGCTGTGTCACCATTTATATAAGAGTTATAATCATCACTTGATTCTCCAGATGTTCCAACATCATTGTATGAAGCATTGTGACTCATACCATAAACCAAATCATCATATGTACCATATGAAAGTGAATTTGTGTAATCACAAAGTGCTCCATTATTAACGATATTTCTGGTTTTATAAATTGTTACATTACCTTCATCATCTGTTTCACGGCCTGTTTCTGTCATTACATCAGTTTGTGACCCTGCCCCTGAACTTTTTATAGCCTTTGCTGTTCCGGCTGTAGACTGTGTAATCAACGATAATATAAATAGTGCCTGTGCATTAGGAACATCGATATTACCATCTGTAGATGCATTTGAAGGAACACTCGTTACATCCAGCTTATCTGTTTCAGTCTTATCAATATCCGCTATTGAATAATGCTTTTTACCATTTTTAAGAGTATGTACTACTCCTGATCTGGTAGTACCTGCACCATTATTGGCATCATCATGATATGTATTATCTTCAGTTACTGAAAACCGGTCAGTTTCATTTACTGCATATCCATTGATGACACGACCTACTATAGGATTGACATAGATAGCCGCCCAAGCTTCCTTGTTACCATTATTAGCAAGATTGTAGTTTTCTCCAATGGCATTTACTCTTAAACCGGTTGCAGATATAGTAGTTTTTTCTGCATCCATATTTTTAAATATAAGTCCACCGAATACTATTACACCAACATATCCACCTACAGGAACTATAGTACCGTTTGTTCCTTTAAGTGTTATAGCTGTATTGGAAAAAGTTATATATGAATTATCAATGATGGTATCTCCACCCATCAATTCACCAATAATTCCTCCATAGAACTTACATGTATTTGTAGATTCATACTCATATCCAAAATATGCCTTATCATATGCCGCATTTTGCTGCTCAAGAGAAATTCCACTCGAAAAGTTAACATTAATATTTACATTTTTAATTACACATCCATTTGATACATTTATAAATGGATTGCTACTTTTATTTGTTATTGTATATAGTGGTGCGCCTTCAGAATCGGTATCACCTACGATTACTCCTCTAAATGCTGTATTGGCTGAAGGACCACCAAGTCCCGGAAATGTACTGTCAAGTACGATATTCTTATTTATCTTATAATATGCATTTGCAAGATAGTATTTAACATTATCTTCTTGCCAAGCACTGCCATTTTCAGAAGTAAAATCCGTACCTACTTCTGCAGTGTACTCAGCATGATAACCGTCCCCTTCTTTATCAGTACACCAACGATTTCCTGTGGTATTTGCAGCTATTCCATTAAATGCTGATGAATCTTTTGGTAATGTAATACTACCCAAATTAAGAATCGGACTATTACCACTCTTTAAAAAGTTAGCTATCGCAACAAGCTGATCCGCACTTTCAATGATATATGGATCATTATATGTTCCACATCCTTTTGACTCTATCTCAAGAAGGTAGTTAACTTTTAACTCTCTATAATATTTTCCCGAATGATCTGCATCCGGATTAAATGGCTGATAAACATATGGAAGGAATACCGATTTAGAGAAATCATATTCCTGATCAACAGTTCCTACATCAGGACGAGTATAGCTCTTATTAGTTCCTGAGTACTTGCTTTGACGAGACTTACTTCCTTCTGAATCCCAGTTTTCTACTGTGTGAGAAATCTCCATACCATATGTAACATCTCTTTTAACTGTTGATCCTTCTGTTCCCCAGTCATCATCATGTGTGAAATTATACGACATCTCCGCATTCTGATCTGTATTGATTGAGTAGAACAGTGTAGCATGCGAGAATAACGATCTGGATGTACCATAAGTATCAGTTAATGATGAATTAAGTTCTGTTTTATTGGCTGTATCAGGAACAGTTGCTTTTCTACCATCAAGTTTTATATTCGTAAGGTTGAATGAAAAACCTCTACCATCTGCACTACCTATAAGGCTTCGCGCTATAGGAAGTGTTACTGAAGAATATCCGCTTGCACCCAATCCGCTGATATCTACGGATACTGTTGGAACCTGATCGTCCGGTCTTGATATGGAATTAACAAGAAGATAACCATTACTAAATGCAGTATCACCTGTTGTTTTAGGTACAAGTTCATTCAGAGTAAATTTTCCCGAAATATTCAAGTTTCCTCTCATAGTGCCACTTATCAGTGACGCTTTATAACTATCAACTTCAAGGAAAGAACCACTCAATGAAGAGGTTCCTGAAACATTTATAGTTTTACCTGCCGGAAGATCGATGAACAGTCCTGAATGCATCAAATAATGCTGATTCTTATCAGTACTTGTAGCACCCGGATCACGAATATAATTATCAGATACTACTGAATTAGTAAATGTATTCTCAGCTGTTGTATATAATCCGTCATAATCAAATGTTACATTCAGATCTTTGAGTGTATAACTATCCGCTACAGCTATAGGATAATATGAAAGACCTGTCAGATCTGCATTTCCTGTAACATTACTATCTGCCATGCCCGAATCAGTTATTGTATCACTGATACTTGAGTGAACATACTTTTTAGCACTCCATAATACAAGCTTCTGACCTGCATTTGAAGTACTCATTTTGTCGATATTATAGTAATATCTCGAATTAGGATTTGCATATTTTGAAGATGTGAGCGCTGCCGATGATGTAGTACCGAGCTTATTCTGATATGTACCTGTAGTTGTAATCTTAGCTTCAGATACACTTCTTGAACTATTCATATTGATAGAAATGAGTCCCGCATTACCTTTAATAACATCAGTTGCCGAATACGCTGCTATCTCATCATATACTCCCAAAGTTCCCGGAAGACTAATGCCACTTCCATTAAGCACATATCCCTTATTAAGAACATCGAGATAAAGTGCTCCATCAACATTATCACTTTCCAACGAATACATCTTATTTACAAGTATGCCAAGTGATGTACTTCCACCACCTGTAAGTGTAAGTCCATCAACATTAACCGAATCAACTATCCATCTACCTGTTCCTGCATATGCGAATATACCAACTTCAGGAGCTGAATAATCAAGATTTGCATTTGTTACAGTTACTCCCTTAACATTAACATCACAAATATTCCAAGAATATCCAAATAAACCACCTACGCTCTGTGTCGATGGATTACTTAACCTCAGTGGATTATCTGATTTTCCGAAAGTTGTATGATCAACTATTATTTTTTTATCGCTATATTTTCCTACCTTATCAACATAAGATATAAGTCCACCTATGCGGACTGCAGTATCAGATCCAACTCCTACTGCAGGAACACTATCCATGGTTACTGTCAATGAGTCAGAAGAACCTTCTGCAAATTTGATATTAATCTTTTTAGAATTAACACCGGCTATTGCTCCGGCACACATGAATCTGTCCTTAAGCTTTCCGCTAAGATTAAATGTAGTATCAATAACAGTTGTGCCTTTTATATCAACTGTTCCGTTATCTTCTTCCTTATCTGTATAACCGATAAGGCCACCAAGGTACTTTGCCCATCCGGCTGTTGCACCCGTTGTATTTCTATTTTCATAATAATTTACAATCTGAGAAGCTGTAATATTCTCTAACGTTGTATTACCATGAGAACGTGCAGCCACACCACCGTAGCTCATTCCATTTGGTCCTGCGTTATGTATATATACATTTCCACCGATTGTAAGATTCTGAACTTTTCCGGTGCCTGTTGTTCCATTTCCGATAACTGAGAAAAGACCATTATACTGATGGCGATATATCTGACCAACGCCTTCCGATGATACGGAAACTGCATTTCCCTGATAATCCTTACCATAAGCTTCGCCGGTAGCAAATGTTATTGTATGATTGCCACCATTAAATGTTCCTGTATAAACTCCGACACTTCCTGTATCACTTATTGATATAGAAGGAGAGCCATCTCTCATAAATCCATTTATACCTGTTCCTGCAAGAGAAATGTCACTGTCGATGGAAAGATTTCCTGCAAGAAGGGTATCACGTGCTGAACCACCGTTGAATGTGATAATATCACTGCTTGAACCATTATTAAGCATTATATTAAGTGCTGTCTTTGTGAATTCAACAGTGTTACTCATATTACTTGGGACAGCCGCTGCCAAAGTTACCGTATGTGCAGCCGGATTAAATGTCACGATACCGGCTGTTTCGATATTCATATCATCTGAGCCGTCACTTACAATTCTTACAACTTCGCCCCATGTACCAAGATCATCAGCAACTGAGCCGTTTGAACGGATGTATTTCCATCCAACAGTCTTTCCGGCGCCTTCATCTTCAAATGAAGCCGGATCAGAATCTTCACCATTTCCGAGTGCATATACAAGGACGTTATCATTTTCTCCTACAAGCTGACCATAACAGCTTTCAATCTTCGCCGTATTGTCACTTGTTGAATATGTGCCATATGTCGCAGCTGAAGATAAATCTGTTGTTCCACTTATTCTAAGGACGCCATTTTTAAATGAACCTACAACTCCGCCTCCTCGGAATTTCTCACTTCCCGTTCTGAGTTTATAATCTCCGAGGTCTACAAATACATCGCATTCTTCGGAAGTTCTTCCTATAACTCCTCCAAAGTAAGCTCCTTTTGTATCTCTTCTTCCGGTTCCTTTAGCTGTAACGTCAATCGTATCAACTTTAATATAAGCATCATTCTCAACTATTCCTATAACACCACCGTATGACATGAAGGATAAAGCTGATTCCGACTTAAATTCAAGATCAGAAAGAACCAGACTGTCACTTAACTTTCCTGTAATATACTTTCCTATAAGTCCGCCATAATGTCCTATTTTATCATATGTATTATTATTTCCTGATTTATGATTATCAGAAGTATTTGTGCCTGTAAATGTTACAGTGAAGTCTGATTCATTACTGTCATTTTCAAACACACCAAAAAGTCCACCGGCATAGGTTCCTACGGCTGTTGCTTTTACTCCATTAAAATATGTTGAGATATCGAAAGATTCTGTAAGATTCTTATTCAGATAATGACCAAAAAGTCCGCCTGCTCCATTACCAACTATAGTTCCATCTATGGCGACATTTGCAGGGAAAGAAAGTGAAATGTCAGAATTCACATCACCCGCTATACCGCCGGCATAACCATTACTTGCATTTACCGAAGGAGCATATCCTGAAGGAATAGAATTAACTGTAAGGCTGGCAGTATCTTCCATACTTCCAACAAATCCGCCTGCATTTGCATTTGTAGATGTGATAGAAACATTAGCAGTTCCGGAATAAGTAACAGTAAGCTGTGAATCCTTCTTCATTCTACCGCAGATAGCTCCAACATTCTTATTATATCCTTCAGAATTCGAAATCATGGCAGCTGAAGATTTATTATCGAAATTAACTTCTACTACTGCACCTTCATCGATGGTTCCGATGAGACCTGAATATGTATATTCTGAAGAAGAAGCTTCCACATTCCAAGGGTAGCTGTTTCCATTTCCGTGAAGTACATGATCCGCAAAAAGAGGCGAACTCTTTCCGTCTTCTACAGAACCATTTCTTGTAAGCTGTAAAACAATATCCGTATTCTTATTGTTATTACCATAGAGGATAACGTGATCATATACATAGCCAAAAAATGCTCTCTTAAGAGTAAATGGCTGTGTAGCATTTCCAGCAAACTGCACTGTACCTGAGAATGGATAATCCTTACTTCCAAGTCCTACAAAGTTATCTCCGAGAGTTCTGTTAGTCGGATCGTTTGTAAGAGACATGATAACGTCATCATTCTGGTGTACACTTGCGAATGAAGTGTCGCTCTTATAAAGGTAACAGTAATCTACGATTGACTGGATTGACGGAAGATAAACTGTGCCCGGTGTAAATGAAGTAGTTGTCGGAGTATAAGTCGGAAGTGTCTCATTATCAACTTCTTCCTCTGCCGCACGCACAACAAGACCGGCAGATTTATCCTCCAGTAAAGGAAATCCGCTTCCAAATAAAACATTTAAGATTAAACCAAATGTCATAAAAAAGCTAAATGCTCTTTTCAGTTTTCTTCTTGGTCTTCTACCTGACTTCATATATATCACCACGCTTTTTTCATAATTCTCTAATTCTCTCTATAACTTACTAATCTTCTCTGAAGAAGCATCTGATATAATTCGATGCTGCATTTTCTCCTGTATAAGATATATTTTCTTTTTCTTTATAAAGCTGAAGCTCATATCTGTTCTTATCATTAAGCGAATCAACCTCAAGAGTTATCTTGCTCCAACCTGTGTAATCACTGTATAAAGGATCACTTGAAGTTATCGTCTCAGCTACTACAGGATTTTGTTCAAAAGTATTTCCCGACATATTTGAGAAGAAAAATTCATTGATCTCGAAATATTCACTATTCCATATTATGTCAACTTTTCCTTCACCGTTTCCGGTAATTATATAGTTGTAAAAGTCATAATCAACTTCGCTGCTGTTGGTTTCTCTGAGCATCCCGCCCCAAGATGATGCATTACCTACGCTGATTCCTCCGTAAATTCTTGATTCGATAGTATGTAAAGAATTGACTGATGGCATTGCCCAAACATGTATATAGAAGTCAGGATCCTGTTTACTTAAATCACTCTCTGAAATCTTTATTTTATATTTATCCGTTGATGAATCATTTGGTGCTAAAGTTTCTCCCTCAAATGAAACCTTATAATTTCCGGCACTTGTAAAGTAATGCTCTGCGCTGTCCTCAGGAGAAATGACACTTGCTGTATCATCTTCCTGCTTTGCCACATAGTAGTTGGTAGAAATCTTATTTACAATTTCCTGATATCTGGTTGCAGCATTGTCCGGATCATCCTGCTGAAGTCTTGAAAGGAACTGAGCCATATTCAGATATTCATCTCCGTATTTGACCTGCAGTTCTGCATAGAAATCATATGTTATCTGTGCAGGGCTGAATGTAAGCAGCTTATCCTGGTCATAGTTACAGACAGTTACTGTATACTGGCTTGTAGAAAGCATTCTGCTCGAAAGATCCTGTCTCATACAGTTAGATGAGAAAAGCTCACCTTCTGATTCCTTGGTAGATACAACTCGCTTAACAACAGATACTTCAGTATATGCTGCATATGTAATTGCAATACCTGCAGAAATGGCAATGACCGTTACAAGCCATACACTTATCCAGTTTTTCTTTATGAATTTAAGTATCTTTTTCACGGTCCTGCCTCCTTTCCTCGATATCTGATATATTACTATCATTTATGTGGGAATCTTTATTCACTCCAATCAGTGAGTACTTCTGCTTGCTGTGATACAGATTATATCTGTTTCCTTATTGTTCTCTGCTTTATTCCACTTTGTGAAACCTTTATTTGCAGCTTCTTTATCCCACTCTATTTTTAATACATAATAATCATGTTCATTTGATTCCTTATTGGCCGGTGTTATCGAACCGGTCTGGCTGTAAATCGGAACCGCATATATTTCAGGCGAATCCCCGGCCCCGTCATATGTATCGTTGTAGATCTTTCCTGAATTTCTTGCGATGACACGTCCATAGGTATTCTCATTACTCATGTCCGGATTGATCTCATGAAGCGGAATCTCTTCTCCAATCTGATAATATGAGATAACCGAATCATCATTTATCGGATGATATTCAACATATGAATTGGCACTGTCCTGCTCTGTCACATCCTTCATCCAAGTTGCTGAATAAAGAGTGTATTTGAAAGGAATATTCGTTGTATGTGTCAACTGAAGCTTGTAAGCAATCTTGTAATCACCGGCACTTACACTGAATACTCTGTATTCTGCATGATCATTCTCAGCCATGTCTTCAATGTTGATACCATTAAGATCAAAGTTGATGATAGGGTTAAAGTTACCTGCTCTTATATCAAGATTGTCCGGTTCCTTGACCTTCGTCATCGTTTCCATATTGCTTGCCAGAGAAAACCATGCATAAACCGATATAGCGATAATAATGGCGATAGTAAGAACAGATGCGATGATTATCTGTATCTTCTGAACTCTATTCAGTTTTTTATCTTTCGTATCTGTCTTATTCATACCGATCACTCTCCTGAACCACTACTGCTTGTCGAATTCTCACTAACACTCATTTTAAGAAGTATAAAATTAACTCCCATTCCTATATCATTATCAGCCTGATCGTAATAGTCACCGTAAATATCATAATCTCTTGCGATCACAGCCCTTGTTACTTCGCCCGGTCCTGTGGTTCCTGATCCATTTGAACTTCCCGATGAATTGCCGGTATTTGTTCCCGATGAATTGCCGGTATTTGTTCCCGAACCGTTGATACTGTTTTCGCCATCCATTTTCAAATAATACTCAGGATAGGTTTCAACATTTGTAACTATAGCTGAATAATCATTTCCTGATGTAAATGGTGTTTCAATTACTACCATCTTCTCGCAAGAAGTAGCATCTACTATATTGCTGAGGGTATTAGGCCATACCCAATATATATCAACCTGATTCCTTGTTCCGATTCCTGTATAACTTTTGCTCTCCATAACTCTCAGCATATCTTCGTTTGAAAGAATAGGCTTTGAGTATGTATAAGTATTTCCTATTTTAGTCCTTTGTTCGAAAAGTAAAATGTGTCCATTTAGATATCTTGCAGGTCCGGCCGTGCTGTCAAGCTTTGTCATCTCTATCTCGCCTGTATCTTCATCTTCAGAAGCTACATAACCGATAATCTCAAATCTAAAATCAAGATTAATATGTGCTATCTTTGGTATTACGTAGAAGGAGATAACTCCCTGCGAACCCGGATGGATACCATATTCTATCTCTTCCTCTTCGTCCGAACCGCTTTCATTTGAACCACTACCCGACTGAGCAATCTCATAATTATCCATATTGCTTTCTGCCGTCATCTGCCAAACCATAGCGTCCGAGCTCTTAACCAAACTATGATAATCATCATAATAAAGTCCGTTATTTCCATCTGACAAAGAAACTATCTCATAATTCATTCCTTGAGATGCCATCTGCACTCCTTCGCTTTCGGTCTCTCTACTCATTGTGAACCATGCGATACATGCAAAAATAAGCAGAATTAAGGACAGCAAAAAGACTGATGCTAATTTAATTATCTTGGGATCAATGACCATAATGGCATTGTCATCATCTTTATCTTTCTCATCTTCCATTCCGCTCACCCCCCGCAGATGAAATCACAAACAATAAAGTATCAAATAAACAAGCCTACAATATCCGGAAATACCCTGAATTGGTACAAATTTTAGAAGAAACACCCCATTGTTCTCCATAGTTACACTTACTAGTATTTTACATCATTTATTGCAAAAAATCAATAAAACCTTAAGAATTTAGCACGTGATTTTGCCGCTCCCTAAGGTTTTAAATCCAATTCTTAAATTGTCAGAAAATTCGTCTTTCATGACGTAAAATCGTCATTTTTTATACTATCCCGCAAGTACTCTGCATAGGTAAGTCCCAGGAAAATATAAACAAAAGGAGTTGTATAATAAATAGCTACTCCAAAAAATGAAGAAGCAAGATACGTAAAGCATGCGAAGAAACAAAGCATGGTACTTTTACTCATCTTTTTAAAGTTTCTGAACACCCGCCACATAACAAGCCATACAGCAAGAATATAAAGTGCGGTTGTTATTACCCCAAAAAATTCGGCATACTGCAAAATCTCATTATGAGGAGTTCCGATTTCATATTGTATCAGCAGCCCTTCAACGCCAAATCCCAAAAGCGGTTCTTCGACTATATGCCGGACTGCCCCCTTCCATAATCTCCACCTGCCGGAACCGGCTTTATCATTTTCCATAGGATCCGACAATATATCTCCTACATCACCAACCATCACCGATACGCTCGAGCCAACAGTATTATAACGCCTACTCATCAAAACCGTTATTCCTATGAAAATCACCAGGATAAGTATTGCACACTGCCAGCCACCCGGCCAAAATATCTTCTTCAAAAAACCTTTATGCTTTACCGGAGCACTTCCGGTTTTCTCGTCGTCGCCACGTTTCCTGCGATTACTCAAAATGCTGTAAATTATGAATAATACAAATGATAGACTTACTGCAAGATATGCCCCTAATGTATTATTGATTATGAGAACTATAGTCGCAACTATCATGGAAATAAGACTTACTATCCTGCGCCATATTTTTTCTTCGATAACAAATAATATTCCCGAAGTGAAAAGCACCATCGCCAGATAATAACCATAATGATTAGAGTTGTGAAAAACAGCAACAACTCCACTTCCTCGAAAATAAAGAAATCCCCCGCCCCACTCATTATAGAGCGCAAGAATATTCAGCGGAAAAGCTGTAAATATCAAAGCATACAGCAATATCTTCTTGTACGAACTTTTCCATACAAATAACCCGCAGAAAAAATATGATAAAGGGTATAGCATGTATGAATAAATACTTTCATTCATATATGGATGACCTTTTTTGTCAAACTCATTAAATCCTCTGATACAAGTCACAACTATTATAGACACAGAGAACATAAGAAAAATTATTAATGGCAGAGCAGCCGATAGATATTTTTTTATATTCCCGAATATCTTCTTTCTTTTCGTAAAGGCCTTGTATATCACCATGATATATAAAAATGCTGCAGTAAGACATACAAGCGCATTTATATTCCCAATCATATGCTGATAGTTATTGATAAATTTCCGATTATCAACGATTCCGCTAACGCCGACATTCCATTTTGAATCAGTCAGATCATCTATCACCCTACAAAAAAGCTGGATGAAAGGTGATGTGATGAAAATACCCAGCACAAAGAAAACCAGGCCATTCATAATAACCGAAATCGCCTCGATATTGATCCTTGCCTTTTCTTCAGTATCTTTTTCCGGAAGTTTGATCCCCTTCTCGGCAAGTATCTTTTCCACTAGCTCCGGATCTTTCATAATGTCATCCAGGGATTGTTGATTTTTGATATCAGGATTTTTATCATAAGGATCATTGTAATCAGGTTTTTTGTTTTCTTTCTCGCTCATATACTCCCCCGAATACTCTTCACTTACTGTATATAATTATTTTACGGAAAATATACAAAGAAAATCCCTCTCCTGCATCTTGTACAAGAGAGGGACCATCATTTCATTCTTTCTTTTAAACTTAATCCATATACTATCAGACTAAGGTGTTGGATTAGCTGTTTCATTGTTGAACTTAAGGCTTATTGACCAATCCTGTCCGGCTGTCTCGTTGTAGCAGTCAGGATCTTCACCTTCAAGCCATACTCTAACTATAATCTGTGTAGGATTACCATATTTCTGACCTGTACCTGCAGGAACAGTTGCAACTTTTGTTCCGGCTGTATATACCGCAGGACTAGCATTATATGTTGCTGCTTCACTAGCTACTGCTGAAATTGCACCACCATGAGCTACAGCAGGAGTTGTTCCTGATGTACTTGTTGCTGTATACCAATCAAGTACAGAAGTACCAGCATATGGATCTGTTATACCTGAAGCATTTCCATCTGCAACAGGAATAAGGTTTCCACCTGAAGCTGCTGCTGCACCGACAGGTGTAAGGATAGCAACTCGAACCGCTCTGTAAAGTTCTTTACCTGTCACTGATCCTGAATCATCTTTACCGAATCCTGTGATTTCATTTTTATCTACAACATATGCCTTAACCGATAAGTTAGCTCCTTTTGTACTTGATGTTCTAAACCATACAGGAATATCGATATAATAACCATCATCATTAGTAGAATTCCAACCTACAGCACCGGATGGTGTCCATTCTGTTGCAGTATTGATATGAGATGTTGCATTATAATTATCTGTTACTGTAGTTCCGGAAACTGCTGTATAATATTTTGCATCTGTCTTTACAGTCTGTCCAATACCATTTGCATCAGGTGTGAAGAAGATTGATTCACCTGTATCAGATGATGCAGGAATCAACTTACCAAATGAATAGTAGTGAGATATATCAGCTGTATTCGACCAGTCATAATCACTTGTTGGTACTGTAGCTTTTCCCTCACTTGCAGTTAAGTAACCTGTATTCTTTGCCAGTGAAGTAGTATCACCGTGACCTGAAATTGTTCCCAAAGATATCTGAATATCTTCAGGTGTGGTAGCTGTTAACTGGATGTTGTTAACTTCTACTTCTCTACTCATTGTAAACCATGCATATGTTGCAGCTCCAAGCATGGATGCTGATAATGCTAACATCGAAACCGAAGCGACGATTTTTTTACTTGTTTTGTGTTTCTTGTCTTTTCTCATAAGCCTATCCTCCTTTACCCAAAATTTTGAATGATTCTCTCTTCAATTCAAGTTCGTTCTAAATGTTAAGTTAATTATATAAGGAAATATTAATATTTGCAAGTAATTTATTTAGATTCATTAAAGATTTACGTAGAATTTCGAAACGTTTTTGCGTACTTTTAACAGAATCATTTGTGCATTATGTACAAATTGATTTACATAAAGTCACAACCCAAAAGAATGTATCTTAATTTTTTATAAAGACTCCAGTTCTTTTTTCATTTCAAGCATATGATTACGACAAGCTGTAATTTCACCTGTATATTTATTGAACCACTCTACATCAGCTTCATTTGGTTCTTCCTGGAGAAGTATGGCCTGAACCAGCGCAGACTGGGATCTAGCACGTCTTCTTTCGATCTCTACTATAGTTTTTTGACATGTTTTAATCTCTTTTTTAAGCTTGCTTTTTCTACTCATAATCTTTTCCTTTCACACGGAAGCCTCATATTACTTGCATATTTCCCCGAGTCTTCCATGATTCAAATACTAATATCCCTTTTTGTCTATAGATTCTACAAATTTATCCATCTCTTCATAGCCTTTATCCAGATTAGCTATGACATCCTTTATAAAAACCGCAACCTCATCAAGCCTTTTTTGGGTCTGTTCAGGATACTTGATAAATACTGTATAAAGGCCGTTGATACTCTTCTGTTTATCTTCATAATCATCCACAAGAAACACAAATGCGTTCACGTTTGATATGTCTGAAAGTAAAACCCTGTACCGGAATTCAAAATCCCCATCAGCATTTAAATAGTTATCCAGATCCATTGAAAATGTATCCAACGATTTTCTATACTGTTGCCTGAACTTTTCCTTAACCTTCGCAGTCTCTGCTATATAAAGTGCAACGAAAACAGCTAAAGCTATCAGAGAAAGAATGGATAAAACTATCGCACGGACCATCTTCCGTTTCATTATGTATTCCTGACCAAAATCCCTGGCCGTGTATTTGACCATATCTTTTGCAGGAATTTCTTTTTTAGTCTTTATCTTTTCCTTTTTAGCCATATCGTTGCCCTCACAGTTTCAAAATCAACTGTTTTTTATTTCATCTTTTGCATCTGTCGTCGCACTGTTCTCTTTTCCAGCGGCGCCATAATTCTTTACATCATCACTCGCTGCATTTTTCTCTTTTCCAGCGGCATTTTCATTCTTTACGGCATCTTCCACCGCTTTATCATCCGCTGCAGATTCATTTGATGCTTCATCGCTGTCTTCATCTCCGATCCAGAATGTTCCGGATTTATTCAGAAGATTTTCTACAAGATTCTTTGCGACTCCCGCTTCTATAACGCCACTCTTTTTTGTATCATTATTTGTGTCATCATTTGCGTCATTTTGTATATCATTTTGTAATTCTTTATTGTCTTTATCTTCCGAAGAACCGTCCTTTTCATTTGCCTTCTCTTCATTTAATGCTCTTTTTGAGCCTCTAAATGATGCGCCGATTGCCCTTATGGAGCTATTGGCACCATCCTGTACCCAGAAGGTTTTATCTCTTTTTACAGGAGATTCTTCTACATCATAATCTTTCTCTATCTCTTTCCAGAGTTTATCAGCTTCGAGTGCTATTTTAGCTTCACTTATAGTCTTCGCAGACCTTTCAGCTGATTTAACACCTGATGGTCCTACCCAGAAGGAATTAACCTTATTTGCTTCAGCAGCCTTATCCGCTTCTTCCTTCTCCTTAAGGTATTCTTCTATAGCTTCTTTCTTAAGCTCTTCTATTCTGTCATTCAATTCTTGTTCTTCGGCAGTCATTCCACCATTTTTCTTTTTAACCGAATCCTTTACCGCTCCGGCAAGATTCTTTGTCTCAAATACAGCCATCAAGAAAAGCGGTATAACCACTACAACCAGAAGAAGCTTTTTCGGATTACCAAATGTCGAAATCCAGTTAAATATTCCGGATCTTCTGACATATTTACCTATGATCTGATCATAGCTTACCAGGAAATCATCAGGCACCTGGTTGGCATCACCCTTTGTTCTATATCTTCCTTTTTCCGTTATTTCTACAATTCTGTGAATTACGATCCTTCCTTCAATCTCAGGATCTTCACTGTAATATGCTATTATGTCCCCAACTTTTAATGTATTTGCATTTACCTTCTTAACAACTACATAGTCATCCACTGAAATGGTAGGCTCCATACTTCCCGTAACTATGTGAAGCAGGCTTCTCCCCATTATTTTTGCAGCTTTACCCTTTGCCGTTTCAGACAGCACATAAATCATAAAACACATGCTGAAAATAAGGATTGCCCATTCCAAACCACCCACAATCTTTCTGCACAATGACTTCTTTTTATTCATTTTTCATATCTCTATCCTTCATTTACTTCTGCTTTACGATCCTCGAAGAATCGTTTGATCCTAAGACCAAGTTTAACATGATATTCCTTGTAAAGACGTTTCATGTTCACTTCTATAGCCTTCTCCTCCTCAGGCGTACGTTGTGGTTTAACAAATACAGGCTTTGGTTTATCCTTATCTGCCTTTTTCTTCTTACGCTTGAATTTCTGATCGGCTATGAACCTCTTTATGTTATACGGGAAATTAGTTGCATACTTCGCATAGTATACATCGAATTTCTCTCTCTCACCTCTCTCGTACTCTTCCTTCCTTGCCAGTTCTTCCTTCTCGAGAAGTATTCTCTTCTGATCAGGATTATCGGTATCCTTAGGAATTATACCAAATAGAACAAATAGCAGCCATCTGAAGAATCTCGGAATCGAATAAATCGGATTCCATGTATAATCTTTGTAAATTTCCCTAAATGGCTTCGCTTCGTATACAGCTCTTTCAGCCTTAAGCCTAATAGCTCTTTCCTTTTCTTTGAGTTCCTTCGCCTTACGCTGCTGCTCAAGTTTCATTCTAACAGCAACTTCTCTTGGGTCTTCATGAAGGTCCTCTTCAGGAGCTTTAACTTCTTCTACCTTATTTTCTTCTTCACCTTCTTCAGCAAATTCTTCGGCAGCTTTTCTTTCCTGCTCCTTCTCTAACTGTTCCTGCATCATTTCCGATGCTTCATCTATATCTTTCTGAGTTACGGTACCATAAGCATTGGTTCTTTCATGTTCTTCTTTCTGTCTGTCAAATACTTTTGTATCGATACCTTCAGCTTCACCGAATTCAGAACGAATAGCCTTCTTCTCAGCTTCATGCTTCTGTCTCTCAGCCTCTTCTCTGGCTGCTTCCTCAGCAAGACGTCTTTCTTCTTCAATCCTTGCTTTACGCTCAGCTTCGATTCTCGCTCTTTCCTGTTCTTCAGCTTCAATCTCAGCTTTACGTCTTTCAAGCATTTCCTGAATACGTTTTTCTTCTTCCTCTTTCTCACGCCTTATACGTTCACGTTCTTCCTGTCTGAGAGCTTCAATCCTTCTCTTCTCAGCAAGACGTTCTTCTCTTTCATGTCTTCTTCTCTCTTCTTCTTCCTGAATAGCGAGTTCCTCGAGACGTTTTCTTTCCTTCTCAGCATAATAATTTCTTTCTATATTTATAGCATTATCAATTTCACTGAATACACTGTCAACATCATCAGGAAGCTCATTATTTACATATACTTCCGGGCCTTCTGCCTGAATATATCCAACACCGGCTTCAGTATGTATGCCGTAATGTCCCGAAAGAAGTTCGGTTTTATATCTCTTAACAACTTTCGGCTGAACACTCTTAAATCTCTTCTTCCCTATAGGAACATATTCTCCCTGCCCTTCTTCCGTATATGTCTTAAAAAGAAGCATATCGCAGGTTATCATATCCTTAAGATCTTCAAGATAATTCTGATCCGGCCTGACAGCTGTATCTTCTATATTGATCTCGTAACCAACTTTGTCATAACTTAAAATGTATTGCCAAAGCATAAGACACGCTTTAAGGTCAACATTTTTCATGATGGCATTGGTTCTCATGATCGGCGGCTGAACGAAGTTATTGCCAAGGGTAGTACAGAGTTCCGAGCCCTTATAACCTTCAATGGTTTTCTTGAGCTTTTCAACTCTCTGCCAGATAGTATAACCGCTGTCATTGGTTGCTTCAAGACTACGTCTCGCATCGATGGTAACTTTGAACGTCAGCTGGCTGCCCTTCGTATCATCCATCTCATTTTCAAATTCGAGACTATATACTTCTTCATCTTTTTCTACTTCCGCCAGCTTCTGATATCTGGTCATGATGAAGATATAAAGTCTGTCAATGAGAGTATTTACAAACCTGTTTTCATAGGTTTCAAGACTTTCTTCTTTATGTACATTTAAAAGTTTAGAGGGAGTTATCTTGCCTGTTCTTTTATCCACACTTTGTATAAGATCTGTGTGCTGAGCAAGATGTTTAACGGATTCTACAGTAACTTTCTTCGAGAGGGCAATTGGCACAATTTCTTCCACGTCAACAATGGTACGACTAGGTCTTCTGATAACATTATCTACATGAATAAGTCCATTTTCTATGGCTTCAACCCAGGAGACATCAATACTCTTCTCCATAAGTTTTCGGTTCATGGAAACATTAGAACGTCCGGAACCTACCACCTTATTCATATCGTCATAGATAACATTTTCCTGCATCGTACCAAGGGCGTCACGTAATTCCTGATACCATTCCCCGTACTTTCCGTTCAATATGATTTCCCTCTCTATCGTTTATATAATCCAAAATAGAATGTAAAATGCTTTGCGGGACGGTAGACCTTCTTCCCGCAGACAAAAGCATTTACATTATTATTTCTATTTATAAGCAAAAAGTAATAAATCTTTTTTAGAAAAGTTTCTGCAGTCTTTCAAGATAAGCTACAGATTCATTCATTTTATTCTTTCCAAATGACTTGTTGATATAAACTACAAGTTCTTTAAGTTCGTCTCTCAGCATTGCAAGGTTGAGGGATTCAAACTTTCTGAAGATCTTTGTGGCAAGTACATAATCGATACCGTCAAGCTCGTCTCCACCGCAAGCAACATATACAGGAACGAACATACTCATCTGCTTTATAATACGGTTACCAAATGCTACACGGAGTTTATCGATAACCCACAGATCGAGCTGATGTATCTTCTTCATGCTTTCCTGAGAAACAGGATATTTCTCTATAGCATCTGTAAAGAGCTGATTAAGATGTGAGAAACTGAGTGTAAGAGGAGGTGTATCCTCAACATTGAATGCCACACCTTTTGCGTCAAGGTTGATTGGCTGAGCACGGTCGTAAACCTTATCGGAAATAGCATATGTAGAATCGTCGTTGTTGGCGGTTCCGATATACCATATATTCTGAGGTATACGAAGTTTACCATGATCAAGATTCTCAGGATCTGAGCTCCATACATTTGGAACAAGATCAAGTTCCCACTCATCAGCATTTGGCATTTCGAGTATGGACAGCATTTCTGCGAAATAGTACTCGATACGCGCAATGTTCATCTCGTCGAGAAGGATAAGATTGACATTGTCGTTATATCCTGAATCATATATTCTCTTAAGAACTTCTGTTTCGTTGAAGTTTTTAGTGAATTCATTGAAGTATCCAAAAAGCTCGGTTCTGTCTCTCCAAGAAGGCTGTACCGATGCGATGGTTGTATCAACCTGCAGGAACTTACCAAATGAATATGGAAGGGAAGTTTTACCTGTACCGGAAATACCCTGAAGGATGATAAGCTTTGTAGAAGCCATACCTGCCATGAAAAGCCTTACGGTCTTAATATCATAGTAAAGATGCATTCTTGAACAGGCAAATCCACGGAAACGTTCGCATATTCCCGGAAGATCGATCTCATTATCATATTCAGGTGGCGTATATGTCTTGTAGAACATATCCACTTCGAAGAGTTTTGAGAATCTTCTGTCCTGTGTAATGATAACACCTTCTTCTCCTGCTGCCATCTGGATATTCTCCGGAGACTCACCTTCATAATCTATAGTTCCGCCACCTGCAAGACCAAGTGCCGCACTACCCGGAACACCGATCTGAGCAACCTTCATAGCCATGATCTCGTCTTTTTCTCTGGTCATCTTAAGAACCTGTCTTTGAAGAACAGAAATCTCTTCAAGAAGGTCTTCGTTGCTGACAATTGAATGTCTGAATCTTATATACTTTCTGATAGCAAATACTATCAAAAGGAAGATAAGGACATAGATCGCCACAACAATGATGATACCAAGAATGGCAAGAATCCATCCAATCGCATCAAACTTGCTTGAATACTGCTTAAAGATATCTATATAGCTTTTGATGTTAAATATCTTTGCAAATCCATTTCCAATGCCCTTGAATATCATTCCCCATCCTTTGAGCATCTCGGAAATAAAAGCAAAGAACCATTTTAAAAATCCGTTCAATACTTAACCCCTCTCATTGTTGCCACATCTCTAAGTTACCCTTACCTACGTCGTATAATTACAACTAAAAACACCTTTTCTTATACAGGATATCTGTATGCTTTACTCTTTTTCGGAAAATCCACTCAGAGCTGCCTCATCTTATAAAGTTTCCGAAAACCCCATCACGTTCATTATGCTTTAATTTCTGTGTCTACTACTTCTTTGGCAATCGCAACATTTTCCTGTACATCAGCATCGATTTCATCAACAACTTCATCAACCCCATTTTCGATGTCGTCCTGAATCTCATTTGTGGAATCTTCTTCCTTTTTCTTAGCTGCAAGATATTCCTCGACAGCCTTTCTCTTAATCTCTTCCTCGTCTTCTTCGGATAACTTTGGTTTCTTAACCTCTATAAGCACAACGATAAATTTGTAAAGCTCATAAAGGAAGAAAATTGCCATCGGAATAAGGATACATATGAAGAAGCCCTTCTTGGTTCTAAGGAAATCGAGCACTTTACCCATTCCATTAAATTTTTTTCCTGTCCATTTTCCGATGATATCCGATGCATATGCCGGAAGTTCATCATTGATACTATTGTTGTCACCTCGTGTTACGAAACTTCTTGAATTCTCAGCTTCATTGATTTCAACAATCCTATGCGTATTGATAACTCTCTTGCCCTGAATGATCGTGTAAAAAGTGATAACATCCCCCTCTTTAAGATTGTAAAGATCATCAATCTTCTTAACAAAAATCAGGTCGCCTTTCTTAAATGTCGGACTCATGGAATCTGATTCTACCGCCATTGGTGTAATTCCAAAAAGCGATGCAGTCTTGCCGTTCCTTGAGCTGGCAAAGACAAGAAGTGTTATCAGAAATGCCATGATAAGCAATGCCCATGCGACTACGTTAGCTACAATCTTTAATACTTTTTTCATACTCCCCATCCTCACGTTATTGTTATTATGCCTTACTATTAACCAGCATTTATTTATGTTGTCTCTTTTATCTTAAAGATCATCGTAAATTTAATCGTTCCTCCGATTATCTTATCAATGCAATCAGGATCATTTCCCTCAAGCCATATTACGACCGTGTACTTATCTCTGTCCTTCGGTTTAAACCCTTCCGACTCAGTTCTCATAACGGCTGTCGATGAAAGGAATTCCTTATCACAATCCTTTTCCTTTCCGCTACCGTTCGACTTCGTCTTTCCGTAAACGGTTTTTTCGCCATTTTTATATACAGAAACTCTGATTGCCTCATCTACGCCTTTGGTCACGTTATCTATGTGAAGCTCCCCTTCGTATGATAAAGTATCATCTCCGGAGTTGATCAGATAAAATGTATATGCGATATAATTCGGGCCATTATGGCTTCCGTTAACCATATCGACATTTGCAGGTATATCCATTCCGCTGATGTTGGTCATATCATAAACGATATCCGCATTCAGCTTAGCATTGGCGTGTTCATACTCGGGTGTTTCAGAAAGGCATAAACCCTGCTTGGCCATATCATATTTATTAACTTTTACGGTAAAGCTGCCGAACTTATCATAGAAATACGATATCGCGTATGCAACAGCGACTATCGCAATAAGAATTCCGGTTAGAAGTGCCATAACACGCGTAATGATGACATGCTTTTTAACTTCTTTTGCAGTCCTTCTCAGTTCTACAATATCCTTCTTATTTTCTGCCACATTTATCCCCTTCTTTTCAAGTAAAACAACACTGCCACAACCTTGTGCAATAATTCGGTCTCTTCAGGATATTATACTTGGGTAGAAGCATTATATGTCGAAATGTCTGCCTGTCTCGCAAAATTACTTTACAAATTTAGCCAATCGATCCGCTTAATTATCAGCCTGAGTCTCAACAACTACATTAGCTTCAGTAACTTCAACCTGTTCTTCAGAAGTTTTAGTTACATCTGCATTTGCTTCAACTGTCTCTGCGCTAGCTACGGCTGTCTTAGCATTTTCTTCCGACTTTTTCCTCTTCAAATATCTCTCCGTAACATATCTGCCGGCAAGACTTCCTGCTCCAAATCTGATATGAGATTTGAAAAGCTGTTCAGCCTGGTCAACATTAGAGACACCATCCGCTATAACATCCGCTTCCATTCCTTCCACGAAATCAACTATGGAGCTTACAGCTGATAAAGATCTGTCATCCTTGTTAAGATAACCGATGATTTCCTGACTGAGCATCACATAATCAACTGGGAAGTATGCAAGTTTCATAAGCGGTGAATTAATGCCTCCAAAGTCTGTCAACATGAAATGAAAACCACGATTTCTGAGTTGCTCGATAACATTCCTGTGAACATTAGTTCCATGCAGCAACAGTTCAGGTGCAACCTCAAAACAGATTCTGTTTGTATCGGTCGACATCTCGTCCATGGTGTCCATCAACTTCTGCTGAACATTCTTGGTCTCAAGATATCTGAGAGGCATATATACCGAAATCCATCTGAAATAAAAGTCTTTCTCCAATAGACTTTTGACAGTTTCGATACACTGCTTCAATTCAAGCTCAAACAGTGATACACACTGATTACTGAGCTCAGCTACCTTCCTGAAGGTTTCCGGCATAAGAGTCCCCATTCCGGGCGTATTAAGCCTGGTTTTCGATTGAAGAAATGTAGTATCGCCTGATTCAAACTCCCTAATACCGCGATAGTACAGCTCAACCGCTCTTAGCCCACCTACTTTTGTTTCAATATTATTATTTGTCCCCATAAGCATTCTCTTTTTCATTATATAAAAAGCATTTTGAACGCAGTTATTCACCATTTATTATATTTGAATTTGTGTATTATGTCAAGTTTTCGACGTGTTTTTCAGACATTTTGGACACTATGCACAAACCCTTGAAAATACTAGCTTTTTAAATTTATTTTATTTAATTTTTTTGCTTTTTTTGATGCTTTTTCGCCTCACCACCCTACACTTTTTTCGTATTTTTTCTTTCGGCGTCAGAGCATGTTTTTGTATATGTTCTTTTATATGTTCTTTTATATATTCTTTTATATATTTTTATGAAATTAAAATCTCATACATAAAGATAATTTTGCGGATACGGAACCTCAGTATTAAACCTTTTTACTAAGTTTCCAAAAAAAGGCATAAGAAAACCGTGGCTATTAAACCACGGTTTTTCTGTTAATTATCACTATATATTCTGTCCCGATCAAACTACTATCTGAGAGAATACTTCTCCTATTTTCTTCGTAACAAGGATATCAGCCGATACATCTCTTGCTGTCGGAGACATATTTATAACTGCAAGATGCTTTCCTCTGAAATAGTCAATAAATCCTGCCGCCGGATAAACAACAAGGCTTGTTCCGCCTATTATCAGCATATCCGCCTTTGAAATATGTTTGATGGATCTTGAAATAACATCAGAATCAAGTCCTTCTTCATAGAGAACAACATCAGGTCTTATGATTCCGCCACATTTATCACATCTTGGAACCCCGTCAGAATTAAGGATATACTTAACTCCCGCATGCACATCATCATCTGTACTGCTGAAAGTCTTACCGCATTTCATACAATAATTTCTGAGAGTTGAACCATGAAGTTCAAGAACCTCTTTACTTCCTGCAGCCTGGTGAAGGCCATCAATATTCTGAGTTATAACCGCCTTAAGCTTCCCTTTCTGTTCCATCTCTGCAAGCTTCTTATGAGCAGCATTTGGCTTTGCGTCCGTTATAAGCATTTTGTCTTTATAAAACTCATAGAAGTCTTCGGTTTTATTCATGAAAAATGAATGGCTGACTATGGTTTCAGGCGGATATTTATACTTCTGACTATATAAACCATCCTGGCTTCTGAAATCCGGTATACCACTTTCAGTTGATACTCCTGCCCCTCCGAAAAATACTATATAATTTGATTCATCGATGGCATCCTGTAGTTTCTTAATGTCTTCATCCATTCCAAAATACCTCCCTTGATCAAACTTTATAAAGCACATTTACTTTATACTTTTATCTCTTAGTAAAATATATCCCGACTCACTCTTCCTCTCCGGAACCATTTTCACCGGAAGCATTGTCATCGGCACCGGTATCTTCAGTTGCTTCTTCCTTCTCGGAAATAGTTACAACAGCAGTACCGCTCTTATTGATCGTAAATTTGCCCTGTTTCATCAGTTTTACATCAAGCTCATATGTTCCCGGCTCTAAGTCAGCGCAATCTATAACAGGACCATACTCAGCAAGATCTACATTTGAAACATATCTCTCAAGTCCGATAAGCTTAATCTCATAAGGTCCAGTCAATTCCACCTTATAATCATAAGCACTCTTAGTATTTATAAAGATTATATCTTCTGATTTCAATTTAAATGATTTTTCATACAGCTTTTCAACCTTGATCTCAACTGTCACCTTATCGGATGAATCAGCGAAATCAACGCCTTCCGGAAGATAATCCGATATCACTCGTTCAAAAGTTTTATCAGATGTAAGTCCGTCTATATCAATATCATTTACAAAAATATAATTGATACTGTCAAGAGATTCTGCAGGTCCGGATACAAGGACCTCATCAATGCCTTCATTTATGGCTGTAAGCATATATCCATTCGCCACATGTCCTTTGGTACTGAATTTAACAGGAACTGTTTTTGTCTCATTTACAGGAATAGTTACTTTAACCTTAGTAGTATCGATATCAAGTCTTGAAAATGAAACATTTTCATCATTTCCATCAAGGAGGCTGATTGCAACTTCTACAGTCTTGCTCCCCTTAAGCCCTGATGTGTCTACGACCGCTTTAACATTTTTAATCTTCTTTATAAGTGATTCCGGTCCTGTGATGCTTACTGTTGAAGGTGAAATCTCAGGAGTTCCGAGAGCATATCCGTCTGCTACCGAACCCTTTGTATCAACCTTAACCTCAAACTGCTTAGCCTTCTTCTCTTCGATGGAAAGCTTAAGCGCATCGTCCTTAACCGTTATGGTTATCTTGTTATCATATCCGGCTTTCTTACATGTTACACTGATCTTTGCCGTGTCTGTATATGAAAGCTTTGAAAGATCGGCCACAGCTTCAAAATCCGACTTTGAAAGTGAATCCAGCACGGAACGTCTTCCTTCTACCAATATATCAACTGTCTCGCCTGAAATAACATCATATACATATCCCCTGCTTTCAATCTCTTCACCGTTAATCTGATCAACAGGGATTTCATAATATTCCTTAACAACCTTATAGTCATTTACATTTACAACTATAAGCCAGATTAGAAATGCTATAAGAAGGGATAAAAGTTTAAGTGGAAAATTTTTAAAGAAGCTTTTTTTCTCACTCTTCATTCTTCACGCCCCCTCTCTTATGCTTTCTATGACGAGTCTCTTCAGTCTTGTCCTGAAGTCCCTGAAGATGCTTTCTAAGACTGTCTTCATCAAGATCTCTGTAAAGAGTACCCATATATGCAACAGCGATACCACCTGTTTCTTCTGAAACAATGATGGTCATACTGTCAGTAGCCTCGCTGATTCCAAGACCTGCTCTATGTCTTGTACCAAGCTTTTTATTGACATCGTTTCTCTCTGTAAGAGGCAGGTAACAAGTAGCCGCAACTACTCTGTTGTTCCTGATAATGACTGCACCGTCATGAAGAGGTGTATTCTTCTCAAATATATTGACGAGAAGCTGTTCTGTTACGACTGCATCTATACTGATACCTGTATTCTCGTATTCACCGAGAGGTGTATCATGTTCAAGCACAATAAGAGCGCCTGTCTTATCTTTCGATAATTCAACAGACGTCTTAACAAGCTCATAAATAGTCTTATCACTGAGCCTTTGTACTTTTGAATTCTTACTGTCTACTGCGAAAATATTTTTAAGAATCTTCTTCCTACCAAGTTCGTCCAAAGCATGACGCAGCTCCGGTTGGAAAAGTATGATGATAGCAAGGATGCCCACGCTGATCATATTCCGCGCCAGCCAAAGCAGAGTATTAAGTCTCAGTATAGCTGCGATTCCGATAAAAAATGCAATCAGAACTATTCCACGGAGCAGAGTCCAGGCACGGCTGGATTTGATCCATGAAAGAATATGATATATAACATATGCAATTATAATGATATCAAGTATATCCTGCCAGCCTATCTTAGGAATATAGAACCAGTCAAAATACTGCTTGATCTGATACCAGAAACCATACACTCAGCACACCCCATTTGCCATTAATTAACTTCTATTTGGATTCCTGTTAGGATTCTTATTTGCAGATCTCTCAGCATTTCTGAGTACCTGCGAAGCACCTCTCTTAACAGAAGGCTTCTCACCACCGGCCTTTACCCTTGAAGGTACTTCTTTTCTTGTAAATGCTCCGGGATTTTCACCCTTTGCAACTCTCATAAGCATCTCATCTGTCTCTCCCGGCTCTGTTGCTGCGAGAGGAGTTTTGATACGTGGTTTTTCCTGTGTTGCAACAGGTCTTCCACCACCATTTGATGTATTTGTTTTCTGAGGTATACCGGCAGGTCTTCCCTGCATCTCAGCATTCTGCTGTCTCATTCTTCTCTCAGTTGCTTCCGCTGCTTTTCTTTCTGCCGAAAGCTTCTCAGCATTAGCGCTGTCTGTAAGCATTTTCTTCTTTGTCTGCATGCTGTTAGCGGCAGGAATAACCTTTCCCTTGATCTGTCCACGCATACGAGCCGCCTTGTCGAGATCTTCACCAAACTTAGGAACTGCCTTAACATAGTAATAATATTCATCATCCTCGAACTGAACACGTTCAGTCTTTCTGTAATCGATGAATCCTTTACAGAACTGGAATGCACATACTGCAACAAGTGCAAGAAGCGTTGAAATGAATATGCCACCCATGCTGATATCCGCACCAACCTTTGTTGATACGATCATGAATGCAACGATATTTACAAATGCACCTGCAGCGATTGCTACATACTTAGCATATTTGAATGTAAGACGATAAACAACACCTACAACAATGATAGTTACAGCAAATGCAGCGATCATAGCTATAAGCTCTTTATTGCCTTTAAAATAATCTTTGAGATAATTAAATGCTTCGACCTTCTCAGGATCCTCAGCTGTCTTGATGGTATGATCAAGATTCTTGAGAACGTCTCCGAAATAATAGAGAACGATACCGAATGCAGCAGGAACAACACCTGCTATACCTGCTACTACTCCTATAAGAAGTGGCAAAACTCCCTGTATTGAGAAGTAACTAAATACAAATGCAAGTAAGATAATATAACAATGTTTTGGGAAAAATCTAAGATATACACAATACATTGCTATAAAAATAACTATAAAGAAAAGTCCTGTTTCAAGTCCGACTACAAATGAGTTTACACACATGATAGTACCGACTATAAAAAGCATAAATGAATCCGGCATAAGTGCGCAAAGAATTGAAACTAAAAGAACGAACATCCCCTTACTGAAAAGAGGTGTATATCCAAAACTCTTATTGATAGTACTGAAAACTATAAATGCCCATATAAGTTTTATGACAGGAATAATGATGTCATCAAAATCCCTGATAATATTTCTAACTCTATTCTTTATCTTGACCAGTTCTTCCATGATCAGCTTCTCCTTTACTCTGTCCGAATGTCTGCATTACAAAATCATCCAGGCTTTTATCTATTCCGTCGCTTACTCGGTACTTTGTCTTGTCTGTTGTCTCAAGTTTTTCATAGTACTCAATAAGTCTTCTAAGATTTCCGTTATATTCCACAAGTCCGGGCTTTGCCTTGTTATACCTGTATGAATACGCAAAGAATGCAACAACTTCGAAGAGCGCCAGGAAAAGACAATACTTGCCCATCAGCTTCCCTACAAGTTTAACGTAATCTACTGAATTGAATTTTTGTAAATATTTTTCGAAATTAACGACAGCAGAAACAGCTACAAACAGCCAGAAGCAAATCGTTGAAGTAACGAGAGTCTTAAGCATATTGAATCTTACATAGTCCTCTCGGAAGTACTTACTCAGGGCTAACCCTTCGTGTTCCTGATTTTTTTCATAAATTGCGATTTTGGTCATTATCCTGACCTTTTCGTTGTCCACCATAATACTAAACCTATCCTAAGATATGATTTGGGGCATAGTTTCCCCATAAACTATCCCCTATATCTTATGTTATCTACACCAAAAAATCAAGCATAAAGTGATACTTCACTAAGTCTTAATGACTTTACACCTTATTATCCGCCACATAAAAAATCAGCCGCGACTTATCATTTCGGGAAATGATATTCCCTAAAACTGATATATCGCAGCCGATAATTTGAATTATTTATCTTCTTTTGCCGGATTTGTTGCCGGATTTATGATTTGATTTATTACCGCCCTGTTTGTTGCCCTGTTTGTTGCTCTGCTTATTTTCCTTATTGGCATTTGAAGAATTCTTAGCTGAAGAATCCTCAAGTTCCTCTTCCAGAGATGTTGTATTATGTACAACTACTGTACGGTCATAACATTTGAAGAGTTCTTCCATTTTCTTCTTGTCAGGCTTTGGTGTTATAAAGCTTACAAGAGGAACGATCAAGAGACCTGCAAGCATTGTTAATGCACCTGCATTGATCGGTGACTGGATGATAGGATGACCATACTGAGAACAGATAATATTTGCAACTGTGAATCCTACACCAACGATATAACTTGCCCATACAGCGATCTTTGTAACATTCTTGCTGTAAAGACCATACATGAACGGTGCAAGGAAAGCTCCTGCAAGAGCACCCCATGACACACCCATAAGCTGAGCTATGAATGTAGGCGGGTCAAATGCGAGTACAACTGAAAGTGCGATAAATGCAACGACAAATATCTGCATAAGTCTAAGCTGTGTTTTTTCTTTCATGTTCTTATTAAATACAGGCTTAATAAGGTCAAGTGTAAGAGTTGAGCTTGATGTAAGAACCAGTGATGAAAGTGTTGACATCGAAGCTGAGAAAACAAGTACAAGTACTATACCGATAAGAATATCAGGAAGTGATGAAAGCATTGTAGGAACGATATTATCAAATGCTACTGCTCCGTCTGCAAGGACGATTCCCGGCTCATTTCTGAAAAGACGTCCGAAACCTCCGAGGAAATAGCATCCGCCTGCTACAACGATAGCGAAAAATGTTGAAACGATTGTTCCTGTCTTGATAGCTTTTTCATCTTTGATTGCATAGAATTTATGAACCATCTGAGGAAGGCCCCATGTTCCGAGAGAAGTAAGTACTACTACTCCGAGAAGTGAAAGTGGGTCAGGTCCGAAGAAACTTGCGAAAAGTCCCTGACTTCCCTGAAGAGGTCCTGTTGTAACTGCTGATTCAACAGGTATATTTGATAATTCCTTAAGTGCTGCAAGGAATCCACCCTTACCTGCAAGAACCGAACCGATAACGGCGCAGATACCTATTAACATGATGATACCCTGAATGAAATCATTAAGAGCTGTTGCCATATATCCGCCGACAACTACATAGATTGCTGTAAGAACAGCCATTACGATGATACATACATGATAATCAACATCGAAAGCCATTCCGAAAAGTCTTGAAAGACCATTATATACACCTGCTGTATATGGAACAAGGAATACGAAAGCTATGATCGAGCCCACAACTCTGAGTGACTTTGAATCATATCTTTTTCCAAAATATTCCGGCATTGTTTTTGCATCGAGGGCCTGTGTCATGATTCTTGTTCTACGTCCGAGAACGAGCCATGCAAGAAGGCTTCCTATAAATGCATTTCCGAGTCCTATCCATGTTGAAGAAAGACCGAACTTCCATCCGAACTGTCCCGCATATCCTATGAATACAACGGATGAAAAGTAAGATGTTCCGAAAGCAAACGCTGAGATCCATGGACCTACCGAACGTCCGCCAAGCACGTAATCATTGACGTTTTTTGCTTTTTTTCTGGAATAAAAACCAACGCCGATCATGATGCTGAAAAATACTACGAGTAAAATAATCTTGACTGCCATTTTTCCATACTCCCTTTTACATTTTTCTTTGATAAAAGTGAAAATGTTACACTCGGATATTGTCCGGGCGTAACATTTTTTGCACACCAAAATTAATTATAAGCTACGGTAATATCAGTGTCAACGAAATATACCTCGTACCAACACAGGAAAGCGTATACCGTGTAAAGCTGCCTGTGGAACATTCTTTTCCCTGCACAATGTTCATCAAGCCATTCATTTAATATGTCTGTATCAAAGAATTCTTTTGCAAACGGTTTCTTAAACATTTCCCTAAATCTATCAGCATATTTTTGCTCTTTAAGCCACTTTGCAAGAGGAACCGGGAAGCCTTTTTTCTTTCTTGTCACCCACTCTTTCGGAAGGATCTTCTCAGTACTTTTTCTGAAAGTCTTTTTGGTCACTTCTCTATTTACAAGATACTTCTCCGGAAGAACACTTGAAACCGCCCATACTTCTTTATCAAGATAAGGAACACGAAGTTCCAGAGAATTTGCCATGGACATTTTATCCGCCTTCAGAAGTATATCATTCGGCAGCCAGAGATTCATATCAAGATACATTTTCTTATGAACCTCATCATACATTTCAGCCTTTTCAAAATACGGTCTTGTTATATCCTTAAAGCTTATGCTGCTTTTGTATTTATCTTTCAAAATGCTGTTTGCATCATCATCGTTCATGATAAATGCCTGTCCGATATATGATTCCGTAAGTCTGTCGGTATTTCTCTTCAGGAAATTAAGACCTTTGATATCTCTGTCACCAATACCTTTAGAAATAATATGTCTGATAGGCTTCGGAACGATCTTTCTGTAAACCGTCCCAAGAGTGCAGCCATGATAGGTTTCATATCCGCCAAAGAATTCGTCTGCCCCTTCGCCTGACATGACAACCTTCACATTTTCCGCTGCCATTCCCGACAGAAAATATAACGGCACCGCTGAAAGGTTGGCATGGGGTTCATCCGAATAATACTGAACCTTCGGAACAGCTTCAAAAAAGTCTTCAGCACTCACTTCCTTATGAAGATTCTTCAATTGAAGATTCTCACAAAACTCCGCTGCCTCAGGTCCTTCATCGAAAAATCCGGGAGCAAATCCAACCGAAAATGTATTCTCCGGTCTTGCGATGGCTGTTATGAAGCTCGAATCAGCTCCTCCCGAAAGAAAGCTTCCGACTTCAACATCTGCTATCTTATGATATTTCACCGACTCCTTCACAGCATCAAAAATCTTAAGAGCCGCCTCATTTTCGTTTAATTTTTTATCTATCTTATACTCCGGATTAAAATAAGATCTCACATCCAATTTCTCTCCGTCATATATAAAGAAATGTCCCGGTTCCAGCTTAAATACATCCTTAAACATGGTTTCAGCTATCGGAGTATACTGAAATGTAAGATATAACTTCAGCGCGTCTTTATTAACCTCTTTCTTAAAATGAGGATGTGCGAGGAAGGCCTTTATCTCTGAAGCAAACATAAAACTCCCCTGCATCTTAGTATAATATAAAGGTTTTATGCCAAAAGGATCCCTGGCGCCAAAAATCTTCTTTTCTTTCTTATCATATATAATAAAGCTGAACATTCCACGAAACATGGAAAGAGCCTTCATGCCGTAAGTAACTATAGTTTCAAGAAGAACTTCCGTGTCCGATTCTGTCTTGAATTTCATACTGTATTCATTTTCAAGTTTACTTCTTAGCTCTTTATAATTATATATCTCACCATTAAATGTTATAACATATCTTCCATTACTGCTTGTCATTGGCTGGGCTCCATTTTGAAGATCGATAATGCTCAATCTTCTGAAACCAAGAGCCACAGTATCATCTGTATAAAAGCCTTCTCCATCAGGCCCTCTATGGACTATCAGATCCCCCATTTTTCTAATAATATTATTCTTCTCAGACCCGGTAAGCGCCCCCGAGTCGCTAACAAAACCAACAAAACCACACATCAGTGTCTCAGCCTCCTTAATGAATGTAAATACCTCACTCTATACTTTCACGTCTCTCCACATTCCCCACATCACCCTTATGTAATAAGTATAAATATCCATCGCATTAATATGAATAAACATAAGGTTATAATTACACTAAATTTATGAAAGAAATTATTGTCGAAAAAAAGATATATATGCCATTTTATTAAGATGATTTTATTTTCATTAAGAAGATTAAAAAAAGACCGCTCATCCTATGAAGAATTTATTCTTCTCAGGACAAACGGTCCATAATTTTACTGATGGAACATTTTATTTGTCTGATATCTTGGTTCGCAAGTAAGATTAACTCCCAACTTTGCGAATACATTTTCATCTATTCCGGAAAGAATTACAGATGAATGTGCTTCACATCCGCGGAGCTTATCAAGCTGGCCAAGAGCTACTCTTGCATTATCATCACTCTCAGCGCAGATTGTAAGCGCTATAAGCACTTCATTGATGTGCATGAGCGGATTATGATCACCAAGATGATGAACTTTAAGATGCTGTATAGGTTCGATTACTGATGGTGAAAGAAGTATAACATCATCAGCAAGTCCTGCAAGATGCTTAAGTGCATTAAGAAGCATTGCAGAAGATGCACCAAGAAGGTTTGTTGTCTTACCTGTGATAACTGTTCCGTCATCGAGCTCTATAGCTGCTGCAGGAAGACCTGTTACTTCAGCCTTAACATTTGCAGCTGTTGCACATTTACGGCTTTCAAGACCAATTCCTGCCTGCTGCATAAGTACTTCAAGTTTGCTTACGATATCCTGACGGCTGCTGCCCTTACGAAGCGCACAGCATTCTTTATAATATCTTCTGATGATTTCCTGATTACCTGCTTCTTTAGCATTTTCATCATTTGAAATACAATTTCCGGCCATATTTACACCCATGTCTGTAGGTGACTTATATGGAGAATCTCCGTAAATCTTCTTGAACATGGCATTAAGTACAGGGAATACATCTATATCTCTGTTGTAATTAACTGTTGTAACACCATATGCTTCAAGATGATATGGATCAATCTCATTTATGTCATTAAGATCTGCTGTTGCGGCTTCATATGCAAGGTTAACAGGATGATTAAGTGGAATATTCCAAATAGGGAATGTCTCGAACTTAGCATAACCTGCCTTGACACCACGCTGATTTTCCTTATAAAGCTGTGAAAGACAAACTGCCATCTTTCCGCTTCCAGGCCCCGGTGCCGTTACTACAACGAGCGGTCTTTCTGTCTCTATATATTCATTTTTTCCAAAACCCTCTTCACTGATGATGTGTGGAATATTATTTGGATAACCATCGATAGGATAATGCTTATAAACTTTCATACCAAGACTTTCAAGTCTCTTCTGGTATTTGATTGCTCTTTCCTGTCCGTTAAAACGTGTAAGAACAACGCTTCCTACATAAAGTCCGTATCCTCTGAATGCATCGATCAGACGAAGTACATCAACATCATATGTTATACCAAGGTCACCTCTGACCTTATTCTTCTCAATGTCATTTGCATTTATGACAATGACAATCTCTGCATCATCCTTAAGCTGTGTAAGCATTCTGATCTTACTGTCAGGTGCAAATCCCGGAAGTACTCTTGATGCATGATAATCATCAAAAAGCTTTCCGCCAAACTCCATATAAAGCTTTCCGCCAAAGTTTGAGATTCTTTCTCTGATCTTCTCTGATTGCATTGAAAGATATTTGTCATTATCAAATCCTATCTTACTCATATGCGTTATCCTTTCTCCCATCATTTTTATACAATAATTTTTCCGGCCAGTTTAACCAATTCAGGACATTTACTAAGGTCGGTACAATAAAGTGCGTCGATATTTCTAAAATGCTCGATATAATCAGATATATCTACTCTGTCAAATCCTCCGGATTCGCCCGATGCATCAAAGCTGTACTTGTCATAATCATTTATAACATAGATTACTTTACCGGCTGCAACATTTCTGATCATTTCAGCAAATCTGACAGTTCCTCCGTATTCGATACCGCTCTGCTTTGTAACCATAATAACCTGATCTGATTTCTCTATAAGATATCTGTTGAGATTATTAATTGTGCTTTCCGTATCAACTATAACAAGATCATATCTTCCGCTGTTAAGAACCATTTCAATGATATTGATATATCTTCTGCTTGAAATACCCGACTTATCGGAAAGGCCGTTTCTTCTGATCTCAGGAATATAATCAAATGCAGCATGTCCAAGATAACCATTAAGATCATCAAGATTCTCACACGCAGCGATATTCGATGATTTGATCCTTACTTTATCCTGAAGAAGATTATTGAAGGACTGATATGATGATGTACAGATATAAAGAACTCTAACCCCTTCAAATGCAAGGATATTGCTCAGTCCAAGAGCTATCGTTGTTTTACCCGTGCCACCTGATGCCGAATGCACCATAAGAAGCTTTGTCCTCTTCTCTTCACGTCTTATCTCTCTTTCCACAGGCATACTGTTCACAGCCACCGGTTCAAGAGTCTTCATATATTCAATATATTCCTCAGGGAATTTAATAAGGAAATCACTATTGGCTATGCGAAGCACATCATTATCCGAAATGAAATGCGGCTGATTCGGGATAAGTCTCGAACCATTTACATATGTACCATTTGCACTTCCAAGATCCAAAACAGCGATCTTATCATCAATCTTTGAAACTTTACAATGAATCCTGCTGACCGCAGCTTCCAAAATAGCACAGTCTGAAATATCAGGACTTCTTCCGATTACATAATCCTCGGAATCAACAACTATGTCAGGAATATTACCGTTGAGATTCTCAAGTCGAATCTTAGGCATGGCTACTTCAGCATTAACAGGCGCTTTCTCGATACCTGATGATATACTTCTGCCAAATCCCATTCCTGCCTTTATCATATTCATGAGATTTCCACCCATCATACTATAAAGTATCTCTATGGAAATATTTGGATCCGAAAAAGAATTTGCAACGCTAAAGGTCTTCTCACCTCTGACATTCTCGGTATTACGCATGATATTGGCGAATACCTTTCTCATTTCCATCTCAAAGTCATCAGCTTTACCGTCATTTCCGTCAACCATAGGAAGGTATGTGATCTTAACTCCTTCCATACCATGTTTAACATATATCTTGCTGAGTGAGATAACTATATGATTCTCTTTAAGTTCAACGCAGTTCTTTACTGCGATAACTGCTCCGAGAAAATCCTTTACTATCTTCAGAAATGCGCTTTCGTTGATCATCGGTAAAAGAGTTGTTACTGGCACATATCCTTCTGTAGCATAATAAAGAGAGTTCTGCCCATTATAGCTTCCGTACATGCACTTAAGGAAAATACTGTTCTCCTCAGCCGCTACCACTTCATACTCTCCGCTTATAAGCTTTTCTTCATTATTGAGCAGATATACAAAATCCTGTCCGGCAGTTTGTTCTGTAACACTGCCATCCATCAAAATATCGTTCACAGATTTCTCCTTTATTACTTCAAAAAAACAATCAAAAAACAACTTATATGATTACCGTTCTCTCATACCTATCAAAAAAAACAGAAATATTATATCATCATAGAAATGTTGTTGCAACAATACTTTTGTACCAAAAACCCTCTCTACCGTATGTTAGATAGAGAGGGTTTCAAGCATCATTATAAAGACTTATTTATTTGTCTTCTTTTTGTAAATGAGAGTAACTATACCCATACTTGAAAGAAGTGCGATTATGATCATAAATCCGATCATATTTCCGGCATCGTCACCGGTCTTAACTGTTGAATCTGTTGCTGTCTTATCTTTTTCTGTAGTTTTTGTACTATCAACTGCAACTTCATCTACTGTAACAAGGTTATCAGAACTTGTATCATCTTTATCTTTGATAATTTCTGAATCACCGGTTTCTTTATCCTTGTCTTTATCAGTTAAATCAGTGTCATCGTCACCTGTATTGTCGTCTTTGTCGTCGTCTTTGCCGTCGTCTTTGCCGTCGTCCTTTTCTTCTTCAGTTTCATATACATCCTTAAATGCAACTACAACTGCTTCATCACTTGATACTGCAATACCTTCGGCAGTTGCACCTTTATTTTCTTCGCCGCCACCGATTGTATATGTTACTTCTTCAGTAAGACCTGTTATGTCATAAAGTTTTTCTGTCACTGTATATGTCTTGCTGAGATCAAGACCTTCTATAAGAACTGACTCATAACCGCCGTCACGGCCTTCAGTGAATTTCTCTTCATCACCGAGTCTTCCGCTCCATACTTCTTTACCATCGCTGTCTTTAACAGTAAATGTGAGATTTTCCTTATCATTATCTGTTATAGGACCTTCGATTGTCTTTGTGATACGGAGACTACCGCCCTTATATATATCTCTGAAACTAACAACTGCTGTCTCATCAGCAGAAATTTCTATATTTGTTGCTGATGCACCTGCCTTATCTTCTTCATCATTTATAGAATAAATAACAACTTCTTCAAGACCTGTTACATCATAAAGTGTTTCTGTTACTGTATATGTCTTAGAAAGATCAAGATTCTCTATAAGAACTGATTCATATATATCTTTTTCAGCATTATATTTGAACTTCTCACTATCTCCGAGCTTTCCGCTCCATACCGTTTTATTATCGTTGTCTGTAACAGTGAATGTAAGATTTTCCTTATCATTATCTGTTATCGGTCCTTCGATAGTCTTAACGATCTGGATACCGCCGGCTTTATAAACATCCTTGAAACTGACTTCAGTGATCTTATTCTGATCAAGTGAAAATCCTCTTGTGACATTTCCGTTTGCAGAATTACCACCATCAATAGTATATGTAACTGTTTCTTCAAGTCCTGTGATATCATAAAGTGTTTCTGTTACTGTATATGTCTTAGAGAAATCAAGATTTTTGATAACTTTTGATATATAATTTCCGCTATCATCTGTTTCAAACTTCTCACTATCTCCGAGCTTTCCGCTCCATACTACCTGACCACCATTATCTTTAACAGTAAATGTAAGATTTTCCTTATCATTATCTGTTATCGGACCTTCGATAGTCTTTGTGATACGGAGATCTGCCCCCTTATATACATCCTTATATGCAACTTCTGTTACATATTCATCAGAAACTGTTATACCACCGGCTACAGCACCACTTGATTCCTGTCCATCAGGTCCTATAGTATATGTTACTTCTTCTGTAAGACCTGTTATATCATAAAGAGTTTCTGTTACTGTATATGTCTCGTCAAGATCAAGCTTAGATATAAGAACTGACTCATATATATCTTTATCAGCATTATATCTGAATTTCTGTCCATCTCCGAGATTTCCGCTCCATACCTCTTTATTACTGCTGTCTGTAACAGTAAATGTAAGATTCTTCTTATCATTTTCTGTTATCGGGCCTTCGATAGTCTTTGTAATTCTGATACTTCCGGTCTTCTTCTCATATGTATTTGTAAGAGAAACCAAAGCAGGATTACTATTTGTATGACCTTCTTCTACTGTAACATCAACCTGTTTCTGTGCGTTAGTATTAAGTAAGTTATAACCTTCAATGTCTGTATTGGTTTCTATTACTCTATATGTTCCAAGATCAAGTGCACCGATTGTTATACTTCCTGTTGTTTTAAAATCACTGTATTTATATGATTTAACAGGATAATCTTCTGTAGTACCGTTAGCCTTAACCTTATAAAAATCGAAGATTATATCATCCGCAAGATTATTATCATCAAGACCTTCTATAGTCTTTGTGAATTGAAGTGTTCCCGTAATCTTCTTGTTTTTAACTTTAATAAGTGAAGCATCATCCTTTGAAACAGCGGCAGCGCCATCTATATCATCAGGATTTGTGATTGTAACTGTTCCACTTTCGCTTACGGTAAATTTAATTTCTGTATCGCCAAGGCCTACAAATCCATCTGCCGGTGAAAGCTCTTTAAGTGTATACTCTCCCGGTGCAAGATTTAATTCTTTTGCATCATAAGCCGATATCCAGTCAGCCTTCTTAGTAGTACCTGAATATACAGCAAGAGTAGCGCCATTAACAGGATTTCCACTCTCATCAACCTTAGATATCTTTATAGACTGATTTCCTATTGCATTTTCGATATAAACATCCAAGCTGGCATGATCTGTATCAACCTTGTTAACTTCATATGTCTTTCCACCATAAGTAACTGTGTCAGGAGTAGATATCTTCGAATCTGCAAATGCATAAAATCTTATGGTATCATCCTTTGCATAATTAGTAGGAGTTTTTGTTTCTTCAAGCTTATATACATATCCTCTGGTTAATCCTGCAAAAGATATAAGTCCATCGCTTTCGCCTTCGCCTGTTGTCTGAGTTTCCACGTCATCTTCTACCACAGTATAAGCTGTAGCGCCATCCTTCTTTTCCATTCTTGAAAGAGTAAATTCTGCGCCGTTAAGTAAGATATTATTGTCACCTTCCCTAACCTTATAGACATTAAGTGTTCCAAGAGTTTTATCAGATCCTGAAGTACCTGAACTCTGGAAAACATCAGATTTAAACTTAACATCTGTAGATTTTCTGTAATTTCCGGGTGCTTTAGAATAAAAAGTTACTTCATTAGAACTATTATTCTCAGTTAATTTACCCTTTCCCGGTGTAAGGTTAACTCTTGCCACATAAGTGATATCATAAGAAACTTTATCCTTAAGATTAAATGTCATCTTTCTTGTAGTTGGATCATATGTGAACTCTCCTTCTTCAGGAGCTTTCTCATTAATAAGAACCGAATCAAGTACGAGGTCATATGATGAACTCATGGTATCCTCAAGAATAAGATCATCCGTAGCAGGATCAAGATCAAGAGCAGCTGAATTTGCGCTTATAGCAAAATGAATAAATGGAGCAGAATAAACATTGTATTCAAATGCCTTATCAAGTTCGTTTACCTTATTATAATCTTCGGAAGCGGAACGCTCCATAAGGAGGTCACCATCATAATAAACTTTGGCTGTATTTTCATAAGTTTCCTTATCCTTAACCTGAGAAATTACTTTAGTATCATATGAAATATACTTTGAATTTTCTGATGACTTAAGAGTACTGATAAGTTCATCACTAAATACGAATGTTACATCTGTAGTTCCATCATCATTTTTAACAACATCAAGTGTTCCTGCATTAGATACTTCCGCACCTGTCTCTACATCTCTTACTATAAATGAATCCTTAACAAATTCCAGACCTGCAGGTATATGATCGACAAGTTTTCCTGTCTCATAATCAGATCCCATCAAAGTCTTAAGAGTGATTTCCCAGTTAAGAATACCTTTTTCAGGCTTATGATGACCTCTACTTGCCCATTTATCAATGGCACCGGCAATAGTTCCGATATCTCCCCACGAACGAGGATAATCACCATCAGGAAGAGTAGTAACTTCATTACTTCTTACAGTTGCCTTATTAGAAACTTTTCCCGGAAAACCTGTACTTGGATAAAGGTGAGCAGGGTCATTTTTTTCGATAAATTCATTTGCAGTTTCAAAGCTGTACATCGCTCTATCAATAAGAACATAATATACAACCCACAGTTCATCTCCATCACTCATAGAAGGATAAACAGCATTAATTGTATCCAAGCCTTTTGAATATGATGAAAATTCACTTGTACTAACCGGAGTCTGACCTTTTTTATCCTTAAAAAACTCAGGCTCACTTATCAGAGTCATACCCGGCCACATCTTATCATCAAATACTACATCAGTATTATTTCCTGTAGATTTAATATTAATAACCGTTCTATATACATGTGTTTTATCTATCGAATCGAGTCCAAACTCATCCGGAACCTCATCTGATGGAACACGTTTCATACTCTTCGATATACCAAGGCTACTCGGAATTTCACTAGGCATCATATGAACAGTTACATCTACCTCATTAGGAAATTTGATTGTAAGATCCTGTTCAGGCTGCTCACCACCTATATCTGTGATACTGCTCTTTAATGTAACCTGTCCAAATCTGTTATCATTAACTTTACAGAACTTCTCATCATAGTAGTTAATTCTGAGAACGTCTCTGTTATCAACTTTACTTACAGAATACGTACCCAACTGCTTCCTTTTTTCATCATAAAGTCCGCCTTCGGTAACATTATTGAAAGATATTCCCTTAGGCAACGTATACACAAAAACTTCATCCGGACTGATTATGAGACCATCCGGAAATTTCCATGTTATAGTTACATCAAGACTGTCGCCGTATGTAACGTCCGGATACCCATCATTTGTCCACGGATAGATATAACTATCACCTTTTGATGAATTAATAATCGATACCAAGCTAAGGGATCTCGGCGTAATTTTGTCAACAAGTTGCACCTCTGACGTTTCTGCTTTAACCCTCAGATTACTTTTCCCTCCAACGAAAAGAGAAATAACCATTGTTAAAACCAAAAACAAACTATAAAGTTTCCGCGTTTGCTTTTTCATTTCAACCTCCTTTTCGTTGCCGTAAGGCAACACAATTAGTTACTCATAAGCTTCTTTCATAGTATAGTTACGTTAATTTTACAAATATAATTTATCCTTGTACAATAAAAATCTGCTATTTTTAGTAAAATTCTGTCAAATTATGCAGTTTTTTTTGAGCATTTTTCCTTTTAATGACATTTTTTTCTTTTAAATAGCCATTTTTTATCTCTTATGTAAACCATCGATGACAGACAATTATAGTAAATTAACAATAATCAAGCAACGATTATTGCAGAATGACTAAAAAAAAGCAACATAAAAACATCAAAATATGAAATAAAACCGGTATTAATATGAAATTATTATGGTTTGTAGTTCATAAAAATGATATAATTTGAGTATTAAAAAGAAAAAAAATGAGGAACTAAACATGTGGATAGCCGAAAATTGGAAAGATTATGAAATACTGGATACTTCTGAAGGAGAAAAGCTTGAGCGCTGGGCAGATTATATACTTCTCAGACCTGATCCTCAGGTTCTTTGGAACACTCCAAAAAAGATAAGAGAATGGAAGCAGCTGAACGGACATTATCACAGAAGCTCTAAGGGCGGCGGAAATTGGGAATTCTTCGACCTTCCTGAAGAATGGACAATTAATTACAAGCTTAAAAAAGACACACTTACCTTCCATTTAAAACCTTTTTCCTTCAAGCATACAGGTCTTTTTCCTGAACAGGCTGTAAACTGGGATTGGACATATGGACTTATAAAAAACAGAATCAACGAAGCTAAGTCTTCCGGCAACAGCAAACCTATCAAAGTGCTTAACCTTTTTGCATATACAGGTGGCGCAACTCTTGCCGCTGCAGCTGCAGGTGCAAATGTTACTCACGTTGATGCATCAAAAGGAATGGTGAATTGGGCAAAAGAAAATGCCGCTTCATCAGGTCTTGGTAACGCACCTATCAGATGGCTTGTGGATGACTGTAAGAAATTCGTTGAGAGAGAAATCCGAAGAGGAAATCATTATGATGGTATAATCATGGACCCTCCTTCATATGGAAGAGGCCCTAAGGGTGAAATCTGGAAAATGGAAGACAGTATATATGAACTTGTTAAACTTACTGCCAAGCTTTTATCAGATGATCCTCTCTTTTTCCTTATCAATTCATATACTACAGGTCTCGCACCGGCAGTTCTTACTTATATAATGTCGAGCATAATAATTCCGGATCATAAAGGACATGTTGAAAGTAGTGAAATAGGTCTCCCTGTAAAGGCCAGTGGTCTCACTCTTCCTTGCGGCGCAAGCGGAAGATGGACCATCTGATATATGTCAATATCCCCTTGTTAAAGAGGTGATATATATATGAATACGGTAGATAAAAATAAAGCTATACTGAAACAACTGACATTATTCTTCGGAATATTTCTGCTGTTTACAGATGTTTTCTTTCTGATAATAGGTGTGGTCTATGACTTTCCTCTTATCAGATATGTTATCTATGTTAAACTTGTGATCAACACCACCAATTTATTTATTATTCTGAAGGAGCATTATCTTGTTGCCACTTCAATAATTTATACTGTCATCCTTGGTTTTATGATAACAGGTGTTGTCAGCCTTGGAATAAAACCTGCATTTCAGTTATATGGACTAGGTATGATCGCATGTGTCAGTTACAATGGATATCTGCATAAAAGAGTACTTAAAAAAGAATTATCATTACCGATAGTTATAACTATCCATGTTTTATGCTATGCAGGTGTATATCTTTATGCCCGTTTCAACGAGCCTCTTTACAATGTTCCTCAGAGCGCTTTAGATATACTCATCTCATTTAATTCACTTGCAACTTTCAGTATGGTCATTCTTTATATCGGATTCTTCCATCATGTTGCACTTGATTCAGAAGAAAAACTGGAGAATATGGCTCTCATCGATAATCTCACCGGTTTATATAATCGTCACTATCTTCTCCGGACACTTGACCAAATGAAGATAGTCACACCAAAGAAGCATTGGATTGCACTTCTTGATATTGATAATTTTAAAATGATAAATGATACCTATGGTCATCTCTGTGGCGACTATATATTACGTCGTGTGTCGGATATCTCAAAACAGGAATGCAAGGACTGCATCGTCTGCCGCTGGGGTGGAGAGGAATTCATCATTCTTCCAACTTCCGACAAGACAGATCAATCTATACTGGATAATCTTCGCCGACGTATCAGTGATGAGATTTTTGTATTTGAAAATAATAATATTCACATAACCGTCACCATCGGTTCAGCTTTCCATGATGGCAATATGACTCATGACATCTGGATTTCAGAAGCTGACAAAAAGCTTTACTACGGCAAAGAAAATGGCAAGGATCAGGTTGTTGTCTGATCCTTGCCGTTTTTCTTTATTGTTTTCTGTATCTTTTTCTTTATCTTTTTCTTTATTGTTTTCTTTATTGTTTTCTGTAATTATATTGTCTTTATTATTTATAATACTTTTTACATTACTCTTTTTACAATTACTCTTCTTACAATTACTCTTCTTACATTACTCTCTCTACCATATTCTCTCTTCGATAGGGAGATATTCTTTATGTTTTCCAACGTACTTATACGCAGGTCTGATTATCTTACCGTTATTTACAAGCTCTTCTATTCTGTGAGCTGACCATCCCGGAATTCTTGCTATTGCAAAGATTGGTGTAAAAAGCTCTGCAGGAATCTTAAGCATTGTATAAACAAAGCCGCTGTAGAAATCAACATTTGCACATACAGGCTTATGCATATCACGCTTACTCATGATAAGATCTTTAGCTATCTTCTCAACTCTTTCGTAAAGTTCGAATTCCTTAACTTTACCCTTTTCTTCTGAAAGCTTTCTTGCCGACTCTTTGAGGATAACAGCTCTTGGATCTGAAATCGAGTAAACAGCATGTCCCATTCCGTATATAAGTCCGGATTTGTCAAATGCCTTCTTATCAAGAATATCATTAAGGTAATTTCTTATCTCATCTTCATTTTCCCAATCTGAGATATGAGCCTTAATAGCTGTAAACATTTCCTGAACCTTGTGATTAGCTCCACCATGTCTTGGTCCCTTAAGCGATCCTAGTGATGCTGCAACAGCTGAGTAAGTATCAGTATGTGATGATGTTACTACATGTGTTGTAAATGTAGAGTTATTTCCTCCACCGTGATCAGCATGAAGTACAAGGCATATATCAAGTACCTTTGCTTCAAGATCTGTATACTTCGCATCAGTTCTGAGAAGCCTGAGAATATTCTCTGCTGTGGAAAGTGTTGGCTTTGGTCTATGAATAATAAGACTTGAGTCAAGGAACTTATGTCTGTAACTCTGATATCCGTAAGCTGCTATAAGCGGGAATCTTGCAATAAGTCCGAGGCACTGTTCCAATACATGTCTTACTTCTATATTATCCGGATCTTCATCATAAGAATATAATGTAAGAACACATCTCTGCATTGTATTCATGATATTTGCACTAGGAGTTTTCATGATAACATCTCTGTTGAAGTCTGTAGGAAGCTCTCTAAGATCTCCTATAACATCCATGAATTCCTTTAACTGGGCTTTTGTAGGAAGTTCACCGAAAAGAAGAAGGAATACTGTTTCTTCAAATCCTCTCTTGGTTCCTCTGAATCCGCTGATAAGATCATTTACATTATATCCCTGATAATATAACTCTCCGGGAATAGCGATTCTCTCTCCATTTTTCTCTGCAAATCCCGTAACATCAGAAATCTCTGTAAGACCTGTAAGGACACCCTTACCGTTTGAATCTCTAAGACCTCTCTTAACATCATATTTAGAATATAATCTTGAATCTATCTGTCCGGAATCGGCGCAGAATTCCACATATTTATCTACTAGTTTATTGAATTCGTAATTACTGAACAATCTGCTTACTCTCCTTTTTACCCCTTTGTTCCCTGCTCTCTGCAGGATCAAAATCAATAATGCATCTTTCATATGCATTTATGATTTTTGTATTGTTGTATGCATATTCCTGAACATACTTTCTTCCGTAATTTCTATGTACATGACCATGAATATAAAGCCCCGGCTGGTATTTGTCCAGTATTTTATAAAAACACTGGAATCCCATATGCGGAAGATCCTCACCATCATTTAATCTAAATGCAGGTGAATGTGCGACGAAGATATCGATACCTTTCTTCTTGGAGTTCTTCATTCTGGCTTTTGCAACTCTCCATGCCATCTGCCTTTCAGTATACTGATGAAGAGATTCATGCCCCATGTTATATTTCATACTTCCGCCAAGCCCGAGTATTCGGACGCCCTGATGTTCATATACCGTATCTTCGATACAGATACATCCATCCGGCGGAATAGTCTCATACTTATAGTCATGATTACCATGAACATATAATACAGGACATAATGCATAAGTTGCAAGAAATGAAAGATAATGCGGATCCAAATCTCCTGCTGAGATTATAAGATCCAGACCTTCCAGTTTACTCTTTTCAAAAAAGTCCCAATAATATCTAGATTCAAGATCAGCTATCGCTAGAATTCTCATCGTCCTTTAACACACCTTTAAGTTCAACTATTTGTCTTGCTCTTTCTTTAAGACTGTCGATTGAAGGAATGATTCCTTCAACATTTTCCACAAGCCAGTCCATGGTCATAATCTCTTCAGGAGGCATTAGTCTGCCTTCTTCATTTCTTATCTCTCCATTTTGACTTACTATCTTTCCGTAGAAAGGAGTAAAGCTTCCGTCAGTCATAAGTTCCTTCATGGCTGATACGAGTCTTCGAACGCCGTCAGGTAATTTATTTGAAAGTATTATATCTATAACACCCGCAGAAAGTCCCCACCAGTAATTTACAGGTACTCCTGCATTTCCGCTGTCTGCCACATCCCAGGAATCATTCATGATAAGTCTTATGATCTTCTCATACATTTTTCCCCAGTTATATACAGGCATTGCAATATTCTCAGGTTCTTCAGCCGAAAGTTTATACATTCCGAATCTTCTTGATGCATGTTTCGGCGTTATCATATCCTGGTCGGAAATATAATCCACACCGGATTCATAGAATTCCCTGTATAGTTCAGACTTCTTATCATCCTCCTTAAGAGTTGTCCATTTAAGATATACAACAGCTCTTGGATTGACCATCCTTGCACCCATTGCGAATGCATTGATATTTGCAGTCATTCCGTAGATCGGATAGTCTGCAAGATATCCAAGCTTGTTGCTCTCAGTAAGGGCACCGGCTATCATTCCAGAAAGGAATTTCGACTCATAAAGTCTGGCATAATAAGTTCTTATATATCTATGAGAAGTATTCAGTGAACAGTTAAGTATCTTAACGTTCGGATATTTTACGGCGCATTTTAAACTTGCATCCACAAGCTGTGATGTTGTCGTAAATATAACTTCGCACTTCTCTTTTGTAACTAGTTCATCGATTGCAGCAACTGCATCATCTTCTGTCTTGGCTGTTGTTACCTTAAGAGTAGATATCTTGTCACCAAAAACTTCTTTAAGATGATTTCTTCCGAGCTCATGTGTATAGAGGAAATCCGATGTCATAGGATCTCTGTCATATACAAATGCAACCTTAATAGGTTTATTAGCCGAAGATGATGAAGTAAGTATCTGTCCGAGGATAGACTTTGATTTTTTTGTATCATCCGGAGGAGTAAGATTAATATCGAGGACTTCATTCTTATCCTTGGTAAGATATTCTTCCCAGGTATTTGAAACCGCTCTCTTCATCTCATCTTTACTCATATCAAGAGCTTCATAGAAATCATATATGTCTAAGAATGCAAGAAATGCATCGCCGGTTGTTATATTCTCAAGTTTTTTACCGCCTTTTTGCTCATAAGCTTCCGAGAATTTATACAGAACCGACATGAAATTCTTACTGTCATATTCTGTCCATTTATTTACATCATCTTCAGCAAGAGCAGTGAGATTATTCAGTATGTTAGAACTACTGTTTTTCTTATCCTCACCGTTTTGCTCCATAAGAGACGCTCTCTCTGCTTTTGACTTTAATACCTTATCTATAAACTTCTGGAAATTTCCTTCTTCACTGACCCAGATATCATTAATTCCCGTCAGCGCATTGAAATCCATAAATTCATAGTAAATCTTTATCTCTTTATCGTCCGTTCTTCTTGGTATCTTCCTTATTACTTCAGCAGGAATTTCAATAGCGTCAAAAAACTTCATGACACTAACTCGTTTATTTCCTTCTATAACATAGTAATAGTTGAGATATTCATAGACTTTGATAGGATCTCTGATCCCTTCATTCATCTGTGCGTCAGCCAGGGCAGACCATTTATATGCAAATTCTGTTTTTCCGTTAAGAACCGGCATGAAATTATTTGCAAATGCATATGTCCTGCTTCTTGTACTTGTTCCAACCACTCTGCTTAACGGCACTCTAATAACGCCAAGATTCTTCTCTTTGACAATATCATTTTCCTGAATTATCTCATCAAGAACAGGCAGGTACGGATGCTTACCTTTCTGTACAGCAGTCCTGTATGCCTTAATACCCATTTTTCCAGCTTTTTCATATTCTATAAATGACATTTATCTACCTCTTGCTATACAATATATTTTCAGCAAATGTAAAATCATCATTGGTAATCTTTTTATTCGAAAATCCCGCTATCTTAAGGATTTCAAGCAATCTATCGCGATTATCCTTTGTGCAGGTCATTTTACCACTCTGAACAAGATAGTCAAGCTGATCTTCGTAATTAATAGCTTTTTTAAACTCCTTGTCCTTCTTTTGAAGCTTCCTTACATACCTCATGTATTTCATAATAAGTTTATCATTAATTTCCGCACGTTTGTACTCAATATTGTATACCACAAATGGTTTAATGTATATATACATAAATACGAGAAATGCAACAATTACAATATATAATAATACAATAGCTATCTTCTGTATGAAGCTGTCCCTAATCTTGAATCCACCAAAGTTTGTGGTTTCTTCCTCTTCCTTATCTTTGCCTATATCGTCTCTGCTGAACTGGCTCCAGAAATCAATTATATCTTCCTCTTCTCCCGCAGGAGTAGCATCAACCAGAACCCATCCTCTGCCTTCGATATATGCTTCAACCCAGGCATGTGCATCAGCATCGGTAACTTCAACTTCGATAGGTGCTGTCTCGCCGATCGCTGAATATCCTTCATAATAATCTTCATATGCAGAATCCTCGGCAAGTTCACCGTCTCTTGTAGCCTGATCGTATGATACTACATAACCTTCGCAGTATCTTGAAGGAATACCCATAGTTCTAAGTATCATAGCCGTTGCACTGGCATAATGAGCGCAGTATCCCTTCTTGTTATATAAAAGGAAATAAAGTATAAAGTCAGTACCTCTTGGTGTCGCACCCGGTTTGATCGTATATGGAATTTCCTCCTGGAAATAATCCTCTATCTGCTGGATTATCTCTTCATCACTTCCGTGAAATCCTCTTTGTTCGCAGAATTCTATCAACTCATCCTTAATCTCATCAGGTACATAACGATATTCAGGATCTATCGGTATATTATCAGGAGATATACCAACCTCCCTGAAAAGAGGATAGAATTCATAAGTTACCGGCGCCTGATAATATGCAATTGTATTTGTATCATCCGAATAATACGGAAGGTAAATGCCTGCATTGGCATCAACATTGGTTACTTCTATCTTAGCCTTCGCACTGTATTCTTCTCCAAGTAAAAATCTCTTTTTCAGGGCTTCGACCTCACCATGGTTCTCACCTTCGGGAGTTCTGCAGGTTTTATCCATCTCCCATCTGTTTTCTACCGGAATATATCTGCCGCCCACAAAATCCTTAAGGTAAATAGGCTCATACGAATACGGCGCATATTTAATCTTTATGTCAGTTTTGTAATCAAGATGGATTGAAGAAACTCCTCCAAGTCGTCCTGTAGAAAGACCACCGTTATTCTCATAACGATTGAAAAGTCCCATGAATCCAAGTGTAAACAGTGTCTCCGCAACATCGACAGCTCGCTGTTTATATTTATTATTGCCCTTTGCTGAATAACCCTGCTTCGGAACTATTGCCGAAATGATATTTACAAAAGCGAATATTATTATGACCGCAACAATCGATGCCTGCCTTAATACCTTACTGTTAATTCCGTAACTAAGTCCTTTTTCGGAATGATAATATTTGCTGTTTCTTCTATACAATCTGTAATGTTTTCCGGACTTAAGGAAGTAAGCCATGAAAATACCACTGAAATAAAGAAGCACATATATCATATCCGGTTCAAGTCCGAAGAAAAGAGGAACAATATTGATAAATGATACAATGATAGTTGCAATAAGATATCTGGCTCTTCTGGAAATATAGTTATTTACAATGATATTTGACACCATAACATAGAAGCATGCCGTGACGGTAATCGAGAAATATCTGTCGGACATTCGCTCCGTATAATGCTGTACACCTTCAAGTTTCAGGTATATCATCGCATAACTCATGGTATCATTCACGATGGCATAAAAGCCTGTATTGATATATTCTTTAAGTAAAAATGCAGCTCCTGCGAAGACCAGGAAATAAACTATATATCCAACATTCTCAGTAAGCGCGCTGTAGTAAAGAAGTGCGCAGAGAATAGCTGTAATAATTCCCACAATATGTACTGTCAATTCAGAATATTCACATGCGAAACTAGAGAGGTATATTCCTGCGCCTCCCACTGAAAGGCAATATGTAATGATACCTTTTATGATAAGTGTCTTTATGCGATTTTCTTTCTCTTCGTATACGCTCTTATCTATCTCAACACCTTTACATATCTCTATATTATTATATTCTTTAATCCTGCTCGACCACGACTGCAATAGCTTCACCCTCTTTATGTACTACATTGATATAAGCCTTTAATTCAGGTCTTATACTCCTCATAAACTCCTTGGTTTTGTCAGAATCATGATAGATTTTCTCATAAAGCATATCCTGGAAAGCATTATCAACATCATTCGGACTAATGATCTGTCTTTCTTCAAATTCAAATCTGGTTTCACTCCACCATAAAACTCTTACGAACAGATTGCTCTTTGCAAATTTAAGAATAAGGTTATATGAAACATCCAGAACTTCTTCTACTTCATCCGTATTTCCCGCCAGATCAACGAGAACCACCAGCTGCTGGTCAGACATACTTACTCTGTCTTTTACCATGAGAATGTCTCTCTTAGCCGACAACTTCCAATGAATACTCATAAGTTTATCGCCCGGAATATACTCTCTGATCTCATTTACATCAGAGAAATCATTTCCTCTTTTCTGAGATTCTTCAGCTTCAGTCATACCTCTGTTCATATCGAGAAGATTCACAGGATATGCATCATTCTTTAAAGGAAGTACGAATACTTCCGCACTCTCAGGATTTGATTTCTTCATATCAACAAATCCCATGATATCCGTTACATTTAGATGATCTATGGAATATTTCAGAATACCGCAGACAGAAAGTCTTAAAGGAAGAAGCATTTCTTCTTCACTTCTTATTCCCGCTGCCATGGATACTACGAAATCATTACCGATATTATAGAATTGATTTTCTACATTCAGTTTTATATCAACATTTAATGATGGGAAAAATGCTTTATTGATCAGATTCAGAGTAACAAAAGTAAGTGAACCTTTCTCTATTCTTTGTTCATTAACCACAAGCTTACAAGATATATTCCTATGAACATAGAGACAAAGTCCGATAGAAATAAAAGGCATCACAAAAGCAATCCACATGATCATCATAATAAGATGACTATGCAGAAAGTCATGCACTATATAAATGACCCCACAAAGGATCAGATAAAAAAACATCCTACCAAAATGAATTTTAGTCTTCAAATTAACACCCCTTCACTTTTAAGATGTTCTCGGTGAAGGTATAGATTGAACTGTCCTTTCAAGCGCTCCGGCTACTGTAAGACCCTGTGCTCTCGCTTTTTGTCCAAGTTTAACACGGTGTCCAAGAGTATCAAGAACAACTTCCTGAACATCCTTAGCCGTAACATAGTCTCTATTCTCAAGGATTGCCATAGCCTTTGCCATTCTGAGACAAGCTATAGTTCCTCTAGGGCTGGCGCCCATAGAAAACATGCCATTTGTTCTGGTATGTTCAACGATAGTAACTATATAATCATATATTTCATCTCTGACATACATATCGTTCGAAAGTTTTCTGAGCTCACCAAGTTCTTCTCCGTTCATAACAGGCTGAACCTTAGTAAGAGGATGCTCGGCATTCCCTTTAAGAATCCGAACTGCATCGCTATGCTCAGGATATCCCATAGAAAGACAAACCATAAATCTGTCGAGCTGTGATTCAGGAAGCATCTGAGTTCCTGAAGATCCATATGGGTTCTCTGTTGCGATAACTATGAAAGGATCGGGAAGATTTCTTGTGACACCATCAACAGTAGCATGTCCTTCTTCCATTACCTCAAGAAGGGCAGACTGGGTTTTAGGACTTGTTCTGTTGATCTCATCTGCCAGGAACAAATTACAGAATACTGCTCCGGGTCTGTATTCGAATTCTTTAGTCGCATTATTATACATGGAGAAACCAAGTATATCAGACGGTAAAACGTCCGGCGTAAACTGAACTCTTTTATAATCAAGGGAAATAGCTTTTGCAAATGCAGTCGCAAGAGTGGTCTTTCCTACTCCGGGAATATCCTCCATAAGAATATGACCACCTGCTATAGCTGCACCAAGCACTTTTTTAACTACGTGCTGTTTTCCTTTAATAACGCTGTTTATGTTCTCTTCAACAAGAGAAATTTTACCAATATAATTCATTTATTACCTCATAAATCTCAAAACACCTGATTCACAAATATAAATTCTATACACATTCTCCCCAACCCAACGAATTTATATTATTTTGTGATTCCAAGCTTTACTGCTTCATCTGCTACAGCCTTAGCTACTACCTTAGCTACTTCCGGATTAAATGCATCCGGGATAATATAATCAGCTGTAAGCTCATCATCCTTAACGATAGATGCTATGGCAACTGCCGCTGCTTTCTTCATTTCCTCTGTGATACCTGTAGCTCTTGCATCAAGCGCACCTCTGAATATACCAGGGAATACAAGAACATTATTGATCTGATTAGGGAAATCCGAGCGACCGGTTGCAACAACTGCTGCTCCACCTGCCTTTGCTTCGTCAGGCATGATTTCCGGTGTAGGATTAGCCATAGCGAAGATAATTGAATCCTTAGCCATTGTACTAACCATCTCTTTAGTAAGAACTCCCGGAGCTGATACTCCAAGGAAGATATCCTTGCCCTTAACAACATCTGCAAGACTTCCTGCTTCTTTGTTCTTATTTGTGATCTTTGCGATCTCAACCTTAGCAGGGTTAAGTCCTTCTCTACCTTCATAAATGGCACCCTGTCTGTCAACAAGGATTGCATCTTTAAGGCCAAATGAAAGAAGAAGTTTTGTGATGGAAATTCCCGCTGCACCTGCACCATTTACAACTGCAGTAACATCTTCCATCTTCTTGCCGATAAGCTTAAGTGCATTCATGATACCTGCACATACAACGATAGCTGTACCATGCTGATCATCATGGAATACAGGAATATCAAGTTCCTTCTTAAGTCTTTCTTCTATCTCAAAACATCTAGGTGCTGAAATATCTTCAAGATTGATTCCACCAAATGATGGTGCAATTCTCTTAACTGTTTCGATGATCTCTTCTGTATCCTTTGTATCAAGACAGATTGGGAAAGCATCAACATTTCCGAATCTCTTGAAAAGAATGGACTTTCCTTCCATAACAGGAATAGCTGCAAGAGGTCCGATATCTCCGAGTCCGAGTACGGCAGTACCGTCTGAAACTACTGCAATAGTATTTGCCTTACATGTGTACTTATATGCATCCATTGGATTTTCGTTGATCTTTCTGCAAGGTTCAGCAACACCCGGTGTATAGGCTGTTGAGAGGTCATCTTTTGTTTCTACTCTAACCTTAGAAACAACCTCTAATTTTCCCTTATTTTCCTCATGCATCTCAAGGCTTAATTTGTTGAAGTCCATTTTATTAATCCTCCACCTTTACTCTTTTTATATCTTCTTCGTAATTAATTATATTTTCGCGGCTTGCTTCGATATCAGAGAAGAGACAATTAAGCTCTTCATCAGAGAAGCCTCCGTTTTTATATCTTTTGTACATGATCCTTCCGATCTTCTCGTAGTCGGATCTGATTATACTTTTCTCTTTGCTGATCTTTGATTTGATCTTACCAACCTCAATGGCTGTGCTTGTCTTATCACCGATAGTTCTAAGAGCCGATTCGAAACTGTCTTTAAATGCCATAAGCGCCTCCTTACCTCAGTGCGAAATAATGCTAACACACTTTTCTGCTAAAATCAAAATAATTAACCTCTTATTTACTGCTTATATAAAATATTAAGAAAAAAACGAAAGCTGTCTTCCTTCTGTTTTATTCTCATAACTTCTGTTAAGTTTATCCACATCACTCTTTCCGAAAATAATGCCTTTTTCATTTGCAAATGACGCCATCATTTTATAAAGCTTTTCATTTTCCCTTACGGCAATAACTTCAGACTTGCCATAAGAACTGTAAAATTCTTTATACTCCTCCGGAAAGCTTTCACTATACATCTGATGAAAATTATGTCCCACTCCTGCGCGGAGTGTAAGAAGCATATTGCCGGGATCGATACCGGAAATATTATATTTCGATAACTTATCCAGTAGCTTTTCGATATCATTCTCCCTGTCATTTATAAACGGTATCAGTGGCTGAATAAGTACCACAACCGTGATCCCTTTATCAAGAAGAGTTTCTATCATCCGAAATCTTTCCGACACAGGAGATGCACCAACGCATATTTTCTCCGAAATGTCATCTGAAAGAGTTTCTATCGGAATATTCACAACAACTTTCGAGTTCCTGTTAATATCCTCACAGATATCGATGTCTCTTAAGATAAGGGTATTTCTCGTGGTTACGGACACACCAAAATCATATCTTCCGATAACCATAAGACTTTCTCTCATTATCTTCTCATCTTTTTCAAGAGACATATACGGGTCCACGATATTTCCCACTATGACCATTCCTCTGGTACGTTTTCTGGCCAGAGCCTTTGCAAGAAGATCAGGTGCATTCTTCTTTATCTCGACATCAAAGTAATCGTCGAATCCCTTACTATACGGTTTTCTTAAACCCTCGCAATAAATACTTTTCTCAGTGCTGCCGTGATATGGACTGTATCCATTTTGCGGCGTAAGCACTGTTTTAGCTTCAACATAATGCATAGCTTCTCCTATTGATCAAAAACCAACATCATTTCCCTAAATGAATTCAAATGTCTGCTGCTCATACGAAAGCTCATGATATTCCAGTTCTTCCTGATTGGTGCTGCTTTCATAATTAACAACTACTGTAACCTCTCTGTTGCCCTTTCTCTGCTGTCCGAGAACATAGTTCACATCGAATCTTCCTGTTATGGCAGGTGATGCACCTCTGGCAGGAACGATAAGCTGAACTTTATTGGCTGCAAGCAGAGCAAATATAGGCTCCCATATATAGATATCTTTTGCGGCACCGAACGGGTTATCTATAAAGATAGTCTTGGTTCTGACGCCGATACTTTCAGGAGAATACATACCTGAAATGTAATTTATTATAGAGATAAGGAACTGAATATAAATACCCTGCGACTGTCCGGTACTGCCTACCGCTTCCTCATATCTGAGATAACGGCTCTGTTCCTTGATCCTTTCTCTCTTATACAGACTGAGTTTGATCTTATTCATATCTGTAACGATAACGCCGAAAAGCTTCTTGGTTGTAAGACTGTTCCTAAGAAATTTCATTCGACTGTCATCATCATTTATCTTATCGGCTTCATCCACTGTCCTGTCTATATATGAAGCCATTCTTTCTCTCATGAATTCATCTTTTATATACGGAATACTGAGTTTGATCATCTCGATCTTCTCGCCGTCAAGAACTATTCCCGAAAGACCCGGAAGCATTTCAAGCTCTGTTCTTACATCAAGACATCTGTCAAGACACTGATCAACAAAGCTGTCATGAAGAAGTTCCATATCACTGAGACTCTTTCCGACTCTTTCCTTCTCGATCCTTATAACTTCAGCCATCTCATGAAGACTTCTTACAAGTTCTTCGGATTCAACAAGGCTTCCCGGAATATGAACATCTTCTCTTATGGTTGTGGAAAGTCCTGCAACTCCCATATTACCGAGAGTCTCGGAAATACGTCCCTTTGTTCTGACAAGTTCAAGCTTTGCTTTCTCCATGGACTTCTGAATATTATCATAGCGAATGATATAGCTTTCAAAATTATCATTCATATTCTCTCTATCCGTAATTATTCCGGCTGATGAAGTATCTATATCATTTCTTTCAATGATCCTGCTTACATCTTTCTCAATATCTTCAAAAGCTCTGTGTGTCTTATCAAATTTAGCAAGATTTCTCTTTCCTTCAGCAAGACGTTTTTCAGCTTCATCATATCTGATCTTAACTGTATTCATCTTACTCTTAAGAGCTTCTTCCGTATCTTCTTCTCTGTTAAAATCGCCAAACTTCTCGGTAATATTTCTTATTGCATAATCAATACTTCCCGATAATTTATCATATTCACTTCGTATGTTATAAAGCTTTTTCTCAAGTCTTCTGCGTTCTTCTTTGTCGAAATTGTAGCTTTCTCTGAGACTGTCTATACTTTCCTTATTACGAAGAGTAAGAGCTCCCTTACTGTTCATTTCCTGAAGAATATTTACAAGTCCCGGTCTTCTCTTCTCAATACTTCTGATGGTTCTTTCCATTCCGGAGAGAATCGTCTCTGAAAGCATTCTGAGAGAATCCTGCTCATTTACACTGTCTGTATTTTTACTTACAGCTATGTCAAATGCAGCAGTGAGCGTACTGAGATTTTCACCAAGATCCGCATAGTTTCCATCGATATAATATCTTGAGTATCTTCCGTTCCACTCTGCATTTAACTGCTTCTTTTCTTCGAGAAATGCAGCAAGTCTGTCTCGTTCACTCATAACAAGACCTTCAAGATGGCGAACTTCTTCTCTTATACTTTCTCTTTCGGTGCTTATCCTATCCTTGGTACTTCCCGCTTCCTTGATCTTCTCTTTTTCAGCATCTGCCATATTCGAAAGCTCTACGGCATTTGTAAGGATAAGTATGTCATTTGAATACTGTTCAATGGATACTTCGTAAGCATCATAGCTGTTCTTCGCTTCAACAATTTCATTTTCAAGCCTTGTGATACGGCTTTCTATCTCGGCTTTTTCGATAATGAGATTGTTGATTGCAGACGCTGCTTCCTCAAGTCTATCTTTCGCTGTCAGCCCTTTTTCATTTACATTACTTCTTACAAATGAAATGTCTTCGGCCGCAACATTAACCATATCTCTAAGTCTTTTTATCTCATCATTTAATGAGTCTATCTCTTCTTTCTTGACTGCCGCAAGTTTGTTGATTGAATTCTCATCAAGGAAAAATGCAGCATCTCTATGAAGGAGTTTTGCTCCGCCGTTATAAGAACCGATCTCTATCCTGTTCTCGCCGCCCAAAGCATCCTCATCGAAGATAGCAACGATTTCATTTCCCGTATCTATATCTTCAATATTCTGATCCGATACCACCTTCTTATAATCGCTTGTTACGATTCCGTACGGAAGTTCCGGAGTCATTGAAAGGATTTTTTCCTTCTTATCTGCAGGAAGTGCAGCGAGATAATCCATACCTGTCATTGCAAATATGTTATGCCTTGTTCGAAGATACATCAGTACCTTCTCCTGTCCCACTGTGGTTTCGATCAGTCTTCCGGCAAGGATATCATTATATCTCTTGGTAAGTTTTCGAAGTAATGTTTCCTTCTCTCTCTGACTGTCGACTGCAGATCTTTCTTTCTCTATTATAGCTTCTTCAAGATATCTGAGATCCTTGGTTTCATCTGCGATATATATATTTGCCAGTGTTTCAAGACGACTTCTGCTTGTTTCAAATAAGTTCTTATCATTTTCAGCTTCTTCTTTTTCCTTTCGGGCAAGAACCATCTTCGAAGCATTTTCAGCAAGTTTTTCTTTCTCTTTATAGAGATCTGTATTCAGCTTTTCTCTTTTTTCCGAAGCTTCATTTCTGCCTCTTATGGCAGCATCCTCATGATCTCTCGCTCTTCTTAATTTGACATTTACATCTTCAAAACTCTTATCATTCAGTTCTGAATAAGCTTTCTGAATCTTTGCCTCAAATGCGCTATGTGCCTCGGCTGCCGCCTTCTCAATATTCTCAGCTACAGCAATATCCGTATCTGCCTCAAGGAGTTTCTTCTTTGCAAGCTCATTCTCAGTCTCGAGTGCATTTAACTTCTCCCTGATGATTGCCGAGTCACTTTCTATTCCCGAAATCTTTTTATCAAAATGTTTCTTGATATTATATGCAAGTGTATGAACATCTCCGAGACTGTCATTATTTTCAGAAAGCATACGTCTTCTCTCGTCGATATTTTCTTTTCTTTCCTTGTCCTTAAGGTACTCAAGATATTCATTTCCTGCTTCAGCAAGATCAAGTTCATTTTCATCACGGCTAAGTCTCTCATCCAATGCTTTAAGAGATTCCGATGCCTGAGCCTGTTCATTTTTCTTACTGTCTAAAATGAGCATATCGATAGAAACCCGAAGTTCTTCGAGCATCTTGGTTATGTCATTTTTATTCTTCTCTTCCTCTTCAATGACTGCTTCGAGTTTCTTCTTTTCCTCTTCTTTATCGGAGTTTTCTTTCTTAACAGTCACATAAATATCAGCAAGTTTTCTCTCTACTTCGTCCTTTTCTTTGAAGATATCTTCGAATGAACGAACTCTGTCTGAAAGAAGCGTGATGAGCTCAGTCTGATGATCGAATGAAGCTATATCCCTCTTCTTCTCCGCAAGATTTTTGAGCTGGTCCCTTATATTCATAAGGAGTCTCGCCATACCATTCTTGCTGCCTTCATCCTTTTCGGTTCTGACAAGAAAGGCTTTATCTATTATTTCCTCTATAAGAAGGTCCTCAATGACTTTTCTTGTGGTCTTATAATTCGTCTCAAAATACGTTCTTACATGACCTTCGGTTTTGTTGATACCTCTAACTATCTCCCACTGACTTTCATGAAGTCCGTATCCGCTTATAAACCTCTGATACTCACCCTTTTTATCAAATACAACAACCTTAAGATCTATATTCTTATGGGAAAGATCAAGAAGATAGTTCCTAAGCGCCTGATATGATATGTGCTCCTTATCCTTTATGAGCGGAAGGTTGATGATATCATTTTTATTATACGAATGATAAAAAATGCAGTAATTAAAATATTCTATGGTTGCTGTTCCGGAATTACCGCCGGATGCATTTTCATTCCCTGCCCCGCTCTCTGTTCCGGAAATAGTCATCTGTCCATTTCCTTCTGCACTGCTGTCCTTTGCCTTACGTGCACAGAAACCTGTGGTCATATATCTATAACCCGAAGAATCATCGCCTTCATCCAGTTTCCACTCGATGAGCGAATGAATGGTTGTATTACCACATCCATCTCTGAAGAGTTTCTCAACAGGCTGTTTATCATCCAATGTACAGTTAGGGATAAGATTCTGCATGAGGAGAAGCATAAGAACTGATTTACCACCACCGTTTGCCAGATCGTATATAGTATTCCTTCCGTACATTCTCATGGTGAAATCATCATAATACTGCGTACCGAAATTATATTTTACATTATTAACTCTAATCCTGTTGATCTCCGGCATTTTCTGCCCCTCCTGTAAGTGTATATATCTTACCCTTGAATTCTTCAAAATAATTTTCTGCCAGTGCTCTGAAGCGGTCTGTTGGATAAAAACGATCGCTGTTCTCTACAAAAAGCCCTTCAGAAATAAGGAAATTAAATGTCAGCTTTACAAAACCTGTTCTCGAACCACGGCTTGCCTTATTCCTCTCACTGTCTTCCGAAAGAAGAAGTGGAAGCCCATCCCATAAAAGCATGATAGCCTTAAAGCTTTCAGCATTTTCATCTTCCTCATCAAAGATGCCTCTGCCACCGGTTATACTGATAAGCTTTTCTGTTACAAACTTAAGCATTTCATCCAGTCTTACATAATCTCTTGTCTGATATGTGGCTGAATCTTTGTAGAAATAAAGAAGCGCCGAGTAAATGATGAAATATACAAGGTAGAGTTCCTTGTTGAGTCTCAGTCCTATGATCTTCTTTAATTCATCATTTGTATATCCAAATATCTTATTGCCGTCTCCGGCAGTGATAAATATCGAATCATTATATTCATAAAGTCTCAGTCCAAGCTTTTTGATAAGCCTTGAGACAATATCATATACCTCACCATTCCCGTAGAAATCCTCATATAATTCTCCGGTATCTTTATTGTGGGCCGAAACCTGTTTTCCGGTTATTAGTGCACTGTATATTTCCAGTGCTTTATCCAAATTGCGCTCATCCATGCGGCACTACCTCATCAAAAACATCATATTTGTGACGACCCTTCTGTCTCCGGGTTCATCCTTCAAAATGATTTCTTCCATATCATAATTTATATCAAATACCATGTCGCCGTAGTTACTGATAACCTCTTCCGAAAGGTTACTTACAGTCATTTTTTCAAGAACTGTTTCCGGCTTCTCGATCATTTTCTTTATATCATAACTTTCCTTCTCCGCAAGATGCACAAGGAAGGAATAAAAGTCTCTGTTGTCATATATTTCTTCGCCGAACTTTATGGCAAGGATTGCTATATATTCTTTCAGAGAAAGCTTCTGCCATCTTCTAAGTCTGTCCAGCAGTTCGGTAAACATCATGCCGAAGTTATGACCTATCATTACATCCAGCTTTTCGTCTTCAAACTTAAATGAAAGCTCTGCAGCGGATGTATCAACCTTTTCACCTTTAAGGGAATCGTCTGTCGACGCCTTAAGCATATTATCAACCATCATAGGTGAAAAGCTCTTACTCTTTTTCGGACTGAGGAACGGTCTTATTATGAATCCCATGTCCGCCGGTCTGTCACGTCTTATCATCCTTGCTAAAACATCTTCAAAATCAAATACAGGTCGGAGTGCACGCCTCTTGGCTCTGCTTATCATTTCTTCGGAAAGCTTTGATAATTCGGCTGTTCCGGCTATCAATTCACTGTGATTACTTATGGCTTTCTTGAGCTCTGTCATAAGTTCATTGATCTCTTTGAAACGTCTGCTTGCTCCGGCACTTCCTTCTTCTCTGATCCTCATTACCGCCTTATCGGCAAGGTTTTTATTCTTCTCGAAGGATTCTCTTTCTTCAGCAAACCATCTGGCTGTGCTGTTCATGAATTCATCGCAGGCAACAGTTCCTGCCTTAACATCGGATGCCATAAGATTGATAACATCCTCTCTCTTCTTACGAAGTCTGGCAACCTCACTGTTGATTCTCTTAACAACATCTATACCGCCGCGGAAGTTTTCTGTCTTAATGAGCTTTTCGAGAAGAAGCTGATTAACATTTATCCTGCTTTCATCCCTTACTTCTTTCGTATCAAGATAGAACTCAATACCGTCTGCTGTGATGCTGTAAGAAACCACTTTATCTTCTATGCTGCTCTCTATGAGTCGCACACGAACCGTTTTCTGTTTTCTTGTTTCCGGATCATAAAATGTAAAGGAAAATGCTCTTCCTTCATTTGTGATCTTATTGAAAATATATGATGCCAGATCTTTATATTCATCTGTTTCATCAAGAGACTTATCTTCTTCAAATACACTTTCCATATTAAAGTCTCTCTGTAAAAGCTGAATGATGAACTTCTCGTAATCGCTATACTCAACCATTCTTTCGTTGAAATTATTCTCATCTATAAAGAATCGAAGTATGGCAAGTGTTATATAACCCATATCAAGGAACTTGTAACGACCTTCTTTATACTGTGAAAATGTATTATCACATAAAGCGAAGAAAGGATAATATTTTCTTAGATTAAGCATCCTTTCTGCGTGATCACTGATTATTTCATTTATCAGAACATGTTGCTCCGCCATCTGTTTACTGCTCCTTCGGGTTATGTACATTTGACCTCTCGTTCATCCGGTCAAATATCCACCTGTGATACTAAGTTTTTCTGATACAGGTGAATGCTTTATAAGCACATAATAATGCATTATTATATTACCACAAAGCCACAAAATCTTGTAGTTATTTTTCAACATATAATAGCAAAAAAAGCCGGAGTAAAAACTCCGGCTTTCAAAATATAAATCAAATTATTATGCTCTGTTAGCTGATCCGAATACAGATACACGATCCTTAACTTCTTCTCTGATTGCAGCTGCACCAGGAGCAAGAAGCTTACGTGGGTCATAACCCTTACCTTCAAGATCCTTACCAGCTTCGATGTACTTTCTTGTAGCATCTGCAAATACAAGCTGAAGCTCTGTATTAACATTAACCTTAGCAACTCCCATAGAGATTGCTTTCTTGATCTGCTCATCAGGAATTCCTGAACCACCGTGAAGAACGAGTGGTGTATCACCTACAACAGCCTTGATGCTCTCAAGTACGTTGAACTGAAGACCAGCCCAGTTTGCAGGATACTTACCATGGATATTACCGATACCACATGCAAGCATTGTTACATTAAGATCATTGATCTGCTTACACTCATTTGGATCTGCACATTCACCTGTAGAAACAACGCCGTCTTCTTCACCGCCGATTCCACCAACTTCAGCTTCAAGTGAAATTCCTTTTTCCTTGCAGATAGCAACGAGCTCTTTTGTCTTAGCGATATTCTCATCTAATGGAAGTGATGATCCATCAAACATGATTGAAGAGAAACCAGCTTCGATACAAGCCTTAGCTGCATCGTAGTTACCATGATCAAGGTGAAGTGCTACAGGAACTGTAATTCCAAGAGACTCGATCATTGCGCTAACCATAGCAACAACTGTCTTATAACCTGTCATGTACTTAGCTGCACCCATAGATACGCCAAGGATAACAGGGCTCTTAAGCTCTTCACACTCAAGAAGGATTTCCTTTGTCCACTCAAGGTTGTTGATGTTGAACTGTGCAACAGCATATCCACCTGCTACTGCGTCTTTAAGCATCTTTTCTGCTGAAACTAACATATAATAATTACCTCCATAAAATATGTATGTGTTGAACCCTTTTCAGAGTTCGTGATTTCTAACCGAAGATATTATATAACATGCATAGATTTTAAACAAGCACGTTTTTTATCGCCCATGTTTTGACCCGTGTTTTGTCCCATGTTATGACCCATGATTCACTTCATGTTTATCCATGTTTTGTCCCATGATCTGCTTCATGTTCTATCTCATGTTTTTCCATACCAATCGGCTTAATTTTTATATTGTTTTATATATCTTTACAACCTCTTCTTTGGTTGCAAGATTTACCGAGAAAGCACTTGCAGATCCGGCTGCAAGTCCCATTTTAAATGCATATTCATAATCTCCCGGCTTCTCCATACTTGCTGCTATAAATGCTGCAACCATAGAATCACCGGCACCGACTGCATTTATTACTTCACCCTGTGGAGCAGGAGCAGAATAAATCTTTCCGTTCTCTGCAAGAAGCACTGCACCGTCTTCCGCAAGGGATACAAGTACATTTACCGCACCCATCTTCTGAAGTTCTATAGCATAAGGAATTACACTTTCTCTTGTTTTTAACTCAACCCCAAAAAGATCCTGTAATTCGAAATTATTCGGTTTAATAAGAAATGGTTTATACTTAAGAACATTTGTAAGAAGTTCACCTGTTGCATCAACAATAACCTTAATGTCTTTACCGGCAACTCTCTGTAAAATATCACTATAGATGGTATCAGGAAGTGTCTTAGGAATACTTCCTGCAAGAATCACAGTATCCCCGTCAACAAATCCGTCTACTATCTCATAAAGTTCTTCAAGTTTATCATCAGGAATATTCGGACCCATACCATTTATCTCAGTACCGTCGATAGAACTGAGTTTAAAGTTGATCCTTGAATTTCCTTCCGGTATATCAATGATATTTGTCTTTATTCCATAATGCTCAATAATGCCTTTTATCTCTTTTCCAACGAATCCCGCTGAAAAGAATACAGCAGTATTATCGATTCCAAAATCCGACAGAACTATAGAAACATTTAAACCTTTTCCACCCGGAAGCATTGACTCCGAAACAGTTCTGTTAGTCTTACCCAATTTAAAATCATCTACTGCCACTATATAATCCAATGAGGGATTAAATGTTACAGTGTAAACCATATCCGATTCCTCCGATCCCTAAAGATCCTCTCTCAATAATAAATCCAATTATTTGATCTCACTATATGTAGCAACATCTTCAGCTACCTGCTCAAGGGTATCTGTATCTGCTTCTCCATAAAGTTCGATATAGCATTCAAATCTGTTAAGAACTGTTGAATCCTTAACACTCTTATATTTAAATCCTACAAAATGATCTTCGTAGAAATATGCACATATCTCAGAAGTCCAATCCTTTGCAACATTGCATTTATAAACTTCTTTTACGCATTCCTTATCATTGAAAGTTTCTGTTCCACCGTTTTCATATTCATAATCATTCTTTAATTCTTTGAAAAGAATACTGGTTCCTGTGAAAGACTTAGCAAACGGTCTTGGAGAATCCATAGTAATATAACCTTTCTTTTCAGGAAAAACTTCGCATGGATCAAGATCCTTTGTCTCATAGAAATATGAAACTTCTTCCTTGCCTTCTTCTGCCATTCTCTTTCTTCTGACAAAAGATTCAATATTGCCATCAGTAATATTACTTGTAAATTCTATCTCGTTCTTGCCTTCAGGATTACCTTCATAATAATTGAAAATATCCTTCTCATGCATAGGACATTCTTTGCTTCCGAATTCTTCAATAACTTTGATAAGTTTTTTATCAGTATCACTGAAGGTCATCTGCTCAACCTTCGGCTTATTCTCATTGAATTTATTAACATTTTTCTTATTATTCTGGATGATTTTCACAGCCGAAATTGCAAGTGTGACTGCAATGAATCCAAAAATAATATAGATCGAATAATCATTAGACTTCTTCTTTGTATCGTTATTCTTCTTGATAGCGTAACTTTTCTTTACATCATTATCTTTCTTTATATCGCTATCTTTTTTTGTGTCGTTATCATTCATAGTATCTGACCTCTCGTATTTTTGTGCCATACTATTTTAACATTGTTACAGATAAATAACTACAAAAATTTTGTCTAATCTATATTTTTTCCAAGATACTTTTTCAGATACTGACCTGTATATGATTCTTTGACCTTCGCAATCTTTTCAGGTGTTCCCGCGGCAACAACCGTTCCGCCGCCATTTCCGCCTTCAGGTCCAAGATCAATTATATAATCCGCTCCTTTGATAACATCCAGATTATGTTCAATAACAATAACTGTATTGCCGCTGTCTGTCAGCTTCTGAAGTATCTCAACAAGTTTATTTACATCATCAAAATGAAGTCCTGTTGTTGGCTCATCAAGTATATAGATAGTATTACCTGTACTTCTTCTCGAAAGCTCAGTAGCAAGTTTTATACGCTGAGCCTCACCACCCGAAAGTGTTGTCGAAGGCTGTCCGAGTTTTATATATCCGAGTCCTACATCTTTAAGAGTTTCTATCTTTCTCTTAACCGACGGAACATTTTCAAAGAAATCACACGCTTCATCAACAGTCATATCGAGAACATCAAAAATGCTTTTTCCCTTGTATTTGACTTCAAGAGTTTCTCGATTATATCTCTTTCCACCGCAGACTTCACAAGGAACATAAATGTCAGGAAGGAAATGCATCTCGATTTTAATGATACCGTCTCCTTTGCACGCTTCGCATCGTCCACCTGCTACGTTAAAAGAAAATCTTCCCTTGGTATAACCCATGGCTTTTGCATCTTTGGTCCCCGCAAATAGATCTCTTATAAGATCAAATACACCTGTATATGTTGCAGGATTCGATCTTGGTGTACGACCGATTGGTGACTGGTCAATATCTATAACCTTATCGAGTTCTTCATATCCTGAAATCTTATCATACTTACCCGGCTTTACTCTCGCACGGTTCAGATCTCTCAAAAGTTTCTTCTTAAGGATTTCATTTACAAGAGAACTCTTTCCGGATCCGGAAACACCTGTAACGCAGGTAAATACACCGATTGGGAATTTAACATCTATATTCTTAAGATTATTCTCCTTAGCTCCCGTTACAGTTATATACCCCTTTGGTTTACGTCTCTTAAGCGGCACCGGTATCTCAAGTTCATGAGTAAGATATTTACCTGTAAGTGAATCAGGGCATTTCATTATATCTTCTGCTGTTCCGACAGCGACGATATTTCCACCGTTCTTACCTGCTCCCGGACCGATATCAACTATATAATCCGCTGCTCTCATTGTATCTTCATCATGTTCGACAACTATAAGTGTATTGCCGAGATCACGAAGCTTCTTAAGGGAATCTATTAATTTATCATTATCTCTTTGATGAAGTCCGATACTAGGTTCGTCAAGGATATATGACACACCGACAAGACCTGAACCGATCTGGGTTGCAAGTCTGATTCGCTGAGCTTCACCTCCTGAAAGTGATGCTGTCGCTCTGCTGAGTGTAAGATAATTAAGTCCGACATCCACCATAAATCCGGTTCTTGCCGAGATCTCATGAAGTATCTGACCACCTATAAGTTTTTCTCTCTCGGTAAGTTCAACACTTGCGACAAAATCATTCAACTCTTCCACAGGCATCTCCGTAACTTCATAGATATTCCTGCCTGAAACAGTAACTGCAAGGGATGATGGTTTAAGTCTCATACCGTGGCATTCTTCACACGGAATAAAAGTCATGAACTCTTCGTATTCAGCCTTCACTGATTCAGATGATGTTTCTTTATAACGCTGCTGAACATTTTTAATAAGTCCTTCAAAATGGATATTATAGACTCCATGGCCTCTTGTACCTGTATATTCGACCTGAATCTTTCCTTTTACGCCATACAGAATAACCTTCTTTGCTTCTTCGGAAAGCTCATTCCAAGGTGTATCAAGAGAGAAATTATATTCTTCCGAAAGGCTCTTTAAAACAGCATGTGAAAAGCTCTTCGGATCTCCGCTTGACTGCCATCCAAGTACTGCTATCGCGCCATCATTCAGACTTCTCTTTTTATCAGGTATCATCAGATCAACATCGAATTCATGCTTAAAACCAAGACCTGTACATACAGGGCATGCGCCAAACGGATTATTGAAAGAAAAGCTTCTTGGTTCAATCTCATCGATACTGATACCACAGTCAGGGCATGAATAACTATCAGAAAATGTCACAGTTTCTCCATCAACTATCTCGCATTTAACAATACCTTCAGCAACATGAAGCGCAGTTTCAACCGACTCTGCAAGTCTTGATTCAATACCTTCTTTGATAACAAGTCTGTCGACTACTATATCTATATTGTGCTTTTTGTTCTTCTCGAGTTTTATCTCTTCATCAAGGCTGTAGAGATTTCCGTCAACGATAACTCTTACATAACCGCTCTTCTTCGCCTGAGCAATAACCTTTTCATGTTCACCCTTACGACCTCTTACTACAGGCGCAAGAATACTGAATTTGGTTCTCTCAGGATACTTCATAATGCTGTCAACTATCTGATCTACAGTCTGTCTCTCAATCACCCTTCCGCATTTAGGACAGTGCGGAATACCGATTCTCGCGTATAATAGTCTCAAATAATCATATATCTCAGTAACCGTTCCTACTGTAGAACGAGGGTTTCTGTTTGTTGATTTCTGATCGATGGAAATAGCCGGAGAAAGCCCATCAATCTTGTCAACATCCGGTTTGTCAGCCTGACCAAGAAACATTCTTGCATAAGAAGAAAGGGACTCTACATATCTCCTCTGTCCCTCAGCATATATCGTATCAAATGCAAGACTTGATTTGCCGGATCCCGACAATCCTGTAAAAACTATAAATTTACCGCGAGGTATCTTAAGATCCACATTCTTAAGGTTATGCTCCCTCGCTCCTTGTATCGTGATATATTTGATATTATCCATATTTAAATCTCCATTTAAAATCAAACTTAAAGCCAATTCGAACATACGTTTTATTGTATCATATTGCCATTATTTGTCAAACCGTTTTCGTATGAATGTAACAACGAGTGATGCTTATATCCTACATAATGCTTATTTCCCACATAATGCTCATTTCCTACATAATGCTCATTTCCCACATAATGCTCATTTCCCACGTAATGCTCATTTCCTACAAAGTAAAAAACTGCCGCACCACTTATCCGGTACGACAGCTCTTTATATATATTATCTCTATCCACGTTTGCCCTGGCTTACCTTTGCCATTATATTGAGGGCATCGAGCACCTGCTGTTTTCCATATACAAGAAATATCTGGTCGCAAACCCATTGATATAATTCCAGATCTTCTAAATCCGGCTCATATCCTTCATCAAGGAAATAAACAACTTCTACATCCCCATCCAGAGAAACCTTATATTTAAATGATATCTCTTTACCTACAGGCTTTCCGGAATCATAAATCATTCTATCAATCTTCTTACCGCCCTGGTAATGCTCACCTACCGGAAATTCAACTCTAAGGGAAATCCTTGAAAACTTCATATCCTCGGACATACTGACATAATCATCAGGTACCGGATACTGCAGCGCCATATCGTGGGTATATTTATAAATAAACCCTCTGACGTCGCTATAAACTTTTTCCTTTTCAAACGTACTCATGGCTCATTCTCCTCTTCACAAATTCATATTTTTAAATCTTGTAACACAATGTAGCCCATAAGATACAGCATTTCCGTAAAAAGCTTATAGGAAACTGCCTCTCGAAATTCAGTTTACCATATCATTAAATTAAGGTCATTAATTATCTTCTGTTCAATTATTAGAAATATTTTTCCGAAATTGTATATTATCACTATGTTTTACAGTCAGATGTCAAAAATGTCAAAATATTTCAGTTCAGTTTCTTCATATTTTCAATTATTATCCTCGGTCCGATGAAACACATTCTGATCGTAACTCCCACAAGGATAACGAACATTGCTATTGCAAAAAGACGATTCGGAAGAAGCAGAACTTCATACATTAAAAGTCCGATCAGCGCTACTCCTATTGCTATTACCATCATTATCGCCATATTGAAGAATACATTGAGATTGCCTCGCAAGGCGCTATACTCATCGCTCCAGTCCTTGTAAGGTGCCGAGCTGTCGAGACTCATTCCCACAAAGATCGAGATCACATGAGCAAATAACATAAGAAGCGCATAGTAAATCCCTGCCATTACCCCTGCATGCAGGTAGTAACAAATAATTATATCTGTGATCAAAAGCATCGGATATGTAAATATAAAACATACAAATGCCTTTGCATAAAGCTGGGTTTTAAATGGCACCGGAATATATTTGATAAGTTCTAGGTGCTGCCCCTCTCTCGTAAATGCAGTTGAAGCAAGAGAATTAAGAGCTGTCGCGATAAATCCCAGAGAGATCATAACGATGATCATGATCATTTCAGCACGTTCTTTACCCAGGACATACATCTTAATAAAAGATTTCATACTTCCCTTGTCACCGGTAAAATGAAAAAGCATCCATGCGCCTATTGGCCAAAGAATATTGATGAATGCACAGTTTCCCGAAAATGCTTTGGTACGAAGTATCACTCTTAATTCTTTGAAAAGGCTTGCTTTAAACTGGGAAGAACTTGTTATATCCTTCTCCTTAATATCAGCCTTCTTAGAAGATCCCAGCGAAGCTGCTGTGTAAAGACCTTTTTGATAAATCTTCCTTCCCAAAAAATAAAGAATTATCATAAGACCTGCATTTCCGATTATATACAGAAGCAGGAAAATGATACTTCCTTCGCCTACAGCTTTAGAAAGCCAAGGCACAGGGAAGAAAATAATATTTAACGTTTTCAGGAAAAGATTATCGCCGCTTCCAAGAGAATTAACGTAATTCTCCATATTTATTTCGCCGATTCCTCTTAATGAGTAAACAAATATAGCCGCAAATATCAAGAGGAAAAGCGTAGACATTCTGTAAAATACTTTAGTACTTTTAACTTTACTGAGCCCAGCCATAAGTATCAGACTGAATATAGCGCAGTAGATCATAGGAATCAGCGGAATCAACGCAACTCCCAACAGAGATGAAATGATCGACACCGGATTCAGTGCCTTCCATACGCCGACATTTTTAATTATCGCTATGAAATAACCTACGAATACAGCAATCAGTATCATAAATTCCATGATACTTTCTGCCACATATGCATATATAAATCTTGACATCATAAGATGATGGCTCGGAATCGGAAGTGTAACAAAATGTTCCCTGTCAGACGAAAAGAATAATACACTGAAGATAACCAGAATTCCAAATATCATTGAGAACGCCGAAAGAATCTGCATTTCAAAAAGCATTCCTCCTCCCGGACTATCTGCTTCGATAAGTGCTCCTGTCATAACATAACTAATAAATCCCACAACAAGAGTACAAGGAATCATAATTCCCAATACCGCTATCGTAGCAAGTACTTTATATGCCGTCCTCTCCGGCATTCGCATTTCTGAATTTTTTTGAAAAATCTTGATAAGTGAACCGACACTTCTGCTTTTCATAACCCACACCCTCTCACAAATAACCAAATATCTAACCCATGATCAGGTCAAAATATATTACTGTTTGTTACGAATTTACCATCTCAATAAATATTGCCTCAAGGTCCTTACCCGGATGATCCTTAGCAAGTTCCTCAACAGTACCCTGATATAAAGAATGGCCATGATTGATTATTATAATTCTGTCGCAAAGCTTCTCAGCAACTTCAAGTACATGTGTTGAGAAGAGCACTGCATTTCCCTTCTCCGCATGTTCCTTCATCATCTGCTTAAGAACAAATGCGGCAGTAGGATCAAGTCCTGTCATCGGTTCATCAAGTATCCATGCCGGAGGATTATGCACGAGGGCAGCTATGACCATAGTCTTCTGTCTCATACCATGAGAATATTCCTTCATAGGACGACCAAGTGATTCGGCAATATCGAAACGATTGGCCATATTCATGATCCTTTCTTCTCTCTTCTCCAGTGGAACATTATAAATATTCGCAATATAATTGATATACTCGATACCGCTAAGCTGAAGAAGCATATCCGGGTTATCAGCCACATATGCAAAGCTTTCCTTGGCTTTGATCGGTTCTTTAACAATATCAAAACCATTTATGACAGCACTTCCTTCAGTCGGTTTAAGTATACCTGTCAACATTTTTATGGCCGTTGTCTTACCCGCTCCATTTGGCCCTGCAAAGCCAACTATCTCTCCCGGTTTAATCTCAAAGGAAAGATTATCAACAGCCTTAAAATCCTTACCATAGATCATTGAAATGTTTTCTGCTTTTATCATATTTTCACTCTGTACTTTCTTTATATAATCCCCATAAAACTACTGACTTCTCTGTAAAATATTATATCATAAGCATACTTTTGATACTATAGTGAAATATTCGATAAAAAAACTGCCACAGCTTATTAATAATGATTATTCACCATTAATTAGCTGTGACAGCATATAAAAACGTATTATCGTTCTATATTATTTTTGATCAATATCCCTATTTGCCGGAATATCTTTTCTTCTTAAGAAATGAAACAACAACTACGCCGGCCAATCCAATAAACATACAAAGTGTAGCAAGAAAAATCTCAGTGTCATCTCCTGTCTTTACGCTTTCATCCACATTTGTATTATCTGTTTCGTCCTCACTGACTGTTTTTTCATCTCCGCCTTTTACCTCAGCATCCGGCACAGTTCCTTCTGTATCATCTATAGAATCTGTCTTTTCAGTATCAGTATCTTCCTCAGGTTCAAGTATATTTATCGCAGACTCAGCATATCCATCAGTAAAGTTTGCCTTAAACTTATGCTCTCCGATTTCTTTCTCATCAAGGAAATCTGCACTAAAAGTTACTTTTGTTGAACCGGATGTAACAGAATAATCAGAAGGATCCAGCTTTTCTCCATCCCATTCAACTGAAATCAAATTCTCCATATCAGCATCAAGAATATGGAAAGTTCTCTCTTCATCACTTCCTATTGTATAATCGTCCGGAGATTCAACCTCATAATTTATTGTCTTAAAGTATGCATAAAAATTCTTATCCCCGGTTGAACCTTCTGATATGACGGTTACAGCATTTCCTTCAAAATTTTCATCTTCATACCATCCCATAAATCTTGAAGCATCTTTTGAAACATTATCTGTATTCGGAAGTATCACTTCATCATTTTCTGTATAGCTTTCGACAGGCACATATCCCTGAACAAATTCACCACCATTAAGATTATATGTTATTTTATATTCTTCATAATCCAACTTAGCATATAAATCTATACTTCCGTTTTTCTGATCATTTTTAGATATGGCTGTTACAGGATTTCCCTCAAAATCCGGATTATCATACCATCCCATGAATGTTGCATTCTCAGGAATTGTCATATCATACTGTTCCAATTCATCCTCTGAGACAACCGTCTTTTCTTCACCCGCAATATAATATCCATCTTTATAATCAGTGTTGCCTATATGATAGACAATTCTATATGTATCGAGCGGAAAAATGGTTTCTTCGTATGCCTCATGATCCGATTTTTTAGTATACGTTTGTCCTTTTATAGTATAAGCTCTTATCGTATCATCACTATCATATATATCACTATATCTTTCATCATCAGGAAATACAAATTCTTTTGATATTTTATCAAACACAGGAATGTATATCGTAGATTCAAATTCCCCGCTGACTACATCATCATCGGCATAACTAGTATACTCATATAACTTCACTCTTATACGGCTTTTAACAGAACCCTGATCCTCTCTATAACCATCTATAGCAGAGAACGTATCATAACCTGCCCATACTGTTTGATTCATCAGATTCTTATCAATCACATCCCCTTGTTCTAATCCCGGATTCAACACATAATCTTGGGCAAAAACCGGAATATGATTATAGAAAACCATTGTTAATGTCAAACATAACGTGAATATTGTTTTCTTCACTGATTTTGATCTCTTTTTCTTAAGCTTCATTTTATTCCTCCACATATAAATAACATTTATAACAAACGATATACTAACACTATTAATTTATTATTTCTATACAAGTCTATGTCCAAAGTTATAAAATTATGACATTTTATAAAAACGAGCAGTAATTATTTTGTTATATAAAGCATTATATTGATATATTTTATCATGAAATGATTATAAAATTTAATTACATTGGAGTCTGAGTGTCTTAGCGTACACGCTCACGTTCGTAGGAAATGTCTTTATCAGGTAGCCACCTATAAATATATTCTTTCGAACGTGACGCTAAGAAATTAAAGGAGGTAAAATGCGAAAAAAATCAAGAAAACTCGCAACCCTTTTCTTCGCTGCATTAATGGCAGGATCAGCCCTTGGCGGATGCGGTAAGAAAAGCAATAACAACAACGAAAACTCTTCAGCACCGGCTACATCTGATAAAACCGTGACCGAAAGCACCGAAACTTCCACTGTCACAGTTAACACACCCCCTTCTACAGATGTAGCCGAGGAAGATGTTCCAGTACCTGCCGGCTATCACCTTGTCTGGCACGATGAATTCAACGGAACAGAACTGAATCCTGATGATTGGAATTATGAGACACACGAAGCGGGCTGGGTCAATCATGAGCTTCAGGAATATGTTCCAAGTAAAGATTATGCTTATGTAAAAGACGGCGAGCTGGTTATCCAGCCTGTAAAAACCGTAGATGAGAACGGAAATACAGCATATTTTTCAGGAAGAGTAAATACACAGAATAAGCATGATTATAAGTACGGCAAGGTGGAAGCCAGGCTTAAGGTCCCTACAGGCAAAGGATTCCTTCCCGCTTTCTGGATGATGCCTCAGGATGAACAGTTCTATGGGCAGTGGCCAAGATGCGGCGAGATTGACATTATGGAAGTTCTCGGCGATTCTACGAATACTCTTTACGGAACACTCCATTTCGGAGAGCCTCATAAACAGAGACAAGGAACATTCACCCTTACAGAAGGAAATTTTGCTGAAGAATATCATACATTTGCAATCGAATGGGAACCGGGCGAGATACGTTGGTACTGTGATGATGTACAGTACTTTGCAACAAACGACTGGTTCACAAAAGCAGGCGGCCAGATAAAAGGTAAGCCATATCCTGCACCTTTCAATCAGCCATTTCATGTTATTTTAAATGTTGCTGTAGGTGGCGATTGGCCGGGCAATCCTGATGATACTACTCCTTTCGATGAACGTGCATCAATGAAAGTTGATTATGTTCGTTTTTATCAGAAAGAAAGTTACGATGAAAATGTGGAGAAACCGGTTGATAAACTCGTTATGAGAGAGGCCGATGAAAACGGAAACTTTATCTATAACGGAGACTTTTCCGAAAACGAAGACCTGTCAGACGATGAAAATTGGAAATTCATTCTCCTTGCCGGCGGAGACGGAAAAGCAGAGATAAAGAATAATGAGATAATCATCTCCTCTAATTCAGAAGGAACAGAGGAATATTCAGTACAGCTCGTTCAGCCGCAAATGCCTATGGAAAAAGGCGCCAGATATAGATTATCATTTGAAGCATGTTCAGAAGAACCAAGACAAATGAAAATTGGTATATCAGCACCTGATGTGGATTGGATAAGATACTTTAAAGATACTACTGTAGAACTCACTGAAGAGTGGCAGGAATACTCATTTGAATTCAAGATGACCGAAGAAAGCGATGATAACGGTCGCGTGGAATTTAATATGGGTAAGCAGGGCTCAACAGCCACAATACATATCAAGAACGTTCGCCTCGAAAAGATCGAGGAATAATAAAAAATAACTCATAATTTCTACCTTCCGGCCTCCTGATTGTATGGCTCATTTAACCAGCAATCAGGAGGTTGGAATTTTTTATGCTTAGTTCGACAGTGATATACGGATTTTTATCCTAAACTTTAATCTTCAAGCAAGTTTTTGAACACCTGCGTTATTTTTGATTCGCCTTTATGATTCCAGATAAACTTCACATCACTTCCAACAGAAGGCTCTTTAGTTAAATCATCAGAAAGCTTCGCGGGGATCAGGAGTTCCCAATATCGAACCATGTATTTATCCCCATCTATAGCCTTTACTACACCAAGATGCTGCTCGAAAATCTGCATAAAGCCTTCCTGGACTTTAACCTTGCGATATACCGGAAATTCTTTGTTGATCTCCTCAAGGCGATTTTCATCTTCAAGCTTTTCAAAGTCTGCACTCTCGATGAGCTTGCCTTTTACCTGCGAAAAATCATCACTTAAAGGAAGGCACATAAGGGCATCGAAAGTATTCCCCTGGGCATCCGTGATTCCGCATTCTGCGCCGCGCTTAAACCCAAATCTCGGATAGTAATTTGGCTCTCCCATAAGTGCTATGGCTTTTATTCCCGCTTCTTTTGCAAGCTTTATGGTCTCTCGCATAAGAGCACCACCTATATCATTTCCTTCCATAGTTGGTTCAACGGCAAGTGGTCCGAAAGTAGCTATTTCATGTCTGGCATCTCCATCGACAATCCATGCCTTTGTATAATAAACTGCTCCGACTATTTTGCCGTCAACCTCAGCTATACGGCTTATCTCGGGAATATAATCCTTTGATTCTCTGATAATGCGAATAAGAAAATGCTCGGTGCATCCGGGCCAGTACTTATTCCAAAAACTACGCATGGTCATTAGCTCTGTTTCTTTATAATCTGCAGAAGTCTCCTCCCTAATTATCAAATTATCTATCATTCTCAATACCTTTCCATGACCTGACTTTACCAATCCAGCCATTGTCGTTCTATGTTATTCAGAAATACTTAAATTTTTACTTTGTAGCAACTGTTTATAATTATACCTATATCTACCATCCTGTTCAAACACTTTTGTTTTTGCCACCTGTTTGCTTAGTCCTCGTTTGTATCCTGTTCTAAGGCTTGAGAATTTTGCTGTCTACCTGCTGTTTACTCGCTGTTTACGATACAAAATTTTCTGCGTTTCACCACAACTTAATACAATTATAGATAAAACAAAAACACCCCAGGCCAGATGTCCTGAGGTGTAATAAGTCGTATATGCTTGTCCCAAAAAAGTAATACAAGTTGTTGTTTGCCTGTTGTGTACGGTAGAAAGCTCTGGACAACTGTATGCAACAGGTGGCAAATCTTCATAATCACTATAGGATTAACTATCCAATAATACTTAGGGTAATTATTTCTTTTGAAACACAGAAATAATAAACTATCCTAATAAAATAAAATACTACTCTCAAACAGATATTCGTCTTAATTCTCTACAAAGCGAATACACAAGCAGATTATGGCGAATTATTATGTCACAAAAGCGAATTAATGTTTTATGCCGATGTTATATCGTCCATAACATGGACATACATTTTTGTTACATCTTCATTCATATTTATTGGTATTAGCTGTATATCTGGATGTTCTCTTGAAAAGATAACAAAGATTTGATGGGCAAATCCTTGTCCCATCCATTGTATTCCATCAAAATCTATTACTATCTCCCTAAACTTTTCTAAACGATTGCATACCCTCTTGGCTTGAGATCGGGAAACTGGAGATGTATCAAATATATTTTTCAATGGTATTTTTGTCTTAATGAAACCACCATCTATATTAGCGTAAAGATCAAACACTTCTTGAGGATTTTTATGAGAAAAGTTTGATAAACTCATGAACACTCCGGTTCCTTTTATATTTTTCTCTGCCAAATTAATAATTCTACTATTTCCGTATTTATTATTCGTAAAAATCTTGCCACTAGATACAATAAAAAAATCATCCATCATTTTAGAACTAAAAAAAATACCTTCTCCAGAATGATTTTCCACATCTGTAGTCAGTTTTCCTTTAAACAATTCACAAATAGCTTCGTCTAATGTACTAAATCCAAAGTGTTCTTTTATTTTCATAAAAATGCCGATCCCATCATCTAAAATGGTAACATGCGTATTAATGTAGTCTTGTTCCACCATTATTTTTACACTTTCAGCCTGGGAATGATCCATTACATTATTAATCATTTCACTGAATGCATAACTCCAAATGGCTTCAACATTTTGCCCAAATTCTTTTACGAATTCAAATAAGCAATGCTCATAAGCGTAAGTATCCGTTTCCAATTCCCCTTTTGAGCGCTTAAGCTCATATTCATACTCTTTTTTTACTAATTCATATTTGCCTCGTTTTACACGTTTAATAATATTATTATCTACCAATTCATTTATATATGTATGTATTGTATTCTGGTTTACGCCAAAAGCCTCAGATACAGCCTTGGATATTCTATCATCATTTTGCTCTATTTTTTCAAGCATATATATAATAATAGACTGCTTTTTTTCCTCATTAAATTTCATAGCGGCTTCTCCTTTCAATAATAATACTATCCCTCTTTTCGTCTTATGTCAATTTTTATTCGCCTTAACCACATTTTTATTCGCTATATTTGGTTTTAAAACGAATAACTATAAAGTTTTTGGAAATACAAAACCCCAGGACAATTGTCCTGAGGTGTAATAAGTCGTATATGATTGTCCAAAGACGTAATACGTTGTGAAACGATTATCTCTTTGAGAACTGAGGAGCACGACGAGCTGCTTTGAGACCATACTTCTTTCTCTCTTTCATACGAGGATCTCTTGTGAGATATCCTGCTGCCTTAAGTGTTGGTCTGAAATCAGCTGAAACTGTAAGAAGTGCTCTTGCAATACCATGTCTGATAGCACCAGCCTGACCTGTGAAACCACCACCATATACATTTACAAGTACATCATACTTTGATTCAGCACCTGTAGCAACGAGTGGCTGCTTAACGATAACTTTAAGTGTCTCTAATCCAAAATAATCATCAAGTGATTTCTTATTAACAGTAATCTTTCCTGAACCTGGTACAAGGTAAACACGTGCAACACTGCTCTTTCTTCTTCCTGTACCGTAGAATTTAGCTGCCTTTGCCATAATGTCTTCCTCCTTAATTAATACTTAATCTCAAGTGCTTCAGGCTTCTGTGCCTGCTGCTTGTGATCTGGACCTGCATAAACAAAAAGCTTATTCATCATGCTTCTTCCAAGAGGTCCCTTAGGAAGCATTCCCTTAACTGCATGCTTGATAACTTCTGTGCTATCCTTAGCAAGGAGCTCTTTAAGTGTTATAGACTTAAGTCCGCCTACATGGTCTGAGTGGCTGTAATAAATCTTATCATTAAGCTTATTACCTGAAACCTTAATCTTCTCAGCATTAACAACGATTACATAATCACCTGTATCAATACTTGGTGTGTATGTAGGCTTATTCTTTCCTCTAAGTATCTTGGCAATCTCTGATGTAAGACGACCTAATGTATGTCCAGTGGCATCTACTACGTACCACTTTCTCTCAATGGTTGATGGGCTTGCAACAAAGCTCTTCATATCGAAAGTTCCTCCTTAAAAATCTATTCTATTCCTATTCGGCAATCCGATGACCCTCTATTCCGGGGCATGGTTAGAGCTCGTCACGTCTTGTCACAGAGTTAGATTATAGTATATTTGGTATTTCATGTCAACACATAATTACAAAAAATTCCTTATAAAAATACATATAATTCATATCATAAAACACATAATATTTTTCTTACAAAATGCATAATATTCTTCCTAGAAAATGCATAATGTTCTTCTTATAAGACCCCGTGTAATTCTTCTTACATTATACATAAATGTCCTGCTGATAAATTTAAAAGGGATGTAGTCAAAACCACATCCCTTTATCGCCAATATTCTTTATTTGAAGCATCCTATTAAATATAGATCAATATAGTTTATATTATCTGTCCTTGAAAATAGGTGAAATAATTGTTGAGTTAAGTGTTCCACTGTAGTATGTTGTTGAGCTTGTCTTTCTTACAGCACGAATGAGTATATAATAATCTTTTGATGCTGCATTGAACTTCTTACCATCAAATGATGTAAGTACCTTTGATGTATTATCAGCTCCGTTAACAGTTGCAACCTTCTTATAACCTACTGTTCCGCCATATGTTGTAGAAATATAGATTTCATAAGAATTAACTGACTTAACCTTATTCCACTTAAGTGTAAGTCGACCATTGCTATCAATTACTGCGCTGGTAACAAGTGGCTGTGGAACAAAGAAATAACTGTTTGACCATCCACTGTATACCCTCTTGCCGTTAATTGTATAGAAAGCTCTAACTCTAATCTTATACTGAACATCTTTCTTAAGACCAGTTACATATGCTGAATTTGAATATGTTGTCTTGTTTGAAGCAATAACAGTTCCGCCATTTGACTTTACTTCATACTCATATCCATCAACGTATGGTTTCTCAGCCCACTGGAACTTGCAAGATGCATCATTACTTGTTCTGGAAATTGAGTAATCAAAAACTCTTATGTATGAAACAATGTTACATAATGTTTTTCCATATCCACCTGCTGCGTAGTATACATAACCATTCTTGTTGTAGTAAATTGAAATCCAATATCTCTTTGCAGCTGCAAGTCCTTTTATTGTATAAGATGTTGTTCCGCTACCAACAGCGATAGATTTTGACTTAGCCATCCTATCAGCTGAACTTGAATCAAGACCATAGCCAATGTAATACTGAGTTGCACCTGACTGTGCAGGCCATTTGAATGATACGGATGTCTTTGTTGCACCTGTCTGAACATATGATGCAGCCTGTACTTTCTTTCCCTCGCCAATTGAAGGAACCAAAGTTACAATCGCAAATGCTACCATAAGAAGCGCAAGCATTTTTTTGATTTTTTTCATTACTTAAATCCTCCCTAAATACTTTTATAATGAAATATCATCCCCCACCGAACCGGATGCTTTTCATCAGCATAGATGCTCACCAACGCACTATACTACTTCATAGTAATTGCATTAAGAAGCATAGTCAATAGGAAAAAACAAAAAAATAACGAAAGTTATCGAATATATTATTTTACTTCTGAAACAAGGATTCTTATCTTTCCTGTAGGATCAGGAGGAATCCTGTCATGCCATTCAAAAGTAATATTTTTAGCCTTTTTATTCATATCTTCTCCGAAGATTTCTCGGGCTCTTTTTGTTATTGTATCTTCTATCTCAGCCTTCCTCTCATCACTCATATCCTGGGATGCAAGAACAAATGTAAGATCTGTATATGTCTTTTGAACAATTCTAAACTGAGTAATATCAGTTATTCCGAACATTATACGATTTATATGCATCCACTTGAATGAAGAACCATCTGCATTTTTAATAACATCATTGGTTCTTCCGAGTATACGTGTTATATAAGGAACACCGTCTTCGTAAGTGATCTCAACTGTGTCTCCAACAATATAATTCACCAGAGGAAATCCCCTATGTATAAGAGATGTCAGCATAAGCTGACCTGTATAAGCATTATCCTGCCCTTCGACTGCTTTCTTATTGTAAAGATTTGCCACATGGGTATCATTCCATATAAGATGCTTTCCCGGTTCAGACGCTCTATCTACCGCAAAATTACCTACTTCCGCACATCCATAGATATCAAAAAGTCTTCCCGGGCCATATGCCTTATTGATCATTCTTCGGGCATTGTCATCAAGGGCCTCCGAAATAGAACCTACACATTTCGGAGTATGAAGCTTTATATTGTGCTCTAATGCATACTGTGCAATCATAAGCACAGCTGTTTTATTTCCATAATAGAAATCAGGTCTTGCATCATTGTATGCTTCAACCAGTTCGTCAGGCTCGGAAATACTGCTTTTCTGGATATTGGTCGGTCCGATTGAAATCTTCTTCTTAGCCTTCGGCTTTGGTACCATTGTACTGAAAATTCGTCCCGTAAATGGATTATAACCTTTGTCCTGAAGTAAAGCACATCTAAAGAGATTTGCTATCTCCGCAGCTCTGTCCGTTGGAAGGCTATAAAGGTCAAGGGGCGTTCCGGATGAACCTGTTGTCTGTCTATGCATCCAATCTTTATATGCATTCTTATCTTTGGTTTCTTCCAAAAGCCATGCCCTGTACTCTTCCTTTGTAAGCGGAGGGAGCTTTTTGAAATCTTCACCGGTCTTAATATCATCCGGTCCGATTCCGGCTTCATCAAATCTTTTTCTGTAAAAAGGTATCTTATAAATATATTTTACAAAATCCGCTATCTCTTTATTCTGAGCCGTGATCCAGTAAGCCGGATCCTTCACTGCACGTTTAAGCGTCTTTTTCCTTTTGATCAGATCCTTAAAAACATAAAGATTAAGCAATTTTTTGTTTAAAGCATTACTCATTTTATTACTTCTCCAAACTATCATCCGGAACAAAATGTATTACACTTACAGTCTCATATTCGGTATCAAATTCTTCTTCCTGTATTGCTCTTACAGGCATATTCTCATGAACAAAATACCTATTGAGTCTTCTTGTTACCGCATTACTTCTATTCTTTAAAACAATGTAATATATATTATCCTTTGTTATGAGAGCCTCGTTAAAATTCTCACAATCAAGTCCCTTAAGCATATCTCTATATATCGGACTGTTATATGACCATCCGCCGCTTCCAAGATAATTTCCTACATTGTAGCTTTCATCCATGAACTGCTCACCTCTTTGAGAGAAAGAGTAAAAATCTCGCAGATAGATGTTATCCTCGTTCTCGGCACAGTATTTTAAAACCTCTCCGTAGGCAAGAGACTTTCTGTTCGCACTTTCATTTTTATTTCTAATATCTTTCAGAGCATTTTTACCGATAATTCCAAGTGCCATGATTCCAAGTATAAAAACGATGCATCTTACAAACTTCTGACCATTTCCGGCACTGTCTTTCCTGTGGCCGCTCCAGTAATTAAATGCATTTCCAAAAAGAACCATTATCACGCCGTCATATATACATTTAATAACTCGGTCAGGAAGTCTTCCTGCAAATGAAAGGTAGAATACCATAAGCATTCCCCATCCGACACAGGTGATCATATAGAGAAGATCTGTTGAATCCATTTCCTTATAATTAATGAAGCAGAAGAATAAAATAACAGCAGCCAGAAGATTGTAGGATAAATACTTACTTCCCGACATAATGTCTTTAAGGTCTGTTCCTGCTTTTTCGATTCTCGAGAAAAAATCCTTAGATCCTTCTTTTTTAGATATTTTTGCGATTTCTTTGATGTCCATTTCCTTAAAGTCATCGCAAGGGATAACAAGGTTATAATCCTCACTCATAAGAAGATATGCTTCATATGATATTCCCGAATGATCATAAACATTCTTATATGTCTCATAGTCAGGATATCCGTAGTAATCCATAAGAGTAGATCTGTCTCTGTTGTAATATTTATAATCCTGCCATTCTTTGCTGCCGTATCCTATTTTATGAACAACCATGATACATACAACAACAAGAAGCATAGTTGCTATAAAATATACATTTCTACGGTTTTCCGGATTTGAAGCGAACTTCTTTATCTTATTTGTTTTGAAACTTTTATTCTTATTAATATTGTAAAGTTTATAAAGCCAGCAAACAACGATGAGCGGTGCCATCATATAAGCAACAGTATTTCTTAAACAGAAACAAAATGCATAAAGAAGTATACAGATTCCGTATTCACGTATGCTCTTTTTTACACTGAGTTTTTGCGGAATTGTAACATATCTGAATACAGCAGTTCCTCCGATAACACCGGCTGTTGCTGTCCATTCAAGATGAACAATATCTGCGGCATAAAGAATGGAAACCAGAATTAAAGCAAGTATAAAGTAGCCTGCTTTTTTCTCTTTTGCCACTATTATAACTCTCGAAAGCACAAGAAAAACAGATACTGCCAACGATCCGATAAGAAATATCTGATACCATGATATTCCATCATAAATTCTATATAATAATGAAATTAAAAGTCCTAATGGGTATCTTAAGAAATATGCATGTCCATCCGGCGTTCCGGTTGTAGTTCCGGAAAGAATTTTCTGATACGCAATATCGTCAGGTGAAACCAGCAATATGACAAATATTTTAGAAAGCCCCCAGAATAATGCAAAAACCGCTACAATGCATATCAATAGCTGCTTTAGTTTGCTACTATTCCTGTCATTCAAGCTCATATATTTCCTCCAAAAAATATAATCATATAAATAAATATAATAAACTTTATCATACTTTATTTTCTTTGTAAATCAAATGTAAAAAACGTTTTTACCGCCCTATATTTATGGATTTAATCCGGTAATCTCATTTAAATAAAAGGCACCATTCATACGAACAGCGCCTTTTTATCATTATTTCTTATATTTCTTTGACTCCACTTTTATGCGTACATCCTTATATTTAATGGTCTTCGGATTTTCGCACTGTATATCAAGTCGTCCCTTATATTTACCTTCTTTAATTCCTTCAAGTGCGCCTGTACCGCTGATAAATGTAAGCTTATCTCCGGCTTTTACAAGATCACTGATTCCAAGCTTATTCTTCTTACCTTCGTCAAAGAGGATGACTGTAACCTTACTGTCAGCACTGACGTCACGATACGAAAGAACTATTGAACCGTCAACAAGACTGTATTTGACAAGCTTTCTTTTCCATAAAATCAGGAATGTACAAAGCCCTGCTGCAACCAAAGCTGCAGGTATTACGATCCAGATAATAGGAAATGACGACTTCTCCGGCTCTGTTTTATCTTCTCCCCCGACTTCTTCAGTGGTTGCTGCTGCTTCAAGCAGATCCCATTTTGCTATAAATATAGCTGAGTTGTCGACTATATAAGTATCACCCGGTTTAAATTCTTTATCTCCCAATACCCAGCAGTTTAATGAATAGCTATTACGTTCCGCTTCCGGAATGGTGATTGATTCACCGTCAGCATATTTTCCGCTTGGATTTTCTCCTTTAATTGTACCGCCGTTCGGATCAAAATCAATCTGTCTGCTTCTTTCCACTTCGCCCCATTTGGCTTTTAATGTGGTGATACCTGTAACTATAAATTCATCTCCCGGCTGATAAAGGCGTATTCCATCGCTCCATCCTTCAAGCTTATTATCACCATACTTAACCTCAGGAAGTGTAACTTTGGTTCCTGATTTATAATCACCACTGACATCTTTTCCTACTATCTCTCCACCGTTCGGATCAAGAATAAGTTTTGCATTTCCGACCGGTTCGTATGGAGTATTATCATTAGTAAGAAATACGATGGCAACAGGAACGGAAATATTGATCATTTCCGGATCAGAAACGGTATAAGTCCATTTCCCCACTACGGATGGATTTGCTACAGCCTCACCTTTCTGCTCCATATCATAATAAGCAAAACCGACTGAATCGCCATCATCGAAAACCTGTTTTGTTATCTTAGTTCCTTCACGGAATGAAATACCATCATTATTATAATCTAATCCGAGTGTCGACAAACGAAACTCTATACCGTAAGAATCATAAGAATTAGAATTATCATCCGTTCTTGTCAATTCTATCTCCACATTGATCTTATCACCTGAACTTAAACTGCGAGGATTGTGAACCTCACGCCCGTCTTTATCGGTTATTATTAGTTTGTACTCAAATGATGCTCCGCCTTCTTCGGCCTGAACCGGTATTCCGGTAAAAAGAATTATAAAGAATACGAGCAGATACGCTCCGGCTCTAACTATTTTTTTCATGCTGATCACTTCCCCCACTTATAAGTTTTTGAATATTAATGCCCCAGGTAACCTTTTCTCCGTATGTTCGTTATACTTTTTCATGTATCAGACTAATGCATTGAATTTAAACAAAAAAAACAGCATCATGCCGTTAATAAATCCAACGACAGATGCGATATACGAATGCAACTTGCTGCCTAAAACTCTGAAAGTCATATAACTTTGCGTCGCAAGATTTCTCTTGTTTTGCCGAACATTTTTATGTCTCTATTATATTAAAATATGAACCTCACGTCAATGATTTCTTAATTTCTCCTTAATAAACAGCTATAAAAATACGCAATTACAAAAAAGCTCTGTAATTACGTATTTAAGCGCATTTCTGCTGAAGTATATTTCTTTGTATCCTTGATGGAGTCTCCAAATCCGCTGCCTCCATGAGTCACAACCGAATAAATCTTTTTTCCGGAAAGATCAGTTGTACGAAGGAAACTTTCCCCCATATTTCATACCCCTAAAATTGTTCATTTGTTACAAGTTTATCACGCAAAACCATAACAATAAAGCTCTTTTGACATTTTGACACACTACCTATTATATGCTAAAATTACTATATATAGATACTTATAAAAAGACGGCATATATAAAAGCACAAGATGATGAAAATGCCGAAGATTTTAAAGATCACAAAAATAGAGAGGTATTAAAAAAATGATTCCATTTAATAAGGCTTCGATCACTGATAGAGAGATCGAACATGTTGTTGACGCTATGAAGAACAGCATTCTTTCCGGAGACGGTAAGTACACCGCAAAGGTTTATGAGAAATTCAAGGACATTCTCGGAATTGAGAATATGCTTCTTACAACATCCGGTACAGCCGCTCTTGAGATGGCTTCACTTCTTATAGAACTTGAAGAAGGTGATGAAGTAATCGTTCCTTCATTTACATTTTCTTCTACAGTCAACGCATTTATGCTTAGAGGAAGCAAACCTGTATTCTGTGATATCAGAAGAGATACAATGAATATCGATGAGACAAAGATTGAAGATCTTATCACAAATAAGACAAAGGCTATTTATGTTGTTGATTATGCAGGTGTTCCTTGTGAGATGGATGTTATAAATGATATAGCAAAAAGACATAATCTTCATGTAATCGAAGACTCTGCACAGGCAGTAGGATCTACATATAAGGGCCGCTCAGCAGGAACTCTTTCAGAGCTCGGATGTTACAGTTTCCATGAAACAAAGAACTATGTTATGGGCGAAGGCGGCGCTATCGTTATAAATGACACTTCTTATCTTGACAGAGCTGAAATCCTTCGTGAGAAAGGAACAAACCGTCGTCAGTTACTTAAGGGAATGGTTGATAAATATACATGGCATGATATCGGTTCTTCATTCCTTCCTTCTGACATTCTTGCAGCTTTACTTTATTCTCAGATGGAGAGATTCGATGAGATAATGCAGAAGAGACTTAATGTTTGGAACACATATCATGATGCTCTTCTTCCACTTAAAGAAGAAGGACGCCTTGATCTTCAGACAGTTCCTGATTATGTTACTCATAATGGTCATATGTTCAATATCATTCTTCCTTCAACAGAAGTAAGAACAAGAGTAGCTGAGGAACTCAAGAAAGATGGCATTTATCTTTATATCTGCTATGTTCCTTTACATTCTGCACCAATGGGTCTCAAACTCGGATATGATCCTAAGTCATGTCCTGTTACAGAAGAGTACGGAGAAAGAGTTCTTCGTCTTCCACTTTTTGCAGATATGACAACAGAGGATGCACTTACTGTTACTGAGAAGCTCAAAAAGGTTCTTTAATAGTCAGATCATAAATTATCATAAATATATAATATCCAACTCCGAAACCTCTTATCAGTGAAACAATTCTGATATCATTTTGTCGGAAAGAATGATCTTATTATTGTTTTATAGAATTCTCAATTTGTGTTATCGCAATATACAGTATTTTATAGATAAGTAAGGAGGGATGATCATGAAAAATCAAAATAGATTTTTATATATCGCTATGGTCTCGGCCTTAGCTTTAAGTCCACTTTCCTCCTCTTTAAATTCACTTAGATTCGGAAATGATCAAAATTACAAGAGGAATTCACATGTCATTTATCGTGACACGGATAATGATGATATAGACAAAGCATCTCCGGGAGATGCTGAGGAGGAAGAAGTAATTCCTGTATACGATTCTTTGGAAGATGCCGGCGCATATGTAAGGCAGGAAATGAAGAATCGTAATGAGGTGATTACTCTTGGCATCACTTTCAGAGTTTCCGGTTTTCCAAGTAAGCTTTTTGACGAAGCCGTTAAGCATACCGGAGTACCTGATGAAGGTGATTATCTGAGATGGCTTCACAATACATACAGTGTAAAAGCTGATGATATTTATTGGAAAAACGGAATACAGTATTACCGTTTCAGATTTACATATTATACAACTAAAGAAGAGGAAGATGAGCTCGATAAGTATCTTGATGATTATATGGCTTCTCTTCCTCTTGAAAGCATGTCCGACTACGAAAAAGTCAGGGCTATATATTATTTTATCTGTCAACATGTCAGATATTCATTTAATAACTCCGGCGAAACACCTACCGAGAGACTCAAATACCGTTCTGCGTATCAGGCTCTCATAAACGGTACTGCTGTTTGTCAGGGTTATGCGAGCCTTTTTTACAATATGGCTCTCCGTGCAGGAGTTGATGCAAGATTCATCCGAGGCGATGTATATGATGAATCAACAGGAACAAATCTTGGTCACGGCTGGAACATTGTAAAATTGGACGGAAGCTACTACTATCTTGATTCAACTTGGGACTCTGTTTATAACCACCCATTTAACTATTCTTATTTTCTCCGTGGAGAAGAGAATTTCAAGGATCACGTAATCTCATCTACTTTTGTAGATATGTTCAGCAACTATGATATATCCGAAAAGGATTATTCCGATTCTCACGTAGTAGATGATTCGGATTTCACTCCGGAATATATCTATGATGATTCGATCAAATGGTCATATAACAGTGTCGGTATACTTACAATAACCGGAACCGGAGAGATAAAAGATTATCCTTTAGGAACCAAGAGACCTTGGGAGGATCTTCCTGTAAAATCCGTTGTTATCGGAGACGGAATTACGAAGATAGGTAACAATGCATTTAATAATCTCAGCGAACTCGAAAGCATCTCACTTCCTTCCGATTCACTTACGGAAATAGGTGAAAATGCATTCTTCCGCTGCCCTAAACTTACTTCGGTCTATATCCCAACTTCAGTAACAACCATAGGATCGGAAGCTCTTGGCTATGTGGAAAGCTCTTCGACAGGAAAAGCTGTTCCTGTTAAGAACTTTGTTATAACATGTGGCAATTCAACCGCTGCAGAATCCTATGCGGTAAGTAACTCGTTTGAATGTCTCAGACCAATCAACAATCTCCAAATGCCATCGCCTATAGTTGAACGTACTTCTTCAGGTGTAAAACTGTCATGGAGTAATGTTCAAAATGCAACTTCGTATGAGATAGAGCGTATTTGCACAGATGATAATAATCCTGAAGAAAATGCTGTTTCATTTTCAACTGACACAAATAAATTCAGTGATGACACAGTAGCGGCAGGCAAAACATATAAATATAAAGTACGTTCGGTATTCGGAAATCTTTACAGCGACTGGAGCATGGACCAGCCTGAAATAACTGTACTTACTGCTCCTGTCCCACGAGTTTCTTCCAAGACATCAAGCTATGTGGAATTAACATGGGAAAATACAGCAGGTGCAACATCTTACTCAGTCAGCTCAAAGAGAAATGGTTCACCTAAATGGACGGACAACCTTTCCATCGTAGCAAAACCTGCTTCAGGAAATACAGTTAAAACTACGATATATATGCCATTTGGAAAGGGCAACCTTTATCATTTTACAGTATATGCGAAAAATGATTCATCGGTCAGCCCTATGGGACAGCCGATTGATGTATTTATACCATTTTCCAGGCCTGCGAACTTAACTTCTGCATTTAATAACGGAAGTATTGATTTAAGCTGGACCCCTGTTGAAGGTGCAGATGGATATGAGGTATTTGCATCTATCAACGGAAGCTATTATAATTCTATAGACCATGTCAGCAATACAGAATATAAATTTGACAACCTTGCTCTCGGAACGGATTACAGGTTCAAGATCCGTGCTTATAAAGAAATCGACGGAACAAAGTATTACGGCGATTACTCTTCCGATACAGGATACAAATATACAATTGCTACGCCATCCGGCTTCAGTGCAGTTGTTCAATCCACCAGCAAGATCACACTCAAATGGAATGCTGTTCCTGACGCAGCTTATTATGAGCTCTATAGAGCAACAAGTGCGACAAGTACAAACTGGACTAAGATTGGTGTATATTCGACAAATACGGCGAATAATTCTAATCTCACTGCAAACAAAACATTTTATTATAAAGTACGTGGATATAAAACTGTAAACGGCAATAAAGTCTACAGCGATTACAGCAGTATTGTAAGTGCAAAGACTAAAGCTGTTCCTCAGGTAACAGGACTTAAGATCACAGGCGGAACATATAATTCCGTTAATATCAAATGGGACTCCGTTCCGGGTGCAACATCTTATCATGTATATAAAGGACTTAAGAACTCTTCCGGTCAGATTACATGGACAAAGCATGGAGTATATACCAAGACCTCATGCGCACTTAAGAATCTTGTTACAGGAAATACATATTATTTCAAAGTTCAGGCTGCGATCAAGGAAAATAACACAGTTAATTACGGCAGTTATTCAACCAACGTAAACAGATTGTTGAAATTTGCCAAACCTGTTATAATCTCTGCTGAAGGAGTGAACTCCTCTTCTATACAGCTTAACTGGAAGACCGTTAACGGAGCTGTTTATTATGAGTTATACAGGTCAACAAAGAAAACAGGCGGAACCTGGACCAAGATCGGTATTTATAACAGAACTACTGTTACAAACAAATCACTCAAATCAAAGACTACTTACTATTATAAAGTAAGAGCATATAAATCTATAAACGGAACTAAAGTTTATAGTGATTTCTGCGCCCCTGAAGGTGCAAAGACAAAATAACATTTAAGAGGTATGAAAATGTCAGAATTAAAAGGGAAAAGGCTGTTACTTCTGGGCGGACATTCGCTTATGAGACACGTTATCGAAAAAGCTCGCGAGCTCGGAGTATATACTATCGTTACTGATTATTATCCTGCTGAAAAATCACCATCAAAGGCTATCGCAGATGAGGCTTATGATGTAAGTACAACAGATGTTGATGCTATCGTAAAGCTTGCACAGGATGTTCATGCAGACGGTATTTTCACCGGTTATGTTGATGTAAATCTTCTTCCATGCAGTCTTGCCTGTGAAAGACTCGGACTTCCGTTTTATGCAACACCGGACCAGATCGAGCATACAATAAATAAAAGAAAATTCAAGGAAATGTGCCGTAAGCACGGTATAAGAGTTGCTGAGGATATTCCAAAGGAAATATATACTGAGAAACCTGAAGAGATTAATTTCCCTATCATTATTAAACCTGCTGACAGCTACAGCAGCAAAGGAATCTCTGTATGCTACGAGCCAAAGGACATAGCACCTTGTATCGAGCACGCTCTTGACTTTTCTTCTGCCAAGGAAGTAGTTGTGGAAAGATATATCTACGGTGATGATGTATATCTTTATTTCACCGTTAAGGATGGCGTCCTCAGCCTTTCAGCTATGGCAGACAGAGCACTTAATGATGAACAGAAAGGATATGCTCCGCAGCCTGTGGGCTACAGCTTCCCTTCCAAATATATTGATAAATATTATTCTGAAGTTCATGACAAGCTTCAGAATATGGTCAGCGACCTTGGATTAAAGAATGCTACATTCTTCCTTCAGGGATTCGTTGAGAATGACAGCCTGATCTTCTTCGAAATGGGTCTTCGTCTTACAGGCGGCGCAGGCTATGTGCAGATCCGTAATCAGAATGAGATCGACCAGGTTGAAATGCATATTACTTACGCTCTCACAGGTAAGTTCGGCAAATGGGATCTTTTAAAATATGACAACCCTAGATTTAAGAAACCTGCATTTGTTCTTGTAGTATTGCTAAAAGAAGGAAAAGTTGCTAAAATAAATGGACTTGATGAGATAAAGGCTATGCCTGAGACAATTGATATCGTTCAGTTTATCAAGGAAGGCGCAGTAAATACCGGTAAGGGTACTCTCAATCAGGTTATGGCAAGGATCTATCTATACAGTGACACAAAGGAGAAACTTGACGAAGCAATAACCAAAGTCAAAAATACTATCGAAGTAATCGATGACAATGGTGAAAACATGATCCTTAATATGAACTAGAGCATTTACTAAAGGATGTTTTAAAATGAAAAAGGAAAATCTTATCAGTTTTGTCATACCATGTTACAGGAGTGAAAAAACTGTTTCAAATGTTATAAAAGAGATCATTGATACCGTTTCAAAGCAGGATAAATACGATTATGAGATTGTCGCGGTAAATGACTGTTCACCTGACAATGTCATTTCTGTTCTTAAAGATCTTGCTTCTACCAATAAGAAAATCAAAGTTATAGATTGTTCAATAAACAAAGGTAAACATGCAGCAGTTTTAGCCGGATATAGATATGTATCCGGCTCATTAGTGTGCAATGTTGATGATGACGGTCAGTGTCCTGTTGACCACGTCTTCGAACTTGTTGAACAGGTTGAAAATGGTTATGATATGGCAATGGCACAGTACAAAGTTAAGAAAGAGGGCCTTATTAAAAGGTTCGGCAGTGCCGTAAATAATAAAATGTCCGTATGGCTTCTGGATAAGCCAAAGGATTTCAAATTCAGTAACTTCATCGTCAGAAAGAGATTTGTATGCGATGCAATGACACAGTATAATCAGCCTTTCCCTTATCTGGAAGGTATTTCCCTCAGTGTAACCAGAAATATTGCAATGGTTCCGATGGAAGAAAGAAACAGAGCAGCGGGAAGATCAGGATATACATTTAAGAAGTCGCTTGGAATATGGATGAACGGCTTTACAGCCTTCTCCGTTAAGCCACTCCGACTTGCGTCACTCATGGGAATATTTATCGCATTTATCGGTCTTCTTTACGGATTATATGTTATAATCCGAAAGATAGTCGACCCATCTGTCTTCGCCGGTTATAGTTCAATCATGGCCGCTATACTTTTTATCGGCGGTGTTATCATGGTACTTCTCGGAATACTCGGTGAGTACGTCGGAAGAATCTATGTCGGACAAAGCAGTCCGGGACAATCAATAATACGCGAGACTTATAATATCGAAAATGAGAACAAAGAGTGATCATCTCTTGAAAGGAACCAAAATGAAAAAGTTAGCAATTATCGGTGCATCACATTTTCAAAATCCACTTATTCTTAAAGCTAAAGAGATGGGTCTTGAAACTCATGTATTTGCCTGGGCAAGCGGAGACATAGGTGAAACAACTGCAGATTACTTCTACCCTATCAGCATCCGCGAAACAGACGCTATTCTTGAAAAATGTAAAGAAATCGGCATTGATGGTATTTGCACCATCGGTTCCGACCTTGCAACAGTTGCTGTTAATCATGTAGCTGAAAAGCTCGGACTTCCGGGAAATTCAATAAGAGCTACTGAATTATCAACCAATAAACGTTTAATGAGGGAAGCATTCAGAATTAATAATATTGCTTCACCTATGAGTATACCTGCGGACAGCATTGACGACGTTCCTGTCGACAAGAGAAAATATCCGCTTATCGTTAAACCTACAGACCGCTCCGGAAGCCGCGGAATCACAAAGGTTTTCAGTGATGCCGAATTATCTGAAGCGATCAAACTCGCAAAAGAGCAGTCATTTGAAAATGCTGCCCTTGTTGAAGAATTTGCTGAAGGAAATGAATACAGCGTTGAAAGCATTTCATTTAAGGGACAGCATACTCTTCTTTCAGTCACAAGAAAATATACAACAGGTTCACCAAACTATATCGAGACCGGACATATTGAACCGGCTCCGGGTATAGATATGGACAAAATCAGAAAACTTGTATTTCCTGCTCTTGATGCTCTTCAGCTTACAAACGGAGCATCTCACTGCGAACTCAAGATTGACGATGATCATAATGTAAATATCATCGAAATCGGCGGTCGTATGGGCGGTGATTTCATCGGAAGCGATCTTGTTAAACTTTCTACAGGAATTGATTTCGTTGAAGCTGTAGTAAAGGTTGCTCTCGGAGAAAAACCTTCACTTGAACCAAAAGATCATTATAACTACTCAGCAGTTAGATTTATATTTGATGAAAATGATGCCGAAGCACTTAAGAAGATCCGTGCAGAACATCCGGAGCTTATAGATGCTTTCGAAATTGATGATGATCTGTCATCAGAAGTTACAGACAGTTCTTCAAGGCATGGTTATTTCATATTCCATACAGGCGATCTTGAGACCGCCCAGAGATACCTTCCTTAGAACCAGAGGATAATATGAAACCAATGAATGATAAAAGTAAAACTCATAAATTTCATATAACTAATTTTCTGAAATCACCTGCATCTTTGGCAATACTTATAAATCTCATTATACTCGTCCTTGCTCTCGTATTTTGCAATATCAAATACGAAGTTTCGGACGATTATATAGTTGACAGTGTAATATCCGGCGCATATACACAAAAATCCATAGGATATTACGATGTCCATCTATTATTTTCAAATATTCTTCTCGGATATCCACTCAAAATATTATATACACTGATTCCCGGAATCAGCTGGTATTTTGTATTTATCATAGGTCTTTCATTTGTTGCTTTAACAGCATTAACCTATGTATTTATCAAGCGCTATGGCATGGGCATCTTCACATATTTATATCTCATATTCCTGACGTATTTTTCAGCCGATCTCTATGTCATTCCACAGTTCACAAAGACATCTGTGGCTGCGGCTGTAGCCGGCGGAGTTCTTTTCATTTCGGGACTTTTCAGCGAACAGAAAAAGGGACGGATCATAAATATTATTTTAGGTTCTCTTATAGCAATACTTGGCATTTTCTTACGATTCCAGGCGATTTTTATTGCTCTTCCGTTTTTATTCATTTTATTTATATTTTACTCAATCAGCAGTATCAAAAAATCATCTTTCAGTTCGGAACTTAAGAAAATAATCATCAGATTCGCTGCCTGCCTTTTCCTTATCGGCATTGCTTACGCAGGAAAATATATCAATAAGGCATTATGGAGCAGACAGGCTTCTTATGATAATTTCCGTAATTACGCCACTCTCAGATCCGATATAACCGATGTTTCATTTCTGGGTTATGATAGTGTCAAAGAGGATTTCGAAGCTATCGGATTGAATGAAACAGACTATCTTATGTTCAGATCATGGTGCTTCATGGACAGAAATATCTATGATGATGCAACTCTTTCGAATGTTCATAAAATCCTCAAAAATGCCAGCGATAAAGTTACACATAATGTAAACTACCTGGGCGAAAATCTCTTAACAAGGGACTATATGCGCTACAGAGTATGCTGGGGAATCTTTATAATATTCGTGATCATGACAATACTATGTCCTTCAGGCTTTGCATATTATATCATTTCCATGCTTGTTGCTCTCGCAGGACTCCTTTACTTCTCGTGGGTTGGACGTGTTGTTTACCGTGTCGAATATACTATTTTCATAAGCTGCGCAATCGTCATAATGCTGTGCGGAAATCAGGTAAAAGACGTTCCAAAACAGCTTAAAAAAGCTATCAAATATATTTCTTTAACAGCTTTACTGATCCAGGCATTTGCATTTATTCCTGATTCAGCATCAAAACGTACCGATGAGGAATATTCGCAGAATATTTATGATTCTCTTATCTCATCAGGAAGTTATAATGTTAAGAAATATCATACAAATGTGTATGACAGACAGCTTTATGCTGATTTTCTTCGCTATGTAGAAAATAACGATGATAAATATTTTGTTATGGATTTTTCATCATCGATTCAGATAATGTATTTCAATTATAAGCCATGGGAGCGCATTCCTATGGGATTTTTCAATGAGAACTATATGCATTTCGGAAGTGTTACCATGCAGTATCCGGCTGAAAAGCAGCTTCTCATTGATCACGGTCTTGATCCGGATAGCCCGATCAAGAACCTGGTAAATGACGATATATATCTCGTAGATAACTATTATTCTGATGTTAAGCTCCGCTTTATCCAGAAGTACTACTATCCTAATGCAAGGAAGGAACTTGTGGATATAGTCAACGGATTATATATCTGGAAAATCAAAAAGCAGTGATATGAATAATACTGTTTAACGAATTGTATTTTCGGTAGTTCAAAACAGTGATACTTCATGAAAAACAAATAACATATTATATAGGTGATGTAATGAAACCGGTTAGATCATTTTTACTTTATGATAAAAATATAAGCAAAAACAGTTATACATGGAATATGTTGGGCTGTCTGCTTCATGCATTTCAAAGTACAATAATGCTTATAGTTCTGAAAAGAACCGTAGGACTTGCTGCAGCAGGCATTTTCAACATTGCATATACAAATGCCAGCCTGTTCTATAAAATGGGCCACTACGGCATGAGGAATTATCAAGTCTCTGATGTTAAGCGTAAATATTCATTTAAAGATTATCATCTGACCAGACTTATTACCGTATTTGCAATGCTGCTTTTCGGAACTGCATATATCTTCTACGCAGCTGCAACCAAAAATTATTCTTCTTACAAAATGAATGTAATGATATGGATGCTCTTATTCAACGCTGTCGATGCTTACGAAAGCGTTTATCACGGTGCATATCAGCAGAACAACCGACTGGATGTTGCCGGACGCTGCATGACTATTCGTATGACACTCCTTATCATCGCATACGTAATTTCAATAATAATAACAAAGGACCAGCTTATTTCACTGATCATAACTACCATTTCGACGTTCGTTGTATTTATTATATTTACTCTCTGGACAAAGCATCTCACCAAACCAGTCGCAGTTGTAAGCGAGACCGCTGAGAATGTTGCTACTGAAAATGTTACTACTGAAAATGTTACTACTGAGAAACATGCAAAAAATACTGCAGATAAATTATCAAAAAATATCGACAATAATACAGTAACAGATGCTACTCCGGTAAGTACCTCAAAATGGAAAAGAGTTTCAGCACTTCTTGTGCATTGCTTCCCTCTTTTTGCCGGAACATTCCTTGCATTTTATATCGCAAACGCACCAAAATATGCCATTGATTCAACTCTTTCAAATGACATACAGGGATATTACGGAATAATCACACAGCCAATCTATGTAATATATATGCTGAATGATTTCATTTTCATGCCGCAGATTTATCCTCTCTCAAAACTTTGGGATGAAGGCCGAATCGACAAATTCGTCAAAAAATCTTTGAAGCAGGTATTTATACTTATTTTACTAACTTTGGTCTGCCTTGTAGGAGCTTACTTCTTAGGAATTCCTGTTTTATCTGTCGTATTTAATTCTAACCTGAAGCCTTTCAAGACTTCTCTTATGATCCTTATGATCGGTGCAGGCTTCCTTGGTATGACAGGCTTCCTCAGTTCGGTAATAACAATTATAAGATGCCAGAAATACACGATGTACGGTTACGTACTCGTCGCTCTCGTAGCACTTCTGTTCTCAAATAAAGTCGTTAAAAAATACGAGATCCTCGGAGCTTCAATTTTCTATACATCACTTATGGCTCTACTAACGGTAATATTCCTTATAATCCTTATCGTCGGAGTCAAAAAAAAGACTACTAAAAAGTAGTCTTTTTTTATGTTTTATATGTTTCAATTTGATATCACGATGTGCGTTTGAAATTTTCACATATGTTCTTTTGTCATACATTTTTATTTATCATACATTTTCATTTTGCGTACATATTTATTATGAATAATGATTATACGTATTTTATATTTACAAGAGTAAGTCCTCTTGCCTCAGCTGTATCTCCGGCAAGCGAGCGGTCCTTGGAAGCTATTATATCGCCCACAGTTTCAGGATCCGTCCTTCCGCCTCCAACTTCAATGAGTGTACCGGCGATAATCCGCACCATATTGTAAAGGAATCCATTTCCCGTAATACGTATAGTTATAAGCCTTCCCGGCTCCCCCGGAAATTCATCAACTAAAATATCACAGGAATATACGGTTCTTACTTTATCGACTACGCTGCTTCCCGCAGAGCAAAATGCACTGAAATCATGTTCGCCCACTATGAATCCTGCGGCCTTCTTCATTTTTTCAATATCAAGATTCAAATAACAGAACTTTGAATATAATCTATATAACGGATTCTCGATCTTATCATTATAGATCTTATATTCGTAAGTCTTTACGGTATCAGCATGTCTTGGATGAAATGAATCCGGAACTTCCATTGACTTTCGTACCCTTATATCCTGAGGAAGTCTCTGATTAAGGGCGAGAGCCATCTTCTCGGCAGGTATTCTTGTCTCCGCATCGAAGACACATACATTTCCCAGCGAATGCACGCCTGAATCCGTACGACTGGCACCGATGACTTCTATCTTCTGCCTCAATAGCCCTGAGAGCGCTTTATTCAGTTCTCCTTCGATTGTAGGTCCATTTGGCTGTATCTGCCATCCGCAGTATTCTGAGCCGTCGTAGGCCACTACAAGCATGTATCTACCCATATATATTCTCCAAGTACTATAAAAGTATAAACATTGCAGTCATTAATATCAGAAATGCGATCATAATGATCAAATAAATTCTGTCTGCGCTATCCATTTGAAGCTTATCAATCTCTGTATGAGCCTCAGCGGAATCATAACATCTGATATCCATAGCATCCGCCATCTTCTCGGCTTTATTTATCGTCTTTCTGAAAAGCGGGATAATAATCGAAATACTGTTTTTAATTCTAGCCGCAAAACTTCCTTCTGTTATATCAGCACCTCTTGCAGCCTGCGCCACACGGATCATATTCATTTCATTTCCAAGTACAGGAAGAAATATAAGCGCTACCGTCATAGACATTGCCATTTCTTCCTTCATCCCAAAACCTTTCTTCATGCCTCGAAGCAGGTCTCTGGTGGTGGTGGTTTTCACGAGTATGACACACAAAAATGCCATGATATATAATTTCAACAAAAGCAGTAATGCGCTTTTAAATGGAACGATCAAAAGATTGAATAAAAATCCTATTACAAGAATAATTGTTATTCCCTTGAGTGATCTCAAATAACTGGTGACATTCACCTGGCTCAAATAAATATTTAAGCATAAGATCACAAATGGAATGATCAGTAGCAGAAAATTCTTTGCAAATATACACATGAGAATATCTGCTATAAGCGAATACAGCTTGACTCTCGGATCAAGACTATGTATAAATGAGCTTCTATCCTCATATCTTCCCTTTTTTACATCATATATATACATTTATTTCTTTTCCCTCATTATGAATGCAACTCAGCATTGTCATAGTCAGCACTGTTAACACCTCTATGATCATTACTAATTCAGCTTACACTCGATTTGTATTTTAAACATCCGCACCACCATTAATGACACTGTGTTAACTACCAATTCATTTCTCGTGATTAGTGTCCAACAATGATCACACATTTTCCTGTTTCGATATAATGCTTGCAAACTGATGAAAGTGCCTTGATACCATATTCATCGAGACCTGCATCGGCTTCGTCAAGTATAAGATATTCCGGCTGAATCGCCAATATGCCTGCTATTGCAACTCTCTTCTTCTCTCCACCGGAAAGCTTTGTAACAGACTTATCCCAAATCGTCTCATCAACTCCCATTAACTGAAGAGAATATTTGGCTGTCTTAACCGCGCTGTCATTGTCATAACCCATATTCTTCGGTCCAAACATTACATCTTTTAAAACCGTATCGGCAAAAAGCTGCTTATCCGAAAACTGTGATACATATCCGACCTTTCTTCGAAGGCCATTTATCATTGTAGCGGAAGTCTTCTTATCAGACTGTCCGAATAATCTCTGAGTTATACTTTTCTTAGTTACAGGAAGCATATATCCATCAACATAAACACCGCCCTTTTTAACAAGCAAAAGGCCATTTAACAGTCTTGAAAGAGTACTTTTACCTGAACCTGAAAGTCCCTTTATGATATAAAGTCTTCCCTTCTTAAATGAATAACTTATATCTGACAGAACCTGCATTCCGCCATATGAGAAATCAACTTTGTCAAGTCTGATATCCTGATTCTTTGTTCCGGAGATAAATGCATCCTCTTCGTCATCTCCTGCAGTATTCAGGATTCTCTCTTCAATCTTTATAGGTTTCAACTGCTTATTAATAATCTTTGACTTCTTATGTCTTGTAAATGCTACAATCTTGCTTCTGAAGGTCCTGTAAATGTCTGTTTTCACATCGGTTTCATTAATATTATCTGTATCATTTTCCATGTTTTTTTCAATAGCATTGCTGTAAACAGTCGTTCCATCAGCTTCAAATGACATATCTTTCGAATCAAGGATACAACCATTCTGCATAGAAATGATCCTGTCGCATGAGTTTGCTACTGCCTTGTCCTGGGTAATGATAACCAGAGTCTGTTTCTTCTTTCTTGCATTATCCAGAATAAATGAAAGCATTCTGTCTCTGACTTTCTCGCTCTGCATGCTGAATACTTCATCAAGAACAAGAAGCTTTGGTTGCATTGCAACTATGGCAGCCACAGCCTCTCTCTGTTTTTCACCACCGCTTAAGGTTGAAAAATCTCTGCTGGCTTTAGTAAGAAGTCCATACTTTTTCATTACATTTCTGGATCTCTTTAATACCTTATCCGCAGGTACATTTAAATTCTCAAGTCCAAACATAATATCTGAACTTACCATATCGAATACATAGTTATCATCAGGATTCTGAAGAACTATTCCGCACTTACGATGAACTCTTGGCAGGTTTGCATCAAAGCTTGTATCAAGCCCGTTTACAACAACCTGATCGGGTGCTTCCGGTTTTATAAGTCCTGCTATATATCTTCCGAGAGTACTTTTTCCTGAACCATTTGGCCCAACAAGTGCAACTATTTCACCCTGTTCAATATCAAGCGATATTATACTGTCAGGGATATATTCAATTTTCAGATTTCTGATCTTAACTATACATTCCATATGTGTAACCCTAACTCCACTTTTTAGCATAAAAGCCACTGATCAAATGTATCAGTGGCTTTTAGTTGCTTATATATATATGATTATACTAACTCTAAGATAACTTCAAGAGCTCCGTCGCCCTTTCTCATACCGATCTTAACGATTCTTGTATAACCACCTTCACGACCTGCATACTTTGTAGCATACTCGTTGAAAAGCTTTTCTGTAAGGTCAACCTTCTTTGTAGCTGCTTTCTTACCAGCTGCATTTGTAGGAACCTCTGTTACAGGATAAAGAACTTTGAGCATTTCACGTCTTGCATGAAGTCTTGATGGAAGGTCCTTCTTGATCTTCTTATCAACTTCATCGAAAACAGTAACTTTCTTACCGTCAACAACTTCTTTTACTCTCTTACCATCTTTATCTTTTCTAGCAACCTTAGTCTTAACAGTAACTTCTTCGAAGTTATCCTTTTCCTTGATTGCCATCTTTATAAGGTGCTCAGCTATCTGACGAACTTCCTTCGCTCTAGCATCTGTTGTCTTAATCTTTCCATGATTAAGAAGCATTGTTACCTGATTACGAAGAAGTGCCTTTCTCTGATCAGATTTCTTACCGAGTTTTCTATACATTGCCATAATTTTTTTCCTCCTTACCCTTGGCAGGGTCTTCACTATGCTTACTAATTCCGTCAGAATGAATAAATCATTCCGGGCGACTTCGGCCTAAGTGGTGATATAAATCTTACTCTTCTTCAGGTACTCCGTCATTAAGAGTAAAACCAAGCTCTTTGAGCTTTGCGAGAACTTCTTCAAGTGACTTACGTCCAAGGTTACGAACTTTCATCATATCCTCAGGTGTCTTCTTGCAAAGTTCCTTAACTGTATTAATACCTGCTCTCTTAAGACAGTTGTATGAACGAACAGAAAGTTCAAGTTCATCAATTGACATATCTGTCTTGCTTACAGGTTCTTCTGTTGGTGTTTCAACGATAACGCTTGCTGTCTTAGCATTCTCTGAAAGGTCGATAAATAAGCTTAAGTGCTCACTTAAAACCTTAGCAGCAAGGCTTACAGCCTCATCAGGAGCAAGTGATCCGTTTGTAAATACATCAAGAGTGAGCTTATCATAGTCTGTAATCTGACCTACACGGGTATCCTCAACAGTAAGATTAACTCTCTCAACAGGTGTATAAATAGAATCAACAGCGATTGTATCTATAGCTGTATCAAGTTCTTTGTTCTTATCTGCACTTACATAACCACGACCATTTGTAATCATGAGTTCCATCTCAAGTCTAGCTTCTGGGCCGCTGAGATTTGCAATTACAAGTTCAGGGTTAAGAATTTCAAGATCTCCATCAACCTTGATATCTGCAGCAGTAACTACTGTTGTTCCCGATGCCTCGATATATGCAGTCTTAGGTTCATTTGATGATGAATTATTCTTAATAACAAGATCTTTGATGTTAAGAATGATCTCTGTAACATCTTCCTTTACTCCAGGAATAGAACTAAACTCATGAAGAACACCTTTGATCTTTACTGAGCTTACAGCTGTACCCGGAAGCGATGAAAGCATGATTCTTCTAAGCGAATTTCCAAGTGTTGTACCATATCCTCTTTCGAGTGGTTCAATTACGAATCTTCCAAACTTATCATCATCAGACTGCTCTGCAATTTCAATTCTTGGCTTCTCAAATTCAAACACTGCGTTAACCTCCTTCTACTTCGAAATTATACTTAAGTCTACTGCAAGAGTATCCGTTCCTTGCAGTTAACCGGATATAAAATCCGGTTATATATATGCGTGAACGTTTATTTATCTTACTTAGAATATAACTCGACGATAAGAGTCTCGTTAACAGGTACGTCGATCTGCTCTCTTTCAGGCTTTGTTACAACTGTACCACTAAGTGTTTCTGAATTTGACTCAAGCCATGCTGGAACTGCGATTCCGCCATTAGCTTCTACGATATCCTTAAATCTCTGAAGAGACTTGCTCTTCTCTCTGATTTCAATCTTATCACCAGCGTTTACTCTGTATGAAGGAATGTTTACACACTTACCATTTACGAGTACATGCTTATGATCTACAACCTGTCTAGCTTCTCTTCTTGTTCTAGCAAATCCCATACGGAAGATAACATTGTCAAGACGAAGCTCAAGGAGTGTCATCAGGTTAGGACCTGCTGTTCCCTGCATCTTTTCAGCCTTAGCGAAAAGGTTACGGAAAGGTTTCTCCTGTACACCATAGATGAACTTAGCCTTCTGCTTCTCACGAAGCTGAAGTCCGTACTCACTTATCTTTCTGTTAGCATTCTTTGCTTTTCTCTTAGATTTCTTATTAACACCGAGATACATTGGCTCCATGTTGAGTGATCTGCATCTCTTAAGAACCGGGGTTCTATCAATTGCCATTTTATATGTACCTCCTCAATCAGACTCTTCTTCTCTTTGGTGGACGACATCCGTTATGTGGTACCGGAGTAACATCCTTGATTGTTAAAACTTCAAGACCGCATGCAGCGAGTGCTCTGATAGCTGCCTCTCTACCTGAACCTGGTCCCTTAACCATAACATCAATAGTCTTAAGGCCGTAAGGAGCTGCAGCCTTTGCTGCTGTCTCAGCTGCCATCTGAGCTGCATAAGGTGTAGACTTCTTTGATCCTCTGAATCCAAGTCCGCCTGCACTTGCCCATGAAAGAGCATTTCCTTCAGCGTCTGTTAATGTAACTATTGTATTATTGAAAGAAGACTGAATGTGAGCCTGTCCATGCTCAACTACTTTTCTATTACGCTTCTTAGTAGCTTTTTTAGTAACTTTACCAGCCATTACTTAACTTTCCTCCTACTTAATTACTTCTTCTTGTTAGCAACCGTCTTCTTAGGTCCCTTACGTGTACGTGCATTGTTCTTTGTGTTCTGTCCACGAACTGGAAGTCCCTTTCTGTGACGGATGCCACGATAGCAACCGATTTCCTGAAGACGCTTAATGTTAAGAGCTGTTTCTCTTCTTAAATCACCTTCAACTGTAAGAGATTCATTGATTTCTTCGCTAAGCTTCTTAACTTCTTCGTCTGTAAGATCACGAACTCTTGTGTCAGGATTAACGCCTGTCTTAGCGAGAATTTTCTTTGAAGTTGGTAAACCTATACCATAGATATAAGTAAGACCAATCTCGACACGTTTTTCTCTTGGTAAATCTACACCTGAAATACGAGCCATATTTCTTATTTCCTCCGTAAAATCATAAATTCTTTTAAATGTTGTCTATCGACTTATCCTCCGCGTAACTTCTGTATGGAGTCAGAAGGTGAAATGTATACGGGACAATAAATCCTCCATATATAATATAGAATTATAACATATCCCATTCACCGATTATCCGATGAAAAATGACGTTAAAGATATGTTACAGCCGCTTCTATGTTACATTGCTGCTCTATTTCGGCAGCAACCGCCGTGCATGACGAACACGGTAGTTCATCTCCTCCAGAATCAATGCTTTTATACAAAGTTCCGGAACGCACAAAAGCAAGCTATAAAGCCTTTATACACCGTTCTTTATAACTTGTTTCAATAACATCAGGTAGATTAGCCCTGACGCTGCTTGTGCTTTGGATTTTCGCAGATTATAAGTATTCTGCCTTTTCTTTTAATGACTTTGCATTTATCGCAAATCGGTTTTACTGATGCACGAACCTTCATTAAAATATTCTCCTTTCACAATGTAGCCTACATGCCTTATTGATATAACTACAAAAAGGGCGCAGTAAGCCCGCTACGAATTAATAGTTTAGCATTTTACAAAATAAAATGCAAGCACTTTTTTATCATGCATTTTTTGTAAACAAATTACTTTGCTCTCCAAGTGATTCTTCCCTTAGAGAGATCATATGGAGAAAGTACTACTGTTACCTTATCTCCAGGAAGTATTTTGATATAATTCATTCTAAGCTTTCCACTTATATGTGCAAGAATCTGGTGACCATTCTCTAACTCAACCTGAAACATAGCATTTGGAAGCTTTTCAATAACTACTCCTTCGCATTCGATCTCATCTACTTTTGACATAAATATACTTTCTCCTCTTATTTCACAAATATACTCTGAGTAAACACTATCAAATAATAATAATCAAAATTTGTATTTTGTCAAATATATTTTTACAAATATTACTATAAATAATATTACCGGGATTACTCACCGATAATATTTACTATAGCATTGAATACATCATTCATATCAACAGTTCCGTCAACTTCTTTAACGATTCCTGTTTTTCCGTAATAATCTATAAGTGGCTGTGTCTGATCATGGTAAACCTTAAGTCTGTTAAGAACCGTTTCAGGCTTATCATCATCACGAAGGATAAGTTCCTTACCGCATACGTCGCAGATTCCCTCAACCTTTGTTGGGTTGTACTTAATATGATAAGTAGCTCCGCATCCTACACAAGCTCTTCTTCCTGACATTCTGTTTACGATGTTCTCATCAGGAACTTCTACGTTGATAGCATAATCCATCTTCTCTCCAACAGCTGCAAGTGCTTTATCAAGTGCTTCAGCCTGTGGGATTGTTCTTGGGAAACCGTCAAGGATGTAACCCTTCTTGCAGTCATCAGCTTTGAATCTATCCATGATAAGGTCGATTACGAGTTCATCAGGAACAAGAAGTCCCTTATCCATAAATTCCTTAGCTTTCTTTCCAAGTTCTGTTCCTTCTTTAATATTCGCTCTAAAGATATCTCCTGTAGAGATGTGTGGAATTCCGTACTTTTCTGCAAGCATCTTAGCCTGTGTTCCTTTTCCTGCACCAGGTGCTCCAAGCATTATAATCTTCATATAACTTCTCCTTATTATCAAATCTAATAAATTTTAACAGTTATCATAGCCTACCAGTTTCTCAAAGTAAAATCAAGTACTTTAAGAAGATTTAGGGATTACAAGTCTATTAGACCTGTAATCCCTTTTATCTTATAAATCAATGCCGATTACGACTATCCTAATCGTTGAGGAATCCGTTGTAATTCCTTACGACCATCTTTGATTCGATCTGCTTAATTGTTTCAATGATAACACCAACTATGATGATAAGTGATGTACCACCGAATGAAACGTCTGCAGAAAACCTTCCACTGAAGAAGATTGGAATAATTGCAATAATTATAAGTCCGATTACACCTATTATAACAATGTAGTTCAGTACTCTGTTAAGATATTCCTGTGTTGGCTTACCAGGTCTGATACCCGGAATAAATCCGCCGCTCTTCTTAAGGTTATTTGATACTTCCATCGGATTAAATGTGATTGAAGTATAGAAATAAGCAAAGAAGATAACAAGAAGTACATATATAACAAGTCCAATATATGCATATCCGTATCCAGGCTTGAACCAATTATCCTGCTGAAGTCCGTGAAGGACCTTTGACCAAAATGTGCTCTTAACCTTTACATTGAAGAGGTTAAGCATAATTGTTGGAACAGAAATAAGTGTTGATGCAAAGATGATTGGCATAACACCGCCGGTGTTAACCTTAAGTGGAATGTAAGAACTCTTACCACCAACCATTCTTCTTCCCTGCATCTTCTGAGCATATGATACAGGAATTCTTCTTTCAGCATCCTGAAGTATGATAACAAGTACTGTTGTTAAAATGATTACTGCAGCGATAATAGCTATTGAGTAAATCATATGAACAACGTCCTTGCCCTTTACGAACATATCATAAAGGTTCTTGAAATCTATAGGCATTCTGGCAACGATATTTGCAAGAAGTACGATGGAAATACCATTTCCAACACCCTTCTCAGAAATTCTTTCACCAAGCCACATAACAAGTGCACTACCTGCTGTAAGTGTTATGATGATCACAGAAACAGGCGCGAAACCTGCTTTTGTGATGAAACCTTCTCTGCTGAAACCGATTGTAAGTCCGATACTCTCGATAACAGCAAGAAGAATAGAAACAACTCTTGTAATAGCTGCCATTTTCTTACGACCATCGTCGCCATCTTTCTGCATTTCTTCAAGAGCAGGAATTGCAATTGTAAGAAGCTGCATAATAATTGACGATGTGATGTAAGGTGTAACTCCTAATGCAAATAGAGTCATCTGTGTAAAAGATCCACCGGTAAATGCATTAATAAGATTGAACTCATCTCTCTTGAAGAATGCATTAACTTTCGCCTGATCGATGAAAGGCGCTGGAATAAGTGAGCCAAATCTGATAATGATAATTATAAATAATGTAAAAAGTATCCCGTTTCTTATCTCTTTGATTTTAAGAGCATTAGCCAGGGTCTTAAACATATTACATCACCTCGACTTTTCCGCCGAGTGCTTCAATCTTCTCAGCAGCTACCTTACTTACTGCATTTACTTTAACAGTAAGCTTCTTAGTGAGCTCTCCATTTCCTAAAATCTTTACACCATCTCTTGGGTTCTTTACTACACCAGCTTCAATAAGTGTTGCAACTGATACTTCTGAACCATCTTCAAATCTATTTAATACGTCTACATTTATAGCAACGATTTCCTTAGAGTTTCTGCACTTGAAACCTCTCTTAGGAATACGTCTGTAGAGTGGCATCTGACCACCTTCGAAACCAGGTCTTGGAGCTCCTGAACGAGCCTTCTGTCCTTTATGTCCTTTACCTGCAGTCTTGCCATTACCTGAACCATGTCCACGACCACGTCTGAAGTCATCTCTTGTTACTGATCCTTCAGCTGGCTTTAATGTTGATAAATCCATGAAATGTGAACCTCCCTTTCGACTATGCTTCCTCAACCTTAACTAAATGACTTACCTGAGCGATCATGCCCTTTGTTGCATCATTGTTAGGAAGCTCTACTGTCTTGTGCATCTTAGAAAGTCCAAGAGCTGCAACAGTTTTTCTATGCTTTGGAATTGCTCCAATAGGTGACTTTACAAGTGTTACCTTAATTGTATCTGCCATTTCTCTCTTACCTCCTAGTTAAGGATCTCATCAACTGACTTACCACGAAGTCTAGCGATATCCTCTGGGCTCTGGATCTCAGAAAGACCAGCGATTGTAGCAAGAACTACGTTACGCTTGTTGTTTGATCCAAGTGACTTTGTACGGATGTTCTTATATCCGGCAAGCTCGAGTACACGACGTGCAGGACCACCTGCGATGATACCTGTACCTTCTGGAGCTGTCTTAAGGAGAACTCTTGAGCTTCCGAACTCTCCTGTATATCCGTAAGGAATACTTCCATTTTCATTTATAGGAGCTTCGATAAGGTTCTTCATAGCATCTTCCTTACCCTTGCGGATAGCTTCAGGAATTTCTACAGCCTTACCGATACCAACACCAACGTGGCCCTTACGATCTCCAACAACAACAAGTGCTGAGAATCTCATATTACGTCCACCCTTAACAGTCTTGGTAACTCTCTTGATTGTTACTACACTGTCTTCAAGTTCTAATGAACTTGGATCGATTAATGTACGCTTCATGTGACAATTTTCCTCCTTCATTAGAATTCAAGACCAGCTTCTCTTGCTGCATCTGCTAAAGCCTTAATCTTTCCCTGATATATAAATCCGCCTCTGTCGAAAACAACCTGCTTGATTCCAGCAGCTACTGCCTTCTCAGCTATTGTCTTACCAATGTAAGATGCTGCAGCAACATCATTTGTCTTCTCAACTGCGTCTTTTGCACTCTTCTCAAGTGTTGAAGCGGCTACTAAGGTCTTACCAACTGTATCATCAATAATCTGAGCGTAGATGTGATTATTACTTCTGTAAACAGCAAGTCTTGGTCTTTCAGTTGTTCCGCTAAAACGGTTACGAATCTTTAAATGTTTCTTTTCACGGATAACTTCTCTTGATTCCTTATTAATCATCTCTTATTCACTCCTTTAATTATTTCTTACCAGTCTTACCAACCTTACGTCTGATAACTTCATAATCATACTTGATACCCTTGCCCTTATAAGGTTCAGGAGCACGTGTAGATCTGATCTCTGCTGCATACTGACCAACTTTTTCCTTGTCAATACCACTAACCTTGATCTTATTATCTTCAACTGTAGTTGTAAGTCCTTCTGGGTCTTCGATCTCAACAGGATGTGAATATCCAAGTGAAAGAACAAGCTTCTTTCCCTGCTTCTGAGCTCTATAACCAACACCATTTACTTCAAGTGTCTTAGTATAACCATCTGTTACACCAACCACCATGTTATTGATAAGTGTTCTTGTGAGTCCGTGTAATGCCTTATTTCTCTTAAGATCATTAGGTCTCTTTACAAGAATCTCAGCTCCTTCAACTGTGATTTCCATCTCAGATGGGAGTACTCTCTCAAGGGTTCCCTTAGGTCCCTTTACTGTCACCTTGTTATTTTCTGCTATGTCAACTGTTACACCAGCTGGAATAGCGATAGGCATTCTTCCGATACGTGACATTGCCTTTACCTCCTAATATTTTCATCTTGACGGTCAGAAACTGACCGTCGTTATATTATTATATTTCAGTATAATTACCAAATGAATGCAAGAACTTCGCCACCAACGTTCTCTTTTCTTGCTTCCTTATCTGTAAGTACACCCTTGTTTGTTGAAATGATTGCTGTTCCAAGTCCGCCAAGAACCTTTGGAAGGTTTGCTGCGTCTGAATAAACTCGAAGACCAGGTTTAGAGATTCTTCTAAGACCCTTTATAACCTTTTCGTTCTTATCGCTACCATACTTAAGTGTTATTCTGATAGTAGCACGGTCATTTTCGGTTACAACGTCAACTGCCTGTACATATCCTTCTTTGAGAAGAATATCAGCAATCGCCTGCTTCATCTTAGATGCAGGTATATCTACTGTATCATGCTTCGCAGTATTTGCATTACGTATTCTTGTAAGCATATCTGCAATTGGATCGCTTATTGACATTTCTTTTGCCTCCTTAAATAATCTTACCAAGAACTCTTTCTAACGCCTGGTATCTCGCCCTTATATGCTAACTCACGGAAGCAGACTCTGCAGATTCCGTATTTTCTTAAAACAGAATGTGGTCTTCCACAAATCTTGCAGCGAGTGTACTCTCTGGTAGAGAATTTCTGCTTTCTCTGCTGCTTTACTTTCATTGCAGTCTTAGCCATGTTTACTCCTCCTTACCTGCTGTATGGCATACCGAAGAGTCTGAGTAATTCACGTGCCTCTTCATCTGTCTTTGCTGTAGTGACGAAAATAATATCCATTCCTCTTACCTTGTCAACCTTATCGTATTCGATTTCAGGGAAGATAATCTGCTCCTTGATACCAAGTGCATAGTTACCTCTACCATCAAATGCATCAGGATTTACACCTCTGAAGTCACGAACACGAGGAAGTGCAAGATTTACAAGTCTGTCAGCAAACTCATACATTCTCTCGCCACGAAGAGTAACCTTACATCCGATAGGCATACCCTCTCTAAGCTTGAAGTTAGCAACTGACTTTTTAGCACGTGTAACGACTGCTTTCTGACCTGTGATTGTCTCAAGATCCTTAACAGCGCTGTCAAGTACCTTTGCATTTTCTCTTGCTTCACCAACGCCCATATTGATAACAATCTTATCAAGCTTTGGAATCTGCATTACGTTCTTATAACCAAATTTATTAACCATAGCGTCTTTAATCTCGCTATTGTATAAGTCTCTTAATCTGCTCAAAGTATTAAGCCTCCTTCCTACGATTAATCAATAACCTCAGTCTTACCATTGACCTTAGCTACTCTCTTCTTATCTTTCTTCTCGCCCTGGAAACCAACTCTTACTGTCTTACCTTTGTAAAGGTACATAACATTTGAAATATCGATAGGAGCTTCCTTCTCGATGATTCCACCTGCTGCATTTGCAGCTGTTGGCTTGCTGTGCTTAAATACTTTGTTTACGCCTTCTACGAGAACTTTACCGTTCTTAACGTCAACAGATAAAACTTTTCCTTCTTTACCTTTATCTTTTCCGGCAATAACCTTAACAAGGTCATCCTTCTTAATCTTACTTGTTGCCACAGTACACCTCCTACAGAACTTCCGGTGCGAGAGAGATGATCTTCATAAACTTCTTATCACGAAGCTCTCTTGCAACTGGTCCAAATATACGTGTTCCCTTTGGGTTCAGATCGTCTTTGATAATAACTGCTGCGTTCTCATCAAACTTGATGTATGAACCGTCCTTACGACGTGCACCCTTCTTTGTACGTACAACTACCGCTTTAACAACGTCACCTTTTTTAACAACGCCGCCCGGTGTTGCGTCTTTAACAGAAGCAACAATGATGTCACCAATGTTTGCATATCTTCTTGTAGAACCGCCTAAAACTCTGATGCAAAGAAGCTCTTTTGCGCCTGTGTTGTCAGCAACTCTAAGTCTTGTTTCCTGCTGTACCATTTCTTTGCCTCCTTATTTAGCCTTTTCAACGATTTCAACAAGTCTCCATCTCTTATCCTTAGAGAGAGGTCTTGTCTCCATTACCTTTACTCTATCACCAATTTTGCATTCGTTATTTTCGTCATGAGCCTTAAGCTTGTATGTTCTCTTTACAATCTTTCCGTAGAGAGGATGCTTAACATTATCGATGATTGAGACTACGATTGTCTTGTCCATCTTGTCACTTGTAACTATTCCTACACGTGTTTTTCTAAGATTTCTTTCCACTTTGTCTTTTCTCCTTTCGATAATTATGCTCTAGCCTTAGCGGCAATAACTGTCTCTATTCTGGCAATATTTTTTCTAACTTCTTTAATTCTACCTGTGTTCTCAAGCTGGTTAGTAGCGTTCTGGAACTTAAGATTGAAAAGTTCCTTCTTAGCAGCCTCAAGATCTGTTGCAAGTTCATTAACTGACTTTGCATTTAATTCTTTCATAAATTCCTTAGTTTTCACTGCTGCTACCTCCTTCTAAATCTGCTTTAGAAACGATCTTACACTTGATTGGAAGCTTGTGTGTAGCGAGACGAAGTGCTTCTCTTGCTGTAGCTTCAGGAACACCTGCAACTTCGAAGAGAACTCTTCCCGGCTTAACTACTGCTACCCAATACTCAAGAGCGCCTTTACCTGAACCCATTCGAGTTTCAGCTGGCTTAGCTGTTACCGGCTTATCTGGGAAAATCTTGATCCAAACTTTTCCCTGACGCTTAAGGTAACGGTTAATGGCAACTCTGGCTGCCTCTATCTGATTAGACTTGATCCATGCTGGCTCTGTTGCTACGATACCGAATTCACCATCAGTGATGCGGTTGCCTCTCATAGCCTTTCCAGCCATGGTTCCTCTGAACTGCTTACGATGTTTAACTCTCTTAGGCATTAACATAATTATTTATCGCTCCCTTCCTTGTTTCCCTTAGTAGGAAGTACTTCACCATGGTAAATCCATGTCTTAACACCAACTTTACCGTATGTTGTATCTGCTTCAGCAAATCCATAATCGATGTCTGCACGAAGTGTCTGAAGAGGAATTGTTCCTTCGCTGTAGAACTCTGTTCTAGCCATATCAGCACCACCGAGACGTCCTGAACATGCAGCCTTGATACCAAGAGCTCCTGCCTTCATTGTTCTACCCATGCAAGACTTCATAGCTCTTCTGAAAGAAATACGATTCTCAAGCTGCTGAGCGATATTCTCAGCTACAAGCTGTGCATCAAGATCAGGCTTCTTAATCTCTTTGATGTCGATTATAAGCTTCTTAGCTGTAAGCTTCTGAACTTCAGCCTTAATCTTCTCGATACCAGCACCACCCTTACCGATTACAACACCAGGTTTAGCTGTATATACACTAACTTTAACTCTATCTCTTGTTCTCTCGATATCGATCTTAGAAACATTTGAATCGTAAAGCTTCTTCTTAAGGAACTCTCTGATCTTGTGGTCCTCTACAAGGTTGTTGGCAAACTCACCGTTCTTTGTATCAGCATACCACTTAGAATTCCAATCTTTAATTACACCGACTCTTAAACCGTGTGGATTAACTTTCTGTCCCATTGTCTGCCTCCTTACTTCTTTTCATCAAGCACAACTGTAATGTGGCTTGTTCTCTTCTCAATTCTGTAAGCTCTGCCCTGTGCTCTAGGATGAATTCTCTTCATCGTAGGTCCCTTGTTAGCAAAACACTCAGCAACATAAAGGTCATCTGCCTTCAGTCCGTTGTTGTTCTCAGCATTTGCTACTGCAGACTTAAGTAATTTATAAATTACACTGGAAGCATATCTATTGTTGTAAGCAAGGATACCAAGAGCTGTTGTTACATCCTTACCTCTGATAGCATCAAGTACAAAGCAAGCCTTTGTAACAGACACTCTAGCGTAAGAAACCTTAGCTGATGGTCTTGTATCTTTATTCTCATTTCTCAGTCTAGCTATCTGAGATCTATGTCCTTTAGCCATTTAAGATTCTCCTCCTTACCTCTTCTTCTCATCTTTGCCGTGTCCCTTATATGTTCTTGTAAGAACGAACTCACCGAGTTTGTGTCCTACCATATCTTCTGTAACATATACTGGAACATGCTTTCTACCATCATATACTGCAATTGTATGACCTACAAATGAAGGGAAGATTGTTGAACGACGTGACCAAGTCTTAACAACCTCATGATCGTTCTTAGCATTGAGCGCATCAATCTTCTTTAATAAGCTTTCATCTGCGAAAGGTCCTTTTTTAAGTGAACGTGCCATGAACTTTCCTCCTTAATTACTTAACGTTTTTACCGCTTCTAGTTCTTACAATGTACTTGTTAGAGAGCTTATTCTTCTTCCTTGTCTTAAGACCAAGTGCAGGCTTGCCCCAAGGAGTAGATGGACCTGGACGTCCGATTGGTGCTCTACCTTCACCACCACCGTGTGGATGGTCATTAGGGTTCATTACGGAACCTCTAACTGTAGGTCTGATACCCATGTGACGCTTACGTCCTGCCTTACCGATATTTACAAGGCCATGCTCAATATTTCCAACAGTACCGATTGTAGCACGTGCTTCAATTGGAACCATTCTCATTTCGCCTGATGGAAGACGAAGTGTTGCATACTTTCCTTCTTTAGCCATAAGCTGTGCTGTGTTACCTGCTGCACGAACAAGCTGTCCGCCCTTACCAGGAACAAGCTCTACGTTATGAACTTCTGTACCTACAGGAATTGCTGAAAGTGGAAGTGTGTTTCCGATTCTTACTTCAGCCTGTGGACCGTTCATAAGAACGTCTCCAACCTTCAGTCCGTTAGGAGCAAGGATGTATGACTTTGTACCATCTGCATAAGCTATAAGTGCGATGTTTGCTGTTCTGTTTGGATCGTACTCAATAGTCTTAACTGTTGCAGGGATGTTATCTTTATTTCTCTTAAAATCTATAATTCTGTATTTCTGTCTGCTTCCACCACCGTGATGACGAACTGTGATCTTACCCTGATTGTTACGTCCTGCTGTCTTCTTCTTTGATGAAAGAAGTGACTTCTCAGGTGTTGATGTTGTGATAACATCAAAATCAAGGCCTGTCATATTTCTTCTTGAAGGTGTATATGGGCTATATGTTTTAATTCCCATTTCTAGTTTCTCCTTTCGAATGCTAATTCGTTTCTCTGGTCGGTATATATCTTTTATTCTGTCATCCGACCAATAATCTTTTGTTTAGGCTATATCTTACAGACCTTCGAAAAGTTCGATATCTGCGCTGTCAGCTGTAAGCTGTACATAAGCCTTCTTAAACTTAGCTGTTCTTCCTACTGTAGCTCCACGTCTCTTAACCTTGCCATCGAAATTAGCAGTGTTAACTCTCTCAACCTTAGCGCCGTCGAACATCTTTTCAACTGCTTCCTTGATCTGAGCCTTGTTAGCTTCCGGATGAACTATGAATGTATATTTCTTTTCAGCCATTGCGTTCATACTCTTTTCTGTAACGACCGGCTTCTTGATAATGTCATAATACTTTAAGTTTGCCATTATGCGTACACCTCCTCGATTGCGAGTGCTGCATCCTTAGTAATTACAAGTGAATCATGCTTAAGGATGTCGTATACGTTTATAGTACTGCTCATGATAGTATCAACATTAGGGATGTTTCTTGATGAGAGGATTACATTCTCATTCTTATCCTTTGTTACTACGAGAGCCTTGTTTGCCTTAAGATTCTTAAGAACCTCAACAAACTTTGCTGTCTTTACTTCGTCAAGTGTAAGATCATCAACAACGATGAACTTAGAATCCTGAACCTTTGATGAAAGAGCTGAGAAAAGAGCGATCTGCTTCTCTCTCTTGTTCATCTTTACTGAGTAATCTCTTGGCTTTGGTGCAAATACTACACCACCACCTGTCCACTGTGGGGATCTTGTAGAACCCTGTCTAGCGTGGCCTGTACCCTTCTGTCTCCAAGGCTTTCTTCCGCCACCTGAAACCTCTGAACGAGTTTTTGCACTCTGTGTTCCCTGACGACCGTTAGCAAGATATGTTACTACAGCCTTGTGTACTAAATTTTCATTTATTTCAACACCGTAGATGTTGTCGTTAAGCTCAACTGTGCCAACTTCTTTTCCTTCGATGTTATATACAGCTACTGTTGCCATCTAATGTTCCTCCTTCCATAAAGTCCTAATTAATTACCCTTTACGGTTTCTTTTATTACAACTAATGACTTCTTAGGTCCCGGAACAGATCCCTTTACTAAGATTACGCTGTTTTCAGCATCAACCTTAACAATCTCAAGATTCTGAACTGTAACCTGCTCGCATCCCATGTGTCCAGGCATCTTCTTGCCCTTCATAACACGACCTGGAGTAGTTGCTGAACCATTAGAACCGGCATGACGATGATACTTTGAACCATGTCCTGAAGGACCTGACTTAAGTCCGTGTCTCTTAAGACCACCGGCATATCCTTTACCCTTTGATCTAGCTGTTACATCAACCTTGTCGCCTTCAGCGAAGATGTCAACTGTGATTGTGCTCTCGCCAACTGTGTAATCAGCCACGTTATCGAACCTGAACTCTTTAATAAACTGCTTAGGTGTTGTGCCGGCCTTCTTAACATGACCAACTTCTGCCTTAGTAGCACCGTGTGCATTTCTGATTACTTTCTTGCCGGAACCATCTTTAGTTACGACCTTTTCCTTCTTCTCGCCGAAGCCAACCTGAACTGCTTCGTAGCCATCATTTTCTACTGTCTTAACCTGTGTTACAGTACATGGACCAGCCTTAAGAACTGTAACAGGTGTGAGAACACCATTCTCACCGAAGATCTGAGTCATTCCGACTTTCTCTGCTAAAATAGCTTTCTTCATTTTGTTTTTTCCTCCTAAAACAATTTACAGCGGATTGCACTGGGCAATCATACTAAATCTGCATCATTCCGTCGTTTCTTATCTTATAACCGCAACTCGTATAAGTTATGAAATTTCGGAACTGCACATTCTTTACTTACCGGCTCGTGAGTGTTGCCGGTATTTATTCTTTTGCAGTTTCTTCTTCATATTAGAATCAGAATCCTGTAAGAATCTTTTTAATGAGTAAGAAATCTTACTTCATCTTCATATCGATATAAACACCAGCTGAAATATCCATCTTACGAAGAACATCGATTGTCTTGTTGTTTGGTGTGATGATATCGATAAGTCTCTTGTGAGTTCTCTGTTCGAACTGCTCTCTAGAGTCCTTATACTTATGAACTGCACGAAGGATTGTTACCTTCTCAACCTTTGTTGGCATTGGAACTGGTCCTGAAACCTTAGCACCTGTACCCTTAACTGCCTCAATGATTTCCTTTGCTGCCTGATCGATCAGCTTGTGATCGTACGCCTTAAGCGTAATTCTCATTACTTGATTTGCCATAAAAAAAAGCCGCCTCCTAATTCTACTTTTCTTTGAACAAGCGGTGACTGTACAACTAACCCGTGTGTGTCCTACCTAAAATAGGAATCAAACACGTCATTTCTGATCTCTTTACCAGATGATTTTCGTACAGTGACTTGTCGCCAGTTTCTTTGAACTTGACATTCGCTCCACGAAGTTACCTGCTCATTCGCAGCAATCTCCGTTTCTTTGCTATCATGTCACAGCGAAAATCATTATATATCATGCAATTTTATAATGCAAGTGTTTTTTAATAATTTTTTTATAACATTTTTCATTCTTGATCTATAAGCAAAGATAACTTTATTTCCAAATACATGCATCGCGATATCATCGTGATCAGTTGAAAGACATATAAGTCTTTCCATGAACTGAGGAGTCAAAAGATAAAATGCATTATGCGGACTTGCACTGAAAGTATCAAATGTCTCGTTGAAGTCGATACTTTCCATTTCAACCTTTGAATCTGCCGTGCAGTAATCTTTCCTTCTTCCGTAAAAATGTCTGGAATAAACTCTCGTTGAGATTACATCCTTATTACTAAGTTCGAATACTATGATTCTTCCCAGAAATATCGTACCATCTCTTGACGTATTATTCTGCGATACCCTGTCCTTGAGCCATACATCCGCCATCTCAAATGGAACGCCTTTATATTTTGCTCTCAGGTAATCTTCGGAAGTAACAACCTCTCCATGCTTAAGAAGCATAAAGTTATTTACTTCATTCAAAGTGAAACCATTTCTCCACGCATAGTAGACATCACTGAAATTATCTCTAAGAGGTTTTTCAACGATCACTTCTTTGTAGATTTTTCTGTATTGTTCATTTTTACCTTTGATGCAGAAAACACCGGCAACTATCAGCCCTATTCCGATAAACGGCAACATGGTTGTTTTATAGAGCAGTACAAGATAAATAAATCCAACCAGGCCGATACATATCAGCACAACTCCGGCACTCGCCGTCTTACGGAGCCTCTCGAGTTTCTCCATCCCATCATAAATTCCCATCTGTCAATCTCTGCCACTCAAAATGTGATTAAATATACTCACATTGAGATGTTGTAAGTTCTCGCGAACATTACTTACTGTTTCATCGTGTATGCTTTTGATTGATTGAAATCATATCTACTCACAAGTTCTTGTACACTCCACAGTCGTTAATTCCCGTGTAAGCCCACGGTACATACTTACGATTGCTTGATTATGCAACTTCGTAAGTTATAGCGTCTCTTAGATTAAGACTGGCATTGAAATCTCTATCTTCCACATAGCCACAACTGCATTTATAGATTCTATCTGAAAGTTTTAAATCTTTTTTGATAGAGCCACAACAATGACATAGTTTTGAAGATGGATACCATCTGTCTACAATCCTAAGTTCAATGCCGTTATCATCGCACTTTACTTTAAGTTTATTTCTAAATTCATAAAATTTCTGTGCTGCAACAGCTTTTGATAGATGCCTGTTCCTCATCATCCCAGATACATTCAAATCTTCAATAGTTATATAAGACGGTTTGGTTTTCACTATCTCTGCTATTGTTTTGTTGATGTAATCAGTGCGGATATTGTCCAATTTATGATGAAGTTTTTGTACCTTGAGCTTTTGTTTTTGTACATTCGCTCTTTGAGTGGGTTCTCCTTTCTGTGAATTTCCATACTTACGAGATAGACTTCTTTGCTCTCTGCGTAGTTGTTTTTCAAGTTTCTTTACTTTGCCAGATTTATTGATGTTCTTATAGGTTTTACCATTAGAAACAATCGCTAAATCTTTCAATCCTAAATCAATACCAATACCTTCATTACTGTTATTAGCAATATTGGTATCAGGAATTTCTACAAGCACAGATACAAAATATTTGCCTGCCTTTTTAGAAACCGTACCACATTTAATTTTCCATCCATCTTTGGTTGTGGGTATATAACCTTTCTCTTTGAGTTTTACCCATCCAAGAGTAGGAATGTTAATCCTATGTCTTTCACAAGCACAATCTTTTGGATTATTCTTTACAAAATACATTTTTACATCCGACTTATCCTTTTTCTTGTAATTGGGATAGGCACTTTGATGCTTGAAAAATCTTGTAAAAGCAGTACATCCATCTTCGATAGATTTCTTTACCGATTTAGAACTTACTTCCTTAATCCATAATTTATCAGGATTGTTAGGAATATATTCATTATTCAGCCAAACGCTAAAACTCTTACCACTCATAAACTTTTCACCTTTATCATAAAGTTCTTTGTTATGAGCAAGATAGAAATTGTAGATGTATCTACAAGTTCCGATAGTCTTATTGATTTTGACTATCTGTTCCTTTGACGGATTGATTTCCGTCTTGAAGCTCTTTAGCAATTTCCTCGTCCCTTTCTATTTGTTTTTTATACTTACGAAGCCCATACAATCTGCAAGAGAACACATGAAGGATTGAAACAATATCCTGTACAAGTTCTTCTTGTGGTGATAGTTCTTCATTGTTTACTACCACAATGGTTGTATTAAACTTCATACAGAATTTTTCAAACCAATCATAGCCGAATCTGATAAATCTGTCTTTATGTGTGACTATGATAGTTTTAATTTTTTGTTCCATTACTTCATCTAATAATTCATTCCACTTCTTGCGGTTGTAATTTAAACCACTTCCATAATCTTCAATACATTGGTCTACAATAATACCTTTAGCATTACAAAATTGTCGTAAAAAAGATACTTGATTTTGTAAATCATCCTTTTGGTTTCTTGTAGATACTCTGGCATAAATAACAGTTTGACGAGTATCATTTTCTGTATTTACGCCTTTAAACTGAAGATATTGATCATAAGTGTAATAACGTCTATCGGTTGGAGTTCGGTTTGCCTTTAATGTACCTTCTCTGTCCCATCGTTGAAGCGTTTTTACTGAAACACCTAACAATTCGGCAAAGTCTTTTGGTTTATAATTTGTAATATGTGATGTATTCATAATAATATACTCCTTTGAGTATATTTAAACACATTTAATCACATTTGACAACTCTTTCGATTACTTAGCACATTCTCCTTCACTTATATATAGAAGAAATCCACTTCCGGTCCACATTAATATCATACATTATTTTACTTATTATAATAGAAGAAATGATTTCTTCAAGAGAAACTTTTTCTATTATAAATATAAGGAAGCAAATGATTCCCGGATCACATATTCTCCGCCAAAGCAATCCTATGGCCGGCCTTCTGCGCCTCAGTTACCAATTTATTATATGAATCTTTATCAGTAATAAACATACAGTAGCTATCGCTATCTATGTCGATACCCGCAAGGACATAACCGGCAGCTGACCATTTACTGTTCAGCATCTCGCCCCACTCAGGAATTCCATCATCCTCATCGAACCAGTCCTCATTTATGGTGAGGGGCTTATCATTCAAAATATTGCTTACACAACCGATGAATTCATCAATCTCAACCTTCCAATCCATTTCTTCCAGAAGACCGTTATCCTGAAATGCATCCACCATTCCGATCCAGACGATCAGATCAATATCGTCATCTTCCCCAATGAATCTATCGTCATATTTTTCCTGATACTCATGATAATATACCCTAGGATCCGCAAAGCATTTTTCCAGTCTGTCAGCAGTCGCTCCATTCACGTCGATCAGCTTAACAATATTTCTATATGCATCAATCTTCTCGGGATCAATATTCATATTATCAACTTCTTTGTGGCTACCTGTATCATTTTTGTTATTATCAGAATTATCTTTATGACCGCCAAATAACTTTAAAAAGCCCATATTTTTATCCTTTCATATAGTGTGAACATCTCAAGATAGTCTATCTAATATCTTGAATCTACAATCTCAGTCACCGAGATACAACTAGTTAAATTATACTGTATGACCGGTTATTTTTCCATAACTTAGACCTGCCATATATTCCCGCAATTCTGACCCGCTTATCCCTATTTTACCTCGCCCGTCTGTCCCATAAAAATACCACCTATATAAAACGAGACTCAGTCATTTCTATAACTCAGTCTCGTTTAATTACCGGATAAGCAGCCACCTTCGACATAGCTTACCGTACAATTTATAACAAAGTATTATCTTTTCTTTTTTTCAGGATGCATTTCGTAATACTTCTTTTTATCTTCGTACATTCTCTCATCTGCAATTCTGAGAGCTTCTTTTACATTATGCTTATTTTCATCATAGCAATATCCGATTGCGAAGCTTACATTTTCATAATGTTCCGCAGCTTCCCTAACAGCTTCAACTTTTTCCAAAAGCTCACTCTCTGAAATTCCTGTAACGATTATGGTGAACTCATCTCCGCCCGCACGGTAAATGTCGCTCGGCAGGAATACTTCCTCCAAAACAGCCGCTGCATTTTTAAGGAGAATATCTCCCGCAACATGACCACCCTCGTCATTAACTGTCTTAAGACCATTTAAATCCACAAAAATAACACCAACCGAATTCGGATTATCATCAGTGAGATTATAAATCTTATCAATAAGATTATTCATCTCATTTCGGTTCATTACGCCCGTAAGCATATCCTTCGAACTAAGGATCTTAAGCCTGTCCATAAGAAGATAGTTATTGATTTCCGAACCAAGGATAAATGTTGTCGTCTCGAGAGTTTCCTTTATCTTCGGTGCGTCATCGCTCTTAAAGTTTGCTGCCCATATATAACCCAGCAAATCCTCACGGAATTTAAGAGGGAAGATGATGATACTTTTTATATCAGCATCCACCATAGATTTATACCACTTAGGATTTCTTTCCTTAACAACTTCCATGTCCTGCTCATTCTTGGCGATAAGACAGTTACTTCCGGAAATAAGCGTATTCCAACTTTGGGCAAGTTCGTAAAAGTCGGCGTCCAAATAATCATTCATTGATATTTTAAGACTTTTATCTTTGTATGACTCGCAAAGAACCGTACATTTCATTTCATAACTATTTACAAGAAGAATACAGCAATATGATGCATCGCACTGTTCTCTGATATCCTCAATAACCTCGCCCATAGTTTCTTTGAAATCCCTGGAACTTCTGAGTTTGATACATGTATCAAGAACTCCCACGGCCGTATCGGAAGAAACATTTGAAAGTCTCTTCGTATCTGCGCTGAAGTTTATCTCCATGATATAAAGACAGTAGCAAATATTTCCATCTCTATGCCCTATCGGAATAAATGACATATTAAACCATATGCCCTGCATTCTTTCCGGTTTTGCATATGAATGAAGACACTTTCCTTCTACTGCTGCTCTATAACTATAATCCTCAAAATTGAGGTCTTTTGTCAGATAATTGGTATATTCACTGTTCGGAACGAATTTCTGAACAAGAAGCTCCGCACCCGGAGCAGGTTTTTCAATGCTATCTATATAGCCTTTGTTCCCCGTAACAATACAAATCTTTCCATATCTGCCATTTCCGAGATCTTCCACGGAAACAACACAAGTCATGGCTCCTATGCCATCCACCAATGCCTGAAAATCCATAAATACCTCCTCAATATAAATATCGAACCTCCGATACCCAAACACTATACCCCAGATAATTGTACCATACTTTTACAAATTATGATATCATGTATAAATAAAAATATTTATTCAGAAAGGAAATATGCCATGAATGACAATTTATCTTTTCCAGAAATAAGTGATTTACATAAAAAAATGTTCTATAACTGTACAATAGCAGTTATTTTCCTTATACTCGGACTGATTTCTTTCAGCGTTCCGATGGCCGGCATCCCCGGCTATGTTCCCGGCATAATCTTTTTCGCTATTTGCATTATATTCTTCGTAAAATACTACAAAATGAAAAAGGTTTTCAGACTTAACTACAAACAGAATGTTGTGCTTCACGTGCTGAATCAGCATTTTCAAAATGTGAATTACCGCTGGGACGATGGTTTTGACCGCAATTTGGTTTACAGCCTTAATCTCATCTCTCCGGGTAATACATATTCTTCTGAGGATTATCTTTCAGCAACTTATAAAAATGTCCACTTCGAGCAGGCGGATGTAACCGTTAAGGAAGTTACTACCGACAGTGACGGTAACACTTCTACTACCGTTTACTTCCGTGGTCGTATGATAGTTATCGACTATCCAAAGATCACTTCATATGTAAGAGCTGTTTCAAAAAAATTCTATCACAGCCGTTCGCTTCGAAAGAGTACATTTCCTGAAATCCAGACTGAAAACGTTCAGTTCAATAGTTTATTCAAAGTTCGTGCCGCATCTGAGCACGATGCATTCTATCTTTTGACACCTCCGATGATGGAGAAACTCATGTATATACTTTCATCATACGGAAATGTAGGACTTTGCTGTCAGGCTAACCGAATGATCATCGCCATCAATACAAGGCGAAATGCATTCGACGCCAATGCTAGCATAAATCTGGATTATGAAAAAGAAATCCGCGCTCTCACAGAGGACGTCGCACTTATCGAAAATCTTATCGATATCCTGTATTCATAATCCCGCTTGTGATCAGCCAGAACACAAAATATTATCTCGCAGATTATTGTACATTCTTTAGATAATTCAATCCGCCGATTTACTGCTATAAACAGTAGGTCGGCGTTTTAATTTCTATTGACCGGTCTGATTATCATTCGATCATCTTCATTTTCTGAGCCATTTTAAAATAGTCATAGAAATATGTAATACTCGCCACTCTGTGGGAAGTATTATTTACCGTGACAAGAATGCAATCATTTTTCCTTTTATTTACATATAGATACGAATCCGAAAAAAGACTCGATGTATTCGTTTCGACTTTATATACATTATCAACGTGGTAATACATATGGGATTTTATGGAGATTTCCGTCTGATTGACCGCGACTCCGTAGAATTTATATTTTCTTCCGGAAGTATTTATCCCCACACGAGTTCCATTTATAAATATGATATTAAGTTCGCCGTTTGATTTGACGGTGACATCTTCGCCAAGATAGATTGGAAGCTGTCCTGCCGCTTCTTCATCCAAAAAAAATGAAGTCTTGGTTTCTTTGGCAAGCTCATATTCATTCTTTCTGAGAAGTCTGGCAATCTCAACTCCTTTTGATTCCAGAACGTAGGATATACCTCTATTCACAAGGATCACTATAATTATGGCTATGGCAAATGCTGCTATTTTAAATACTACTCTGAATAATGTTATGAAGAAATTTCCGAGAGACGAATGTCTGCTTAACTTTGGAATATTGATCTGCTTAGGATCTTTTATCTCGATATCTTCACCCTTAAGAACCTGGTGAAAGAATTTAATAACCTTCTTGGCCCACTTGGCAAATGCTCCCTGGATTACAAGAAGAAGAACTATCCCTGATGAAATGGCTATTGTTGTCATCGGATCCGTCTCTATGACTTTTATATATGACATCAACTCATACAAAAGTCCGATCATGAAGAAGGCTTTGATAAATTTGAGCATAAAATATACAGTTAAGGAATACCCCTTTTCCTTAACATCACTAAAGTGTACCTCTTCTTCCGTTTGATCCGTAAGAACCTTCGCTATGAACTTATCCAGAGCATCGTTCACCATGACATAAATGAGTATGCCAATAAGAACCTTTCCGATATAACTCCATAACGAATTCTGCCTGGAATGGAACCAGTTAAGCAATTCCCTCCAGGAAATAGTAAAAATACTATATATGAATTTAAACATTCGCTAACCCCACAATAAAAACCGACTGTCCACTTCTATTATACATCAAAATGAACAGTCGGTTAATTATTATTTTTTATATAATTTACTGATTAATAGTATTTGTTGTATTCACTGTATTTACAGCATTTACATTATTCACAGGTCTTTTATCATTATTGTCTGCAACATCCTGTTTTGCAGTCTTAACTGTTTCAGTGATTGAAGATACAATTCCTGCAACACCTGCTAAATTTGAAGGAATGATAAGCTTTGTAGCTCTTCCGTCTGCTGCCTTCATGAAAGCATCAAGACTCTTGATTGTAAGAACCTGCTCTGTAGGAGCTGATTCATTAAGAAGTTTAATACCGTCTGCATTAGCCTTCTGAACTTCAACGATAGCCTGAGCGTTACCTTCAGCTCTTCTGATTGTCGCTTCCTTATCAGCTTCAGCTGCAAGGATCATTGCCTGCTTCTCAGCTTCGGCTCTAAGGATCTTAGCTTCCTTCTCACCTTCTGCAACGAGGATGGCTGACTTCTTCTCACCTTCTGCACGAAGGATCTGCTCTCTTCTTTCACGTTCTGCCTTCATCTGCTTCTCCATCGCTTCCTGGATAGCTGCAGGTGGCATGATATTCTTAAGCTCTACACGGTTTACCTTGATTCCCCAAGGATCAGTTGCTTCATCAAGTGTTGCTCTCATCTTTGAGTTGATTGTCTCTCTTGATGTAAGTGTCTGATCAAGTTCAAGATCACCGATGATATTTCTAAGTGTTGTAGCTGTAAGATTCTCGATAGCTGCTATCGGATTCTCAACACCATAGCAGTAAAGCTTTGGATCTGTTATCTGGAAGAAAAGTACTGTATCAATTCTCATAGTAACATTATCTTTTGTGATAACCGGCTGAGGAGGGAAATCCGCAACCTGCTCCTTCATTGATACAACTCTTGCAACCTTATCAAAGATAGGCAGTTTCAAATGAATACCTGTTGCCCATGTTCCTGTGTATGTTCCAAGTCTTTCAATAACATATGCCTGCGCCTGTTTTACAACTCTTACAGAACCGCAAATAACAAGTATAACTACGACTAAACAAGCTATTAATGCTGGATTCATATTCAATACCCCTTTCATATTTAAATACATTTTAATTCTATTTGCAGATCAGCTTAGTACCTTCAATACCGTTAACAACAAGCTCATCGCCCACATTAACAGCCCCTTCATATACTAAACGCCACTCTACATCATTGATCTTTGTGACAGCGATTCCGTCCTTATCCGTAAGCTTTGTCACTTTAACTTTCGTGCCTATAAGGCTCTCTGCATTGGTCGGCACAATATGCACATTAAGTCTTTTCTTTGCCAGAGGTCTGAGCATCAGAACCATAATAATGGAACCTACCATGAATATCAGAACCTGTAACCAAGCTTCTGCATCAAAGCCCGCTGCTATGGCTGAAAGTATAGCTCCTCCCGCAAACCAAATGGTTGATAATCCTAATGTGATAATCTCCACAACTATCATTATAGCCGCAAAAATGAGCCATGTAGTTGGATTAAACCCTATCTTCACATATCATCCCTCCTTCACTAATCATATATGAAAAAATCAGTCGCGATAATAATTTATAAGACAGCCTTTCTTAATGATTGTTCTTTCATCATCTGTGAGCGCTCCAAGATGAAGTGTAAGTTCCTTCATGCCCTTATTCACTACATAAGCTTTGATATTATCTTCCTTCTTGTCGATAGCATCGATAATATCAGGAACAAGGATATAATCATCATTATCGAAGGCAAAATCTTCGTCAATTATAAATGGAAGCATTCCCCAGTTAATAAGGTTTGAACGGTATCTCTTTGTTGCATATTCCTTAGCGATATTAGCCCATCCGCCGAGAACCTTCTGGCAAGAAGCTGCCTGCTCACGTGCTGAACCATCACCAGGTTTGATTGCAAATATTGTACTTCCGATTCCGATCTCATTACCCTTGATATCAGGGAACTTCTCTTTAATTTTATCTACTACGCCGTGAAGCTCATCATTTATCTCACAAAGCTTTCCACCTTCCTGATGCTTTAAACTTGTCTCATGGATAGCTTTAGCTCTTCCAACATAAAGTGGATCCTTACGAGAAAGTGTGAATTCAGCAAGTCCGAGAGGATTTGATCTGAATGATGATGTCTCTCCTGAAGGAATGAGCTCATCTGTAGTAGTTACAGGATCATTGATAACTGATGCCATCTTAAGAAGAACATGCTTTGTAAGTTCAGGCATTTCAGGCCAGTCCTTAATATTTGGTCCAAACTTGATCTCTGCTTCAGGATCAGCTTTCTTATAACCATTGTAAACTCTATTATCATAAATCTTTCTGTCGAAGAAATAAGTTGGTCCTGTGTACTCAACATCAAGATCAGTAGCTGCTGTAAGAAATCCCTTATTTACAGCTGTTGCAGCTATTGAACGAGCATCCATAAGTGCAACTGATGATATCTGACCATTCTGAATCTTAGAACCTTCTCTGTTAGGGAAGTTTCTTGTAGAATGTCTGATACTGAGTGCTCCATTACCAGGTGTGTCTCCTGCACCGAAACATGGTCCGCAGAATGCTGTCTTAACGATTGCACCTGTCTCAAGGAGATCTGCGATAGTTCCGTTCTTAGCAAGCTGCATCATGATTGGTGTACTTGCAGGATAAACTGAAAGTGTGAATTCATCATTTCCGATGAACTGTCCACGAAGGATATCAGCTGCGTCACAGATATTTTCATATCCACCACCGGCACATCCGGCAATGATTCCCTGCTCAACATAGAGCTTTCCGTCACGAACCTTATCTGTAAGCTTGAATTCAACCTTACCTGTAAGCTGCTTCTTTCCCTTCTCTTCTGTCTCATGGAGAATGTCCATAAGATTTGCATTTAATTCTTCTATAGTAAATGCATTACTTGGATGGAATGGCATTGCGATCATTGGCTTGATCTTAGAAAGATCAACATAGATTGCTCCATCGTAGTAAGCTACTTCACCCGGATTAAGCTCTTTATAAGCTTCAGGTCTGAAGTGTGTATCATACCATTTTCTTGTTTCTTCATCTGTTCTCCAGATTGAAGAAAGACATGTTGTCTCAGTAGTCATAACATCAATACCGATACGGTAATCAGATGAAAGCTTTGAGATACCAGGGCCAACAAATTCCATTACTTTATTCTTAACATATCCATTTGCAAATGTTGCTCCGATAAGTGCGATTGCAACGTCCTGAGGACCAACGCCCTTTGCAGGTTCACCATCAAGATAAACAGCAACAACGCCCGGACGAGCTACATCGTATGTCTTACCGAGAAGCTGCTTTGCAAGTTCTCCACCGCCTTCACCGATAGCCATTGTTCCGAGAGCTCCGTATCTTGTATGGCTGTCTGATCCAAGAATCATAGCATTACATTCTGCAAGCTCTTCTCTGGCATACTGATGAATAACTGCCTGATGAGGAGGAACATAGATTCCACCGTACTTCTTAGCACATGAAAGTCCAAACATATGGTCATCTTCATTTATTGTTCCACCAACTGCACAAAGTGAATTATGGCAGTTTGTAAGCACGTAAGGAATAGGGAATTCCTTAAGTCCTGATGCTCTGGCTGTCTGAATGATTCCAACGAAAGTGATATCATGTGATGTCATCTTGTCGAACTTGATCTTCAGACTTTCCATATTTCCTGAAGTATTGTGAGCCTCAAGGATGTTGTAAGCCATAGTAGCCTTTGCAGCTTCTTCCTTTGTTATACCCTTGCCGCTTATAACTTCATTTCCCGCAGCTTCATTTTCCGGAACAAGAGTCTTACCGTTAACGAGATAAGCTCCGCCTTCATAAAGTTTAACCATTTCTAATTCCTCCGCTTAATCTTAGATAAATAATAACATATCCGAATTAATCTTTAAATACAACCAGCTTTACATTGTACGCTATATCTATTTGCTAAAGCAAGCTTTTATTTACATTTAGTTTTTTTAGTATTCCATCGGACTGTATCTGTCCATAAATGTGTTAAAGTCGTGCTTTCTTTTAGCATTAATAATAACGTTAAATGCCAGTTCATGATTTGATAAAATAAGTAATACTTCCTCGTGGGTTATCTCTAACTTTTCTTCACCAACGACTGCATAAAACTTATCATTTTCTCTAACCAGATCAACACCGTTTTCCAGATGTCTCACCATATTTTCTTTTTCTTCCATATATAACCCCTTAATTAAATCGATTATTACTTTTGATCTGTATTTACCCAGCTGTAGATTGTATGAATATCGTAACATTCTTTTTCAAATATAAATCTACCAATTTAATTGTAGTTCATGCAAATGATCAATACTCGAAGATATAATTAAACGCTCTTCCTATTGATACGCTTTCCTTTTCGCCGGGCTCAAATCCGCCGCCTACAGCATTTTTGAGAATTTCATTGACCTTATCATTTGTTCTCTTCTTAAGATTCGGGATGCTTTCACCTGTATATTCGCCGTCCTCAGTCTTAGGAAAATATTCTTCTCCATCTATATTGAAGTAACTGTTGTCGTCTTTCGCGATAATGGTGTTAACAACTTCAAATGATGGTTTAGACCTGTCGAATTTATAAAGCTCGTACTTAATATCCATGCTCATAACATTCTTACTGTAAGGAATACCGATAATATATTCTGAGTTCTCACAGTAATTCTCGACCTTAAGGCAACCTGCAAGTTTTACTTCTCCGTCAACATAAGTGAGGATATAAGTATAACCGCTTCTTGAATTATAAAGGATAAGTTCCGGAATTCCACCTTCGTCCATTCTTACGAGGCACATAAGATTCGGCTTATTTACTGCTAAATCCACATCTTTGCTGTTGCAGTATTTACCTACAACAACACCTTCCTCTATGCTGTTTTGAAGATTGATCTCATAGTTGCACATGTAATTGCAGTAAGCTCTCTTCCATTCGGAATTTATATATTCCTTATGCTTAATGAGATTGACTTCATTTCCGAAAACACTTTCAACATTTCTTATCATTTCCGCTGCCTGATCGATCTCGCCTCTTCCGAGCATCGCATTTATCTCTGACGGATAATAACCCTTCGCAGCTTCTAAAGCCTTTTGAGAAAGCTTAACGTAACTTTTTTCTCTTTCTGCAAAGCCTTCCTTGCCTTTATTTTTGGCTAAATAATCATTGATCTGACTATATACCTCGGCGAATTTTTCTTCGCCCATCATTTCAACAAATTTACGATAATCAGTAACATACGCATCCAGATTCTGTTTCAGGTTGTTCAGTCTTTCAAAATTCTTCTTCTCATTGCCGACAAAACAGTCATCCAGAACATCGATATATGTATCAACAATTTCTTTCGGAGCGGTTCCTGACGCATAATCTCTTACGGTCTTGGATACCATACTTTCCATCTTACCAACTATTGCATTTATATAATGTTCATTTGTGACGGTTTTTGTATCGTCAAAATCATTTCCCGACTTTGTAAAAGAAAGGTTATAGACATTTTTAAAATCATTTACATATCTGTAGTAAATATCGCTCTTACCGTTTTCTTTATATTCATCTACACATAATTGAAAGATTCTTTCAAGTTCCTTTTGATTTGCATAAATGTAACAATCGATGAGTGTACTGCTGAATCCGATAACTCCTCTGACGTCATTCTTTCTTGCGATTCCGTCAATTTCCAAGCCACATTGAAGTATCTTATTCAGATCTTCATATGTCATCTTTCCTTCTATATATTCATTGGTATAATGAACGGAAATATCTTTCAATACGGAAATAGCTTCTTCTTTCTTGGAATTTGGTAACTTCTTAAATATAGTGATCATTTCATCACAATCACCTACATCTGAAGCATAATAAAAATCCCTCACGCGAATAGCCGGCTTGATAAATACGAAGAATGCAAGCATTTCAGCAATCATGACAAATAGGCAGACGCTGATAATGATGATTCCTGTTTTCCTTTTCATTGTTCATCGCCTCCCTTATCATCGGGATCCACCGCACTAACGTCGCCATCATCATCGGGTTCCACTGCACTAAAGCCTGCTTCAGCCTCACCGCTATACTGATTGTAAGTCGGTTTTACATTATATTTATATGTAAAATACATCATGAAAAACAGACCGAAAACTGTTATCACAACAGTAACCAAAGCCAGGATGAGCATAGCCGTGCTTTTCTCTTCTGTTCCTGTCTTTTTCTGTTTTTCTTTATTGTTCGTCTCATCCGTCTTTCCCTTCTTTGACGGCTTCAAGATTTCTTCAGGTATAGGCGGAAACAGTTTTGTAGTGTGATCTCTGATTGCACTATCGTCAGGTGTAAGTGTATAAGTCGTAAATGCACTATCAATCTTCTTCAACGGTTTTCCACATTTTTTGCAGCAAAGTTCTCCATTTACATATGTAATCCCACAGCATTCATTCTTCATAACAAACTCCCAATAATGTTCCAATAATGTCTATATATACCAAATAATAAAAATGAATATAACTCGCCAACTTTATTTTACCAAACATAAAGTCAATAATACCACTATCATATATTAATATAAGCTTAAATTCTCTTAATAACTTCTTAGTATTTATCCTTGGTCATTCTTTGTAATCATCTTCATTTGTCCATATCCTAAAATTTTTTTGTGTTTTTCGATTTTCTCCGCAAATTTTATCTTTACATTTTATATTATAGTGCTATAATCAACGTATTATGCAAATCACTAATTAATTATGACGCATGGGATCAAAGAAATCTTTCGATCCCATATATATATGCGTAAATAATCGGAGTTTAGGGAGTAATATTAATTATGAAGAAACACATTGAAATCAGATGGCACGGAAGAGGCGGTCAGGGAGCTAAGACAGCTGCACTTCTTCTTGCTGATGTTGCCTGGAGTACAGGCATGTATGTACAAGGATTTCCGGAATACGGTCCTGAACGTATGGGAGCACCTATCACTGCTTATAACAGAATAGGTGATACAGAAATTCGTGCTCATTCGAATATCTATAACCCGGATTATGTTGTTGTCGTTGACGAAACACTTCTTCATTCAGTTGATGTAACAAACGGTCTTTCTGAAGACGGCGCTATTGTTATCAATACTGAACATTCAAAGGAAGAGATCATTTCTCTCCTCAGAGGTTACAAGGGTAAAGTTTATACTATAGATGCGCGAAAGATTTCAATTGAAGCTTTGGGTAAATATTTTCCGAACTCACCAATGCTCGCTGCAATAGTCAAAGTTGCAAATATTATGGATCAGAATGAATTTCTTTCTCAGATGGAAGAATCATACAAACATAAATTTGCAAAAAAACCTGAAGTAATCGAAGGAAATATGAAGGCTCTTCGCATGGCATTTGAGGAGGTGCAGTAATGGCTGAGAATAAGAATATCAATACATCCAATCCAACGGATTTAAGTAAAGTAAATGAAAAGGCTCCTTATCAGGACATGACACTCGGTAACCAGGTTTACGGTGGCGGTGGTTCTAAGGAGTTTAAGACAGGTGAATGGAGAACACAGACTCCTGTTATGAACTGGGAGAAATGTGTTAACTGCCTTCTCTGCGCACCATTCTGTCCGGACAGCTGTATTCCGGTTGTCGATGGTAAGAGACAGGATTTTGATTATGATCACTGCAAGGGCTGCGGTATCTGCGCAAAGGTATGCAGCTTCAAAGCAATAGATATGAAGGAGGGTCTGTAAATGGTTTCAAAGCGCGACAGAATGTCAGGAAACGAAGCGGTTGCACTTGCTATAAAGCAGGTTAATCCGGATGTAATGCCTGCATTTCCAATCACTCCTTCAACAGAAATTCCTCAGATGGTTTCAACATTTATAGCAAATGGTGAGATCGATACAGAATTTATCCCTGTAGAATCTGAGCACAGTTCAATGAGTGCCGTTATCGGTGCTTCAGCTGCAGGTGCAAGAGCACTTACTGCTACTTCTTCATGTGGTCTCGCATTCATGTGGGAAGAGCTTTATATCGCAGCTTCTGACAGACTTCCTGTTGTTCTCTGTGCAGTAAACAGAGCTCTTACAGGTCCTATCAACATCAACTGTGACCACTCAGATACAATGGGTGCAAGAGATTCCGGATGGCTTCAGGTTTATGCTGAAACTAACCAGGAAGCTTATGATAACTTCATCATGGCTTATCGTGTAACAGAGCATCCTGATGTAATGCTTCCAATGATGGTATGTCAGGACGGATTCATCACAAGCCATGCTGTAATGAATATAGAAACAATGGATACTGAATCCGTAAGAGAATTTGTTGGCGAATATCAGCCTGCAAACTTTCTTCTTAATTCAGCTATGCCTATGGCAATCGGTCCATATGCAAACTCTCCTTTCTATATGGAGACAAAGATGAATCAGCGTCTTGCAATGAAGAATGCCAAGAAAGTCATCCTTGATGTATGTGCTGAATATGAAAAACTTTCAGGAAGAAAATACGGTCTTTTCGAAGAATATAAAATGGATGATGCAGAATATGCTATCGTTATCATGGGTTCTGCAGCCGGTACTACAAAGGATGCTGTTGACGCTCTTCGCGAAAAAGGCATCAAGGCCGGAATGATCAAGATTCGTGTATTCAGACCATTCCCAGGTGAGGAACTTGCTGCTGCTCTTAAGAACGTTAAAGCAGTTGCAATCCTTGACAGAGCTGAAAGCTTCTCAGGTCAGGGTGGTCCTGTAGGTTCAGAACTTAAGGCTGCTCTTATGGATAATGGTGTTTCAACTATAGCAGTTAACTACTTCTATGGTATCGGTGGTCGTGATTATACAGTACAGGATGCTGAGGCTGTTTATGACGACATCATGAATTACGCTTCAGGTTCAAAGCCTGTTGAGCAATTCCAATATATAGGACTTAGAAAGTAGGAGGAGACGAAAATGGCATTTAATTTTAAAGAAGTAATGAACAAACCAGAGCGTCTTGCTCCGGGACACAGACTCTGCGCCGGATGTGGTGCGGGAATCGCTGTAAGAACAGTTCTCAGAGCTCTTAAGCCTGAGGATCATGCCGTAATAGGAAATGCTACAGGATGTCTTGAAGTATCTTCATTTATGTATCCATATACTGCATATGAAGACAGCTACATCCACAATGCATTTGCTTGTGCAGGCGCTACACTTTCAGGTGTTGAGACAGCCTATAATGCACTTAAAAAGCGCGGTAAGATAGATGATACTTATAAATTCATCACTTTCGGTGGTGACGGTGGTACATATGATATCGGTATCCAGTCTCTTTCAGGAGCTATGGAAAGAAATCATGATCTTGTATATGTTTGCTACGACAACGGTGCTTATATGAATACAGGTATTCAGCGTTCTTCTGCAACTCCTATGTATGCTGATACAACTACTACTCCTATCGGTAAAGTATCAAATGGTAAGATGCAGAATCGTAAAGATCTTGCAACTATCATTGCATCACATAACATACCATATGTTGCTCAGACAACATTTACAAATAACATGAAGGATTTATATACTAAATCTGAAAAAGCTATCTATACACCTGGTGCTGCATTCCTTAATGTAATGGCTCCATGTCCTCGTGGATGGCGCTATGATGCATCAGATATAGCTAATATCTGTAAGCTTGCAGTAGAAACATGTTACTGGCCACTTTTCGAAGTTATCGATGGCAAATGGATTCTTAACTATGAGCCTAAGAACAAGCTTCCAATCGAGGACTTCCTTAAGACTCAGGGACGTTTCAAGCATCTGTTCAAGCCAGAAAATGAAGAACTTCTTGTTCAGTATCAGGAAGAAGTTGACCGCAGATGGGAAGAACTGCTCTTCAAGTGCTCAAGATAGTAGATTCATACAAATAAAGTCTTTTCAGAGACTTATAAATTCAATTTACGATCAACAAAAACACCGTGTAATCATCTGATTACACGGTGTTTTTATAATATATATCACTCTCTCTCATCATACGGAACAAATTCACGTTCCTTCATGATGCTCATATATGCAGGTCTTATGATCTTATCCGTATTTATGAGTTCTTCAATTCGATGAGCACTCCATCCAACCATTCTTGCCATAGCAAATATCGGTGTATAAAGTTCTTCCGGAATACCAAGCATGCTATATACAAAGCCACTGTAAAAGTCAACATTTGCACTCACGCCCTTATATATCTTTCTCTTCTCTGCAATAACTTCCGGAGCAAGCATTGCGATATCGGAATAAAGCTTATACTGCTTATCCATTTTCTTATCATGCGCAAGTTTTTCAACAAACTGTTTAAATACTCTTGCTCTTGGATCGGAAACTGAATAAATAGCATGACCCATACCATAGATAAGACCCATTCTGTCAAATGCTTCTTTTTCCACTATCTTTGTTAGATAAGCCTTGAGCATATCAAGGTCGTCGGTATCAGGAACATTTTTCTTGATGTCCTTGATCATCTGCATAACCTTGATGTTGGCGCCGCCATGCTTAGGTCCCTTAAGTGATGATAAAGCCGCTGCTATAACAGAATATGTATCTGAGCCTGCGGATGAAACCACTCTTGTTGTAAATGTAGAGTTATTGCCGCCGCCATGCTCCATATGAAGAACAAGAGATGCATCAAGCACCTGTGCCTCAAGCTTTGTATAGCTCTTATCAGGACGGAGCATCCTAAGGATATTCTCAGCCATTGATAAATTAGGGTCAGGTCTGTGAATGAACATACTCTCATCTTTTTCGTAATGATTATATGCACAATATGCATAGGTTGCGATCATCGGAATCTCGCTTATAAGTTTCAGACACTGACGAAGAACATTCGGTATCGAAAGATCCGAAACATTTATATCATATGCCGCGAGAGTCAGAACGCCCTTGGTAATGGAATTCATTATATCTTTACTTGGTGCTTTCATTATTACGTCTCTTGTAAAGTTACGAGGAAGCACTCTCAGCATGGAAAGCACGCTGTTAAATTCCATAAGTTCGCTGTCTGTAGGAAGATTACCATAGAGAAGAAGGTATGCAACCTCCTCAAATCCAAATCTTTTAAATGCGAAATCATTTACAAGATCTATAACATTGTATCCTCTATACCAAAGCTGGCCATCACAAGGCACCTTCACCCCGTCAACCATTTCGAAGGCATCAATTCGAGAAATATTTGTTACGCCTGTCAAAACACCGCTGCCATTTTTATCTCTGAGGCCACGTTTAACCCCATACTGATCATACACTTCAAGATCGACACTATCCGCTGCACGACATACAACTTCATACTTCTGCGTATAGTCTCTTATCATATCTTTCCTTGATGTCATTCTTTAGTCCTCCTATTTTCAGATTTTTTATAGTTAATCGATGTATCAGTCATCCGCTCCGTCGCTTGTATCGATGCTGCAGATTTCTGAAATCGATTTTATCTTCTTGATATTTTTATTATCTGCTTTGTTACCTGCCTTTTTAGAAGATGCGTTGCCGCTCTTCTCATTTTCATCTTTCATAGTTTCTTCAGTGATCCTGATCCTTTTAATACCATTCACACTGTCTTCTTTAATGGACTGTCCTTTGCCGTTTCCACCGGAAACAGAATTAGAATTTCCTTTACCGTTTCCGCCGGATACGCTGTTCTGATTTCCGACCACTATGCCTCTGTTTGCAAAATATCTGACACGAAGCTTAGCAAAGAGGTCAACCATCAAAACTATAAATATAAAGAATACCGTCGTAAAAATACCGAACTTCAGATATTCGATTCCATTTAATTCATCAACAGTTCTATCCTGCTTTATAAACCACATCTTCTCTTCAATAAATGTAGTTATGCAATATCCCATACCGAGACTTACTACTGCCCATAGAAAAAATGCAAGCATTCTTCTATACCAAACTTGTCTTTGTTTATATTTATTTCTGTTGTCGAGTATCACGTATAAGTATCCGAAAACCGAAGGCAGAAGAAGGTTCGCAATAACCGTCAAAAGATGCCTGTTCATATTCTCATCAACAGCTTCTGCGGCTATAAAAAGTATCCAGTTTGCAAGCAGAAGTTCCAGCGTGATAAAGATTGAAAATCTGTCTTTCATTTCTACACCTTTTATGACTTTGACTTATTTAACTGCATTTACACAGCCCACTGTATTTACACAGCCCACTGTATTTAGACAGCCTTAAACAGTATAACATATAACTATAGTATTTTTCGACATTTTTTGCATTTTTAGGACAAAAAACTCCATTTGGCCATTTAATTTTTTGTTATTTAAGATTAATGTATACCTAAAGTTCCACATATTGAAGAAAATGAGGAGGTGATGCAATGTCATTAAAAAATGATCTTAACCGTATATTGATTGAAAATGCACTTCGACTTAATCTTAAAAGTTTTGATTCGGATGAAAAGCGCTGTATCAGGCGTCTTATCGATACCGGAGCATCTCTGTCCAAAAATCACACGGAACGCGGTGTTTTTTCGGGCATAAGCGATCTCTACGCCAATGGTGACAGTTTATATTATGATGCCACTTCACAACTTTTCAAATCTGTAGACCGCGACAAACTTATCACTTTCGGTGTGAATTTCGGTTATAACACTTTTAATATAAGCGCGAAAACTCTTTCGGATTTTGCAAAAACAAAGTCTAAATTTATTCCTTGGATTGCTGATATGGATGTTACTACAGCAAATGAGTTGAAATACCGTTCTGACACATTTGGTAATTTATTGAAGCATTATACAGCTTACGGGATAAATGCATTCATCCTCAGATTTGATGAAGGCATTGCTGACGAGGCTTATTTTAATATTCTTTCCTCTGTCAGGGAATATAAATACACTAATTTCATCCTGTTCCTGTCTAACGATGTCCTTTCAAAGGATCTCATAAATGAAATGAGCTCTCTCTCAAATCTTTTGACAGTATTACCTTTCAGCTCATCAAACTATATAAACCAGCTTGAAATGGTTGAATCAGCAGGAATACTTAATGCATCTGCGTATAAATTTTCAAATGATTTTTCGAATGAATTTAAATCACTTGAAATATTTGAGAAAATATCAGGCAACCGTTGCCCGGTGGCCATAGTTGAGACAAATTCGGATCTTAGTCCCGATGATGTAAGACTTTTCAACAGTGGTATCTCCACTCTCCGTGAAAATCTTACCTCGCCTGTATTTATCATTAATCTTAATGCAGATATTCAGGCAATCAACAAAAAGATAATCGGCAAAGAAGTGGGCACTCACATAAATGTAAAGGCCTGATGATCACACAACTTATCTTTATCAGATGATTTAAGGCCTGATGATCACACGGCTTATCTTTATCAGATGATTTCTGAATGAAGATACGAATTCATCAGGAGGTATCAGTTCATCCATCTGAAGCCATCTTACAAGTGCTGAAATACTAAGATCGCATAAAAGAGCGGTGAATAGATCATCATTACCATCTTCAATCGCTTCCATGAAATACTTGGTTACAGGATATATAGCATCATGAAAATGCTCTTTAAAGGAATTCTGCCCCTCTATCATCAGAGCCTTGCGGTAGAATTCCTTTTCTGTATAGAAATACTCCGCCATTTCAGACATAATTCTCCAAAGCTTATCTACTATATCCTCATCAGTATTGTCATCATAATTGATATTAACATTTTCCATAAAACCGATATCGAATATCCAGTTTAAAAGATCGTATTTATCACAAAAATGATAATAAAAACTCTTACGGTTCATACCGCAGCTTTCGCAAATATCCGATATACTTATCTTATCAAAACTTTTAACCTGCATAAGATTCTTCAAAGAATCCGCAAGTGCATTTTTGGTTATATTCGAATCCGCCATGCTACACGCTACCCCCAAAAGGCTTTTATTTTACTAAATTGATCAAACCATAGGTGCAAAGAATATCAGAAGAGAATCAAATAATTTTCCGAAGATATTTCTCCTGATATCTTCTTCGGTCTGAAGATGTGACTCTTTAAATGTCTTGATCATATCTTTTCGAAGTTCCGCAACAGCCTCACATTTATATAAAAGAACAGCATCTTCAAAATGCAGGAAAAGGCTCCTGTAATCCAGATTAACCGTTCCGACTATTGCTTTATCATTGTCGGAAAGCATACATTTTGAATGGATAAATCCCGGAGTATATTCATAAATCTTCACTCCCGCTACCATAAGTTTCTTATAATTTGACCTCGTAATCCTGAAAATAAGTTTTTTATCAGGTATATGCGGTGTGACTATCCTTACATCAACCCCTCGTCCCGCTGCGAGTTTCAGTGCATCTATCATTGCTGTACTCGGAACAAGATAAGGTGTGAAAACATATAGGCACTTTTCCGATTGATTTATAAGCTCAAGATACGCATTTTCAGAAAGAGGAATATCATCAAAAGGTTCATCTCCGAAAGGCTGGACAAAACCGTCATTTACAAACATTGCGTCATGATGATGATGCGGAAGATAACTGCTTATCCTCTTCATTTCCTCAGGAGTTTCAATCTTCCTGCTACTTCGCCCGATCTTCATGGATTCCCACATCTCGAGATACATGATAGTAAGATTCTGAACGGCCTCGCCTTCAAGACGAACTCCCGCATCTTTCCATTTTCCAAATGGACTGTTGATATTTATATATCTGTCGGCAAGATTGATGCCGCCTGTATATGCTATATAACCATCAATAATGGTCATTTTTCTATGGTCTCGATTATTCGTCAGCATTGTAAAAAGCGGCTTAACTCTGTTGAACTTTTTACAATGAATATTCTTATGAAGGCTGTTCAGATATCTGTCATATCTTTTCGGAAGCCATGTGATACAGCCAAGATCATCATAAAGAATCCTGACCTCAACCCCTTCCTCAGCCTTCTGCTTCAATGCCGCAAGAATACTGTTCCATACAGTACTTCTCTCGATCATAAAGTATTCCATAAAAATATAATGCTCGGCATTTCTTATGGCATTGAGAAGCCCTTCATACTGCTCCTCGCCGCAAGAAAGATAAGTAACCTGAGTATTCTTATGAACAGGATAACGCTGAGATTTAACAATATAATTACAGGTTGAATGAAGCCTGCTGTCATTTTTATAAATCTCATCAAGGACGTTCATGTCCTGATTATGAAATGCACTGTATTTTATCTTGGCATCCTCAACACGCTTCGCATATTTCCTTCCCTGCCTCTGGTTTCCGCATATCATATAGAACGGAACACCGAAGAACGGGAAGAGAAGAATTGCCATTATCCAGATAGTTTCATATTCTCTCTCCGTTTTATTGGAATTAAGAACATAAACCGTATATATAAATGCAAGAAGCGAAACCATCATTCTGACATATTTATAGCCATTGAATAAATGACCATATACCAGGAAAAACCACACAACCTGAAGGATTATCAGCATTGCTGTGATAAATGCCCGGCTAAATATGACCTTATAGATTTTTCCCAGAAATCTCATACCCCTTGCTCCCTCATCAATAAGTTACTTAATATGATTTATCTCTCTCACTGCTATCTTAAATCTCTCGTCGAACTGCGGATAAAAATCATTTTCCAGATTATAAGGTGTGGAATAGAAAACCTGCAAAATATAAAGCATCAGTTTTCGTTTTAACCCTTCATCAAGATTGGCCGCCTTCTTCGCTGCCATCTTTGTAAAGTTATGCCATTTTCTGACAAATGCCGTATATTTATCAAGATCCGGTGTGTCGATCCATTTGCTGACCTTGACTTTACTTCTGTTCTTCATACTGCATTCATTTACCTGAAGAAAATAACTGAAGTCCTGCCCCTGATAAATCCTTCCGAGGGGGAACAATCTGCATATTCCCGGCCTGTAAGGATGTATGCTGCAGCGTCCTTTTTCATTTAAAAATCTGCATCCTTCTTTAGCCCCCGACATAAGCATATTCGGAATTATTATCCCGTCGATCACGCTTAATTCAATCTCATTCCCAACAAGAGCTTCGAATGCTTTGCCTGTCCCGGCCGTCAATCTATATATATCCAAAGGGTCAAGCGTTATGGATTTACCCATGTCCTGACTGCAACACTTATGGCAGTCGCGGCAATCATGACAATCCGCTTTGACCATATCATTTAATCCATAAATCCTTCCATCGGAAAAACTTTTGAAATCTTCAAAACGCTGCATAAAAAACCACCAATCATGATAAAATATTAGTCACGTCTAATTTTAACAATTCGTCAAATAAAATACAACCTTTCAAGATTCATAAGTTAATGAAAAATTCGTGAAATAATGCTATTTTAGTTACTTTTTCTATTGTTTTTTTGATACATTCGTGATAAATTAACACTATTGATACATCATAGAATTAAATATGGTAAAGTATTTATTGTAGGAGGTTATATTATGCCAAACGATTATGAAAACTTTAATGGTTCTGACATGAATAATTCTCAGAATTATAATCAGTATTATAATCAGAACTATTATTCAAGTCAGAACACTACTAACTCATATCAGTACGCAACAGGCCCTGTGGTTACATCAAACCGATATTCACAGACAATGCGTTACTCTATGAAGGATGTTATGTCAAGAACATTCTTGTACATGACAATCGCATTACTTTTAACAGCTATTTCAGCTATGGCCGTTTATACAACAAATCCTTATTTTCTTGTAACAAACGGTATGTCAACATTCATTCTTCTTGCAATAGTTGAAGTTGGAGTTGTTATCGGTGCTTCATTCGCAGTTAAAGCAAATAATGCTTTCCTTGCAGGTGTATTGTTCGTTATATATTCTATAGTAAACGGTTTGACACTTTCAGTTATCTTACTTGTATATACTGAAGCATCAATCGCGAAAGTATTCTTCCTTACAGCCGGACTTTTCGGTGTAATGGCAGTTATGGGATTCACAACAAACAGAGACCTTACAAGCATGGGTTCACTTTTAATGATAGGTCTTTTCGGAATCATTATCGGTTCATTAATTAATCTTTTCCTTCATTCAACAGGACTTGATTACTTTATAACAATCGCCTGTATTGCTATCTTCCTTGGACTTACAGCTTATGATACACAGAAGATTAAGCACATTGCGATGAACAATCCGGGATACAGCTTATCAACAATCGCTCTTTATGGAGCTATTGAACTTTATCTCGACTTCATCAACCTCTTCCTTAAGCTCCTTAGACTTTTAGGAAAGGCAAGAAACTAATTTACTTATTACATTAAAACAGCCATAAATAAAGCTACGTACCTTTCATGATACGTAGCTTTTTCTATGTCCATTATTGTGAATTTTTGGAAAGTGTTTTACGGTAATATTTTATGGATATTATTTCAGTCCTTCTGAAAGTGCCTCAAGGTTCTTCTCCATTGTACCGAGATATGTAACTCCTTTTTCTATATCCTTACTTGTTATAGACTGGAGAGAATTAATCTCTACTATGCTCTGATCCTGAGACTTTGTACTAGCCTTAACTGTTTCAGCAATCTTCTTATCTGAATTCTCAATAACAAATATTGTCTTAAGACCTAATTCATCGATCTTTCCTGCGAGGAAAGCGATTGTTTCAAAGCTTGCTTCTGATTCTGCACTACATCCAACAAATGCCGCAAAATAATCAATACCGTAATCATCTACAAGATAACGGAATGGGAATCTGTCTCCGAATACAACTGTTTTATTTGTAGCATTCTTTACTTCTTCTTCATACTTCTTATCAAGCTCATCAAGTTTTGCAACATATGAATCTGCATTTGTCTTATAGCTGTCCTTATTAGCAGGATCTATCTCTTCGATTCCGCCTTCGATGGCATTTACAAGTACCTTTGCGTTCTTAAGTGAAAGCCAAACATGCTCATCATATTCAACTTCACCTTCTTCATGATGATGTCCACCATCATGATCCTCGTCATGATCTTCATCGTGATCGTCATGGTCTGCCTCTTCTGCTTCATCGTGATCATCATGATCTTCTTCTGCTTCGTCGTGATCATTATGATCTTCTTCTGCTTCGTCGTGATCGTCATGATCTTCTTCTGCTTCGTCGTGATCGTCATCCTTTTCATGATCATGCTCATGTTCAGATTCCTGCATACCTTCCTTTAATTCCTCTTCCTTAACACTATCGCCAAGGCTGTCAAGAAGGTTAATTACTTTAAGATCCTTATTCTCTGCTGACTTAAGAGCATCATCAACCCATCCATCAGATTCGCCGCCGACATAAATGAACATGTCAGCCTCACCAATCTTCTTTATATCATCAACTGTAGGCTGATAGCTGTGAAGATCAACACCGTTATCAAGAAGAAGAGTAAGCTCATAATTATCAATCTTGTCGCCTATTACTTCTTTAGCCCAGTCATACTGAGGAAATGTTGTACATACTATACTGTATTTATCTTCAACCTTTTCTTCTGTACCAACTTCTTCAGTAACTGTGATTTCCGCTTTAGTTTCGTCTACCTTATTATCTTTTTTATCATCATTCTTGCTGCATCCTGATAAAACGCTTGCGCCAAGTGCCATAGTTGTGAGGATTGCTGCTAATTTTCTCTTTTTCATTTGTAAAACTCCTTATGTGTAAAATAAAATCAAACCGTTACGATATGATATTTATAATCAGATAAGAAGTCCCACCCGTTGAAAATACAAGGAATTACATGCATTTCTTACTTTTATGCATATTACCGGACATTTCTCGCTCAAAGTAACTGTAATAACTCTGACCTGTGATCCTGTAACATTTTTCTCACCGGTAAGAATCTTTTCCGCCTGCTTAAGTTCGAAGCAGATAGGACAGTCATCACCGGAGCAATCATGATCCATTTCCCTTATGATGAACAAAACAGAAAAAAGTATTGAAATGATCAAAGCAGCTGCCATAAAAAATGATATAATGCGTGTATTCTTTTGCTTTGTAATCATTTTGCATCTCCTTATTCAATTTTGCAAATCATTTGCATTTTGCAATTATAGCACTCATGCCCTATAACGTCAAGTTTTAAGAAAAACCTATTTATAAAGATAAACGAGACGGTTATGATGATAGCATCACTCTATCTATTTTTGTAATTCATACATAATGAGTGTCATCTTGTCATTTATCACTAGCTCCTCGCCTGTTCTTATAAACCCACATTTCTCGTACAAGTGGCAGTTACCCTTTTCCTGAAGTATTGTCTCCAGTTTCCAGGTTGTAACTTCAGGTAACATTTGAAAGGCCTGTTGAATCGCTACATAGCCTATCCCTCTATTTTGAAATTCAGGAAGAATGAAAAGCGGACTGATAAATGAAATCTTTTTCTCATTCGGATCATTATGCCCGATATTTATCACTCCGACCCTTGCACCATCCATCATGATGAAATAATACTTTCTGTTCTCTGCAGCGAATCTTGCCTTAATACGATCAATCGACTCGATCGCAGGGGAACATTCATCATGATACTTTTCGTATAATGGCATAAAGCTCTTAACCTGCATTTCATGTAATACAGGTAATTCATCCTCTTTGACTTCCACCAGTCTTAAATGTCTCGCAAGTTCCTTGTAGCTCTTATCCGGCATATTGAAATGATCCTTTATCATCTTTAAATCCATAAATCTCTCCTCCTTACCAGTTATATTTAAACAAAAAGGAGACACTACATTTTGCAGTATCTCCATAGACTTTACCAATAAAAATACCGCCTACGCACTTAGCATAAGCGGTACTTTTATCAAATAATTAGTGATGGAAAAGTCTGATACCTGTGAAGGCCATAGCTATTCCATACTTATTACATGTATCGATAACATTGTCATCTCTGATAGATCCGCCCGGCTGAGCTATATACTTAACGCCGCTTCTCTTTGCTCTTTCGATGTTATCGCCGAATGGGAAGAATGCATCTGAACCAAGTGCAACACCTTCCATATTCTTAAGCCATGCTTTTCTCTCTTCTCTTGTGAAAACTTCCGGCTTCTCTGTGAAGAACTGCTCCCAGATTCCGTCCGCAAGAACATCTTCATAATCGTCGCTGATATAAACATCGATAGTATTATCTCTGTCAGCTCTCTTGATATCACTCTTGAATGGAAGGTTAAGAACCTTTGGTGACTGACGAAGGAACCACTTATCTGCCTTATCGCCTGCAAGACGTGTACAGTGAATACGTGACTGCTGTCCTGCACCTATACCGATTGCCTGTCCACCCTTAACGTAGCATACAGAGTTTGACTGAGTATATTTAAGTGTGATCATAGCGATTGCAAGATCGATACGTGCTGCTTCAGGAATATCCTTAGCATCTGTAACAACATTTGCAAAAAGCTCATCATTTATAACAAGTTCATTTCTTCCCTGCTCAAATGTTACACCATAAACATCCTTTGTTTCGATAGGAGCAGGTACATAATCAGGATCAATCTGGATTACGCAATAATTTCCGTTCTTCTTAGATCTGAGAATCTCAAGAGCGTCATCATCATAACCAGGTGCGATGATACCATCTGAAACTTCTCTCTTAACAAGACGTGCTGTAGCAGCATCACATGTATCTGAAAGTGAGATAAAATCACCAAATGAAGACATTCTGTCAGCGCCTCTTGCTCTTGCATATGCGCTTGCAAGTGGTGTGAGTTCACCCATATCTTCTACCCAGTAAATCTTCTTCTCTACATCTGTAAGAGGAAGTCCTACTGCAGCACCTGCAGGTGAAACATGCTTAAAAGAAGTAGCAGCAGGAAGTCCTGTAGCCTTCTTAAGTTCCTTAACTAACTGATATCCATTTAATGCATCAAGGAGATTGATATATCCCGGTCTTCCTGAAAGTACTGTAAATGGAAGTTCTCCTTCCTTCATAAATACTTTTGATGGCTTCTGGTTAGGATTACAACCATATTTTAATTCAAGCTCTTTCATTTTATATACCCTTTCGTTTCTTATCTTACTGATTCTTATTTACGATCTTTGTCTCGTATTTTCCTGTTTCGATATCGATAAATCTTGTGAAGAGAGAAACCTTATTCTCTTCATTGAGGCTATTCCAGATTGCATCTGTGAACTCATTAAGATCGTTTGTTGGGATAGTTACTCTTGTAGGCTCACCTTCGTAGCTTGGAAGCGGATTGCCGTCTCCCATATATGTATGGATAAAATGTCCTTCAGCTGCTTTTGGATTATCATAAGAGAATGTAAATCTAAGACACTGATCAGGATCACCATTGTCTGACTTAAGGATTGACATTTCGTATGTATAACCTGCCTCGGTATGAACAATACCTGAAATACGTGGTGTGAAATTTGGAGCGTCAGGCTCGAATTCACGACATCTGAGAGACTCTTCGAATGTATCACCCTGTTCCATATTTTCATAAATAGTATCTGTCTGATCACCGTTCGTTACGATAGTATCACTTCCGAGAACCCTTACTGGAGCATAAATGATAAGACTTGGATCCTCTAACTTTGAAGGATCAAATGCCTCTGTTCTGATGCCCTCGCCCTCTGTTACAAATACTCTGTTACGGCTGTTCTGTGAACGTCCCATGATAAAATAAGCTATAGCCGCCTTCTTACCATCAGGTGTTCTTCCGATAACGATACCTCTTCCCGGATAGCTTGTGCTTCCGATTTCTTCTTTCAAATCCTTTAAAATCATATCTCGTGCTCCTTAAAAAATTTTTCCAATGCTGAATGATCATCTTCTGATCAAAGAATGCATTGCATATAGATTACAACAATGCACTGATATAATAGCATAGTAAAAAAGAAATTGCTATATATAAGTGAAATCAGATTCTTCTTATTAAAGCAAAAAAGACGTATAGTTTCAAACTATACGCCCCATTATTATTCTTAATCAACTCTCTTATTGCCCCAGAAGAATAATGCTACTGTTCCCGGGCCAGTATGACAACCGATAGTCGCACCTATAGGGAACATTAATATCTTGCCTTTAAGATTTGGAAATTCTTCTTCAATGATATTTTTAACGCTTTCAGCATCTTCAAGACAATCAGAATGCGAAATGATACATGTATCATTATAATCCTGTCCGTTAGTTGCATTTTCCTTCATCTTATCAACTATTCTTCTTATAACCTTTTTCTTTGTTCTGACTTTCTCTCTCGGAATAAGTCTTCCCTGATAATCCACATTAAGAAGCGGACAAATATTAAGCATATTTCCGATAAATCCCGCTGTCTTGCTGACTCTTCCGCCTCTGATAAAGAAGGTAAGGTCACTTGAAAAAAACCAGTGAATTGCTTCAAGCTTATGAGTCTCTGTCCATGTATATAAATCATCAATATCCATACCATCATTTCTTAAATCGGCCATCTTATCTACAAGAAGTCCGTAACCAGCCGAAGCAGCCAGGGAATCTACTACATAAATATTTCTGTTTGGATATTCTTCTTTAAGATCATTCGCTGCAAGAACTGCAGAGTTATAAGTACCGGATATTCCTGATGAAAGAACAACATGTATAAGATCTTTTCCCGATTCAAGTATCTTCTTGAAATGATCATAATAAACACTAACATTGATCTGGGATGTCTTAGATTCTTCTCCGGCAAGCATTCTTTGATATAATTCATGTGGAGGAACGGAGTAACCGAAATCATCCTTATATTCCTTGCCACCAAGTTCATATGTAAATTCAATAAACTTAATATCCCTCTTCTTAAGCCAAAGCTCACTGAGGTCCGCCGCAGAGCAACAACTGATTACATAGTCTGACATTGATATACCTCGCTTTTCTCCAATGATATGTCTAAATATAACATACACTATATTTTTAAACAAGCAAAAACGGGACCTTGGCATCGCCAAAATCCCGTCTTGTTTTTTGTATTTTTTTACTCCGATAATTGCGTTAATCCTTATATCGATAGTCTAGAAAAGGTTTTTAATCTTGTCAACGATACTACCCTTATCTCCGCCGGCAAGAGCTCCCTTTACTCCTTCAACAACCTTATCGAGCATTCCGTCCGGAATATCAACTCCGGCTACTTCCTCAACTGTTTTCTCAGGATCTTTCTTAAACTTATCTGCTATAGCAGGATCACCTTTAATCTTTTTAACTATAGAATCAATTGTTGCTTTAATATCCATAACACCCTCCTGTAATAAATATTTTTTGTACCATCGCTCATATCATTATAATCAGCAAAGTACTTTCAGTAACAACTTAATTCTATCACTTTTTGATGATTTGTCCACTTTGGATTATCAGCTGTTTAACTCTTTTGATTCATTATTTTTCCCTGTAAAGAGTAATTCCATAACTTTACCAACCTTAATCTTGTTACCCTTATACAGTGACATAACTTTATAGAGACGACCTGATAATATGATAAGTACAACAGTAAGAACTACTAAAATTCCAAGCATGATAAGTGTTGTCATTATAGAAGTAGCTCCAAGAGCAACATATGCAGGTCCGATCAAAGCTGATGTAAATGGAACGAAGAACATCCATGTAGGTGCTTCTCCATTTACCAGTACACCGCCATATAAAACTATAAAGAATGCAATAATAAGCGGCATGATGAAAAGTGTTGATGCACTTGCAACCTGCTCTCTTGTGCTTGAAACCGCACCTGCAATAACACTAAGTGAAGCATATAATATAAAGCCAAACATAAGTATAACGAATCCGATGATTATATTATGTACCTTGAATACTCCCATGCTGCCCATGTACTTGAAAAATGCAAGCATTTTTGAATGAGAATTAGGATGCATGCTTGTTGCCATCTTGGTACCTATAACAAATCCGCAAATAAGCGCTGCAATCCAGGAAACCATCTGAATAATTGCTGCAACTACCGATGCAAGGAATTTACCCATGCAAAGCGCTTCCGGTCTTACTGAAACAAGCATTGTATCCATAAGCTTTGATGACTTTTCCATTACGATGGACTGTGCTGTCGAACTACCATAAGAAAGAATCATTACATACAGAACCATTACGCATAAAAAAGGAAGAACTGATTTGAATAACTTAAGTATACCGTCTGCTTCTACCTTTTCATTTTCATCTGTATCTGCAATTGACTTTCCTTCAGCAAATCCGTCTGCATGATAAGTATCATATTCACAGCTTGTCATTAACTGACGAACACCTTTCTGGTCGATTCCCAGTGCCGAAACTATAAAAGGTCCTGCATATTTATCCATGAAATCGTAATAATTTGCCGCATCCTTTTTGTTTATTCCCTCATCAGGAACGATTATATAACTATTAACCTTATCATTCTGAATACGGAACCCAAGTATAAAAATCTCTTCTCTGTTGTTGGCATTTTTCATTGCTGTCATTGCCTCAGCAACAGTTGCGAAATTAGTATATTTGATATTCGAATAATTCTCTTCACCTATTAAATTGAGAGAATTAAAATCAACCTCTTTGTCAGAGATTTCATTTACAATATAAATTTCCTGTGCTTTACATTCATCTATTGCACTTTTTTCCTCTTTATTTTTACTACTTCCTATTACCATAATGAGTATAGGAACTATAAGAAGGAGCAGAGTCATAGAAATAGTGAGCACTTTATATCCTCTGGTTACAGTATTCTTAAAAGAAAATCTGAATACACTTCCAAAATTTCTAAACATTCTCCTTTACCTCCTTATCTTTTTTTGACGAAGTCTTGCCAAATAATATCTTTATAAGCTGACTCATTTTAACTTTGCTTCCGTCAATAAGTATAAGCTGTCTGTACACCTTGGCACATGCAAAGAAGAGTAAAATTGTAACTATTATATTGATTGCATAAAAGATTATAAGCTCAGTTAAGCTTACACTTTTTATGACATATAAAGTCGGAACGATAAATCCTGACACGATAGGCACATACACAAGTGCATGATTAAGAGTATCATTATTCATCTGTGGTACGATGATCACAAGGAAATATCCTAACATTGTAAGGATTGAAAAAATACCATTTGCACTCTGTACATCTTCAGGCTTGCTGCATGATCCGCCTGATACACCGGCTATAAATGCAAACGCAAAGAATACTAAGATAAGTGAACTGATAAGAACGAACACATTCTTAAATTCAAGTCTGAAAATAACAGAAAAGTCAAATGTAGACTGTGCTACTCCCTGAGGCTTTCCTAAGTAATGATCCAGCAAGGTATTCACAACCTTTGAACCTGCAAATGCTGTTGCCAGCATAAGAACAACATATGTAAGCATTGCTAAGATCTTACCGATAACGAGGGCAAGTGGTCTAACGCTTATCATAAGTGTTTCTACAAGCTTAGATGTTTTCTCTTCCATTACAGAACTTACGATATTGGTTGATGCTGTTGAAAGAGTCATAAGCATTATAATTCCGATTGATGAAGCAAGAGCAAATACATCATCCTTTGTGTACTTACGCTCTGATTCTTTGATATATTCCTCTTCAGTGTATTTTAATTTTTCATTGATTCCGTCCGAAACATACTTAAGCTCTTTATCACCGAGTCCTGAAGCTTCAAATCTTATGTAATCAAACCTATCTGTCAGATATTTTCCCAAACTGTCAAGAAGCGAACCTGTTACTTCCGATTCTTTGGCAGTAACAAGATTGATCTTATAAACAGGCATATCATTTTCATTAGTTTCATTGTTAATGATCATTACAACCTGTTTTGCATCAAGCGAACTTATAACATCGTTATCACTTTTACCTGATTCGTCAACGACTACATTTATATTTTTGAATCCGGTTTTCTTAAATTTTAACTTCCCGGCATCAACTCCTATATCGGAATGATTAAGGATTATAAGATCAGAAATATTTACGTCTTTCTCATTAACAGTAGAATTCGTCATTTTATCATTGCTTGACATAGATAATCTGTTAATAGGTCCAAATGCAATCAGGAATATAACGAAACTAATGAAGGATATTCTGTATGATTTGCTTTTGAAAACCTGAGCGAGTGTAAATTTATAAACTTTATCTACACCTTTTAAACTGTAAATGCTGCTTTTATTTTTCATCCGCTCCCACCTCTTTTACAAATATCTCATGAAGAGAAAGTTCTGAAAGATCAAAACGGATAACGTTGACTTTATTATCTACAAGAAGTTTAAGAAGCTTCTGGGACTGCTCATCATTCTTAACTTTGATCTTATACTCATTTTCTTTTTCAGAAACGATTTCCGCTCCAACTTCATTTATATATTTATCAACATTTTCCTCGCACTTTAAGTTGAGGTTTACTCTTCCGTAGCTCTTCTTTATATCATTAAGATTACCCTGAACCACTGCCTTTGATCTTGAAAGAATTGTAATGTCTGTACAGAATTCTTCAACAACCTCCATCTGGTGGCTTGACATAATGATATATTTTCCTGCATCTATCTGCTCACGAACTACGTTCTTTAAGATATCTGTATTAACCGGGTCGAGACCTGAAAACGGCTCATCAAGAACTATAAGATCCGGATCTGAAAGCATAGCTATTAAGAACTGTATCTTCTGCTGATTACCTTTTGATAACTGATCAGGACTCTGTGGCTTAATCTTCTTCTTAACAACTCTCTTTCTCTTCTCAGTTGTTAAAAATACTTTTCCATTTTCATCAATGAAATCGCCGTGCTCATTAATCTTATTTCCTGTAACAGCATCTTTGTACTGTGGATAAAGATATTCTTCAACCTTAAGACGCTCAGCCCAATATTTGATCTTCTTATCAAGTTCTTTCTCAGAAACGCCTCTTAAAGTTCCGAAGTACTTAATCTGATCCATAAGACTGTATTTTGGATAAAGACCCCTTTCCTCAGCAAGATATCCAATATTGCATGTGTCAAAATTGAGTGGACCATCATTCCAGATTACTTCACCACCATTTTTGTCCAACATATCAAGTATCATTCTGATTGATGTAGTTTTTCCTGCTCCATTTGTACCGAGAAGCGCATAAACTCCCGGTTTATCCATTCTGAAACTGATATGGTCAACAACTGTCTTGTCACCATACTTTTTAAATAGATCCTTTACAACAAGTCCCATTTTATTCCTCCACGTGTAATTTTTTGTCATTAGAAATTGTATCAAACGTCATACCCATTTTCAACAATATACAGGACTTTAATAAATAGTTAATAAATGTTAACCAATTCCCCTCGGCACACTCCATCCTATATATTTTTACATAATAAATCTGAAAATCAGTATCTCGTTCTTTCAATAGACTACTATATATGAAAAAAAAATTCACGACATATATTGTCGTAAACAGACAAAAATATGTCGTGAATTGATCATTCTTACGTTAAATGCATTTCATTCATCACTAAATGCTTTAAAGCTCTTTTCAAAAGTCTTTCTCGGAATCATTATGCTTCGTCCGCAGCCGCAGCATTTTATCCTGAAATCCATTCCCACTCTCTGTATCTCCCAAAGATTTGTCCCGCAGGGATGACCTTTTTTCATTATTACTTTACTTCCAACCGTAAAATTTATTTTCTCCATATAACCTTTTTTCATCCTCTTTTAAAAACCGGTTCCGGATATTAGTCATCCCATTCTATACTTTCGTCATTTAGATTTTGGGAAACCCCTTTAAAAATGACTGTAAATCTGGTTCCGAACTCTTCTCTTGATAATACCTTTACCTTTGCTTCATGAGCATCGATGATCCATTTTGCTATAGAAAGGCCAAGACCTGTTCCGCCCGAATCGGCATTTCGCGCTTCATCCGAACGATAGAATCTTTCAAATATATGATCCAGCTGCTCCTGCTTTAAGCCGATTCCTTCATCCTGTATCATATATGAAACCGAATTGTCCTTATTTCTTCTTACCCTTAACTTTATCTCACTGCCCTTAGATGAATATTTTGCAGCATTCTGGATAAATATTCTGGCACTCTGCTTAACCATGGCAATATCACCATTTACCGTGAATTCAGGGCCGTTATAAACTTCATCCGGATTAACTGCATCATCGGTATAAAGCTCCGTTACCTTCTTATCATCAACATAGAAATTGTAAACATGACTTTCATCTATCATGCAGGACTCTTCCCAAACTTCATAAATGACCTTTGCCATATCGAAGTCGGTTCTCTGAAGAGTATTCCTTCCGCTGTCTCCCCTTGCAAGGAAAAGAAGCTGTTCTACAAGTTCTTTCATATGCTCTGATTCATTTTTAAGAGCTTCAATGGATTCTTCAAGAACTTCCGTATCCTGTTTGCCCCATCTGTCGAGCATATTTACATATCCCTGAATAACCGCTATCGGAGTACGAAGCTCATGAGAAGCATCTGATACGAATCTTATCTGCTGTTTTCTGCTTTCCTGCATCTGGCGAAGCAGATTATTGAGGGCAATCTCAATACCACGAAGTTCCTTATCTCCCGTATTAATGAGCGGTGCATTCGGATCGGCTCTGTTGATAGCCGACTCAAGATGACGCATGTTACTTTCCGAAATGTTATCTTTTCCGGAACTATCTTTATCCGGAGTCACAGGGGCCTCATTAACTTTGGCCGCCATATCAGCCATTTTACTAACCGCATCCGCCTGAAGAGCCACATCATAAAGAGGTCTCATTCTTCTTCTGATCCTTCTAGTGTTGAACATTTCAAAAAGCATCCATATGTTTTCTGCAATGAGAAGTGTCATGAATAGCGGCCAGAGATTTTTGGAATACTCCCTTACGGAAGACTCATAAATATCGCCGTTCGCAGTTGTAACTCTGTAAATGATATCATTTTTGTCATTTACTCTTTTCGTGATAAAATCTATTTCCGTTTCTTCTTTCGCAATCTCAAATAATCCGCCTTTCTCATAAGCGGAATCCGGCACCTTTTTATGGCTCTCCACAAAGAAAAACATAACGGCTACACCAACCAGGATAAGATCAAGCACAATTAATGCAACCATCTGTCTTAACCACATATCCCAGTTGATCATTTTGGCTATTGATGAAGTTTTATTTTTTCGTCCGTTAAGATTATTTTCTTTTTTATCCATAACAAAACCTCATTTTACGTATAATCATATAGATTAATTAGCTCTCACTACGTATCCCACGCCTCGAACCGTGGTAATAAATTTAATTCCGAATCTGTCATCCAACTTTGTTCTTATATATCTGACATAAACATCGATTACGTTGGTTTCGCCCATATAATCATATCCGCAGACCAGATTCATAAGCTTGTCTCTGCTCATTACAATATCTTTATTGATCATAAGTACATGAAGAAGCTCAAACTCCCTATTGGTCAGTTCGAGCCTTTCTCCATTAACTTTTACTTCATGACTGTCTTCATTTAATGTAACCGGTCCAATCTTAATCTCTCTGAGAGGTTCCTCAACCTTAGCCGAAGACACAACTCTCTTCTTAAGAGCAACACGGATTCTTGCAAGTAATTCCTCAATTGCAAAAGGCTTTGTGATATAATCATCCGCTCCTGCGTCAAGTCCTGCAACCTTATCCATTACCGCATCTCTTGCAGTAAGCATGATAACCGGTGTCTCTTTCTTCTGTCTTATACGTCTTAATACCTCAATACCGCTTAATTCCGGAAGCATAACGTCAAGAAGTATAAGATCAAAATCCTCTTCTAAAGCTTTGTCCAGACCTGAACGTCCGTCAAAGGTTTTAGTAACTTCATTTCCCTCATGCATTAATTCCAGCTCTACAAATCTTGCAATTTTCTCTTCATCTTCGACAATTAAAATTTTGCTCATCTTTGCACCTCGTCACATTATCTGTACATTTTAGTCTTCATCGCTGTCATCATATCGAATTTTAAGCTCTCTGATCTCTTCCTCATGAAATGATCTGATATTATCAACATTTACATCATTTCCGTCATTTTTGCTGTCTGTATTTTTTACATCATTACTTCTGTTATCTTTTGATGTATTTTCTTCTTTAATGTCTTCCGCTGCATTATATGCATCTCTGTAGCTGCCATTTCTTCTTTCGTCTCTTCTGTTTCTTCTTTCTTCACGTCTTTCTTCACGTCTTTCTTCTGCTCTATGTCTTTCATTTCTGCCTGAGTTCTTCATATTGGTTGCGCCGTCTGCAGCCCTGTCACAGAATTTATTTACATCTACTGTAACTTTTCCAACTCCAACAAATCTATATCTGCAATCAAAGAATAATCCTACAACAAGAAGAGGAAGAATGATCCAGAATGTAAAAATAAAGCAGATAATGAGAACCAAAACAGGAACATCAACTATCTTCTTATTAAATCTTTCAACTACAAATGAAGTATCGATACTCTTTCTGAGTAATACTTTAACCCCGTCAACAAAAGTGTCGATTCCGTCTTTTTCACTATTTCTATCATACTCTGCAGTAGCATGTGCGAGATTGTCCGATTCCTTGTCCTTTTTATTTACAGAGCTTGTAAATGTAGCAGTATTTCTTTCAGATGTCCTGCCGCTTCTCTCCAAATAAACTATTGCATCAAGGATATCTCCATTGCATCTATCTAAAGCTTCAACTGCTTCTGTATAGCTGACACCGGTCTTTTCTTTTATCTTCTGAACTTTTTCAAATTTATCCATCGTACTCATCCTTTCTAAATTTTTATGTCCGATCAATGATCATCATCCATTTGATGAGTAAATAATAACAATAAAGTATTAATTAAAAATATGATAAAGATTAAAATCAGGTTAAAAAACAAATTAATGATTAAATTAGACTCCAGGATTGAAATATATATTCCTGATTCAATTAGACTTCATGGTTGAAATATATATTCCTGATTCAATTAGATGTCCATTTAATTCCTTTATGATTTTCACATATGTTATAAATAATAGCAATATATTTTTCCTATAAACAACAAAGCCCGTATTGCAAAAATCTCTCATTATATATAGAATCATATTATAAAGGAGGGATTATATGCCATTTTATGATAAAAGCAGTGCAGATGCTATGAAAGATGAAGATGTTGATTTTCAGGATGTCATGAATATAATGAACATGCTGGATAATTTTGCTGAGTCCGAAGAGGGACGTATGAGACTTCGTGTGGCTGACAATCCAAAGGCAAAAACAGAAAAAACCTATCATCACGGAAGATGTGATGTCGGCAGCCCTTGGTCAAAAGGAACACCTTTTGATGAGCTTGGATGCAACTAATTTTAGTAGACTTCACAAAATATTGAACCCACTAATTCACTTGCAGACGACTGCATACGAAACGTGACAACAACAACAACAACAACTGATATAGTAAATTATTATATGCAAATAATTAAATATAAAGGAGATAAAAAAATGAAACATTATACATATATGCCAAAGGGCGTTTGCTCTGTACAGATCGACTTCGACCTTGAAGACGGAAAACTTCACAATGTAAGCTTCACAGGCGGGTGCAATGGTAATCTTAAAGCTATCGGTCTTTTAGTTGAAGGAAAGGATGCCAAGGAAATATCATCTATCCTTCGTGGAAATGATTGCAAAATGCGCGGAACATCATGCGCAGACCAGTTTTCAAAAGCAATCGATGAAGTCTTAGCATCAAACTAGTTTTACTTCAAACTAGTTTTTTACTATAATTTTGTTTTTACTTCAAACTGGTTTATTACTATAATTTAGTTTTTACTTCAAACTGGTTTATTACTATAATTTAGTTTTTACTTCAAACTGGTTTATTACTATAATTTAGTTTTTACTTCGAATTAGTTTCAATAACATAATAAATATATAAGGAGCTTCAGCCCATACAGGATTGAAGCTCCTTTAATATTTATCTAAGATCAAGCAGTTGTCTATAAACAAAATCAGGATTTTTCTCAAAAAACATTTTTTCATTACATTCGGATATATCACAACTCACAATATTATAAATGTGCCATCCGTAGTACCACCTCTGGCTGTCAGGATCAACATATCTATTGTTATATATTATCCTTCCGTACTGATTCTTTTCGAGTATAAATGCTGTTTCATTAATTCGGTCTATATGATAATAGATTGAATTAGCATCATTAAATGCTTCATTATGTCCTCGACGTTTTGTTGGACACCACTCAACATTTTCATCGCAGAACATTATCTTATACTTATCTTCTTCCTTAAAGATCCGAATAAAATGAAGTAACTTATTGAAATTATCGTATGGATTTTTGGTTCCTTCCGTGAAAATATTTTTACCAAAATGCTTACACTCTTCATAATAAGGTTCAGCAGGCGAAACCTTGCCATCCGAATTATATACGAGACGAAGTTCCTGTGCAAAAACCTCACATTCTTTAATATTATTCAAATTGAATTTGCGAAACAAATCCCCATTTCTTAATCGAGCATATTCTGAAGAACGTTCATTTTTTTCATAATATGTATTTAACGATTGAACAAAAAGCATCTTTAGTCACCTTTATAAATATATGATCATCCGGAATCTTAGGAAATAAGTATTATTCTATTTTGAGTTGAACGTAGTCACCTTCTGTTACGTTATATACATGTTTTCCGATTATATCGAGGACTTTTCTGATATCCTCAATACTCTCGCTTGCAAATTCGACATATGAGTTCTTTTTATCAGATGCATTTTCTTTATCATAGCTGTCATAGCAATATACAAGAAATTCATCTAATATATCTTCTAAAGGATACTGCGAAACATATTCGTCATCCGGCTCGTTCTCCTCAAACTCCGGTTCCGGCTCATAAATAATTGATGTAACATAGATTATATTTTTCTCTGCCGGATCATACATATCTTCATATACGATATCATCCTCAGTACCAACATTTTCTATATCGCGGTAATATCTTTTTCCTTCATATGTTAAGATCAAATTTTCGTCTAAAAAATCTCCTGTTCCCTGACACCATTCCTCAGATTTAAGCAGCTTCGAAACCAGATCAGCATCACTACACTGCTTAAGCGCAAAATTTCCATCATCAACAGACTTTTCCTCTAATGTTTTATAAATCATATCTTCTACTTTTTCATAGTCTGGCGTTTTATATTTCTCAGCCTCATAAAATCTTATGTTCTTCATACTTAAAACCCTCCATATAAAAAATAATATTAATGCCTTTTTTCCATTGCAGCCTTGTATTATCCGTTGCAACACTTGCCCGCATGGAAATATTATACCTTGCTATTAACGGTGCGTAGCATCTCGCACTACTCAATTCCCACAAATGCGAATACATGAGTTGCTCATTCTCATGTATTCGCATATACGTGGGTTATATTATTCTCTATACTCCTATTGAAATAAGATACTCGTCCTCGGCATTAGATTATATAAACAAGTTTCTTGCAAAGATTCACCAAATCATATCTGATTCCATCTCTACTTCTCCAACTACGATCCGACCATTCTTCACCCGAAAGATCATCACCACCATAGATCAAAGCACCATACTCAAATCCTCTGAAACGCGCAACAGCTATACAGCCTGCCTGCTCCATTTCTACAATCTTTCCACCTTCGGATTTTCTTAATTCGATTTTATCCTCAGTTTCACGGAAAATAGCATCCGTCGTCCAAGTAAGTCCACGTAAATACGAAATATTTTCTTTATCAAGATATTCAGCGATACGATTTGTCGTATCTTCATCTGTATATACAACTCTTGCCGGCGGCAGATAATGATACGAAAATCCTTCATCTCTGATTGCACCTTCCACCAATAAAAGCTGCCCAACTTCAATGTTACGGTCAAGCACTCCGCCTCCGCCGCAGAACATTACCTTCTTAACGCCCATTTCCTGAAAAAGATCAAGATTTCCTGCACACGCGGGACATCCAACCTGCCCCAAAGTAATAAGCACATTCGACTCATCATTGAATTTGTAAATTTCAACAGGATTTTCACCAGGGATAACTCTTTCTAAACTAATCTTATTTTTTTCAATTAGTTTTTTCATAACTTCCGGAAAGAAAGTAATTATCATTTTGTCCGTTTCAAAACAACCCGGCTTAAATGATTCCGGATTTATTTTTGCCTTAGCTGCATCGTCGTATTCCACAATTGGAAAATCATTTCTGTGTAACATATTTCTTCCCTCCATTCTTTATTTCAAGTTATCCTTGAAAAAATATGGAATCATTCTATCACAAAACTAATATAATTCAATTATTAAATTATCATCACTGTAGTTTTTAGATGTTATAACTGTGCATTTATCCGGAAATACTTCTCTACAAATCCTAAGTTCCAGCTCCTGCCTGTGTATAAAATGCTTAATCAAATCTTCTTCGCCACTAAGTCCTCTTTCTTTCGAATAAGGACATTCATTAAAATATCCCATCATCAGCGGAAACCACAGCTCATTTCCCTGATCATCAGATCTTTCCTTACGTATCACAGCAAGATTTCTTCTCACATCGTCAGCCTTTAAATAAAAAATATGATAATCCTTGTCCTGCAGAACTTCTCTAACTTCCTTATAAAAGCCAATAATTTCTTCATCCGACGCGCATCTGAAGAGAATCATATCTTCTATGATATTCTGGAATAGTGAACATTCAAAAATCAATTCTTTTTTCTGAGCCTCTTTAAGATAGTCATCTTTCAAATGGTCATCCGCAGTATTATTGTGCCATCCTCTGTATCTTTTTAAAACTATATCCTTAAATTCATCATAAGGAATCCGATTATTATAAATCTCATACTGCTCCAGATTCTTATGAAATCCCGGAACATCCGTTATAATCTGCGTGTAACATATAACTCTTTTTGCCTTATCAGAAATATCCACGAAAGACTTCTTCTCAATCTCCTCTCGTATATCAGAATATGTCTCGAGTATTTCATCATATTTATCTTCATCAACATATGCACACCAGGCAAGCTCAATCGGCGAATAATCTCCCTCTCTAATAGCCATATGATCAGGATATAATTCCGACAGTCTTTGTAGCAATGTACTTTTTCCACTTCCTTGAAGTCCTTCAACAAAAAAATTCACGTATATTTTCTCCTTTATATATCCCAAACTTCAAAATTTACCCTATAAAATGATCTTAAAAACCTAATTTCTATATTAACATAACATTTGTGAACAAATTGTTAAGTGTCAATTAACTGTCAAAAGTATAATAAAATAATATATTTTGTGCAAGATAACCAACATAATTTGCAGAAAAAGACAGAAAATAACAGATTTTTGCTATTGCAAAAAAAATTTAATAGCGATATAATTTGAACAAATTATGAACATAGTGTAAACATTGAAAATGTCATTTCAATAATTAAACTATTATTTTTAAACTATGATTTTTAAACTTTGATTTTTAAACTAGATTTTTTAAACTAGATTTTTTAACTAGATTTTTTAACTAGATTTTTAAACTAGATTTTTTAACTAGATTTTTTAACTAGATTTTTTAAACTATGATTTTTAAACTGTGAAAATTATGTATTTTATGGAAGGAGAACAAAATGTATAAAAAATACAAAAAGCATAATAAAGGTTTCACGTTAGTTGAACTTATTATAGTTATAGCAATTATGATTATCTTGGCTGTTGTCGTAGCAGTCAATTTCCTTAGATACCTTGAAAAAGGTAGACAGGCAATGGATGTATATCATGGAAGCATAATAAAAGATGCCCTCAATGTATATACTTTCCCAAGTGATTATAAAGGTGAAGAAGTTGTTTACGAAGATCCTGAAACACATAAAAAGGAAACTTACACAAGAGGATGGGTTTATGTAGATAAGGATGAAATCAGATGTTCAGATGCAAGCTGCTGTTTAGCAATGATTGATGCCGGTCTTGTTCATATTAGTCCGGAAGCAGAACAAAAGATTCGTGATACCGAAACAAGCGATCACCCATGGTATCCATCAGGACCTGACGGAGAATATATCCGTAGATCAAAAATTGATGAATACGTTTTCAAAAATGGTTTATGTGTTCGTGCTAGAAGAACATGGAATACTTATCAGTTAGATGTTTATGTTGACGATGATGGAGAACTTCACCTCGGTGCAAGTGCTTCAAATGCCATGAGAACTCTGAATCACGCAAAGGATCAGAAAGCTGCTGAAACATTTGCTAAAAGAGTTGGTCTTGCAAATGGATTTATAACACCAATCGGTGAGCAGTATACAGGTCACTAATTATATACAATCTTACAATGCTTTGAATTAATTTATGCTTTTAATCTTCTATTATCCTATAGAAGTCTCCAAAAAAACTCCCAAGTTAATACTTGGGAGTTTTAATTTGCAAATTTATTCTATTGATTTCTATTCTGATATATTCTATTCCAATATTGTATTGTTTTCTAATATTTTATTTTCTATTTTATTCATTCTTCCTTATTATTTCGTCCTATATACTATTCTGAAACATATCTTAGATTCCTGACATAATCATCATGTAAAGCGTAATAATAAATATATTCTAATAAATATATTCCAATAAATATATTCGAATAAATTGATTCCAATAAATCAAAACCAATAATGAATGCAATAAGAAAAACAATAACATTATATATTAAGATTAAACATGCTGATCTTGTTAAGCGGGAATATATAATATCTCATGAATATAATTTACATGATTGTATTTACAAAAGCAGTATTAGCTTTATACAGACATATATGTGTATTTATATAGAAAACATCTTGTATCCTCTTTGTCGGATTACAGCTCCAATAAACGTATCTGAGGTTTAAATAAGCATTATTACCATTATTTAATTATTTAACCATACCGGTACATATAACTCTGACTTAATAGCCCAACACACCTGCACAATATACATATCATTCATAGTTTCTACATCGATCACAATATAAATATCTAAATATATTGAACATAGTATATACATCATGCCCAATATCCCCATCAGGTATGGTCTATACGCCCAGAATAATATCATTATTGATTTAGCCTCTTCATCACGTACAACATCGCCCCGGCATATCTCACATCATGCATAATATAAACATCCGGTATAGTCTTACGTCATACATAATATCACATCGGACATAGCCTTATGTCATACATAATATCACATCGGACATAGCCTTATCCCCTACGCTATATCAGATATATTCATATTTCAAATAAAAAAAGAATCATCGACTAATAATATTGTCAATAACTCTTCACGAATAAATTATATATCGTATAAATAAAAAAGATGCCCAGAGCCGGAATCGAACCAGCGACACGAGGATTTTCAGTCCTCTGCTCTACCAACTGAGCTATCTGGGCATGGCAATATCAAAGAAGTAGCGGGGACAGGATTTGAACCTGTGACCTTCGGGTTATGAGCCCGACGAGCTTCCGAGCTGCTCCACCCCGCGATATTAAATAAATAATCCGCCTCCGCTTTAAAAGCCTTGGTGGATTTTAATGGGTGGAGGTGGATTCGAACCACCGAAGCAAGTTGCAGCAGATTTACAGTCTGTCCCCTTTGGCCACTCGGGAATCCACCCATTTGACTTATTACAATATTCATTTGTAAAAAGCAAAAAGCCGATGATCGGACTCGAACCGATAACCTGCTGATTACAAATCAGCTGCTCTGCCAATTGAGCCACATCGGCGAAAGTGGGACCTACAGGGCTCGAACCTGTGACCCTCTGCTTGTAAGGCAGATGCTCTCCCAGCTGAGCTAAGATCCCATTTCTATAAGCGACCCAGAACGGACTTGAACCGTCGACCTCCGCCGTGACAGGGCGGCGCTCTAACCAACTGAGCCACTGGGCCATAAAGGTAACAGTTATGTACCTTCAAAACTTCATACAAACTGTCGCAAGTGATATATTACCACATCACTATACGTTCTGTAAACAAAAATTTTAATTATTTTTGTTTATCAGATAAACATCGCAAGTATCATACTTAAGATGCTCAAAAGCAATCTTTTCATCTCTCTTGAATAAGCCCTCGACCTATTAGTACACCTCAGCTGAATGTGTTACCACACTTACACTCGGTGCCTATCAACCTCGTAGTCTTCAAGGGGTCTTAACTCCTCAGGGGAGTGGGATATCTTATCTTGAGGTTGGCTTCACGCTTAGATGCCTTCAGCGTTTATCCTTTCCGGACTTGGCTACCCAGCTCTGCACTTGGTAATGCAACTGGTACACCAGCGGTCCGTCCATCCCGGTCCTCTCGTACTAAGGACAGCTCCTCTCAAATATCCTCCGCCCGCGCCGGATAGGGACCGAACTGTCTCACGACGTTCTGAACCCAG
>NZ_FUXA01000008.1:0-85773 GCF_900167085.1 Eubacterium ruminantium
ACGGAGAAGAACTGCTTAAGAAACTCGGATGTTCACCGGTTGCCGCCGAGAACATCGTCTTAAAGCCGAAACTTCTCAAAAAGTAACAGAAAAACTTGCTTAAGCCGCCAGAGGAACCAACTTCAAACTATCCACACAGGGATGGATTCTCCGAATACAAAAATTTCGAGAGGGAATTGATCTCTGGTTTCTTATACACTTTTTTCTGCTGAACGCATTATATCATGTCAAGGTAAATATGAAAACTCGGGAATCTCGATTACAAAACGGGATTTTCGTTTACAAAAGGGGAATCTCATTTACAAAATGGGATTCTTGGAGTACAAACGGGACTCTCGGGTTGCTATTTACCGCCCTCACCTCAACCTCAACGTCAACCTCCTCAATTGTGACAAAATGTAATATATACTTGACATTATGAATATGATGTCATACTATATGTCTAAGATAAGCGCATTATCCAATCTTTTTATGACTCGCATTGTTTATAACTTATATGATTTAGAACTCATTGTAAAAACGTTAATCATACAACGTTGTGAAGAAATTAGTATTTATAAAGGAGGCCATGATATGGAAATCGGAATAATAATCATGTTAATTATCCTGCTTTCAATTGTATTATCAATTGTAATGCTTAAGTCTGTAAATAATGATGGATCCACTCTTCCGAAATACGATGAAAGACAGAAAATCCAAAGAGGGCGCGGTTATATGTTTGCTTTTTATTCAACACTTATCATCTACTGCGCAATCCCATTTGTCACAACTGAAAGTTCAAGAAAGTTTTTTAATCAATTCCTGTTCACCGGACCGGCACTTATTGGAATCCTCATCCATGTCAGTTACTGTATCTGGCATAATGCTTATGTACAACTTAATTCGGAATTCAAAAAATGCTTATCTATAATTCTTTCAACAAGCATTTTTAATCTTTTACTTGGTTATACTGCAATACATAACAATAAACTTGTAAAAGATGACCAATTACAATTAAACGTTCTTAACCTTGCTGTCGGATCGTTAGGAATAATAATTGTATTAGAAATGATAATAAAAAGAATCATTGACAAGAGAGGTGAAGCCAATGAAGAATCTGAGGCTTAAGTCTGCCAGAGCTGCTCTCGATCTTTCACAGGAGCAGCTTGCAAAAATGGTCGGAGTTTCAAGGCAAACCATCAACGCAATAGAAAAAGGCGATTATAATCCAACAATTAATCTATGTATCAGCATATGCAAGGCACTCAACAAAACTCTTGACGAATTATTCTGGGAATAAAGAAATAAAGCTCCCTTTACGGTTGCAAAATATAACCGTAACAGGGAGCTCTTTACTATATTATTTATTGGATTTTTTGTTGTTCTCTCTTACTGCTTCCTACTGCATTTCCGCTGCATAGATAAGTTCACCAAGTATCTTTATCAACTGTTCTGCTTCAACAGGTTTACTTAGATGTGCATTCATTCCTACTTGGATAGAACGCTGAATATCTTCATCAAATGCATTTGCCGTAAGAGCTATTATCGGTATTCTCTTGGCATCCGGCCTGTTTAATGAGCGGATCTTCTCTGTTGCTTCAAGTCCGTCCATTTCCGGCATACGAACATCCATAAGGATAGCTGTGTATATTCCTTCCGTACTATTTTCAAACATCTCAACAGCTTCTTTACCATTTCCCGCACGGTCAGTCATTATATTTTCCATCTCTAAAGAGTCGATCATGATTTCTGCATTTATATCGACATCCTCAGCAAGAAGGATACGGCGCCCGTTAAGATTTGCCTGTTTCTTTTCTTTGAAAATTGATTTATTACAACGACTTGCTATTCTCTCAATATTCTTGATGATATTTGTGGCAAACAGTGGTTTTGAAAGATAATTATCTACCCCCACCTTACGTGCTTCCTCATGAATATCATCCCAGCTGTACGCCGTCATTGCTACAACAACACTTTCTTCATTATATAGCTTATTGATCTCAGCAGCAGTCTCCATACCACTCATTCCCGGCATATTCCAATCCATCAGAATCAGATTGTATGGAGTCTGTTTAGCATGCTGAACCTCCATTCTGTTCAATGCTTCCTGACCGCTTGAGCATATCTCAGCGTTGATTCCCACCTCTTCAAGTACCATTCTTGCATGTTCTGCCTCGATAGGATCATCATCAACAATGAGTACATAAATCTCTTCAAGATTGATTTCCTGACTGTAATCCGCTTTTTTAGATTCACAGTTACGTAAAGTTATAGTAACACTGAACTCTGCCCCATGCCCCTTTTCCGAATCAACTTCTATGGAGCCATTCATCACATTTACAATTTTTTTTGTAATAGCGAGTCCAAGACCACTGCTTCCGTACTTTGTTCTGTAACTGCTGTTTTCAAGAGAGAAGGCATCAAATATTCTAGGAAGGTATTCTTTCTCAATGCCTATTCCCGTATCCTTTACGATGAATTTAATCGTAGATTCATTATCAAATTCAGCCGATTTTTCAATCGTAAATGTAACCTCACCGGGTGCCTCGGTAAATTTAACCGCATTTGATAAAATATTGATGAGTGCTTCTTTAATCTTAAATTCATCACCGATGTAGTGACCGTATGTATGCTCTTTTACATCACATTTATATGTCAGACCTTTTTTATTGCATTCGGTCTGCATCAAAGTATTGATCTGTTCTATCATCGAACCGAGAGAGAATTCTTCATTATGAAGTACTATCTTACCGGATTCCAAACGACTTATATTTAAAATGTTATTGATCAGTCCAAGAAGATTATTTGCACTGCCCTCAATCTTCTCCATATATCTTCTTGTCTCTTCATCAAGATTATTCTTTTTCTGAGACAGACTACATAAACCGATGATGGCATTAAGCGGTGTACGAAGTTCATGTCCCATTCCCGAAAGGAACATTGTCTGGGTTTTTGTTGCCTGCTCAGCAGCTTCAAGAGCCTCAATAAGAGTTTCATTTTTCTTCATTGTCTCTTTGATCTCTGAGTCCACATTTGTTATACCTATGATGATATATTTTTCATCCTCCATACGGGAGATCTTCATGTTAACATAAACAGGTTCCCCTGACTCCATCTGCCTATAAGTCATGATAAAGGTATCTTTTCTATCCAGAGCCTTCATAAGATTCTTACGATTCATTGCAAGAAGAAATCCATCCCTATCATCTTCATAAACCTTCTCAGCCATTTCCATCTTACAGTCACTGAAGAAATGCCATCCTCGTCTTATCTCCGAAAGCGACCGGTTCTGCTCAGCATTACCATATTCTATGTATTCCTCGGTATCCGTATTGATATAATACATATCATTGTAATCTCTCGCCAAAGTCTGCGCGATACTGGTATACATAGTTCCGTTATTCACCGCTTTCTCATAGGCTTCCTGTGTCATAGCCTGTTCATGCTGTATTCGAACCATATCGGTAACATCCTGGCATATACCGAGAATACAAAGATTACCGGCTGTATCAGTATATTTAAGTTTTGTAGTCTGCAACTGTCTTCTGTTTCCTGCAACATCCAGAACATCTTCATAATAAATATACGGTTTGCTGAGCGACATAGCTATTCTGTCTGTTTCCACAAAATGCGCCGCCGTCTCAGAGTCAAATATATCCGCATCGGTACGTCCTACTAACTCTTCCTGAGATTTGATTTGGGTATAATTAAGATACCCCTTATTACATGTTATATAGACGCCTGTCTTCGCATATTTTGTAAAAGTCATACCCGGAATATTATCAAGCAACGATACAAATCTATCCTTCAGTTCGGTTATCTTCTTTGATTCCTCCTGCTCTTTTCTATATAATCCCTTCTCATCCTCAGCAACAAATGAATGAAGCATACAGGTGCCCAACATATATCCGATTGAATATACCGGAAGAAGCGGGAAGAAAAGCTGAAACAATAAAAGTGTTGCCATGCTAATTCCAAAGGCGGCCAAAATCTTATATCGAACCATTGTATCATCCGTTTTTTTCACATGAGACATACGAAGAAATGCATAGACCGATATACTGAACAGCATCAATATCTGCAGGCACAACAACACATATCTGCAAGGAAGCGCTTTGTAGACACAGTCTTCACTAACCTTGAAGAGTACCGGAATAAACATATTGGTCACAGTAAATACGATTATCAGTCCTGCAATAATCCGTCCAACTATTACAAGAATCTTACCGAATACACTCTTATCATCAAGATATGCTACAGTATATTCAGCCCAGAAAGATATACCGACTGCCATAGTCACAAAATGTACAGTTGTATCGAAAAATAATGCTGTTTCAAGCTTATTGGCATCAAGGACACCCCATAGAATATCTGTTACATAATATGCAATAACTACGAACAGAAATCTCCTGTAAACATTCCACGCAGGTTTATCTTCTGATAATTTAAAATTGCGAAGAATATCCCAGTTAACTATTATGAGTACCAAAAGCGCTAACAGACCGATTGTAGAATAATACATATATTATCTATCCCCTATTTTTCTTTTTTGCTTTCAAACCACTCTTGTTCTCATACATCCTCTGATCAGCACGTTCATAAACCGAAGCAACTTTGGAATCCTGTTTGTATCTTGAAACACCAAGCGCAACTACGACTCCTCCGTTCTCGATTGCTTCATCATTATGTTCGTTCATCAATTCCACAAGTTCATCAAGTCGTCCATAATCATCTCCCTGAGCAAGAACACAGAATTCATCTCCTCCCACTCGGAATACAGGACTTCTCTTAAATATTGTACAAATGACCTTACAAGCATCACGAAGATACTGATCACCTGCTTTATGTCCTAAGGTATCATTAACTGTCTTAAGATCATTTACATCAAGTATAACGATAGCAAATTCCGGCGCACGATTCATTTCAATCTGTGCATTCAGACGCTCCTCGTAAACTCGATACGCATTTCTGTTCTTAACGCCTGTAAGTGCGTCAATATTTGCCTCTATTCTCGCCTGAGCAAGACGTTTGCCATATTCCTCCTCCTGGCGAACCTGAGCATCTATATCATTTATACCGACTATAAGACGAGGGCCTTCCTCCTCTTCAACCATGGCAGCCTTGATCTGTACATATCGCGGCTCGCCATCTGTTGCCAGTCTGTAACTCAGTGTAAATATACCGTTACGTTCAACCTCCGAAACAACATTCTCCTTTGTCATTACAGAAAGAAATCTGCTCTGATCGTCTAAGAATACAACATTGATAGACTCCTGCCTTGAAGCGGTGAAGAAATCATCACCTTCCGGCGGAATATCAAATGCATTAAAACCGACTGTCGAACTAAGCACACGGTAATGTCCGTTCTCAGGATCAATAACATAAATACCGATGAAATCTCCGGCCAGAGCGCTTATACGATTATAAGCAATCTGCTCTTCCTGAATCTTCTGGATAGCATTTCTCTGTTTCATCTGCTCATCAACATCAGTAACGCTGATAATGATAAATCTGTCATCATCCTGCATTCTTGTAACCTTAAGACTGGTATAAACCGGACCATTCTCACTCTTAAGTCTATAGGTCATCATAAATGTATTGTCCCTATCAAGGGTTGCTAAAAGAGTCTTCCTGTCAAAACCGTTCTTGAAAAAATCCTGATCTTCCGGATATACATATAAATCCGCTTCATCCTGACACTCTTCAAAGAAATGCCATCCACGTCTGGCCTCATAAAGACTTCCGGTTTCAGCATCGGTACGATATTCTATAAACTCTTCAGTATTCAGATCGATATAATAAAGTTCTGTATATCCACGAGCAAGAGTCTGGGCTATATGAGTTACGATATGTCCCGTACTTCGTGCTTTCTCATAAGACTCTTTGGTTTTTGAATTTTCTCTTGAGATACGGAATGAATCCGTTACATCAAGGAATATACCAAGTACACAAAGCCTGCCGTTTGCATCAACATATTTCTGCTTAGTTGTTTTGATCTGTTTTACATTTCCATATTCATCATAAACATCTTCGAAGAATATATAAGGCTCATCCATTGAAAGAGCAACCTTATCATCTTCCATAAACCTTTTTGCTCTTTCCTCATCAAATATGTCAGTCGGCTTAAGTCCTACTACTTCCGACGGATCTTTTTTCTGTGCATATGCAGCAAAAGCCTGGTTGCAGGCAAGATATTCTCCGGTTTCAGCATCTTTGGTAAAGTTCATTCCCGGCATATTATCCAGAAGAGAAGAGATCGTCTGCTTAAGGTCCGCAACCTCCGCCGCTTCATCCAACATCCTTCTTTGATCGCTGGCAGTTTTATCCGCTTTTATCTTCTGTATCAAAAGAATTATTATAACGGTAAACACAACTATAAGTATCGCCATAACCAGGATCCAGTTTTCCTTAATGAACTCATCTACCGTTACATTCCGATCAAATTGCATGTATGACGCGAGAGCAGCATCCATTTCTTCAGTCTTTGTAGTAAGAACTGTTTTATTCATGATCAAATACAGCTCCGAATCCCACCTTTTAACTGCAAATGAAAGTGGCACCGATTCACCTGTCGGAACAGTACAGAGATCGTACTTATTCAAGGTTTTCTCCGCAGCAGGTATCCTGTAACTACTGACAAGAACACAATCTGCTTTTTTATCTGCAACCGCTTTGTAACACTTATTAAGTCCCGGAAACGTTTTTCTTTTAACCGAAGGATACATGTCCATAATGAAGGTTTCGATATTCCTCATTCCTTCATTTACCGCTACCGTTAAATCACTGTATTCCGACAGAACACGTTTATCCGACGAACGCATAATAGCGATCATTTCCGTCTTCATTGCCGGGTTCGTCAGTCTTATCTCCATTTTATCGGCATCATATGTACTGAAATATACAGGGAAAATACAATCTACTTCGCCGGCCTTAAGAGCCTCTACAGCGTCATCAGTCGACTCATATGCTATAGTTTCAAATTGAATATGTATGCTGTTAAGGCTATTTTCAGCATGTGCCAGATAATCCTTCAAAGCTCCTGTCAGCTCGCCTGTTTTATTATCCATATCACAGAAAGGAAGATAATCATCACGATATCCTATACGTATCGGGCCATGCTCCTTGATCCAGTCCTCATGATTCGGAGAAAGAAGAGCATTGGTTCTCTCACCATAAAGACGGTCCTCTGTTATCTTCTGGTTGAAATACGGATCCTCATCCTGTATCTGTGACAATGCCATATTTAACTCTACCAGAAGGTCCGATCTGTTTTTATTTACAGCAAAAAAATAGTCCGAACCACCGATTCTGAAAACAGGAATAGCATCATATTTTGAATCGAATGTATAAATAGCAGCATAGCCGTCAAGCTCACCGGTTTCTACCATCTTCATCGATTCATCTTCTTCTCCATTCAGTAAAACTATATCGATTTTTACACCGTATCTGCCTGCCCATTCCTTTAGAAATTCCGCCTGAATACTTTCATTATTTACACCGATACGCATGCCTTCCGCAGACTTAGGATTGGCAGAATTCACCTTTCTGTTTTCATCATCAATGTAGATATAATATGATTCTGTACCCATAGGAAGATCCGGATACAACATATACGGCTCTCGTTCCGGTCTATAGGAAACATCACTCAAAAGATCGATTTCACCATTCTTAAGCATCTGAAGAAGATTAGGCCAGCTGTCTTCTACATATTCATATGTCCAGCCTGTATAAGCTGAAACCTTCTGCTGGTATTCATATCCGATTCCGCATCGACGTCCAAACTTATCATAATAATTGAATGATGAATCGAACCATCCGACACGAACCACCTTATGATCTACATTTGCAGCAGATGCAGAAGATGGGGGTATGTAATTAAACGCGAGTATAAATAACAGGAAAAATACTATAACTCGCTTAAGTCTCTTATTCATCTTCATTTTTGTTCACCCCCTCCTCAGCCCGCTGCTTGATCAATCGGGCCATAGTATCAAATATCTCCACAAGATTCTTTGTTATAGCCATGCCATTATGTTCTTTCCCATCCGACGTTCACGTTCTCTATTGAGGAATAACCTGCTATCTCATAGAGATAACCAAATCTGAAAGCGTTCCCGAACAATGTTCTCGCTATAAGAGGTAATGCAGTTGCATTTGCCCAAATGATTGCGATATAAGTCAGGATCAAAAACCATGCACTAAGAAATCCTTGATCATATCCAAAAGCTTTTTGGGTATATGTATAGGTTCCGCCTCCATCAGGGTATTTGTTCATAAGATAATGATAATTTACGGCCAAAAGAAGCATAACAAAGCCGCCAAGACTAAGGCCGACAGCAGTACCGATTGGACCTGCGATTGGAAGAAATGTTGTTCCCGGCATCACAAAAGAGCCCCATCCGACGCTGCACCCGAATGCAAGTGCCCATGCTCCCGGAAGGCCCAGATATTGCTTCTGTTCAGGAGTTGTTCCTTCTTTATCAGCCAGTAACCCCATTCAGTATCCCCCCAAGTATTTCAGTTAAACCCCAAATCAATAAGTATGTTCTATAATTCCTTCATCCTTAAAATCCCAATAACCTTTTATTCACAAGACTCCTCATAAAGTCTTATTTCTTCAGCCACATGACTGTACATCTCCCATATAGATTTCAGTCGTGCTTTAACTTCCTAATCAGAAAATTTCCTGCTCTTACCCGGACGAAATTCCTCCGAAATAACAGATACCTCTTCCGATAATTTAGCGAGTCCAAGATTTGCACATACTCCCTTCTCGCTAATCATTTTCAGTCCATTTAGACCCTTTCCCCAAAAGTGTCTGACTACTCATTCATTCTACCACATTTAAACCATTATGTTAAGAATTTATATTTATGTTTATGACAGTTTTTATAATAATGATCAATATATGTCCATTAGCTCTTCCGGCTTTTCAATAATATATGTGGCACCTGCTTTTTCCAATTCTTCTCTGTCACCATAACCCCAGAGAACACCAACCGAATCAAGACCTATTTCATTTGCTGCATTTACATCATGAAGCCTGTCGCCTATCATTAAGATTTTACTTTTATCAGTGCCGCTAAAATGATCAAGCGCATATCTTATTACATCCGATTTTGTTTTTCTGTCAGTAAAATTTGATGTTGCTACAAAATCAAAATATTTATTCAGATCAAAATATTTAAGAACTATTTCCGTTGCATTTGTATTCTTTGAAGTAGCGATGGAAAGCTTTTTTCCTCTACCCTTCAGCTCGCCGAGAATTTTTTCAATCCCTTCATATACTTCATTTTCATAAATACCCTTATCAAAATAATATTCTCTGTAAGTCTCAACAGCCCTTTTGGTTTCATCCTCATCAAATCCAAGAATATCACTAAATGAACTCTCCAAAGGTGGTCCTACAAATCGACGAAGATTCCCCTTTTCAAAATCCTCACCCTTTATCTTATTAATTGCATATTCAAATCCTTTCATAATTCCCGGGCCGGAATCTGTAACGGTTCCGTCCAAGTCAAAAAGCAGTACTTCGTAATCTTTGTTCTTCATCTGGTAAGTCCTCCTGTAATTCTCCACACTTTTCTGCCAACAATTAGTTATGATGAACGTTCATGCATGATAAACAATCGTTATGACGAACGTTTCTGAATAATAATTGTTCCATAATGATAACGTTCATGCATGTTAATTAATCCGTAATGATAACGTTCCTGCATGTTAATTAATCCATAATGATAAACGATTCGCCATGATAATTGGTTCAATATATACAAGCTTCATTGTTTTCAATAAGTGCCTTTCTTTTCTTGCCATAGTAAATCCTCATTCTGTTTATATGCTTTTCAAAATATCCCTTGGAAATAAATGATGCTAAAGTATATTGCTCAAACGTCGGAACTGTACATGAGTAAAATCCCAGTTCCTTTTTATATTTTTTCAGAAGATGCTCCGGAAGTATCATGTAACTGATTCGGATAGTCGGTGCCAGAGACTTTGAAAATGTATTCATATAAATAACTTTCTCGCTTGAATCAATATTGAAAAACGGAGAAATCGGCACGCCATTTACCCTGAACTCACTATCATAATCATCTTCGATTATATATCTTCCCTTTTTCTCATTTGCCCACGTAAGAAGCTCATATCTTCTGCTTACCGGCATAGTTATACCTGTCGGAAAATGATGAGTCGGACATATATGGATAAAGGTAATCTGCTATAGCTGCCCATATGCATTTTCAATTGTTATGGTACTGACACCAAGATTATTTGCAAATGTTCTCTTCGACGGAAGCTTTGTCCCGGGCAGGATCCTGCCCTCAGATATATCCTTCTTAAGACTCTGATATAAATAAACATATAAAGGTCCTGTTTTATTGGACAGATCATAAGTAAGCATATAAGCCCTCCCGTATGGCATCTTATTTGAGGTGATTTTTAACATTTTTATATGCCACTTTATTTATAACATATTTTCCACCCTCATCAAACCCCTTAAAGATATTTATACTTAAAAGAAAAGCCGGTATAAATACCGACTTTAAATTCTTTTGGATTAATTTATTTCATCTTTTCTATAACCTTTGCAAAGATCATTTATAATCTCGCCCGCGATTATGAGTCCCACAACTGATGGCACAAATGCGGTTGAACCCGGGATGTCTCTTCTCTCTGTGCATTTTCTTGCAGTTCCCGGAGGGCATATACAGTTCTGTCTGCAACTGATGGACATATCTTCTAATGGACGCACCGGTGGCTCTTTGGAATAAACAACTTTTAAAGAATCAATACCTCTTTTTCTGCATTCCCTTCTCATGACTTTGGCAAGAGGACAGATTGAAGTTTTATAAATATCTGCTACTTCAAATGCTGCAGGATTAACTTTATTACCTGCTCCCATTGATGATATAACAGGAACTCCCACACGCTTTGCATTTTCTATGATAGTTAACTTACCTGTGACTGTATCTATCGCATCAACCACATAATCATATTCGCGAAAATCAAACTGATCCTGAGTTTCAGGAAGATAAAAAGTCTTATATGTTCTGACTTCACAATCAGGTGAAATATCTTTCACTCTCTCTTCAGCTACATCAACTTTATACTTTCCTATTGTTTTATGGGTTGCAATGATCTGCCTATTTATATTGGTCAGACAAACTTTATCATCATCTATAAGATCAAGAGCTCCAACACCGGATCTTGCCAGTGCCTCAACTACATATCCTCCGACTCCACCGATACCAAATACCGCAACACGGCTTGATGCAAGACGTTTCATAGCATCTACACCATAAAGAAGCTGCGTTCTTGAAAACTGATTTAACATTAAAAACAAACATCCTTTCCATCAAATACTGTTTTCTTACGCGCACAAAGATACCACATCATGCTTTATATGTCTAATCATATTTTCTTATCATTGTACTTTTTTGTTGTACTTTTTTGTTCTACTATTTCCCTATCGCACCGAGTGAAATCATCTGTGGAAATGTTGTATTGTAGAAAAAACCTTTTTATATTTGAAAAAAAGGACATTACGAGAATGCCCTCTCATAATGCCCTCTTAAGAAGTAAGGATTATATATTTTGAGTATAAATGATGATCAGTTTGTGCCCTGATAATACTGATTGATCACTCATACCATCTACCAAAGTTAATTTAGATATGCAAAAAATAATTAATATAAACGAGGTTTTAATTATCGGCCTTTAACATTAAAGGCATTCATCTGCGGATAAGCAGCTGATGCTCCGAGTTCTTCTTCAATTCTGAGAAGCTGGTTGTATTTTGCTACTCGCTCAGAACGGCTTGGAGCTCCTGTCTTGATCTGACAAGTATTAAGCGCTACCGCAAGATCAGCAATGGTTGTATCTGCTGTTTCGCCGGAACGATGAGATGAAATAACTGTATAACCAGCCTTGCGCGCCATCTTGATGGCTTCAAGTGTCTCAGACACCGATCCGATCTGATTAAGCTTGATGAGGATTGAATTTCCTGCTCCAAGTTTAATACCCTTTGAAAGTCTTTCTGTATTGGTAACGAAGAGATCATCTCCTACAAGCTGAACTTTATGTCCTATCTTTTCTGTCATTCTCTGCCAGCCTTCCCAATCTTCTTCATCAAGACCATCTTCTATAGAGATAATAGGATATTTATCTACAAGCGATTCCCAATGAGCTATAAGCTCATCTGATGTAAATTCCTTACCTGACTTTGGCTGCTTGTAGAATCCTTTTCCTTTCTCACTCTTCCATTCTGATGAAGCTGCATCCATGGCGATCATAAAATCTTTGCCAGGCTCAAATCCCGCTGCCTTAATAGCCTCAAGGATCTTCTCAATAGCCTCTTCATCACTCTTTAACTGATTTGGTGCAAATCCACCTTCATCTCCAACAGCTGTAACATCTCCCATATCTTTAATGAGACTCTTAAGCTTATGGAATACTTCAGCACACCATCTGAGTGCTTCTTTAAATGAAGGAGCACCTACAGGCATTATCATGAATTCCTGTGTATCAACTGCACTGTCCGCATGAGCACCACCATTTAAGATATTCATCATAGGAACAGGAAGCTTGTTACCCTGAACGCCTCCAAGGAACCTGTAAAGAGGAATATCAAGAGCTATAGAAGCTGCACGAGCCGCAGCGATAGAAACTGCAAGAATTGCATTTGCACCAAGATTTGATTTATCTTTTGTGCCATCAGCTTTTATCATTGCCGCATCAACAGCATATGTATCTGATGCATCAAGTCCGACAAGGACGTCGTTTATGATTGTATTTATATTATTAACCGCCTTCTCCACGCCTTTTCCAAGATAACGGCTTTTATCTCCATCACGAAGTTCAAGAGCTTCGAACTCACCGGTTGACGCTCCACTTGGTGCAGTTCCTCTGCCCACTGTACCGTCAATAAGATATACCTCTGCCTCAACAGTAGGATTTCCTCTGGAATCAAGTATTTCACGTCCTATGACTTTTTCAATTTCAAGATACATAATCTATCTCCTTATCTTAAATATATTTACTGTGCTAATGCAGCGCCAAGCGATGCACACTCACCTAATGCTGTTTCATCAGGTGTATAATTTGCCATCACACCGTCCATCACAAGATTTGCTCCCGATGCGATTGCTCTTTCCTGCCAGTCTCTCATCCACTGGCCATCACCCCATCCGTATGAGCCAAAAAGTCCGATCTTCTTTCCTTTAAGCGAGCCTTCAACCTCAGTAAACATAGGCTCAAACTCAACTTCTTCAAGAACCTCGGCACCCATAGCAGGACATCCAAATGCTATAGCATCATAGTCCCCAACTTTTGCTGACGAAAAATCAGCCGGCGCAAGGTATTCTACTTCAGCTCCATTTGAGGCAGCCGCATCCCCTATTGCTGTTGCCATTGCTGCTGTGTTACCTGATGCGCTCCAAAAAACAACTGCTACTTTACTCATTAAAAATCCTTTCCAGAGCAACCGGATAATCATTATATATCCCGGTACTCTTAATGCATTTATGACTACGTATCGGCTAAGTACTTAGCCTACTTTGATAAAACCAGGATATTAGATATAACTATTTTGTGTTAGTTATACCTAACCACTGACAATATAACATGTTATTTTTTATTTGTCAAACACATCATTTAAAAATTTAGAATCTTATTTTATCTGTTATTTTACGGATTAATTTCACAGGCTGATCAAATAATTTGATCCACATGATCAAAATGCCTATAAGAACCGGCAGTGTGAAGAATACTATTCTGCCGAAGGCTGACTGAGTATAAAGATCTTTTATTAAAAATATTTTGTCCAGTATCATGAAAATGATCCAGTGCCAGAAATATACATTTATGGTATATTTTCCGAATTCTGAAACGATCCGGATCCTCTTTTTAGGAATCAGACTTATCACACTGAAACCGGTAAGAAATGTTATAACATAGCACATAAACCTTGCTAAAGGCCCATAGCTTATAACATCTTTTGAGAACGGGTTTCTTCCCGTAAATAAATGTCTGTAGATATAAAAGCTGTCCAGCTTAAAAAAGCACAAAGAAAACCATATTAAAAGCAGGATAATGCCCACCGGAATGATGATCTTTTTTTTCTGCATCATAAAATCCTGTACCTGCTCAGGTTTAAAAAGTGTACCAAGCAAAAATACAGGAAAGAATATTATTATTCTTGAAAGGTATAAAAAGTCACCTATTGATTGATCATATCCCGCAAAACACGCGAGAACCAAAGATGCGATCAAAAGAAAAATCTTATTCACTTTTGCACACAAGAATAAGACAAGTAAAAATGCTGCAAGGGCGAAGAAAAACCACGCAATCCCCTGATCTGTAAACAGTATGAATTCCGTGTCTTTTCCTGTAAGCCTCTCAACAAGATAAAGAGCACCCCTTAAAGATATCCAGCATGTCAGATAAAATGCGATCTTCCTGAAAGCATACTCTCTTTTATAGAACATCCCGGAAATAAAAATCATAACCGGCATATGAAACGCATAGAGAAAAAGATATATGCTTTTACATATATCTGAATTTCTTACCTGCTCATCTGAAAAGTGCCCTATGACCATGAGTATGATCATCAAGAATTTGATATTGTCCCAAAAGGCCATCCTGCCCCTGGTCTTTTTCACCGATGCATCAACTGCGTTCATATGATACTTCCTCTCAAAAGTTATCTTACAGTATCTGTTCCATTCCAACCTTAAGAGGTTTCATGCCCATCACTTCGTAGAATTTCATGGCCGAAGGATTACATGTCCATACATTTAATGTGACATTATAAAATCCTTCGCCCTTTGCATATTCCAGTACATGATCGTAAAGTGCCTTTCCGACTCCTTTGAAACGATATTCTTCGTCAACGCATATATCATCAATGTATAAAGTTTTTATATCAGTCAGGACAGAGTCTCCAACATGCTGCTGATGAATACAGAATGCATGCCCCATCACAACATCGTCTTCATTTACGCATACAAAAACCGGTGTAGTATCATCCCCGAAAATTTTTTCAAGTTCCTCAGCATTATATTTGGTTGCAGGTCCCTTAAAAATATCCGGTCTTCCGTTATGATGGACCATATCTACTTGAACCAGTAATTCCAAAACTCTGGAAATATCTTCTTTTACAGCTCTTCTTACAGTATTCATATTTCTCTCCCGACTTTAATTATTTCATTATGACAGTTTCATGAAGCGCACTTCTGACTCTACCTATATTTCCTATCATATAATTAAATCGCTCTTCAATCAATTCATTCATGCCATTTGCTACAAGATCAACTCCAAAAAGTTTGCTGTTGCCGAGTATTTCTCTCACATTACTTAAAAGTCCAAAATTTTCCTCTGCAAAAATATCTGTACCGATCTTAATGCCGCTAAGCCTTCTTCTTAATTCATTTAACATTGGATCCGAACTAAGTTCCATAACTTCACCAAAGTCATCAACGGCGATAAGATATCTTAACCATGCAGCTATTACGAGAGGAATGACTTTTAATTCTCCGGTGCGACCTTTCTCATCATAAACTTTTATGGTCTCTCCGAATCTTATAGAAACCTTCTGACTTGTGTCAGTGGCAATTCTTTGCGGAGTATCCGGAAGAAAACTGTTCGGAAGTCTTTCGGTCATGACTTCATCCAAAAACTTCTTCGGATCTATGATACCCGGATTTGTCACAACGGGAAGTCCTTCTTTGACACCAAGTCTTTCAACCATCATTCTTAAATCCACATCTTTCATTTCATCGGAAATCTTTTTGAATCCAAGAAGGCATCCGAAGATTGCAAGAGCTGTATGAAGAGGATTAAGACATGTCATTACTTTCATTCTTTCAACTCTGTTTACTGTCTCTCTGTCTGTAAGATATATTCCGGCTTTTGCAAGATCAGGTCTTCCGTTCGGAAAATCATCTTCGATAACCAGGTACTGCGGCATTTCAGCATTTACAAACGGCGCTATAAATGTCTTCCTCGAAGTGAGTACCGGGTCCATATCTTCAATGCCCATTTCACTGAGTTCCTTAGTTATTTCCGGATCAGGTCTCGGAGTGATCTTATCGATCATACTCCATGGAAATGAAACTTTGCTTTTATCACTTAAATATGTGATAAATTCATCCTCGACAAATCCAAGTTTTTTCCATTCTTCTGCGATAAACTGCACAGCTTCCTGAAGCTTTTTACCATTCTCACTGCAATTATCCATACTTACAAGTGCAATCGGCAACATGCCATTTTTGAATCTCTTATATAAAAGACTCGTAACAACTCCCATGGCAGATAACTGTATATTCTGAGGTCCCGCCTTGATATCCGCCTCAACCATCGGAAGGATGCCTCGGTCCAGTCCCCTTATAGCGTAACCCTTCTCTGTAATCGTAAATGAAATCATCTGAAGAGAAGGCTTTACTGCTATTTCAGCCAAGTCTTTCTGCTTCTCACCAACAGCACTTACTGCGTCAACAACGCTTCCGATAACTCGTAAATACTTCTCGCCGCTTCTTCTCAGTCCAACAAGAAGAGCGAGATTATCATATGGCTGATAAACCTTCTCAAATATCTCATCATCAAAACTGTCAGTTGCTATGATACCTGTATCCATGATTCCTTCTTCGATAAGTGTATCCGCAAGACAGGCTATATAACCTCGGAAGATATTACCGCCACCAAAATGAAGCCACTGCGGATTCTTCCTCGTATTTCCCTTTATTACTTTGGTATCATAATTTGGGACGATGATATTTCTCTCATCCCAAAACGCTTTTTCTTTGTAAATATTATCGTAACTTAATCTCATTTTACTTCCTTCTTAAATGCAGATTTCGGTTCAAAACCGGTTAAAATAAATAAGCAATTTTTATCTGAATGTGATCCTGAAACATATCAGAATACATATTTAAGATCACATTATTTGATACGGATAAGTCGCATTCCACCATCGGCAGTTACTGCACTTTCCAGCTTTCCGTTATTCATAATAAAACTGTCTTTATTAAAGAGCACTCCGCGTCTTTCAAGATGAAATACAGCTCTCTCAAGATTATGACTTTCGAAAATATATTCCTGCTTACTGTCATTGATCATAACTTCTTTAAACTTAAACCGAATCATCAGATCAACCGCTTTTTTTGTCTCATTAACTACGCTTTCATAATCTCCCTTGGCAATATATTCCTTTTTAACCATGAAGCTTCCGCCACAAGCTATGATATTCGATGACTCAAGATAAGGACTGAGATTATCGATCTCCAGGCCTCCTGTCGGCATAAATTTCATTTTATTGTAAGGTGCACTCATTGCTTTCAGAAGTTTTATTCCGCCAAGCTGTTCAGCCGGGAAGAACTTTACATTTTCAAGTCCCATGGAAATAGCTTTTTCTATATCGCTCGGGCATGAACATCCGGGAAGAATAACTATATCATTACTGATGCAATATTCCACGACCTCAGGATTAAATCCCGGACTTACAATAAACTGTGCTCCTGCCTTTACAGCTTCATCCACCTGCTCTTTTGTAAGAACCGTTCCGGCGCCCACTATCATCTTAGGGAATTTTTCTGTAATGATCCTTATGGCTTCCGCTGCTTCATCGGTTCTGAATGTTATTTCCGCTGCAGGAAGTCCGCCTGCTATAAGTGCCTCAGCAAGGGAAACAACTGTATCTATATCATCTATCACAACTACAGGGATTATCCCTATCTTATGTATTTCATCCAAAATATTCATTTATATCTCTCCTAATTCATATTCCTCAGAAATCTACCTACAGACCAAAGAAATGTAAGGCGTTGTTGTAACAGATGTCTGAAACTGTCTTCCCGATTAATTCTTCGTCCCAATACAGTTCGCCGTTTGCGACCATATTTCCTATAAAATTACAAAGTATCCTTCTGAAATATTCATGTCTGGTATATGACAGAAAACATCTTGAATCTGTAAGCATACCTATAAATGTCCCCAGTACACCCTGCTCGGAAATAGATCTTAAATGATCACAGATTCCGCTTTTATTGTCATTGAACCACCACGCAGCTCCGTGCTGAACTTTTCCTGCAATTCCTTTTTCAAAGAAGCATCCCGAAAGCACACTGAGTGAGCGGTTCATGATTGGATTTAGACTATATAAAACCGTTTTCGGAAGTATATCTCTGTAATCCAGTTCATCAAGAAATCTTCCCAATGATTCGATATCCGAACCGCTGTCTATCCTGTCGAAACCACTGTCTTTGCCGACCTTCATAAACATTTTCCTGTTGCTGTTTCTTACCACTCCAAAATGAAGCTGCATAACCCATCCAAGACGGGAATAATTTTCAGCAAGGAACATCATTATCATGGTTCTGTATCCATCAACCTCGATGTCTGTAAGACTTTCTCCATTAAGCGCTTTTCTGAATATTTCTTCCAGTTCCTCATCACTTATCAAAGTGCATGGGAAATATCCAAGACTCTGGTCGCTTGATCTTGCACCATGGTTATTAAAATATTCCATCCTGTCTTTAAGAACTTCTTTTAATGCAGTAATGTCTGTAATCTTTTTACCACTGACTTCTTCAAGTTTTGAAATGTAATCAGTAAAATCATTTCCACCTATAAGAAGAATCTTGTCAGGTCTGAAGGTTGGTATGCACTTTGTTTTAAAAGTTCCATCCGCTAAAATCTCTTCATGCATCTTAAGGTCATCTGTCGGATCATCTGTTGTTCCTATAACCTCAACATGCGACATTTCGATTATCTTTCTTGCAGAAAGTTTTCCGCTCTTTAAAATATCATTGCACTTTTTATAAATAGCATCCGCATTACTCGTGCATATCGGCATATCACAGTCAAAGTATCTCTTAAGTTCAAGATGACTCCAGTGATATAAAGGATTTCCAATAGACTTTTCCAGCGCAGTGATCCAAGCTTTAAATCTTTCTTCTTTTGGTTTATTTCCGGTAATCAGATCCTCATCTATACCGCATTGTCTCATAAGTCTCCACTTGTAATGATCGCCCGACAACCATAAATCAGTAATATCGTCATATGTTCTGTCACAAGCAATATCACTTGGATCGATATGACAGTGATAATCTATGATGGGCATATCCTTTGCGTATTTGTGGAATAAAACTTTAGCTTCTTCCGTTTCAAGAAGAAAATCATCATTTATGAAATTATCGTTTTTAATATATTTATCCATATTTCCGGAGCCTCTTATTCTTTTCAATACTACTTTTTGAGTTTATCAAGCATATCCCAGACACCCAGTATATACATTATTCCAAGTGCCCTATCATACAGGCCATATCCCGGTCTGCATTTTTCGCCCCAGATATGTCTTCCGTGATCCGGTCTTATATAGCCATCAAAACCGCCGTCATGATAAGCCTTTATGATATCAAGTATTCCTACATCTCCGTCGCAGTCTCTATGTGATGTCTCGCTAAAATCTCCATTTGGAAAATGTTTAACATTTCTTATATGCGCAAATGCTATTCTGTCCACATGCTTTCTTACAATATCAGCCACATTATTCTTCGGATTTGAGCCAAGAGAACCGCTGCATAATGTAAGGCAGTTATATGGATCGTCTACCATTTTCAAAAATCTGTCTACCGATTCGGCATCAACCAAAAGTCTTGGAAGTCCGAAAATATCCCATGGTGGATCATCCGGATGAATAGCCATTTTTATTCCGGTTTCATGACAAACAGGCATAAGCTCTTCCAGGAAATACTTAAGATTATCCCATAATGTCTCTTTATCAACAGGTTCATATACCTTGAAAAGCTCCTTCAAATGAGCCATTCTCTCAGGTTCCCATCCCGGCATGGTATATCCTTTTGTCTCACTGAGAATATACTCAGCCATCTCTTCCGGATCCTGCTTGATCTTATCTTTTTCGTAATATAATGCTGTAGATCCATCCGGAAGCGGATGAAAAAGATCGGTTCTTGTCCAGTCAAATACAGGCATAAAATTGTAACAAACAACTTTTACTCCGAATTGACTGAGATTTCTAAGCGTCTCTTTATAATTTTCTATATACTTATCACGTCCCGGTCCGGCAGTTTTTATATCATCATGCACATTAACCGATTCAACAACCGCCATGCCAAACCCATATTCATCCAGCTCATCTTTAACTTTTTTTATCTCTTCAACTGTCCAAACTTCTCCCGGCTGTTTGCTGTGCAATGCCCAGACTATCTCTGTCACTCCGGGAATCTGCTTGATCTCAGAAAGTTTTATACTGTCGTTGCCGGTTCCGTACCAGCGAAATGACATCTTCATAGTAGACCCTCCGATCCTATTTTATATAAGCATCATATACTACTTGTATACAAGTGTCAATCCCTTAAATGCCCTTGATTTATATCGCATTTTATGGTTTAATCATATTAATGTATACATTGGAGGCATGTATGTTCAACGAAGCAATTTATGAGGACCTTAAAAAGAATATCCTTCATCTCGATTTAAAACCGGGAGTTATGATAAGTGAGATGGAACTTTGTGAGAAATATAAAGTATCCAGAACTCCTATAAGAGATGTCATCAAAAAACTCGAAAGCGAAGATCTTCTGGAAGTTAAACCGCAAAGAGGCAGTTATGTATCATTGATCGATCTCAACAAAGTATCTGATACCATTTTCATTCGTCTGTCTCTCGAGCTGGCTATATTCAGAGAATTATTTAAACATAACTATGGTTTGAATGAACTTCTTCCTCTTCAGCAGCTTCTTGCAACACAGGCAAGGATCATAAAGAAAAAACATACATCTCTTTCCATTTTGGAATTTACAGAATCTGATAATGCCTTCCACAGTGCTTTATATGCACTTGCCAACAGGCGTGGAGTATGGCAGTCCATCTACTCTCTGAATCAGCACTATCAGCGTTTCAGAACACTGCTGGTTCAATATAACTCTGACCCGATGGAATCTTTATATGAACAGCATGTTGAGATACTTGATAATCTGATAAATAAAGATTGGGATTCTCTTGAGAAAGTCATCACAGGACATATCACCGGAGGATTCCAGAGAAGTTCTCAGATGGTACTCGACCATCCCGAATTCTTCTCTAAAAATGTCGATTGATTTTTTAAAGCAAAAACACCGAATCAATATCCGGTGTTTTTATCTACTACATGATTCATTTTATTTCCTTCTGCATATCTCAGTAGATTCTCGCAGAAGAGTTCAACATTTCTATTCACTGTATATGGTAATGTAAGATTTCCTGCCGAATGCGGTGTAATAAGAATATTCTTCGCATTCCATAAATTACTTTCGGAAGGAAGCGGTTCTTTTCTGAATACATCCAGAGCTGCACCTCCGAGTCTGTCGCTTTGAAGTGCATCATAAAGTGCATCTTCATCTATGGCAGATCCTCTTCCCACATTGACGATATATGCTCCTTCAGGAAGAAGATTTATTCTCTCCCTTGATAAGATTCCTTCGGTTTCTTTGGTTGCAGGAAGGCTCATAACGAGTAACTCTGTTGAAGGAAGTATCTCATCGAGATGATCTATCGAGAAAACTTCATCATATACGGGATCATCGCATTTTCCGCTTCTGCAAACTCCTGTAATCACTGCCGGCTCAAAAGCTTTCGCCCTTCTTGCAAATGTACTTCCGATATCTCCGGTACCAAGAACAGTTATCCTGCAATCTTTTAACGACTTTTGCATAACAAGATTCGCCCATCTTCCATTGGAAGATTCACTGTAATGATACGTAAGAGATCTCATCATCATAAGAGAAACAGCTATTATATGTTCAGCTATACTTACGCCATAAGCACCGGATGCATTGGTGATTATGACATCTTCATTTTTAAATAATCCCGGTTTAAAAAGATAATCAACACCTGCTGAGGTTATGCTTATCCATTTAAGATTCGGAAGCATTCTTATATTATCTGCTCCGATAATATTCATGCCGTATCCATAAACTATTTCCGTATCTTCATAGCCTTCAGGAACTTCATTTGCATTTTCCGTAAAGCAGAGATCGGCACCGACTTTATTTGCAGCCTCACTTATCATCTCTTTATGCTTCTCTGTGAGCGCCCCACTATAAACCAATATCTTCATTCGATCACTCCAAACTCTTTTGATATTTTTTGTCTTACTACAAAACTTCACTTTCATCAGGACCAAGGTAGGAAGGAAGAAGCTCTTTATCTTCTTTCACAAGAATGATCCTTTCAAGAACATTTTCGGATGAAACTCCGTAAAATCTTACAATGTTCAGCCCCTTATTTAATCCGGCCTTGCAATGCACAAGTCTTGTATGTGACAGCACTTCCTCTGACCATTTATTGACAACGCCTTCTTTAAAATCCTCAGAAATGATATCCAGTTCAACTGTACTTTCTTCATTTATGCCATATGCAAATTTAATATCTTTTCCAAATGAAAATGCATGCGTCGGAAGAAGCTGAAATGTAATATCATATTCCCCCGGCTCTGTAATATAAAATGCATAGCCAAGCTCCGCATCAGCCTTACCGACAGTATCGGATAACTTCACCGCACTTTCTCTTCGTCCGAGATCATTTACTGTAATAAACTTATTGCTTCCCCGGAACTTCTGATATGCAAAATGTTCTGCATCGAGAACAGCGATACCCTTTTTAGTAAAGCAAATATTGTCCAGTTTTTTATCCGCTTTTATCTTCTCTGCTTCCGAAAGGATATCATCACTTATCACATCCGGCATAACGACAAAATCGATCTTTCCTTCTGCATAAATAACAGAAACTGTCGGATATCCGTCCTTTTCATCATACATTTTTTTATCTACCGATAATGTTATATATGATAAAGATTTATCCGGCGAAACATATCCTTCTTCTTCACTTACCGTTATACATTTCGAAGAAGTAATTATCTTATAATCCGTCTTTTCATCGCCTGTTAATGCAACAAAAATCTTTGCTGACTGTTTATCATTTAATCCATTTCCTTCAAAAAACTCTTTGATATAAAGTTTCTTTCCGGTCCATTCCATTCCTGCTGAAGAACCTTTTTCTCCTACAAGTCCTGCAACAAGCTTAGGTCCTTTTACCGGAATGACTGTTTCAATAACAGGATTTGCAGCTTCTTCCGAATTCCAGTTTTTAAATCCGATATGTGGTGCCAGTCCGAAGCCGTTCCATTTTCCGTCAGCAGCCGAATGTAATATTCCTTTCAAATCTTCGTCTATAGATAAAGCACGTTTAACATTATCGCCAAAATCATTTGCAACGCAGGCGCCGATTGAAGCAAAATAATGATTAAATCCTCTGTAAATCCACATTTTAACGAGATTCATTCCGCCCAGAATATTATAAGAAATCAGCTCTACATAAGCATCCTTATACTCCTTCGGGCATTTCTCTTCGAGACTTCTGCAAAGTTCTTCAATCTCCTCTGCCTCATGAAGAACTTTCAGGCTTTCATAATAATTCTGAGGATGGTAAACATTCTCACTCATATGTTCAGGCTTTCTGTTATTGATAAGCCTTGTATATCTATTATAAATATCGGTGAGACAGTCCAGTTCTTTCTCTGAAAACGCACAGCCGAACTGCATTTCCATCCAATCTCTGAGATAAAGTTTTTCCTTATCCGCGCCACTCCATTTATCAAAATCATAAGCAAGACTCATGAAATAAGAAAGCGGCATTTCCTGTAATCCAAGATCACCAACATTTACGATCCACAACTTTTTAACCCCATGCTCATATGCTGTAGACATCTCTTCTCTTACAAGAGGAAGATATGTGGAATTGATCCATTCATATGAAATAGGATCTCCGTGATAATCAAAATGATAATACATTCCGAATCCGCCTTTATGGCGTCTCATTTCTTCATCCGGAAGACTTCTTACATATCCATGATTATCATCGCAGAGCATGAGTATAATATTATCAAGGTCCTCAGATGTTTTCAGACCTTCTGTATCTTTATCACCATAATAATATGCTTCAACTTCTTTATAGAGAGCAATCATTCGCGGAACTTTATCAAGATCCGGATTCACTTCTTCTCTGATAAGCTGATTCTGAGTTTTGAGAACGTCTCTCAAAAGATCTATATTATCTTTCAGAGTTGCTTCTCTTCCAAGTATAGTCGAATCCCTCTCGCCTCTCATTCCCACGGTGATAACATTCTCAAGATGACCGTTTCTCTTAAGTCCGTCACGCCAGAATCTTGTGATTCCTTCCTTATTGGTTCTAAAATTCCAGGCATCACCATAGATAGAATCCTTACCTCTGACATGGCTATACTCTTCTCCATGACGCAGACAAGGTTCATGATGCGAAAGACCCATAACGATTCCAAGCTTGTCGGCAAGTTCGGCACTCAAAAGTCCCGGACCATCTTCAGCAAAGCATGATGCCCACATAGCCGGCCACATATAGTTACCCTTCATACGAAGAAGCAGCTCAAATACCTGCTCATACATTTCGGCATTTACTCCACCAAAACGAGACATACACCAGTTGCCGAAACAAGGCCACTCATCATTTATAAAGAAACCTCTATACTCAACCGAAGGTTCTTTCGATATGAATTCATCTTCCTTTGAAAATGTAAAACTATCCCTTTTCTTTGGCTGAACAAGAGACCAGTTAACAAGAGGTGAAACCCCAAGACAATCGGAAATATGGAAAAGTCCGTATATAGTACCTCTCTTATCGCTTCCGGCGATAATGATCATATTCTTTTCAGGACATACGAAGAAGCCATAAACCTCTCTCTTATTCTCAATTTCTGTCACATCTATGGTCTTATCAAGGATCAGTTTTTTCAGGACCTCACTTTCACCGACCTGTCCGAAAAATATATTTATCCTGCTGTTATCAGGATTTATTTCTCCGCTGCATTCTATAACTTCGGGCATATCTCCAAAGACTTTACTGATATCTCCTCTGACTTTGTCAGCTATCATTTTTATCCCGGAGCTGCAGCATTTCTCATAAATAAATACAGCATTTCCTCTAACTATATCCATCTTTTCCATCGATAACTCCTTATAGTCTTGATATCCATACCTTTGCAAGTTTTGTCCAAAGGCCTACATCTTCCTTCCAGCTGTCATCAAGTTTATATCCTTCCATACCCTCGCCTGAAAACTGTTTGATAAGTTCCTGTCTTCTTTCCTCAGAAACATTTATGCCTTTTCCTTCTTTTACGGCATCAACAGCTTTCATAACCTGTTCCATTGTATAATCATCAAAATTATTTCCTGTATAGAAGTCGTCATTTGCAACGCTGAGGCCATGGAATCCTGACGGAAATACATAATGTGCATAAGGAACTTTCTTAGCTCTTAAAGCCTCTGCAAAAAGATAACTGTTTTCAACAGGCACAAGGTCGTCTGTAGCCGTCTGCCAGATGAAACATGGAGGAGTATTCTCCTTAACATTTTTCTCGAGAGAGAAATATGTCATTTCCTCTTCCGGAGCATTCTGTCCGAGAAGTGCCCATACCGAATAAATATGTGTAAATTCACCTGTTGTGATAACCGGATAAGATAAAATGACTCCGTCCGGTTTATTGGATATATCTTTATATTCAGGATTTATATCAGAAACATCATCAAAATGTGTTGCAAGACTTCCGCAGACATGAGCTCCCGCAGAGAATCCTACTATTATCATTTTTTTACCTTTTATCTTATATTCTTCCGCATGTTTTCTTACGAATCTGACAGCTCTCGAAACATCATTTAAAGGCTGCTTCTTAAGCGGAACAGACATAGTTATATCTGTTGTATATGTAAGAACGAAAACATTCATTCCCTGATTATAAAATTCCATTGCGGGAACCTTTCCTTCAGGCGGTACGCACATGCAATATCCGCCTCCCGGCAATACGATCATCGCATCACGGTCTTCATCCGTCTCATCATGTAAATATGCATGGATATTAGGTGTAAACCCATATGCTGCACTGTAATCATATTCATTTTCTTCCCATATATCTGCTCTGAAACTTTTCACTTTGTATCTCCTCTTTTACCTGTTCTAGCCGATCACATTTCCTTTATGATCATAATATCTGTCGCCATTTGTAAGTATATAATCCGTTCCGCGTAATATTTCTTCGCAAAGCTCTTTTGACGACTTAAGTCTCTTTTTAAATGCCATTCCTCCTCCGAACATAACAGTCGAATGAACATCCGAACCGGCTGTCATAGGAAGATTTTCTTTATTGGCATAAGCTATCGCTCTGTCATCATATCCCGGATCATTGTGACTGACGCTCTTGTGGCAGGAATGCGTTGCATTTACACCCTCTACCGCATCTACAAATTTCGGAAAAAGTCTGATCTCCGGTATGTAATATTCTTCTCTGTATGGATGCGCGTGAACAACTATACCGCCGCAGTTATGAACTATTTCAAACTGTTCCTCAACTGTTGCATCCCTAAGTTCCGGATGAGCCTTGAGCCATTCCGGAGTTGTTCCGTGTATAAGGAATTCCGTACCGTTATAACCTGCTTCATATCCCCAGAATACATCCAGATCAATCTTATCTCCGCACTCTCTGGCGTCATAATAACCCTTTGCAAATTCATCAACCCATTCTCCCCATGGAAGACTTTTAGGTATGCAGGTATTTCCGCCCCAGTTGTGATCTGTAACCACTATTCCTGTATAACCGTATTGTTTTGCAGCCATAGCCATCTCTTTGCCGCTGTTATGGGCACAAGCGCTTGACTGAGAAGTATGTAAATGTGTTTCGTATAAAAAAGGATATTCTTCTATCATTTTGACTCTTCTTTCCTTTGTTACTCGGGTAACAAATAATTATAATGCCACCAAAATCAGTAATGATAAATATATCATAATTTTTCTTTTGATTAAATGTCCTTTGTGCTATTATGTTGCTATTATCCGGGAATAATATATAAATTCTCCGGCTGTGAAAGGTTACATAAGATGAAATTAAGAAACATTGCTGTATTGGGTGCAGGAGCTGTAGGCTCCTATATTCTATGGGGACTTCGAAATACTCCCGATATAAGACTCTACGTTATATCTGAAGGAGAACGTAACGCCCGATTAAAAGAGAAATCTCTTACAGTAAACGGCGAAAGATTATCCCTTAATGTAAGAACCGCCGATGAGCTAAGGGACGAGATTCCGGAAGGTCCGGATCTTATCATTGTTGCGGTGAAATACATTTCGCTTCAGGAATCACTTTCAGACATTGAAAGAATAGCAGGAGATAATACTCTTGTTATGAGCCTTCTGAACGGCGTCGATTCCGAACAGATCATAAAAAGGGTTATACCTGAAGAAAGAATTATCACATCACTGATCAAGATCGCTTCCCAGCGTAATGGCAATTCAATCAATTTCCCGGTTCCTGCAGAAGGTATGGGTGTCATTTACGGTGCTGAAACTGCTTCACAGAAAGACTATGTTAACAGCATTAAAGAGCTCTTTGATTCAGGCGAGATAGTTCACCATGTAAGTGATGACATCCGTAAGGATCTCTGGCTGAAATATTCTATCAATATCAGTCAAAATATCCCGCAGGCTATACTATCTTCCGGCGTAGGTATATTTAATAAAAGTCAAAATGCTGACTTTCTAAGAACATCTCTACGTAGTGAAGTTATAAAGATTGCTGCTCATTACGGAATCGATATTGATGTTGACGACTCATGGAGTCTCGACCCTTCAAACGGTATCAATCCCGCAGCAAGATATTCCACTCTTCAGGATCTTGATGCAGGACGCCGTACTGAGATCGACATGCTCTCCGGAACAGTTGTAAGACTGGGGCATGAACTCGGTATACCGGTTCCATACAATGAATTTGCATATCATATAGTTAAAGCACTCGAAGAAAGAAACGAATCCAAATTCAATTTTTAAGTTACACCATGAAAGGAGTTTTCCTCGGGTAGAATAAGATATACCTCGAGGCAGTTACATCGAAATGAAAAAAATAGCTGATTTTCTTATCAAAAGCCGCTACGTTCTTTTGATAATATTTATTGGTCTTGCAATAGCAAGTATATTCATGTCCAAAAAGACAAATATTAATTCTGATATGTCAAAATATCTTCCTGACTCATCTCAGATGAAAAACGGAACAACTATTTTAAAAGAAGAGTTTACAGACCTCTCAGAAGATTACAGACTCAGAGTTATGTTCGACAACCTGAAGGACGAACAAAAACTTGAGATTAAAAACGAACTTGCTACCATAGATTATGTTGATTCGGTAGTTTATGAGCCGGACAGCATTCATTACAACAAAGACAATCATACGCTTTATCTCCTTAGCTCAAAATATGATTATTCATCAAAAGAGTTTAAGCAGATGCGCAAAGCCGTAATGACCAAATTCTCAGGATATGATATCCATTGCCAGAATGAGAATCAGGAAAATGATGCCCTTCCGGGACATATCATCGCCGGTGCAGTTATAATCCTCATGATAATCCTTTTCATCATGAGTAATTCCTGGATTGAACCTTTCCTCTTCATCACTTCGATCGGTCTTTCTATCCTGATCAATATGGGAACAAATATGTTCCTTCCGAGTGTATCGAAGACAACTCATTCCATCGCATCAATCCTTCAGCTGGTTCTTGCCATGGACTACTCTATCATTCTTTCTAACAGATATCGTCAGGAAAGAAAAAAGGTTCATCCGGAAGAGAATTCAGGTTCAGCAGTTGCCGGCAATGCTCCTTCAAATGACATTGAAGCCATGAGAAATGCAATAGCATCAGCCATCCCTTCTGTATGTAGTTCTTCAATCACTACTATAGTCGGACTTTTAGCTTTATGCTTTATGAACTTCAAGATCGGTGCTGACCTTGGTATCGTTCTTGCAAAGGGTGTATTCTTCAGTCTTTTATGTGTATTTACTGTTCTTCCGGGTCTCATGACACTTTTTGATAAGCTTATCCAGAAGACAGCTAAAAAGTCACCATTCATTCCAATGGGTGGTCTTGCCAAAGCAGAATATAAGGCTCGTATAATTTTCGGCTGCCTTTTCCTTGTTATCTTCGGCATTGTATTTGTAGCAAAGGACAAGGCCGGAATCTCTTACGGAAACCCAGCAACAAAACATGTTATAAATGATGTATTTCCGAAGGAAAACCGTTTCATCGTTCTTTATGACAATAATGATGAATCACGCATGCCTGAATTTATCAAAGAATTTACAGAAGATGAAAATGTTGCAGCAGTAAACTGTTTTGCAACAACCCTCGGCGCAAAAATGAATAGTCAGGAAATGTATCAGTATATTGATAACATGCTTGGCGGTGCAGATTCTTCAAACCTTCTCGGAGGTTTTACACTTGATGAATCAATAATCAAATTCATTTATTATGACCGCTTCTCAGACAGAGAGGGTGAGAAAATGACTCTTGAGGAGTTCGTCGGATTTGTCAACGCATTTATAACAAATAATCCGATGGCCTCTGAATTTATAGATGAAGCTTCAATGACACAGTTGAATCAGTATAGCGCTTTATGCAGTAAAGATGCTATAAATACACAAAGAAACGCTGATGAACTTTCACAGCTTTTTGGTATTGATAAAAGCGCTTTATCGGCACTCATGTCATATACAGGAAAATCAACCCTCAGTATAAATGAACTTTTAGCTGCTATAAAGGATCCGACCGTTTCAACAGTTATCTCAGCTTCCGGATCTCTTACAAATGAAGATATAAATGCTATCGCATTTTATGATAATCTTGTCAGCAGCATAATGAATGATAAGAGTTATACAGCTAAGGAAATGGCTACAATGATAGCTCTCATTCAGGATAAGGCAAATGGCGAAAGCTCAACAAAAGTTCCAAAGGCTGATGAAACAACAGAAGGTTATATCAGACTTGTTTATGAGTATTATTTCTCATCAGTAAATTATGATGATTCATGGACAATGGACATAGAAGAGTTATTCAACCATATTATGGAATCGGAAACCTTCAGCCAGCTTCTTGATGAAGAAAGCAAAAAGGGACTTCAGATGGTTTCAATGGGACTTTCAGCAGGAAAAGGAAAGCTTGTAGGAAAATCACATTCAATATGCGCTCTTACTACTTACCTTACCGACGGACATCCTGATTCAATGGAATTCGCCAAAAAACTTGAAAGCTTCTGTGATGATAATTTTGAAAAAGATTATTATCTCATCGGTAACACACCTATGTCATATGAAATGTCAAAGACATTCAAAGATGAATTAAATAAGATCACTCTTATTACAGCTTTGGCTATTTTCATCGTTGTCCTTGTAACATTCAGATCTCTGGTAATACCTGCGATACTTGTGCTTCTTATCCAGTGTTCCGTATATATTACAATGGTTGTTATGAACCTTTTCGGAATGGATATGCACTATCTCGCATTACTTATAGTACAGAGTCTGCTTATGGGTGCAACCATTGATTATGCTATTGTATTTACGAATTTCTATATCGAAAAGAGAGCTGACCGAGGCGTCAAAGATGCTCTTAAGAGTGCTTACCAGGCATCAATAAGAACTATTCTTACATCAGGTCTTATCATGATCTTCATTACCTGGATACTCGGTTATGTATTTGCAGATCCATCAATCGGTCAGATCTGCCACATCATCTCTATTGGTGTTACATGCGCTCTTGTTATGATACTTTGCTTCCTTCCGGGAATGCTTGCAGTATGTGATAGATTTGTTGTAAAGAAGACAGCATATCCTTCCAAATAAATTGATTAGTATAAAATGTCGTTATTTATTAAAAATATTGATATATAAAAATACTGTTATATAAATGATATTATATAAATGATGTTATACAAAACATATTATATAAACAGTGTAAAAAACCCTGCTTTAAAATGTATTCACAATATGTGATACAGATTAAAGCAGGGTTTTTATTTGTAATCTTATTTATAATTATATTCGTAGTCTTATTCCGGATCAATTCCCGGGATTTATTTATAACTTAGTTGTCCACTTAGAACAATCCATAACATCAGTAGCAAGTCCTTCATAAAAATCAGGCTCATGACAAACCATGATTATGCTTCCCTTATACTCTTTAAGTGCCCTTTTAAGTTCATCCTTGGCATCAACATCAAGATGGTTAGTAGGCTCGTCGAGTACAAGAAGATTGGATTCTTTATTGATCAGTTTGCAGAGGCGCACTTTTGCCTGCTCACCTCCGGAAAGAACCTTACATTTACTCTCTATATGCTTGGTTGTAAGTCCGCACTTAGCAAGAGCAGACCGAACTTCATACTGATTAAATCCCGGAAATTCATTCCATATTTCCTGAAGACATGTTGTATCAATATCCGGCGACATTTCCTGTTCGAAATATCCTATCTCAAGATAATCTCCTCTTGTAGTTGTTCCGGAAATCGGTTTAATAAGTCCAAGCAGACTCTTCAGAAGAGTTGACTTTCCGATTCCGTTTGAACCTGTAAGAACTATCTTATCATTTCTTTCCATTCTGAAATTAATAGGTTTTGAAAGCGGTTCATCATAACCGATAACAAGATCATTTGTCTCAAAGATTACCTTTCCTGAAGTACGTGCTTCTTTGAAATGGAACTCAGGCTTTGGTTTATCATAAACCTTCTCGATGATTTCCATATTATCAAGCTTTTTCTGTCTGGACATAGCCATATTTCTTGTAGCTACACGGGCTTTATTTCTTGCTACAAAATCCTTTAATTCAGCTATCTCCTGCTGCTGACGGTTATATGCTGCTTCAGCCTGCGCCTTCTTCATAGCATATACTTCCTGGAACTTGTCATAGTCGCCTACATATCTCTCAAGCTTATGAGTATTTCCGTCCATATGATAAATGATATTTATTACTGAATTTAAAAATGGAATATCATGAGATATAAGTATAAATGCGTTTTCATATTCCTGAAGATATCTTGTAAGCCATGTTATATGTTCGGCATCAAGATAGTTTGTAGGCTCGTCAAGAAGGAGAATGTCAGGCTTCTCAAGAAGGAGTTTTCCGAGAAGTATCTTGGTTCTCTGTCCTCCCGAAAGTTCTGTAACATCCCTGTCAAGACCAAGGTCAAGAAGCCCGAGAGCTCTTGCGACTTCTTCTACTTTAGAATCGATAAGATAAAAATCATGATTCGTAAGAAGCTCCTGTATAGTTCCGACTTCTTCCATGAGGTCATTCATTTCATCCTCGCCGGCTTCGCCCATTTTCATATAGATTTCATTCATTCTTTCTTCCATAGCAAAAAGAGGCTTGAATGCACTGGATAAAACGTCTCTGACTGTCATTCCTTTTTCAAGTACAGCATGCTGATCAAGGTATCCTGCTTTGACATTTTTAGACCACTCGATCTTTCCTTCATCCGGCATAAGCTTTCCTGTTATGATATTCATGAAGGTTGATTTACCTTCACCGTTTGCGCCGATAAGTCCGATATGTTCACCCTTAAGGAGTCTGAAAGATACGTCATCAAATATCGCTCTGTCACCAAATCCATGTGTAAGATGTTCAACATTTAAAATACTCATTCTTATTCTCTCTATTCTTTCTCTTGATATATTATTATAAAATGATTTCTTATATACTCCGGCTATTTTATCATGCTACTCCCGTAGTAGCAAATCATTATTCTTATCATTTTGATCATTGTTTGAAATTATTGTGAATAACTCGCCGGATGATTTGACTATGCCAAAATTACGTGCTTATAATATTTTTGAAGGTTATAAGTGAAATGTTCATTTCACTTTTTTAGTAACTATTGGTTTATTAATATTTATATGAGGGAATTATGATTAGATTTTTAAAGAAACACAGCTTCGGCATTGTGCTCCTGATTCTTGTCGGTGTCGCTATCTATCTCTATATTGATACACATGGGCGTCGCCGGGCGATAGCCGGAATTGGAGACCCTGTTCAAAAAGAAGCTTCCGGAACCGCATCTTTCAAAATATCCAATTATACTGTAAACGTGGAATATCTTTATTCATATGATATTTCCGGTCTCGTCGTCAGCGCCTGCGATTATACTTCCAACAAACATTCAGGCAAATTTATGCCTGTAGATATAGGTCTCGCATGGGGAAAAGTCGCAGAGTATAATCTTGATGTCGATTTCAAATGGGAACAGCGTAACCGCTGCCTTATTTTTACATTAACAGATGAGGTCCTCAAAAAATTAGATGAAAATTATGTTATCACCCACTGTTCCAACAATCATCTTATTACTCCTACAAAAGCACTGAAAAAGAAGGCTAGAAAGATTAAAAAAGGTGATCATGTCAGAATCCGGGGCTACCTTGTTACTTATAGCGCTGTCAGCACTGATGGTACTACGATAAACGGTTCGAGCAGTACAGTTCGAGATGATACAAGCGCAGACGGAACTGCTTGTGAAATTATCTATGTTACAGATATCAGCTGGGTCAAATAGTGTATAGTCTCCGGAATAACCCGACTAAGCATATATCGTTATATTTCAAAAAGAAAAATCCATAAAGGTACTACTTGAATTTATATGATTCAAATAGCACTTTTATGGATTATTTTTATTTGCTGAACCTAAAACCGTTTTTCGTATTGCTGCGAAATTCAGCTATTTACAGATTTACTTCCGGAAGAGTACTGAAGCTCTTTTCAAGCTCTTCGTCTGTCGGAATATAATCGTTCATTTCTTTATCATTATATTTTCCGTAAGCTACCATGTCGAAATAACCTGTTCCTGTAAGACCGAATACGATAGTCTTCTCTTCACCTGTTTCTCTACACTTAATAGCTTCATCAATTGCAACTCTTATAGCATGGCTTGATTCAGGAGCAGGAAGAATACCTTCAACGCGTGCAAACTGTGTAGCTGCTTCAAATACTGCAGTCTGCTCAACGCTTCTTGCTTCCATATATCCATCATGATAAAGCTGTGAAAGAATTGGACTCATACCATGATATCTAAGTCCACCTGCATGATTTGCCGAAGGAATAAAGTTGCTTCCTAAAGTATACATCTTCGCAAGAGGGCAAACCTTACCTGTATCACAGAAGTCATAAGCAAATTTTCCTCTTGTAAGACTTGGACAAGATGCCGGCTCAACAGCGATGATCTGATACTGATTTTCGCCACGAAGCATCTCACCGATAAATGGAGATACAAGACCACCGAGATTAGATCCGCCACCTGCGCAGCCAATGATCATATCAGGTTTGATGTTGTACTTTTCAAGTGCAGCCTTAGTCTCAAGACCGATAACTGTCTGATGAAGAAGTACCTGATTAAGTACGCTTCCGAGTACATATTTGTATCCATCAAGCTTTGTCTCAGCCTCTACAGCTTCTGAGATTGCACATCCAAGGCTTCCTGTTGTTCCCGGATGCTCAGCAAGAATTCTTCTACCTACTTCTGTTGTATCACTTGGTGAAGGAGTAACTGTCGCACCATATGTACGCATAACTTCTCTTCTGAAAGGCTTCTGCTCATATGAAACCTTAACCATGTAAACTTTACAATCCAGGCCAAGATAAGCACAAGCCATAGAAAGAGCTGTTCCCCATTGACCTGCACCTGTTTCTGTTGTTACACCTTTAAGGCCCTGCTTCTTAGCATAATATGCCTGAGCAATAGCGGAATTAAGCTTGTGGCTGCCGCTTGTATTATTTCCTTCAAATTTATAGTAAATCTTTGCAGGAGTCTGAAGTTTTTCCTCAAGACAGTATGCACGTACAAGAGGAGATGGTCTGTACATCTTATAGAAATTGATGATTTCTTCAGGAATCGGAATATATGCTGTATCATCATCAAGCTCCTGCTGAATAAGTTCATCACAGAATACTCCGGCAAGTTCTTCAGCTGTCATAGGCTTAAGAGTTCCCGGATTAAGCAGTGGAGCCGGTTTATTCTTCATATCAGCTCTCACGTTATACCACATCTTTGGTAATTCATCTTCTTCAAGGTAAATTTTATAAGGAATCTTTTTTTCCACTTCATTAACCTCCGGATATTTTAATCTTAAATACGCTCAAAATGCTTATTTTTTCAAGCAATATTTATCTTACAACATATGCAAAGAAGTGTCAAAAAAATTGATAAAAACCCAAAATTATGATAAAATAATGATGGGTTTATATATTTTTTTGTTTTATGGGGAAACAATTTTTTCATACGATTCGATTTGATTTTTTGTAAGTTATTTACGCAGTTAACCGGATGATATAGCATGTTCGATCGATATTGATTAAGTTGTATTGGAGGGGCAATGAACTTTATTAAATGGATTCGCTATGAGCTTGGACTATATAAAAATACAGATTATGAAAAACAGTATCTATATGAAACCAATTTCAAAACAGCAATCTACATGACATTCATCATCATCTGCCTTGAAATCTGGATGATTATCAGATATGTAAATAAACGTCCGGGGAGAACATTCCTGGAATATTTTGATGGGGAGACCAATTATCTTATACTTCTTTCCGCATCTCTTATCATCTTGCTTTTTGCTACAAGATATCTCCACGATTACAAACGATTTATAACAGGTATCATTACCTCTTTGATCATTCTGGCACTTGATATATCGATGATAGTCAGGGCTTGTTATGTCACAAGTCCGAAGGACATACTTCATTTACTGAAAAGTATTAATTATCAGCTGATGCTGCTCGTCCTTACCCTCGGCTATCTTATATATGAAATCTTATATAAAAACTTCAGTAAAAAACTAAGTGCCAAATATGGTCAGATCCTAAGTGTTATATTTTCCATCATATGTCTCTGCTTCGGAGTTTCTACTTCAATATATGATATTAAAAACGAAAGACAGATATTATGTTTTGTAACAATGGTTCTTTACGTAGTCTGCCTGCTTATCTGGAAACCATTTATATCAATCCTCATAACAACTACTGTATTTATATGGTTTTATGAGAAATGGCTTCCTATTCTTCAGAGTAATACATCGCCATACAGTAAAAATATATTAGAAGGCAATAAGATTAATTATTTTACACTTTGGATAAGCCTGACTCTGATCAGCATGAGCATTTATCAGCAGCGACTTGCGGAAGCTAAGAAAGATGAAAAATTAATGCGTGTTAATGCTCTCCTGAAACAGCAGTCCATCGAGGATGACCTTACCGGTATCAGCAATATCAAGCATTTCGTTAAAGAATCCAAAAAGGTTATGTTTAAGGATGCCACGGATCTCATCTACCTTTTTATAAATATTGAGAACTTCAAGAATTATAACGATCAGTTCGGATATCAGTCAGGAAATAATTTTCTCATTTATATTGCTCACTCTCTTGAAGATATCTTCCCGGACGGAATTGTGGCAAGATGGTCGGATGATCATTTTGTTGTTCTTACAAAAAGAACCGGTCTTGACGAACGGTTAAATAAACTTAATGACAAGGTTTCAAGCAACAGTAATCGCGAGATTTATCTTGCTCTTAAAGTCGGAGCATACACACCTCTCGATACTCTCATGGATCCTAGAATGGCTGTAGATAAAGCAAGATTTGCCTGCGGTCTTATTAAGGATGTCATCGGCGTTCATTTCAAGGAATATGATGAACAGGTAAATAATGAATTTCACAGACATCAGTACATCGTCAATAATATAGATAAAGCTATCGAAAATGAATATATCAAGGTTTATTACCAGCCTGTAGTATGGTCCAGCGATCATACACTCTGCAGCTGCGAAGCTCTTGCAAGATGGATCGATCCGGAATACGGATTCCTTTCGCCGGGAGATTTCATCCCACTTCTTGAGGAATATAAGCAGATTCATAAACTCGATAAATATATATGGGAAACCGTTTGCAAAGATATGGCTTATGCCAAAAGTCTTGGACTTAAGCCGATTCCGGTATCCCTTAATTTCTCACGCCTTGATTTTGAACTTATAAATGTTGAGGAGACTCTTATGTCCCTCACAGAAAAATATAAAATACCTAAGAAAAATATTCATGTTGAGATTACAGAAAGTGCGCTTGCGGAAAATACCACTGCCATCCAGTCCTCCGCAGATGCTCTCGCAAAAGCCGGCTTCGTGATCTGGCTTGATGACTTCGGTTCAGGATATTCTTCTCTTAATGTTCTGAAGGATTTCTCCTTAGACCTTATCAAGATCGACATGAAATTCCTTTCGGGATTTGAGAATAATGATAAATCCAAGATCATTCTTAAAAATATAGTGGCTCTTGCCAAGAATCTGAATATGCATACCATTACAGAAGGCGTGGAAACAAAAGAAGAAGCAACCTTCCTTCACGAGATCGGATGTGACCGTCTCCAGGGTTACTTCTTCGGAAAACCTATGCCAATAAATGACATAATCAAAAATATTCAACTTAAAAAACTTGTTATAAGAAAGCTCTCTTAATTTCTTACAGGTATTCCGTTCACTGTCAGATCTTCTGTTATCTCTATAACAAGACAATTCTTTCCATCGATAACTCTCGTATCGATTATATCTGTATGTTTGCTGTTAATCCTTAAAAGCATATCGGCTGTCTTAACTTCAAAATTTCTTACAGGTGCAACATTATCAGCAAAGAGCTTTTCTTCAACTTTTACCTTAGGGATATTTTTCCTTATTTCTTCAGGATCGCTTCCTTCGAATTCTTCGGATTCCACTATCTTATCAATATTCTTTTTGTAGATTTTATTCATGTCAAACTGGTCATCGAACTTTTTATCAAACTGCTCCAGTTTTTCACTTGAAACTCCACTCTCTTCAAATACATTTCTTATTGATGATTTATCAAGAAATACCGTTTCGCCGGCAGCTTCAGTCTTCTTCTCTTTGATAGTCTTATTGAGATTCTCCTGTATGGAAAGAACCGTTTCAAAGCTTGACTCATCTCCGAGCACATCAATTACAAAATCATTGAATCCTTCCTTCTGCTGCTTTGCAGGAAGAGTTGTTGAAACATCCAGAACATTATCAAGAAGTCCACCCTGAAGCGTATCTGCCTTTCTGCTGAAGAAAAGAAGTGAAGAATCATCACTGCTTCTGTCATTAAATGCAGGATAGAGGAATCCATTTTCCGGAAGCTCTACAGCAAATACCTGTTTAAGTGTGTGAATCTCTCTAAGATCATCATCAAATCCAAGTCCCGGCTTAGTTAACTTCATAGGACAAATGCTGCATAAAATATAACTATAAACTTCATCCGAAGCATCGTCCATAAGCAGCCCGTCAGTAGAAACTCCCGGAACATCATAGGCCTGATAAATAAGAAGTATCAGATAACTTCCGACATAGTTATAATCAGCGATGATCTTATCATAGAATTCCTCTAATAAATTCTCTTCTTTAAGTTCACTTTTCCTGATTTTTTCAAGAAGAATCTTGCCCTTATCTCCTGCTTCGCTATTTCCGGAAAAACTCATATCAACAAGATTCTTACCCGGTGTACCGGATAAAGTCTTTCTGAATATCTCGAGATATTTATACATTTCCTCTTCCGGAATATTTAAAAATGTACCGCTGAAAGTCTTAGCCTTCTGCTTTTCGCCATTTACATAGCATCCTGCAAGTCTCTGTATGCCGCAGTCCTGAATAGTGTCATATAATGATTTGATTTCATTTATCTCTTTTTTTATCATAAGTCCATACCCTGATTCTTTATAGTAGTATTGACTGACCGCTTATACTTTACTGTATCTGAGCAGTGTAAAGATTATAGTATATTCCCTTACTCTCAAGCAGCTCGCTGTGAGTTCCGATCTCAGCGATCCTGTGGTCGTCAATAACCATTATTCTATCAGCATTTTTCAGAGTAGACAACCTGTGAGCAATTGCAAATGTTGTTTTTCCATTGGTGAGACGTTCCAAAGCTTTCTGTATCATGAACTCGCTCTCGGTATCAAGACTCGCTGTTGCTTCATCAAGTATAAGGAGCTTCGGATCCGGGAGAATAGCCCTTGCAATAGCAATACGCTGTCTCTCTCCTCCTGATAAAGCATAACCTTTTTCGCCTACATAAGTATTGTATCCATTTGGAAGTCTGCAAATGAAGTCATGAGCATTCGCCATTTTCGCCGCTCTGATTATCTCTTCTATGGAAGCATCAGGCTTTGAGAATCTGATATTATCAATGATCGTTCCTGAGAAGAGGAATGTCTCCTGAAGAACAACTCCAATCTGAGAATGATATGAACTTCTGCTTATCTCATTTAAATCAACGCCATCTATAAGAAGGCGTCCGTCATCAATCTTATAAAGTCCCATAAGCAGGTTGATGAGAGTAGATTTACCTGTTCCCGAAGCACCTACTATACCGATCATCTCACCCGGCTTGATCACTGCATTTATATCCCAAAGAACCGGCTGGTATGATTTATATCCAAATGTAGCATGCTCGAAAGTTATCTCACCCTTTATATCTATATCACGAACATCCTTTGACTCTTCAGGAACATCCTGAGCCATAACATCATATATTCTCTCAAGACTGCTTGAAAGCTTTGATATTTCCTGAGGCAATCTGCCCATCCAGTTAATGTACTGGAAGAGAAGTAAAGTATATGCTATAAACTGGTAAAGTTCACCGGATGACATCTTTCCGGCAAATACATCGCGTCCTCCGAAGTAAGCAACGATTACTACTCCAAGTCCCATGAGAACAGAAAGGACAAAGTCAAACATTCCCCAGAAGCGTTCATTTTTCTTCTGAATATCCGCAAGCTTTGTTGAAAGATCTTTGAATCTTTCTGACTCCGCCTTCTCTTTACCGTAACTTTTTACGATTCTCATTCCCGATATTACGTCCTGAAGATCACTTGATACATCATCATTTTTCCTGAACTGTATATGGAATACCTGATGAATCTTCTTTCTCAAAGTGATCATAAATACCGATACTATCGGTACTGTAATGAATGTCAGAAGTGCAAGCTTAACATTCAAAATAAGCATAAAGATTACATCCCATATGAAAATGAAGAGTATGGCAAAAAGATTACAGAATACATCTTCCATAAACTGTCTTATATATACTGTATCCTGAATTATTCTGTTAAGCAATTCTCCAGGTCTTCTGTCATTTATAAAACTGAGCGGAAGGTTCTGATATTTCTTAAAAAGTTCCACTCTTAGATCAGCCGATATCTTAGCACCAAGTCTCGCTGAAGAATTGCTCTTCATAATATTGATGATAACTATGGCTACACTTAGTCCGAACATCATAAGAAGAAAGATAAGTGCATCCTTCATGCTTCCGCCTTCACGCAGAACATCATCGATAAGATGTTTCTGTACTTCCGGATTAAGAAGAGTTGTTACAGCAACAAGTACCATCAACAGAAATACCTTTAAAAAGTCCTTCTTATAAGGCTTTGCCATCTTTGTGAAAACCTTTAAAAAGCTTCCTTCTTTTGAGCACTTAGGACAATGCCTTGTTCCCGGAATTACCCTTCCGCACTTAGGACATATCTTTTCATACTCATTACTTTCAACTTCCTCAAATCTTCCCGAAATGAGAATGTTGATTCCTCTGGCTATATAGGCATATCTGCTGAGATGCTTTGAAGAATAATGCACAAGAACCTTCTCGATACCCTTATGTTTAACCGTAAGGATGCCGCCCCCAACGCCCGGCTCAGCTATTGCATTATCACAATCTTTTATATCAAATATTTTCTTTTCCTCGCCGAATACATAAATCTTCTTAGTTGTTACAACCAGAAAATGGTCATTCGTCCATCTTCCTTTTTCGTCGATATCAACCGGAACTGCATAATATATTCTTTCATCATTTGAAAGTTTTATCTCATCGTCGATAGTATTCGGTAATGCATATTTCAGTATCATATTCTGCCCTCATATCCCCACTACAGGAAAAGGTCCAACATCCTTTTCTCTTTCTGTGTCAACGCATCAGTATCTTTAATCTCGAAACGATTCTCATCAACGTCCGAGATTATAAGTCTAGTATCTGATAACTTAGTAACCGCATTCGATCCCATATTCATGGAAAACTTACATTCCCCTTTATCTGTCTTTACATGAAAATAAGCATATCCATATTCATCTTTAATATTATAGATTTTCTCGATCACCGGTGTAAAATAGCTGAGATTTAACTGTTCATTCAGTATTTCCTGTACCTCCGAAGGCATAGCTTCAAGGTCTTCAATGATACCAATCTCCTTATCACCGTTACCATGATCCCTTATAGAAATATATTTATTTGCATCGGAAAAAGGAAAGAGTCTTACTACCTTGATGCGGTCATAATGCACGCCATTATAATCAAGACTTACAAATCCGCCTTCGGTCCTCTCAAACTTTTCTTTGTCAGTGATCATATGAATCGCTGTCATTTCCTCAGCTTTTTTCTCAAAAATATTTAGAGTATTGTCCGCCATATTCTTCTCCCATCTTTCAACCTTTAGAAATTCGTATTAAGTGCAAGGGACTTATTCTGTAATTCGAGAAGATTATGGAAAATACCATCTGTATTAGCCATAAGTTCTTCTTCAGTTCCCTCCTCAACTATTCGTCCACCATCAATAACTATCAGCCTGTCCGCATCACGAAGAGTCGAAAGTCTGTGGGCGATTGAAAGTGTTGTTCTTCCCTTAACAAGGTATTTAAGTGAATTCTGTATCGCCTTCTCAGTCTCCGTATCAACGCTGGCTGTAGCTTCATCAAGGATAAGAATCTTTGGATTGGCAAGTATAGCTCTTGCTATAGATATCCTCTGTTTCTCTCCTCCCGAAAGATCCTTTCCGGCAGCACTTATTACAGTGTCATATCCATCAGGAAGTCTTGAGATAAATTCATGTGCACTCGCAAGCTTAGCTGCACGTATTATCTCTGCTCTTGATGCATTTTCATTTCCGTATGCAATATTCTTAGCAACGGATCCCATGAAGATATATGTATCCTGGGAAACCATGGCAACATTTCTTCTCAAATCTGAAAGTGCAAGATCTTTTACATCATTTCCGTCTATAAGAATGCTTCCTTCGTTTACGTCATAGAGTCTGGAAATAAGATTTACCAAAGTTGATTTACCGGCTCCGGAACGTCCTACGATTCCAAGCATCTCGCCTTCTCTTATCTTGAGATTAATATTCTTCAGTACCGGACGTCCAACCTGATAACCGAATGTAACATCATTTAAGACAATCTCGCCCTTAGGTGATTCCAGTCTCGTTGGATTTTCTTTCTCCTGTATGTCAGGGATTGCATCAATTATCTCAAATAATCTTTCTGCCGAATTGATACTGTCCGACCACATACGGAATACCCATGAGAAGAAATTCATCGGCTCATTGAGCTGCATAACATATCCTACAAAAGTGATAAGTACACCAAGCTCAATGCTATGTGTCTTAAGTACGAAGAATACTCCGACAATCCATATCCAGATACTTGATATTTCCTGGATTAAGTTATATAAAATTGTGAATCTGTTTCTGAGTCTTACTATGTTGATCTCCGCATCACGAAGATTGTGATTCGGATGGATAAATCTCTCTATCTCTGCTTTTTCCTGACCGAAAGCTTTAACTACTCTCGCTCCGGTAAGATTATCATTAGCCTTTCCTGTAACCGCTTTCTCTGCACGATGTCTCTTACCTGCAAGCATCCAAAGTCCCGGACGAAGCTTTACTGTCATGACTACAAGAAGCGGAAGGAGAATGCATGCTATAAGAGCCATCTTCCAATTCAATCTGTACATAACAACGAAAGTTACCACTATCGTTATACTGTGAACAAATATCATCGGAAGTCCGTCTACAAAGAACTCTCTGACTTTTTCGGAGTCACTGAGAACTCTTGTCATAAGACCTCCTGTTTCTTTATTTACAAAGAAATTAAGAGACAGTTTACTCATATTGTCGAATACATCCGACTTTATATCTCTTACTGCCGAGCTCGATACTTTCGCCATTACAAAAATCTGCATATATCTTGATAATCCGACAATGAGACGGCACCCTAACATGGCAAGAGCTACAATACCAAGAGCAAGAAGATATTTTCCTCCGAGTCCAAAATCAGAAAGGTATGCATCATCCTTTCCGATTACTTTATCGAAAAGAACCTTACCTGTAAGATATGGCCAGGCTATTCCCATAACAGCTGTAATACTGTATGTGAGAATAAGTGCACATATCTGAGCTTTATATCTTAGGAAGTACTTTAATGTTCTTCCGAAAATCGATCTTTTGTTTTTCTTCTTTGGATTTTCTTCTTTTTTCTCTTCTTTTACTTCTTCGACAGGAATCTTTCCTTCTTTGACATATGTTCTAAGACGTCGAACGAAGAGATTCATCATTTCCAGATATTTGTTGGTGAAGACAGCGATTTTCACAGGAACCCCTTCATAATCAGAAGTCATAATATTGGTTCCTATATAATTCTCAAGCCTGATATGCTCCATTTTACTTAGATCATATAAAGTGATCTCATAATTCTCAGGCTCATCCAAAATGAATTCATCTGCCTCTCTGACTCCCTTAAATAATTTAATATAATCTCCGGGAAGATGCATGATCATGACGCCCAACTTTTCTTTTGTAAAAAAGATATATCCCTTTACATACTCTCCGTCAGAAGACAGATCAATGGGACTTGAAGAAAGAATATCCTTTTCAGAAATCCCCCGATCTTTAATCTGCTTCAATGCATTTTTAGAAAGTTTATTTTCCAGTTTCATACCCTTAAAATTCCCCTATCATACCATCGTGAATGATGAAAAATATATATATATATATTTGTTCCATTCATCATTTACTTACTGTCTACTTGTTCCGCCGGTATATCGGGCAGGTTCATTCTAACCCCTATACTTCAGTTGATTATAACATGGAGCATTATTTAATTGAAATATACCAATAATATAATTTTCACATGGTTTGTCAGTCTGTGTCAAAGGAAAGCACTTTGATGAATCTGATATTGAAGAAGGGACTATCCGTTCCTACGATAAAAGAGATTATCGTCTTATGACTACCGATGGAAAGAAGAGCTTGAAGACAGATTGCATCAGCGCAGTACTTGCTTGCATGACTACTGCAACAAATAAGGTAGAATTCATCTCACAGATGGAAGAGCATGGCTATGAAGTAAAGTGGGAATACATCACCTTTACACACATCGAATCCGGCAAATCTTTTAGAGATAAGAACTTAGCAGAAACATATAGTATCGAATTATCAAAGGAGATTTTAGAAGATGCTTTTAACAGAAACAGAACAGTTCAGGCGGAGCGAACTGCTATCACAGACGAAGGAAGCAGAGAACGCAAAGTATTGGAAAAACCAGTACGAGAAGCTACAGAAGAATACGCTAACCCAGATGCAGACCATAGAACGTCAGCAGAAAAGAATAGCACAGTTGGAGGAAAGCCTGGCAATGGCACTTTCAGAGAATGGCCAGTTTAGATACTTGACCGAAAAGTTGATGAAACAGCGAAACGAACTAGAGGAATCGTTGACTAGTATAAAAAGCTCCGCGAGACCTTTAGTCACTGCCTTGAACAGCTTAGGTCTTTCGGTTTCGGAAGTGGACTAAAAAGCAATACGCTTGAAACACAGGCAGATAGTGTAGCAGAAAAAATTGAAGAAATCCGCGCAAGAGTTGCTGCAGTAGATCACACTCTAAGAACTCAGTATCTACCATCTCAGGGAAAGGATTTTTGGATTGATAAACAGATAACTCTTGAGTATCAGGAAGAATACAGACTACTAGACGATTTTTCCGAGTTACTCAAATCAACTTCCCTTATGGTTCTTGCATTAGCTCAGTCAAAGCGTAATAATTTCCGTCCGGAAAAAGAAGTCGATATGCTTAAAGCCCTGACTTCAAATGAATTTGAATTAACAAAAGAAGAAGTAGCAACCTGCTTCACAACTGCGCTTGCCACTGCGGACAAGATGCTTAGCAATGTACCTTCCACTATGAAATCCTTGGAAGAATCTCATGTCTGTCAGCCGATTGACCACAACATTATAAGACGCGGGTGCAGAAGATAAAAAATGGCTTGGGCTTAATTGCCCAGGCCATTTTCCTTATTCATATTCAAAATATTTCGTTGCCAATTCCAGAAAGAGTTTTGCACTCGTATAAGACGCATATGCATGATAATTATCATTTTTATCTGAATCGGCAAAATCACACACAGATTTTAGCGCTATAAACTTAGGTTTTGGAGAAACTGACCATCTTGACGCATAATATACCCCAAATATTTCCATTTCAACACCAACTGTATCTCGTATTTGACCATTCTTTATGCTCTCAACGACTTGCGGATTTGCAATTACCGATGCACCTGACGCTACAGGCCCCATTACTACCTTTAATTCAGTTTCCGGTTTCGTTCCCATGAAACCATTCTTTATGCTCTGCAACAAAGAACCATCTGCCGACACTTTACGAATCATAGTTGCGACATCTGTATCAATATGAATCTGATCTATAGTATTCCTATGAACAGCTTGCTCGTCTTCTACTACTTCTTTACCTGCGCCATAATCCCATGTATACTCCGCGGCTATAACATCTCCAAAATTTGCTTTCCCTTTAATCCCAGCCGTTATACCCGTCATCACAACATATCGCGGTGCAAAATTATAGATTAATCGAGTCGTTAATGTTGCCGCTGGAACCATACCCATATGAGTAGATTGTGCCATAACAACTCGCCTAGTTACACCTTCTTTTTTAAATGTCCCCTCTATATAGATATAATCGTCATCAGGTAAAGATACATTTTTAATATTATCAAGCGATGCCTTTACTAACGCCAACTCCTCGCCCAATGCACAAATCACCGCAACATCATAATCATATGACCTTCTATCAATATTTTGAGTCAATATTGAGACAAAATCGCGAATGCTATTACTAAGTTTTTTTCGCCACTCATTCGTGGATACATCATAAAGCAATGATGTATGGATCATTCCTGATTCTATATCAAACTCTTTTGCCAACTCTTCATACGCAGAAAGCGCTATTACATACCGCGGATATGTGTATTCGACAGCGCCTTTTATTTGCTTTAACAATTTTATGCCTGCGTCCTTTATCAATGATCCGCCCGCAATTTCCGGTAAACAAATATCTAGTATCAATATATCAATAGAATTTCTTTTTAAAATCCGTTTAGCATCGTTGGCAAATATTGCCGTCTCGATTGACACCTGGCTTTCTCCGTAACTCTTTTTTATTTCTGCAACTATATCATTTATCTTATTTACGTTATCGTCAACTACAAGTACCTTTATCATTTTCTTCTCCAATTATTTCATCGATTATTTTTTTCAAGCTTATCGTCCATGAGGATTTTTCATAATTCACCGTTCCCTTCCAAATAGAAGAAAGTGTTTTTTCAAATTCTTCATTAAGAGCATCTATAGTGATTCCTCTATCTCCAAAGATATCAAACTGTGTAACAACGATTGTTGGAACCATCACCTTTCTATGCAACATACGCTTCATTATTTCCTTACCAGCTATGGATTTTTTATCTCCTCCAGTGTCCTGAATATTCATATCATATACCGGCAAAGACATATCCAGCAATATCAAATCCCAATTTTCATCATATAATCTGCGTAACCCTGCTGTATAAGACATTGCATCATGTACACTTACGGTCGGATAATTCTTTTCCAAAAAAGCTTTAATCTTTTTCAACTTACTATGATTATCTTCAATGACTAAAATTCTCACTTATAATCACCCCCAATATCTACACAGAACACATTTTCTTTCTCATTAATTTCACACTTTACTTGTGGCTTCATATTTAAATCTATAGCCAAAATTTTATATATTTTTGGTATTCCCGAACCGCCTTCTTGCTTTGCTCTAGCTAAATATGATGAATCCGAAATCAAATTCATTGCCGATTCGATTTTTTGCTTTGAAGCGTCAAGGCTTACGCTTGAATCAATTTGATTGCACATCCCTATAAAAACACCTTTCTCAGTCGATTTCAAAACACAATCTACTCTTTTGATTCCATCAATTGCCTTTGCATACTTGCTAATATTATCAAACAAAATGCAAAACATAGACGCAAAATACTTCCATGCACCCCCATCAATCTTTTTTGATAAATCTTTCTCAATGTAATTAATCTCAAACTCCATTGACGAATGTATGTTTTTAATAGTTTGTAACCCAACTTGACATGCCGCATCTAATTCAAAATCCGAATACTGACCATCCGAAGTCCTTCTAAACCAGTCACTTATCTTTTCAAGTTCAGCATCCATGTCATTCTGTGCTTCTTTTATCCATTGGTCTGCTTCAATAAATTCCTCATTTAGATTCTTATATACTTTTTGAAGTCTACTAAATGCTTCGATATATCTCTGCTTTATATCATTTCGAATTGTTGAACGCATATTGTTTAAATTTAATTCAGTTAACTTCCACAATTGCTCAAAGACATTATCTATAAACTCTTCAAACTCAATATTTTCAGTTAGATAATTCTGAAACAGCTTTATTTCTGTTTCAGTTAATGAGTAATCAAATATCCCGTGCGTTGGCTTTTCTTCTGTTGATATTTGAATTAGTTCTTTCTTTAAATATTCGACAATTGCATCTGTTTCTTCTGTAAAAGCAATAATTGCCTGTTTTGCTTTGTTACGGTTATCTGGATTTCTAAGTTTATATAACCATCTGTCAGACACTTTATATTCCGATGTTTCAACTTGTTTCTCGGCCAACATATTCATCCCCATTAATGGAGCACGCAATTGTCCTGTCAATGTGCCATGCCTAATATTCAGGCTAAGATAGGCGTCCAACCCATATTCTTCTCCTAATACAAATTCATTTCTAATTGTAGTTACGATTTCATTAAGGATCTGAGACGACTCCAAAGATACAATTGATACATTCTCTCCCCCCTCAAATCTCTTTAATGTGTCAATAATTACATCAAGTTTAGAATTTCGTGCATACATATATTTATTAAAGACACTCTTTAAGTCCTTGCCAATTCTTGCTTTAATACCATCAGTATTTACTTGTATTTTATGCGTCTCTAAATTACTAACGCCATCATCTAAAAAGAGTTTATGTGTAATATCCTTAATTTCTTGGTCATATACATCCTCGTTCAAGGAATCCAATTCTCTTAACCTTTGACAAATAAGAATACGTTCCTCTTCCAACTCTCTAGTCGATCTAACACTAAGCAAAACAGGTCCCATTATCTCTGGTACACAAATATACCTTAAGAAAAAAATTAATTGCTGTTTCTCATAACTATCACATTCACATTCCATTTTTGACGGCTTGTCTATTTCGTTTAAATCTAAAAAATCTTCGAACGCAATTGATAAATCGTCCTTATTATTTGAGTCAAAATATGTTGTATATATGTAGTATAAAATTGGTACCCTGATATTTTTTCTCTCTGTTAATGAACTATTCTCTGCATAGTCCATAAACTTATCCATTGGCGTCATAATCGCATATTCTTCACGCTTAATAAAAAGATGTATGAAATAATCTATTCCTCTTTCGAAATCCTCACGATTACTCATGCTATCCCATAATAATTTAGAGCATGCGACTTCATATAATTTCGGTAACTTTTTCTTTAAGAACACTCTATATGCAGAGAAATCATGCCTACTTTTCAACAGAAGAAGTTCACTAAGCTGATAAACCTTGCATAGTGATGCTGCCATTTTATAGTCCTCATCAACTATCGCCATACTATATAATCTATAGTCTTCTCCCTCTATAAAATTTGCTTTTGTCAAGAAAGCTTTTGCCTCTGACTTTTCCAAATTTTCTACAACTGTATCAACTGTTAAACGCTGCAAATTTGAGTATTTTATTCCCCTCTTTGCCTCATCACTATTAATTGGCTGAACGTGTCTCGTAATATGATTATAAATATCACGAGACCACCGAGCATGAAAACTCCAAAAACACATTTTGTATATTGCATCAATCGCATCATTATAATCTTCTTCAAATGAATAAATATTGTTAAGGTTTTTAATTATACGCTTCTTATTCTCACTAATATTGATATCCATAATATCAGCATCACAAAGTTGAGCACATTCAATATACAAATTATAAAGTCTAATGTCTGCTGGTCCGTTTTCGACACTCGCTTTCACCAACTCTAAACATCTATCTAAATTGCCCTGAATAAAAGCATTCCTTCCCTTAATTAATGAATCATCTAAAGTAAATTTGTCTACTCTATTTACACCATTTGAAATAATAAATCTATAAGTAGTTGCGCAAGAATCATCTATTTCCTCTAAATAATCCATTACCTCTGCAATCCATTCAGGAGCGGTTTGTTCAGGCCTTTCAGATGCATAATGTTCAATTATATCTAAGACCACTAAATATCTATCAATTAAAGGAAACCGGCATATCATATTCAGCAAACGTACTTTAGCTTCATCGTCCATTTTGAATAAAAACGGAGCAATAAAGAAAGTATAACAATCCTTCAACTCAGCCGATTCTGGATTAAGTCTTATAAATTTATCTAGTTCTCTTCTAACAATATATTCATAATCTCTAGCAAGCATTTCATTAGATGCCTTCATATCATAGAAGTTTATAACTGTAGAAATAAAACCTTGACGCATAGAACTTACTAGCTCTTCTTTAACATCTTTTCCCAACATATGAAAAAGCAAAACTTTATTTTCCATCAACCATAATGAGATTCCGAAGTCCTTTTCAAGTTCTTTCAAAATCTCATAAGCCTCATTATATTTTTCTTCTAACAAGCATTCATCGAATCTATCTTTGTTTGAAATAAACATATTTATTTCTTTGGAATAACACGAAAAAAGCTTAAGTTGCCAACGTAGTTCAAATCTTATATTTCTTGTGCATATAGGCTCTGCAAATTTTGCAAAATAATTCACATTCAAAGGAAACAAGTTAACTGTAAAATAACTCTCCCGAATAGCTTTATTTGCGAACAACATATCAAACGTAGCATCAAAATCTTCATTTGATGGTAATCTTTTAAAAGACAATAAGTCCTTCTCTAACATTTGTCTTGTTTTTTTTGTATTATTTCCTTTTCTCAATTGCAAATCATCAAATTGGATTCTTTTTCCTATTGAATGCACATCAATTCCTCCCGTACTTCACACAGGCCTATCTTATGAATATTTTGTCAGCCATTTTATTCTGCATCAATTATTGAACTCAACATCGGTTCCATCTGCTCAATAAGGTTTACCACCAACGCATTCCCCATCATAAATCGTCTCTTATTTACGGGCATTTCTGTTTTTTCACCATTTACAAGGGCATACTTTGTATGATTTGTTGGAAACCCTTGTATACGTTCTGCCTCTGTTGGTGTAAGCAATCGTATTCTTCCTGTTTTCCTATCTTTTACAATATGCGTAGTTCTACTAAATGACCCCTCTGATGTAAGCATTGTTCTTGCTGGCTTATCCTCAGAATCAATCATCGGAATTGCACCTTCAGAAAAAATATACTCATGACCATTCTTAGCCTTTCGAGGCAACTTCTTTGCACCCTTTAAATACTGCCATGTCTGCCTTTGTTCTTTTGGCAGTTTTCCTAAAGATTCATCACTATGTGTAATATCTGGATAAGTGTAATAGAGTTTTTCCTCCGGAATAAAGAACTTTTCATCCACATCATCTTGATCCATTACATCTCCAAGTGTAATTTGTTTTCCATAGTAATTTGGAATAGTTTTTACTGTATAAATAACACCATCAATCATTACTCCGCTATTCTCAAACCCAAAACTAAAACTCTCAGAAAGTTCTCCTATTCCGCTTGGCAATTTTTCAATTTTGATTTTTTTGTTATCAACTTCATTCACTGGGAATGTTCGAGCAAAGAATCCTTCTTTTAAAATCATTTTCGCAACACTCTGACGATGCATTTCATCTCCATATTGCTCTATGTAATTAATTCTATTGTTAACATCCTTTGCATACTTCAACTCATTCTTGTAAGCAAATATAAATGTTCTACGTCGCCTTTGCTGATATCCATAATCAGCAGCATTAATCACACGCCATTCTACGGTATATCCTTCATCTCTAAAGCAAGCGAGTATAACACCAAAATCTCTTCCCCTCTGACTGGCTGGCGACTTCAGCAATCGATCTACATTTTCTAACAATACAAATGGCGGGTTTTTTGCTTCTAGAGTTTCTCTAATTGACCACCACAAAACGCCCTTCTTTCCCTCAAGTCCCTTGGAAGTGGCTAATGATGAAGCAACAGAATAATCTTGACAAGGAAATCCTCCGACTAACAAACTAAAATCCGGAATCCTTGTCTTGTCCACTTCTTCAACATTTATATTTGTTGTATCATTTCCATAATTATCAAGGCATGTTCCGAAATTATACACATAGCAGTCGTGCGCCCACTGCGTCTTCTTGTCTGCAGGCTCCCACTGAGAAAACCATACCGTCTTCCAATTTTTATCTTTTTCTTTAATTTCATCGCTTGAATGTATATGATTTAATCCGCATCGAAAACCTCCGACTCCGGCAAATAATTCGCATACTGTCTTATTCATTAATGAATAACTCCTTCTTTTATTTTTCTTTAATTATAGCAAGTAGGTAATAATTGATCAACAGTTAGTTAACGTCCTTAAACTTCAACTCTTCATTTTCATATGAATACTTAACAAGTTTTAGATTTTTCCACAAACTTGATTCTGCTGGACGATATCCTTTTACATATCCACGAATAGCATCCTTCTTTTTTTCCTCTAATACTTCATCTGAAAAATCACTAGCAACCACATATGCCTCAATCATTGAGTAATCTCCATGTGCATACTCAATATTCACCCAGTCGACATACTTCATAATTTGATCAATTACTTCTGGGGTTGCTGCGTCTTTTTTTATCTCTACAATTATATATTTAGAAATGGTGTCATATCCTTTAATATATCGATATCCAAACACATCCATCTTATCCATGTAATCAACTGGTTTAAATGGAGATGCAACTACCTGATGTGAGATATAATCCCATGGGCCTCCGAAAATCGGGTGGTTCTCACTCGAAAGAATTTTACACAAAGTAGCTTCTATAGCCATTTCATGTCCTATTTTATTTTCTGAAGCGCATTTACTCAAAATAGAATATGCACTAAATCTATGATACGCCTTTATTCTATCTCTCATATCGTTTTGCGTTTCAACATCGAACAAAAAGATATTTTCGTTATTTAACAAGTTTTCTTCATTTCGTTTAAGAATAATATCTCGCAATGCTTTGTCTTCTTCATCATCTATTTTGATAAAAGAAACCTTCCACATTGCACGTAACATCCTAAATTTATCTGGATTACTATTTAATGCATCATCCATCTCTACACCTCTTTTAAAGAACAGCGGAGACGGTTTAAAAGTGCAAAATACACGGTTGCAATCTGAATATGACTTATCCAACAACGTATCTAACTTCGCATACGCAACGCCTTGATTTCCTCGCGGTTTATCAGCATCTTTATAATTCAAGTACTTACAGTCTTCCCCTACATTTATCAATTCACCAATTCCATATATTCTTCTATCGGTAAAGAAATATATATGATCACTGGGTTTCATGCTCAGGTAATCTGCAAAGGTTCCTTCATTTGGGGTATTCCAAGTATCCTTTCCTGGAACATTTAGATTTGTACTATAGATGCCTGTTTCAAAACATTTCTTTAATGCTTCAGAAGCATCTTTCCCAAGTGTCATTACATATCCAGCCATCTAAATATTCTCACCTTCCTCTTTTATACATTTTAATTGTTTAAGGACATAATCATTATTAATCCAAAAACTCTGTGTAGTCATATATTCACCACTCGGAAGAATATTCGCATCTCTATCGACGTTTCCGTATTCCTCCCCATTATTAAACCTATATGCAGCCTTTGTTGAATGCGGTCTAACATGAATAATTTCAGTTTCACTTTTATTTGGTAAATTGTTTTTAAAGCTTACTTTTCCAGCACTATCAAGCACCTTTGTAAACTTTACACCATACTGAATAATTCGTTTGTACTCTTCCCACTCATTTCGCACCGTGACATCTAAATCATCATGCGACATGTTCCAAAGTTGGCAACCCTTCACTCGATATATATCGCCATCTTTTTTCCAAACAAAAAAGAATAAACGAGTTTCATCAAAATAATTATGAAGAGTTGAATCATCAAAGTCTTCTTTTACTAAATCCATAAACTTAAACGGAGGGAACGACATATTCTCTCTGATTTTATTATTCTCTTCAATCCTTATAGTTTTCACTCTAATATTGGCCTTTTCAAACTCATCCGCATGTTCATCTCTAATACCAAGAATCTTATATGCTAAATCGTTCCATTGCGCCTTATTATTGTTATACTCTCTACCAAACTTCTCACATAACTCCTTATCTGACATTCCAATATACTTTGAAACCATATCCTCAAGAATATCCTCAAAGCTTTTTTGTTTTATAGTTTCAACATCTTTAAGTATCGAATTATCTGACGACCTGCCAGCAATATAATGATTCAACACATATGTCATATATGAAATTTTAAAGCAAAAAGCCCTTTTTCTTGCCGGAATATTGTTACCATAGTACTGAGGCACCGTACTCTTTTCCGCGGTCGCTCCTTTGGTACAAGCTCCAAGATACATGGTATCTCCTTCAGATAATTCATGAGCATGTCCATCCCTAATTGTCTGAACTATATAGTTGTAATCTCGCTTAATTATTTCCAAATCAGCTTCCGGCGGCGTAAAGAGTTTTACATACTTAATCTTATATAATAGATTGCTTTCAAACTGTTTATTTCTCCAATAATAAATCAGCAGTATCAACCGCATCTTTTCCCAAGCGTGAGACTTATAAAAATCAATCTCAATTGGTCCATCATAACTTATCATCGTCAGAACTAATCTTTCTCCAGCTCTCAGCTCGCCTTTCTTTGTAACCTCATATGGAGTAGTCTTAAGTTCAACTCCAGCTTCTGCAAAATCCGCCTCTTGATTAGAATTTGCTTTATATCCAAAATAAATTTCTTCTAAAAGATTACCTAATCCACCTTTTCTATACTTGTTTGCATAGCCTTCTATATTCTTTTGATGCCCTTTTTCATGAACTATATCTAAAAAAGTCTTTTCCTCTAGCCTAGCTGCATAATCTGCTATACTTGTTGGATCAGCTGGATCATAACCAAGTTTATTATCAAACATTAATAACCACCCACTTTTTTATAATGACAATGGAGTAATGGTATCATTCCCCTTGTCCGTTAATTGGTACACTTCGTCCTTAGCTTTTATCTCTACACTTGTTTTCAAGTAAGATTCATCACCAATCAATCCATCAATCTTTTTCACAAGTGCTACAGATATTCTTAGCGATATAAGATTTAATTCAATGTCTTTTATCTGGTTGAAAACGTCTTCACTAGCTGTAAGGAATGTAACCTTTGAATCTGGACTAATAACCTCAGCTTCTTTACTTCCGAGAATGCCAAGAATATCTTCTTTAGTTACGTTATCCTTTGTTACCGGAATGAAATACCAGCTTTCAAATGGTGCGCCTTCTATTTTTGCACAGAGTGGTGCACCGGCTGTTCCATCACTTACAAACTGCCACTTAAAGCTAGTTCTGCAAAGTGTTGGTAAAAGAGTGTTCATTGGCGACCACTCACTATTAACCATGGTCGCACTGATATCATCATTTTCATATTTATCTGAATCATACCCGGCTGCTTCTAAAAGCTCCTTATAAGATGGACCTTGTGACGCAAGAGCCATCTTCTTTATTGTCTGCGGTGTTGGTGTTTTCTCTTCGCGCAGGTTCTTATACTTACTCAAATAAGCATAGCTTATGCCTGTATCTTTTGAAAACTGCACGATGGTTCTTGTGCCTACCGCCGCCATCAAAGCTTCGCCGAATTTGTCTTTATCAAACTTAAAATCTGGTTCTACACTTCGTTTCATGCGTAATCCTCCATTTAAGCTCTATTATACTACGGAATCGATATTTTGTCCCATTAAAATATATTTTATTTCTACTCTAAACTCTGTTCAAACGCACCTTTCTATATTCTAAAATATATCCCAATGCGTTATGGAATATATTTTATTGTTGAATTCCTGTATTTTCTGTGTATAATGTTAATAAAAGATATATAGAATATATTTCATTCTATATTCTATAAAATATTGATTTATTTTTAGTAATCGATTCTGACTCGGTCCAAATATAAGGTAGAGGGATGCTTCCGTTTGTTGCGCAACAAAATAAAGCCCTTACTCCATGACTTTAAAAATCCTGAATAAGGGCATTAATTTGCTATTTATATCATTATATTGTTACTCATTAACTAAAACCCGACGAAAAAAAGCACGCACAAAAAAGATGCAGGACTTTTTATCCCGCATCTTTTTTGTGTAAATCATCTATATTGTTTTGTTACTTATAACGAAACAATTTGTTGCATTTCTCAAATCCAATATCTCAGATTTAATTTCTAAATTGATTTCTCAGTTCTGAATTCTCAGATAAATCCCTCAATCATATAACCTTATGATTATTTATCTTTCTTACTGATATATTTGTTGAGTGTATCAACAACAGTGCTGAGGTTATAAGGCTTTGCAATATAATCATCGAGCTGATTTTCAATGATCCTTTCCTTATCACCAAACATCGCTCTTGCTGTAACGGCAATGATAGGAAGTCTCTTTTTATGTTCTTTCTGCTCAATCTTTCTGATTTCCTGAGTAGCTGCGATACCGTCCATTACCGGCATCTGAACATCGAAGAGGGCTGCATCATAACTCTTCTGCTTGAAGAGCTCGATGGCCTTCTCACCATTTTCAGCTATATCATATGAGAAGCCTGCCATACCGAGAAGCTTTCCGATAACCTGCTGGTTAACCGGCTCGTCCTCTGCAACAAGTATCCTTGCATTATTTCCGTTAGCATTGATAGAAAATACTGCCGGATTCTCAAGTTCCTTATGCTCTTCCTCAACCTCAGCTGCCTTAACAACCTTAAGAGGAATCTCAGCGATAAATGTAGAACCTATTCCTTCCTTACTCTGAACAGTAATAGTACCATTCATGAGTTCTGTAATCTGCTTACTGATTACAAGTCCAAGTCCCGAACCACCATACTTTCTTGTATCCGAACCATCGACCTGTGAGAATCTTACGAAAAGCTTGCCCATATTGGCATCTGATATACCAATACCTGTATCGGCTACCGCCATACGAAGTCTTATCTGTTCATTTACATCATCAAGTGCTGCAATCTTAACCCTTACTCCACCTTCTGAAGTAAACTTGATGGCATTTGAAAGCATACAGTTAAGTACCTGCTGAATTCTCTGTCCATCTGCTTTAACAAGTTTAGGAATATTATTACCGAAGCTAAGATCAAGTGAAATAGCTTTTTGTGTAGCTGCAGGAACATGTGCTGCAACAGTCTCTTCGATCGCTGCTCTGATATCACATATCTCTTCTTTGATCTTATACTTACCTGCTTCAAGCTTACTGATATCAAGGATATCATTTATAAGTCTGAGGAGGTTATCCGCACAATTCTTTGCTGTAATAAGATTATCTCTGTAATCTGCCTGAAGGTCATCAGCCATAAGAGTTAACTGAATCATTCCGAGAATACCATTAATAGGTGTTCTGATCTCGTGACTCATATTTGCAAGGAACTCAGCCTGAGTCTTATATGCTGCATTGGCATCATCGATAGCCTTTGAAAGCTTACCTTCTGTTTCCTTCTGCTCTGTAACATCGATAACAACCATGTTGATATGGTCTGCTTCTGATTTGTACATAACAGTATTAAATACTTTACCAAGTTTTTCCATCGTGATCTCAACGTCCATAAGATCACCTTCCTTGGTGCCTGAGTTGTTATATGCACTGAACCATGCATTAATATCCTGAAGAACTTCGATATTACTTTCTCCAAGTATCTTGTCCTGAAAATCCGGCTGATCAAGATTGAAATATGCTCCGAATGTTTCATTTGCATCGACCATCTGATATCCTGTAACCGTTCCTGTATGATCAGTTATGATCTTTGCCTGAGCGAATCCGATAGGAAGATTCATGAAAAGTTTTCTGTACTTATCGTTCTTCTTACTTCCATTCGATCTCATGCTGGTATTCATGAACATGATGATTATCACACCAAGTTCCGCTACCAAAAGCAGTATTCCAACAACCGTATTACCCGCTAATACACCGACAACACCCAGCACACCGACTATAAGAGCAGTTACGATACCCAACTGCTGGTTATTCATATCTCTAAGCTTTTCCATAAGCTTTACCCCTTACATCCTTTCATTTTGATTTATTATACCCAATATATAGGGTTTCCGTTCTATAAAATACACAAAATATTTTACTATAAATAGCTATTATGGTCAAATATTATTTAGGCTGTGCAGGCGTGTAAATACTGTGCTTTTTCTTTGCGCCGAATGAATTTCTGCCAATGATAAAGATAAATATTCCCCAGGATATTGCCATGATCAGAAGGCCCGGATAGAATCCCGGAGCTGTATAATAAAATTCTACAGTATGCTCTCCTTCCGTAAGCTCTATACCCATAAATGCATTCTGGACTTTTTCTATCTTTACTTTCTTTCCGTCAACCTTGGCACTCCATCCCTCATCATAAGGAATAGCTGCAAATAATGTGCCGGCTTCCTCTACGAAAATCTTTCCTTTAATATATCCGTCTTTAGCTTCTTTTACATCGAGACTTCTTGAATTGATCGTCTCATACTGCTCTTTAAGGGTATCTCTGTTTAACTGCGCAAAATCAAATCTTATCGATCCCGAACTAGAGTATGAATCATTAAATTCCACTGAAATCTCAACTTCGTCTCCTTCCTTAAGATCGCCCATATCAAAGATCTGACTCTGATAACGGTCAAAGGCCATCTGTACGGAATTAACATGATATCTTACTTTATAAACATTATTTGCTATGATATCCACCACATAATGTCCCGGCTTATCGACTGTAAAGCTGGCCTTTACCTTAGGTTTTCCGGTATCATCTGCGGAATATCCCACAAGATCTTCGTCATTTCCATCTACCCACGGATGACATCTTTCTCCGGTTGTTTCCATTTTGAAATGAGCATCTTCATAAACCTGTTTCTCTATACCTGAAGCTCGTGAAACCATTTTATTTACATTACTGATGTCTTTACCGTTAAGAAGGTTTTCGTCGATATATTCATCACCAACCATATATGCAACAGGAAGGTCATAAATATTTTCATAAACGTTCATAGTCGGACTCTCATAAACGAGAGGAAGTGTTTCATCATTATTGTAATAATCCGCTGCAGTGGCATAGACATATTTCACACCGAGAAGCATGTTGGTTGCGTGGCATGCGCCGTAATACAGATATTCATTTGCACCTGTATAAAATCCCATATCAGCCGCTGCATCTACGACATCTCCTCTGACTGTTGAGCAGAAGATTCCGATACTGTTCATGCCGTTAAATGTAGCCTCGTCAAGGATCTTCGGGTTGATCATATCTTCTCTGTAGAAAAACTGTCCCTCGGTTTTCGCACGGTCAGCCATTTCATTTTGGATTTCCTCCATGGCAGAGGCTCTTTCCATATAATCGGATGCCTCAGCAGCACCGATCTCATTAATACAGTTAGTTCCGTTGGCGATAATCTCACCAAGGATGGCAACTGCGATTATTATATTAAATACCTTTGAACGCTTATATTTCAGACTCTTTAACATGCTGAGTACATAAGCAAGTATTGTAAGTCCCACGGTGCAGATCACCGCAACGTTCATATAATCACTAAACTTCTTTGTATTGTCGTAAATAGTATAACACCAGAATCCGCCTGCTAAGAATAAGGCTGAAGTTATGTAATATCCACTGACGTATCTTAATCTCAGCGCTACCTTATACGCTATTGTCAAAAGAACAAATGTATAAAGGAATGCGAATCTGTTCGGAATTCCATACTGATCATGGAAACCATGCCAGAAGAAATTCAGCTGAACATTATTAAATGACATCATCAGGAATACAAGCAGCAGAACCTTACTTATTCTCTTGTATAATTTCTCCCTTTCAAGAAAGAGATATATAAGTGCCAAGAAGAATGTGATGATACCGCAGTAAAGATTTATACCGCCATCAAAAGTCTGCATTTTTATCGGCTTTGTCCAGAAAAGCTGGGCCTTAAATATTTCTCTGATGTTCTGATACCATTCCCACTTTGGTATTTCGATCTTTCCTGCAGCCGTCTTCATAATACCGAGATAAGCTGTCAGTAGTGAAACCGCAGTCATACCTGCAGCGAGGATTGAATATAATGCAAATCTTATTCCGTTTGCGAAGAACTTCTTCACTCCTCCATGAGACTCTGTAAGGAACCAAAGTACCAGGAAAACGCATATCATAAATGCTATGTAATAATTACAGAACAGACAATATGCAAGGGACAGACAGTAAAGTTTAGGTCCCTTCCCTTCCATGAGTCGCTCAAATCCGAGAACAATAAGCGGAAGAACCATGATGCAGTCCAGCCACATTATATTCCACATATATCCGAGAACGTAATTATTTATAGCATATGCAACACTGAATGCTGTTATAAGAGTAGAATTTCTGACTCCACCCTTATGTCTTGAAAGAAAATATCCGAAGCTTCCTGCCGAGAAAACAATCTTGAGTGCTGTAAGAATGCTGATAAATGTAGGTATGTCAGCCCTCTTAAAAAGTATAACAAGAATATTTACCGGACTCGAAAGGTAATAGAAGAATAAAGACTGGAAGTTAACTCCCATTCCCACCTTCCATGTATAGAACATGCTTCCGTGTGAAAGAAGCTTCGTTCTGTAATCCGAGAAAAACGGAACATACTGATGAATGCTGTCTACCATTGTGTAAGCCCTGCCACCGAAAGGACCGACATTCACAACTATCATCACAACCATCATGAATACAAATGTAATGAGTACGCCAAGGATCCATGACCAGTTATCAAGTATCTTCTGACTGAGCTTCTTCTCATTTTTCTTAAATACAAGAAGCTTACTCATGAAATAATTGATAACTATAACAAGAAACTGAACTATAAATTTTGAAATAAATTCATTCAGTCTCAAACTGTCGCAGAGGAATGCAAATCCGAATACCTCTACGAACATTGCAAAAAGTCTGGCTCCGACAAATCTTACTGCTTCAAGTATTACGCCTTCTTTACTGTCCTGCTTACTTTTAAAAACGAAGAATTTTGCGGCAAAATAAGCAAAACATATCGCGCAGCATATAGCTATAACATTACATATATTTCTATCAATCCCTGTGAGATGACGAAGCAGGAAGAAAGTCACAAGGTTGACCATCGTGGTACATCCGCCGGCAAAAATATAGCGGATCTTATCATTATCAAATAGTTTTTTTATAAACGCTTTCATCAGGTTATCCAATCATTTTTAATCTAGTTTATTTAAATGCAGACATGAGGCAGATAAGCGGAGAATTCCAATAAATAGCTATCTCATTAAGTGAATATGCCTGCTCATTATCCGCATAGCAAAGCGCAGGAGGGATGTCCTTAAGAACCGCCTGAGCATATGTGTCCTCACGATTTGAATTCGGTCCACCGACAAGCATACCCTTCATACTCTTTCCAAGAACCTGTGACGGTCTGTGGTGTGGATGGATTGGTGAAACAGTTCCGTATCCTGTAACGAAACAATATCCAAGTGCATTATTTCCAAGTAGATAATCCAACTGTTTCTTCGCAAGTTCCATATATTTATCGGCAGAATCATCACTTCCGTTAATCTCTGCAGCCATCATAAGAAGCATGCCGTCATTTGCAACGGACATATTACTTCCCCATGGATAATCAGTATCAAGCGCTACATTAAATCCTGATTGTGAGGCAAGCTGATATATCTCTTCAGCTCTCATTAAAATAGCTTCTCTACCTTTTTCAACTATATCTTCAATATCATCAGGGTCTGTTTTAAGCAGAGCATAAAATGCATAAGTACCCATATCAGCCCATCCGAGTCCCATCTGAAGATTCTCTTTATAAAAATCTCTTACGGCCTTTTTATACTTTTCGTCCTTTGTCGCTCTGTAGAGTGAAACCGCTCCCCAGAACTGTTCATCACTGATCTTTCCGTCAGAATATTCGCCTGTAACTATTTCCTTAGGATTTGTATATCCTCTATGCTTCTCAAGCTTTCCGTCGTCAATATAAGTCCATGCTTTTTCCGCAGCCGCAAGGCACTTAGCTGCAAAGTCCTTGTCATACTTCTCATATAATCTTGAAGCATCACTCATCACTGCCACAAAGTCGCCTGTTGCAGCATAAGAAATAGGAGCAAGATAAAGTTCCTGTGTCTCATCAACTGCCAAAACAGTATCAGGGAATCCCAGTCCTGTTACCTTATGATATACACCTCCGGACTTTTCATCCTGCATTTTAAGCATCCATTCAAGTTCATAACGAGCCTCGTCAAGAAGATCCGGAACTCCGTTTCCACTTTCAGGAATACCGTAATCATCAGCTTCTTCGCCATTTTCATATGCAATTAAAAGGTCTTCAATAGTCTTCGCACCGGCTACGACATATCGTCCGTAATCTCCGGCATCATGCCATCCGCCGCTTACATCTTTCTCTTCATCCGTTCCGAAGACCTTAGCAACCTGTGTATGACATGGTCCGTGTGCAAAATCACCTGCTATTTCCTTAGTAACTTCGCATCCGCACCTCTGGAGATATAGCATCTTTACTACATCTTTATAGAGATCCTTATATACATCATCATCGATTGTAAATTCATATGTCTTATAGTCTCCGGACTGGATATAATAACGTCCCTTCGTCTTAACTTCAGAAAAATCTCCCTGTCTTAAGATATTTCCTGTAGCTTTGCTATCGATGGGATCATTATATTTTCCCTGATAAACCTCTTCGCCTGTTTCCGCATTTATCACATAGAAAGTATTGATCTTCTCTGATGCGATAGTAACGGTCTTCTTATCCTCGGTTTTATAACCTATCTGAGAGGTGTTCATTCTTGGTGGAACAGGAACAGCTTCAATCTTCTGCGCCTTTTCTGCGTCCTTTATTCCAAGTTCTATATTGTCAAAATAGATTGTGTGCTCTTCCGGATTTTCGTTCATATCTTCCATTTTTCCCAAATTAAATACTAATCGCGGAGCCGGGTCTGAAGGCTCATTCATCTTAATATCAACATCTATCGTGGTAACTTCCGGTCCTATCTGTATATACTCACCGGCATATGCATGATAATCGCCGCCGTTCATCTGAAGTCGCCACTCGATAGTTCGTTCAATATCGCATCTTACGTCGAATTTATAATTATATACACAATCCTGACTCAGCTGAAATCCGTCATGGAATATCTGATTAGCATAATCAAGTGTTCCGACATTTAAAATCTTTACCGCCAACTCTTTATTGACTGCTTTTATATTGCAGGCACCTCCGTTGGTATATGTAACAAATCCATCCTCAGAATTATTGTCAAAATCAATTCGAAGAACATCCTGACCGTCTTGAATATCTTCCATATCAGCTTCATGGAAATACGGTGCATCATCTTCAAGTATCACTTCTTCTCCGGGTTCTTCTGTAACAGTCATTTCTTCTGTTACGGATCCGGATGTGCTTACAGAATCTTTCTCCTCAGTCTTTCCTTCATCCTTCTTGCCGCAGCCTGCCATCGCAAATGTCATTCCCGCAACCAGAATACCGGCAACTATTCTTTTCCTCCTAAGCATAAGTCCTCCCTCTTCTTTTACGCTCATTTTCAGCTATTTAACAGATTCTATAACATCTTCCAGTTCTATATTTCCGCCGAAAATAGAAAGCGCACTTCCGACAGTAACATCAAGATTATTTTTTCCAAGTTCCTTAAGCTTCTTTATATCATCCAGAGAACCGACGCCTCCTGCATAAGTTATAGGAAGGCCGCCCCAATCTCCGAGAAGTCTTGCAACTCCTTCTTCTATACCCTTTGACTTTCCTTCAACATCCACTGCATGGATCAGGAATTCGTCAGCATAATTCTTGAACATCTCAAGAGCTTCATTATCAAGCTTTACTTCCGTAAATTTCTGCCATCTGTCGGTAACAATATAATAATCATTATCTCTTTTTCTGCAGGAAAGATCCAAAACTATCCTTTCTTTTCCCACAGCTTTTTTAAGCTTCGAAAGGCGTTCCATATCAACCTTTCCGTCTTTAAAAACATACGAAGTCACTATAATGTGAGTTGCTCCCATTTCAAGAAATGATCCCGCATTATCAGCAGTAATGCCGCCTCCTATCATAAGTCCACCCGGAAATGCATCAAGGGCCGACTTCGCCTGTTCAATGTCTTTCTTATATTCTTCACTTCCTGCCGGATTAAGAAGTATTATATGTCCGCCTGTAAGACCAAGTTTCTTATAAAGGCTTCCGTAAAATGCTCCGTCTTCCTCGGAAACAAAATTCTCTTTTGCAGAAGATACCTCATGACACACTTCATTTTCTTTAATTGAAGATAATAAATCTCCGTCTCTGAGGCTGCCTCCGACTATCTGTTTAACTTTTCCGTTATGTATATCAATACATGGTCTGAATCTCATTTTTTACGCTCCAAGTAAATTACTTTTTAGTAGCTTATTTCCCCTCACCTTTAAAACTTTCGATGTCATCTTCCTTAACATCTTCTATAGTAAATGTTCTGAGTGTTTCAGGTGTATTTTTCTCTAAACTTACAACACGTGATGCCTGACGTGAGATACATCTTTCTATATAATTTCTGACTTCTCTCGCATTTGCAAAATTCTCATCATGATGAAGAGCCTTGTATGTAAGATATTCTTTGACATATTTCTTTGCTTTTTTATCAGGATCATATTCCTGACGTTCGCACATTGAAAGAAAGATCTCATAAAGCTCTTCTCCGGAATAATCCTTGAAGAAGATATACTTATTAAATCTTGACTCAAGTCCCGGATTGGAATTAACGAATTCTTCCATAAGATCTGTATATCCGGCTACGATAACGATAAGATCGTCTCTATCATCTTCCATTCTCTTAAGAAGTGTATCAACAGCTTCCTGTCCGAAATCCTTACCGTCCTTATTGGCTGTAAGAGTATAAGCTTCATCTATGAAAAGCACTCCGCCGAGAGCACTGTCTATTATCTCTGAAGTCTTTGTGGCGGTCTGTCCGATATAACCTACAACGAGGTCTGAACGGTCAACTTCCACCAACTGTCCTTTTCTTACAACACCGAGTTTATGATAGATCTTTGCAAGAAGTCTTGCGACTGTTGTCTTTCCTGTTCCCGGATTACCCGAAAATACAAGATGAAGCGACAATTCAGGCTGCTTCATATCATGCTCTTCACGAAGTTTCTTTACCTTAACTATATTGATAAGATTAGTAAGATCCTGCTTAACTGATTCAAGACCAACAAGAGAATTCAGCTGTTCCATAAGCTGCTCGAGTGTTTCTTCATTATCAGGCTGGCTTAACTTAACCTTATTTACTTCCTTCTTTGACATATCTGTCTTCTTCGCGTAATCACTTGATAACTTGGGTGTTGTTATCTCATTTGCTTTTCCGGAATTATATAATCCGTACTGCTTTATATAATTTTCAAGAGTAAGTGTATAATTTGAAAGATTTGCAAGCTGTGTCATAGTTGAAGTATTTGCAATAAATGCACGACCAACCTCAGCGAATGCATCAACAATAAATCTTGAGACAGACTGTCCCTTCATAGTCCTTCTCATTCCACCATCAAGCTCTGCCTTCACAAAATATGTAAGTGAACGCGGCACAATATTGATGAAATCCTGTTTCATACAATAGTCATATCTTATAGAAATAAAATTTTCCTTTGTCATAGGTAAATTGAAATTCTTTGTTACAAATTCTGTTTCATCAGAAGGATCGCCGTCAGGCTCATATAAAAAGCAGACAAGTCTGATAAAATCAAACTTTAACATATCTCTAAGAGGCATATCCACACCCTGCATATATCCTCTGTTAGTAACCATATCCGCATATGAAAATGCATTTTTTATCGTTTCATTGAGTAAAACAACAGACATTTTATCCCTTCCTTTTCCGGGAATATCATTCCCCTTTAACAAAAAGTATTAATATTTTAAGCCTTCATAAATCACCCTTCATAATATCATAAAACCATTTATTTTGCACAGGAATATTACGCTTACAGATTCCTCCCGAATGACTGTTTCATTTAAAATGAAAAAGCACCCGAAAAGCCTTACACTTCCGAGTGCTGATCCTATATAAATATATTTATGCTTCTTCTTTATCGCCTTTTCCTTCAAGGATTTTATAAGCGATTGCTGCGATTGCCGCACCGATGAATGGAGCTACAACAAAGATCCATACAACTTCGATAGGCTTACTGTTTCCGTCGATTGCTGCAACTATTGCAGGTCCGAGACTTCTTGCAGGATTAACTGATGTACCTGTAAATCCGATTCCGAGAATATGTACAAGAACCAGTGTAAATCCGATAACCACTCCTCCGAATGATCCGTGTGACTGCTTAGGTGAAGTAACACCAAGTATTACGAATACAAAGATGAATGTAAGAAGCACTTCAACTATAAGTCCGGCTCCGATGCTGTCTCTTACGCCTGCAAGACCATTTGAACCATAGCCCCCTGTAAGATCAGGCTTGTCGCTCATATCAAAGAGAAGTGCCAGTACTCCTGCTCCGGCAAATGCGCCCACACACTGTGCGATCACATAACCGATAAAATCCTTTACACTCATACGTCCGCTGATAAGACAGCCGAGAGATACTGCAGGATTGATGTGACAACCGGAGATATTTCCAACAGCATATGCCATTCCTACGATAGTAAGACCAAATGCAAATGCAGTCAGCATATATCCTCCCCACTGCTCACATCCTGTCAGCATAGCCGTTCCGCAGCCAAGTAAAACAAGTGTAAATGTGCCAATAAATTCTGCTACTACTTTTCTCATCTCAACCTCCATTACCTTTGAAGACCTACCTGGTCTCCATATTTTCATACATCCTCATTATATTTTTCCAAAGGATAGATTGCAACCTTTTATATCATTTGCCTATTTATTCTTTAGATGTTATTATCAACATAAAAGCAAGTAGTGCTCCGTGTTCTATTAGGAGGAATAATTATGAAAAAAACCATGAAAAATTTAAAGAAGAAACTTGTATGTGGCATCAGCCTTGGTGTACTTATGGCCAGCATGCTGTGTTCACTGTCAGGATGCGGCGGTGGAAAGGATGATCCAAGTGCAGAAGCTGCTTTAAGACAGGGACTTAATCTTAAGGATAAGGCTCGTGAACAGATGAGTGAATATAATAATGATTTCAAGAAAGCCGATGACCTTATGACCATCGAACCTTAGTAAACTGCCGGACCTATCTGGTCCGGTATTTTTATACCATTTTTCAACGCTTGCATATTAAGATTTACTGTGCTAGTATATCGTTTACGTATTTGAAGACCTTATCAGTCTTCATTTTAGCAATAGATTATTATTCTATTTAGGAAAGAGGTCTTAAAAATGGACAAACTGGAAGTTCTACGCGAACTGGCTATCATTATTATATTTGCTAAAGCATTTGGCCTTCTGGCAAGAAAGGTCAAAGCCCCCCAGGTTGCCGGTGAAATCATTGCAGGTCTTCTTATCGGTCCGAGTGTACTCGGACTTGTAAGTGCTTCAGATTTCCTTTCGGGATTTGCTGAAATAGGTGTCATCCTCCTCATGTTTACTGCGGGACTTGAAACCAACCTTTCAGAACTGAAAAAAACCGGTATCAAAGCAACCATCATAGCTTGCGCAGGTGTATTTGTCCCCCTTATATTCGGTACTCTCCTGTATTTTGCATTCTATGGACCACAGTCAATCGGATCCGAAGGATTTTTCAAAGCTGTATTTATAGGAACAATCCTTACTGCAACTTCAGTAAGTATCACTGTTCAGACACTCCGTGAACTTGGTAAGCTTTCAAATGAAGTCGGCCAGACCATCATGAGTGCCGCCATAATCGATGATGTTATCGGTATTATCGTTTTAACAGTAGTTATCGGACTTAAGAGTCCTGAAGCAAAGAGCGGAACAGTCGTTCTTTATACAGCGCTCTTCTTCATATTTGCTATCGGTGTCGGATTTATAGTTTATAAACTTTTCAAAATGTACGACAGCAAATACCCTCATACAAGAAGAATTCCGATCCTCGGTCTTGCTCTTGCATTCGGACTTTCATATGTCGCTCAGAAATATTTTGATGTTGCTGACATCACAGGTGCTTATATCGCCGGTGTAATCCTTTGCCAGCTTCGTGACTCGGAATACATTTCCGAAAAAATGGATATCAATTCCTACATGCTGTTCGGTCCTGTATTCTTCTGCAGTATCGGTCTTCAGACAGATATGAAGAATATTGATACAACTATAATAGTCTTCTCACTCTGCTTTGTGGCAGTCGGACTTTTGTCAAAGATAATCGGATGTGGTTCCGTTGCAAGATTGTGCGGCTATCGTGGTAAAGATACACTTAAGATAGGTGTAGGAATGATGACCCGAGGCGAGGTCGCTCTTATCGTCGCCCAAAGAGGTCTTTCGGTAGGAATGCTGGATCATAGATACTTTACTGCAGTAATCTTACTTATCATCGTAAGTTCGATCATAACACCATTACTGCTAAAAGCCCTATATTCAAAGGACGATCAAGATAAAAATGCTTCGTCTGCCGATGATGCTTCATCCCCCGATGATGCTAAGGTCAGTGAAGCAAAATCATAATAAAATGAGGTTTTGTCCCAACAGTTATATGCTGTGGGGACAAAACCTCATTTTTATTTACTGCTTCTTTCTTGCTGCTATCTTCTTTCTTCTTTCCTTGATCATCTCTGCATCCGGAAGTATCCTTCCCTCGATACACCACTGAGGAACCTTCTTAAGTTTAAGTTCAACAATCGCTCTCTTATCAAGAGCTTCCTTAAATGTATCAAGATGAACTTTCTTACCGATCTCAAGGATTTCCTGAGCACTGAAATTCTGTCTCAGTATCTCTCCTTTTAGGGATGACCCTCGCTTCATGGCATCATCTCGTATCCTGACACTCATGAATACTTCTACAAGAATAAGTGTAAGAAATACCATGTAAACCAAAACCACAAGGATATTTCTTCCAAGAAGATAAACAATAAGTATACAAAGTCCTATTGTAAGAAGTATAAACGGAATAAGTCCAATCTTCACAAACCTAGCCAGTTTTCTGGCATTGGAATAAGTCTCTGTTAACTTTTTATCAAGTTCAACCTCTCGGCCATCATCAAGCTTGATCAGAACCTTCTCATCATCCATATATTATTCCTCGCAATAATTAGATTTCAAAGTCAAGGCAGCTGCGGATCTTAGTATATGGTCTGACTTTTTCGTCAGCTACTGCAACATGTGCCGGGTGAACTGCATAAGCATCAAGAGCTTCTTTATTTTCAAATAATGAATCAAGCATAAGGTCTGCATTTGAACTTGCAAGCCCATTGATATTTACCTTTATATCAACTATGCCGGGAACTCTGCATTTAAGGCCTTCCAGGCCTTCCTTGATACCCTTCTTAACCTGAGCTTTTTCTTCAGGTGAAAGTTCATCCTTTAATGTCCACAAAATAACGTGTTTTACCATTTTACTCTACCTCACTGTATTTATTATCTACGATGATTATAATATATGCCTTTAATCTATACAATGTTTTTTATGATCAGGCATCTATAAAGCTACATGCGGCAAGGGCTGCTATGGCACCGTCGGATGCGGCAGTAACAAGCTGTCTTACATCCTTTGTTCTGCAATCTCCTGCAGTATAGATACCTTCCGTTTTGGTTCTGCAATTTTCTCCTGCGATGATATATCCACCCTTATCGAGATCTACCAGCTCTTCGAAATCCTTATTATCAGGTTCCTGTCCGATAGCTATGAAAAGACCGTCAATCTTGATCTCCTTCTTCTCACCGGAATTCTTATCTGTAACTTCGATTCCCGAAAGTCTGTCCTCTCCAAGTATAGATGTAATGCTCGCATTTAAAACGAACTCTACATTTTCCTTCTTTCGAAGTGACTCAAGAGTTTCATTTTCAGCTCTGAAGCCTTCACGTCTGTGGATAACATAAACCTTGCTGCAATAATTTGATAAGAACATTGCGTCTTCAATGGCTGTATTTCCGCCACCGTTTACGGCAACATCTTTGCCTCTGTAAAATGCTCCGTCACAAGTGGCACAGTAAGAAATACCTCTTCCTGTAAGAGCTTCTTCTTTATCTATGCCGAGATGTCTGTTCTTCGCACCTGTTGCAAGGATGACAGCCTTTGCTTCATAAGAATTCTTACCGGTTTTAACGATAAATCCTTTTCCGTCTTCCTTTTTATCAACAGATAAAACTTTCTCAAACTTAACTTCTGCTCCAAGTCCTGTAGCCTGTTCGTAAAGACCTGTTGCATAATCAAACCCCGAAATATTCTTTATACCCGGATAATTCTCGATCTCCGGTGTATTTACGATCTGTCCACCATAAGTATATGATTCGAAAACAAGAGCCTTCTTTCCTGCTCTTGCAGTGTAGATAGCTGCACTAAGTCCTGCCGGACCTGCACCCACAATAATAATATCGATCATTCATATAACCCTTTCTCCAAATAAAGCCCTTAGCCCTTGATCCACTCCTTGAGTGTATCCTTTGGCTGAAATCCAACACTTCTTCTTACTTCTTTACCATTCTCATATAAAATGAGGCAAGGAATATTTGTAATAGCCTGCTCTGTAGCTAATGTCATAGCTTCATCAACATTTATCCCCACAACTTTAATCTCGGGAACTTCATCAGCAATCTGATCAACAATAGGTGAAAGCATCTTGCATGGTCCACACCAAATTGCCCAAAAATCAACCAATACAGGCTTATCGCTCTTAAGTACCTCTGCTTCGAACTGTTCTTCTGTTATCTGTAATGCTGCCATAATATCTCCTCCTTAATAAATAAAACTACATTTACTGTTCTTCTGATTCAGATGTAGCATGAAGAACTTTATATAAAAGTTTATAAAGTGCTGCTCCATCTTCCGGATCCAGACTGATACAGCTTCCTATCGCTTCAGGTATCTTTACAGCTTCCTCTCGAAGCTTCATACCTTCGTCTGTAATGGTTATCATGAGATTTCTTTCATCCTCTTTGGATCTGTGTCTCTCAATATAACCTTTCTGCTCAAGTTTCTTTAAGAGTGGTGTGAGTGTTCCTGAATCTAGGAATAAGCATTCCCCCATCTCTTTAACATTGGTTTCTCTTCTCTCCCAAAGAACCATCATTGCAATATACTGTGTATATGTAAGATCTAATTTATCAAGAAAGGGTTTATATTTTCTAATTACTTCCTTAGAACAAACATATAATGGAAAGCAAAGCTGATTCTCCAATTTGAGGCATGAATACTTATCTTCGCTTACTTCGGCACTCTTCTTATCTATAGTGCTCATTTTATCACCTTCATTTCTATATTATAATTAAATTGCACGTTTAATTAATTGATTACAATTTAATTATACAGTTTAATCATAAAAAGTCAACCGATTAATCTAATATTTTATTTTTTATTGGTGAAATGATTCCGTCATCCGCCTCCTCAAAATGCTATTCGCTTCACTTATAATCAAAAAAATGATAAAATGATACTATATGAAATTATCCGTCGGATACATGGGCGGACTATATAATTTCTTTTCACACAAATGGAGGTTTTAAGTTATGAGTATCAAGATAGCTTCATTACAGATGAATGTAATTACAGATAAAATAAAATGTATCAAGTACCTGGAAAATATGCTTCAAAAGCCTGAATTACGCGGCGTGGATATGCTCACTCTTCCTGAGATGTTCTGCTCGCCTTATCAGAGTTCGGCATTTCCGGAATATGCAGAACCGGAAGGAGGAGACCTTTGGCAGGCACTTTCAGCCCTTGCCAAAACATACGGTATCTATCTGTCTGCAGGCTCAGTTCCGGAGAAAACTCCAAATGGAAATATATATAATACCGCATATGTCTTCAACCGTGAAGGACATCAGATAGCAAAGCACAGAAAGGTTCACCTTTTTGATATAGCTATTGCAGGAGGTCAGCATTTTAAAGAGTCGGATACTCTAACTGCCGGCGACTCCATCACTACATTTGAAACAGAATTCTGCACCATGGGAATTGCCATTTGCTTCGACATTCGTTTTCCTGATATGTTCAGCAAAATGGTCAGCCGCGGTGCAAAAGTCATCCTCGTGCCTGCTTCATTTAATATGACAACAGGCCCCGCGCATTGGGAACTCCTCTACCGCGCAAGGGCCGTTGATAATCAGGTTTATATGATTGGAACAAGTACCGCCCGCGATTATGCAAGCAGTTATATTTCTTACGGAAACTCGCTTATAGTCGATCCTTGGGGCAAGATCATTGCAAAGCAGGATGCTGCCGAAGGAGTAAATATAGTTGATATCAATCTCGATATGGTAACTAAAGTAAGAGGCGAGATTCCTATTTTATAATTCTGTTATTTAAATTGCTTATAATGCTTAACTCTTCAAAATCCGGATCATATATTTATTCAACATTTTTAAGGGCTTCCGAAAGAGGAATCCTCTTAATTCTGTTGAAGTCGATGAATGAAATGATCAGGTATGCTACATAAATAGCAACTATCATTATGATATATGATATGAACGAGATATTTATCGTGAACCATCCCGACATCTCGCTAAGCATTTTACGCCAGAACCAGTTAATTACGAAATAAGCTATAAATACACTCAGAAAATCAAAGATTATCATAAGTATCGAGGTTGTTCTGATATACAACTTACTTATTTCATTATTATCATATCCAAGAACCTTGACCATAGAGATGGACTGTCTGTTCTTCTCTATGATTATCTTGGTTATGAGATATATTAAGAGAGCAGCTATTAAAACCGTAAGTACTGCGAAATAATCCATAGCGGAACCCATCGAATGATCAAGCTGTTTAGCCATCTTCACAATGTCTTCCGGACTTATGACTTTATAGATATTTTTTTCAGGGATGTCTGTTATCTCTGTATCTGAAATATATCCACTGAAGTAACTTGGATCATTTCCGAAATATTCATTATAATTATCGATTGGCATAAATACTATGAGGGATCCCATGTAATCATAGACACCCTTAACTTTAAAGTCGTACTCTTTACTTGTGAACTGCTCCTTTAAAGTTATAGTATCGCCTTCTTCAATTCCAAACTTATCTGCATAAGGCTCAGATATAATTATTTCATTTCCTTTAAGTTCACTGTTTATTTTAATATATTTACTGTTTTCACTGTAGCCGACAACCATTATCTCTTCTCCGATATTCGGCTTATCTTTTGTAATAAGAGTAGAAACACAGGATTTCTCGGCATCCGGATTTGATGTACTTATCTCATTTCCTTCTTCGTCTATATTTCCTCTGAGGAAATACTGATACTGCGCATACATCTTTTTAGGCGCATCTTCCATATAACTGTCGATTGTATCAGGCATTCCAAGACAGAACATAAGAAGTACCATGACAAAGCATGTTCCCACGAAAAGTACCAGATAGCTTGAAACATTGCTGAATACATTTCTAACACGGAAGCGGTTTATGAATTTCCATTTCGGAAGTCTCTTCGCTTTCTTCCTCTTTGATCTTCTAATATCATTACGAAGGAACTTAAGAGGCGATAATACAAGTTTTCTTCTTATAACAACATAATTGATTATGAGCATCAAAGCTACGGGACAAATTGTCGTTTGCAGGAAGGCCTTTGGATTCCAAAGTGTTACGTATTTCGGAAGGCTGTAGGTTCCGTAATACATTGATACGACAACATTTTTAAATAATGTATAACCGGCAATATTTCCCAGCGCCGCTGCAGCAAGTGTTACTATGATCGGCAGCGACATATAATGCGAAATAAGCTCACTTCTTGTATATCCTGACGCTCTGAGGGTTCCGATAACAACCGAATCCTCTTCAATCTTGTTGCTGATGGTGATTGCAAATATAAATGCAAAGACACCCATGAGGATTATAAGAAGATAAAATGCCATTACTTCATCTTTGGCGAAATCATTTGTAGCAAAATGAATTGCCTGATTAACATATTCAGGAACATAATCCTCAACTCGTATATCATTAAGCGGATCTGCATCAAAACATGAAGCCATCACTATCTCGCCGAGCTTATTTGCAAAATTATCTCCCGCTTTCTTCTTTGATTCATCATCCTCAAGTTTCTTATTATATATCCATGCATACTGATATACTTCTTTTGCTTCTATCTTTTCATACTGTTCACCGGTAACAAATCCGATATCGAATGTCAGCGCATCAAACATAGTATCGCTGTTATTCTTATATAAAGCACTGTAATCGCCGGCTGCTATCAGTCCGGTAATTTTATATTTCACTCCATCGAGGTAGATATTATCGCCGACCTTCATATCAGCATTGTCGGCATGCATTCTATCTATGGCTATCTCGCCGTCCGCTTCAGGAAGGCGTCCCTTCATTATACAGACCTTATTTACATCTTCTCTGATTTTGAAGACTCTGATACTTATCTCTTCATCACTATCTTTTGTCTTATCATTTGATTCGACAGTGGTTTTATAATACTGCTCATGGAGCTTTACACCTTCTGCTTCTATTTCAGTTATCATTTCCTGTGTAGGAATTCCCGATAGGTTGAAATGCCCGTCTTCCACATTATACTTTGCAAATGCATTTTGTCCTGCTTCGAGCATACTGTTATTTGCAACAAACATTCCTGAAACGAATCCTATTGTCAGAAATAATATAAGGAAAATGATAAGATATTTCTTAAAATCACGCTTAAGCTCTTTAGGGAGCCTTCTTACTAAAGGACTCTTCATATCTTTACCTCCTACCAATCAAGATCCATAGCAGATACTTTTTCTTCATTTACGATATTCTTCCTGACAACACCATCACGAAGCTTGATCGTATGATCTGCCATATGCTGGATTGCCTCATTATGAGTAACCATGATTATTGTATTTCCGTACTTCTGATTTACATCCTCGATCAGTTTGAGGATATCCTTTGAAGTATTGTAATCAAGGGCACCCGTTGGCTCGTCGCATAAGAGAATATCAGGATTCTTTACTATAGCCCTTCCGATTGATGTTCTCTGCTGCTGACCTCCCGAAAGCTGGCTCGGAAGCTTGTGACGATGCTCATAAAGGCCAAGAGTATGAAGTAAATCATCTATATCAAGAGGATTATCCGAAAGATATGCCCCCACTTCGATATTTTCTTTTACATTGAGATTAGGTATAAGATTGTAAAGCTGAAATACATATCCGAGATGCTTACGACGATACTGTGTAAGTGTCTTCTCATCCATATCTTCAAGCTTATCACCGTTAATAGAAATAAATCCGCTGTCCGCGTTATCGATACCACCTATTATATTAAGAAGCGTTGACTTTCCGGATCCGGAAGGTCCAAGAAGAACACAGAACTCTCCGTTGGCAACCGTAAAGTTCATTCCTCGAAGAACTTCCTGCTTTGTATCCCCTTCACCATAAGATTTTTTTACATCGACGATCTCCAAAAAATTTTTATTTTCTCCCATTGTGCATTCCTCCCTTTTGTTGGATAAAAATAAAATAACATCTTCGCCTTGTCAGGTTCTATATATCTAACTAGGCAAATACCGCAAAAAATCATTGCTTTTCCAACTTTGCGGTTGCTTTATCGGTTAATCCCAAATTAACCTTTTTTTGGTTTTATCAAATCATGTCATTTATATAATTCTATTTGCTCATATGAACATACGCTCATATGTAAAGCATAATCATAATACATCCTGTTTTGTTATTTGTCAAATTTATTTTAAAATAAATAAAATTATCATATTTTAACCTTGAAATACTTCTAATAATATGTTAATGTAACTTAATTCCAAAAATTCCCACAGGACAGAATCTCTGAAATGTGGGATATTTAATTTATTTACACTGCATTTCGATTCATACTGAAATGCAAATATCATTAAAGAAAAGGAGAAAAAAAATGGCTTACTATTACGAAGAACCATCGCGCACATTTGGTGAGTACCTTCTCGTTCCGGGCTATTCATCATCTGAATGTGTTCCAACATCAGTCAGCTTAAAAACACCACTAGTTAAATATCGTAAGGGCGAAGAGGAATGCCCATTTTCGTTAAATATTCCTATGGTATCTGCTATCATGCAGTCCGTTTCAGGTGACAAGCTTGCGGTTGCGCTTGCAAAACAGGGAGGTATCTCATTTGTTTACGGTTCGCAGACAATAGAGGAAGAAGCCAACATGATCCGCCGTGTTAAGGCATATAAGAAAGGATTTGTTACAAGTGATTCAAACCTTTCTCCTGAAGCTACTCTTGGAGACGTGCTTGACCTCAAAGAAAGAACAGGTCATTCAACTGTTGCTATCACAGATGACGGAAGTTCACATGGAAAACTTCTCGGTATCGTAGCTTCAAGAGACTATCGTCTCTCAAGAATGGAAAAGAGCCTTAAGGTTACAGAGTTCATGACTCCTATCGATAAACTTATTGTTGCCAGTGATGATACATCACTTCATGATTGCAATGACATCATTTGGGACAACAAGATCAACACTCTTCCTCTTGTAGATAAGGAAGGACATCTTTCATATATGGTATTCCGTAAGGATTATGACAGCCATAAGGAAAATGTTAATGAGCTTCTCGACGCTCATAAGAGTTATGTTGTTGGTGCCGGAATCAACACAAGAGACTTTGCAGAAAGAGTTCCTGCACTTGTTGAAGCAGGTGTAGACGTTCTCTGTATCGACTCTTCTGAAGGATATAGCGAGTGGCAGGCAAGAACAATCAAATGGATCAGAGACAACTACGGCGATACAGTTAAGGTTGGTGCCGGAAATGTTGTTGACGGTGAAGGATTCAGATTCCTTGCAGAAGCAGGTGCTGATTTCATCAAGATCGGTATCGGTGGTGGTTCTATCTGTATCACACGTGAGACAAAGGGTATCGGACGTGGACAGGCTACAGCTGTTAAGGATGTTGCCAGAGCACGTGATGAATACTTCAAGGAAACAGGCGTATATATCCCTATCTGTTCAGATGGTGGTATCGTTTACGATTATCATATTACACTTGCACTTGCTATGGGAGCAGACTTCGTAATGCTCGGTAGATATTTCGCAAGATTCGACGAAAGCCCTACAAATAAGCTTTACATCAACGGAAACTATGTAAAGGAATATTGGGGTGAAGGATCAAATCGTGCACGTAACTGGCAGAGATATGACCTTGGTGGAGCTACAAAGCTTAGCTTCGAAGAAGGTGTTGACAGCTACGTTCCATATGCAGGACCACTTGCTGAAGGCGTTCAGGGAACACTTTACAAGGTTAAGTCTACAATGTGTAACTGCGGTGCTCTTTCAATCGAAGAGCTTCAGCAGAAAGCTAAACTTACAGTTGTATCTGCAACTTCTATCGTTGAAGGTGGAAGCCACGATGTAATCCTTAAGAATAGCTCTAAGAAGTATGACTAATTCTTATTACCGTTACTAATATCGGTGATCATATAAAAACAAAAAACCACAGTTTTAAGCTGTGGTTTTTGTTTTTGTCTCTAATTTTTTCTCTAATTTTTTCTCTAACTTTTTCTATAACTTTTTCTCTAATTATTTATCTTTTGTTTTTTATCTCTGGTTTATTACGCTTTTTTCATCGGAAGGATTCTGTTTACTCTCGCTTTATAATTCAGATATTCTTTACCGAATCTCTGCTCAAGCAATACTTCTTCTGTATTCTGAAGTAAAACTGTAAGAATTCCCCATAAGAAGATTGGAATAGCATACATGAAAACATTTCCTGAAATAAAGATAACACCTGTTGAAATAAAAAGTATAGCAGCATAGATAGGATTTCTTGTTAAGGAATAAATTCCTGTAGTAGCAAGATTTCCCTTTCTGATATAGTCTGATATATTTACATCAACATAGGCTTTGCTCCACATGAATACAGCTCCGATTATAAGAAGCACACCCACGCAGAGATAAGGAATTCTGAAGAAATCCGATATACCATGCTTAAGCGCTTTACTCTGACCAAATACAACACCAAGTACAGTAGCTACGAATGCAATTGCACCAAATACAGGTCCTACACCATATACAGGAAGAGGAGTTGTCTCTGTTTTTACTACTCTATGTCTGAATTCATCTTCAAGCTCCTGCTCAAGATCATCATCATAATCTCCGTACTTCTCATCTTCTTCCATTACACTCTTAAATCTGTCGCTTATGCTTGATTTAATTTCTTCACTCATTGTTTCACCATTTCCTTTCAAATAGACTCCAGTCCTGTTTTGAGCATCTCTAACTCTTCTATATGTATGCATGTCGGGAAGTCCGGCTCTCCAAGTCGTCTTATGACTTCTTCAAGGGACCACCATTCCACTGCTTCAAGCTCTGACTCCTGTATCTTCAGTTCATCAATATTCACGTTACCCTTATAAAGATATACGTAATTTAGCTGTTCATTTTTAAAGATCTTTCCATGAAATACTCTTTCACTGGAAGTCGGAAAATTTCCAAGTAATTGCAGATCTTCAGCATTTATCAAAAGTCCAAGTTCCTCACCTATCTCACGGACCGCCGAATCAAGGTTTTTACTCCCTGATGTTATATGACCACCTGATGATACATCATAACAGCCCGGATGTGAATCTTTATTTTTACTTCTTTTCTGAAGAAGCACATCCCATTTACCGGAATCATTCTTTCTTACTACCCAGGTAAGGGTCGTCGCATGTCTTCCACCATATCTATGAGCTACGACTCTTGCACGTACTACCCCGGTTTTATTTCCCTCCCGATCTATCATATCAAGAAGTTCCATAGGCTTTCCGTCGAGAGCAGCATATTCCAAAACTCCATGTCCATCATAAACCAATTTAAGTGAGAAGAAATCATCCCTATCTTCGAGGAGCATAAAGAATATGCGATCACCTTCCCACAAATTGAGATTTATCACATCTTCCTTAGGAACCCATTCAAATACACCTTCATCACATTCCCCGGGTACTTCGCCGATAAAACCGTCCGCCGTGTAAAGGGCCATATATTCTGTGCATCCGTCTCCGGACACAAATGTAATGGTTCCTCGATATTTATATGATGTGAGAATCAATCCGGTTTCTTCTTTCACTTCACGAAGAAGACATTCCTCAGGACTCTCATCTTTTTCAAGATGTCCGCCTACGCCTATCCATTTGTCCTTATTTATATCATTCTTCTTGCTCACTCTGTGAAGCATGAGATATTTATCATCCTTCTCGATATAGCATAAGGTAGTAAGCTCAGGAATATTATTCATATTCTGTCTCCCTATCAATAATTTTCCAAATGATCATTTTTATAAACCGATCAGTAGCATTAGTCCGCAAGGCTTCCCAGTGGATCCCATGGTTCAAGCTCGATAAGTGGCTGATCAAGGAGTCCGAGTGTCTCCTTATCAAGATATTTCTTATCAACGACAACCTGATATACAAACTCATCAAACCAGCTGTCAGATGCAATATAATATCCGTCAAGACCTGCGTCCTTACCCCAGCTGTTCTCGATTCTCCATCTGTCTGCCTTACCTTCGTTATTGATATTTACACCGAGGATAACCATAGCATGATTCATGGCACTGTCACCATACATGAGTCTGTCACCCTTTGTAAATGCATATTCAATATTGAAAAGCTGTTCTGCCTTCACTGAATCTCTGTCAAATACGCCATCTTTACGTCCTGAGAACTTTATACAGTCTGAACCGAACCATACAGGATGACCGTCTTTAAGCTGATTTATTACAGCTTCCTTTAATTTATCTATAGGAAGGTTGAGATAGTGAACAGGCTCGCCTTCTACTACATTTCCAAGGAATTTTACAGTATACATCTTGTTCATAGGTTTATTCTCAGCAGGAGCATTAACAAGACTTACAAGATTGTCGAGATTGATTCCGACATACTTGTCATAGAACTCCTTAGGAGTGATTCCATTTTCCTGATAAACCTTATCATCTTTATCTCTGAGTGTCATATCAAATGTCTTTGGTGGCTCTCCGAGAGATATTACGAGCATTCTGTAAATATCATTGAGCATAGCTGTCTTTTCCTTCTGAAGCGCTGTCTCTGCTTCTCCGGAAAGGGCTTTATTCCTGAGTGTGATGGCAAATTCACGAAGCTTAGATGTTACCATCTCATCCATCCATCTTGAATTTGTTGCACTTGCTGCATCAGGATAAACTTCCTTCGGAACCACGCCATACTTTCTGACAAGATTTGCGAACATATCCCACTGGCCGCCATCTGCAAGAGGTCCTGCATTTAAAAAGCTGTAAAGTCTTCCATCAACAGGCTCATCAACTGTTTTAAGAACACTTTCAAGGAAATAGTTTGCTTTCTCAAGCTTGTCATAGAAAAAGATATAATTCTGAGATAATTCGAAATTATCTAATTTGTACTTTTTCATTATTTCAAATCTGAATGTATTGAGGGCTGAAAAGATCCAGCAACGTCCGCTGCTCTTCTGATTAGTGATCTTTCCTGTTTTAAGATCTACTGAAAATGAATTAGGGATATTTCTAACTCCCTTATAATCTGTTGCTGCTTCAAGGATACCATTCTTCATAGTAGCATTTGCAGCAATTATATTGGCTCTGTCTTTATTGAAATCTTCTGAGAATCCATCAAGATTCTCAATTGATATAGAATTTGGCATATTTTCCTCCTTTTTGATACAAAAATACACTTTATTTTACACCCAAAAGCGCATACATGCTATATTTTTTTAATTACTTCTTCGCTATCTTATCCCTATCTTTTGAATCCAAATGGCAAGGCATACCGCAATTTCCGCAGTCGCACCCGCAAGATAAAGACTTTCCGGATTTCTTGTTCCTTACCATCTTCCTAATTGATAAAAAACATGCACCTGCTATTAAGATCAGTACGATAAAACTTGCTATAAATGAACCCATAAAACCCCTTTCATCCTTAACTGTTCAAAGGTTGAAATAAATCAAGCAATTCAAGCGGTTTTTCAACAAATGTAGTCGCACCGCATTTCTCGAGGAAATCTCTTTCTCTGAATCCCCATAATACCGAAATCACAGGAACTCCCGCATTGCCCGCTGTTGCAATATCAACATCAGAGTCTCCGACATATATCACTTCTTCCGGAGTAACACCAAGTTCCTTCATTGCTTCATTAACAGTATCAGGTGCCGGCTTCCTTCTTACGCCCTTTTTCTCGCCGATGGCAGTTGTAATATATTTTGAGAAAAATTCTTTATTTAATTCTTTAACCGCACTGTCGACTTTATTTGAAACTATCGCAAGCTTGTAGCCTCTTTCATGTAGAGTCTTCAAAACATCTGTAATACCATCATATTCCTTTGTCTTATCCATGCAATGAATATCATAATATGCCTTGAAGCAGCTAAACATTTCCTCGATGGTTTCTTCGCTTGTCTCCCGGGCTGCAGCACGTCTTATAAGATTTTTAACTCCGTTTCCGACAAAGCTCTTAACCTCATCTATAGTTCTTTCAGGCATATTAAACTCACGAAGAGTATAATTTGTCGAGTCGCAAAGATCCTGAAGTGTATAAAGTAAAGTTCCATCAAGATCAAATATTATTGTATTTATCATGATCATTTCTCCGAATATTTTTTTGCTTATTATAATTCCTGTTAATGATTTTGTGAAGCTTTATGAACAATAAAAAGAGGTGTCCAATATCATATCAGGCACCTCTTGGTAGTTATTCGATTACTTATTTATAATTAGTATGGAAGGTTGTACTTCTCGCAAACATTATGCTCAAGCTCATAAGAACCTACAAATTCTGCAAATACCTTTGATCTTGTAAGTTCCTTTGACTGTAACTTACCTAACCAATAGTAGTATCCACCTTCATCATAGTCTCTGTATAAAAGACCCTTGTAGAGATTCTTAACAAACTGCTCATCTGTTAATGTATCCTGCTTGAAATGAAGGTAAACATAATCAGCAACTTCACCAACTGTTATCTTCTCATCAGATAACTGATAAACAAATGAGTAAAGCACTTCATCTGTTGGTATACCGAAATTAGCGAAAAGGTTGCTTGTGTAATTGAAAGCATCTTCCTTCATTACATCGATTTCATAGCTGAAATCCTTCTGTACAACAGTATCACCGCTGAATGAGTATACTACCATATATCTTCCTGCTTCAAGCTCAGGTAATACAAAAAGTGGAGCTGTATTCTTTGTTCCATATAATGAATCACTATATACATATCTACCATCTTTATATAATGTTACATCTATATTGTACTTATTGCCTTTAGTAAGACCCTTAACCTGTGTTTCAAGTACAGGTGATTCTCCTTCTAAGCAATAAAGCTTTACTTCACCTCTTTTATATGCATGACTATTCTGAACCCAGAGCTTTACTTTCTTAATTGCTACGAAATCCCTATCATAAGAAGCAGCCGAAACTGATATTGATGGGATTACGCTAAGTATAAGCGCAAATACAAATAAAAATGATAACTTCTTTAAACTTTTAATCTTCATCGTTGTCTCCTTTTCCTTTGATGATAAATATATAAGCTGTAATACAAAATCAACACATCAAGGGATTTTATGCTAAACTACCAAAACGCATATCGCTTTTTGTGTACTTCTACCAAATGCAAATTATAAACCTCATGACATCATATGTCAAGAAAACTTTAGTTTGCGCATGAATTTTATAAAAAACATACATCTTTTCAATCCTTTGACAGGGTAAAAACAAATAGCTTTAGCTTTACAAAAATTCCGCGCTAAACTATAATTATAGTTGTGTTTGTTCTATTTTTTTAATATTACTACGCTTAAATATACACAACGGTACTAAGAATTTTTAATGATTCTTTGTCCCGATAAACTAGGAGAAGAAGAAATGATTAATTTTAAAATTGGTATTCTCGGCACAGGTACAATTGCTGAGAAAATTGCAGAAACTATAGCTAAACTCGATGCTTTTGAAGTATATGCAGTTGGTTCAAGAGACGCTGAAAAAGCTGCTATATTCGCAGAGAAATTCAACATTACAAAAAGTTACGGATCATATGATGAACTTGTAAATGATCCTGAGGTAGAACTTGTATATGTTGCAACACCTAACCAGTGTCATGCCGACAATGCAGTACTTGCCATAAATGCAGGAAAGCCGGTTCTCGTTGAGAAACCATTTTCATATAATAATAAGACAACTCAGGACGTTATCGCACTTGCAAGAGAAAAACAGGTATTCTGTGCTGAAGCAAACTGGCTTCGCTTCTCACCTCTTCTCAAAGAGGCATATAAGATCACAGAGGCTAAGGAAATCGGTGATATCCGTCTTATTACAGCAAATCTTGGATATGACCTTAGAATGCGTGAGAGACTCATTAAAGCGGATTTCGCAGGTGGTGCTCTCCTTGATCTTGGTATCTACCCACTCACAGCTGTATTTACATTTATGAATTCTTTACCTGCTGCAGTTTCTTCTGCAACAGTCAGACTTTCAACAGGTGTTGATGCTCTTGATACAATCCAGATGAACTTCCCTAACGGTAAAGCCGCTTCTGTTCTTCTTTCAATGGTAAATCAGACAGATAACAGACTTACAATCTACGGAACAGAGGGAAGACTTGAGATAGATAATATCGTTCATCCTGAAGAAGTTAGAGTTTATAATTTCAAAAATGAAATGACTAAGAAGATCAATCTTTCCGATAAAGAGATCAGCGGTTATGAATATGAATTCATCGCAGCCAGAGATGCTATAATCATCGGCAAGCCTGAACTTCCTGATGTAACTCATAAAGATACCATCAGTCTTCTTAACTTCACAGATATGCTTAGACGTGCATGGCAGATCTTCTATCCGCTTCCGGGAGAGGAAACTCTTAAGAATTCACCAAATCCTGCAACCCAGGTTCCACCAATTCCTAGAGACGTGCCAAATAATAATACTAAGAACGTTTAATTTTAAACTGTTTTATTCTAAAACTGATTAATCTATAAATTTATATAACAAAAAAATCTGATCACAAATGTGGTCAGATTTTTTTGTTTGGAAGATCATATTTCATATCATTAAAATAATGGTATTACGTATATTATACCGAATTATAACTTTGTCATCATTTCTTCGAGACCAATCTGTCCCGGAGCCGAACCATTTCCTATAGAAGAAAATGTCATAGCACATCCTGTCTTACGACATTCGATCCTGGTTCTTGCACCGGATGCTCCCATCGAAATAATTACTATCGGATGATTTATATAATCACTGCCGATCTTACCGCTGCTAATATCTTTGGTAAGCTCAAGCATTCTTTCAACATCGAAACGACTGGTCGGTGTAGATGCGATCTTAAGAATATCCGCACCAAGTATTTCCATCTCGCGGAACATCTCAAGTATTTCTTCATCATGAGGTGTTTTCTCGAAATTATGATTAGACATTATAACAAACATGCCTGCTTCATGAGCCTTAACAGCTGCTCTGGCAACTCTGTAATTTCCGGACTTAAGCTCGATATCAATTATATCCGCCATCTTTCCGGTTATTACCCATTCCCAGATATCTTCTATCATGCTCTCGGCTCTGTCATGTCTTAATTCTCCGCCTTCATCTTCACTTCTATATGTGAAAAGAAGTAATCTATCGCTGAATATTTCACGAAGAGAATCCATAAGTTCCCCAAGCTTTATCCTATCGGCAACATCATCAAAGAAATCAGCTCTGAATTCTATAACGTCAACCTTTTTATCTTTATATATAGCTTCAAGTCTGTCGATCTCTTTCCTCATAACTCCGGCAGTCTCGAGTATTTCCTCCCGACTTCCTCCGAATAACGGAACACATATCTTCGGGTCTCCATTTCCAAATATACAGTTTTTAATTTCAACCTGTTTCATGCCTTCTCCTGTCAGTACACTCCCCTAAATAAAGTTCCGTAAGCTTTTTATGGCTCATTATCCTCTTCTATATCGATGAAACGTCCGCCTCTATCAAGCTCATTTATCATCTTCTTTGAAAGGATACTCTTAAATTCGCTTTCAGATGGTGTAAAGAAATCAACAATAGTTTCTCCTGAAGGTACATCCTCAACCGCATAATCTGTAGATAATCCTACTGTCAATTCAAACTTATTGATTCCCGGTACACCGGCAGCATTATCATAACGAGTTTCTAAAGAACTTCCTTTGCTTATCTCTGTTACTTTACCGCTTAATGACATAGATCTTCCGTTATCATCGCTTACTGAAAACTCAACTTTATCGTCAGCTGTATCATACGAGTAACTTAATGTTGTCTCGTTATTAGTAGAGCCATTTTCGATTACTCTAACACTCACATCAGTAACATCTTTACTTCCGTCTTTATAAGCATCATATCCAACATAGAATTCATATGACTGCTTTCTGCCATTTATTTCAGCAGTAAAAAGTAAGCTTGCATCTACTGCCGAGAAAATATTATTATCTCCACAGCATTTAATCTCAAGATCAGCATTTAATGTTTCGCCAAATAAATTAATATCATATTCTGTATGAAGAGCAACGATAGCTCCTTTATACTCATATACCTCGATAACTATATCATTTGCTATAACACTATCTAATGTCTGACCCAGATATTCAGCATAATTACCGCCGGCTATATCTCCGTCAGAGTCATATGAAGAATAAAGCTTTATAATGTCTTTTACTGTACTTCTGATTTTTTCCTTAGGAAGAACCATGTCATATTTCTTAGCTTTAACAGACTTACTTCCAAGTGTTATTTTCTTGGTTCCATCATATTTGTATTCTATATCATCGATAAGTTTTTTTACTATTTCTTTTATTGCTTCCTTATCAAGACTGCCAACCTGTGAAAAACTTTTTATATCATTAACTCTGATTCCGTTAAACTCATATAAATCAGATATGTATGATTCTTCATAATTATCTTCAGTCACATTGGAATCAATAACATAAAGGCCTGTCATATCAGGATTCTGTTTGTAATATAATTTCTTGTCTTTATAGTATATCTCAACAGAACCATCATTTATAAATGCCGATACTGCCTTGTTCTTTGAATCAAAATCTGCAAGTATATTCTCATATGGAAGATTAAGTCCCTTTTGTTCAATCTCAACGTTACCGCCACCAGAGACGAATTTCTTGATCATTACATTTAAACCAAGATCTTCTAAAACCGGATTGGCATCAGCAAGATTCTCTGCACTCTTCTGAAATGCTTTCTGAATATCTTCCTTCTTTGGAGCAAGTAACTTTGGAATAAAAATGATTGCTGCAACTGCAAGCGCTGCAACTACTGCTACTATGCTCAGAATAATTGCTATCTTCTTGCCATTCTTCTTAGGTCCTTTACCTGAAGGTGGATTAGGAATATTTGAAAAATCAGTATAGTTGTTATTTAACTGATTAAATCCCTGCATTCCGCTGTTATACTGATCTGTATATCCCTGCTGTACGCTTCCGTTATACTGGTCTGCATAACCCTGCTGTACG
>NZ_FUXA01000008.1:85863-243701 GCF_900167085.1 Eubacterium ruminantium
TTCCGTTATACTGGTCTGCATAACCCTGCTGCACGTTACCGTTATACTGTCCCGCAGCATTCTGATTAATATAATTATTCATATTCTGCGCATTAGCCATCCCCGCAGCTAATGCGTCAGAAATATTATTATTTGTTTCAGGATTAAATTCATTTCCTGTTATATTATCAGGTGTCATTTTACTGTCCCTTCTATACCTATAACCTTATAATTATCTCTGATAAAAAATTAGTATTCTTTTGCTTCCTCTTCACCATTAAGAACACGAAGTGCTCCCTGTGCAAGAGCAAGAAGTTCATCTTCACCTGCGTAAACTGTTACAGGTGCAATAAACTTAACTCTGTCAATGATCTCTTCTGTAACATACTTTCCGTATGCTATACCACCTGTAAGGATGATCTGATCAACCTTACCACGAAGAACTGCAGCCTGAGCTCCAATATCCTTAGATACCTGGCAGATAAATGCATCAAATACTGTCTTTGCATTTTCATTTCCTTCTTCAAGAGCCATCTTCGCTACTTCTCTTGCATCATTTGTTCCAAGATATGCATTGAAACCACCGTTTCCGATAAGCTTCTTCATGATTTCTTTCTGAGTATACTTTCCTGAGAAGCACATATCAACAAGTGCTCCCGGAGGAACTGCACCTGCTCTTTCAGGTGAAAATGCGCCATCTCCTGAAAGTGCATTGAATACGTCTACAACCTTTCCGTCTGTGTGTGCACCAACTGATACACCACCACCCATATGAACTACGATAAGGTTAAGATCTTCATACTTCTTACCTGTTTCCTTAGCATATCTCTTTGCTACTGCCTTCTGATTGAGTGCATGGAAGATACTTACTCTAGGAAGTTCAGGAACACCTGAGATTCTTGCGATATCCTGAAGTTCGTCAACAACTACAGGGTCAACGATGTAAGAAGGCTTTCCGATCTCATCACCGATTTCCTTTGCAAGAATACCACCAAGGTTAGATGCATGCTCGCCGCCTCTTGCTGTTACAAGATCATAAACAAGTGAATCTGTTACAGCATATGTTCCACTAGGGATAGGCTTAAGAAGTCCACCTCTACCAACGATAGCATCAAACGTCTTAATATCTTCATTCTTTGCAGCAAGGAAATCAAGAATCATCTTCTTACGAAAATCCTTCTGGTCTACAATCTTGTCAAACTGAGCAATCTCTTCTGTTGAATGACGAAGAGTCTCATCGAAAAGGAGTGTTTCATCCTCAAAAACACCAAGCTTTGTTGATGTTGAACCCGGATTGATTATAAGTAATTTAGCCATTTTTATCTCCAATCTTTTCTATAATAATTACTGAGCGTTCTTCTTAAGAGAATCTGCAACAAGTGCGCCGAGCGCAAGTGAATTAACCTTAACATCAAAAGAATCTGATCTTGATGTAAGGATAACAGGTGCTGCTGTACCTGTGATAAGGTTTCCGTTCTTTCCCTTTGAGAAATGAACAAGTGCCTTATATGTGATATTTCCTGCATGAATATCAGGGAAAAGAAGAACATCTGCATCTCCAACAATCTTACGTCCTGTTGCACCCTTATGCTTTGCAGCTTCAGGACATGTTGCAAGGTCGAAAGAAAGAGGTCCGTCAACAATACATCCTGTGATCTGTCCTTCTTCATTCATCTTTGTAAGCTCTGCAGCTTCTACTGTCTCAGGCATCTTAGGATTTACAACTTCAACTGCTGCAAGAGGAGCAACCTTAGGATTCTCAACTCCGACTGCATTACAGATTTCAACTGTATTCTTAATGATGCTTGCTTTATCTTCAAGTGTTGGATAAGTCATAAATGCAACGTCTGTAAGGAAAAGAAGCTTCTCTGCTCCTTCAATCTCAAATACACAAACATGAGAAAGAGGCTTCCCTGTTCTAAGACCAACTTCCTTATCAAGTACGCTCTTAAGGAAATCCTTTGTATCGATAAGACCCTTCATATACATATCTGCAGCGCCGTCATGAACAAGCTTAACTGCTGTACGTGCTGCTTCAATCTTATCTTTAACATCAATAATCTCAAAACCTGTAAGATCCATACCGATCTCTGCTGCGATCTTTCTGATCTCATCCTCGTCACCAACAAGGATAGCATCTGCTATGTTCTGCTCCTTAGCAGCCTTAACTGCAAGAAGAACTTCATTATCCTGTGCTACTGCAACAGAAACCTTCTTTTTCTCAATCTGTGAAACCTTACTGATCAGTTCGTCAAAACTCTTACTCATCTCTAAACACCTTTCATTTACAATATTCTCTGAGGTCCTGTCTTATCCTCAAAGTAAATAATTATTATATAATTATCAAACCATTCCCTTAAATTTGTTTGCAAATAGGAAATAATCCAATAAAATCCGTTATAAAAGCTATAATATCATCATGTCATATAAATGACAAGTATTCCGATAAACACTTGAATACTTATATCATTTCTTATTCTCTTCGCCTTTTTCTTCCTGTTCTTTTTTATTCATAAGATATGTAAGAACAGTTGTGGTAATTGAGAAGACAAGGGCTATTGTCGTTAACATCTTTTCCGAATTGGCTTTCTTAAGCGCCTTCTTATAAGTCTTTATCTCAATCTTTTTACCCTTTTTCTCTTCCTTCTTTGCAGCCTTTTTAGCCTTCTTGATCTCTCTCTTTAATTCCTTGACACTAGTTGCTGAAACAGCTTTCTTTATTTCCTTCGGAGCTTTTGCTTTCTTTATCTTTTTAGACATTACATTTCCTCCTCACTGATCTGTCGGAATTTAAATAACAAATGATAATATGGCTGCAATACCGATTATTGCCACCATAGGAATAAGTCCGAGCAAAAGTTCTTTTCGTCCGATCTTATCAACTCTGTCATTTCCAATAAATCTATGATATCCATCTTTTTCCTGAAGAAGAACTTCCTCTCCAACTTCATATATAGAAAAGATTCCGTCCTTTTCAGTAACAGTTCGCCCTGTAGTTGTCTCAATTATCAGTTCGACATAGGATTTACCGGTTCTTGCATCCCTTTTCTTCTCAGTAGATAAAATATTTCCTTTAACAATATTCCATCCCTTGATTCTCTTTTTCTTCCTGTGCTGACTTCCTTTAGTTGAGATATACAGTTCAAAACCAAATATCATAACAACTATAAGTATAGCTAAATTCTTGATCATTTTTACCTCTTAATTTATGCCTTTGCATTTAATAATAAATATACAAAGTATCCTGAATAAGCAAGAAGCATTATAATTCCTATGCCTCTTCCGAGCTTTCTCTTAACAAGAGCCGGAAACCAAAGAAGTAATGCAGCGCCAATTGCCACAAGACTGTCTACAAGGAATCCTTCATATGGAAGTTTAATGATAAAGCATGATGTTCCGAGTACAAATAAAATATTAAATATGTTACTTCCTACGATATTTCCTACCGCAATATCAGCCTTGCCCTTTCTCGCTGCAGTAACTGATGTCATAAGTTCAGGAAGGGATGTTCCAAATGCAACTATTGTAAGTCCGATGATTCTGTCAGATACATGGAATACATTTTTCGCTACGTAACTTGCACCGTCAACTGTAAGATTACTTCCGAAAACTATAGCTGCAAGACCGCCAATTATAAATAATAATATCTGCCATCCTTTAAGATCTTTTATCTCAACTTTGGCATCCTCAGTATTTGATTTCTTCGAATAAACAATAAGATAAACGATAAATCCGATAAGAAGTACCCAGAAGATAACTCCGGCAATTCTATCAAGATTTCCAAAAACAGCTCCCCATACAACAAGGAATACACTTACAACTATCATAAACGGCATATCTATAAGAGCTGTGGACTTCTTAATATTAAGTGTTCTGATAACAGAAGTAAGACCAAGAATAAGTAAGATATTCATTATATTACTTCCAAGAACATTTCCTATAGAAATTCCACTACTTCCTTTCGCTGCCGAACTAATACTTATAGCCGCCTCAGGTGCACTTGTTCCAAATGCTACTATCGTAAGTCCGATAACTATCTGTGGTATACCCAATTTCCCCGCAACCGATGAAGCCCCTTCTACAAAAAAATCAGCCCCTTTGATCAGAAGTATGAATCCTGCCACTATAAAGGCTACATTTTTAAGTACCATCAATATGTCCATATACTTTTTTTCCTCCTATATACTCTGTATAGATACATAATGCCAAATTTAAATGTAACTTTTTTTTCGATACATGTCAAATCAATTAACATTTCTCTGTGGCTTCAAAGCGTTTGACCTTAATTCTCTGACGTGATAGTATAACTTTACGGATATTTCTGTATAAATATGTATAAAAATCATTATTATATTTGCGGAAAATCCATTCTATGTTTTTAAATTTTTAATATATGAGGATTACTATAAATGGAGAATTTCTTTTCTGTCACAGATCATAAAGACATTTCAAATCTTATCATAAATTCGGACATTTCCAATAATGAAAGACTGAAAATATTTGAAGAAACAGGCATTAAGACTATCGGCGTCATCGGCCTCGGTCTCATCGGAGCCTCTTATGCGAAGGCATTTAAAAAATATACCAAATGCCGTATTTTAGCTTATAACCGTACATTTGCCACAACTGAAAAGGCAATATCAGATGGAGTTGTTGATGCACCACTTGACGAAAGCAATCTGTCAGAATGTGACCTTATCATCCCATCTCTCTATCCGGATGCGATAATCGATTATGTCAAAGAAAATGCATCTAATTTCAAGAAGGGTGCCATCATCATTGATGCAGGCGGACTTAAGAGAAAGATATGCCGCGAGCTTTATCCTATAGCAAAAGCCAACGGAGTTACATTTGTGGGCGGCCATCCTATGGCAGGCAAAAGATATTCCGGATATGACTACAGTACAGAAGATTTATTCATCGGTTCATCTATGATAGTTGTTCCTGAAGATATAAATGACTCAGGGCTTATGACTCTTCTCGCTAAAGTCTTCCTTCCATGCGGTATTTCCATGCTTACTGTTACAACACCGGAAAAGCATGACAAAATGATCGCATTCACTTCAGAAATGCCTCATATCATTTCAAATTCATTTATAAAAAGTCCTACTGCAAAAGAGCATACGGGATTTTCAGCAGGAAGCTATAAGGATCTGACCAGAGTAGCATGGTTAAATGAAACCATGTGGACTGAAATCTTCCTTGAAAATAGAGACAATATCATTACCGAGCTTGACTATATGATCAAATATTTATCTGAATATAAAAACGCTCTTGCCAATAATGATGACAAGGAACTCTGGAAACTCCTTCATGAAGGAAAAGTTGCAAAGGAGGAAGTTGATGGAATCTAGCATCACACTTAAAAATCACGGTAAAGAATTCGGTGGCAACATAAATGCTATCGCTTCCAAATCACATGCGCACAGGCTTCTTCTTGCCGGTGCATTGACGATCCTTCAGTCCCTTCCCGATACAGAAAGAAAAATCGAAATAATCTGCAATGAGACTTCTCTTGATATAGAAGCTACTTCTTCCTGCCTTAACTCAATGGGAGTTAAATCAGAAAGAATCGGAAACAGCTATATTCTTGAAGCTGCTTGTAATAATGATAAAAATGACGAAAACATATGTAAGTCACTTGATTCCGGAGAAAGCGGTTCTACTCTCCGCTTTATACTTCCTGTTATCGGAATGCTGGGAATAAATGCAGCCATCACTACTCACGGCCGACTTACCGAAAGACCACTCTCTCCTCTCTACGAGGAAATGATCGGTCATGGTGTAACTATTAGCCCTGTCGGCAGCAACCCACTTAAGGTATCCGGCAAGATGTCCGGCGGAATATTCACCATAGCAGGAAATATTTCATCTCAGTATATTACCGGCTTACTGCTTGCACTTCCTCTGGCAAATGAAGATTCAGAGATCAGAGTTACAGGCGAACTTGCATCAAGACCTTATGTAGATATCACTCTGTCAGTTCTTGAAACTGCGGGAATTAAAGTAGATATAGTGGAAAATACTACTGATGATGGCATCGATCCAAATGTAACTATGATATTTAAAATATCCGGAAATCAGCATTATAATCTTCCTGATAAAAATATCGTTGAAGGTGACTGGTCCAATTCAGCATTCTTCCTTGCAGCCGGTGCAATTAAAAATTCCGTTACAGTCAAGAATCTCAACTTATCATCTAAGCAGGGTGACATGAAGATACTTGATCTTCTTAAGGAATTCGGTGCAAAGATCACAGTTTCAAACGGATGTGATATTACAGTCACACGCGATACACTTAAAGGTATAGATATCGATGCGGAGAATATTCCGGATCTCGTACCTATCCTTTCCCTTGTTGCCTCTCTTTCAGAAGGAACAACTACAATAAGAAATATCGAACGACTCAGAATTAAGGAAAGTGACCGTGTTGCAACAGTCATCGACCTTCTCACAAAACTCGGTGCTGATATACGTGAAGAAAACCGCTGCCTGGTCATTAACGGAAAAGCTTTCCTTATCGGCGGTACGATTGATTCATTTAATGATCACCGCATAGCCATGACTGCAGGTATTGCATCTATCATGTGCAGTAACGATGTTACGATCATAAATGAAAAGGCTGTCAGAAAATCCTATCCGGGATTTTTCAACGATCTTGCAAGCCTCATTAAGTAAATTATAAAACCCCCGGTAGCTACCGGGGGTTAAATTTATTAAAAGTTTTCAGGATAAATTCCTTCTTTGACTAATCTCTCAAGTTCTTCTTTAACCTGTGGGATATCTTCTCTATATGTCATTCCGAACCACTTTGAATCAGTATTGATTACCTTAACACTGCATTCTCCTCTTTCAAGTATATTCTGAACAGCATCAGAAAGAGTCTCCTCGAATTTGAGCGGATTACTCTTTATTCCTTCTTTAAGTCTTACCTCATAATTATTTACAAGGTCTTCTGTGAAATCAGATCTGAAAGCCCAAAGATTCATTGAAGCGATAGCATCTGATGGGATAAGAGTATAAGTTACTCCACCATCAAGAGTGAAATATCCTCTTCCGGCCTCAAGCTTAATCTCTTTTCTTTCATCGATTCTCTTAAGGTTATTCTCTTCATCAACTGAACAGATACCTCTTGAAACAGAGAAGTTCTCATTTAATGTACTAACAACATTATATCCAATGATTCCATATTCATTGTCCGGACCGCCATTATTGAAGAAATTAATTGCATCAATAAATGCCTGACGTCCATAGAAATCATCAGCATTAACTGTAAGGAAATCTCTTCCCTTAAGTACTTCTCTACAACACCATATAGCATGTGTTGTTCCCCAAGGCTTATTTCTTCCTTCAGGAATTTCACATCCCTCCGGTATCATATCAAGCGCCTGATATACATATGTAACCGGAATCTTCGCTTCAATTCTCTTACCTACAGACTCCTTAAAGTCCTTGGCAATTTCTTCTCTAATGATAAAAACTACTTCATCAAATCCTGCAAGTGCAGCATCATAGATAGCATAATCGATAAGCGCATGACCTCTTCCGTCAACGTCCTCAATCTGCTTAAGCCCCCCAAATCGACTACCCATTCCGGCTGCCATAACAACCAAAACCGGTGACTTCTTGTCTACTGACATTACTCTTCCTCCTCTTCGCCATATTTTGGCGCTTCTCTGTTGATCATATTCTGAGTAAGGACTTCATCATTAAGAACCCTCTTGATCAACTCACTCGCATATTCAACTGTGTCATAGTAAGGTTCCATTACATAACCTTCAGCACCCAGTGAATAACAGTAACCCTTTGAATCTCCTCCATTTGCACTATACTGTACAATTGTCCATGATTCACCACCATCCAACTGATCCTGCACGATTTTTCCAATCTCAGCCTTTGTCATGTTGGTCTGGAAGCTGTCTTTCATCTCAGCCATAAGATCTGAATAATTCTTCAGAAGCTCTGATGAAAGCAGTTTATTCATAACGGCCTTAATAACGGCCATTTGATTCTTACCTCTCTGTCTGTCACCTTCAAGGAAGCTGTATCTTTCTCTTGCGAAGAAAAGAGCCGCCTCACCTGTAAGATGATTTCTACCCTTCTCATATGAGTAGATGCTGTTAAGTTGTGATGTAAATTCATAATCCGAATCAACATCAACACCACCAAGTGTATCGATGATCTTTTCAAAACCTGTGAAATTAACTCTTACATAGTAATCAATATCAATACCGTAAAGATTGCCAAGTGTTGCCATAGACATATCAATACCGAAGACACCTGCATGAGTTAATTTATCATACGGCTCTTCAACACTGTCATCTGCGAATTTTACATAGTAATCTCTCGGAGTAGAAAGAAGAAGTATTGTATGTGTCTTAGTATTAACAACTGCGATGATATTTACATCACTTCTACTCTTTAATGTAACATCTCCGTATGTATCGATACCACTTATATAAATGCAGAACTTGTCCGCGTTATCATTTCCGTTTTTCTGATTATTCAGCTCTGACTCGATCTTCTGCTCATGAATAATCTTCAGATTCTTTGAATAATCTTTATATTTTGCCTCACCCTCAAGAATACCGAGTGAACCGCTGTTGATGATGAAACCATTAACTTTACCCTTGTCAAAGGCTTCAGCAATCTTAGTGATAGAATCATATTCTTCGGTCTTTATAGGTGAAGAATTCTGTCCATTGAGTTCCTCTATAGTTTTATCTACATTCTTACGATCTGATTTGATAACACCGAAAACATATCCTTTATCTGTGGCTTTATTGATAGTATCCACCGGATCATCTTTAGATATATATACATTTACGACTTCTACTTCTGTCTTATTTCCGGTAACTTCATCAAGCATCCTATCAGTCTGATTAACTTTAATGATACCAAATACAAGAACACCACAAATAATCATTGATAAAACGCTTGCTATAGCGCCTGTAACCTTCTTAAGCTGCATCGCTATAAAGCAAATTGGAAGAAGTCCCATTATGAGGGCTCCCATTATAATATACCTCTGTGGTATGAGTTGTGTTCTAATAAGTAAATATACAAGAACCGCCGCTAATATAAACTGTACTCCGGCCAAAATACAGCCAATTATTTTCAATGCTTTCATCACAAATTCCTTCTACTATTTATCAAAGATGATTGACAATATAGCACTTATTTTGCTTTTTTGCAATCCCGCTTTTTAGACAAAATATAGCTTTAATTATTGTCTTGAATAATTCTTAATTATTCACTATTATATCCATATGGAAAAAATGAATAATCTTTCAAAAAAAATGAATATTAATTTAACTAATGAACAGCTAAAATCTTTTGAGACTTACTACAATATGCTCATAGAAAAGAACAAAGTCATGAATCTTACTGCGATCACCGATCGCGATGAAGTAATAATGAAACATTTCATCGACAGTATCTCCGTCATGGCTGCCGTTCCTTTATTCGGACAGCTGCTTTCTGAGAAAGGCCAAATAAGTCTTCTCGATGTAGGTACCGGTGCAGGTTTCCCGGGTATACCGCTTAAGATTGCATTTCCTGATCTTAAGATTACACTTCTTGATTCGCTTAACAAAAGAGTTCTTTTTCTAAATGAAGTAATCTCTACCCTCGGCCTTACTGATATAACTGCAGTTCATGGTCGTGCTGAAGAAGCAGCCAGAAAACCTGAATACCGCGACAACTTTGATGTCGTAGTTTCAAGAGCCGTTGCTGCACTTCCTGTTCTTTCGGAATATACACTTCCTTTTGTTAAGAAGGGCGGCGTACTTATATCATATAAAACGCCGGGAGCCGAAGAAGAATTATCAAATGCTAAACGAGCAATCAAACTTCTCGGCGGAGGTAATGCTTCTATATATCCATATACACTTCCCGATTCGGATATCACAAGAAGTTTCATCGTAATATCCAAAGAGAAGCCAACGCCTAAAGCATATCCTCGTAAAGCCGGTACAGCTAAGAAAGATCCCCTCTGATCACCTGATCAGAGGTTTTTTCTTGCTCTTCTTACTCTTTTTCCTTATGTCTTTTCATTTTTCTTTTTTCTCTAAGTTCAATCTGTCTTGCTTTGACCTCTTCATAACCTTTACGATTGGTTCTTTCGGTCTTCTTTACAATAAACACGCCATCTTCTGTACTTCCGGCAGATTTGAACTTAATCCTTGAACTCATGTAACCATGATAAACACATCTTCCGATAGCCATCGATGTGCTCGATCCGTTTTGAAACCATTTTACCTTCCTGAAGCACTTTCGTCCACATTTGGCACATCTTATGATAAGAAGATCCTTATCACTCATTGCCTCCTGCTTTGAAGAATATTCTCTTGAGATTCTCTCCAGAACACCTGCATGTCTGGCAATTATCTCATCTTCCTTCTTCTTAGGATGTCTGTAAATATCAAATGTATATCTCTCTTCAAGATTATCAGGTTTGATCTTCGCAAGGACTCGGGCAGTATATTTTGCATCATTTATAGCAGCATGAAATGGCTCATCCTCCGGAATCTTAAGTTCCGAACATGCCTTTTCAAGCTTGCTGATCTTTCCCTCATCATCATACATATCGGCATATATCTGCTGAATATTATAAAACTTAAGCGGGAAAGCCAGTTTTTCCATATAATAAAAATCCATATTACTCTGAAGGTAATATAAATCCGATGCTCCCCAGGTACAGAAACTATAATCATCTCCGCACCACTTAAGAAATTCTGAGCAGGCATCTTTAAATGACTTACCTGTTTTAAGTTCCTCTTCCGAATAATTGAGCATCGCTCTTATCGATCTGTGAAGCTTCTTGTAAAGCTTCGGTTTAATGAGGCTTGTATACTCATCTATTATCTCAAATTGATCATTAAGCTTAACAGCTCCGATCTCTATGATCTCAAACGGCATCCTCGGATGCTCGCCGCTCTGTCCATAAGGACTCTGGTTCCATTCAAGGTCAAATACTATATAATTCATAATATCTTCCTTCCAAATGACATTAATATGCGAGGTGTCTTACCTCTATGTCTGCATTTTAAAAATGCAGTAAAATCGCACCCTTTACAACTCTTTATACGGTGCATATATTATTTTAAATGAATCATCAGCATGGATACATCTGCAGGTGAAACACCTGAAATTCTTGAAGCCTGTCCCAAAGTCTCAGGACGTACCAATTCAAGCTTCTGTCTGGCTTCTTTACGAAGATTTTTAACTTCTTCATAATTGATATCAGCCGGGATCTTCTTTCCTTCCATTTTAAGGAAATGAGCAACCTGATCCTGCTGTCTTCTTATATATCCTTCATATTTGATAGAAATATCTATCTGCTCTTCAATCTCTCTCTTATGCTTCTCACAATAGATCTTCTCATCTTCGGTCATATCACTAAATAAAGCAGAAATAGCTTCTTCTCTGCCATCATCTATAGATACGACACTTTCATAAGAAAGCTCAGGTCTTCTGATAAGTTCAGCTAAAGTAGTTCCTGTCTTCAGTTCAGAACTTTCGTTCTTAACCAGGAATTCCTGTATCCTCTTTCCTGCTCCGACAACTGTCTCATTTAATCTGGCAATCTCGCTCTCTATAACAAGACGCTTCTTATCAAATAATCTGTATCTGTCTTCATCTATAAGTCCGACTTCATGACCTATATCAGTTAATCTGAGATCTGCATTGTCCTGGCGAAGAAGGAGTCTGTACTCTGCACGGCTGGTCATCATTCTGTATGGCTCAGCTGTCTCCTTGGTTACAAGATCATCTATAAGAACTCCGATATATCCATCGGATCTCTTAAGGACAATCGCATCCTTACCCTGAAGCTTTCTAGCCGCATTTATACCGGCCATAAGTCCCTGGGCAGCAGCTTCTTCGTAACCTGAACTTCCGTTGATCTGTCCCGCTGAGAAAAGTCCTTCAACTTCTTTGAATTCAAGTGAAGGCTTTAATGTAACAGCATTTATGCAATCATACTCGATGGCATATGCATTTCTTACTATCTTTGCATTTTCAAGTCCCGGAACCGTATGTACCATTCTGTACTGTACATCCTCAGGCATTGATGACGGCATTCCGTCAAGGTACATTTCATTTGTAAATTCTCCTTCAGGTTCCAGGAAAAGCTGGTGTCTGTCCTTGTCAGGGAATTTCATAATCTTATCCTCTATTGAAGGACAATATCTTGGACCTGTACCTTTGATCACTCCCGAATAGAGAGGCGATCTGTCTATATTTTCTTTTATTATCTCGTGAGTTTCTTCATTTGTATAAGTAAGCCAGCATGAAATCTGCTCTCTGCTGATCTCTTCTTCGCAGTTCATAAATGAGAAAGGAACTATCCTCTCGTCGCCCTTCTGCTCAGACATCTTTGAAAAATCAACAGAATTTCTGTCTATTCTCGGTGGTGTACCGGTCTTAAACCTTCTGATACCTATACCCGCATCAGCCATTGAAGTAGACAAATGATTTGCTGCCATGAGTCCATTAGGTCCCGTATACTGAATCGTATCACCGTAAATGCATCTGGCTTTAAGATAAACACCTGTACAAAGGATAACAGCTTTAGCATGGTAAATAGCGCCTGATACAGTTTTGATACCGGCAACTTTCTTAACCGAACCATCGTCACATACAATAAGTTCGGCAACTTCCTGCTGTCTTAAAGTAAGATGCTCCGTCGCCTGAAGTGTAAGACGCATTTCCTTTGTGTATTCTACTTTATCAGCCTGGGCACGAAGCGAATGAACCGCAGGACCCTTAGATACATTCAGCATTTTAGACTGAATATATGTTTTATCGATATTTTTACCCATTTCGCCGCCAAGTGCATCTATCTCTCTTACGAGATGTCCCTTGGAGCTTCCTCCGATATTCGGATTACATGGCATAAGCGCTACGCTGTCCATGCTTACTGTAAAAAGTATTGTTTCAAAACCAAGTCGCGCTGCTGCCAAAGCTGCCTCACATCCCGCATGACCGGCACCTACAACAACGACGTCGTAATTCTCTTCTACTACTGACATAATGTCCTACTTTCCCATACAAAATTCGCTGAAGATCTTGTCTGCAAGATCATCTTCCAAAGTTTCACCAATAACCAGTCCCAGACTCTCATATGCAGCCATCAGATCTATGGTATAAAAATCTTCCGGTGCTCCATCCTGTATACTGTCCTTTACCCTTTTCAGTGCCGCAAATGCATCACTGAGAGCTTCTTTATGTCTTTCTCTCGATATAATGATCTGATCATTATAATGAGCTTCACCCTTTATAAAAAGCTCGCTGATAAGACTGCTGAGTTCTTCTCGTCCTGCTTTTTCTTTGGCAGATACCGTAAGTATCCTCGGCACGCAGCCCGCTTCCTTTAGAAGTTCCTGAAGTTTGCTCGTATCGGCTACTCTTTCAAGATCATCTTTATTGATTATCGTGATAACTGTTTTATCCGAAAAATGCTTAATGATCCTCTCGTCATTCTCATCAAGCTCCCTCGCACCGTCAACGATAAATAATACAAGATCCGCTTTATCTATATTCTCGCAGGCTTTCTCTACACCAATCTTCTCAACAACATCGGATGTATCTCTTATACCTGCTGTATCTATCAATTTCAAATGGACACCGTTTAAATGGATATATTCCTCCAAAGTGTCTCTGGTTGTTCCTTCAATATTCGTTACAATGGCTCTGTCTTCTTCAAGTATCATATTGAGTATTGAAGACTTTCCAACATTCGGCTTTCCTACTATAACTGTTCTGATACCTTCTTTAAGTATCCTTCCATCATCATATGTCTTAAGAAGCCTGTCTATCTCATTTATCGAATCATCAACCTTTTTCTCAAGCCTCTCCGAAAAACCATCAAGACTGTAATTTTCCGGGTCATCCAAGGCTGATTCGATATAGGCTGTATCATAAATAATTCCTTCTCTCAGCTCAGTGATCTTATTCCTAAGACTTCCTTTAAGCTGATTTACGGAAGCACTAAGCGCTGCATTTCCTTCAGCATTTATCATATCCATAACAGCTTCTGCTTCTGTCATGTCTATTCTTCCGCCCATGTATGCTCTCTTGGTAAACTCGCCCGGTTCCGCTATCCTGGCTCCCTCTCTTATAAGAAGCTCCAGCACCTTTCTAAGGAGAAATGAATTCCCGTGGCAATCAAGCTCTACCGTATCCTCGGTAGTATATGACCTTGGCGCCCTCATAAGGAGAACAACAACTTCATCAAGAATCTTTTCTTTATCTGATTTATCAACGATATTGCCAAATGCAGCAGTATATGTCTCCATATCGGCTATTTTCTTCTTCCCTGAAAATATCCGATCACAGATCGATATAGCTTCATTTCCGCTGACTCTGATGATTCCTATTCCAGAACCACCCATACCTGTTGCGATTGCACATATAGTATCTTTAACAGTCATTCCTTCTTATCTCCTTAATCCTGCAAAAGAGCACACTATCTGTTTAATTATAATCTTATTTACTATATCTTGCAAGCATAGAACAGCTCTATTGCAGTTTCCTGCAAAGAAAAAAAGGTGTGTTTCGATTTAATCGAAACACACCTTGAATAATCATTTAATTAGTTATTCTTGCTGTTAAGGAATCCAAGTACGGCTCTTACTGTAAGAATAATGAGACCGAAGAGAAGGAAGTACCATGCGATACCCCAACCACCTGAAACTTTACCACCAAGCACACTTCCAAAGCTCTTAGCAAGCTTGATTACGTCTCTGATTGCGCTAATTGTCTTATTAGTACAAACAAGGATGAATACAATAAATCCTAATGCTGGAAGATAGAACTGGTAAAATGGAAGCTTCTTAACTGCGTCAAGATTTGGAAGAACCTCAAGGCATACAGATCCAGCTGCTATAATGATGAAAAGAAGTGCGTAGAATTTAAGAATTCCACCATCAGAAGCAAAAAGACCAGCTGCTTCTTTCTCTCCAGCCATGTTATAGTATACTATTCTTGGGAACCATGATCCAAGGAACACAAGACCTGCACCTACAAATGTTAAAATCTTAAGATAGCTTGGTTCATCCGAAGCTGCTCCAAATGAACTACCAGAGAACCCCTGAGCTGACGGAAGTACCGGAGCTCCACAGTTTGGACAATTTGGTGCTCCATCTAAAATTTCAGCGCCACAATTGTTACATTTCATACTTTATTTCCTCCTTTATACTGACTCGGCATTGTAACTACGCCTTAAATATGACAGCATCTCTGTCACAAAAAAACGATTGAAAAAGAAAACCTCCTCTTTTGCATCAGTCCAAAGCCGTCCCAATGCATTCAATCATTTGCATTCTAACACACTTTTTTCACAATTTCAATAATTTATATAATATATATTTCATTTTATACTAAAAATCTGCACTATCTTGAGTTACAAATTCACCCTCAAACAAATTTATAGTTTTTTTTCAACTAATATATTATAATTGACTGGAATTATGTGATTCAAACAGGAGGAAAAAAATGTCAAAAAGAGCAGCAAACGATAAAGACGTTACAGTCAATAAAATAAAACTTATAAGAACAGGCATAATTGCATTTATTATTTTATTCATTCTGATTTTCTTTATAAAAAAGATGGATGAATATATAAAGGCCAAAAAACAACCGTCTCTTTCGGCCGAAAAGCTTACGGAGCAGCTTGTAGCATGCAGCGACCTGACAACTGCTGAGATCATCTACAACGGTGTTGTCAGATTCGATGACGGAGGAATCCCATTCATAAATGAAAAAAGTTTCCTCATGATGTACTCAGCAAAGGTTAAAGCCGGTATCGACATTTCCAAAGTCGATGTGGCTGTTACCAACAACAAAGTCATCGTAACACTTCCTAGTGTTGAGATTCAGGATTTATATGTAGATAACAGTACTCTTGAATTTTATGATAAGAGTTCTTCTCTTTTTAATCCGGTTCAGCAGGAAGATGTAACAACAGCAATCCATTATGCAGAAGAGGATGTAATGAATCATGCCGATATCGACGGACTCCTTGCTAAGTCAAAGGAGCAGACCGAGGAACTGATAAGAGGTCTTCTCATTAATACCGCAGGCGACAGAGAACTTATCATACGTTACTCTGAAGATATTACTGATGATGAAAATTCGGAAGAAGCATCTACAGAAAATAAGCGCTAGCCACTCGGACTAGCGCCTTTTTATTATTTTGTTTTTCCTTTTATGATCTGTTTACTGTACAGATATGTGATAATGAAGTATCCTCCGTAAATCGCTATTATTATAAGTGAAGTTGCAATAATTGCAGAAAGGATATGTGTATCTGTAAAGATTATAAGTGCTTTATTGATGAATTTAATTCCAAATATAGAATGGATCAATGCAAGGATCATTGGAAGGATGAAGAAAATACCTTGCTGACGGAAAAGCGATCCGTTTATATCCTTTTCTTCAACACCGATTTTTCTAAGCATATCATATCTTTCCATACTATCCGCACTGTCTGAAAGTGCTTTAAGTGCTAAGATAACCGCACTTGTGATAAGAAATACTATTCCCAAGTAAAGGAAAAGGAATGTTGCTATTGCAGTAAATCCAATCGAATTTTTAACTATAGAGTATTTTGACACTGTCATATGTCCGTAAGTTATAAATTCTGTATCTTCCGTTTTACATGAAGATACCATTTCAGTAAGCTTCTCATCCATCTGTTGTGCAGTAACATTATTTGATAAATCATAATTTCCCATGAATAACTTTTGACAAATAATGGATTTATCACCCATATTATCAATAACACTATCCGGAACTATGAAGAATCCTTCATCTTCACGGGATGAAGAAATGTCTAATCCCGCTTCTATAACTTTATTTCTGGCAGGTTTAAGCTTTCTTCCGTAAATATCAATTACTTCTCCATTCTTCAAAGCTTTATTTCTGTATTCAACCATTACCCTAAAATTAGCACCTACCGCATACTCATCTTCAGCAAGTTCTATCTTATCCCATCCTCTCAGATTGGCAAGATCATTATAATCCGATAATCTTACTATATAATCAAGGTTTTTATCATATTCTGTAACCTCACCATAATTATTTATAAGTTCATCATATGCTTTACCTAATGCCTTTGCTGTATAGAATCCAGGTGATACATATATTGTTGTTTCAACATATTTTTTAAAGCATTTCTTATATTCCTCTCCATACTTACCAAATACATCAACATTATGCGCTTCTTTCATCATCTCAGCAGCTCTGTTAAGAGCTTCATCAGAAGAATCTCCTGCCATCTGCCATACCTCAATCGGAGATTTAGCCTCAATGACACTTAAATCTATATACTTTTCTCCATCTTTGTCATAAATTCTATCTGTATCTCCGTTTAAAGCCTCAATAACCGAATAATTTATCCCTACTCTCTGTTCCCAGTCAGCATTTGCAACTTCTTTTATTGTCTTATTCATGGAATTTCTAAGTGTAAATGCTGCCGATAATCCGCATATTGTAAAGAATAAAAGAAGACAAATTATTGTCATGGCAAAAACCATCGTATTTACTGAGCTACTTAACTGTCGAAGTGTAAAACTATTGAGTTTCTTGTAATATCCCCTCTTGAAAGTCATCAAGACTTTTAAAAGAAGTCCCGAAACAGACCAGAAGACGAAAAATGTTGAAACAGCACCTATACATATGGCCATTCCGAATTTAATCATACCTTCTTTGCCAAGTGCTTCAATACCCAACGAAATAACCGTATGATATGCATAAGCAAGGGCTACGCCTGAAAGAATAAATATGATCACACATACGATTGGATTCTTGAGTCTGATCTTTTCACTCTTTTTACTTGCCTGAATAAGGTTGATAAGCTTTGTCTTTCCAACCATAACTGTATCAAAAATGATCACAATAGCATAGATTACGGCGAAATTGATAATAGTTTTTATTATGGCACCGTTTGATATGACGAATCTAAATGATCTCATATCTGCTTCAAAAAGATTTGAAACAAGTACACTCATTACCTGAGATAAACCTAAACCGATAACAAGTCCTACACCAAGAGAAACAAGTCCTATAATGATTGTTTCATAGAAAATAATGAGTGATATTTCTTTCTTACTCATGCCAAGAAGAATATAAGTTGCAAATTCTTTATTTCTTCTTTTCATAAGGAATCTGCTTGCGAAAACTATTAAAAGCCCAAGGACGATTGCTACAAAAACACTGAGTCCTGAAAGAACATCTCCAAGGATTTTCGCCATTTGTCTTGTATCTTTGGTAACCACCATATAAGCTGTCTGATCTTCTATCGCGTTAAAAATATAGAAGACAGCAACACCTATAATAAGTGTAAAGAAATAAATTGCGTAATCCTTTATACTTTTTCTTATATTTTTTAAAGCCATCTTAAAGAGCATCGCTGATGTCACCTCCTAAAAGAGTTACAACATCTATGATCTTGTCGAAGAACTGTTTTCTTGAATCATCTCCACGAATTATCTCATGGAAAAGCTTTCCGTCCTTGATGAAAAGTACTCTTTTTGCATAGCTGGCTGTGAATGAATCATGTGTAACCATCATAATTGTTGCATTAAGCGCATCATTCAAAAACAAGATTCTCTCAAGGAGAAGCTTTGATGACTTAGAATCAAGAGCACCTGTAGGTTCATCTGCAAGAATAAGACTTGGTCTTGTTACTATAGCTCTTGCAGAAGCGATTCTCTGCTTCTGTCCACCTGACATCTGATAAGGAAATTTATTTAAAACTTCTGTTACGCCAAGCTCTTCAGCTACTTCCTTAACCTTTTCATCAATATCCGATGCTTTCATGCCTTTGATTGAAAGTGCGAGAGCTATATTTTCATATCCTGAAAGTGTATCAAGAAGATTGAAATCCTGGAAGATAAATCCCAGCTTGTCACGACGGAATTTGTTGAGTTCTTTGCCCTTAAGTGCTGTTACATCAGTATCTTCAAGATAAATGTTTCCGGCTGTTACTTTATCAATAGTTGAAATGCAGTTAAGAAGTGTTGTCTTACCACTTCCCGAAGCACCCATGATTGCTACAAACTCTCCCTCATCAACCGTAAAAGAAATATCGTCGATGGCTTTTGTGAGACACGATTTATTTCCATAATATTTTTCTATATTTTTGATTCTTAATATTGGTTCCATTTCAGGACCTCCTTCATTTGATGTCTTTACTTTAATGCTTTTTATTAAATAAGTCCTTTTTTAAACATTACCAAACATTACAATATTGTAATATTAATGTCAAATCACTGCCCAATCCCGGAACTAAATAAAGCAACGATCAAGAAAAAGCCCGGAATTTGAAAAAGTGACAACAAGAAAAGCCCGAAATTTAATAAAATAACAGCCGAGAAAATTCCGGAACATAAAAAGAGACGGCCATGAAAAGCCGTCTCAAAATTATATTTTAATAGAATTCTTTGCCATTAACCTTAAACATTACCGGTCTTACGAAAAGTGCGCCAATTGCGAAAAGTGACATCCACCATGAAAATCCGTAATGTCCGAGAGGTGATCCAACTACAGTTCTAACTCTTCCGTCAAGAGAGAACATGATAAAGAATAATAATGCTCCTGCCGGGCCATACCATTCAGAATATGGAAGATCCGTAAATTTCTTAAGATTAACTCCACCGATAACATTGAATATTACAAGGTAGCTGAAGAGTAAAGCTGCTGCTGTAATGAAAAGTAAGAATCCTACAAACTTTCCAAATCCGCCAACGCCGTCTCCAAATAATCCGCATGATACTAAGACCATTGATACCCATGCCGGAAGAATACAGAAGAATAATAACGCACTTGCCGCTATAACTGAACATAAGATTGTACGATCTTTTTTAACTCTCTCACCGAACTGTCCTCCCTTATAGAAGAAAATCTTTGGTTTTGGAGAATTTATAGGTGCCTGTCCCTGAGGACCGCCAAAATTCTGTGCTCCCGGAATCTGTGCTCCAGGATTCTGTGTATATGCTGCCTGCGCCCCAGGTGCCTGTGCTCCAGGGTTCTGTGTATATGCTGCCTGCGCCTCAGGTGCCTGTGCTCCAGGATTCTGCGTATATGCTGCCTGCGCCCCAGGTGCCTGTGCTCCAGGGTTCTGTGTATATGCTGCCTGTGCCCCAGGTGCCTGTGCTCCAGTGGTCTGTGTATATGCTGCCTGCGCCCCAGGTGTCTGCACTCCAGGATTCTGCACTGCCTGCGCCCCAGGTGCCTGTACTCCAGGATTCTGCACTGCCTGTACCTCAGGTGCCTGTGTTACCGGATTCTGTACATCTGCATTTCCTGTATTTACATTAGGGCCTACAAGTATGCCACAAGAAGGACAAACAAAGCTGCCTTCCGGAATCTCCCCACCACAATTGTTACATTTCATACTTTAACCTCCTATAGGTATTATTTTAGTATCGCATGATCAAATATATTCTGAATATCAGAATACTGATACATTTCATTTTGATCAGATCATTCAATATAAACAACATTGTTATTATGACAAAAAACATCATAAATTTCAACTTTTTAATATTCTACATATTCTCTTTGCTTTTTATTCATCATCATCATAACCGCAAGAAGTATTGCTACCGAAAACCAGATTGTTCCATTTCCCATTCGTATCGAAACAACACCACCAAATCCTGCGCCAAGTGCAAATATAAATATTATCCCAAAGAAATATCCGGCCTTACGAAGTGATGCCTTATTCTTATTCCTAAGATATTCCGATAAACTCACCGTACCGCTTCTTAAATTTCCTATACACATGGTACTTGCATATCCATAGCCGCGCACCGTTCTGAAAGTCTGTACCTGCATAGCACACGAAAATGAGACTATCATATTTGCAACCATATTCATGCTAAATGGAATCATCCCTACGATAGATAAAGATATCATTTCCATCACAAGAATCATCTGACGCCAATGGAGTTTCTTGGAATGCTTATATTTATTTTCGACAACATCCGCAATAAAAATCCCTAAAACAAAGGCGATCAGCGGACATATATATCTAAGTCCCGTCATATATTTGCCGGTCATAAAATTCTGGCTCATAAGTACAACATTTCCGGTCTGGGCATTTGCGAATACATTATCGCGAAGATTAAAAGTATAAGCGTCCTGAAGTCCGCCCGAAAAAGATAATAATGCGCTGAGCAGGAAACTTTCTGAAGTTTGCATCACACCTATATTTTTCTGTTTCTTGTTCCCTGACATTTTTGTACCTCTGAGTTTTTATAATATGTAAACTATGATCATTCTCAATTTATCGAATGAATTCTTTACTTACTTTTCAATCGATGTTATTTCAGATTATATCATCTAATATCAAGTCACGAAAGTCATAAGGGAAAATATAAGGAAAAAAACGCCTACAAGTATTTCTACTCGTAGACGTCGTAACGCTGTTAATTATTTAATTATTCTCCCCGGTAATCTATGGATTCTTCCGATTTACTACTAATACCAAATAGCTTACAGGAAAAAGATAATATGACATAACAGATTAATTACCTGAGCTTTTATAAAACTTTATGGAGTATCTCCAAAAAAGATATGCGATTATATACATTACAACACCTACAACCGGAGTGAGATAAATGTATATTTCCGGATATGCTGCCATATCCTCTTTTCTGAGGAAATACTGCGCAGGAAAGTAATTCACAAATGCAAATGGCATTATATATATCATAAGTGTCTGAATCAGCTTATTGAATATACTTATCGGATAACCTGCGAACTTTCGCATATCCCAATAGAGCATCTCCTTCAGGCTGTCAGTCTGAAGAAGGAATATATTCAGTGTTGCGATGAACAGAAATACTGCTCCCTGAATCAGAACACCACCTGCTACAGTAATGATATAATAAATGATATTTGCCCCACTCCAGCTTATCCCAACCTTTCCTGCCGAGAAAATAAAAAGTGTAATTCCAAGACCTCCATGTCCTATAGCCGCAAACCAGTCTGCATTTACGAAGATTATCTGAAAAAGAAGCCCACGTGGTCTGAGCATAAATCTGTCAAAACTTCCATCCCTTACTGTTTTTCCGAAATCCCTAAGTCCTGTAAAAAAGATTATCATTATTCCATATGTCAGAAAGAGCAAGCTGAAGAGAAATAACATTTCGTAGATATTCCAGCCATTTAAGCTGTCAAACTTAAGCAGTGTAAAATATATCACTATTATACCTGTTGCTTCTCTCAGGAAAACTGCAAGCGATTTGAGAAAAGCATCAACTCTGTATTGGAACCAGGCTTTTGCAGTTGTCTTACTATATACAGCTATTAAATGAATCATATCGCCCAATTACTTATCCTCCCTGAACAACGAGTTTCTTCTGTCCCTTGTTCCATAGTATGTTTCCGATTATATATATAATTATTATCCAGACTATCTGAATTAAACATTTAACTATAGTTTCCCTTCCGGTTAGCTGCCCAAGATAGATTTCTACCGGAGTAAAATATATGGATGCAAAGGGAGTAAACTTCAGAATCCCCGTCATCCATATGGGCATAAACCAGAGGGGTATCATTTTCCCTGATAATACATTTACAAAAACATCCTTAATGGTGATAAGGCTCCATATATTTATCAGCCAGAAGGCTGTCATCTGCACCAGAAAACTGATGGTCCAAAGAACTCCATAACCAAGAATGGCGCTTAAAACAAAAAGAACCATATTTATTATTCCTGCAGGCTTCTCCATACCTGTCGTAAATACAGCAATAAGTAATACCGGAATAAATTTGAATACCAGATTGAAAAATGATTCCCCTACATTTTCAGCTATCATTCTTCCTTTAAAGCTCATAGGACGAAGCAGTTCTGTAGAGATACTGCCATCCCAGATCCTCCCGGGTAGGAAGTAATCATTTGGCGAAAATATGGTACTAAGTCCCAGAGAAAGAACGAAATTGGTAGTTACCATAGACATGGTAATTCCATCCACACTTCCTCCCGTCCCGTAAAGAGTCCTATATATCTCATAAAAGATAAAGAACTGCAAAATTGTTGACAGGATTCCCATCAGATGATCGAATCTGTATGCACTTTTTCCAAGAAATGTTTTCTTCGCGTATGCGAGGTATGCTCCAAATCTCATTATGCCACCTTATCCCTGCTATATATCTTTCTGATGATACTGTCTATATCCGGTTCCGCAATACTCATATCCTTAACACTGTATGTTGAAAGAAGATATGACATCAGATCATTTATATGAACTTTATTTCTATCAAATATCAGCTGACAATGTCTCTTATCAACTTCCAGGATTTCCACGTCCGGAATAGGACAAATATTTTCATCATTTGCAAAAATCACATCTAACTGTCTTGATGAACCATGGAGCTTCCTTACTCTATCCAGCGATCCATCGTATATTTTAGTGCCCTTATTGATAATAATCAGCCTCCGGCATGTCTTCTCTATATCCTGCATATCATGGGTAGTAAAAATCATAGTGACCTTATCTTCAGCATTTAACTGTCTGATAAAGCTTCGGATATTTTCCTTTCCCACAACATCAACTCCAATGGTAGGCTCATCGAAGAAAACAATCTCCGGAGAATGAAGAAGAGCTGCGGCTATATCTGCTCTCATTCTCTGTCCAAGAGAAAGCTGTCTTACCGGCTGCTTAAGAAACTTACTCATATCAAGAAGTTCAGTATACCTGTCCAGATTTTTCTTATAGACATCATCCGGAACACTATAGATTGCCTTAAGCAGCTCAAAACTGTCTATCACCGGAAGATCCCACTGAAGCTGAGACTTCTGTCCAAATACAACTCCGATTCTCCCGACATATTCTTTTCTCTGTTTATAGGGAATAACTCCATCTACACTGATACTTCCACTGTCAGGATATAGAATCCCCGAAAGCATTTTTATAGTAGTTGACTTCCCGGCTCCATTTGGTCCGACAAATCCAACCATTTCGCCCTTCTCAATCGTAAAGCTGATATTCTTAACCGCTTCCTTATTCTCATACTTCGGCATAAAAAGATTTGCAACCATTCCGGGAATACCGCTGCCTCTCTTACTGACTCTGTATTTCTTGCAAATGTTATCTACTTTTATAAAACTCATTCTATCCTCTTCTTCTTTCCTTGTTATGCAGGTCTATAATTATTTGTTCCAGATCAGGTTTACTAATCTTTATATCCATTATCTTTGTCTGTTTTATTAATACATTTAATATTTCTGAAGCAGTTATGAACCTTGTGTTATATTCCAGGATGAGCTGATTTTTGTCCAAAATATACCTCACAATCGGAAGATCATCTATACTTGGGAAAGGTCCATCATAAGAAACTGTCATTTTATTTACCGGCAGCTGCTCAGATCTAAGAGTCCTTTCACTTCCGTAAAATATACATTTTCCTTCTGACAAAATCATTATCCTGTCACATATGCGAGACAGTCCTGTCAGATTATGAGATGTAATAAGAAATGTAACTCCCTGTTTCTTTTTCATTGTCACATATTCATCCAGTATCTGCCTTCCCTCAGCATCAAGTCCTACATCCGGTTCATCTAGGATCACCAACTTAGGCTCTATGGACATTACGGCTGCAAGTTCAACTCTTCGTCTCTGACCTGCTGACAGATCTTTAAGTTTTTCTTTCTCATAACTCTTAAATCCAAACCTTTCAGCCAGTTCTTTGTAAGTATTCATATACTCATTCCCGGATATAGCATACATAGTTCTAAGCATATCCATACCCGTGAGTGCGCTGTCCTCATTATTAAGAAATGGAACTCCTGTTATAAATACCCCAAGATCTGAATTCTTCTTTCCGCGTATTACGAGAGGATCTCTATGCATTACGCTTACTCTTCCTGACTCAGGGAGAAGAAGTCCGCTTGCAAGCTTCACAAATGTTGTCTTTCCGGAGCCTGTGTCGCCTATAACGCCAACCACCTGTCCTTTAGGGACATTCAGCGATAGATCTGATATTATGAATTTGGATACATTTTCAAAATTAATCATAGTAACCTCGATCGATAAAAAAAGAATAACCCTTGTATTTATTCTTTACAAGGGTTGTGGGATAAACAGTATCTATATAGGGATAAACGCACAGGAAATGAAGTAACCGTTCTCTTCATAGAAGTCACATATGCCTTCATACTTCTCTACAATATGCTTTATCTGCGGCACTCCCTTTCCATGCTCTTCTTTTTCCTGCTTTGTAGTTTTCAGTTCCGGATTATCCTGTAGAACAGAACATGTTATAGCATTTTTTATTACTATTGTTTCATAGCCTTTATTTTTTGATATTTTAATAATCAGCTCTTTTTCATCCTTTTCCATAAGACATGCCCTAATGGCATTATCAAGCATATTCGTGAGCAGCGCCGAAAAGTCCATACTCTGCATTCTTTCAAAGGCAAGATTTTCCACTTCAGCCTTAACCCTGATATTCTTACTGCGCGCTTCATTAAGCTTCTCATTTAAGATATGATTCAAAAGGGAATTTCCTGTCTCAATATAACTATGTATAGAATTCAGTTTATCTATTATCTGCGAGACATATTTTCTGGCTGACGCATCATCACCATCATTCAGATAAGACAGTATAACCATCAGATGATTCTTCATATCATGCTTCAGGCTTCTCATACGCTCATGAAGTTTTCTGATTTCTTCGTCCTGCTTCTCGATATTATCTGCATTTACCTTTATCTCATTAAATGCAAACTGAAGCTCTGAGTACTTTGAATAAAGCTCATCATACCTTCTTTCCAGTTCCTCTGTTTTTAGCTTTTCACGTTTTTTTCCTATCAATGTATCATACTCCTCATAAGCCTTTTCCTTGCAGAATCACAGAAACTGCGACCAAAGGGAATACATATGTCATTTACCAAAACTACACTGTCCGATCTGATTATCTTTACATTTTCTGAATTTACAAGAAATCCTTTATGAACTCTTACAAAACCATCACTGCCAAGTGAATTCTCCAACGCCTGAAGAGTCTCTCTAAACTTATACTCCTGCAGGGCAGTATACACATTTATATAGTTCCCGGAAGCTTCAAAATACAAGATATCACCCAGCTTCAAACGTATATCTCCAGCTGATGTATGAAATAAAAAATGTTTATCTCTGGATGATATTTCATCAGCCGCATCCTCTAATACCTTTTTTAGCTCTTTGTCTACAAATGCTTTTCTGACAAACCCAAAAGGATGAAGCATCAGACTGTCATAAACCAGCTCATCATGACTGGTAACAAATATAATAAGTGGCTTTGACTCCATTTTTTGAATTAATTCTGCTACCATGAGACCATCTGTCTCAGGCATATCTATATCCAGCAGTATTATATCAAAGGACTTATCCATCATATCATTTAACAGACTTTTTCCTTCACTATATGTTGATATCGAAGCATCACTTAAGATACTCTGAGCCTTCTTAGATATATCCGCGAGTATTTTATTTTCATCATCACATATTGCTATATTAATCATAATCTTTCGTTCGATTGTATATTCCGAGTTTACGGTTCTGTACCGAATACAAGTTTTCCGTCTTCATAAAGAGCAATATCTTCTGAAACAGTTGTGCTTCCAAGACTTAAACCTTTATGAGAAGGATCATTTTCATTGTCCCAGGCTCCCTCAGGATTACGCATTCTTACCTGTATCTCCTGACGATAATGCTCCTGTCCTCCCGGATAGAGATTTCCGTCGCTGAATTTTACGGAAAGATAATAAATATGCTTCTCTTCATCAAACGGAACAAATCCTACAACCTCTCCTGACTGCATATAATTGGTTGTAATCTCAATATCATCAACCTTCTTGCCCTCTGCATAAACTTCCGAAAGATCTACAAAATATCTTAATTCAAGATTATCTGCACTTCTTGCAGGCCATGCCGACTGATTATAAATATATGCCTTAAGCTCAACGAAATCCTGTCCTTCGACATTTACGCCTGCTTCAACATACATTTCTTCTTCATCTATCTCTTCAACAGCACCGAAATTCTTAATGGTCTGACCTTTATATTTACTGTAAAGCTTTGCCAAAAGTCCTGTGAAACCTGCATTATAATCACAGGCAACTTCATTTGTTGTATAATTTGAAGTCTCGTCCGTATATCCGTCATTCGAATCAGGACCGCCTACAAGGGCACCGTATAAAGTATGTCTTGCTTCCTTCGGATCATTGAGATTATTTACGGCAGAACCATTGGCTGTTCTATGATGAGGACTCTTCGGATACTCATCACCAAATCCGATCATATAAGAAAATCCTGTACTTCCCAGTGCATAATCCGCCTGTGAAACAGCAAATTTAAAATAAGCATCTTTTTTCTTTGCAGGGCACATCTTTGATTCGCTGTAAACCGATGCAACAAAACCTGTAGTTGTCGCATATCTGAGAGAACCCCACTGATCAAGCCACGCAAGTCCGTCAGGTGTATATGTTATCTTCTCACCTGAATCGGTTCCTGTCGTCCAATAATCAAGATGTTCCTCAACCGCACTTTTATATTTCTTATCATCTGTCTCTCTTGCAAGCAGTACCGCTGCACCTATATGCACATCATCCCAGCACATAGCCCAGTTATAATCCTGGCAGCCCTTATCATAGCACTCCTCGGCTTTTTTAAGGTAATCCTTGTTGCCTGTTGCCATATAAAGCCATACTCCTGCCCATGCAAGTTCATCATAAAATCCGCTGTGGGAATCATAAAACCCATTAGCAGCTGTATATCCCGAATCACTCTTGGTCTCATATGCAAAATTGAAAAGTCCTTCTGCATGCTCAAGACATTTCTTACTATAGTCTTTATCCGAATCCTTAAATACAACTGAAGTAGCCGCAAGAGCCGCTGCCGACTCAGCTGTCACTGTTGATCCCGGATTATCCTTTGTAACCTTAAATGAAGGTCTGTCTACCGGAAGAACTTCCGCCGGTCCCCACCATGAATGATCTGAACCACCGTCACCTACCTGATAGTAAAATACATTTTTCTCAGGATGACATTTCATAAGATAGTCAGCACCCCATTTGATGTTGCCTTCGATATAAGGAAGCTGCTTTGATTCTGTATAAGCATCTCTATCTTCATATAATGACCATGAAAGAACAGAAACTGTATATGCAAGAGGAAGATTAAATTTAACATGATCACCAGCATCATACCATCCGCCTGTAAGATCAAGTCCTGCATCGCTTCCGTCATCAAGAGCGCTGTCACCTCTCCAGTTGCATCTTACCTTTTCAGGAAGATCACCTGAACGCTGAAGTTCATAAAAAATGAGACTCTTCTGAAGCGCTTCACCGTAATTAAACTTACCTGTTCCCTTGGTTCCTTCATATCCATCTCCGGTTTCGGAAAGATTTCCTGTATCAAGCTTGCTTACCGCACCGGTTTTTTTCTTCTTAACTTTTACTTCTTCTGTTGGATTTTCTGTCTCTTCCGAAGAATTCTTATCATCTTCACTGTCTTCGGTAAGGTCTTTATCTTCCTCAACCTTTTCCGTTACTACCTTCTTATCATCCCCGGCCTTATCTTTGCTATCATTCTCTCCACCGCTTCGTCCGAGAGAAAAACCTACGATAAATACAACCACCGCCAGTACCAGAAGTACTGCCCCCGAAATGATAACCTGCTTTTTGTTCATACCTCTAATCTCCAATCTGCATTATTCAACTGAACTTACAGCATACATAATAGCATATTCCGTTGAATAATTCTTAATTACTTCCACACCTTTTGCCAAAAGCTTTCTTCCGACTTCATACCTGGTTAGATCCGTATCTCTGTAAATACATTGTGATATAACAAAGACTCTCATTCCCTTTTTGATGTAGTCCTCTATCACGCTGAGAAATTCTTCATCTCCCGCAGGCAGACCGCCCTTTCCGTACAATTCTATAACTGCCGCCTCGCATCCGGATCCCAACATATTTCTCAGGACCTTTCCCGAGAAAGCCGGATGCATCTTTATCAACAGTATTTCTTTTTCCGCCAGAGGTTTAAATGAGAATTCCTCTTTTGTCTCGTTCTCCATCAACAATTCATGCCTAGTTATTAACAGTTCAAGGTCATTTATGTTGTAAATATATGCCCTATCTGTTGATACAAATGCATTCGGATCATCCGAGTCAACCTTTGTTGCATATCGTCCGTCAATAAGATATCCGCCGAAACAAATGTATATGCCTCTTATTTCCTTCATTACCGCCCTTACGGAATCACAGAAATTTACTGACGCATCCGTTCCTTCTTCATCCACGGAAAGCTGTGAGCCCGTGAGTATCACCGGCACCGGAACATTTCTTAGCATCACTGATAAAGCCGCTGCAGTATAAGCCATTGTATCCGTTCCGTGAGTTATGATAATACCGTCATAATCATCCAATGACCGGCTGACTTCCTCAGCAATCTTCACCTGATCCCTTATTCTCATATCCGAGCTGTCAATGCACATAAGGCTGCAGAAATCAAAACGAATCTCGCCTTTATCTGCAGCCTTTCTGATGTCTTCCGCCTCCGGAAAATCCTTGGATAATAATCTGTTTATTAAATTATCTCCTTCAACATCCGGCCTGAAACCATTGCCGCCTTCGTGGCATGCAATGGTTCCTCCGGTAGTTATAATTTTTATTTTCTTATTCATCATCACTAAATGAGAGTCTTTCACTCATTCTTCTGTAATCATTAAAATATGTCATGGCAACAATTCTTCCTGATGTATCATTATAAGTCAGTTCAAGGCAGTCATTATTTGTTTCGTTTATATAAAAATATGATGTCGACTGACCATTAAATATATCATTCAATACACTATAAGAAGTCTCATAATCATAACCTTTGACTTTCTTATTAAGCGGATCCCCTATTTTCATTCCGTATAATGAATATTTGTCGCTGTCTACATGTATTCCGAACTGCTTACCATCAAGGTAGAGAACTGCTAAATCGCCATTTCCGTCTGTAGTGACCTTACCATTTGAATACTGTCTTACTCTTCTGTAAGTCTCATCATTTCGAGTAAGTTTTATATTCAACTTCTTCTCAATAGCATCCGTATCATAATTTACATACTCTTTAAGATCCGTATCCTTCTTTCCGAAAAAGAGGAAATATGCTCCCACCAAAAGCGCCGCAACCAGAACAATGCCAATAACCTTGATGATTATATCGGTCATTTCATGTCCTTTGGTGTACTGACCTACGTCCGTTGTCTTGATAAGCGGTATCTCCGCCATTTCATTCAGACCTTTTTCAAGCGTCTCTTCATCCTTTTCTTTTTGACTTTCGAGATAGTTTTCTTCGTCCTTTAACTTTAACCCCATAAATCCACCCTTTAATCCTTTCCTTCACTAAATGATTAAATGTTTTTCTACAGAAATATAATCTTTCCCATCAATGGGGGTTATATGATTTCCACTTCTATAAATTAATACTTATAATAAGCCCATATTCCATCTATCTGCTTACTAAGAGTATCAAAATCCCATGTTTTATTGGTTCTTATCACAGAGTTTGGATCGTTAACAGTAAATTTACCATCTTTATAACCTGTAATTACTATAAAATGTCCGCCTGTTGTAAAATCACCCTCTCCTACACAGGCAACGATAGGATGACCATTTGTAACTGCCTCGGCCATAGCATCTTCATCAAGTCCGACTTCTTCGGCATATACTCCGAAGACAGTACATTTTTCACTTAATAAAGACCAGGCTGTTCCCGCACCATCAACATAGAGATTTGATTCTTCAGCAAATTCAGCAATCTTTGCAGGCGTATAATCGCTGTCTCCTGTAAGATAAACAACAACCATGGACAGTGATGTCGGACCACATCCGTTATTGGACATATATCCATCACCGTATTTCATATATCCCCATCTTTCATCCCACTGGAGGAATAAAGGAACTTTACCGGCTTCAACATCCTTCATTTCAGCTGAAATATCATTATTTACAGGCTTCTGTCCGTTGGCCGGGTAATCATATACATAATTAAGTGTTTCATGATTCTTATGTAAAAGTCTTATAAGATCTTCAGGATACTTTGAAAGATTTCCGTAAATCTCAAAAACCTTTTTCAGATCTTCTTCCGAAAGATCAGAGAATTCACTTTTAATAGATGATCTAAGTTCATCTTCTGTATTATATTGTTCAAGTTCTTCGCTAAGACTTGAGAGTTCTTTGTCTCTTTCCGAAACATCTGTTTCTCTCACAACGAGATCTGCCTCTTTTTCGGAATACTGTCTCTGAATAATTTTCTTTTCTGTGGCATTATTCTTATATGCCGTAATGTTGACAGCAAGAAAAACTGCATTTACTACCATCAGTCCTATAGCAATCGTTAAAAGCATCTTGCTATTATTACTTGAACTTTTTTTATTATCTTTTGTATTTTTTCCGTAACGTGAGGCTGCTGCTTCGCGTCTCACATCCTGAGGTTTTCTATTTATCGAAGGATTAGCCTGATTACTTCTTCTTGGCTGACCTTCATTTGGTCTTGGTGCCTGTTTTCTGACAGGTCTTTCTCCGGCAGCATTACCCGCAACAGGAACACGTCCGGCAGTTTTCATTTCTGTTCTTGGTCGACCATTTTGCGGAGCTTTCTGAGGAACACCTTTACCGTTTGCTCTAACCGGTCTTCTTTGTTCCGGATTCTTAGGATTTCTTCTTGGTTCAACTTTTATTTCCGGTGCTCTACTGTCTCCCGACGGTGTTTGAGGATTACTACCACGACCTCCTGTTGTTCCGGTAACTCCCATCACCATCTGCCCCATTTCAATATCCTGTCTTTTTTCGTCTACACCATAATTACTCTCATAATATAGAGGATTGGAATTCTGCCCATTATTATTTTCAAATTTATTCATTATTTATTATATGCCCTTTTAAATTTATTTTAATGACGTCATAGCTATAATTATACATTCTTTTTAGCTTTATAGAATTAGCATCCTATTGTTATTTTATTAAACTATTGATAATACTAATTAAAATATAATGCTGATTTAATTGATTATTAGATAATGCCTGTTACCGAGAATATTACCTTACTGAAAAGTCCCATGATAATTCCGGCAAAAACAACTCCCGCCATAGCCGCTGTAACACTCTTCTTGAAATCAAGATTCAAAATACTTGCTGCAAGAGTTCCTGTCCATGCACCTGTTCCGGGAACAGGAATACCAACGAATAAAAATAATGCTATATAAAGACCTTTTCCTGCTTTTGCTTTGAGTTTTTCACCGCCATGCTCACCCTTTGTAAGACAAAATGTGAAGAATTTTCCTATAACCGGTTTATCCTTTCCCCATAAAAGTACCTTTCTTGCGAAGAAAAAGATTATCGGTACCGGCAGCATATTTCCTATAATTGCCACTATATATGAAGTAGGCATATTAAGCTTATATAAAACTGCATATGGTATTGCTCCTCTTAGTTCAATAAGCGGAACCATTGAAATTAAAAAGACTATTAAATATTTTTTCATTATTTCAACTTCCTTTATTTTTTCGCGAAGCATTCCTTATCTCCTAAGAAACACTCGTTATCGCAATACCACGATTATATATCATACTACCACTTTTTCCAACTGCATTTTGGCCATGATCTTCAGAATCAATCTCATAAGGAGTGCTCCCGCAAGAGCATAACCTACCGATATCCATGTACCTCTTACAGTAACTTCGGCCATTATAAAGATATTCCAGAATCCGATTATGCTGCCAACCATTCCTGTTACGCAGAGAACAAATACAAATATTCTGTATTTATTTAATGGATGTATAAGCTTCCATAAAAGGACAAATCCCACTGCAGAAAGGAAATAAGTTCCTGCAACTCCCATCTCATCGTCCGTAAGATTGAAGAATTTCGGTCCTATATACATAAAGACTGCTATTGCGAGGAATGAAATGACAGAGGAAGGTATAGCTCCTCTTAATGTTCTTGTCAAAAGTCGTCCTCTCTGTCTTCTCGTATTATTCTCCATAGCGAGAAGGAATCCCGGAAGTCCTATATTAAACATCGAAATAAGTGATATCTGTGTCGGTTTTAAAGGATAGTGAATTGATAATACTATCGTAAATAAAGCAAGAAGTAATGAGAAAATATTCTTGTAAAGGAAAAGAATACCGGATCTTGTCATGTTATTGATGATCCTTCGTCCTTCCGAAACTATCTGCTTCATATGTGAAAAATCAGAATCAAGGAGCACTACCTGTGCAGCCTGTCTTGCCGCATCACTTCCGCCACCCATAGCGATAGAGCAGTCTGCAGACTTCATGGCAAGGATATCATTTACACCATCACCTGTCATGGCAACCTTCTGACCGTTCTTCTTAATAGCCTTTATAAGACTCTTCTTCTGCTCAGGTTTAACTCGTCCGAAAACTGTATATTCTCTAACTGCTTCAAGATAATCTTCCTCTGTCTCAAGAGTGGAAGCATCCACAAATTTATCTGCATTTTCTATATTTGCAGCCATTGCAACCCTGGAAACAGTAAGTGGATTATCTCCGGAAATAACTTTGATGATAACTCCCTGCTCTGCAAAATATTTAAATGTATCAGGAGCGTTCTCTCTGATCTCATTTGCGATACTTACAAAAAGTATAGGAGTTGTTCCTATTTGATCTATCTTTATAAAGGCAAGAACACGCTCACCTTTTCCTGTATATTTCTCTATATTAGTTTTATTTTCATTCAGAATTTCTTCTGTCAGAATGAATTCCGGAGCACCAAGTCTGTATGTTGCTTCTTTTGTGATTATCTCCGAGAATTTCTCTTTTGAGCTGAAAGGTTTTACCTCGGTTGTATCAAGAGTGATATTTTCTTTAAAATAATTTCTGAGAGCAACCATGGTTATATTTGTATCAGGAACTGTGTGAATGTATTTTGTAAAAATATCCTTTGCTTCTTTTCCCAAATCTTTTCCTTTAGGAGCAAATACATCCGTTACCGACATAACATCACTTGTGATGGTTCCTGTTTTATCCACACAAAGAACATCAACTCTCGCAAGAGTTTCAATACTTCTCATGTCATGAAGAAGTACCTTTTTTAGGGCAAGACGAGCTGCACTCATGGTAAGCGCAACGGTAAGAAGAAGATAAAGTCCTTCAGGTATCATTCCGACGATTGCACTAACAACAGCAACGACACCATCTTGAAGATTTCTTCCGTTTATAACAACAGAATCAATGATCATAAGGATACCTACAGGAATAATAAGAATACCCGCAACCTTTATGATCGTCTCAATGTCCTTGATCATTTCAGACTTTTTATTCTTTACTTCTTTGGCTTTTTCCGTAAGACGAGCTGCATAAGAATCAACTCCGACATGAGTAAGACGGGCCTTACATTCTCCGGATACAACAAAACTTCCGGACATAAGAACACTGCCTTCTTCCTTCTCTATCTCATCGGCTTCACCTGTAAGAAGCGATTCATTGGCAGAAATCTTACCTTCAATAAGTTCCGCATCAGCAGGTATCTGCTGCCCTGAACGTAGAATGACTATATCTCCGAGCACAAGCTTTTCAGAGCCGACAGATGTCTCTCTACCGTCTCTGATTACTGTATATTCTGTTATATCAAGAAGTGAAAGTTTATCGAGTACCTTTTTAGCACGAAGCTGCTGAATTATACCTATAATGATATTTGCCAAAACTACAGGAAGGAACAAAAGATTACGATATGCTCCTACCATGATGACCAAAAAGGCAAGTCCAAAAAATATTGCATTAAAGTATGTGACTACATTAGAAAGAATAATAGATGCAACACTCTGGGACGAATGTTTTGAAATAGAATTTGTTTTACCATCTCTAACCAGAGCTTCAACTTCTTTTGATGTCAAGCCCTGCAATAATTTATCCGAATTTTCCATGTTAAATACTTCTAATCTCCTATACTTTTATTCTATCCCAAACACTAACCATTCATACCATATTAAGTAATACAAATTAACCTTACTACCCTTATATATCACAATGCTCTCTTCAAGCAAGCAAATTCACAAAATTTTCATCATATTTGATCTGTGAAGCATCATTTTTATATAATTATCGGCTTCCTGCTCCTCAACCTTTGCGAAGCTGTCAAATATCATAAAGTCATTTATCTTAACCGCCTTCATGATTCCAAGCACATACATTACAGCTATATGCTGCGCGCAGATTCTACAATCAAACAAATCCCGCAGGCAATATGCCTGCGAGATGTCTGTCGGATCTTTTAAACCTAAATATTTTTTCATATATATATGCATAAGTCTTGCCGCTGTTCGTCTGTCGAGGATTTCATCTTTACCCAGTATGTCCTGTTCTTCGATATAACCCTCTTCACGAAGCACCGTAAAGTCTTTGCCGCCTGTAATGTTTTGAATAAATTCTCCTACTTTCACATGAAACCTCTATATATTGTTCCAATATAATGACCGAATTTAACCGGTCTTTTGACATATCATTTGATCCTAAAATGATCCTTTTATATCAATATATTAGTTCTCACAAGGTGTTATCTTCACAGTTACGTTGTCGCAAGCCTTAAATCCACCTGCTTTAAAGATGCCATCTGTAACTACTGACTTCTCACCTGACCAAAGATCTGTAACTTCATAAGAAGCTGCTCCAAAGAATTTATCGGCATTAACCATTTTTCTTCCGATATATTCTTTAATTGTTTCTTTGTCGATCTCGATCACGTCACCTCTATCACCCATTCCAACATTTACAAATGATAAAGCAATGCTTCCGTCACCTAACGGTTTTGCAAGTACATCGATTCTGTCATTGTCTCTTATATATGCTGTATCAGGAGTATAAGCCTTTGTTGTATAAATGCGCTTTGCCTGAACTCCGAGGCTGTCCTGGTTAAGTGCGATAAGATTTTTATTGGTAATGATATTAAATACTTCGTCACCCTTATTTACATTTCTAAGGTCCATTCCAAGGAAAAGAGGAGCATTTAACATACACCACATAGTCATATGTGTCTTGCACATTGTTTCATTTAATCCGTTCATGCCGATCATAAGCATATCAGGATCGTTCCATCCTTTATCAAGTCCGGCAAACTCGTCCATTATTACAGCCTTATTGTACTGTGCTGTAACGCTTGTAGTATATGCGCCTTCCCAGGAAGCCTGTCCCTTATCTCCGTCCGATCCAACCTGGAATGTTATATCATTAAGGATTCTCCATGTATCTCCAACCTTATAACCCCAATTCTGTGGTTGAGTCTTTCCCCATTCACAGATAGAGAAGATTATGTCATTATCAGGAGCTGCCTTCATAAATCCTTCCTGAATAGTTGCATAAGACATAAGAGTATTCTCCTGTCTTCTATGATTCATTAATCTAAGAAGATTTTTACCCTTGGCAAGAACAACCTTAATAATAATTGAATCTTCCGAAACATCAGGAATTCCTGAAAGTGCAGGCTCTTCTTTTACATTTACAAGGTCGTCATAGAATAACTCATTTCCGTTACCCACTGCAACCTGGAGCCATTCACCCTTTCCTTCCGAACATCCTGCTCTGTAACAAACCTTGAGATCATATTCGCCGTCACTTGGTGCTTCAACTTCAAAATGAAGTTCGCTGCTCATATCACCTACAGGAGAAGCATCCGGACCTGTACCATCATATGTACCGATTCCTGTTACATACTCTCTTTCCACATATGCTCTTGTACCTGTAATGATTCCGTCTTTTACAGCTTCATATTTTTTTGTATAACTCTTATCAGATGAGCTGATCTCAACCGATCTGATCATAGGTGCAAATGTAAATCTGGCATTTTTCTGATCTGAAAATGTTGCATTATCCCACTGATAATAGCAGTTATCAACCTTAATAAAATCAATATTCCAGTCGATATAATCCTTAGTATCAACCTCTTCAAAACCGGCAGTTCCCACTTCAAGTCCTGAACAAAGCTTTGTTCCGATATCATTATACATTCCGAACTTCAGTCCATTTTCATGAACATAATCAGAAAGAGCCTTGAATCCACTTGGGAATTTAACTTCATCGCTTCTTAAATGGCCATCTACTCTGTTTGCTTTATAACATCCGTCATCAAGCACTATATATTTATATCCATATTCATAAAGTCCGAGCTCAACGATCTTATCAACCATAGCCTTTGTAAGGGCTTCTGTATTGCCGCTTCCGAATGCGTTCCAGCTGTTCCAGCCCATAGGTGGAAGGTGACCTTTTTTCTTATTTGCCACAGCTTCTCCATTTTTAAATGAATCAAATAATAATTCCTTTTTAATTCTGCCCGGTTTAGTATTTTCCATTTCCAAGCTTCCTCCTTAGTATAACTATCAGTGCTATTATCTTCTGTCCACCGTTTTATTTATAATAATTTTAAAGTGTAAAAAACCCCTCCCAAGCCTTAAGGCCCAAAGGAGGGGCAGACTGTTATATCAAATTATAACATAACTTTCCGGTTTATAATCCTGCCAAAACAGGGATTTTAATATGATGATATGTAGAAAAATCAAGGTATTACAGGATTAATATCCTACTACTCTTGCTTCTTCGTCAGTCATGTTAAAGTACTTCTGTGTCTGATTCTCAGACTCCTCATATACATCAACATAATACCATCTGTTATCTATCCTTATGCCATTCCATACAAGCATCTTATCCTCATTAAAAAGAATTTTACAATCTATCCCAAGCATTTTCATAAAAAGCCTGAATGTAGTTGCATATCCTGTTCGATAAGCTTTTTTGTTCTTGAGAACAACGTAAGGACTGCTGAAATTATCCGAAAAAGAAATTTCCTTATCATCTTCTAAATGATTATAAGCAACATTCTTATGTAACCACTCAATGACCGCTTTTTCTTTTTCAAGATCGGTCATATCTTCTTTGATGATACTGTTTATCACCTTAGTAGCCATATTGTAAACTTCTTTTTCTTTATCACTGAGAATAGTAACATCATCGCTCTTATATGCCTCAGTTACTTTATCCGTCATTTTGATATTATTATCATCGCCTAAAGCAGCTGTGTTCTCACTGTTTCTGAAATATTTCTTTCCTGAGACAGTTTCGGTTTTACTCTCAACATTCTTTTCGCTCAGAGTTCCAGCTTCTACAACGCTACTTCTTTCAGGTTCATTTTTATCTATACCCGATAATCTTTTTATGATGAAACCCATGACCGCTGCCATGATAACAAGAGCAAGGGTTGCATAAAAGAAAGCAGGAATTCCGCCCTGTTTTCCTTCACCGGATCCAAGACCTTTAACATCCATAGCAGTATTCTTCTCAGCTGTCTCGATAACATTTTTCCATGTCTCGGCTGTTGCTTTCTTGATTTCTTCTTCTAACTGTTCCATATAGACTCCTTTTCGAACAAAAACCTCTTGATGCGACTCAAGCTATTTTCCATTCTCATGAGCATATTATAGAGAAGTATGCTCTAAATACAATAAAGTGCTCATTAAACTATGTAATAAAATGATTAAATAAATTGCACATTTATTAAAAAAGCTTAATAAATTATAAAAATATAGGGATTTTCGGGATTTAAATAATAAAAAGATCCCATTGGGTACATATCACACACCCTTTGAGATCTTTTAAATAATTATATTTCCGATCGTAATATCCGGATCTATTTCATTTCCGGTATTACAATTTATCAATTATGCTCTTATGTATAATTTTATAGAACAGATAAGATAAAACAAGTGATGCTCCTTCTGCTATCGGGAATGCCCACCATACATTATTTACATTACCTGTAAGTGAAAGTAACCATGCTGCCGGGATTAATACCACAAGCTGTCTTCCGATTGAGATTATCAAAGAATATGTACTCTTTGAAAATGCCTGGAACACACTTCCCATCGCTATACATGCTCCCGCTATAGGGAATGACAGGCAGATGATCCTAAGAGCCGGAACTGCTATCTTAAGCATTTCTTCCTTGGCTTTAAATAATATCGCAAGCTGTTTTGGAAATAGTTCAAAGCAAATAACACCAACCAGCATTATTGATATAGCAAGCTTCATAGCAAAGCTCAGCGCTTCTTTAATCCTTTCCTTCTTTCTCGCTCCGTAATTATATGCAAGTACCGGAATCAATCCATTATTCAAACCAAATACCGGCATGAAGAAAAAGCTCTGAAGCTTAAAGTAAATTCCGAAAACAGCTGTGGCTGTCGTTGAGAAAGTTCCAAGGATCATATTCATAAGTGTACTCATGACTGAACCGATTGACATCATAAGGATTGATGGCACACCTACTATATAAATTCTCTTGATGATTTCCGCTTCAGGTTTTAATACCGCTGCAATTGAAAGTTTTATATCACTATTCTTCTTTATATTTAATATCAGTCCAAGGACCGCTGCAACTGTCTGTCCGAGAACTGTTGCATAAGCCGCACCTGCAACTCCAAGCTTTGGAAAACCGAAATATCCGAAGATAAGTATCGGATCAAATATGATATTTATTATGGCACCTGTTGCCTGTGAAACCATGCTATATAATGTTCGTCCGGTTGACTGAAGAAGTCTTTCAAATGTCATCTGGAAGAATACACCAATCGAAAGTGTACAGCATATTGTAAGATATGTCTTTCCGTACTGATAAATCTGTGGATCATAAACCTTCTTAGGAATCTGGCCTTTGATGAAAGGACCTGCAAAGAATAATCCTACGAATATGAATACAACCGCGCTTATAAAAGTAAGCAAGAGACCAATATTGGCTGCTTTATTTGCTCTATCATATCTTTTCTCACCAAGCGCTTTGGAAAGCAGTGCATTTATACCAACACCGGTTCCGGAACCCACAGAAATCATAAGCATCTGTAATGGGAAGGCATAAGTTAAAGCTGCAAGAGCATTTTCATTTATCTGTGAAACGAAAATGGTATCTGTAACATTATACAAAGCCTGCACCAGCATGGATATCATCATTGGAAGTGACATGGATATAATGAGACTCTTAACAGGTTTTACACCCATCTTGTTCTCTTCAACGGCTCCATTATCTTTCAACGCTTTTCCGTTTAAAACTATTTTTTCCTTGTTTGTAGACATAATAAAACTCCATATAACTTAAATAAATCACTCATCAAAAAGCGGTGTTGAGAAATATCTCTCAGCTGTGTCCGGAAGAACTGTAACTACCGTCTTTCCGGGTCCGAGCTTCTTGGCAAGCTTTATGGCCGCCGCAACATTCGTACCGCTTGATATACCAACCATAAGTCCTTCCTCTCTGGCCAGCCTTTTGGAAGTTTCTATAGCTTCTTCGTCGGTAACAATATATATCTGATCGTAAATAGTTTGATTCAGAATATCCGGAATGATTCCGTCACCTATACCCATCTGCAAATGTGTTCCGATGGTTCCACCTGCAAGTATGGCTGCATTTTCCGGCTCAACAGCCCAAATCTCAACATCAGGATACTGACGTTTCAGAACTTCGCCGATTCCGGTTATTGTACCTCCTGTACCAATTCCCGAACAGAATCCATGAATAGGGCCTTCGACCTGTTCCATTATCTCTAAAGCAGTATGATTCTTGTGTGCCAATGTATTGTTTGGATTTTCAAACTGCTGAGGGACAAATACCTTTGGATTGGCCTTCTTCATATCCATGGCAGTTTTCAAGCATCCTTCTATACATTCACCGATATCGCCTTCATCATGAACAAGGACAACTTCCGCACCATAATGCTTTACAAGTTTACGCCTTTCCTCACTGACGGAGTCCGGCATAACGATAACTGTCTTATATCCTCTTACAGCACCTACAAGAGCAAGTCCTATTCCCTGATTACCGCTTGTTGGCTCAACAATTATAGTATCTTTATCTATGAGCCCCTGTTTTTCAGCTTTTTTTATCATATTGAGAGCAGTTCTGGTCTTAATAGAACCTCCGGCATTCAATGCTTCCATCTTAACAAGGATCTCAGCACTTTCCGGTTCAGCCATTCTTTGCAAACGTATCATTGGTGTATGACCAACTGCTTCAAGAATATCATTATATACCATTAGCATTCTCCAAATTATAAATAAAACCTCAGGAACATTCCTGAGGTTTGAGAGGCGCCAACCAGATTTGAACTGGTGATAGCGGTGTTGCAGACCGATGCCTTACCACTTGGCTATGGCGCCATAGTTCAAACTTGCGGAGCAAGTTGGAATCCGAATATCACGAGGATACTCGTGCGCAGCACGACAATTCTGCGATGCAGAATGAATACCGCGTAGCGGGATTCGTGCCTATATTTAAACTTACATTGTAAGTTTTAAGCTCCCCGAGTTGGGCTCGAACCAACAACCCCTCGGTTAACAGCCGAGTGCTCTACCATTGAGCTATCGAGGAATATATGTTATAGCGGAGATGGAGGGATTTGAACCCTCGCGCCGGTCACCCGACCTACACCCTTAGCAGGGGCGCCTCTTCAGCCACTTGAGTACATCTCCAGTGCCTAAATTCCCTCACCAAGTTAATTGATGACTTTTAGGTTAACACGTGCGTATCTCTTCAATAACACGCTTACATACTTTATCAAATATTCCCATGAATGTCAAGGGGTATTATCACGTTTTATTTTTTATTTTCATTTATTTCCCAAAATACTATAGCCGCTGCAATTCCAACATTTAGCGAATCAACTTCATGGAACATCGGAATCTTCAAAGTATTGTTGCAGGATCTTATCACATTCTCAGGAAGACCTTTTCCTTCATTTCCGAGGATTATCGCTTTCTTCTCTGAATTTTTAAAATTTTCATCAGTGATATTAACCGAATTATCACTTAAAGCCATAGCAGCTGTGACAAACCCGCGATCGGCTAATTTCAACATAAGTCCGTCTCTGTCGTCCGTGTTCACGCTTTTTTTATCCGGCTCATGGATAGTCCAGGGAATCTGAAAAACAGTACCCATACTTACTCTCGCCGCTCTTCTGTAAAGAGGATCCGACGAGCCCTTTGTTAAAATGATCCCATCAATTCCAAGCGCCGCCGCACTCCTAAATATGGTTCCGACATTTGAAGGATTTTCAATATCATAAAGAACTGCTATATTCTTCTTTCCTTCGCAAAAAATATTTATATCAGACAGGACTTTTCTTCTCATCACAGCCAGAAGCCCTCTCACCATAGGGAAACCCGTAAGTGACTTTAATACTTCGAAATCCGCTGCAAATACAGGTATTTCTTCCGCCTTTTCTTTGCCATATATCTTACTTACTTTTTCAAGTATTACTCCGGCTTCTTTATCTATAGCTTCTGTTTCAACCAGAAATGATAATGGCTCATATCCTGCATTTAAAGCTCTCTCGATGACATTTGGGCTTTCTGCAACAAAAACTCCCGGCTCAGGTTCAAAATATCTTCTAAGCTGATTCTCGGACAGTTTGGCATAAAGACTGAGTCTCTCATCATTTAAATCTCTTATATTAATTATATTCATATATTACACCTTACCCATTATGGATATTTTATCGATTTACATCGTATATATTCTCATCATGATTTTTTCCGATTATCATCACGGATTTATCCATTTCTGTCATGGATATTTTTATTTTTATCATGAATATTATATCAATATACGTCATGGATATTTTCTTCATTTTATAGAAAAAAAATTATTTTCTCAACATAAACTCAACAAAATCTATACATGAAAATAACCCGGCATGATGATCATCTCATACCGGGTCACTTGATCATTTGACATTACGACCTTAAATAATGCTATTTTCGGTCATTCTTTTTTCTTCTGCTGATAAGGACTATACCTCCGAAGGAGGTGATCATAAGCATGAACATCAGAAGGAGGTTTGTACTATCTCCTGTCTTAACGCTGTCCACAGCTGTTTTAACCTTATGATCCACCATAACAAGTTCATCGGCTTCGACTACCTTATCACCATTATAGACAAGAACCTTACCGTATTCTCCGACTGCGAATTTGATATCCTCAGCCTTCTCATATCCGTCCGGTGCCTTATCTTCCTTGAGTGTATAAATTCTCGATCTTTCAAGACCGTAAATTCTTACCTCTGATTTACCTGAAGTATAGCTATAAACTACTTCTCCATTATCATCAACGATATATAAATATGCACCTTCCAATAAGTTATTGTCGTCATCAACCTTCTTAACGGTTGTCTCGTTGATCACATTTTCGAATAAGGCCTGATCAATATTTTCGCCCTTACCCTTTATAACATCTTCAATAGAATCTGCCTTAACATATTCCACTGTGGTCGACATTGTTGAATCGCCATTATCATATACATCAACGATTACATAAACAGGTTCTGCAGTATACTGAACGTATGCCACATCGCCTTTAACTTCGCTGATTCTGTAATAATGTGTTCCTGCTGACTCAAGGTCATAATTTACAGCAGGGAATTCGAATCTGCCTTCTTTATCTGTTCCTGTTTCCGATAATGACTTATACTCTCCGTCAACATATTCTTCAAGAGTGAATGTATATTCATTCTCTAAGATCTGTCTCTTCTTAAGATCAAGATCTATGAACTTAACAGACTTGACTCCTTCAAATGAAACCTCTGCGGATGCGCTGTAAATATTCTTAAATACAACATTTTCCACACCCTTTTCATTTTCATCTGTTATAGCAGCTGTAACATTAAGCTTTCCATTTCCGGCATCTTCTACCTGAAGTGTTACATAATAAACAGCTTTGTCATATTCTACTCCCGGAACAAGTCCGGCTTCTTCAGGAATAACTTCGCTGAGCTTATATTTATATGTTCCTGTTTCGTCCTTCTCTTCATTCTTTTCAAAATGAATTGTATTGAACTTAACATTTCCTGATGCATCACAAGTTGATTCATCAATATAATCATTTCCTTCATTAACAGATTCCAATCTGAAACTGAACTCATCTGCCTTAAGATCTGCACCTTCAAGGATCTTTGATGCTTCGAGATTTATTTCTCCTTCAGCAGAGTATTTATTTACAAAATCAGCTCCTTCTTCATCCTTGGTTAATCTGTAAGAAGTATCATTCTTCTCGGCACCTGTAACATCAAGAGTTATGGTTCCGTCTTCATTATCCACTGCTTCAACTGTGATGTTATATGTCGCATCATCGTATTTATATCCTTCAGGAACAGGATCAGGGATAACTTCCTTAACTGTATAATTATGAGTTCCGATATATGAATCATTGTCATCCACAAAGAATCTTATATCATCAAATACAACATTTCCGTCATCATCATTTGTTCCTGTTGAAACTATGTTGTCTCCTTCAAGGATAACAAATTCAAACTGTCCTTCCTCTATGTCTCTTCCCTTAAGTTCCTTACCGACTTCAAGTTTGAAATTTGCTTCGGATGTGTATTTATTTGTAAATACTATATCATCCGTTATAATTCCATCCTTGTCGCGAATTGTTTTAAGGACAGACAATGTGCCGTCTCCGGAATCCGAAACTATCGCATCGAGTGTATAAACCGCCTCATCGTATGTCACTCCTCCAAGGGATCTGTCTTCCGGTTTAACCTCACTTATCTCATAGTGATAAACGCCTGTCATATCGCCCGATTCAGCATCTTTACTGAATGTTATATTTTCAAATGCGATATTACCGCTAGCATTATTTGTTCCTGTAAATACTCTTCCTGTTGCAGTATTTTTGCCGTCAACAACCTTATATTCAACAGCCTTAAATGAAAATTCATCATCATAAAGCTCTCTACCGTTAAGTACCTTGCTGCCTTCAAGTGAAACCTCTCCGTAAGCACTATACTCATTTATGAAGTTTGCATCTCTTCCTTCAGGTAAAGTTACTTTATATGTAAGTCCTGAATCGTCGATAGCCGCACCGCTTGCAACTATTTCAAGTATTCCGAAACCGTTGTCTGTTGCATTTACGCTGATGCTGTATGTGCTGTTATCATATACATAACCCTTCGGAACAGGGTCAGGAATACGTTCCTTGATAACGTAATTGTGTTCACCCTTATAACTTTCTTCACCATCTATATAGAATTTTATTTCGTCGAAAGTTATATTTCCATTCTCATCATTTTTGCCTGATGAAATGATTTTTTCACCTTCGTAAATATCAAAAGTGAACTGCTCGTTATCAATATCTCTTCCCTTAAGAAGCTTTGTAGCTGTATATGTAAGGCTTCCTTCTGCATTATATTTATTGGTGAAATCAACGCTGCTTACTTCTTCATTACTACTGTTAACCATTCTTTCATTGAGATTTAAGGTTCCGTCGCCGTTATCTTCCGGACTCAAATATAAATAATAAATCTCATTACTGTATGTAACTCCGGCTCTGTCAACAGCTCCGAAATCACTAGGCTTATACTCTTTGATAGTAACCAGATAATTATGGCCAACACTCGATTCATTTAATGTAACAGACTGGAATGTGATCGTTCCGTCTCTATTCAGTACACCGACCTGCTGATTCAGAGCTAAAGGTGTTAAGGTACTATCACTGTTAAGCTCGTAGTATGAAGCGATAACAATACAATCATTTTCATCTATAAAGCTTCTTCCAAGCATTGTCTTTTTACCTGAAAGGCTAACTGTTCCATATGCCTGGTAAGTGTTCACAAATGCTGCCAGTCTACCGCTATTCTTAGTTACTTTATAAGTATCTTTAGCATTTTCTACCTTATCTGCTCCTGTAACATCAAAGGAAATAGTTCCGTCATCATTTGCAGAAGCATTTACTCTTACAGTATAAGATGTACTGTCATAAACTACACCTTGATATGTATATTTATTATTCTTTAATTCAGCACCATCAGGAATTATTTCTTTAACAGTATATGTATGATTTCCGAGATTGCTGACAGGAGTATTACCTGTGTTATCCACATAGAATCTTATATCTGAAAATTCTATATTTCCGTTGGCATCATTTTTACCTGTTGCAACGACGTCACTGCCTTCATATACCTCAAATGTATATTCATCCGCTGTAAGATTTTTTCCTGTAAGTATCTTATCTGCTGTAAGCTTAAGATTTCCTTCGGCATTAAATTTATTAACAAATGCAATTTCATATGCGGTTTTGCCGTTTCCATCCTCAATGCTCTTTCCAATACTTAACGAACCGTCTCTGTTGTCGCTGATTGTTGCTTCAACAACAAAATGCTGATCACTGTATGTTACGCCGGCCTTATAATCTGCATCAGTTGCAGCAGGTATCTTTTCATAAATATCATAAATATATTTTGATCCCGCATCCTTTTCACTGTATGAGAAATAATCACCGGTTTCTGTACCTGATGTATATGTTCCGTCAAAATCAATAGTTCCGTCAGCTTTTGAAGTACCTACTTTTACTCCTGTTGCAACAGTGGATTCCACTCCTTCACTATCAACCTTTTTAATGTCGGCAAGGAATGTATAATCACCATCACTCATACTTCTTCCCACGAGCTCTTTTGTTCCCTCAAGAGAAAGTCTGCCTTCGGCTACATAAATATTTGAAAAACTTACATCATTCTGATCTGTAAGAACCGTTCCGTTCTTCTTGTATGTAACTTCTTTTTCAAGTTTGTTATCTGCTCCGATTTTGAGATCAATATGTACATCAATTACTGAGTTATCATAAATCGTACCATTGTAAATATATCTTCCCGAGCCATCATCTAACTTAGTTGCCTCTTCCGGAATCTGCTCCTTGATGTAGTAATCATACGAACCTAACTGCTCAAACTTGAGAGTATTAAACTTGATAGAACCGAAGTTTCCGTTCTTTACACTCTGAACAACCGTATCATTACTTGCATCATACAGGAGGAATGTATAATCACCTGCTTTGATATTATGTCCGCTGACTCTCTTTCCTGCAGAGATATCTACATCCATTGCTGCTGAATATGTATTGATAACCTTTGTTGTTCTTGTTCCACCGCTTCGAACAGAATCAGACACGCGGATCATATTGCCGTTAATACTATCAGCACTTTTGTTGGTACTGATCTTGCACTTAAATCCTTCTATATCTTCATTTGTCTCGTAAATTCTGTATTTTCCTGTAGGAACATTACCAATCTTAAATCCGTTTTTAATACTGTTATCAAATGTTATGCCATTTCTTGTTTCACTTGCTACGAACTTTCCTAAAGCTGCATCCCAAACTGCAATAGCATATACATCGACCCTCGAATCATCTTCAGCAAAGCCATCTGTTACTTTAAGTGTAAGTCCGTCAGGAATATCCATAGTTTCTTCAGGATTTTCCGAAAGAACCATGTTCTTTGTAATCTCGATCGATCCGTAAGGTGTATTAATATATGTAACAGTATCTGTTTCAGAAGCTGTTATAGTACCTGAAGCAACATTGCCTCTTTTACGTATATCACTATCTACGTCATCACTGTCAGTAATACGACGTTCAGTCTTAAATCCGTCATCACCGATCTCAGTAACCTTATAGTTTGCTTTATCAGGAATTCCCGTAATAGCATAGGTTTCATCTGCCTTAAGATAGATAACATCTCCGCTGTAATATTTTGACTTAGTCTTAGTACCCTTCGCATCAGTTAAAATGGCATCAAAAGCTTTTTCATCATTGCCATCATGGAAAATATTACCGTTTTCATCAGTGATCATTGCTGTGAATCTGAATTCATTATCTGCATAATCACTAATGCTTCCGACATCAAATTCAATTAATTTAGCAATAACAAGGTTTCCGTTTGAAGATGCATTTTTAAACATATATGTATTGTCGCTGTTATCAAATACAAGAGTCTTCTGTCCGTCAAGGCTTGTTATTGAAGAGATAAGACTTCCTTCAATATTTACCTTATAAACTGTTGTATCTATCTGATAATCAACAGGTGCTTTTGTCTCTTTCATGTAAAGAGTCATTTTTTCAGAAATCTCAATATCTGAAAATCTGTTTACACCCGGCTCGACTTCTTCGGAATCCGCGATCTTTTCCTTGCATGCTTCATCGCTGTATAAAGCGAATGCCGCTCCCTGTACAGTAACATCGTCACTGCTCGCATCAACCTTCTTTATATCAAATTGAAGTTTTGAGTTGGAAATACTAAGTGTCGGTGTTGCTGTTCCGCCTATTTTTATTATGCTGTATTTATCTTTGTTGATATTTATATCATTAGGGCTGCCTGATACAGTAGGATTGATACCCTGAACCGATGTATAGTAATAAATCGGTGTTGTCTTCAGTGTATATCCATCAGGAGCCTTTACTTCTTCAAGCTTATACCATGTTTTGTCAGCGATAACCGGAATAGGATCCTCTCCGCACATAGCATTGCTCATAGTCAGTGTTCCGTCATCAGGATCGGTTGTGAAAAGTCCATCACTTGAAGATGCGTTGGTTCTTTCTTTCCATTCCATACCCTTAGAATCATAATAATATAATTTAAATGAAGCGCTAAGGAACTTAGTCGGTTCATCCGCATCATATTTCTTGAGCTTTATCTTGAATGCTTCCGCGTTAGCACCTGACTGATATGAATTAGTAAATACTCTTGACTCAAAATTTACTTTAACATTCTCGTCTTCAAGAATCTTAGCTGTATTTCTGATTACCTGAACATTTTTATTCGGCTTAACAATAGCATCATAATTTACCTTATACTTTGTAGCCGTATTTTTAACAGTAACTTTAATATTAAGTTCTCTGTTATCTTCATCATATGTGATCTTGTAATCCCCTTTATCCATATCTTCCCAGCTTTTCTGGGTCGTATTGAATGACTGAACCTTAACCGTATCAGCCTCTAAAGTGAGATTATCACTCATCACATCATTTATAGTGAATTTATCTCCTGCATTGATATTGAAAATATTTCCCGCATCCGGTGACAAGGTGTCCACTATAATTTCAAATGTAGGTGTAAAATTATTTTCTTCTTTTGCATCATTAACTATCTTCTTTGTGATAGCATCCGATTCAACAAATTCTACTGTATCACTTCCAAGGAAATCCTTGCTTATTGTTTCCGTTCCCGGAACATTCTTCTCATTATAGAGATATACCGCATTACTTAAGATATCCTGTGGATTCCAGCCGGATACATCGATTCTGTATACCAGGTACATATGTTTAAACTTCTGTCCCGATTCACCGAAAAATCCGGTTCTGTTATCAAAATTCATCAGAACAGTACTGCTTCCATTGTCCTGATTATCAACATCAATACTTATAAATGAATCACTTCCGGAATACTCCGAATCAGGGCTTCCGTTATTACTCCAGATGACTTTGCCGTCAACACCCGGTTTACTTCCGCTGTCATCCATAAGTATTATGCTGGTCGGATTGAATTTAACACCTGAGTAGGCAATCTTATCCTTTAATTCATATTCTGCACTTTCTGAATTCATTGAACCGTTTGGATTGATTTCTACAAGGTAATCTGCTGTTTTATTATCCTTATCGTAATTAGTTATCTTTTTAAGGATATTTGCTTCAACATCATGCTTACCGATGTAGTAGCTTGCTGAAGCACGGGCAATTTCCTTATTTTGGTCATAGTAATATCCGCCCTTTGCTTTATCATAAACTCCCTGATAAGCCTTCACGTAGTTGATATTTTCAAAAAATTCCTTGCCGCTTGTTGCACAGTAATCAGGCAATGCCTTTATAAGTTCAGGATTGATCTGAGTCCTGTAATTGATATCGATAGTATAATCTTCACTCTTTTTTGGGAGTTCTTCGATATAAAATCTTAAATTCTTTGGAGTCCATGTATAATGATCGGCAAAAAACGTGTCGTTATAGCCTCTGTAATTATGATCTCCAAGATACTGTCCTCTGTAACTTCTATCCGTTGTATAAAGGAAAGAAAAATAAGATCCCTGCATAAATGTATTGGGAGCTACATATGTTTTTCCCTGGTAACTTGAAAAATGTGAGAAATATGCTGTCTCCCATGTAGGGTTATTATTTGTGATCGCATACTTTCTTTTATCACTTGTATCTAATGAATCACCAAATACACCCTTAAGGTTCTCAACAACTTTCTGTACATCTTCATCTGCCGATTCAGAAGATATGGTAAATAACTGATCTGAAATCTCCCACTCATATTCAGCAGTTTCCTCAACACTTTGATCTGAGTTTTGTATTCTGTCATATGAGACAAATGGTACATCCGGGAACCAATCCCCATAATAACCTGTGTGTTTAACGTCTGAAACTTCTCTATCTGATACCCACTTCTCAGGAAGGTCATCAGATAAAATTATATGGTCGAAATGAGAATTCTTCGGAACTGTTACGCTGATATGCCAATCAACATAGTAATTACCTTCACCATCCTCATAGATACCGTAATTTTCCTTATCAACTTCAAGAACCTTTTTATATGGATTCATCCATCCTATTCCCGGACCACGTGGATAACCTTCTATTTCCGTATACCACATTCTCGCAGAGTTCTTGCTACCCATATCCGTAATACTTGCTGTTGTATAATAATGCAAGAGATGGAATGTAGGCTTCTCATCGAGAGGCGAGATCCATAAGAAATCATTTGCATTTTCACTTGTAAATAACTTGCTGCTGACATTTTCATTTGTAAGATTTGCAACACCAAGCTTTGTCTTTAACTTATTTCTGAGGTCTGTAAGATCTGCTGATGTTCCGTTAAGGATATTCTCCATTGCAGTCTTTTCAGAACCCCTGTAAAGATTACTTCTGAGTTTATTAAATACATCCTCATCGAGTACAACCCACTCGAGAGTTTTCTCTGTTTCATTTGTACCATCATCGGAAGATACATACGGAGCCTGTGTCATATCATATTTTACAGTTCCGCCTTCTTCATAGTTTGTGATCTCGTCACGAACTATAGATCCTCCCAGACTGTAGAGTCTGCTGCGGTTAATACCGATAGTGTAAGGAACAAGAACATTTTCTTCATCGTCTGACTTAAATGCATCTTCTTTGGTCTTATAAATCCAGTCTGTTCTTGGACTGAACATACCTTCAACTTCAACCTCCGATTCAGCATCAGTAAGAGGCGATCCGTTCTTGTCATAGATAACATATTTACCCTTGGCAGTATTTACATATCCAGGTAATAATCCGGTAGCATCAGAAGTTAAAGCTGTTTTTTTATCAACAACAACTTCATATTTAATCTCAACATATCCATCCTTTGGAATGCTGATATTATCGATAGTCATCTCTGCAGAATTAGCTCCTGCATTAGCTCCGACATCGGAATAATTATAATATTTTTCGCTTACTCTTGAACCGTCCTGAGAATAAGCGCTTACCTTTATATCCTTCGAAGCATTCTGCGAATCTTTGTATCCGCCTTTATATAATTTTATATATGTTGAAGTATATTTGTCTGAAAAAGTAATATTATTGATTTCATAATTTTCCTTATCAGCACGCATGATAACAGTGAACTCGGCAAGACTATCTCCGTTTGCCTGTTCAACAAAAGATGTGAGGCTTTTTGAAATATGTAACTGTGAGAGATCAAATAAAATGGTCTCATCTCCGTCTTTCCATTTAATAGGTACCGATGCAAGATTCTCCACATCATCCCAATCTGCTTTCAATGTGAAAAATGCAACTACATTGTCATAGTAGCCCGGGAAAGTGATATAGATAATATCATCCTTAACATAGTAACTACCTATTATCTTACCGTTGGTATTACGAAGATCTTCCTGATCATCTTCGCTTCCGATATCACCGATAGTGATATGCTCCGGTAATTTGTACTTGTAATTAAGACCATGATCTTTAAGATTGATTCTGCTTAATGCAAAATCCAGATAGAGTGAAAAACTTTTGCTTGGATTAAGTTTTTGCACATGATCATATTCACGACCATCAACGTTTATCCTATGTGTATTAAGATATTCATTGATATCATAGAAATCATCTTCAGAAGCATTATTTATATTCCTGATACGTTCTTCGTCTTCAAGGAAATATCTTCCGTCTGCTTCTGCTCCGGTGCCTTCTTCTTTCTCAATAGCTTTCTTATCAATAGTAAGCTGTTCTCCTTCTTGCAGTGCGTCACCGGACGTCGCACTGTCGGCGTCTGTTGCTGTTGCAACAAATTCATTTCTTTTCGGAGTTCCTCCTCTTTCTTTAGCGTTGGCGCCTCCGGGATAAACGTTTCCAAGACTTGAAAAGGTCATTAAAAACGCTAGCAGCGTAGCTGCTAGTTTCTTCTGAATCAGTCCCATCTTTACTCCTTTTAACCTTCAAATTAATTAAATCATCGCAGAGAATTATCCCTCACCTATAATTCTCTACACACACTTACATACTATATCTCAATTTTAGATAGATATCAAACCGAATTTTTGTGTATTTTATCCAAACATTATGAATATTTGCCGATTTATTATTTAAGATTATTAAGGAGCTTTATGTTACTTGTTGTTGTATATGATTATTATATTTTATTATTGTACTTGTTGTTAATCGTACTTGTTGTTGTTTATTATTGTTTATCGTAATTAAATTACTTAAAATTTTTGAAATATCCCATATCCTGATCGATCTTAGCCTTATCATAAGAACTGATGCTTATAGAATATTTAAAACGTCCTTCGCCCCAGAAAATGAACCTGTCATACATTGTCTTTCCATCATAATCCGTAGAATATTCTATGGCCAGACATTCTGTTCCAAGGAAATTAGTCTTTATGACATTAACATCATTTATGCCTTCGGTTTCTTTATAAACTTCCTCCATTATTTTAATCTTCTTTTCATAGTTCTCATCTGTAATCTTTGAATTTGTATCAAGATCATATGTAAGATAGATATTGATCATTTCCGGCTTTGACACATCATCATTATGCGCGAAATAAATAAGAGGATCGCCTTTTGTATCACTACCGTCACTATTTACAAATCTTTCGGTAAGCTTTTCGTTGGTAAATTCTTCTTCGCTCACATTATAATTAACAGCTAATTCTTTTTTGGAATATGTTGTCCAATTTTCCGGAATATTTAACTCAAGATTAGCTTTTTCAATTATATATTTTTGGCCATCTATCGCTCCGATATCAGCTGTATCATTACTATTATCTGCCTCTGCTGTAATTTCATTTGCTGCCGGTTCATTGCTGCTCTTTCCTTTGCCGCATGAGCAAAGTGACAATAAAACTGTTATACAAATACCTGCAAATAATATCTTTTTTCTTCTCATTTTCTTATCCTCGATTTAAATATGATTCTTTTTTAATTCTTTGAAGGATCCGTACTCATTTTTTCTCTGTATTCTTCACCCGGCATAGGTTTCGCATAATAAAATCCCTGTATCATGTCACAGCCTTCGCCGGCCAGGAAATCAACCTGTTCTTTAACTTCAACACCTTCAGCAACAGTCTTCATTTTGAGATTTCTTGCGAGTTTTATGGCCTCGGAAACTACTATCTTTCCTCGTCCGTTTTTCTCATCTCCTCTGAAAAATTCCGCATCCAGCTTAAGTACGTCCAGTGGCATATCTTTTAATGAATTGAGTGATGAATATCCCGATCCAAAGTCATCCATGGATACCGAAAATCCGTACTCCTTAAGTTTATTTATGGTTCGGATCATCGCATCCTTATCATCAAAGAATGCACTCTCTGTAAGTTCAATTTCTATATATTCATGAGGTGTTCCGGCTTTATCAACAATATCTCTTATCTGTTCAGCCAGATCACTTTCCACGAAATGTGCTCTTGAAACATTTACCGAAACAGGAACACATTTTAATCCCTCATCAAGCCATCTCTTCTGATCTTTTGCCACATGCGAAATCATATAATGATCGATATTTGTTATAAATCCATTCTTCTCAAATATAGGAATGAATTTTCCCGGACTTACAAATCCCAGTTCATGTGAATTCCATCTGATCAGAGCTTCTGCTCCCTGAAGTTCATTTGTTCTAGGATTATATTTTGGCTGATAATAAACTATGAATTCTTCATTTCTGATGGCTCTTTCCTGATTTTCCTGAACAAGATCGATCCACTTTTCTTCCTCAAGAAGGCTATTATCGAAAAATGCTATTCCATTTTCTTCAGCTTCAGGAAGGGTATTTCTTGCCGTGCATGCATTATTATACTCATCTTCCAGATTGAAGTTCCTACGTTTCACAGGTTTTCCTGACTCATCAACACTCTTTCCTATAAGACTGATTCCTGTCTGGAAACCGAATCTGTGACCGGTATTTTCATCATAAATCCTATCTATCCATTCCCTGATCCTTTTCTTTAATTCCTCAACATCATCATATTTGAGGATAAGAGCGAAATTCGATGAAGTACTATGTGAACATATTTCATCCTTCTTTATATCCGTGGAAATTATCCTATTTACGTTCTGGAGAAGTTTCTCACCTTCTTCTACGGAATGGCATAAACAGTAATTTCTATACTTCTGGAGAATTATATTTACTACAGCATATTTCTGCTTCAAAGCATTCTTTTTCATTAAAAGCTGCTCACCTTTAATGAGGAACCAGGTCCAATTTTTTCCGCCTGTCACAACATCTTTGAAGAAATAATTTGTTATCTTTCTCTGCCTATGGATATTACCGATCATCCTAATAAACATGGCTATGAAGAAAGTAACCATAGCAAGGGAAATGAGAATGATTACGACAATAAATATAATAAAATCTCTCTCCCTGACGCTGATAATGGCTTTTACATACATCACATTATCATTATTTTCCGATCTGTATATCATCCATATCGGAAGATTTATCTCATAGACTTCATCGTCATTCAGATCATCCATATCCTCACCCGCCGGTTTATCCTCCGCCGAATCTTTGACTGATTGATTATCAACCTTCTTTTTTCTTCTGGCTACTACAACACCGGAATATGAATCTTCATCATTGATAATATCTAATATTTCCCCTAGCTTGATTCGAAGGTTTTTATCCTTCGTATAGAAAACATCTACCTCATTATCCATACAGGCAGTAACGTTCTCATCATGACCGGATATATATAACTCCTCATTTTTATTACTTGAAGTTATATCACCCTTTTGATGAATGACTTTTCCCTCTTTATCTTTAATATAATAATCCCTATTATATTCATCCAGGAATTTGTAAACTTCATTTTCATCAATTGAAGCAGACTTATCATAAACTTTATACATGGATTCAACATACTGATATTCGGAATTAAGCTTATTGTCAAGAATATATGCTATAAGACCCGTTACTGAATAATAAAGAATTAATGCCAAAGCAACCAATGAAACAGTAAGAAAAATAATGGGTCCGATTATCCTTTTTTTCTTTATATCTTTATAGATTTCTTTTCTTGTGATTTTTTTGGAATCTGCCATTATGCTGTTCCCCCCATTCTTACACCATAATATAACACTTTATCCACTGTTAGTGGATTTCCTAAATTTCCTATCCTTATCCCAAAATCTTTAATATACAGAAGTTGATAAATCATATTTTGATCAATATTTTTATCTATTTGATATATTTAATACATAGATACATTTTACCATATATAAATGTTTTCTAGCATATTATTTTTCATTCAAATAATCCGGGTATAAATAATAAATTCTGACAGCATCATCTGATAAAAATATTATTTATACCCGGAAATAAAGTTATTTATTCATTTTTTTGAAGTCTTCTACGGCAGTTTCATACTGGTTATTACCTTCACTGTCTACGATTACTATGACAGGAAGATCTTCAACATAAAGCTTTCTGATTGCTTCTGTTCCAAGATCATCATAGGCTATTACTTCCGCACTCTTGATACATTTTGAAAGAAGAGCTCCGGCTCCACCTATTGCTGCAAAATAAACTGCATCATTTTTAACGATGGAATCTATAACTTCTTTGCTTCTCTTTCCTTTTCCTATCATTCCTTTAAGGCCTTTTTCAAGAAGAAGCGGAGTGTATTTGTCCATTCTGCTTGAAGTTGTAGGTCCTGCAGATCCTATAACCTCTCCCGGTCTTGCAGGAGTTGGTCCAAGATAATATATAAAATTATCTTTAAGATCAATAGGAATATCTTCGCCATTATTAAGTGCTTCATAAAGTCTCTTATGTGCTGCATCTCTGGCTGTATAGATAGTTCCTGTTATATATACATAATCACCGGATCTCAGTTCTTTTAATTCCTCAGCTTTTGCCGGAACTGTAAGATTTCTATTCATTTCATTTCCTCACTATAGTAAAGCTCTGAATCCGAGCATATGTTTAATGCTCTTCATAAAACATCTGACTAAAAGTTTCTACTGTCTTTAAAAAAATTAAAGTGTTACACTTGCATGTCTGTCAACATGACAACACATATTGATAGCAACTGGCATTCCCGCAATATGTGTAGGATAAGTCTCTATATTAATAGCAAGTGCTGTAGTACTTCCGCCAAGTCCAGCCGGACCTATACCAAGCTGATTGATCTCTGAAAGTAATTCTTCTTCAAGCTCTTTAATGTGCTGTAAATTAGATCTTTCAGAAATATTTCTTGTAAGAGCCTTCTTTGCAAGTTTTGCTGAAAGCTCAAAATCACCACCGAGTCCTACACCAACAACGAATGGAGGACAAGCATTTGGTCCTGCCTCACTTACTGTTGTTATAACCGCTTTCTTAATGCCTTCAACACCATCTGCAGGCTTAAGCATAAAAAGTCGGCTCATATTTTCGCTTCCGAATCCCTTTGGAGCTATAGTAATTTCCAACTTATCTCCCGGAACTATATCATAATGAATGATAGCAGGTGTATTATCCTTGGTATTTTCTCTTAAAATAGGATCCTTAACTACAGATTTTCTAAGATATCCTTCTGTATATCCCTTACGAACACCTTCATTTATGGCATCTGTAAGATTACCGTTAATATGAAGATCCTGACCGACATTTACGAAAAATACGGCCATACCTGTATCCTGACAAATAGGAATACGGTTCTCATCGGCTATCTTCATATTATCAATAAGCTGTTCCAAAACCTGTTGTCCGAGCTTACTTTTCTCTTCTCTTGCAGAATCCTCTATATGTTTTTTAAGATCTTCTGCAAGATAAAGATTAGCTTTAATACATAATTTACTGACTTCTTCTACAATTATGGATGTATCTAATTCTCTCATATCACTAACCTATAAAATCGTCCTTTTCTGCACCGGTTTTTCTTCTTTTTCTGTTCTGAATATAGTTATTCAGCTTCAGTGAAACATAAGCAATAAATAAGATTACAAGTAATATACCGATCCAGTAAGCAGCTGCTTTTAAGAATTCTTCTATGTTATGTGTATTTGAAAGATTTTCAAGATTATCTTTAAAACCGTTCATATTTACCTCTCTTATAATTCTTATTCTTTATCATCGGTTTCGTCGGATTTTTCCTCTTCCGTAACCTCTGTATCAACAACTTCTTCTGTAATCTCTGAATCATTTTCATTATTAGATTCATTTATTGTTTCATCCGGTTCTTCACCATTTACTCCCGGTATTCTAATCTCTTCTCTAACCTTTGCAATACCTGCAACCGAAACATTGCTGTCTGCATCGATCTTCATAAGTTTAACACCTGAAGTATTTCTTCCTGTCATTGAAACCTCATCACACTTAATCTGGATAATGATTCCTTCATTTGTGATAAGCATAACTTCATGATCAGGATTTACAGCCTTAACACCTACAACATCACCTGTCTTATCAGTGATCTTATAGCACTTAACGCCCTTTCCGCCTCTCTTCTGAAGAGGGAATTCTTTTCTGAGTGTACGTTTTCCAAGACCATTCTCAGAAACAATAAGAAGTGCTTCACCCTGGGTAGAAAGCTGCATACCAACAACCTCATCACCAACTGAAAGGTTCATACCTCTTACACCCATAGCGCTTCTTCCGGTACTTCTGATATCTGTATCCTTAAATCTGATACATACACCATACTTGGTTACCATGAAGATTTCTCTTGTATTATCTGTAGTCTTAACTTCTATAAGTTCATCATCTTCCTGCAGAGTCATGGCAATGATACCGTTCTTACGGATATTTGCATATTCTGTCTGAGGTGTTTTCTTGATGATACCATGTTTTGTAACCATGATAAGGTATTTATTCTCGCTGAATTCCTTAAGTGGAATAACTGCTGTAACATGTTCCTCAGGATCTAACTGAAGGAGATTTACAATAGCTGTTCCTCTCGCATTTCTTCCTGCTTCAGGAATCTGATAAACCTTCATCTTGTATACTCGACCTTTATTGGTAAAGCAAAGGATATAATGCTTTGTAGTAGTCATAAGTATATCTTCGATAAAGTCTTCTTCAAGTGTCTGAACACCCTTGATTCCTCTACCACCACGATTCTGTGCATGGAAATTATCAACGGAAGTACGCTTAAAGTATCCAAGATGAGTCATAGTAAGAACTGCATTTTCTTCCGGAATAAGATCTTCATCAACAAGTTCATCTTCATCTTCTCCGATTGAAGTTCTTCTGTCATCACCATATTTATCTGCTATAAGCTGCATTTCATCACGTATAACTCCAAGAAGTATCTTCTCATCTGCAAGGATTGATTTAAGATAACTGATCTTTGCAAGGAGTTCCTTATATTCTGCCTCTAACTTCTCTTTTTCGAGACCTGTAAGAGCACGAAGTCTCATATCTACGATTGCCTGAGCCTGAGCTTCTGAAAGACTGAATCTTTCGATTAAGTTTGCTTTTGCTTCGGCAACATTAGCGGCAGCTCTGATTATTCTTATAACTTCATCTATGTTATCGATAGCGATAAGGAGACCTTCAACAATATGAGCTCTCTCTTCTGCTTTATTTAAATCGAACTGTGTTCTTCTTGTAACAACTTCTTCCTGGTGCTTAATGTAATACTTAAGCATGTCCGGAAGACTTAAAACCTTAGGCTCGTTATTGACAAGAGCAAGCATATTTACGCCAAATGTATCTTCAAGCTGAGTATGCTTATAAAGGTTATTTAAAATGATGTTTGGATTCGCATCACGTCTTACCTCTATAACAACTCTCATTCCTTCTCTTGATGATTCATCACGAAGGTCTGTGATACCGTCAACTCTCTTGTCTTTTACAAGGTCTGCTATCTTTTTGATGAGCATAGCCTTATTTACCATATATGGAAGCTCTGTAATAACTATACGATGCTTTCCATTCTGCATAGGCTCTATCTCTGAAACGGCACGAACCTTGATCTTACCTCTACCTGTTCTGTATGCTTCATTGATACCTCTGACACCAAGGATCTGCGCTCCTGTTGGGAAATCAGGTCCTTTAACTATCTCAAGTATCTCTTCAATATCTGTTTCTCTTTCCTCATCGATACGGTTGTTGATCATCTTAACAGCCGCAGATGTTATCTCACGAAGATTGTGAGGAGGAATATTTGTTGCCATACCTACGGCAATACCTGTTGTACCATTGACAAGAAGGTTTGGATAACGGCTAGGAAGAACTGTTGGTTCTTTCTCCGTCTCATCAAAGTTAGGTATGAAATCAACAGTATCTTTGTTGATATCAGCAAGCATTTCCATGGAAATCTTAGTAAGTCTTGCCTCTGTATATCGCATGGCAGCAGCACCGTCTCCATCCACAGAACCGAAGTTTCCGTGTCCGTCAACCAGTGGATATCTTGTATTCCATTCCTGTGCAAGCTTAACAAGCGCATCGTAAATAGAGCTGTCTCCATGTGGATGATACTTACCCATTGTATCACCGACAATACGTGCACATTTTCTGTGAGGCTTGTCAGGTCCATTATTTAATTCGATCATTGAGTACAGAATTCTTCTCTGTACAGGTTTAAGTCCGTCTCTGACATCAGGAAGTGCACGAGCAGCGATGACACTCATTGCATAATCGATGTATGAGTTTTCCATAGTCTTTTTCAGATCTACTTCACGTACTTCATCAAATATCTTATCGTCATCCATTTTATGACCTCCTAAATATCAAGATTCTTAACGAATCTGGCATTCTCTTCAATAAATTTCTTACGTGGTTCAACCTTATCACCCATAAGAGTATTAAATGTAAGGTCAACCTCTGTTTCATCGTCATCATCTATAGAAACTCTGAGAAGTATTCTCTTCTCAGGATCCATAGTTGTATCCCAGAGCTGTTCAGCATCCATCTCTCCAAGACCTTTGTAACGCTGAACCTTATTATTCTGATCTCTTCCTACTTCATCGAGGATCTTTGCAAGTTCATCATCGCTGTATGCATACCAGAATTTCTTATTCTTCTCCAATCTGTAAAGAGGTGGCTGTGCCAGATATACATGTCCCTGTCTGATAAGTTCAGGCATGAATCTGTAGAAGAATGTAAGAAGAAGTGTTGCGATATGAGCACCGTCAACGTCGGCATCGGTCATGATGATGATCTTATTGTATCTTAACTTCTCTATATCAAAATTATCATGAATACCTGTACCAAATGCAGTGATCATTGCCTTGATCTCGGCATTTTCAAGTATATGATCTATACGTGCTTTCTCAACATTAAGGATCTTTCCACGAAGTGGAAGAATAGCCTGAGTAGCTCTGTTACGTGCTGTCTTAGCCGATCCGCCGGCTGAATCTCCCTCTACTATGTAGATTTCGCATTCTTCGGCATTTCTGCTTGAACAATCCGCAAGTTTTCCTGGAAGAGCCATTGATTCTGAAAGATTTGTCTTTCTCGCAACATCTCTTGCCTTTCTCGCTGCTACTCTTGCTCTCTGCGCAAGGATAGCTTTCTCGATAATGATTCTTGCAACAGCAGGATTCTGCTCAAGGAAATAAACCATCTGTTCAGACATAACACTTTCTACAGCAGTTCTTGCTTCTGCATTTCCAAGCTTCTGCTTTGTCTGTCCTTCAAACTGTGGCTCCTCGATCTTTACACTTATGATTGCTGTAAGACCTTCTCTTAAATCATCTCCCGAAAGATTATCATCCTTCTCCTTGAGATAATTATTGGTTCTTGCATAATCATTAAATACCTTTGTAAGAGCAGCTCTGAATCCTGTAAGATGCATACCACCTTCAGGTGTAATGATATTATTAACGAAACTGTAAACTGATTCGTTATATCCATCATTATGCTGAAGAGCTACTTCGACATTTATATTATTCTTATTGCCTTCGCAATAAATAACTTTATCATATAGCGCTGTTTTTCCCTTATTAAGGTACTCAACAAACTGTTTAATACCGCCTTCGTAATGGAAAGTATTGGTCTTTACTTCCTCAGGACGAAAATCTGTAAGAGTTATCTTGAGATTCTTTGTAAGGAAAGCTGTCTCTCTAAGTCTTACCTTAAGAGTATCATAATCATAGATAACATCATCAAATATTGTTCCATCAGGTTTAAATGTAACCCTTGTTCCTGTCTTATCTGTTTCACCTACAACCTTAAGATCATAGCAGACTTTACCTCTCTCATATCTCTGCTGATAAATCTTACCTTCACGTGAAACCTGTACCTCTAACCAGTCAGAAAGAGCATTTACAACAGACGAACCTACACCATGAAGTCCGCCGGATACCTTATATCCTCCACCGCCGAACTTTCCACCGGCATGAAGTATAGTAAATACAACCTCTACTGCAGGACGTCCTTTTTTCTTCTGGATTCCTACAGGGATTCCTCTTCCGTTATCTTCTACCGTTATGGAATTGTCTTTGTTGATAAATACATTTATCTCAGAGCAAAATCCTGCAAGAGCCTCATCTACAGAGTTGTCTACTATCTCATAAACAAGATGGTGTAGTCCTCTGGATGATGTACTTCCTATGTACATACCCGGTCTTTTTCTTACAGCCTCAAGTCCTTCAAGGATCTGAATCTGTTCTGCGCCATATTCTGCTTCCTGATTCATATTCTGTTCCCTCTGTTCCTTATTCTCTTCCACTGTTTCCTCCTAATTGTCTTTCATAAAAGAAATAAATTAAATACCGCTAAATACTCTTCAAAGTAGCTTTGCCCTCTTTGATGTAATATATTTTATCAATACTTATACGTTCTTTTATGAAATCATCGTAACCTGTACATGTTATGATCGTCTGAACATCTTTTATTGTATTTAATAAAGCATTTCTTCTGTTTGTATCAAGTTCTGACATAACATCATCCAGAAGAAGCACAGGATTATCATTTATAATTTTTTTTACAAGTTCTATCTCTGCAAGTTTCAGAGATAAAGCTGCTGTTCTCTGCTGACCCTGCGAACCGTACATTCTGACATCCATATCATTTATAAAAAATGAAATATCATCTCTGTGAGGTCCATATTGAGTACTTTCATACTTACAATCAACAGATCTTTTTTCCTTCAAAATATCTTCGTAAGACTCTTCATTTATTGATTTGTTGTATTTTATCTCAAGCTTTTCCTTACCGGATGTAAGCCCTTGATGAATATCAACAACAATCTCTTCAAGCATATTTATAAAGTTTTCTCTTTCTTTGATAACCTTATATCCATACTTTGCAATCTGCATATCCCATACATCAAGCGTATCTATAAGACTTTTATTGAAATGAATCTGCTTAAGAAGATTATTCCTTTGGTTAAGTATTTTATTGTAATTAGCAAGATTACTGTAATAAAGCCTGCTTAACTGACATAATTCCATGTCCATAAATCTTCTTCTCTCGACAGGACCGTTTTTTATAATTGAAAGATCCTCAGGAGAGAAAAATATAATATTAAGCAGTCCAAATAATTCAGCAATCTTTCTGATTGGAAGACTGTCCACAGCCACACCTTTATTCTTATTTTTCTTAAGATGCATATCTATTCTGTGAGATATGTCATTCTTATTTACCATAAGTCTGATGTGAGATTCTTCCTTCTCAAACATGATTATCTCTTTATCTCTACTGTTTCTGTGAGACTTTGTCGTAGCAGCCATATAGATTGATTCAAGTATATTGGTCTTTCCCTGTGCATTATCACCATAAAGGATATTGGTTCCTTTACTCAGATCAATATCAAGATAATCATAGTTTCTGTAATTATTTAATGCTAAAGATTCTATAAACATTATCTCTAACCTTATTTTTTTATCTCAATTGTCTGGCCTTCATATTCAACTGTATCGCCATCATAGAGTTTTTTACCTCGTCTGGTATCAACTTCACCGTTAACTTTTACAAGTCCATCCTGTATAACTTCCTTTGCTTCCACACCGGAACCTACAAGACCACACGCCTTAAGTACCTGACCGAGTTTTATGAATTCTTCTGTTCCTTTTATCTTTATTTCCATATTCACACCATCTGTTGATATTTTTTTATCTGAAATACATTCTTCAAATACCGGATATTCTATTTACATCCTATCATTTATCTTAGTAAATTGATGTATTGATGTTGATTGGAAGAATTATATAAATATAACTTTCCTCAGCATCCTTTATGATACAAGGACTCTTTGAATCATACATATAAATATTAACTGTATCATCGTCGATAGCACGAAGAGCATCCATAATGAACTTAGGATTAAATCCAATAATTATCTCTTCACCTTCCTTGGTAATCTCAAGTTCTTCATTAAGAGAACCGATATTTGTATCAACACGAAGATACATATTGTTATCATTTTTAACACTTACAACTATAGGCTTCTTGTCTGTCTCCTGAATGAAGATAGAAGCACGGTCAATAATTGCCATAAGATCTCTCTTATTTGCTTTAACAACAATCTTATGATCTATAGAAAGCATCTGGCTTATCTTGAAATATTCACCTTCGATTAGTCTTGATACTATTCTTGTATCCTCAAACTCAAAAAGAATATGATTATCAGAGAAGAATATAGATACTTCATCATCTATTCCTCCTGAAAGTATCTTACTTACTTCCTGAAGAGTCTTTCCCGGAACAACAACTTTAATATCAGGATTTTCTCCCTTAAGTTCTATATTTCTCATTGAAATTCTATGACCATCAAGAGAAACAACTGAAAGCTTATTGTTCTTTATCTCAAAACATTCACCTGTCATGAGTCTTGTATTCTCATTATCGGAAATAGAGAATATTGTCTGTCTTATAACATCACGGAGTGTCATCTGCGAAATTGAAATACTTTTTTCTTTTTCTATAACAGGAAGATAAGAAAAATCTTCTCCTGATCTGCAAGGAACAACTGCCTTTGTCTTTTCACAGTAAACAGTAGTCTTATAATCTGAGTTTGTCTCAATATCTATCTCACTGTCAGGAAGCTTTCTTACAATATCAGAAAAGAACTTAGCTTCTAATGCTATCTTTCCTTCTTCTATGATAGTTCCATCTATAAATGTTTCTATACCAAGTTCAAGGTCATTTGCTATAAGTTTGATTCTTCCTCCTACAGCTTCTACTAAGATGCACTGGAGTATTGGCATAGTTGTTTTATTAGAAACAGCTTTTGATACGATACTAATTCCTTCCGAAAGAATACTTTTTTTACATTTGATACGCATGTGACGAACTCCTTTATTATTTAAATAATTTTTAGTAGTAATAATAGTAAGGACTGTTGATATGTTGAAAAGTCCCGTAAGCGTTTATTTTATTGAAAAATCATCATAAAAATGTCTGTTGAAGAATTAAAAATTTAAAGTTGGTTAATGTTGATATTTGAAAAATCATGTAATTTGGACTTCAAAAAACGTGAAATCAATTAAATATATATTTGTAAAATAACAATTAATTGTCAGATTATTGTAAGTTATCAACACTTATCAACAATATATCTACAAACATGTTTATAACTTTGTTTGTTTACTAATCTTATAAACAATTTACATCAAAGATCATATATAAGTAAGGCATTTCGTCGGACTTTCCATGAATTGCTATACTTACCCCTGAGGACTCAGCTTTTTGATGATCACATCAACAGTGGCATTAAACTGAGAATCTTCTTTGATTTTTTCCTCAATCTTCTTTATACCGCTGTAAACTGTTGCATGGTCCTTGCCTCCAACTGTATCTCCTATCGACTGAAGACTTCTGTCAGTAAGATTTCTGCTGAGATACATAACAAGCTGCCTTGCTGTAGCTATATCAGCACTTCTTTTCTTTGACTTTATATCTTCTATCGAAATATCCATATGATCCGCAACTGTTGAAAGTATAAGATCCGGAGTTATTACAAGTGAAGTGGTTTCCTTTGAAATAAGATCCTTAAGTGTATCTTTTGCAAGATCCTCTGTAATATCCAGATTCATAAGTTTTGCATAGACACTGATCTTATTTAGTGCTCCTTCAAGTTCTCTGACATTTGAAACAATATTTTCAGCAATGTAATTAAATACAGAATCAGGAATGCTTGCCAGTCCGTTGAGCTCTGCTTTATTTCTAAGGATTGCCATACGTGTTTCGTAATCTGGAGCATGAATATCTATAGGAACTCCCCATTCAAATCTTGAACGGAGTCTTTCTTCAAGTGATTTTATTTCCTTTGGTGGTTTATCAGAAGATATGATAATCTGCTTCTTTGCTTCATAAAGATAATTGAAGGTATTGAAGAATTCCTGCTGAGTTCTTTCACGACCTATTATCTCCTGGATATCGTCTATAAGAAGTACATCAACTCTTCTGTATTTATCTCTGAATTCATCTGTTTTATTCTTCTGAATAGCATCAATGATATCATTTGTGAATATCTCTGATGTTGTATATAAAACATTTGTATTTTCATCATTCTGTAAAATGTAATGAGCGATAGACTGCATAAGATGAGTCTTACCAAGTCCGGATCCGCCGTAAATAAAAAGAGGATTGAAATTATCCTGGCAAGGAAGATCCGCAACCGCAAGACAAGTTGCATAAGCATGCCTGTTGCTGTCACCGACAATGAAATTTTCAAAAGTATATTTAGGATTGAGATTAGACCTTTTAACGGCATCATAATAACCATCACTGTATTCACGGTGAAGTTTTGATTCAATACCTTCTATACCATTTTCTTCATCTTCAGGAATAAAGTTTTTCTTTTCATCGATAACGATATTGACATCAGAGTCATTTAATATCTCTCTGATAGCGGAAAGAAGAAAAATGTCATATCCTTTTTTATGAAGATAATCAACACCATGCTTGCCTCTTTTTTCATCAACACAGAAATAGATAGTCTTATCATCTGCAGAATAGATTTCAAGAGTCCTTATCCAAGTGTCTATGATTATCTTTGATATGTCATAATCGGTCTCAAGTATATGAAGAATATCATTCCATTTTTCTTTAATTAGCTCTTCCATAATAATATAAGTAGATACCTTTCAATTCTTAGTAAAATGGGAAATATACCCATTAGATATAATACATCAAAAGAGGGAAATTAACAAGCAAAAACAAACACTTACAGCATATGCAGGTGTATTATTCCATAAATTTTATGTTAATAGATGGGAAATATTATGTCTACTGTTTATAACTACTGTAAACCATTGAAAATACGTCGAAAATGAGAGTTAAAAAAATTAATATAACAAATAAACAAACAGATAAATGATAAGTTATCAACAATTTACGAACAAAATGTTGATAAATTACGTAAACTAAAAATAATTTTCACATAATTTTGTGTATAACTATAAGTACAAATTGACTGATTATTCTTGACTTTTTGCCGTATTTCAAATAAAATGTCAGTTGATTTGTGTCTTTTTATAAATCCGATTTATTTGAGGATACATTTTAATAAGTAAGAAAGAGAGGTAATTTCCTAATGAAGATGACATTTCAGCCAAAGAAGAGATCAAGATCTAAGGTTCACGGTTTCAGAAAGAGAATGAGTACTGCAAATGGTCGTAAGGTTCTTTCAGCTAGAAGAGCAAAGGGAAGAAAGTCTATTTCAGCCTAAGACCACAGCCTATGTGGTCTTTTTAAGTAGCTTTAAGAACCTTTATCGGTGAGTAAGGGTTGTAAGATGAAAAATATAATTTCATTAAAAAATTACAGAGAGTTTGGCAAGGTCTATGACCACAGAGAATCGTTTGCCAATAAGTATTTAGTGATGTACCGAGTCGCCAATTCACTCGGATACAGTAGAATTGGAATCTCTGTAAGTAAGAAGGTTGGCAACAGTGTCGTCAGGCACAGAATAACCAGACTAATCAGAGAAAGCTACAGATTAAATAATGATAACTTGATACAGGGCTATGATATAGTCGTTGTAGCCAGGCCTGCAGCTAAGGGTAGGAATTATTTTGATATAGAGAAATCATTTCTCCATCTATGCAGGCTTCATAACTTTTTTAAGAAAGAAAATGAATAGAGTTTGTATTTGTTTAATTAAATTTTATAAAAAAAATATTTCACCGCTAAAAAAACATGGATCATGCATATTCTATCCAACCTGTTCTACTTATGCTATTCAGGCATACAGCAGATATAATTTCATAAAGGCAACAGGACTTACAGTTTGGAGAATAGTAAGATGCAATCCTTTTAATAAAGGAGGATACGATCCGGTTCCATAGGAGAAAAAAATGCTTTTAATCAAGAAAACAGGATTTTTTGGACCACTTTACAGCTTCATGGGTTGGATAATGGATTCAATCTATAACGTACTTGATAAGATGGGAATTGCGAGCCTTGGTCTTTCAATCATCTTTTTCACAATTGTAGTTCGACTCCTTATTTTTCCATTAAGCTTAAAGAGTACTAAATCTCAGAAAATTCAGAAGTATCTTCAGCCTGAATTTAACAAGATTAACAAGAAGTACAAAGGAAAAAAAGATCAGAATACCATGATGAAGCAGCAGCAGGAAATCAGGGAGCTTCAGCAGAAGTACGGCATCAAGATGACTTCAGGATGTCTTACAGCAATCATTCAGCTTCCTATCTTCTTCTCTCTTTATTGGGTTATAAGAAATATTCCAACATATGTTGGTAAAATCCATAAGCTTTATGAACCTATAGCTTATTACATCAAAGACAATGTAACATTTGATGCATTCAAGGATTTTGTTAAAAATCAGAAAGTATTGCTTGAAAGCGGAGTACTTAAGATCACAACATTTAATAACGGAGAAGGAATCATCGATTCACTTTATAAGTTTACAAGTGATAACTGGGACAAATTAAATGAACAGTTTAATCTTTCAGGTGCTTCTATAGGTTTTGATCAGAAACTTTCAAAAATTAAAGAAGCAAATACATTTTTAGGTATTAATCTTTCTGAACCACCGGGATTTAAGTTTACAATAGCACTTATAATCCCTGTACTTGCATTTTTATTCCAGTTCTTAAGTACTATAGCTATGCAGAAGCAGCAGGTAATCACTGACGCAAGTCAGGAAGCAACAATGAAAACAATGAACAAGTTTACAAAGTTCATGCCTGTTTTCTCATTCATCATCTGTATAACAGTATCAGCAGGTCTTGGTCTTTACTGGGCAGTTGGTGCATTCATAAGTTGGTTGACCACAGTTCTTACCAATCTATATTATGATAAAGCGGATATGGAAAAAATTGTTGAAAAAGCTAAAGCTAAAGCAGAGATGAAGAATGCTAAACGTGAAGCAAGCGGTAAGAAGAGCTTCATGGAAAGATTAGCTGAAAGTGCTGCAGCACAGCAGGAAGCTAGAGAAAAAGCTGAAGGTATGGAAAAGTTTGGAAGTGCTAGACTTAAGAATTACACTTCTTCAACTTCAACTAATACGAATAAAAACGTTAAATACAAAGAAGGAAGTCTTGCTGCCAAAGCAAATGCTATGAGGCAGTTTAATGATAAGGAGAACGACTAGTAATGGAATTTAAGGAATTTAGAGCTAAGACAGTTGAAGATGCTATAACAGCTGCAGCTCTTGAATTTTCAGTAGCAAGTTCTGAACTTGAAACTGAAATTGTTGACAGGGGTAGTACAGGATTCCTCGGAATTGGCGGCAGACAGGCTGTTATTAAAGCCAGAGCCAAGAATGATATTTCACGTGATACAAAAGAATATCTTGAGAAAATCTTCGCAGCAATGGAAACAGAAGTTTCAATAGATATTCAGTTTGATAAAGAGTTAGAGACAATGGATATTGATCTTGAAGGACCTGAAATGGGTATTCTTATTGGAAAAAGAGGTCAGACTCTTGATTCACTTCAGTATCTTGTCAGCTTATTCGTAAACAAGAAGAGCGAAAGCTATATAAGAGTTAAGCTCAATACAGAGAATTATCGTGAAAGACGTAAAGAAACTCTTGAAAACCTTGCTAAGAATATTGCATTCAAAGTTAAGAGAACAAGAAAGTCATTTACTCTTGAACCAATGAATCCATATGAAAGAAGAATTATCCATTCAACACTTCAGAACGATAAATTCGTTGCAACAAGAAGTGAAGGTGAAGAACCTTATCGTAAGGTAGTTGTTTACCTTAAGAAGGGTGGAAAGAACTTCAAGAAGAAGGATTACAACAGAGATTATAATAAAGATTACAGCAAGAACATTGTTAAGGAAGAAAAGCCTAAGAAGCAGGCATATGATTACGGCGATTATGATATTTCCGAAATCAATGCAGAAACAGCTATCGATGCAGCAGCTAATCTTCAGAATGCTATTGCAAACGAACAGGAATAATCGATTTATATGATCTGTATCATTGATTGATAAATTTCAAATTGGTTGTTAATAAAACCCCGGAAGAATAATTCTTTCGGGGTTTATTATATCCAATGTACCTAGGCGGATTCGAACCGCCGGCCTTCCGCTTAGGAGGCGGACGCTCTATCCTGCTGAGCTATAGATACATATGCAACATTCGTTATTTTATAGTAAATAAAGAATGTCGTCAAGACTTAATTAAATGCCGGAATAGGGCCTAGAACATTATATAGCCCTGCATCCAGATAACTCCTTTGAAGCGTCGACCAACTTCAGGTTCACCTTTAAGATCCATAGAATTAATGTAAACATCAAGAAAATAGTCATTGCACTGAATGGTCATACATATTACCTCTTCATCAGTAACAGTATTTTTGATAACTTTGTATCTTTCGATGATACCAATTATTTCATACGCTTCACAATCTATACCATAAGGCATCATAGTTGTTTCGACAACAGAAAGAATTCCGTCTCGAAGAGCCTTGTTATACATATCATTTTTCTGATCCATTGAGAGAAGAGCCAGATCCTCTAAAGCATCTTCATCTCCTCTTCTTGCAGCTTCTGTTAGTCGGATACGATCGATATGTTGTTTTTTAACTTTAATTTCTTCGTCTTTTGTTCTTGTAAGAGGAAGAAGTATGCTTCCGTTATTGGATAATGCGGATAACATACATGTTTCAGTAAAAGGGGCTTTATTAAGCCAGTTTAAATGAACATAGTCGGCAATATTCTGAAGATAAAACATTATATTGAGAGTAAAATCATCGATAATGCCGTCATAGGAATCATTTCCAAGATGCTTTTCAATCCTTAGATTATGTACATATGTAAGTGTTGAAGGTGTTGCAAAAGGAAATGCATGTTCAATACTTATTCTTGATGTTGCATCAATTTCACCAATGAGAGTTATTCCTATTCCATCGCCGAACTCCCGGTCAAGCTGAATTATGCTTGTACCGAGATCGATGGATGCGGTTGTCTTTCTCGTAGGTGAATTCATTACATCACGATAAAGTCCTTCCATTTGTAGTCTGGATTTAATTTTACTAAAACCAATGGCACGATATAAACTATGCATTAATCATTCTTTCTAGTTCTTTGGAACTATTTTTTCAAGGCCACCCATATATGGTCTGAGTACTTCTGGAATATTAACTGAACCGTCAGCATTTAAGTTATTTTCAAGGAAAGCTATAAGCATTCTTGGTGGTGCAACAACGGTATTGTTAAGAGTATGAGCAAGATATTTATTTCCATCTTCACCCTTAACTCTGATCTGAAGTCTTCTTGCCTGTGCATCTCCGAGATTTGAGCAGCTACCAACTTCGAAATATTTCTTCTGACGTGGAGACCAAGCTTCAACATCGAATGACTTAACTTTAAGATCCGCAAGATCACCTGAACAACATTCAAGAGTTCTTACAGGAATATCAAGTGAACGGAAGAGTTCTACTGTGTAGCTCCACATTTTATTGAACCAATCCATTGATTCTTCAGGTTTACAGATTACAATCATTTCCTGTTTTTCAAACTGATGAATTCTGTAAACACCTCTTTCCTCTTTACCATGTGCACCTTTTTCCTTACGGAAGCATGGAGAATAGCTTGTGAGTGTAAGAGGAAGTGAGCTTTCATCAACCATTTCACCTTTAAAACGACCTATCATAGAATGTTCACTTGTGCCGATGAGGAAAAGGTCTTCACCCTCAATCTTGTACATCATTTCATCCATTTCATCAAAACTCATTACACCTGTAACGACATCACTTCTGATCATGAAAGGAGGTATAACATATGTAAAGCCTTTGTTGATCATGAAATCTCTTGCATATGAAAGTACTGCACTGTGAAGGCGGGCAACGTCTCCTAAAAGGTAATAGAATCCATTTCCTGCTACACGGCCTGCGGCAGCCATATCAATACCTGCGAGTTTCTCCATAATATCTGTGTGATATGGAATCTCGAAATCAGGAACTACAGGATCGCCATACTTTGTAACTTCAACATTTTCAGAATCATCTTTTCCGATTGGAACTGAATCATCGATGATATTAGGAATAGTAAGCATGATTTTTCTTACCTTCTCATCAACGATTGGTTTCTTCTCTTCAAGCTGAGCTAAACGAGCTGCATTTTCAGCAACCTTCTTCTTTGCTTCTTCAGCGCCTTCTTTATCACCTTTAGCCATAAATGCACCAATCTGCTTAGAAATAACATTCTTCTCACTTCTTAACTGATCAGCCTCAGCCTGGATAGCACGAGCTTCCTTATCAAGTTCTATAACTTCATCTACAAGAGGAATTTTATGATCCTGAAACTTCTTTTTGATATTCTCTTTTACTATATCAGGATTTTCTCTTAAAAATTTAATATCTAACATTTTTTCTCCCTTTCTATAACTGATATATCAGTTTAAAATATTTTAGATTGTTCGTGTTTTAATTGTTTATACGTAATAAATATACATCTTTGATTCAATTGCTTATATGTCATTAAATATACACCTATAATATATTTTAAATGTCATATACATCATCATCAACAGGTGTTGTGAGAATTGCAATTTCATCTTCAACTGTCATGGCTTTTTTCAATGCTTCTTTTTCTTCTTCAGAAAGAGTAATGAATGACTCTCCCTTTATGATTTCTTTAGCATATGTGAAACAGCCTTCTTTAGTATGCATGGCATTGATAACCACTCCTGAATAATTATTGTTCAGAATAGCAAGAGAAAAGCTTAATTCGCCTGCCATGTCATTGAATGCATCATACTTTTTAAGACCAATTTTCGAATAGCATGAATCAACATGAGCTTTTGATTTTCTGTGCTCCTTGCTGACACGTTTTGCCATTGCCTTGACCTTATCCATCTCTTTGAATCTGGTAAATACTATTTCTTCCAGGTCCTTACCTTTTTTACCACTCATTATAGTATAGTATTTTCGATTGATGTCGAGCATTTTTCTAAAAGTAAGAAAAAGCATTATTGCAAGAGTGATTATAAGAAATAGAAGAATACCGATGACTATCTCTATTCTCATCCCAAATGCTTTTGAATATAATAACATTTGAAACTCCTTCCTTAGTTAGTATTTGTTATAACTCATATTTATTTTGCACTGTAAAGGAGTGAAGCAATCCTATCAAGTTCATCATTGGATGAGTATTCAATTTCGATGGTTCCTTTACCACCTTTTTTAGCTTTGATCTTTGCCTTTGTACCAAAGATGTTCTTAAGCCTTTCCTCAATTGATTTATAAATAAATGAATTGTCAGGCTCAGGATTCTTTGTCTGCTTAAGAATTTTCTCAGCACCGGAATTTATATCCTTAACAAGCTGTTCTGTTTCACGGACAGATAACTTATTGTCAAATACTAACATTGCTGTCTCATACTGAACTTCAGGATCTTCAAGTGCAATAAGACATCTTGCATGACCTGTGCTTATCATATCATCAATAAGCATCTGCTGAACTTTATCACCTAACTTTAAGAGTCTAAGAGCATTAGTGATAGTTGATCTGCTTTTTGAGACCTTCTCAGCTATTTCATCCTGCTTTAATTCATATTCCTCTATCAAAGACTGATAAGCCTTAGCTTCTTCAATAGGATTCAGATTTTCTCTCTGAATATTTTCAATAAGAGCAACCTCAAGGATCTGCTGCTCACTGTAATCTCTTTCAATTACAGGAACTTCTTTTAATCCGGCTATTCTGGCTGCACGCCATCTTCTTTCACCGGCGATAATTTCATAAAATCCTTTTCTTTTCTTAACTACGATAGGCTCTATGAGACCAAACTGCTTGATAGAATCAGCAAGTTCATTTAATGCGTCCTCATCGAATTCCTTTCGAGGCTGTGATTTATTTGGTTCAATGTCTGTTATTTTGAGATATTTTTCTTTCTCAACTTCTTTAACTACTTCTTTGACAACTTCTTTAACAACCTCTTTTACTGTTTCACCTTTTCCGGAGGATTTACCGGAAGTTTTTTTTGCAGATGATTCTTTAGTTGATGTTTTCTTCTCAGCATTATTTGTTGGGATTAAGCTCTCCATTCCCATACCGAGACCACGTCGCTTAGTCATCATGACCTCCTTCATATATCGAACATATGTTTGTTATAAAAATAATTTATTTTTCATTACTTCATCGGCCAACTGTCTGTAGGCCTCAGCACCTGTTGATCTGGAATCATATAGATTGATAGGAAGTCCAAAACTTGGGGCTTCAGCTAAACGAACATTTCTCGGAACAACAGTATTATATATAATCTGATCGAGATTATTTTTAACATTATCAACAACTTCTTGTGAAAGATTGTTTCTAGAGTCATACATTGTAAATACAACTCCTTCAATCTCAAGATGTTTGTTAAGCTTTTGCTTGATTAGATCGACAGTATATATAAGCTGTGACAATCCCTCCAAAGCATAAAACTCACACTGGATTGGAACAATGACTGTATCTGCTGCTGTCATGGCATTAACTGTAAGAATACCTAATGCAGGAGGACAGTCGATTATAATAAAATCAAACTTTTTTCTGATATTTTTAATTGTATTTTTCAATACATATTGTTTGTCTTCAACTTCAATAAAATCAATTTCGGCTCCGGCCAATTCACGGCTTGCAGGAACAACATTGAGATTATCGAATACATTCAGAAGCATAGCTTCTCCTAAATTGCAATTGCCGCACATGGCATCATATATTGAATACTGGATTTCACTCTTATCAATACCGAGACCACTTGTCATATTTCCCTGAGGGTCCATGTCGATAGCAAGGACTCTATTGCCTTTTTCAGCAAGACATGCAGCAAGATTTATGGATGTAGTTGTTTTACCAACCCCACCTTTTTGGTTTGCAATTGCTATAATTCTTCCCATTTTTTATCTCCAAATATTATGATGTTGGTATCAAAATGAATATTTTGACATCCTGTGACATACGAGTCACATATAAATAAGAAGTAACTAACCTCGTTTTGTCATTATATCACTTTATAATAGTACATTCCATAAAAAGATTATTAACAATTGAGTATTTTACTGACTTTATTTGTCTTTCAGATATTCTTTTACTTCTAATAAATTATCTAATACAACTTCGCATAAATTTATCATTTCTTCGGTAGCCGGAAGAAGATCCGGAACCATTATCGGCCTTAGTTTTGCTGCGCTGGCAGAACGTATACCATTGTGAGAATCCTCTATTGCATAAGCTTTTTGTGGTTCAACACCTAGTTCTTCACATGCCTTAAGATATATATCAGGTGCCGGTTTGCTTCTTTCAACCATATCTCCTGCAACTATTTTTTCAAAGTATTTCAGAATTCCTGCTGCCTCTAACTGAAGAAGAACTTTCTCTCTTCTTGTTGATGATGCAAGAGCAATCTTTATATTTTTATCATTTAAGTATTCCAGTAATTCATTGACACCTTTCTTCAGAGGTAGACGACCTTCACTATATCTTTCTTTGAATAAAACCATAGCTTCTGAATCAACCTCATCATAAGGGAAGTCCTGACCATAATCTTCGAGTACAATTTCTTTTGTTCTTGCATTTGTAACACCAATACATTTATAAAAAGTTTCTTCTATATTTGAAAACCCTCTTTTTTGTGCGATTTCTTTCCAGCATAAAAGAATAGCTCTTTCTGAGTCAAATATTACGCCATCCATATCAAATACTACTGCATCAAAATTCATGTTCATTATTACCTCATTTCTGTCCGTTAAGTATTGTTGTTTCTATTTCAAAAGTAAAATAATTATACTATAAATCAGGTTTATAAAACAATGAAATATCCGTTATAAATGTGTGAATTCTCATGTTTCACGTGAAACATTATGATATATATTTCTTTTGATTGATTTTGTTTGGATGTAAATGGATTAAGTATCTATATGATGATCATATATAATTCTATTGATTTTCAGAAATTATAATTGAAGAATTTTTTGATTGGCGTCCGGCAATTAATTAGCTCAGAAAATAATTAGCTCAGAAAACAATAAATTCAATAAATAATAAATTCAGTAAAGAATAAACGCAGTTAGTAATAAATTCAGGAACTAGTAAATTCAGGAACTAATAAATTCAGGGACTAGTAAATTCAGGAACTAGTAAATTCAGGAACTAATAAATATCTATAAAACTCTATATATAAAAAATCAGCTAACATTATACAGATAATAACAACATATTGTTTCACGTGAAACATGAGATGTAATAGTACAACGTTTAAAATTATATCATTTCAATTACTGATCATTACAGTTACTTAACCATTTCAATCACATGACCATTACAGTTACCTGACCATTTCAATCACATGACCATTACAGTTACTTAACCATTACAATTACATAACTATTACAATTACATAACCATTTCAATTTTTTAACTATTAATTTCAATGCTTAACAATTATTTTATCTGATTTTTATTTGATTATACTATCATTATTCCAGTTATTATTACTATCATTATATATAATAATAAATATTTCTTGGTTTTATAAAATTGGTTTAATAATAATTGATAAGATGTATATTTACAGGACTGATGATTATAGACTTTATAATCACTATAAATATCGTAATATAACTATTATTTTTTCTATGAGTCAAGATTTTATTTATATTGTTATATTATAAAAATAGTTACTTATATTTATATTACGTTTCACGTGAAACATTCTAAGTGATTTTATCCATACTTCTTAATGAGATAAATTCAATCTGTTTGAAAATGAAATCACGATATTTTGATTAAGAAATTATGATTCACTTGATGCATTCTACGTAAGTTATGAAATATTGTTTATAGAAGAATAATATTGACATATTGAAATTTGCAATTGCTAGGAATAACTACATATTATGGATTTATGTATAACTATGTTTCACGTGAAACATGAACGATACATATATGGAGTAGATATTTATCATATATATTGATTAATTTATTTAGTAAAGGACATTGAATAATTTGTATTTAAAATACAATATATGATAGATATTTGAAGATGGTTGTAAATAGGATTTTATCATCAGAATTATATATATTTATGAAACGATATTTATATATTAAAAGGCGATATTTATATATCTTCATGTTTCACGTGAAACATTCAATTGTTGAGATATAATTATTTTGAAACAAAAAAATACCGCCTATAAATCCTTTTCCGGATATATAAGCGGTATATTCATTAATAGCTATAATAATATATGTATTAAATTACATTTCTTCAACAACGCCGATTCCTAAGAGATCAAGAGCATCTTTAAGAACCTTTCTTGTTATTTTTACAAGAGCGATACGAGTATTCTTGATGTTTTCATCTTCAACGTTGATACGATTTACTGTATAGAACTTGTTAAATGACTGGGCAACAGCTACTGCAAATCTAGCAACGATGAATGGTTCGTATTTTTCAGAAGCATCTTTAACTACTGCAGGGAATCTGCTGATTTCCTTGAGAAGTTCAACAGATGCTTCATCTGTAATAATAGAATAATCAACATTTGAAAGATCAACTTTGTATGTATCTGTTGGTATTCCGGCTTTTCTGAGGATGCTTGAACATCTTGCATATGTATACTGTACATAAGGACCTGTTTCACCGTCAAAGTTGAGAAGCTTTTCCCAGCTGAAACTAACGTCCTTGATACGCTGATTGTAGAGGTCATTGAATATAACTGCTCCGACACCAACGATACGTGCAACTTCGTCTTTATCTTCAAGATTTGGATTCTTCTCTTCGATAGTCTTTTTAATCTTAGAAATTGCTTCAAGAAGAATGTCTTCAGCATAGATAACATTTCCTTCTCTTGTGGCAAGCTTAGCACCGTTGAGACTAACAAGTCCGTAAGGGATGTGAACAAGCTGATCCTTAGCCCATTCATTTCCAAGAAGCTCTACTACCTTGAATACCTGAGCAAAGTGTAACTTCTGCTCCTGGCCTGTTACATATAAAGCTTTAACAAAGTTGTATGTGTTTTTACGATAGAATATAGCTGCAAGATCTCTTGTTGCGTAGATAGATGAGCCATCATTCTTTAAAATAAGGCAAGGTGCCATATTGTATTCTTCAAGATCTACAATCTTAGCGCCTTCACTTTCTGTTAAAAGATTAGCATCAGTAAGTTTCTTGACGATATCAGATGTCATATTTCTATAGAAACTTTCACCTGTGAAATGATCGAAATCAAGTCCAAGAAGAGCATAAGTACGTTTATATTCTGTAAGGCTTATATCAACAAACCATTTCCAGATCTTTAATGCCTCTTCATTACCCTGTTCCATCTTGTTGAACCAAGCTCTTGCTTCATCATCAAGTTCAGGATTTTCTTTGGCTGCATTATGGAATGCAACATAGAGACGCATGAGTTCCTCGACACCTTTTTCTTTGATGGCCTGCTCATCGCCCCAGTTTTTGTAAGCAACGATAAGCTTACCAAACTGTGTTCCCCAGTCTCCAAGATGATTGATTCTTTCAACTTTATAACCGAGCTTTGAATATATTTTGTATAATGAATTTCCGATAATAGTTGTTCTTAAATGACCAACATGGAAGTTCTTAGCAACATTAGGAGAAGAGTAGTCGATACAAATAGTTTTGCCATTACCTTCTGTTGATGCACCGAAGTCTTCTGCAGAAACAGCCTCAACCATAGACTGAACAAAGCCGGTTTTCTTAAGGAAAAAGTTGATATATGCACCCTGTATATCAACATGATCAACATAATCAGGTAATGTTATCGAATCAGCGATTTCCTTAGCAATTACAGGAGGGGCTTTGTGAAGTTCTTTTGCAAGTCTGAAACATGGAAATGCAAAGTCACCCATTTCAGGTTTTGGTGGTATTTCAATAAGCTGTGAAATATCATCATTTGTTAAAAAATCGATTTTTTCTGATAATAAATTAACAATTTTATTTTTCATATCATTTATCCTTTATATTTTAGTTAACATAATAAGTTAACGTAATGATCCTGTTTTTAGACTTGAAGTTGTTTTTTATCATGAAATAAGTTCAAGTCAACGTACAAGTCCGTTTTATATGTATAATTATTTATATTTTTACATATGTATATTAAAAATCATCAGCAAAATGACTGTGTAAAAATATAAAAATATCATCTTCGACTACAGAACTGTTTTATATAAACAATCACTGCAGTACACAAGTATATCATACTGTATTAGTATATGAAACTATGTATATATCTATCTTGGAAAGTTGAAACTTACGGTTGTACCGTTTTTCTTACTTCCGGAGATATTTAATTCTCCGTCCAGAAGATATATTAGGCCATGGGCTCTGTGGAGATTGCTGTACCAAGGGCTCTTTTGATAATAGTTTTTACTTATTCCTATGCCGTTATCATTGATGGTGACATCAATATTTTTGTCTGTCACGGTCAAACGGAATTTAATCTGATTGGCATTAGAATGTTTATATATGTTATCAAACATAATGTCAAGTAGATTCATTAAAGCTATATTTTTTTCATAGCTAAGATGAATGTCCGGGTCAGGACATTTTATATCTGCTTCGAGTACGCATTCAGGATGCAGATCACGATTATTCGTAACAAAATCATCGAGAAGTACCCAAATAGATTGATCAGCGTTGAAATTGTAATTAATATGTGTAAGAAGCGAATCTATGCTGTCACATGTTTTATCAAGCTGATCTGAGATTTCTTCGGCTGTTGATCTGGCAATTTCAGGATCTGAAGAAATGAGATAGCTGAGCATATCGAGTCGATGTGAGTTATTCTCAATTTCAGCTTTGATTCGTGTATCGAGGATTGTGCCGATGTATGTCTTATCGAATGCATCCAGCATAAGAATATTGGTTCCGTATTTTTGATTTTCCGGAACAGCAGGTTCTTCCTCTTCAAGAAACTGAAATCCGTCGAAATCTTCTTCCTCTGTATCTTCTATTAAAGTTCTCAAATTGTTGATAGCTTTTTTTGCAGAATTAAGTGAAGAAAGTTTTTCGGAAATTGCTTTGATTTTGGATTCTTCAGTTGCAATTTTGGCTTCCAATGTTTGCTTAACGATTTTTAAATCATCAATCTGTGCATTTATCGCATTATTCTTCTCGTCATTTTCATTAAGCTTAATCAAAGGACTGAAAACATTTTTCCTTGAATTTGTTGAAGGATGATAGACATTTTTGGTCCTATATAATTCATCCAGCTTTATATTTACTTCGAACAATTTGGACTGATGGTTTTGAATTGATTCGAGAAGGTCGTTGCTTGTATCAGTAAAATGTCGAAGCATTTCTTCGTTGGATTTAATTATCTCTTCTAAAAGTTTATCCTTATCCATCCTTGATGTCCTTTCTAAATTCAAAGTATTATGCGTCTTATTTATTGTTTTTCTTAATGGAAATACCATCTGTTAGAGGGTTACTCTTTTTGCCGGTATTTTTTTCTGAAGAATTATTTGGCGTTTTACCGGTTTTTTTCTTTTTATTTCCGGCTGACATATTTCCAGAAACGGCAACGTTTTGCTTCTTACTTACGTTTGAAACATTTTCAGAATCAGCAGCGTTTTTCTCATCACTGCCGGCTGACGTATTTTCAGAATCTGCAACATTTTTCTCATCACTGCCGGCTGGTGCATTTTCTGAATCTGCAGCACTTTTTTCCTTATTATTGTTTGCAGACTTTTTAGGTGCAGCATGTCTGATGAGAGGGTAGGAATGAATGTTTTTTCTGTCCAAACGCCTCTGCTGAAGCTTATGTATTTCTATTAAAAGTATGACCATGATAACGGCGATTGCAAGCATTATCACATAGTACCAATGAAATGTGAAACCTGATTTCTTGGTTTTGTTAATTATCTCCGTCACGGTCTTAGATGAATTGTCTGTATAGTCGTTATTGATGATATCGACTTCACCGTAATTCTCGCCTTCATAAGAAAGCTCTATCTTTCCGGCAATCTTCGAATCAGGATTGTCGTAAATGATAACTTTTTTATCGATATTATCAGCTGTTATATGAGTCCCTGCATAAACAGTATATTCCTTATCTGTTGAAAGATTAGGAAGCTTATGATTAAGGGACGTATAGTAATTATTCAGTAATGGCGAATCAATCTCTATCTTATCAAAGCTGAAGTTCTCAAGAGGCTTAAATATATGAAAATTTTCAAAACAATAATTCAGCAAATTTGTAGTGTCTTCATATGCCTCAGAAGTTGAGGGAACATCCATAAGGACGCATACCAGACGGCGGTCATTCTTCTCTGCATAAGTAACAAGAGTTGCATTTGCCTCCGGTGTGTATCCGGTTTTACCGCAAACTGCATACGGGTAATAATATTCACTGGATTCGAAGATCATATCATCACCATTCCAAAGAACACGTTCTGTATTCTTATTGGTTGCAGGAATTGTGTAAGTCGGAGTTGAAAGGATATTCTTAAAGTCAGGAAATGAATAGGCAGCACAGCAAATGAGCGCCATATCGTAAGCTGTTGTATAAGTATCCTTATCATGAAGTCCGCTGGCATTTGAAAAATGAGTATTTTCGCATCCGAGAGAAGAGGCTTTATCATTCATCATTCCGCAAAATGAATTGAGGTCTCCGCCCACATGTTCTGCAACGGCATAGGCTGCTTCATTTGCTGAACTAAGAAGCATTCCGTATAAAGCATCTTTCAAGGTAAGCTGCTCACCATAGGTAAGCGCAAGATTCATGCTGTCGGAAGGTGTTTTATCAACGGCATTATTTGACATAGTCACTGTGCTTTTAAGATCACCTTTTTCAACAGCAATAAATGCAGTCATAAGCTTCGCAATACTTGCAGGATAATGCTTCTGGTGCGAGTCCTTTTCAAATAAAATCTTGCCTGCATCTATATCCATCACGATTGCTGACGCAGCCTTAACTTTAGGCGGGTCAACTTTCTTTATTTCCTTTTTTTTATCGCCTTTTTCGGCATCCGAAGGTGTTGCTGTATCCTCTGCGGCACGTACAACGCCAATAGGTCCGGCAGCATAAAAAATAAAGCTTCCGAACATGATAACTAAACATAAAATGTATGTAATTAATCTATTTTTTCTAATATGTATATGATTCATTTTAATAAACTTGGAAAATTCAAAATTATAAAATGGCATAAATCACCACAATATGCATTTATTATGCCCCAGTTCTACTTAAAAAACAAGGATAAAATACTGTTTAACATCCTGTTTAAAATCTTGATTAAAATACTGTTTAAAATCCCGTTGCGAAAGAGCATTTACTTGTATATACTAGTATAACGTATTTTATGAATATTATATTAGTATGACATAGGTGTCAAAAGTATAAATGCGTTCCTGTTTGTAGGAAGAGCGTATAAACCTTATGACACTCATATCATTGGTACAGTAATTTGTATTTATAACAGTTGGAGGAATTAAATGAGATTAAAAAATGTTCCCGGATCCAGAGAAGCGATCGCAGAGAGCGAATATACTATAAAAAATGAAGAGTCAATGAAGGGAAAATGGCACGAGCTTTTTGGTAACAACAATCCGATACATATCGAGATCGGTATGGGTAAGGGTCAGTTTATCATGGAAATGGCCCGCAGAAACCCTGATATCAATTATATCGGCATAGAAAAGTATTCGAGTGTTCTTATAAGGGCTATCGAGAAAAGAGAGCAGGAACCGCTTATGAAGAACTTATACTTCATAAGAATGGATGCGGAATATATCGGAAATGTTTTCGATAAGGGTGAGGTCGCATATATCTATCTTAATTTTTCCGATCCATGGCCAAAGGACAGACATGCAAAAAGAAGACTTACTTCAAGACAGTTTTTAAAGAGATATGAAGAAATACTTCCTGATGGTGGCGGTATAACTTTTAAGACAGACAATGTTCCGCTTTTTAATTTCTCACTGGAGGAAGTTGAAGCAGCTGAATGGAAGCTTCTTAATTTCACAAGAGATCTTCACAAGTCTGAGTATAATGAAGGAAATGTAATGACAGAATATGAGAAGAAATTCTCAGAGCTTGGTAATCCAATTTGTAGACTGGTTGCACAAAAAAAGTAACGTGTCTTGTGCAAGATGCTGAAATGAAAAAAATTATAAAAAAATGATTGCAATTCTGTATTTTATATAATATACTTCTTTAAGTGTTCAGCAAACAACACGAACACTTATCTGGGCCGCTAGCTCATTTGGTAGAGCACCTGACTCTTAATCAGGGTGTGCGGGGTTCGAGCCCCCGGCGGCCCACGCAGGAGGGCTGAGGACTTTGTGTAGACAAGGTTTTTGGCCTTTTTTTTGTGTCTATTATCTTATCAATTAATTCTGACAATTTCTGAGTGATTCAAACATAAGATGTTTCCCCAAAGACAATTGCATAATATATTTCCTAAAACATAATTATATAATCTGTATATAGAAATTTATCTATATAAAACCATTTTCACGAAGTGCTTTATTAATGGTATTCATCACAACTTTTTTGTTGGCGCTCCATGAAGGCTCAACAAGAAGTTTTTTGGGACCGTCACCGGTAAGCCTGTGAATTATGGTTTCTTCAGGGAGTATACGAAGGCACTCCAAAAGAACTTCCGTATATTCCGGAAGTGTCATTATATGAAATGGATTTTCCTGATACTCGTCGTAAAGACGGGTATCTTTTAGTATATGAAGAAGTTGAAGTTTGATTCCGTCAAGTGGCGGATTTAAGTTAGAAAGATAACGTACGGTTTCATACATATCTTCATGAGTCTCTCCGGGAAGTCCGAGGATTACATGGGTTATAACTGTGATACCGCACTTTTTAAGACGTAAATAAGTATTTTCAAATGTACTGAGAGGGTAGCAGCGATTAATACGCTCAGCAGTTCTCTCGTGCACAGTCTGAAGACCGAGTTCTATCCATACAGGTTTTATCTTATTTAGTTTTTCCAGAAGTAAAAACATTTCATCTGTAATGGAATCAGGCCTCGTGCCGATGGAAAGTATAACTATTTCCGGACGATTTATGGTTGCTGTAAAAAGCTCTTTAAGATGCTGAAAATCGCCATATGTGTTGGTAAAAGACTGAAAGTATGCGATATATTTTCTTTCTGTCGGATCGACGCCGGACATTTTATTATCAACTCTTGCTCTTGCTTCTTCAATCTGCTTATCTATGGAATCGACCTTTGAAGCAAAGTCGCCGGATCCACCCATAGAGCAGAAAGAACAGCCGCCCAAACCGACAGTTCCGTCACGGTTAGGGCAGCTGCAACCACTTTGTAAGGACAGTTTATAAATCTTTTGTCCGTATATTCTCTTAAGTTCTTCAGAAATGGTTTTTATTTTCATAAAAGGTTTCCTATACTGTAAATCATAAATGAAATGATCCATGCTATAGAACACTGCATTACTATCATTATAAGTGCCCAACGCACACCAAGCTCTCTTTTAACTGATGCAATAGCTGCAACGCAAGGTGTGTATAAGAGGCAGAATACAAGCAGTGAAAATGCAGCAAGCGGACTAAGGAGTCCTGCTACTGTTCCTCCTGTAAGAATGGTTATGGTTGATACAACACTTTCTTTGGCCATAAAGCCTGTGATAAGCGCGGTAACTATCATCCAGCTTCCGAATCCAAGAGGTTTAAATATAGGAGCAATGATACCGGCTATATGCGCAAGGATGCTGTGCTCAGGCGTTTTAACAAGGCCGAGATGAGCATTGAATGTCTGAAGGAACCATATAGCTATGGTTGCCACAAATATAACCGTAAATGCTCTTGTAAGGAAGTCTTTTGCCTTTTCCCAAAGAAGTTGTCCAACATTCTTAAGTCCGGGCATACGGTAGTTAGGAAGCTCCATAACGAAAGGAACCGCCTCGCCTTTAAATACAGTCTTCTTGCAAATGACAGCAGTAATTATACCGACCACAATTCCTATAATATAAAGAAGAAGTACTATCAGAGCTGTTTTACCCGGGAAGAATGCCGCTGCAAAAAATCCGTAAATAGGATATTTTGCTGTACAGCTCATAAATGGTATCAGCATAATAGTCATTTTTCTGTCTCGCTCCGAAGGGAGTGTTCTGCTGGACATAACGCCCGGAACGGAACATCCGAATCCTACGAGAAGAGGAACGATACTTCTTCCTGAAAGACCAAGCTTTCTAAATGGTCTGTCCATCACAAATGCTACTCTTGCCATATATCCCGTATCTTCAAGAAGAGACAGGAAGAAGAACAGCAGTAAAATGATAGGGATGAAACTTAAAACGCTTCCTATTCCCTGAAAAATACCATTTATTATAAGGGAATGAAGAACTTCATTTACCTTAACCGTAGTCAGGAAGCCGTCCATTTTATCTGTCAGAAATGTGATCAGATTTTCCAGACCGTCCTGCATCCAAACGCCTATTACATTAAATGTCAGATATGAGATAAGTCCCATGATCAGTATAAATGCAGGCAGAGCGGTAAATTTACCGGTCAGTATTCTATCAATCTTTTCGCTTCTTTCTCTTTCCTTACTTTCGCTGGGTTTTACAACGGTTTCTCTTACAAGTTTATCTATAAATGAGAAACGCATATCTGCTATTGCAGCTGATCTGTCGAGACCTCTTTCTTCCTCCATTTGAAGGATTATATGCTCGATCATTTCTTTCTCATTTTCGGAAAGATTTAGAGAATCAATAACTCTGGCGTCGCCTTCTATTATTTTATTTGCAGCGAATCTTATAGGTATATCAGCATTTTTGGCATGATCTTCTATAAGAGTCATTATGCCGTGGATGCATCTGTGAACAGCTCCGCCATGATCGGTCTCATCACAGAAATCCTTATTGCCCGGACATTCCTGATATTTCGCCGTATGAAGAGAGTGATTTATCAGTTCATCTACACCTTCATTTTTGGAAGCTGATATCGGTACCACCGGAATGCCGAGGAGGGTTTCCATAGCATTTATATTGACTGAACCGCCATTTCCACGCATTTCATCCATCATATTGAGAGCGAGGACCATAGGAACGTCAAGCTCAATAAGCTGCATGGTAAGGTAGAGGTTTCTTTCAATGTTTGTTGCATCTACGATGTTGATTATCCCTTTTGGTTTATCTCCTATAATATACTGTCTTGAAACTATTTCTTCTTCGGTATAAGGAGATAATGAGTAAATTCCCGGAAGGTCGACAACTTCAGTATTTTTATGTCCTTTGATAACACCGCTTTTTCTGTCAACGGTTACGCCGGGAAAGTTTCCTACATGCTGATTTGAACCGGTAAGCTGATTGAAAAGAGTTGTTTTACCGCTGTTCTGATTTCCGGCAAGGGCGAAGGAAAGAGTTGTTCCTTCAGGCAAAGGATTGTTATGATTTCTCTGGCAATAAATCCCGCTTTCACCAAAACCGGGATGGTGTTTATAAGAAGTGTTGATCTTTTTGACCTTGAGTTTTTCACTGTTTTCAGGTGCAGGATCAATCTCAATATTTGCTGCATCATCAAGTCGGAGTGTGAGTTCATATCCATGGAGTCTGAATTCCATCGGGTCTCCCATAGGAGCAAGTTTCACGAGAGTGATCTCAACACCGGGAATCACGCCCATATCCAGGAAATGCTGACGTAATGCACCATCTCCACCGACACTTTTAATTATTGCAGTTTTTCCTTTTTCAAGTTCTTTGAGTGTCATATTATTTTCACCACTGCTATTTTATCGTTTAACTCTGGCACCTGCGCCATTCATTATAGCTTCTACCTCTGAACGGCTTGCCATTGTTGTATCGCCCGGAGTTGTCATAGCAAGTGCGCCATGAGCTGCTCCGTAATTTACTGCCTTTTCAGGATCACCTGTCTCCATAAGTCCAAAGATGAGGCCTGAGGCAAATGAATCGCCGCCGCCAACTCTGTCCAGGATTTCAAGGTTATCGTACTGAGAGGCTTTATAAATCTCACCATCAGCCCAGCATATAGCGCTCCAGTCGTTAACTGTAGCAGTTTTAACTGTTCTGAGGGTTGTGGCAACCACCTTGAAGTTAGGATAAGTTTTAGCTGCTTCATTTATCATTTTTTTGTAACCGTCAAGATTAAGTGTCTTAAGATCGGCATCATTACCTTCTATCTCAAAACCAAGGCAGGCAGTGAAATCTTCTTCATTTCCGATCATAACATCAACGTATTTTGCTATTTCTTTATTTACTTCCTGTGCCTTTTCTTTACCGCCGATGGCACTCCACATTGAAGGACGGTAATTCAGATCGTAGGATACGATGGTTCCGTATTTCTTCGCAGTTTTAATAGCCTTGATAACGGTTTCCGAACTCTGCTCCGAGAGAGCTGCATAAATCCCGCCGGTATGAAGCCATCTTACACCGAGTTCTCCAAAAATATATTCAAAATCAAGATCGGCAGGAGTGGCCTTTGAGATTGCTGTATTGGCTCTGTCTGAACATCCGACGGCACCTCTTATACCAAAGCCTCGTTCAGTAAAATTAAGTCCGTTTCTGCAAACTCTTCCGATTCCGTCTGTCTTCATCCATTTAATAAGCGAAGTATCAACACCTCCTTGAAGGATGAGGTCTTCCATAAGTTTACCGACTTCATTATCGGCAAATGCAGTAATAACTGCTGTTTTAAGACCGAAGCATCTTCTGAGACCACGGATTACATTATATTCTCCGCCGCCTTCCCAAACTTTGAATTCTCTGGTGGTTCTGATCCTTCCTTCGCCCGGATCAAGTCGTAACATAACTTCTCCAAGACTTACTGCATCGAATGTACATTTCTGCTTATCTTTAATATTCAGAATCATGATTTCCTCCTGCATTTATGTGAATATACGTATTTTTGATCTTTGATCTGTTAAATGAGAAATTGTATTGATCGGTTTATCATTTACGACCGGTTATCATTTATGACTGATTATCATTTACGACCGATTATCATTTATGACCGGTTATCATTTACGACCGGTTTTGATCTCTTGATAAATAGCGGTCATTACTATAATTATCTGTGTTTGACTTTAAAAATCAAGTATATATTTCATATTAATATATAAATTCCTCTGTGTGTTATAGAAATATAAATGTATTTGATATTAGAAAAACTTATAACGAATGATAGAAAGTTGGAATTATCCTAAAATGCTTAAGTCATGATAACATCTGAGTGTAACAATTTGGTTTGATATTATATGGAGAAACGAAATATGTCTGAAGTACGTTATTCAGGGGTTCGAGAGAGTAAACCGGGAAGGATTAACGATCTTGGAACCACCGGCAAAGAAGTAGAAGAAAATTTCAAAAAAGGATGTCTGAAAAGAGCTGACAGAAGCTTTGCACAGGGTTTACAGTGTCAGCAGATCAACAGTATGGCAGCCCTTATGTCTTTGGAGGATTCAGTTTTTATCTCGCATTCTCCACAGGGATGCGTTGGATGTGCGATAATGGCCGTTGATATGTACAGAGTCGGCCAGGCGCATAGAGGCATCAAGAATATAAAGAATCCAAGACTTATAGTAACAAATATAGATCAGAAAAGCGTAGTTTTCGGTGGTGAGCAAAAGCTTCGCGATTCAGTGCAGAAAGCAGTTGAAAGATATAATCCAAAGCTTGCTTTTGTATATGCTTCATGTGCATCCGGAATTATCGGTGATGATATAGATGCAATCTGCGCCGACCTTCAGAATGAATATCCGAATACACTTATAGTCCCTATTCATTGCGAAGGATTTAAGTCGAAGATCTGTGCTTCAGGATTTGATGCGGCATTTATTTCTATAAATAAATATATTTTAAAGCATGAAAAGGTTGAGAAGGAAAAAGGACTTGTAAATCTTTTTGCTCCAACAACCGTAAGTTATGCTGACCAGAGGGAAATGGAGAGAATGCTTAATTTACTGGGTGTAAAGGTAAATTATATTCCATTTTACAGCTCTCTTGAGAAGATCAAGAAGATTCCTGCAGCGGAGGCATCAACATCTATTTGTAAAGTATTTGCAGATGAATTCATGAATACTCTCTGGGAGGATTACGGAATACCTTACTCACATACAGTTATGCCTATCGGAATCAGAAATACAGATAAATGGTACCGCGGAATTGCAAAAGTACTTGGCAAAGAAGAAGAGGTTGAAGCAATAATCGCTAAAGAACATGAGAGAATTGAGCCTCTTGTTAAGGAACTTAGAGAGAGACTTCAGGGCACAAGAGTTTTCATCTGCGGTGGTACAGGACGTTCATTTGCAGCGGCTGCTCTTATAGATGATTTCGGAATGGAACTTGTCGGACTTGAGACACCTACATATGATGCGGATGCTCAGGTGGATATAGAATACTTAAACGGAATTCATAAGAATTTTGTTGTTGATATAGCAAACATGCAGCCATTTGAACAGGTTAATCTTATTAATAAGTTAAAACCGGATGCATTTATCGGTGTTCCGGAATGGGCTGCAAAGCTTGGTATTCCGACAACACATGTACTTGACGGAAAGCGCCCGACTATGGGTTATGACGGACTTTTATTCCTTGGAAATAAGATAGCCGATCAGCTCCAGAATCCGGGATTCAACAAAAAGTTAGCAGCGCATGTTAAGTTACCATATAAAGATTCATGGTACGAAGAAGATGCATTTAAATATATTACGGAAGGAGGAGAATGATATGTCACAGATAATGGAAAATCCTAAGGGTGGATGTGTTCTTGCAGGTATAAATTCAGTGCTTGGTGCAATCCATAAAGTTTGTCCGATATATCATTCGGGACCGGGATGCTGCATGCAGAGTACAGCATCAGATCAAGGTCAGTCCGGACATAAGAGTTCATGTTTTGTCAGCAGTGTGTCCATTCCTTCAAGCAATATGTTGGAGAAAGAGGTAGTTTTTGGCGGTGTAAATAAGTTAAGAACTACAATTCAGGGAGCAGTTGATATAATTGATGCGGAAGCATATTTTGTCTTAACAGGATGTACAGCCGGCATCATCGGTGATGATATAGTAAGTGTCACAAGTGAATTTCAGGAAAAAGGAATTCCGGTATATCCTATAGAAACTCCGGGATTTACAGGAGACAGTAATCTTGGCTATGAAACAGTTTGGAATACTCTCATCGATCAGGTGGTAGAGGAAGGTGTCCCTAAAAATGATAAGCTTGTAAATATATTCGGTATTATTCCTTATCATGATCCGTTCTGGAGCGGAACACTTGAGGAGATAGACAGAATACTTTCTAAGCTTGGTCTTGAGGTAAATACATTTTTCACTAAAGAACAGGGAATAGATACAATACGTAAAAGTTCGGGGGCTGCCCTCAATATAATTGTAAATCCATGGTTATTTAAGGGACCTGCTAAGAAATATGAAGATAAGTTTGGGGTTCCAAGCATAAGAATTCCGGGACTTTTTATAGGTGCAACAGATACAACTCGTTTTGTAAGAGAAGTTGCTGAAGCGTTAAATCTGGATAAAGCACTTGTTGATAGAGTTATCGAAGAGGAAGAAAAGTATGTATATAACTATCTTGCTCAGGCTATTGGCGTAGTAAGCTGGAAGAGATTTGCGGTTGTTTCCGATGCAAATAGCGCCGTTGGTTTCACCAGATATCTTGCAAATGATTACAGCTTTACACCTGTTCTGGTCATCATTTCAGAACCTATTTACAGACAGGAAGATAAAGACAGAATTATAGAACAGATAAATGATCTTGAATATGCTGTTCCACCTAAGGTTTTATTCCTTACCGATCAGTATGAGATAAATCAGGCAATACGAAATGAAGAGAAAGAGATCACTCTTATCGTGGGAAGCAGCAATGAGCGTGAAGTTGCATTAGAGAAGGAAATACAGTTTATCACAGGAGCATTTCCTATTAATGAGAGACTTATTTTCAACAGGACTTACACCGGTTACAGAGGAAGCCTGACATTAACCGAAGATTTATATGATAATCTGTAAGGACAGTGCAGCCTATCGTAAGAAGGCAGTTTTATTTCCAAAATATATAGAGAGTGAGTCTACAAAATTATGAGTAATAAGATATCTATCAGAAAAGCAAAGATCGGTGACGATAAAGTTCTTGCCGAGCTCGAAAGAAGCTGTTTTCCTGAAGCTGAAGCCGCTGATAGGGATACATTTATAAAGCGTCTTGAAAGTTACAGTGAACAATTTCTTGTGGTAGAGGTTTTAGATGAAGAGACAAAGGACTCAGGAAAAGTTATAGGTCTTGTTAACGGCCCCATAACAAAAGAAGAAAATCTCACAGATGAAATGTATGCAGATACAGGTTTTCATGACATTAACGGTTCATGGAAAATGATATTCGGCGTAGAAACTCATCCGGATTTTCAGCATCAGGGCATTGCTTCACTTGCAATGAGAGCATGCATAGAGCAGGCAAAAGAAGAAGGAAGAAAAGGGCTTGTTCTTACGTGCAAGAAAGAACTTATTGGATTTTATGAAAGATTTGGTTTTCAGAATGAAGGTATTTCAGGTTCTGTCCATGGTGGAGCAGTCTGGTACCAAATGAGACTTAGTTTTTAAAAAATACGAGTCAAATAATAGTTTAATTGATACTATTATCTGACTCGTTTTTTAGTATTTATTATTCAGAAAATTATTTCATAAATACGAAGCTTTCAAGTTCAAAGAGTGGTCTTCCCTTGAAGTAATCAGCCATCCATCCTGAGTAATCTGTTTCGATTGTGAAGTAAACAGCATGAACACCTGTTACGGCTTCAACAACTTCTGTAATAACTTCATCATCATGTCCGATTGTGATGCTTCCAATCTTCTTACCAACTGTCTTAACTGTAGTAAGCTTATCAGCGGAATCTACACCATCGATATAGATATTCATTCTGCAGTCTCCGCCAAGACCGCGAACTTTAGCTGCGAATTCCATTGTCTTGCTTCCGAAATCTTCACCGAAATCAAAATATCTATATCCGATAATTGTTTCGTCTGTGATATTTCTGATGAAACGTGAGAATACATTTCTCTCTGAGATAAATGCACCGCCTGTAAGAACACATGCAAGATCTGCATCTGTAATCTGGTAAGGATTAAGCGCATTTTCAAAACCGAGACATGTTGTTTCTACCATTGGGATAGATCCGTCAGGAAGGATTTCAATCTTTTCAACACATCCGCGTCTTGACATGATAGTTCCGTTTGTCATTCTGTGATAGAAGACATACCACTGTCCGTTGACGTTCATTATTGAACCGTGATCATTTCCACCAGGATAATCAGCACCACTGTCAATGATGAATCCTCTGAATTTGAATGGGCCTGTTGGGCTGTCAGATGTTGCATAAGCAAGCTTAGGACAATCATTAGGTGAGTAGATCATGTAATATGTATCGCCAATCTTACGCATAGAAGCTGCTTCGAAGAATAACTTTTCATTTGTATCGAATCCGGCTTCTGCATCTACTTCAGATGGGATGAAATCTTTGATGATAGTACCATCGATGACTTCATACATATTATCAGCATTAAGTTCTGCTAATTCTGACTTAAGATAACCGCAGTAAATATAAGCTCTTCCGTCATCATCAACGAATACAGCAGGATCGATGAAGATACCGTCATTGAATGCACCCGGGGTATTGCACTTTGTCTGTGAAAGGAACTTGAAAGGTCCTTCAGGTCTGTCGCTTACTGCAACACAGCCGTTCTGTCCTTCTATATATGCATAAAGATAGTATTTTCCGTCTTTTTCAATAACGTCTGGTGCGAAAAGTTTAGAATTATCTGTTGTATAATCTGTATCAGAATCATAATCTCTTGTTTTTCCAACTCTGAAAATATCACCATGACATACCCACTCATTTGGATTTGTTACAGGTGCACTCCAGCACTTTAATACACAGTCGCAGAATTCTCCGTTTCCTGCTTTGTCATGAGAACCGTAAATATAAATTCTGTCTCCGAAAACACGTGGTTCTCCGTCAGGAATATATTCCCATTTTGGTAAATATGGATTTGCCATAATTATCCTCCTTAGAACAAATAAATATCGAACATAAGTCGTAAAATTAATATAACATAAAACTGTTGGAAGGGATAATATATTTTATAATTAACAGAGGATTTTTCGCTTTACATTTATAATGATGTAGTCTATAATTCATTAAACACATATTTAAATCGTTGATGAGAAGAGTAGGTTGTGTGAAATGTCACAGAGAATGGTGTCTTTTTATTGATCATTCGGATTATAATCGGATGAAGATAAAATGTGCTGTAAACACCCGGCTGAGTAGCCTTCGCGAAAACTACCTCGGAGAGACCTGCAAACAGGTACGGTGATTCCGTTATAATCATAATGAGAGATTCGGTTTGATGATTCTATTATGAAGAACTTTGAACATTGACAGATGTTTACAGTAGATAAATACACAGAAGATCATCCGGATAAGTCGGGTGGAACCGCGCACGAGAATATTATGCGTCCCTTGCATTACTAACGTAATGTGAGGGACGCTTTTTGCGTACTGAGCGAGTCAAGCACATGCGCAGCATGTGCTCCCTCTAAAGAAGAAAGGCCTCATGCTTGCATGAAAGGACTTGCTTCTTTAGAGGGTGTACATGTCCCGAAGGGGCATGTATTTGACGAGCGTGCGACATTCGATAAATCATGAAATGATTTATCGAATGCTTAACTGGGTTTTGTTGATAAATCATGAAATGATTTATCGAATGATTAACCGGATGAAAAAACCTTTCATGATTTATCGAATGGTTAACCGGGTTTTGTTGATAAATCATGAAATGATTTATCAGATGAAAAACATTGTAAAAAATTATTATAAAGGAGAGAAAAATATGTCAAGAGAAGATATGTCTAAAGAGGAATACAGAGAATATTTCCTCGCTAACTACCGCCATTCGATGGCACATATCCTTGCAAAAGCTGTTATCGAGATTTTCGGCAAGGAAAATGTACAGTATGCTATTGGACCACAGATTGATGATGGAATGTACTATGATTTTGTACTTCCAAGAACAGTAACTAAAGATGATTACAAGACTATTGAAGATAAAATGAGAGAGATCATTAAGCGTCGTGAGGATTTCCGTCGTGAGGAGATCAGCAGAGATGCAGCTCTTTCAATGTTCAAGGATCAGAAGTTCAAGTATGAGATCATTAAAGATCTTCCTGAAGATGAACTTCTTACAATCTACTACACAGGTGATGATTATGTAGATCTTTGCCGCGGACCTCATGTATTTAATTCAGAGGAACTTATGAATGTTGCTTTCCAGGTTAAGTCTGTTTCAGGTGCTTACTGGAGAGGAAATGAAAAGCTTGATCAGCTTCAGAGAATTTATGTTTATGTATATCCTGACAAGAATGCACTTAAAGAGCATCTTGCATTTATTAAAGAAGCTATGGAGCGCGACCACAAGAAGATCGGACCTGAGCAGGAACTTTTCATGTTCGATGAGTCTGCACCGGGTATGCCATACTGGCTTCCAAGAGGTTTCAAGCTTTACAATGCTATGCTTCAGTTCTGGAGAGGAATTCATGAAGAGCATGGTTATCAGGAAATCCTTGCACCTGTGATCAACCACAAGAGACTTTGGGAGACATCAGGACATTGGGGACATTATAAGGAAAATATGTTCCTTGTAACAACAGCAAATGTTGATGAAGAGACAGATAAAGAAGTTATAGATACAGATGTTCAGTACGCTATCAAGCCTATGAACTGCCCAAATGCTATCAACGTATATAAGAACGGACTTCACAGCTATAAGGAACTTCCGATCAGATACAGCGAGACACAGGTTATTCATAGACGTGAGAAGAGCGGTGAGTTAAATGGTCTTTTCCGTGTACAGATGTTCCATCAGGACGATGATCATACATTCCTTACAGAAGAAATGATCGAATCTGAAATCGGAGATATCATGGATATCGCAAAATATATCTATGAAACATTTGGTCTTACATATGCAGCAGAGCTTTCTACAAGACCTGAAGATTTCATGGGTTCACCTGAACTCTGGGATGCTGCCGAAGCATCATTAAAGCGTATTCTTGATAAGAAATACGGCGAAGGAAATTATGAGATAAATGAAGGCGACGGAGCATTTTATGGTCCTAAGATCGACCTTAAGATGAAGGACTGTCTTGGACGTGAGTGGCAGATGGGTACTATTCAGCTTGACTTCCAGCTTCCGCTTAACTTTGATCTTAAATATATTGCAGCAGACGGAACACAGAAGAGACCTGTTATGATCCACAGAGCTATCTTTGGTTCATTTGAAAGATTCATCGGTATACTTATCGAGAACTTCAAGGGTGCATTCCCATTCTGGCTTTCACCATATCAGGTAGGAATCGTTCCTATCAGAGAAGAGCATAATGAATATGCAAAGAAAGTTGAGAAGGCTCTTCGTGCAGCAGGAGTAAGAGTTGAAGCTGATTACTCTGATGAAAATATGAAGAACAAGATCAAGGGATTCAAGAAATATAAGGAGCCATACATCCTTGTTCTCGGTGATAAGGAAGCTGAAGAAGGAACTGTTTCAATCAATATCAGAGGAAATAAGCAGGCAAATGGTGTTCCTCTCGATAAATTTATAGAAGCATGTCGTGAACTTAATCTTAATCATTCACTCGATATTACGGAGGAATTTTAATCTAAATGGGGTTACAGTTAAAAGGTGATCCGGAGGAGATTGATAAGATTCTGAAAAGTTCTGAAAATGTTTATTACTTCGATGATGCAGGCATTGATGACACGGAAGTCGTCAGCCTGTATTCTCGAGCAAGACATGTCAAGGATGAGTATGAATTTCAGTATGAGACAACATTTACCAGAGAAAAAGAAGTTGTTTCAGGAATGAGAACTTCCGCAATATATGTTGGGATATGCATAGCGGTTTATGCATTATATATTATAGTGGAAATGCTTTTTTTCAGAGCTCCGGAACTTATTACAACATGGAGATCAATACTGGCGGTAATTCATGTAATACTTATGTTTTTTGTATTCTTAGTAACCGTATGTATTCTTTTGCCATGCTCGATAAATTTTCTTAAGCAGTGTTATATGTACTTTCTTTATACGGGGAAGGCAAAAAAATGGGACGATGCCAGAGATAAATATCACACCATTAATATTAATGATGAGAGAGAATTTCTCAAAAGAAAATTAAGTGATTACGAAAGACTTTTCGGTGAATTTGAAAAGATCGATAAAAGCAGAACAGCTCTGTTTCATACGAAAGAAGAGCAGTTACAAGTTAATGAACTTGTAAAAAGTATAAACAAAAATACAATAGATGAAATGCACCGGTTTATAAATCATATAGATTACAAGGCACCTAATTATGTCGATAAAAAAGATATAAGCGGATGGTGGGCGCTTCTTAATGCGGCGATAGTGCTTGCTATAGCTTTTTACAGCCTTGCAAGCGGAATGTTATAACTTAAAGAGGTCTTACTCGGAATACCACAAAATTCGGCAATTTGGGATAAAACCTAAGTGCTGGCGGTTGAATAAAAGTGAAAAATATTATATAGTATAGGTAGTATTATTTAGCCGAAGGGGAACGGCTTTTGGGGTTGATATATAATGTATTTCATAGGGAGAGTTGTGTATGGGTGGTAGAAAAAGATTAGCTCTCTTTGTTGGACAGCCGGAGGAAGATTTTCAGAGAAGATTTATAGAAGGGTTTGCAAAAGAGGCATTCGAATTCGGAATGGATGTCTGTGTGTTTTCTATGTTTAAAAAGTATCAGGATACAGCCTCGCGTGAAAAGGGGGATTCCAATATTTTCACGTTGGCTAATCCTGATTTTTTTGATGGGATTGTTATTCTGAAGGATACGATACAATCGGAGGATGCTGCCGAAGAACTGGAGCAGCGTATTAAAGATACATATGATAAACCTGTACTGGTTGTTGATAAAGAAAGTAAGTACTTTAAGAGTGTATATATAAATGGTTATGATCCTATGGTTCAACTTACGAATCATCTGATTGAAGATCACGGTGTCAAAGACATTGCATTTCTTGCGGGAAAAAGCTGGCACCGACATTCAAATGAAAGGCTTTCTGCATTTCTTGAATCCATGAGAAGTCATAAATTAAATGTTACGGATGACAGGATCATCGAAGGTGATTTCTGGTATACCAGTGGTGAACAGTGCTTGCTTTCTCTTATAAACAGCAACAAACCGCTTCCGGAAGCCATTATCTGTGCAAATGATCAGATGGCTATAGGGCTTTGTAAGGCACTGACTGACAGAGGTTACAGAGTGCCGGAAGACATTTTGATTGTAGGTGCGGATTCTATTATAGAGGGACAGACAAGTCCTAGGAGCCTTACTTCATATCTTTCACCGGCGTCGGAGCTTGGTGCATTTTCGGTTGAATGTCTTTTTGATCTTAAAGCAAAGAGATTACTCAGAAAATTTGAGGGAAAATCCCGGGCCCTTTTCGGAGAGAGCTGTGGCTGCTTCAATAAAAATATGCCTACATACAATTTGAAGAGAGATGAGTGGGATACAGACATTTCCTCGGAAGGATTTGAGTCTGTAAATAATACCATGTTCGAGAATCTGCTGCTTCAAACCAATATAAATGATTACATCAGTTCTGTATATTCATATGCTTATCAGATAAAAGATGCTGACTGTTTCCATCTTTGTCTTGTAAGCAGCCTCAAATATCTTAATCAAAATGAGGTTTATATACCTAAAAATGAAGGCTATCCGAAGAAAATGGTACATGCCATAAGATATAACAGGAATAATCTCGACAACCTCGTAAGCATGGATGATACATTCGAGACGTCAGAAATGCTTCCTGATATCTATGTGCGAAAAGATGAGCCATATATTTATTATTTCAATCCTGTATTTTTTGAAGACAGATGCTTTGGTTATGCAGTGGTCGGTTTCTGCAACAAACCCAAAACCTATGACGAGAATTATCGCAGATGGATCAATTTAGTTTCCGGAGGTCTTGAGGTTCTGAGGCGACACAGTACCATGGATATGGTCAAGGAGCAGATCTATAAGCTCAGAACCGGTAAGTTCATGAAGACCAGCGAGGTCTATGAGAATCTAAGTACTGATGATAAGAAGAAATACGAGACAGTCAAAGATATACTTGATAATAATCTTCTAAAATATAACTTCCAGCCGATAGTAAGCGCTGTGGACGGAAGCATCTATTCTTATGAAGCATTGATGCGTTCTACAACCAGAGAACCTATACCGCCACTGGTTATCCTTAAGTTTGCCGGTATGATGGACAGGTTGTCGGATGTTGAGACTGCTACGTTCAGAAATGTTCTTAATATTATTGAAAAAAGTAAACAAAAAATAAATGGTGCCAAGATATTTATCAACAGTATTCCGGGCATAAGTGTCAAAGATATTGACGAACTTGAGAAAAATCTTTCCGAGCATTGTGACACCGTTGTTGTGGAACTTACTGAAGAAGCTGAACTTTCGGAAGAAGAACTTGATAATCTCAAGGAATTCTATGAGAGAAATAATATCGAGATTGCCATAGATGATTATGGTACGGGATATTCAAATGTCAGTAACCTGCTTAGATATGTTCCGAATTACGTTAAGATTGACAGAAGCCTTTTGAGTGATATTCAAAATAAGCCGCAGAAGGAGCATTTTGTAAGAGAGATCATTAACTTCTGCCATGATAACGGAATCAAGGCTCTGGCAGAAGGCGTTGAAACATCCGAAGAATTGAGAACGGTAATTCATTTGGGAGTTGATCTTATCCAGGGATATTATACTGCGAAACCTGCAGAGAATTTTTTGGAACACATAGATGAGAAAAAGATAAGCGAGATCAAATCATATCATCAGGAAAGAAGCGACGGTAAGGTGAAGAGCATCTATGTTGCCGGAAAGACTAACAGAATTTCACTTCTCAACCTTTCAAATGATGGATGCACCGATATCGTTATCGGCCGCGAAGGCATGGTATATAATGATGTAACGATTGTTGGCATGCCATCTCATAAAACTGATATCCATATCAGGATCGAGCCGAGGTATTCCGGAAGAGTAACACTGGAAAATGTTTATCTTTCAAACGTTAAGAACAGACCATGTATAGAGGTTGGCGAGCATGCAGAGCTTGTGTTGGCTATTGAGGGTGATAATATTCTTGATAATGCCGGAATCATGGTTCCGGAGTCGTCAAAATTTACGCTTGAAGGAAATGGAAATATGACCATTACGCTGAATAGTAAAGACTATTTCGGCATAGGAAATGATATGAAATCCCGACATGGCGAACTGAGATTTTTACATGCCGGAAAGCTTAACATATACGGATACGGAACCAACGGAGTCGGAATCGGTTCCGGTCTTGGAGGAGTAATAAAAATTAAAGGCGGTCAGTTCGGAATCACACTTAACGGTATAAAAAGTGTTGGTGTGGGTAATCTTGAAGGACATACGGATTGCCTTGTTAAGAGTTGTGCATTCGAGGCTGAACTCTCTGTATCTAAGGGAGTCGGAATCGGCTCTTTAACTAAAGATGCCCTGGTAAGAGTGGAAAAAACTTCTGTAAAGATAAACGGAGATGCCAAGGAATTTGTAGGAATGGGAACCTTAGGCGGAGAAGTCGGAGAAGTATTTATCAATGATTCTTATGCCGAATTTAATATAAGAAGCGAGAATTCAACATGTATGGGTGCATATAATGCCTCATCAAAGATCGATATTGAAATTGCATCACTAAGGGCGGAATCAGTAGGTAAGGAGGCTTTTATCTTCGGAGGAATCAATGGTGATACAGAGGTATCTGAGGTATCTCTTATCAGTGTTGATACAAGAATAGAGCTTCATAATGCCATTGGCAAAGATTCTATGATTGAAGATGATAAATTCAAGATTGTTAACGGTAAGTTTAAGGTTATGGTTAACGGAGAAAGAATTGAACGTGAACTGATTTATAAATTCTGACATAAGAGGTCTATATACGCCAAATACATTGAAAAAACAGTAAATAAATGCTATATTATCAATATATTTACATGCGGGCAGAGTATGCCGGTTTGACGAAATTATGATACAAAATTCATGACGATGTATATAAGGGTTTAAATTGGGCAAAATATTTGACCGCTGCATTGAGAGGATAGCAGTATGAAAGAGGATAGGTTAAAGACTGAAGTTAAGAATATAGTTGAAAATATACTGGATGATTATAAAAAGGGAAGAGATATTGATGCTCAAAATGTTCACGGACAGCCGGACAAGGATGCTGTCGTAGATATTTTGAATAAGATCATTCATATCATTTACCCGGGATATTACAGAAGTAAGGTCTATAAGAGTTATGATGATAATAACAGAATATCGGTTCTTATAGAGGATGTAATATATAATCTTAAAAAGCAGATTCGAATAGCATTACAGCATAGACTTGATTATATTGCAAAAAAGGAAGAGGCTGAAAAGAATGAAGGTTTTGTCAGTGGCATTTTTGACTATGAAGAGTTAAATAATACTGCTGAAGAATTGACTATTGCATTTTTTAAGACTATTCCAAAGATAAGGGACTATGTTGATACGGATGTACAGGCTACATTCCAGGGTGATCCGGCTGCATTTGATAAAGAGGAAATCGTTCTTTCTTATCCGGGACTCAGAGCGACTACCATAAATCGTATAGCTCATGAGTTATATCTTTTAAATGTTCCTCTTATTCCAAGAATAATGACAGAGTATGCCCACAGCAGAACGGGTATTGATATTCATCCGGGTGCAACACTTGGAAAATATCTTATGATCGACCACGGAACAGGCGTTGTTGTCGGTGAAACATCAATAATCGGTGAACATGTAAAAATATATCAGGGCGTTACTATAGGCGCTCTTTCAACAAGTGCCGGACAGGGACTGAGAGGTGCCAAGAGGCATCCTACCATTGAAGATAATGTAACTATTTATTCGGGAGCATCTATTCTTGGTGGAGAAACCGTTATCGGCAAAGGTGCTGTGATAGGAGGTAATGCATTTATCACATCATCCATAGCTCCGGGAGCAAGAGTAAGTATCAAGAATCAGGAGCTTACGATTAAAGAATAATTATCCGGTAAATTATCCGGAATCTATGAAAAAAACTTATGAAATAAAACTAATGAAAAACACTATGAAATTATTATGAAATAAAACTAATGAAAAACACTATGAAATTATTATGAAATAAAATTATGAACAGGGAGAAATGCTTATGAAGGTTGTATTACTTGCAGGTGGTTTCGGAACCAGAATTTCCGAAGAATCAGAATATGTACCAAAGCCTATGATAAAAATAGGAGGCATGCCTATACTCTGGCACATAATGAAGGAATATTCTTATTATGGATTCAATGACTTTGTTATCTGTGCGGGTTACAAGCAGCATATTGTAAAGGAATGGTTTGCAGATTACTTCCTTCATACATCTGATATAACATTTGATTTTACAGAAGGCAATAAGATGATCGTTCATGATCAGCATGCAGAGCCATGGAAGGTTACGGTTGTTAATACCGGACTTTATACCATGACTGGTGGACGTATCAAAAGGATACAGAAATATATCGGTAATGAGCGCTTTATGATGACTTACGGTGATGGTGTGTGTGATGTTGATCTGCGAGAACTTCTTAAATTCCATGAATCACATGGTAAGATGGCTACACTTACTTCTGTCATAATTGAGCAGCAGAAAGGTGTTCTCGATATCGGGGGCGATAATGCTGTTCGTTCTTTCCGTGAGAAAAATGCGCTTGACGGAAGTCCTATAAATGCAGGTTATATGGTATTTGAACCTGAAATCTTTGATTATATCGAAGGCGATGATACTGTCCTTGAGAGAGATTCTCTCGTAAAACTTGCTGACATGGGACAGCTTATGTCATATAAGCATAATGGTTTCTGGCAGTGTATGGATACCAAGAGAGAAAAGGATCTCTTAGAGAAGATCTGGGAGAACGGAGAAGCTCCTTGGAAAAAATGGAATGATTAGGATAGTTGGTGATCGATATGTCTGAAAATGAGATGACGCAAGAGACAAAAAGTATACGCAAAAAGGTAAGTGTTCTCATACCATGCTACAATGAAAAAGAAAATGTTGTTCCTATGAGCGAAGCCATAGATAATATTTTTAAAACAGAATGTACTGAGTATGATTATGAGTTGCTATTTATAGATAACTGTTCAAAAGATGGTACAAAAGAGCTTCTCAGAGGTATAGCCGAGAAGAATAAAAATGTTAAAGTTATCTTTAATGCCAAGAATTTTGGACAATTTAATTCTCCTTATTACGGTATTCTTCAGACTACAGGAGAATGCACTATTTCTATGTGCTATGATTTTCAGGATCCTGTAGAAATGATACCAAGATTTCTGGAAGAATGGGAAAAGGGCGCAAAGATCGTTTGTGCTATAAAAACCACAAGTAAAGAAAATAAAATAATGAGATTCTTCAGAACATGCTATTACAAGATGATAAAGAAAATGTCTGAAGTTGAACAGATTGAGCACTTTACGGGATTTGGTCTTTATGATAAGAGTTTCGTAAATGTACTGAGAGACCTGAAGGATCCTACGCCATTCATTCGAGGAATAGTAGCGGAGCTTGGTTTTAAGAGAGTTGATATTCCTTATGAACAGCAAAGAAGAAGAGCAGGAAAAACACATAATAATTTCTACTCTCTTTATGATGCTGCCATGCTCAGTTTTACATCTTATACCAAAGGTGGACTGAGAGTTGCGACATTCCTTGGATTTTTATTTGCTATTGCAAGTATGACCATCGGCCTTATTTATCTGATCTTAAAGCTTTATTATTGGGACAGATTTGTTGCCGGTATGGCGCCTATCCTTATAGCGGTTTGTATATTCAGTTCTATGCAGATGTTCTTCATAGGTTTCCTTGGAGAATATGTAATGAGCATCAATAAACGAATAATGAACCGACCCCTTGTTATAGAGGAAGAACGTTTGAATTTCGAGAATGATAAGGATAGTAAAGAAAAAACGGAAAAAGAAAACATTTCAGATAAAAATGTAAGTGGTGAAGGAAATGAAGATTAGACTTGCTGATTACGTTGCGGACTTTCTTGTTTCGCACGGAATTAAAGATATATTCAGTGTTGTAGGCGGTGGAGCGATGCATTTAAATGATGCCTTCGGACATCATGAGGGATTGCATGTGACTTATAACCATCATGAGCAGGCGTGTGCTATTGCAGCAGAAGCTTATGCGAGAATTGACAATAAAATCGCAGCGGTTTGTGTAACTACAGGACCCGGCGGAACAAATGCTATAACAGGTGTAGCATGCGGATGGCTGGATTCTTTACCTATGATGATCATCAGCGGACAGGTGAGATATGATACTACTGCCAGATATACCGCAAGGTTTACCGACGGAGAAGTTCTAAGAGCTGTAGGTGATCAGGAATTCGATATCACAAAGGCTGTGGGCGCAATGACAAAATATGCTGTTATGATCGAAAATCCGCTCACTATAAGATACCATCTTGAGAGAGCATTTCATCTTGCAACAACAGGCAGACCGGGACCTGTATGGATCGATATACCGGTAAATTATCAGGGTATGATGATCGAGACGGATGACCTTATCGGTTATCAGGATAATGATTCTGATGTTATTGAATTTGACGGCGAGAATTATGAAACAAAGAAGGAAGATGATGCTTATCTTCCGCCTGAAGTATCTGTTGATACGATAAATGAAGTTTTAGAAGCTGTAAAAAAAGCAAAGAGACCTGTATTATATGCAGGTTACGGAATTAGACTTTCCGGCGGATATGACAGTTTCAGGAAAGTTATCGAGAAGCTTAATATTCCGGTCGTAACATATTGGAACGCGGTGGATCTCATTGAAGATGATAATGATCTTTATGTAGGTCGTGCCGGAAATATGGGCGACAGAGCCGGAAACTGGGCAATTCAGAATTCAGATCTTATAGTTGCGATCGGTACAAGAATATCCATCAGACAGGTAGGATACAACTGGGAAACCTGGGCAAGACATGCAAAGGTTATCATGGTTGATATAGATAAAGCCGAGATGAAGAAACATACTATACATGTTGACCTTCCTATCTGGGCAGATGCTAAGGATTTCCTTCTTAAAATGGATAAAACGATCGAATCATCTATAAATATACATGAGGACTGGAATAAGATCTGTCAGTCATGGAAGAAAGATTATCCGGTTGTCAGACCTGAACAGTGGGAAGAAAATGGTTCAACAGCGAATGTTTATGCCTTTATCAAATATTTAAGTCATAGTTTACCTGAGAATTCTTATACAGCAGTATCTAACGGTGCCTGCTGTGTAGTAGGAAACCAGGCTTATGAGATCAAGAAGGGAAGCAGGATGGCCAACAACAGTGCTATTGCAAGTATGGGTTACGGTCTTCCGGCTGCCATAGGAACCTGTCTTGGAGCAGGCAGAAAAGAGACTATCTGCCTTGAGGGTGACGGATCTATAATGATGAATCTTCAGGAATTACAGACCATCATAACAAACAGGCTTCCGATAAAGATCTACCTTATCAATAATTCAGGTTATCATTCGATCAGAATCACTCAGTCCAATCTTTTCAGTGAGCATTCGAAGGTTGGTATCGGACCTGAATCAGGAGATCTTTCATTCCCTGAATTTAAGAAGATAGCTGAAGCTTTCGGATATAAATATTTTGAAGCTCATTCAAATAAAGAAATGATGGAAACGATAGATAAAGTTAATGGAATGGAAGGACCGGTATTTGTGGAAATATTTACGGATACCGTACAGAGATGGGAGCCAAAGAGTTCGGCTAAGAAGCTTCCTGACGGAACTCTTGTCAGTCCACCGCTTGAGGATCTTGCTCCATTTCTTCCTAGAGAAGAACTTGAGAAGATCATGATCGTTCCAATGGTTGATGAAGTATAGGCGGAGGTTATGGGATGAACTTAAAACATCGTATAGTGGATGATTTAAAGGCACTTAAACAGGATTACGGGGTAGTGTCTATAAAAGCTGAATTCGAGGCAGAAGGTTCAAGAAAAGACGAGCTCATTATGCTTCGTGATTTTGTTGAAGAAGTAGGACTTGGTCTTATCATAAAAATAGGCGGATGTGAGGCGGTTCATGATCTTGATCAGTGCAAACTCCTTGACGCAACAGGTGTTATGGCACCTATGATCGAGACACCATTTGCCATGAAGAAATTTAAGGGGGCAGTCAAAAAGGTTTATAAAGAGGCTGAAAATGATAATTTCTCAATTGAAAGAATCATCAATGCTGAAACAAAGACCTGCCTTCAGAATTTCGATGACATCCTTGATGAAGGAAAAGGATTTTTGACAGGTGTTACTGTCGGAAGAAGCGATCTTTCAGCATCTATGGATATAGAAAAGAAGGACATAGAGACAGAGCCTGTATTTAATGCTACAAAAGAATTTTGTGAGAAGGCAAAGTCGAGAGGACTTATCACGAATTTCGGAGGAAATATCGGTATAGAATCAATTCCTTTTGTCATTCGTATGAATCCGTTTATAGATAGATTTGAGACGAGAAAAGTTGTTATTTCAAAGAATGATAATCCGGAATTTCTGAAGAAAGCAATTACTACTGCCTTATCATTTGAGCTGGATTATCTGAAATTTAAATCGGCTTATTATACAGCTATGGCAACAGAGGACGCTGCAAGAATCGAGAGATTAACAAAGCAGGTCGAGTCCGTTAAATAGGAGTAATTATGAAAATAGTTCTCACAGGTGCTACCGGAATGATAGGTCTTGCTATAGCAAGAATGGGAATAGAAAAAAAGCATGAGATCATATGTCTGATCAATCCGGGCTCAAGCAGAAAAGAACATATTGAAAAGATGGAAAATGTCAGGATCATTGAGTGTAGCGTGAATGAATATGATTCACTTGAAACGGATATCAAAGCTGATTTTTTCATACATCTTGCCTGGGAGAAGACCTTCGGTGCAAGTCGTGATGATGCAGAGGTTCAATTTAGAAATATCGGGCATACCATTTCCGCTGCAAAGCTGGCTAAAAGAATGGGATGCAGGATGTTCATCGGTGCAGGTTCACAGGCAGAGTATGGACCAAGTGAAGTGGATCTTACAACATCACTAAAGGTTAATCCGGAAAGCGGATACGGTATTTCAAAGTTTGCAGCGGGAAAGCTTGCTGCTATTTACTGCAAACAGAATGATATCAGGTTTGCATGGGTAAGAATATTAAGTATATTCGGACCGGGAGACGGAAAGAATACTCTTATTTCTTATCTGATAAATGAGTTTATGGAAGGAAGACAGCCAAAACTTACGAAATGTGAGCAGATATGGGATTATCTGTATTGTGATGATGCAGCTGAGGCGATACTTAGCCTGGCTGAGTCGGATGTAGACGGAAAAATTTATCCTTTGGGAAGCGGCAACGGAAGAAGGTTATCGGAATATGTTTGCGATATAAGAGATATCATAGATCCGTCCCTTGAACCGTTATTTGGAGAAATACCTTATTATCCACATCAGCCTATGCACCTTGTTGCAGATATTAGTGAAATTACTGCTGATACGGGATGGAAACCTAAAACGGATTTTAAAGAAGGAATCAGGAAGACTGTGGAAGCATTAAAGGCTGAGCAGTCATAATATAGAAAGATAACCGGTTTATATGGGCCGGTGAATCGCGGGAGAAAAGATGAAGAAACGTGCTATTGGTGAAGTTACCGGACCATACAGATTTTTACAGCTTATATGGGTTGTACTTACACATCCTGAATATGATTGGGATGTGGTAGTTCGTTATGTGGACGGAACTCCGGAAGCAATGGAAGACCTTGCAAAAAGGTGCGAGATGAGTGGACTTTTCAAGAAGGTCTATATCTGCGATGAGTCAACACTTGATTCATCTATGGGCGCAAAGATCAAAGCTTTTATGAAGCTTGGAATACATTATATTACATTCAGAAAACAGAAGTATTTTGATAAATTCATTATCGACGTAGTAGGTCAAAATGATTATCAGTTATATTGTCCGGAGAATTCTTTCTCTATGCTTGGGTGTGCCTTCATGCATCAGCATAAAAAAGCTCCGATCATAATACTTGAAGACGGAAGCTGGGATTATGTTAATATTTCATTTCATTATAAGTTCCCTGTAAATTTAGCAGCAAATATGTTCTTCTATATGCATTTGCTTAACAGTATAGGTAAGAGGAATTTTAAGCTGAATGAATATGCAATCAAGTATGCATCTAATCCGGATAATCTTTCAGAGAAAAATTTCAAAGAAATAAGAAAATTATATAACGATCCTGAGATTTTACCGAGGTACAGGAAGCTGGTTGCAGATGTATATGAGGTCGAAAAGCTTGAAGGAAAAGCTGTTGTTTTCGGCGGAATTACTGCCAGCACCAAGAAAAATGATGATATTCACAGTTTCCTCAGATGGCTTGAAAAAGAATATAAGGGCGAGAAGGTTTATATCAAGACTCATCCTCGGGATAGTTATGATTATAAGAGTGACGTGGTTAATCTTTCTATCATCAATCGAATGGTTCCGGGTGAATTATTCTATAGCCTTATAGATGATGAGACGGATATAATCTTTACTATCCCTTCTACTATGATAATGAATGTCCCTAAAGAAAAGAAGATAAAGATGTTACGTTATGATCCAAGTATAATGTATAAAGAATATCAGAAAGAATTTGATTCAGTAGTGAAGCTTGCAGCAACAGACAAGGTTGAAGTTGTTGATGTTTAAGGGGAAAATTTATACACATGAAATTACTTAGAAAATTTATAACAGAATCAAAAGATGTTTCTCGATCAGCCGGCTTATGGAACTTGGTAGCTTGCGCAAACCTTGCTATACAGCCGGTTCTTCTTATGATGATCATTTCAAGACTCATGGGAGCTAAGGGGGCAGCGATGTCATTTTTCACCCTGGGCAATACATATTCAAATCTATTTCTGACAATCGGAAAATTCGGTACAAGAGGATACCAGGTTTCAGATGTTAAAAGAGAATTCAGTTTCAGCGAATATAGAGTATTCAGGCTGATGTGTACAATTGCAATGATGCTGTCCGCGGGAGGATATATCATTTATATGACGTTTGACAGAAGTTTTACGATGTATAAAATGATAATTCTTCTGCTTATATGTCTTTACAGAGTTCCTGATTCTTGGGAAGACGTTTACTTTGGTGAGTATCAAAAAGAAGGCAGATTGGATATAGCAAGTAAAGCAATGGTAACAAGAATGGTCATTTCCTTGATAGTTTTACTTATCATGATATTCATAACAAATGATCTTCTCATATCATATGCGGTAGCAGCAGGTTTCAATTTCTTTTTACTTTTCTGGTGTATCGCGATTACAAAGAATATTATTCCGGAATACAGGGAAAAAACTAAAACTGATGTAAAAATGTTAAATATCAGAAAGATATTTTTTGCGACACTGCCACTTGCACTTGTAGGATTTATCACACAGTTTATAAGCACGGTTCCAAAGGATGCTATTGATAAATATATGGATCCCGCTTCGGTTAATACATTTAACTATATCCAAATGCCGATATTTATAGTAAGCCTTTTGATACAGGTTATATTAAATCCGATATATTATAAATATTCATGCCTGTGGAATGATAAGGAGTTGAAAAAGTTTCATTCAAATTTCATGAAGATCACTTTATTCAATATAGGCATTACATTATTCGGTATGGTATGTGCATACTTCCTGGGAATACCTGTAATATCACTTCTCTATAATACAAGTCTTCCGGGACAGAGATTTAACCTTATGATAATAGTTGTATGCAGCGGTCTCCTTGGTCTTGTAAGCGTCATAAGCAGTTTTCTTACTATCATGAGACGACAGAAGATGATACTCATGGGACATATAATAGCTGCGATCAGTGCATATTTATTTGTTGATAATGCAGTCAGCAAAAATGGTATCAGAGGTGCGACATTCTTATATCTCGGAGTTTTATCAGTACTCAGTATAGTTCTGCTTATAGGATATATCGTAGCGATGATCGCTACTAAGAATAAAATTTTAGCAGAGGATTAAATAAAAGAATCGGTGAATTCTAATTAAAGAATTCACCGATTTCTCTATCCATCTCACTTGGTATATCATCACCGCTAAGATAGATCTTTGTCCATTCGACTGTCTTATTGATGGCTTCTTGTATGCCCCATTTCGGCTGCCATCCGAATGTATTTTTAAGTAATGAACAATCGAGTTTTAAGAATGTTGCTTCGTGGGGTCCGTTATCGGAACGGTTCTCCCAGCTTAATCCTTCGCCCCATTTTTCACAGAAAATATCAACAAGATTTCCGGTTGTAACACAGTCCTTTTCATCAGGGCCAACATTGTAGAAACCTGCATATTTCTTATCTTCAAACTGTGCCTTTGCAATCATGAGATATGCTGCAAGTGGCTCGATGACATGTTGGAAAGGACGTGTTGAATAAGGATTTCTAACGATAATATTCTTCTTTGCTTCGGCCGCTCTGACACAATCAGGGATGATCCTGTCTACTGCGAAATCACCGCCGCCGATAACATTTCCCGCTCTTGCTGTTGATACTCTTAATACTTCGCTGTCATAAAATGAATTGATGTAGCTGTGAGTAACAAGTTCAGAACATGATTTACTGTTTGAATAAGGATCGAAACCATCGAGAGGTTCATTTTCTCTATATCCCCAAACCCACTCATTATTTTTATATACTTTATCTGTTGTGACATTGAGAAATGATCTTACTGAAGGATGATTTCTCACGCATTCGCAGATATTTACTGTTCCCATTACATTTGTAGCATAGGTTCCGACAGGGTCTTTATAGGATTCTCTTACGATTGGCTGAGCTGCAAGATGGAATACTATCTCAGGTTCAGCCTTATCAAAAACCGCTGATATATGCTCAAGATCTCTGATATCTCCGATTACGTGGTCGATCTTATCGGCTATATCGGCAAGATCAAATAAGTTTGGCTTTGTTGGAGCATCTAAAGAATATCCTGTTACTATTGCACCGGCTTTAACAAGGATTCTTGTAAGCCATGAACCTTTAAAGCCTGTATGTCCTGTGATAAGGACCTTTTTTCCTTTATAAAAATCTAATATATCTGACATTAGAGTTCACCTCATTTTTTGTTTGAAAACTGATATCCGTCTATAGTAAAAAACTATTTATCATTATACTATATCTAAGCTAAAGTTCCCACATAAAAATATATATTTAACCGGATGTGATCAGCATTTGGAAAAACTTGATTCAAGGTGAAATTATAAAAAAAACTGTAGGGAAAAGTCCTGTAATATGATAAGATATAAGTGGGTGAGTGCCCATAAATATAATGCAAAAATGAAACTATGAATATTTATATATACGGAGGAATAATCTGTGCGCGAAGAAGAAATGAGAAAAGAGATTCTTGAGAAGGTTGCAGAATATGCCAGAGAATTTCATTTAAAGAAACAACAGGAAAAAGATGAGAATTTTAAAGAAGGCGACAGAGTACCTTATGCAAGCAGAGTTTATGATGAAAAGGAAATGGTGAATCTTGTTGATTCGGCCCTTGAATTCTGGCTCACAGCAGGAAGATATACGGAAGAATTTGAGAAGAAATTTGCCGAATATCTCGGGGTAAGATTTGTAAGTCTTGTTAACTCGGGATCAAGTGCAAACCTTTGTGCATTTGCAGCTCTCACTTCACCGCTTTTAGGTGAAAGAGCTCTTCGTCGGGGGGATGAAGTTATAACTGTTGCTGCAGGTTTTCCGACAACAGTTAATCCTATAATCCAGTATGGATGTGTTCCTGTATTTATCGATGTTGAGATACCGGGATACAGCATAAAGACCGATCTTCTTGAAGAAGCATATACAGAAAAGACCAAAGCTGTAATGATGGCTCATACATTAGGAAATCCATTCAATATCAAAAAGGTGAAGGATTTCTGTGATAAACACGGACTTTGGCTTGTTGAAGATAACTGCGATTCCCTCGGTTCACTCTATACTATAGATGGCGAGACAAAGCAGACTGGTACTATAGGTGATATCGGTACATCTTCATTTTATCCGCCACATCATATGACCATGGGAGAAGGCGGTGCGGTTTATACCAATAACCCACTGCTTCATAAGATTATCAGATCTATGCGTGATTGGGGACGTGATTGTATCTGTCCTCCGGGTCATGATAATTTTTGCGGACATAGATATGATGGAACATATGGCGAACTCCCTAAGGGCTACGATCATAAATATGTTTATTCACATTTCGGATATAATCTTAAGGCCACAGATATGCAGGCAGCTGTAGGTGTTGCTCAGTTAGAGAAGTTCCCTCAGTTTGCTGAAAAGAGAAGAGAGAATTTCAAATATCTGTATGAAAAGCTTGCAAATGGCGGAGCTGAAGAGAAGCTTATATTACCTGTTGCGGAGGAAAATTCGGATCCTTGCTGGTTCGGTTTTATTGTTACATGCCGCGATGGAGTAGATAGAAAGAAAGTTGTTCCATATATTGAATCAAAAAATGTTCAGACAAGAATGCTCTTTGCAGGAAATCTTATCAAGCATCCTTGCTTTGATGAAATGCGTAAAGAAGGAAAGGGATTCCGCGTTGTGGGAGATCTTACAAATACAGACCTTATAATGGACAGAAGTTTCTGGGTAGGTGTTTATCCGGGAATGACCAGGGAAAAGCTCGATTATATGGCAAAGGTTATACTTGAAGCAATCAATCTGTAAAGTAAAGATTCAAGTGGCAGAATGAAAGAATATATAAATGATGCGATAAATAAATATTTAAATTATTCTGATCCTTCGGCGGAAAGTAGTAAAAGTCCTGATGAAGAAGGGCATAATAAGATACCGTGGCATATGCCGGGACATAAGAGAAAGGCAGCACCTTGGGGAAATGATTTCCACAGTGATGCATTCGGACATGACCTGACTGAGGTTCCCGGAATGGACGATCTTCATCATCCTGAAGAGATGATAAAGCAGTCGATGGATGAAATGACAAAGGTATATAAATCCTTTAAATCATATTATCTTGTTAATGGTTCCACATCAGGTAATCTTGCTTCTATATTTGCCTGTCTTGAAGGGATGCACAAAGGTACCGGTAAAAATGGTAAAGAATCGGCTAAAGAAAAAGCCATTATGATAGCCAGAAATTGTCATAAATCGGTATTTAATTCTTTGATCTTATCAGGTGTGAAACCGGTATATATCTATCCGCGGGTTTCGGATGAGATAAGTATAGACGGACAGATTGATGCAGAAGATATAAGAAGTGCGATAGAGAAGAATTCATATCTTGATATTAAATGTTGTATCATCACGTCGCCGACATATGAAGGTATAATTTCTGATATAGAGAAAATCAGTGAATGCCTTCATGAATATAATATTCCACTGATAGTTGATGAAGCGCATGGTGCACATTTTCCTTTTTACGAAGAAGAGGGCTGCGGTGAGAACAGCGATGTAACGGTTGCGAGTAAAAATACCGGCTGCGGTGAGAACAGCGATGTAACGGTTGTGAGTAAAAATACCGGCTGCAGTAAGAAAAATGCAGCAAATGATGACGGAGACAGTACCGCTCTCTACCCGAGAAGCGCTTTATATAAAGGAGCGGATATAGTTATTCAGAGTCTTCATAAAACCCTGCCTTGTTATACGCAGACTGCGGTTTTACATATTGCTGAAAACGCAGGAGTAAAAGGCTTTGGGAAAGAAGAAATCGCTGAAAAGGTTGAGAGATATTTAAGGATATTTCAGACAAGTTCACCTTCTTATATATTCCTTCAGGCGATGGAAAAATGCATTGCCTGGTGCGATGAAAACAGAAATGAATTTATAAAGCATTTTGATAGGATAAGACGATTTAGAGATAAATTTAGAGAATCATCATTTAGGAATCTCAGACTGTTTGGTGCCGGTGATCTTACAAGACTTGTGATTTTTGTAAAGGGAGTTACGGGAAAGAAAGCATCCGAACTTCTTGAAGAAAAAACAGGTGTTGTGGTTGAGATGGCAGGAAATGATTATCTGGTATTCATTTCAACTGTAATGGATAGAGACGAAGATTTTGACAGGCTTATTGAAAGTCTAAGGATTTTGGATGAATTAGTTGATAATGAATCAGATGAATCAGGCAGCGGCTCTGAAGAAATTTTCATGGTCGATACATCTGAAGGCAGCTTTCAGATAAAGGATGCTGTGGGAAGAAGAGTGACGGATTATATATATGTTTATCCGCCCGGAATTCCGATCATAGCACCTTATGAAATAATCGAGGAAAAGCATGTTGCTGAAATACTTCACGATATCAGGTGCGGCTACTCGGTAAGAAGCGGCAAAAAGTAAGTAAATAAGCTGAACACAGGCTGTTTTTCTTTGATAAATTAAGTTGCAAATTATAATAATAAAACATAAAATGTATATTGTATACAGAACCGGATAAAAGGTGAGTAAAGACAAAATGGTAGAATATAAAGCATACGGAAAAGTTAATCTTGGACTGGACATCATCGGAAGAAGAGATGATGGATATCATATGGTGAAGATGATAATGCAGTCGGTTGATATTTATGACACTCTTTCATTTGAGAAGATTGAAGAAGTAAGCGGTGATTCAAAAAATCAGTGCGATGCAGCGGGAAAACCTGAGATAAAGATCATCGCAACCAATGATCCCGATCTTTCACTGGGAGAGGACAATCTTATTTATAAAGCCTGCAGGATTCTCATGGATAAGTACTGTATCAAGGACGGTGTTCTTATAAAGCTTACCAAGAATATTCCCATAGCTGCCGGAATGGCAGGAGGAAGCAGTGACTGTGCAGCGGCTCTTAAAGGTATGAATAAATTATTTGACCTTCATCTCACAGAGGAAGAACTTAGAGAGATAGGTGTCACTCTTGGGGCGGATGTTCCGTATTGTATAGCCGGAGGAACCATGATTTCCGAAGGAATTGGTGAAGTTCTTACAGAGCTTCCCGATATTCCTGATCTTACTTTCCTTATTGCAAAACCGGTATTTGGAATATCTACCAAAGAAGCATATGGCGACTTCGATGCGATTCCTGAGGAGGATATAGTTCATCCTGATATTGACGGGATGGCAGAAGCAATAAGAAACAGCGATATTTGCGGCATAGTAGATAGACTCGGAAATGTTCTTGAAGATGCATCAATTCCGAAGCATCAGGAGATTGAAGAGATTAAAAATATCATGAAGGAAAATGGAGCGCTGAATGCTCTTATGAGCGGAAGCGGACCAACTGTATTCGGTATATTTACAGACGAAACAGTGGATGAAGGAACAGGAAACGGTGAAACTTTAAGCGGTAAAGAGAAAGCATGGAGGACTGTTCAGATATTACAGGAAAAAGAATATATTTCAGATCTTTTTACGGTAGGTGCCGTGAAGAAATCTGATATAGATAAATAAAGTCCTTGCGGCAATCATTTTGGGCAAGGCAGATACAAATAAAATATGCAGGAGAATATAGATGAAACTCGAAATGGATCAAAATGAATATCTTCCTCTTAGGGAGGTTGTATTCCGGACACTAAGAAATGCAATAATCAAAGGTGAGTTTATGCCGGGAGAAAGACTGATGGAGGAGAAGATAGCGGCGAATCTTGGAGTAAGCAGGACTCCGGTCAGAGAAGCAATACGAATGCTGGAGCTTGAGGGGTTAGTCGTAATGATCCCAAGAAAAGGAGCAGAAGTTGCGAATATAACAGTTAAAGATCTTAGAGATGCTCTTGAAGTAAGAATGGCACTTGAAGAATTATCTGTTGTTCTCGCTTGTGAAAGAATAGATGACGAAGGTAAGAAAAAACTTCTTACAGCCGGAGTTGAATTTAAAGAAGCAATCAATTCAAAGCTTGTTCCGGCAATCGTTGAAAAAGATGAAAGATTTCATGATGTAATATTTGAAGCATCACAGAATCAGAGACTTATCACTATGGCAATGAACCTTAGAGAAAAGGTTTACAGATATAGATTTGAATATGTTAAGGTATTCAGTTATCACGACAAGCTTATAACAGAGCATGATGAGATAACAAAGGCAATATTCAGAGGTGATAAAGAAGCTGCGCAGAAGATAATGCGTAAGCATATTTATGATCAGGAACAGATAGTAATTGAGAATACTATCAGAGAGAATGGTAATTAATCAAAGGGGAAATCGATGAAAGGTATATTTATCTCGATGGAGGGACCTGATGGCTCAGGAAAGTCAACGCAGATAGAACTCCTGAAAAATTATTTGTCCGAAAACGGAAAAGAATGCATCATAACCAGAGAACCGGGCGGAACAAGAATAAGCGAGGCTGTGAGAGAGATAATCTTAAATAAAGAATATAAGGAAATGGATTACATGACCGAACTTCTTCTTTATACATCAGCCAGAGCCCAGCTCGTCAGTGAAGTTATACTTCCGGCGTTGGAGGAAGGAAAATGTGTAATAAGCGACCGTTTTGTTGATTCCTCTGCTGTGTATCAGGGAATCGCCAGAGGGCTTGGAGTTGAAACGGTTTATGAGATAAATAAATATGCTACAAGAGGTCGTTTTCCTGATAAAACATTTTTACTTGATCTGCCTGCCGAAGTAGGTATTGCAAGGAAGAAGAATCAGGCTGAGCTTGACCGTTTGGAAAGCGAAAAGATAGATTTTCATATTAAAGTAGCGGAAGGTTACAGACAGATGGCGGAACGCGATTCCGACAGAATAATAAGGCTTGATGCTACAGAGAGTGTCGAAGTAATTCATTCAAAGATAAAAATGGAGATCGACAAACTCATATAGAAGATAAAAGGGTAAAGGTATAGAAGTGAGAGACATGATCAGAGGGAGGTGCGTAATATGGATTTTCAGCATATAGTTGGTCATGAAGATATTATTAGGCATTTTAAAGCAAGTATAGAGATGAACAGAGTCAGTCATGCATATATAATCTGTGGTGAGAAGGACAGCGGAAGAAAAACTTTGGCGCTTTCCTATGCTAAAACTCTTCAGTGCGAAGAGCATAAGATAGATCCGTGCAACAGATGTAAATCATGTAAACAGGTTGACTCGGGAAATCATCCGGATATTATTTTCGTAGAGCATGAAAAACCACAACTCGTATCGGTAGATGATATCAGAGAAAATGTAGTAAATACAATGGATATCAAACCATACAGCAGTAAATATAAGATTTATATCATTGATGATGGGGAGTTTATGACTGCCCAGGCTCAGAATGCTCTTCTTAAAACTATTGAAGAGCCACCGGCATATGGTATAATTATCATCCTTACAACATCACTTGATAAGTTACTGCCGACTATTATTTCAAGATGTATCACTCTTTCAACAAAACCTGTTAAAGAGAGAGATATCTATGATTATCTTGTTGGCAATCTGCATGTTGATGAGAAGAAAGCGGATTTCTGTGTTGAATATGCTCAGGGAAATCTTGGAAAAGCAATTAAACTTGCCACAAATGAAGATTATGACAGACTGGTAAAATCGGTCATTAATCTTGAGACAAATATATATAAAATGGATTCGGACAGCATCGCAAATGTTATTACAGAATGTGATAAGAATTTTAAAGTGAGTATGTGCGAATATATGGATCTTATGATGGTTTGGTACAGAGACATACTTATGCTTAAAGTAACGGGCAAGGTTGATAAGATCATGTTCAGAGAGCAGTATGTAACCATCAGAGAGCAGTCCAAATACCTTTCATTTAATGAGCTTGAGGAAAAGTCCAAAGCGATAGATAAAGCAAAGCGCAGACTTGCTGCAAATGCAAAGGTTGAAGACATAATGAAACTTCTGATAATGACACTTAAGGAGATATAGAGAAATGGAAGTAATAGGTGTACGATTCCGCCCGAACGGGAAGATTTATTTCTTCGATCCGGGCCAGTACAATGTTGAGGTTGGAACACCGGTCATCGTTGAAACGGCGAGAGGTGTTGAATACGGAAAATGTGTTCTTGGCAGACGAGATGTCAGTAGTGAAAAACTGGTGGCAGATTTAAAGCCGATTCTTCGTATAGCAACAAGTGAGGATTCCGAAGCAGCTGAGGCCAATAAGGAAAAATCAAAAAATGCATTCAAGATCTGTAATGAAAAAATAGCTGCACATGGGCTTAAGATGAAGCTTATTGATGCTGAGTATACATTTGATAATAATAAAGTACTTTTTTACTTTACTGCAGACGGAAGAATCGACTTCAGAGAATTGGTTAAAGATCTTGCATCTGTTTTCAGAACAAGAATTGAGCTTCGTCAGATCGGTGTAAGAGATGAGACCAAGATCTGCGGAGGTATCGGTATCTGCGGAAGACCGCTTTGCTGCAATCAGCATCTTTCAGAGTTCGTTCCGGTATCGATCAAAATGGCCAAGGAGCAGAATTTATCGCTTAATCCAACCAAGATTTCCGGAGTATGCGGAAGACTTATGTGCTGCCTTAAGCATGAGCAGGATACATATGAATATCTCAACAGCCGCCTTCCAAATATTGGTGATACAGTAACTGCATTTGATGGAACAAAGGGTGAAGTATCATCCATAAATGTACTTAGACAGAGAGTTAAACTTATTGTAACCGATGAAGAAGACAATAAGGAACTTGTTGAATATAAGGTAGATGAACTGAAATTTAAACCTCGCAAGAGAAAGAGAGACGATAAGGGCATCGACGATAAAGAACTGAAGCAGCTTGAAGCTCTTGAAAAAAGTGAAAGTGGTTCAAGACTTAATGATGATTAATAACATTAACAATGCGGAAGTCAACTTAAAAGAAAATGAACGGATTGACGATCTTCAATGTAATGGGTTCCGTATAATACAGAACCCATCACATTTTTGCTTCGGTACCGATGCAGTACTTCTTGCAAATTTTGCCGGCGGAAAGAAAACAGCAAAAGCTATAGATCTTGGAACAGGAACGGGGATAATACCTATTCTTATGTTGGCAAAGGGGAAAGCCAAAGAATTTACGGCGCTTGAGATACAGGAAAATATGGTGGAAATGGCAAGAAGATCCGCTGCATTAAATGGTATTTCGGACAGATTAAATGTTGTCCACGGAGATATAAAAGAAGTAAGAAATTTATTTAAGCATGACAGCTTTGATATAGTAACTTCAAATCCGCCTTATATAGTTGATGACGGAGGATATCATAATCCTACGGAAAGCGTAAATATAGCAAGGCATGAGATTTTGGTAAAGCTTGAAGATGTAATATCAGCGGCTTCATTTCTTCTGAAAGGAAACGGAAAGTTTGCTATGGTACATAAACCTTTCAGGCTGGGCGAGATAATACGACTCATGCAGAGATATAATATAGAGCCGAAGAGGATGCAGCTGGTACAGCCGAATGAAAAAGGCGAAGCCAATATGGTACTTATCGAAGGTATAAAATCCGGGAAAAGTGGTATGAAAATTCTCAGAACTATTAATGTTTATAATATGGATGGGAGTCACATAGATTACAATGAACTTTAAAAAAAGGTTATTAAAATGTCAGGAAATATGTAACAGATACGAAAGTAAGGTCGGAACTTACAATATAGAAGGAGACATGTTCTATTCATTTGTTGATGAAATGATGAATATGGCTTTTCTTCTTGCTGTGTGTGATGGATATGTTGACCTGGCCGAGATTGAAACTATAAATCAAACATTTAATGTTTTGATGGATTATACTATTCTTTCGAAAAGCTACGGCCTCGACTATATTTCTGAAAATAGCTTTCTTAAGAAAATACCTTCTACACTCAGACAGGTTGCACTTATCGAGAAGAAGGAAAAATTGGCCAACAATCTTGAAGATGCAAGAGAAATGTATCAGGCATTCAAGCAGTTTGGTGAATTGATCGTATGCTGCAACGGACAGGTTCTGAAGTTTGAGCAGAGACTGCAGATGTTTTTTGCCAATAATATACTCAAATTTATATTTGCGGTTGAATCATATGATGAATTCATAAGCGGTCCGATTGAAAATGCATTTGGACCTATAACGGATGTAGTACGTCCGGATCAGATCAGTGAGAGGGAAGCAAGGTCGGTTGCAAATGCTACACATTCCGCAGGTGCAATCAAAGTAGGAAGTTACAAGCTTGTTGCTGACAAAGAAGAGATAGATAGAAGAGAAAGAGAAAACCCTCAGGACAAATGGAAGCTCCAGATACCTAAGGAATCACAGGATGACTGGAATAATTACGTATCCGGAACTGTCGGAAACGGAAATAATGATTATAGCCAGCAGTATAATGAGGATGAAAATCATGAGGACATGTTCTATGTTGCTGAGCAGATGAGTAAATCCCGTTCGAATGTGGAAAATGGTCCGAGATGGGGTGGAAATAACAACCAACAGCAAAGTCAGCAAAGTCAGCAGGGTCAGCAAACAGAACTTAATCTTGATGAAATAAATGCACTTCTTAAGGAAGTTGATGAACTCATCGGACTTGGTGCCGTAAAGAAGGAAATTCATGACATGGTCAACCTTCTTCTTGTTCAGAAACTCAGGGAGAAGAGAGGATTAAAGAGTCCTTACATTTCGAGACATCTTGTATTTACAGGTAATCCCGGAACAGGTAAGACAACCATAGCAAGATATCTCGGAAAGATATATAAGAATCTTGGAATTTTATCCAAGGGACAGATGATAGAGACGGACCGTGCAGGTCTTGTTGCAGGATATATGGGCCAGACGGCTGAAAAGGTAAAGGAAGTTACCGAGAAGGCCATGGGCGGAATATTATTTATAGATGAGGCATATACTTTATCCATGAATAAAGAAGGAGATTTCGGACAGGAAGCCATCGATACTCTTCTTAAGATAATGGAAGACAGACGTGATGAACTTATCGTTATTGTTGCAGGTTATACTGACAGGATGGATGAGTTCCTTGATTCGAACCCGGGTCTCAGATCGAGATTCAGTAAGTATATTGCATTTGAGGATTATTCAAATGATGAACTTCTTCAGATTTTCAAGGGTTACTGCGTAGAGCAGGATTATCATTTGGAAGTAGGTCTTGAAGTAAAGCTTATTGAGAAATTCTCTAATTTAAGACGAAATGAAGGCGACAATTTCGGTAATGCGAGAACGGTCAGAAACTATTTTGAAAAGGTTATTTCTAACCAGGCGAACCGTATTATGCAGAGTAAAGATATAATAGGAGCCGGTTCACTTGGCAATGCGCTGGGTGGATTTTCGGGAGATCTTCTTATGACAATCACTGAGGAGGATCTGTAAATGGCAGGTATTCTTTATCTGGTCGCAACACCTATAGGTAATCTGAATGATATGACTTTTAGAGCGGTTGAAGTACTTAGAAACGTATCACTCATAGCAGCTGAGGATACGCGGAACAGTATCAAACTGCTCAATCATTTTGAGATAAAAACAGCAATGACCAGCTATCATGAATTTAATAAATATGATAAGGCTGATTATCTTATCGGTAAATTAAACAGTGGCGAAGATGTAGCAGTCATCACTGATGCAGGTACTCCGGGAATATCCGATCCGGGAGAAGTATTGGTTGAAAAATGCTATGAAGCGGGTATCACGGTTGTTCCTGTACCGGGAGCATGTGCCGCAGTCAATGCACTGATAGCGTCAGGGCAGCCAACGAGGAGATTTTTATTTGAAGCATTTCTTCCTACAGATAAGAAGGAAAGACGCGAGATACTGGAATCTCTTCGTAATGAAACAAGAACAATAATAATCTATGAGGCACCTCACAGACTTGTAAAGACACTTGAGGAATTGCAGGAATATCTTGGTGACAGAGAGCTTACACTTTGCAAGGAACTGACAAAGAAACATGAATCATTTATTAAGACGACATTAAGTGAGGCAGTGAATTTATTTGTAGAAAATGAACCCAGAGGAGAATTTGTTCTTGTAATAAAAGGCAAGAGCCGGGCTCTGATCGAAGAAGAAAAGAGTCAGGCTTGGAGTGATATTTCTATTGCAGAACATGTGGAAAAGTATATTTCTTCAGGTATGACAAAGAAAGAGGCTATTAAAAAAGTTGCGGAAGACAGAAATATCCCGAAGAGGGAAGTTTATGCAGAGACGATAACTTTATAAAACCTTAACTGGTATTAAGGAGCTATATAGGGTATGGTTATAGCTATAAATTTTTCAATTAAAGGAGTTATATAGAAATGATGAAAAAGAAAATTGCTGTAGCAATGATTATGGTTTTATCGCTTTCACTTGCTGCATGCGGTAAGAAAAAGGATTCAGAGAAGAAGACAGAAGCTAATACAAAGACAAATACAGAAACTGTTACAACAGGTACAGATGCAGATCCAACTACTGCAGAATCAACCGGTTCAGCAACAGAAACTCCGGCTGATAATACAGAAGCAGCGGGTACTCCTGCAAATAATGTTTCAAACGATGAGGTTTCAAAACTTGTTGAAGATGGTTTTGTTATCCCTGAGGAAGCAGAAGATGTTAGATGGACTGTACTTACAGAAGCAACAGGAGAAAGCGGTGCTTTAGTTCAGGTTGAATTTGTATATGATAATAAGCATTATGTTGCTCACGAACAGAAAGTCGGCGGCGAAGAATTAGTTGATATTTCAGGAATGTACTATGAGTGGACAGGAGAGCATGACAGAACTATCGATAAATGGGGAGATGGCGAGGTTGATCTTAAGGAACGTATAAGTTATAATCCTGAAGGAACTTCAGTTTGTTTATCACTTTGGTTCGATAAGACAACAGGTAATGCATACTCATTAGCAATGATTACCAGTGAAGACGTTGACGGTTACGATATGCGTCCGTTGGTTGAGAAACTTTCAGGCAAATAGGATTTAAGAAAAATATATTCAGTCCATAAAAAGATATCAGGGATATATATTGAAATGTAAAACCTGGTATTTGGATTGTAAATTAAATCACATACAGAATACATTAAATGATATCGAATGTTACGTTCGGTATCATTTTTTTGTGCCTAAATGTACAGTTAATACCTTTTTTTGGCATTTGAAGACGATTACGTTCGTTTAAGTGAAATTTGAATATACTTAATCTTGCAAGGCCGAGCAAAACAAAAACGAACAATAAGAAAACAAAAAACAAAGAAAACAAAATTTAAAAACAAAGGAGACAAAAACATGAACACAGAGAACAAGAACGAAGTAACATGGCTTGATGAAGTTTCTGCACAGGAGTTTGACGAGGAAGTATACGGTGCATGCAGCACAAATACATTTTCACTCAGTGATTACATGGGAAATAATGGTAACTGGTGCACAATTTCACACGAGTGTATGGCTTGGTGCAAATAGTTAAAAATCAAAAATACGAAAAATAATAAAACTCAAAATTCAAAAAATAAAAATCATAAAAAATCATTTAAAAAACGGAGGATTTTAAAAATGGAAAAGAACAATCTTGAACTTGGAAAGTATATGGAAAGCGATCTTATTGCACTTACAGATGAAACAGTTGATGGTGGTACAACACCTGCAACACCTGCAACTCCTGTAATCGTTGCAGTATCAGCATATGTTTCAGATAAGACATGCCCAACAACAGCTTGTACAAGAGCTTGCTAATTAAAAGGCAGATCAGTTTAGAAGCAAAATAAAAAGAAAGGTAAGAAAAGTTAGGAATTATGATCGAGTATGAAAGAAAGGTTTATCCTGAGATAGACAAACAGGAATTTGATGAAAGTATCCAACCTCTTTTGAGAAGTATGGAAGAATTACATATAGAGAAAAAAGATAAGGAAGAGTCATTTTATTCAGAGAGTCTTGAATTTAATAATGAACAGTACCCATATCATAATTCCTGCTTTCTGCTTTCTAAGGAAATCTGGGAAAGATATTGGGATGATTCATTAAATGAATATCTCAGTGATTATGACAAATTTGAAAATGAAACATTAGAGTCTTTGGCAGGTCTTATATTCTCATATTTTATCAGATGCTTTGCAGAGCAGATAAAGAATAAGGACAAGGGATATAAAGACTATAAAGATTACAATTTAAGATTATTGGGTACAGGATTCGAAGAATTATCCAATGACTATCCGGTGGTGTGGTCAAGATGTATGGGACTTATCGAGAATAAGATCGGTTTCCTGGTTGATACACTCGGAACAGTCAGCAGAAACAGAAAAGAAATAGCCGACACATTTGGAATTGATCCGGATGTGAAGATCGTGTCACTTGAAAGTGGCGGAGATACTCATAATAAGGGGAAAAGTGTATCGGTAATTTATTTCGAAAACGGAAAGAAAATAGTATTTAAACCTAGAAGCGTTAAGGGCGAAAAGGGCTATGTGAAACTGGCTGAAGAACTTAATGAAAAGTTTGGAACAGGCCTGTATGCTTATAAGGTTTTGGATTTGGAAAATAGTGGATTTATCTCATTTGTTGAGAGAGATGAATCTTTTCAGGATATGTATAAAGCGGGTGAAATGGCATGCCTTATGTACCTGCTGAATGCAACAGATATGCATTATTCGAATATACTTTGGACCAAGGGAGGACCGGTTCCTATCGATCTGGAAACTCTTTTCAGGATCCCGAGGGTGAAGAAAGGGCTTGCCGAATCGGACAAAAGTGCCTACAGCTTTATGGAAAGTTCTGTATATAGTACGGGAGTGCTGCCTATACAGCTTGGCAAATCAAAGAATGCTGTAGATGTTGGGTTTACCGGAAACAGAGGTGAATTCAGCGAAAGTCCGATTAAACAGATCATCGTAAATGATGGTTTCAGTAAGGGTATAAATATTAAATGGTCATCAAACAAAAGCCATAAGATGATCCAATATAATAAGACCGACGAGAAGGAAATCATTGAAAAATGCGACTATATAGTTAAAGGCTTCACTATGATGTATAAGAGAATACTTCGCGACAAAGAAGCTTTTGCGGAAATAGTTAAGAGAAATTATAAGGGTGCCAGTCTCAGATATATACACAACATGACATATAGATATGAGCAGATACTTAGATCCCTTACTTCTCCTCAGGCAGCAAAGGATATAAATATAACAAAAATGCTTCTCTCCAGAACCGGAATTCTCAGTCTGAAGAGTGAAACAAGTATAGTAGAGTCGGAGATAAAGCAGTTATTCAGAGGGGATGTGCCGTATTTCTCTATTGATTTTTCATCAAGGGATATAAAGGCTGACGGTAAAGTCGTGACTTCATGCAAACGTTCACCTGAGGAAATATTTGCGGAAAAGGTAGAACGAATTTCCGAGGAAGACATGGAGCAGCAGATAAAGATAATCAAGTTTTCATTTATCGCAAAACTCTCCGATCCGGATGTTAAAGAGAGGAAAAATCCGGAAGATGTTATCAGATATCTCGCAGATAAACTCTGTGATGAAGTTAGGGATGATCATTTTCAGCATCTTCCTATCACATGGGTTGGACCGGTATTAAATCATATGGAGAATACATGGATGCCGGGCGTGCTTGGATATGATCTCTATAGCGGAAGAATAGGACCTAGCGTGGCGCTTCTTCTTGCAGGAAAACTCCTTGGAGAACAAAGATATACAGATGTCGGTTATAAAATGTTTGATTCTTCAATAAATATTTTAAAGGACGAGAAGTATGAGATCAGAAATCTTCTTGCCGCAGGTGTTGGCTTCTATTCAGGATTTACAAGTATTGTATGGGGAATAAATGAAGCAGGAAAGATACTTGGCAAGGACGACTGGTGTCAGGTGGCAGTGGATTCATTTAAGATCATTGATGATAAGCTGCTGGAGATTGATGACAACTTCTTCGATATGATATGCGGTAAAAGCGCAGCGATCATTTTCAGACATAAGATCGATAAGAATTACAGACTTACCAGGGATCAGCTTGAAAAAATCATTGAGGCCGGTGAGAAAAAGCTTAGAAACAGAGATGAAATGATGACTATCGGTCTTGCTCATGGAGTATGCCAGATCATTTGGTTCTTCTCGGTTCTCGAGCAGATATATCACAGCGCGAAGATAACAAGAATCATAAAGGAAGCGGATGAAGTTATAAGAGAATCATACACATCGGATATCGGAAACTTCATTGTTTATGAAAATGAAAACGATCATGATGTATCTTCATCATGGTGCAACGGTCTCAGCGGTATTCTTCTTGCTTATTATGAAGGCTATAAGGTTGGAATTTATAAGAGAGAAGACGTTGAAGATATAATAGAAAAATTAATTTCATCATATATACCGGATATTCCGATCTTATGCCATGGAACACTTGGCATTGAGGAAATACTGGAATATATCAGCCGCGACTTTAAGGAAGAGACAGAATTTATGTTAAAGCATCTTAACCTTGGAATGTGCAACGCGGATAATATTTACAATTATTTTAAACATGAAAATGGAAGATACTCACTGAGTCCGGGATATATGACAGGACAGTCAGGAGCCATATGTTATCTTTCAAAGAAGAAAGGGCTTGGATTATCGGTATTTCCACTGACAATGGGTGAATAATATGAAAGACAGGAAAAAATTAATCCCAACTCTGCAGATAGCACAGACCGAATGTGGTCTGTGCTGCGTGGAGACTATATTAAAATATTTTGGCAGAGATGTAACCATGGCGGAAATGAGGCAGATTGCGGAGCCGGGAAGAGACGGACTTAGTTCTGATAAGATCAAATCAGTTCTTCGTCATTACGGCATGGATACCGAGACATATAAGGTGAAGAGTCTTAAAGCATTTAATATGATAGAGCTTCCGGTTATAGCATTCTGGAAGGAATATCATTATATATGTATTGAATCGGTTGATGATAAAAAGGTAGTCATCATGGATCCGTCTGTGGGCAGGATGACTATAGAAAGAGAAGAATTCCAGAGAAGTTTTTCAAATATAATCATTTCTGCAAGACCAAATGAAAATTTTGAGAAAAAGAAGGAAGGAATTCTGGGAAGACTTAATCTTAAGACTATTCTTCCAAAGAATATAAAGTCGATGTATATCGCTCTTGCCGTTATCAGTTTAATGATGATGGCAATAAATGTAGCTTTGCCGTTCTTCACACAGATACTTATAGATAAGGGTTCGGGAAATCCCGGGTTATATAAATATCTGATCCTCTCCATAGCGGGACTTGTGACTGTTACGGCACTGACCATGTATGCGAGAGCGGTAATCTCCGTAAAGCTGACCAAGAAATTCAGCAGACATCTTATCAGTTCTGCATTTAAAAGAGTGCTGGATCTTCCGGCGAAATATTTTTCTGTAAGAGCTCCGGGAGAAATAGTTTACAGACTTAATTCTCTTACAAGAATTCAGGATCTTTTCGGAGTTTCAATAGTTCAGTTCTTTTTGGACTGTTTAAGCATGATCGCCATAATGATATATGTTCTCCATATATCGGCAATACTTTTTCTTTTTGAAGTATTCTTCGTGGCTGCATTATTTTTTACACTTATTAAATTCCAGCCGAAGATCATGGCGGCAACCGATAAGGAAATTCATGAAGGATCTGATGCACAGAGTACACAGCTTGATGCCATCGTTTCCATAAACAGCGTTAAGCTTGGCGGATACAAGGATCAGTATCTTGAAGACTGGAGCAAGAAATACAATAAGGCGCTTGATGCCACAGGTCAAAGGATACATATACAGCAGGCGGTCATTAATACCATACTGGTGGTACTTCAGAATTTTGCACCGCTCGTTATCTTCTTTGCAGCACTTTTCTTTAAGGAAAAAGGAATACTTACATTTGGCCAGGCTGTAGCGATACAGTCAATATCAAGCCTTTTATTTGTCTATGTAAATTCAGTATTTTCAGCTATTTCGGAATTTTCTCTTGTAACCAGATATATCGATATCGCAGATGATGTTCTCCGTTATCCGGCTGAAGTTTCGGGAGATAAGGAAGCTGAGACACCGGTTGGTGAGATTACGGTTGAAAATGTGAGCTACAGCTATGACAATAATTCAATTTATGCGGTAAAGAATCTTAACCTTAAGGTTAAGGCGGGAGAAACCATAGCATTTGTAGGAAGATCCGGATCGGGAAAGACCACCATCGGAAAGATGCTCTGCAGTTTATTTACACCGACAGAAGGAAGAATACTTTTTGACGGAGTGGATTTTAAAGAGTACGATCTCGAGAAACTTCGTTCGCAAATAGGTTATATACCTCAGGAAGCATATCTTCACAACAGATCAATACTTGAAAATCTTAAACTCGGAACAACTCTTTCGGACGAAGAGATTATCAGACAATGCGAAGAATATGATTTCATGGATTTCGTTAAAACTCTTCCTATGGGATATAACACATTTATATCTGAGCTTGGAGGCAATCTGTCAGGCGGACAAAGACAGAGGATATTCATAGCAAAGATTTTATTACAGAAACCAAAGGTTCTTGTTATGGATGAAGCAACATCATCTCTCGATAACATTTCCCAGAAATCTATTTACAATGAATTGAATAATCTGGGATGCACGAAATTCATAATAGCTCATAGACTTGAGACCATCCTTAATGCAGACAGGATAATTCTTATCGAGGACGGAGTTATGAAGGAGAGCGGAACACATAAGGAACTTATTCATAACAACAGAGGAGCATATTATAAGCTGTTTAATACAGAATACAGTATAGAGGAAAAATATGGAAAGAGTAGCTAATAAACTTATTGATTCGACATGTGAATATTTCGATGATGTGATTTCTCAAACCATGAGGGATGTTAAAGCCCGAGTAGCGGATGTGGATCATATCGAATCTGCGGATGTGGTCGCAAGCTGTCTTATGCATATGCTCAGTGACAACATCTGGAGATTAATGAATAAGACCTATATTTATGAATTTCATAAATACAGAGAATCTATAGGACTTAAGGTTGATAAAGATTCTACGGTTGCATTTGATAAATATCTCAAATTATTCAGTAAAGATGAGATAGCAGGATGGTTTGAAAAATACAAGGTTCTTCACAGCATGGTTGAAAAAAGCGTTATCAATACATGCGGATTCATCCTAAGAGTTCTTGATGATTATTTGGAAGACAGAGATTCTTTCGAAGAAGAGCTTGGAATACCTGAAGCTGCAAAGCTTGTCAGATTTCTTCCTATGGGTTCCGATCCTCACAATAAGGGAGCAATAGTCCTCAAGGCAGAATTTGATAATGGCCGGGCAGTGATATATAAATCAAGAGATTTTGATGCGGATAAAATGCTTCAGAAAATTTACCGAGAAGTTATCATCTTTCCGGAGACAGGTGGATTTGCACCTGTTCCGGACTGCATAAACAGAGGTGATCACGGATGGGCAAAATTTATTGAAAATAGCATGATAGATGAAGGGGATGTGGGAGAAGCTTTCTACAGACTCGGACTCTATGCACCGATTTTCTCATGTTTTGCATCAACAGATATACATGATGAAAATATCATATTCGACGGTATTAATCCGTATTTCATAGATCTGGAAACAATAATGCAGCCGGAGGGAAAAGCCAGCAATGAACCGCTGATTTATGAAATGCAGAAGAAACTTACGCACTCCATAGCCAATACATCTGTGGTTCCTGCGAAGCTTATGGCAAATACACTCAATTATCTGATCGGGGCGATTAATACACCATATCCTCAGGATACGGAAGAAAGCTTTTTCGGTTTTAAAAATGTGGGCACCGATGCCATTGACATTGCCAAGGAAAAAGCAAAGGTCGACAGAATAGCAAATCCTCTTAAGGTTAAAACGGATAAGGTTATCGATCCGGTTGATTATATGAAGGATTTTCTGAGAGGTTACAGAAAAGGATATAAAGAGATCCTGGATCATAAAGACGAGATCATCGAATTGATGAAAGAGTTTAATGGTCATCTTAGAACTGTTCTTCGTCCGACAGCACAATACTTCATGATCATTGATGCCTGTGTATTTCCTGAAAATCTTTATGATGAAGGATCGGTCAAAAAGGTTCTCGGATATATGAAGCCGGTGGTAGCTATGAAGGGTTATGACGAGGCAGAGACTGTTCTTCATGAAGAATGGGATGCCATGCTCGAGGGAGATATACCGTATTTTTATATCAGAGGAAATGAAAAAAATATAGAGATAAATGATTATAAAACCAAGGATATTTATCCTTTATCTCCGGTGGAAAATGCTATTGAGAATCTGAAAAGTCTTACGGAAAAAGATCTTTTATTTGATGAAAGAATGATAGTGGAAGGATTTTCCGAGATAAAGATCAGGAATGCAAAAGTAAATGGAAAGAAATATCCGTCTGACTCAGAAATTTTCGGTGAATTATGGAACAGCATCAGAAACTGTGATGTGGACAAGATTTATAAATTCTATGAAGAACTTGCTGTTAAGTCGATGCAGCAAGAAGAAAAAAGTGCGGGATGGTTCGGCGGAGTATATGGAGATATTCCATATTCTTATAATTCTATTTCCCTTGTTTCTCTTCATGATACAGGCGGAATCCCTGTTATGATGAAGGATCTTATCCGATATGCGGAAGATATCAGGAAAGATAAAGACGGAGAATCATCACGAGACATAAAGAAATACCGGAAATTATATGAAGAAGCATTAAGAGGAATGCAGATAAATAAGAAATGTTTCGCTGACACAAATTATATTACCGAAACATCAATCATTTCCGGAAAATCATCACTGGACATGATACTGGGATATGACGGAAATGAAGAAGACAGAGTTAAGGCCATCGAAGAATGCGTAAGGAATTCGAAGGATGAAAATGTTGGCGATATCTATCTTGGTAAGGCGGGACTTTATCTCTTCCTTGCATCCAATAAAGATACTGACAGGGATATCATGATCAAAGCCGACAGAGAACTTAAAGAGGCCCTGGATAAGGGTGACTTCATGAAGTTTGGCTTAGCTCATGGTGAGCTTGGACTTCTCTGGGCAAGATATAGAGTATGCCGATTCTTAGATGATAGGGATGCCTGCGTTGCAATCTATAAGAGGGTTCGGGAACTCATCGGAGAGTATGAAAATATTGGAAATGGATGGTGCAACGGCAACAGCGGAATCCTTATGATTCTTGCTGAAATGATGACTCTCGAAGAACTTCAGAAAGAAGTTAAATTCCTCAGGGAGTTTGCGAAGAAGACGGCTAAGGTGAAAAAGGGAGTTATGCAGGACTTATCCATTTGTCACGGGATTTCGGGAATGATACAGTCACTTGTTTATTGCTACTTCATTTACGGAGATCCGATTTATATAGATCTTGCAGATGAATACTGGAATGATGTTTGTGACACGGTGGAGAAAGAAAGCTACTACATCGGTGAAGTAAACAGAGATTATCTTATGGGTTATTTCCTTGGATGGAGCGGCCTTATTGACTCAGTTATCCTGCTTAATATTTGTAAGAAAGAAAAAGAAGACAGGCTGGCGAAGTTATGGATACCTCTTAATCTCAGTACATTACTTTATCAGCAAAATATTAGACAGGAAGGTGGTTATTGATGAAGGTTTTGGTTGCTCTGAATCCGGATATGCTGGATGAGATATGTTATGAAAATGCTGAATATATTCAGCTTGGAAAAGCCCGCGTACTGATAGGGAATGTGGAACTGTCTGAGCCTTCATTTGATGAAAATGATGAGAAGAATAAAGACCATGTTCTTGTCAGGGTAGATGCATTTTCCTGTAACTTCAGAGACAAAGGAATACTTCTTCATAACTACGAACTGATGATGAAAAATAAAAGAGCATTTCTTCCTTTCGGTTCCGAGTTTTGCGGCGAGATAGTAAAGAAAGGAAAAAATGTTAATGAGTACTCAGTCGGGGACATTGTGATCCCCGATTGCAGATACGAAGAAATGGATTCTAAAGAAGTTGCGCCGGGAATCACAACGAACTTTGCTTCTCTTGGTTGGCTGAGGCTTAATAAGAATAAAATAGTAAAGAAACCGGACAGTTTCGGGATATCTGAAGGAGCTGCCTTCGGACTTGGAGCCGAGACAGCTGCAAGCATGATAAGAAAGTCGGGAATACTTGAGGCTGATGTGAAAAAGCCTATAGTTTTCAGCGCGAATTCGGCAACATCACTTTTTATAATCCAGGCACTTTTGGCACATGGGATAGAGCCGATATGTATATCATCAAAGAAACCCGATGCAGAATATCCGTTTGATGTTAAGAGGGACAGCACAGATAATATCGAAAAATATTTCGGAACTGCGACACATGCATTTGATCCGTTTTTCGATATCAATATTCTGAATGCGGTTTCGACACTGAATATGGGCGGTAAATACATTTACTGCGGAATGGTCGAGCAGCATCCGCTTCTCAGCGAGAAGGATCTTTCGGAATACACGACCACTTTAAGAGAAGCATTAAAAATCGCTATTGTTAAAAACATATCCATAATCGGAAACTGCCTTGGCACTCATGATGATATCGTCGATGCCGGAAAACTGTATGAAAGAAAAGGTATGAAGCCGGTTGTGGAAGGGATTTATAAAGTATATGAAGGAATGCAGTTTCTGGGGAAAAGCTTCCTTGGGAAAAATGCGCCGGGGAAATGTGTGATGACCTACTAAAAGTCATTATAGAAAGGGTGATGAAGTATGTTAATAAGATGGTTGATATTTTTATATGCAGTATGTTTCCTGGGAGGCCTTGCACTTAAAATCCTGGAGTCCCTGAATATTAATGTCTGGGTAGCAAGAGGCGGCGGAATGGTTGTTGCTGCATTTGCGGGATTCGTTTTTCACAAAATTTTATTTCGTGATGTGAAAAAGAAAGACAAGGAAGAAAGTCACAGTTAAATAAACTGCGGATAAAGAAGGACAGAATAAATGATGGAAGTTAAATCAATATCCAAGAAATACGGAAATAAAACTATACTGGACAAGGTTTCATTTGCCATTGAAAGTGGCGAGATTGTAGGTCTTGTGGGAAAGAATGGAGCCGGGAAGAGTACACTCATGAAGATCATGGCTCATCTTGATCCTGACTTCAAAGGGGAAATAGATGAAAAATCACGCATAGGATATTTTATAGAAAATCCAAAGTTGTATGAAAAGAAAACGGGGTTATGGCATCTCAGATTTTTCTCTTCCATATACGGCAGAAGATTTGATCTTGAAGATTATAAGGACTTCCTTGATGATATCGGTTTGGCGGAGGTCCTCAATAAGAAAGTCAGATCATATTCTCTGGGTATGAAGGAAAAGCTGGGAGTTATGATCAGCATGCTGAATCAGCCTGACTTTGTAATACTTGATGAGCCGACCAACGGAATGGACATAGATTCATCCATGAATCTGCTTAAAAATATCAGAAAATATGCAGATAAAAAAGGAGTCGGATTTTTATTGTCGAGTCATAAGCTTGAAGATATAGAAGAAATATGCGACAGAGTTCTTTTTCTCGACGAAAGTCATTTGGAAGAAGAAATGGATTCGTCCTGGGATGACATTTTCAACGTAACACTTATTTTAAAGGACGCGGAAAGTGTTGACAGATTCGTGGAGAAGCAGGGCCTCGGCTCAGTAACCGGAGTGAGTGGAAAAAGCATTAAGCTTGAAACGGTTTGCGGTTTCACGGAAATAATGAATGAGCTTAAGAAAATGGATATAGACATTGTGGATTATAAAAGTGAGAAAAGATCGCTTCGTAATATCTATATGGAAAAAATATCCGAAAGGAGAGAGAAGACAGTTTAGTTTTTCTCAGAAATCTTATGAAACTTAGTATAAAAAGATTTGTTTATGAAAGTATGAAGGAGCTTACTGTGACGGGACGACTTTTGCTCGGACTGGTTATAGGTATAGTTCCTGCTGTTATGGTGGCGGGATTTATTATTTCACATCCTGATACGGAATTTTATATTAAACATGTTACAAATTTTTATTGCATGTTGGGAATGCTTATGGCGGTATTAACCTCTATTTATCTTATAAGCCGCGACTTTAGTACAGGCGCGATAACTCTTATAAGTAACAGTAGATATAACAGGCGTTCATATGTATTTGCAAATATGATAGTGGCTGTACTGGTTGCATTTATTTATGCGGTTATCGGAGTGGCAGTTGCCGTTATATGCAGCGGCATGGGAGTTCCGGGCCGATTAGGGTTTGGATTTCTATCGGGATTTTTCTTAAATGTTATATTGGTTATTCCAACATACTTTATGTTATGCTATATTATTTTCTTAAAGGGAGCAGGAAATGGAACGGTTTATACTCTTCTTACGGTCGCGTTACTATTTCTCCCTAATCTAATATCTAATATTTTACCGTCAATACATAGTAAGTTGGTGCGAAGTCTGATAGAAAATACTCCGCTGTATTATTATCCGATTTATGTAGGAAGCAGAGCTCTTTCTCTTTTGCAGTATGCCATCGGAGCAGCAGTGCTTATCATTGGATTTATGTATATTTTAAATAAGAGCAAAAGATATAAATAAGTGCCATGCATCATATGGGAGGGACAACATGTTAAAGGTTTACATATGTGAAGATAGTAAAGATCAAAGAACCCGGTTTGAATCAGATCTGACTGATATTTTGAAAGAAGAGTTCAGTGACATGATAAGTCTCGGGCTTTCTTCCGGTAATCCGGACGATATTCTTGATGCCATCAGGGCGGATAATACTCTTGGAATATTTTTCTTGGATATAGATCTAAGTGCAAGAATAAATGGTATTCAGTTAGCCAGTGAGATCAGAAAGATTCAGCCGAGGTGTTATATCATTTTCGTAACAACACACTCAGAGATGTCTTATATGACTTTTTCATATAAGGTTGAAGCTATGGACTTCATCATTAAGGATAATGCAGCGGACGTTAAGCACAGAGTGCGTCAGTGTCTCTTAAATTGTTATCATCTGAGTAATCATTTTGTTGAATCGGTAAATAAAAATTATATGGTGAAGATCGGAAGCTGTGTAAAGGCTGTTCCATACGATGATATTTTATTCTTTGAAGCATCGGAAAATGCGAGAAAGGTTATCCTTAAAGCCAAGAATTCCCAGTTCGAGTTCACCGGTAAATTAAAAGATATCGAGAGAGAACTTGGGGACAAGTTCTATAGATGTCACAGATCATTTTTGGTCAATCGCGAAAATGTCATAAATGTAGATAAAGAGAATAGTGAAGTTGTTCTGGACGGCGGGATTGTGTGCCCTATGTCCGTAAGACTGGGAAAGGGACTGTACTGATACAGTCCCTTAACGCAGTGAAAAATAAATTCAAAACAAACTAAAACGATTTTAAATCAGCGACTTCAGTAACTTTGAAGATGTCAGGCATATGTCCTGATTGCTCATTTCAATTGTCCTTGTTTTGGAATTAATCTCTCTGATATGGTTCTTATTGATAAGATAAGCTCTGTGACATTGCACGAAGCGGCTGTCGAGAGAAGATGCCAGCTCCTTCAGTGTTCCGGCGAATTCAATCTGGCTGGACACGGTATGAACAACGACTTTATGAGCATTGCTTGATGATTCGAAATAAATGATTTCATCTAATGCGAGACAATATTCTTTGTCACTAAGCTTAATTATAAAATTCTGGTCGAAGCTGTTATTCTTTGATGAATATCTGGAATATGCATTGATGATACACTGATGTATCCTGTCAGCAATTTTATCGATATCATCTTTGATGATAAAATCCATTGCTTCAACTTTATAAGAAAATGTCATGAAAGACATTTCGGAATGGGTTGTAATAAAGACGATAAAACCTCTTGAATCTATCTTACGGATTTCCTTGGCGAGAGCAAGACCGTTCATATCGCTGCTAAGGTCGATATCAAGGAAATAAAGACCTGTCGACCGTTCTGAATCTATCAATTCAAGTATCTCATGAGGATCATCTGTTGCTTTAACGAACTGAATGTCGTAATCATCGATGAGGATCATATTGTTGATATATTTGGATAGAATTTCACGCTGTTTCGGGTTGTCTTCACATAAGTATATTTTAAGCATGTATTTTTACCTCTTGATAGCCAGAATATGGAATGTAAATATAACTGAATCTATAAATATAACTGAATCTATAAATACCGGTTTGTTAATATATGAATATAATGGTTTGTTAATTATATAGATATTCGAATCCTTTTAATATACAGACATATCGGTTTGTTATCCATGTAGATATAATGATTCTTGAATATAGAAATATATATCTTGAAATATAAATATAATGACCTTTATAATATATAAAAGTAATGATCTTGACATTAAAATATTAATATAGAATATTTGATTAGTCAATTATAAGAAGGGCGGAAAAGAATGGACTTACAACATAAAATGGCGGTCGGGATCGCCGGAGTACTAACCGGAAAAAGTGATGATGAGAAAGAGAAGGCGCTGGTAACCTACGGAATTGAGATCATCTTGAATGAATCAGTAAAAGGTATACTCATTTTAATCCTGGGAATATGCTTCGGGAAGTTTCCGCTTGCGGTGCTCGGGATGGTTTATCTTCTCGTTGCAAGAAATCTTGCAGGCGGTCGCCATGCAAAAAGTAATATCATGTGCATATTGATCTCCATTGTGTCGGCATTCTTTTGCCCGCTCTTTGCTATCAAAATAAATATTCCTTTTGTGATCCAAATAATTTTATGTCTTTTTATGAGTATATTGATCCCGGTGATCGTTCCATTTGATCCGGATGGGAAAATCGGAAGTAAAGTAAAAAATAAAAGAAGGATTTATAGCCTTCTATCATTTTGGATAGCCTTAATATTTGTATATTTTATTGCCGGCAGATCATATATAAATGCGATCCTCGTTATAGAAATGATCTCGCTTGGTGCAGCGGTAAACTTTAATCACTGCAAATGAAAAGCCCCGCAGCAAATAACTGCGAGGCTTTTTTGAGGTAATCAGAAATTATTTGATTTCTTCATTTTCTGATGAAACAGATTCTTTTAAGATCGCCGGAATCTCTACCTTGTGGAAGAAGAAAATGCTGTCTCCTTCGATTGGATTGGAATAAGCATTTGCCATTCCGATGTTCTCAAAATTGTTCTTAAGTCTTTCCTTTAAATTCTTTATCATGGTTGTAACCCCTCCTGTAATTTATGATTTGATTATAATCGTTTATCATAAAAAATTACGAAATCGGACTGAAATGCCAAAAAAGTGTAGTAAACGTAATTGCAAAAATCATTTAAGTATAAATTTGATGACATAAACCAATAGAAATTGACATCAAAACGTAATCATTTTATAATTTAAAGGCAGATATTAAATCAGCTAGAGGGGTGGACGTAATGAAAGATTTAATAGTTATCAGAATTCTCATGTTATTCTCGGCGTTCTGGATGCCGCTTGCCGTTAATATTCTTATCGATGAGAAGATTAAATGGCAGAAAAGATTAATTTGTTCTATATTAAGCATGATAAGTTATATACTTATCTTTTCTCAAAATTCCTCAGAAATAATGGCGCTGATTTATTTTCCTGTGATGATGATATTTGTTTATTTTTGTCTTAACAGGTCAGCGATTCATTTACTGCTTGTTCCTGCTTCATATATAATTGTTCTGAATTGTAATTATATTGCGGCGAGCATTAACAGAAATTATCTCTCCGGATGGTCTTTTGGTTCGCGTGGAGATATGATAGTTAAACGCGGTATTCTTGTCACGATTCTTGTGGCGGCGGTTTCATTTGTAATAAGACTCATAATCATATTTTTTAAGAAGAGGATAATGGTTAATTTTTCGAAAGAGATCATTATATGCATGGCTCTTATCGTTGTGCTGTGTACTATGCTCTGCCTCGGAGCCAGCTGGTCTCAGAAGAAGCTCGGCAGGGAAGGACTGCTGTATGAACTTGCGGTATTTCTATATACTATCGTAACTCTTGCGGTTGTAACATATGCAATCCGCGTTGTTCATATGCAGGAATCGGCGAAAAGAAAGGTCCAGGAACATAAGGATATCCTGGAATACACTTCTCATATTGAAAATATGTATGAAGAGCTGAGAGGATTCAGGCATGACTACGTAAATATCCTTGCGTCTCTTTCCGGATATATTGAAAAGAATGATATGAGGGGCCTCGAAAAATATTTCAATGAGACTATCATGCCGACGAATGAAAAAATGAACAGCAACAAATACCGCCTTCAGAAATTATCCAAGATAGAAAATCCGGCCATAAAAGGTCTTGTTTCAAATAAATTGATTTACGCGATGAGTACGGGCATCGATGTATTTATAGATATAATGGATGAAATAAAGGATGTGGATGTAAGAGATATCGATCTTTGCCGTATACTTGGAATTTATCTTGATAATGCAGTCGAAGCTGCGGGAGAGACTGAAGAAAAAGAACTGAAGTTTAATATCATTCAGGATAATGGTTCAACGGTTATAGTAATAATGAATTCATTTATAAATAAAGGTATTTCCATAAGTAATATGGAGAAACAGGGATTTTCAACCAAGGGTGAAGGACGAGGTCTCGGCCTTAGCAACGTGGTTCAGGTTCTCGGTCAGTATGAGAATGTTAATAAGGTGACGGAAATAAGAGACAATTATTTCATCCAGACCTTGATAATCAGTGAAAATGAAAAGAAAAAGCTTCCTAAATCATTTATACAGGGCTTGTTATAAGTGCCTGAAAATGATAAACTTAAGCTTATCTGAAGCTTTGCATTATATCCCGTTTTTTAATTGAGTTTGCAGGTGTTATAAAACTTAGGGCATAGATATAATGCAATGGTGGGGACTTTTATAGTTTAAAAGTTAATAAAACGGAGAAAGTGAGAGTATGAGTATGACAAATATCGAAAACAAATCAGTTAATGCAATCAGAATTCTTGCTGCAGACGCAATCCAGAAGGCAAATTCAGGACATCCGGGCCTTCCACTTGGTGCAGCACCAACAGCTTATACAGTATGGGCTAAACATATGAAGCACAATCCTGCAAATCCTAAGTGGGAGAATCGTGACAGATTCGTTCTTTCAGGCGGACATGGATCAATGCTTTTATATTCCCTCCTGCATCTTTTCGGATATGGTCTTACAATAGATGATATCAAGAACTTCCGTCAGTTTGGAAGTCTTACACCGGGTCATCCGGAATATGGTCATACTATAGGTGTAGAGGCTACAACAGGTCCTCTTGGCGCAGGTATGGCAATGGCAACAGGTATGGCTATCGCTGAGAAGCACCTTGAGAGTGTATTCAACAAAGAAGGATTCCCTGTTGTTGATCATTATACATATGTTCTTGGTGGAGATGGATGTATGATGGAAGGTATTTCTTATGAAGCATTTTCTCTTGCGGGAACACTTGGCCTCAGCAAGCTTATCGTTCTTTACGATTCAAATGACATTTCTATCGAAGGTGGAACAAATATTGCATTCCGTGAGAATGTTCAGAAGCGTTTCGAAGCTTTCGGATTCCAGACACTTCGTGTAGAAGATGGAAATAATATAGATGAGATCAGCAAGGCTATTGAAGCAGCTAAGGCTGATACAGAGAGACCTTCATTTATCGAGATTAAGACAAAGATTGGTGCAGGATGCCCTGCAAAAGAAGGTAAGGCTTCAGCTCATGGTGAGCCTCTTGGTGTTGAAAATGTTGCAGCTCTTCGTGAGAACCTTGGATGGGAATCACAGGAAAGCTTTGTAGTTCCACAGGATGTTTATGATAACTATTCTTCAATCGCTAAGGCAAATGCTTCATATGAAGAAGAGTGGAACAGCCTTATGGAAAAATATTTCGCAACATATCCTGAGATGAAGGAACTTTGGGATAAGTTCTACAATGGTAAGGATGCAGAGAAGCTTTTCGATAATGAAGAGTTCTGGAATGTAGTTGATAAGCCTGAAGCAACAAGAAATGTATCAGGTAAGATCATAAATATTATTAAAAATGTTGTTCCAAATATGTTTGGTGGTGCAGCTGACCTTGCTCCTTCAACAAAGACATATATGGCAGACAAGGGTGATTTCTCTAAGGAAACTCCTGATGGATGCAATATGCATTTTGGTGTAAGAGAGCTTTCAATGGCTGCTATCGGAAATGGTATCTATCTCCATGGTGGACTTAAGCCATATGTTTCAACATTCTTCGTATTCAGCGACTATGTTAAGCCAATGGCAAGACTTTCAGCTCTTATGAAAGCACCTGTAACATATGTACTTACACATGATAGTATCGGTGTAGGTGAAGATGGACCTACACATCAGCCAATCGAGCAGCTTGCAATGCTCAGAGCAATGCCTAATTTCTATGTATGGAGACCGGCAGATGCTTCAGAGACAGCTGCAGCTTGGTACTTCGCACTTACAAAGAAGGATGCTCCTTCAGCACTTGTACTTACAAGACAGAATCTTCCACAGCTTGATGGTTCAGGAAAGGATGCCCTTAAGGGAGGATATATTCTTGAGGATTCTACAAAGGCAACACCTGATGCAATCATCATCGCTACAGGTTCAGAAGTAAGTCTTGCAGTTGAAGCTAAGAAGATACTTGCAGGAAAGGGCGTTGACGCAAGAGTCGTTAGTATGCCATGTATGGATCTTTTTGAGGATCAGTCTGAAGAATATAAAGAATCAGTACTTCCTAAGGAAGTTAGAAAGAGAGTTGCAGTTGAAGCTCTTACAAGCTTTGGCTGGGGCAAGTATATCGGACTTGATGGTAAGTTCGTAGGAATGAAGGGATTCGGAGCTTCTGCACCTGCAGGACAGCTTTTCCCATTCTTCGGTATTACTGCTGATGCTGTTGCAGAAGCAATCACTGATTAATCTGTCAACTCATATACATAATCTTTAAAAAAGAATCGCCCGGATTTAATATCCGAGCGATTTCTTTATGTCTGCTACTGCAAAGCGGTCTCGTATTAATTTACTTTTTGGCAGCGCGCTGTCAAAAATATTGATTAATTATCGACTACCTAACAGCCTTATACTTATGCATGGCATTATATTGTAGCCATAAGCTGCATAGCATTTTTACGGCGTATTATCTTAAAGTGTTCATTGTAAAATGAAATTGATGCATAGGTTGTTCTGCATTTAAGCGAATATTTGAGAAGCTTCTTCTCTACTTCTTCAAAACTTGTAGCCGTATTGGCATTGGATGTTGCATAAAGGAAGTAAAATCCTGAATTTTCATCCTTATATAATGTATTATCGCTGAAATACAGTGAACTGATCTCATTTGCAGCAGCAATTACACTTGAAAGATCCTTAAACATATATACATTATAAGGACTTTCAGCAGGTGGTCTATTCTTGTTACCAGGAGATGCGGTTATTGTCACATCTGCTTTAACATGGGCATCAGGAGTATCGAAAGAAACGGAATCATTCTTTACGACATTTTCTGCGATATTACCAAGAGCACTTGTAATGCCGGAAATAATATCGGAAAACTTCTCCTTCATTGACTGCTGAAGATTGTCAAGCTTGTCATTATTATTCTGTATTCCGTCCTCATCATCAGATGAAAGGATCTGATCATCGGAACTAAGATCTGTATCTTCTAAATCATCAAGGTCATCACCCTGCGAAAGATGGGTGAAGCGTGAAAATCTTGAATCAAGTTCATCAGGATTATCAACCTTTGTTACGATCAGAATGAGTGTATCCTTATTAGTAGGAATAGCCTCTATCATAAGCGGTGATTCATCAATCTCAAAATCAAGTTCTTCAGATGCCTGCTTGATCATTTCCTGGAAAAGCTGTCTTGCCTTGTCGGTTCCATAAGCAAGTTCAGCAAGTCGGATATTCTTCTCAGCAAGATCCTCGCGATTCAGAATGCATCGTATTTGGTTATCATTAATTTTTTCTATTTTCATATAGATCACCTCCGGTAAGAATGAAAATCTGCCGGTTGTCGGTGCCTAAAAGGCATATCTTCAGTGTAAATTATGATTAGTTTAACACAAAAAATTTATGTGTAAAGCAAAATTTAGAGATTGATAAAATATTTCAAACTTATTTCATACTTTTCATATTGAAATACAAATGGATCTCTGTTAGATTAATTATAACATTTCTTAAACCATAATGATACACCTTCATGCAAGAAAACTGCATTGATTTATGTAAGGATATTGCGGGATATATCACAAAAAGGTCTTCTTTGACTTATGTGAAGAGTGCAGGATTGTAAGGAGGTGCATAATAGGGACAAAAAACTTTAGGTAGTAGTGTATTTAATTGAATTATCGGGAAAATGTAATATACTTAAAGAGCAAAAAGAGAGCAGGTAGTTGATCAGACTACCTGCTCTTTTAGCTAACCGGTTAAGCTTATATGCTTAATAATTTAAAGAAATTAATTACGCCTCGCTTATAACTCCCATTGGGCATGTACCTGCACAAGCACCACAGCTAATGCATGTATTTGCATCAATTACATATACGCCACCGTTGTCTGAGATTGCTCCTACTGGGCATGTTCCTGCACATGATCCACAACCGATACATCCATCACCAATAACAAATGCCATTGTAATGTCCTCCTTTATTTACAATAATTATTTTTTGCAAAATCATATTACAACATAGATACTCAGTAAGTCTAGACTAATAATGTTTTCATATAACTAATTATAGTTTATAAATATAGATAAAAAGGACGTTTATCCTTGGAAATATGCGATGATTTAGTCAAAAATATTCTGTGTATATTGTATACAAAAGTTGTATTAAAAAAAGTACAAAAAAGATAAGTTTTGACGTTGACGTGTATACAATCTTATTTTATAATGGAATCAATAAAACAGTAAGTCTCGGATTTTCGCCATTTTTTGACACATTTTGACTTGTATCTATTGTCTGGCTAAAAGCACAAGATATGGTGGCCGGCATCTGAGAATAAGCTGTAAGATAAAAATATTAAATCTTAAGGAGGATTTTGAAACATGGAAGCAACAGGATGGAATGGCTTCGTAGGCGGCAAGTGGCAGAAGGAAGTAAACGTTCGTGACTTCATTCAGAAGAACTATACTCCATATGAGGGAGATGATTCTTTCCTCGCAGACCCTACACAGAACACAAAGGATTTATGGCAGCAGGTACTTGATCTTTCTAAACTTGAGAGAGAAAAAGGCGGAGTTGTTGATATGGATACTAAGGTTGTATCTACACTTACATCTCATCAGGCTGGATATCTTGATAAGGATAAGGAAACAATCGTTGGTTTCCAGACAGATAAGCCATTCAAGAGAGGAATGAACGTATACGGTGGTATTCGTATGGCTGAGAAGGCTTGTGCTGATAACGGTTATACAGTAGACCCAGAAGTAGTTGAATTCTTCACAGTTCACAGAAAAACACATAACGCAGGCGTTTTCGATGTATATGATTCAGAAATCAGAAGATGCCGTTCAAATCACATTATCACAGGTCTTCCAGATGCTTACGGACGTGGACGTATCATCGGTGACTACAGAAGAGTAGCACTTTATGGTATCGATTACCTCGTAGCTGATAAGGAAGATCAGAAGATTTCATTTGGTACAGAGTACACAGATGATGTTATCAGAGGTAAGGAAGAAATCTCTGAGCAGATCAAGGCTCTTAAGGAGCTCAAGACTATGGCTTCATTCTATGGCTTCGATATTTCTAAGCCGGCTACAAATGTTCAGGAAGCTATTCAGTGGACATATTTTGGTTACCTTGGAGCAGTTAAGGAGCAGAACGGTGCTGCAATGTCACTTGGCCGTACAGCTACATTCCTTGATTGCTATGCTGAGAGAGACCTTGCAAATGGTACATTTACAGAGTCACAGATTCAGGAATTCGTAGACCACTTCATCATGAAGCTTCGTCTCGTTAAGTTCGCAAGAACACCTGAATACAATCAGATTTTCGCTGGTGATCCTGTTTGGGTAACAGAGTCACTCGGTGGTATGGGTGTTGACGGACGTACACTTGTTTCTAAGATGTCATTCCGTTACCTCCACACACTTGACAACCTTGGAACATCTCCAGAACCAAACCTTACAGTTCTTTGGTCAACAAGACTTCCAATCAACTGGAAGCAGTACTGTGCTAAGATGTCTATTAAGTCATCTTCAATCCAGTACGAGAACGATGATATGATGAGAGTTGTTCACGGTGATGATTATGGTATCGCATGTTGCGTATCTTCAATGAGAATCGGTAAGGAAATGCAGTTCTTCGGAGCACGTGCTAACCTTGCTAAGTGTCTCCTTTACGCTATCAACGGTGGTGTTGATGAGTGTACAGGTGTTCAGGTTGGTCCTGAATACAGACCAATTACTTCAGACGACGCTCTTGATTTCGATGAAGTTATGCACAAGTATGATGTAATGATGGATTGGCTTGCTAAGGTTTATGTAAATGCCCTTAACATCATCCATTATATGCATGATAAGTATGCTTATGAGAGAATTCAGATGGCTCTTCATGACAGAGATGTTAGAAGATACTTCGCTACAGGTATTGCTGGTCTCTCATGCGTAGCTGACTCACTTTCAGCTATCAAGTATGCTAAGGTTTATCCTGTAAGAAATGAGCAGGGTATCGTAGTAAGCTACAGAACAGAGGGTGATTTCCCTAAGTATGGTAACAACGATGATAGAGTTGATGAGATCGCAGCTAATCTTGTTTCAACATTCATGAAGAAGATTCGTTCACACCATGTTTACAGAAACTCATTCCCTACAATGTCAGTTCTTACAATTACTTCAAACGTAACATATGGTAAGAATACAGGTGATACACCTTGCGGTAGAAAGCATGGTCAGCCACTTGCACCTGGTGCTAACCCAATGCACAGAAGAGATACACACGGAGCATATGCTTCACTTTCTTCAGTATCTAAGCTTCCATTTGAGTATGCACAGGATGGTATTTCAAATACATTCTCAATCATTCCTAACGCTCTTGGTAAGGAAGATCAGGTATTCGCAGGTGACCTTGACGTAGATCTTGGACTTGACAAGCAGTAATAATTTACTGGAGTTAAATCATGTCGGTATCGCATTTTCATAATGCGATCCGGCAGATATATATTTACCATATGCGACTCAAAGTAAACATGAGATCATGTTGACTTTATGATAACGAGGAGGCAGATATGGCAGATAAATTAAATGATGTAAATGATATTGTTTCCATGCTCGATAATATGGTTGCAGGCGGAACAGGTCATATAAATGTTACGATTGATGAGAATGCGGAGGCCGGTAAAACGGTTGAAACCATGGGATGCATTGATTGTGCTAAGGGAGACCTTGCTTGTTCGGTTCCAACTCTTATGGAAGGTATGGATGATGCATTTGCAGATGAGAATAAATAGGTGAGAGATTTTCGGTTTGGTCCGGATGATCTTTCAGTAATGAAATATCATTTCTTTCACTGAATTAAAGATTGGAGGTAATATCAAAATGGCTAGTACAGCTCAGATCGATAACTTAGTAGATATGTTAGATGGTTATGTAACAAAGGGTGGTCATCACCTCAATGTTAATGTATATAACAGAGAGACACTTCTTGATGCTCAGAAGCATCCAGAAAACTATCCACAGCTTACAATCCGTGTTTCTGGATATGCAGTTAACTTCATCAAGCTCACAAAGGAGCAGCAGGATGACGTTATCTCACGTACATTCCATGAATCACTTTAATCATTAACATTATTAAGATGTTATGCGGGTACAGGGATTATCTCTGTACCCGTTTTTTTTGAAAATTGTATTTTGAAATGTATATTATATTTGATATAATATTTGACTAGTGAAGAAAAAAGGTTAATTGACATTAATATCTAAACATTAAGGGGATCTGAAGTAATGAAAAATTTAACAGAGCATGATAAGGCCCTGAATACTTATTCAAACTATATAGGACTGCGTATTTTTTCTGTGATTGTATGTTTATTTAGTCTGTATAATTTTCCAAAGAAAGATAATAAGTTCTTTTATTCTTATTATGACCATATAATGAATCGAGATATCTTCCGGTCCGGGGGTGATTTTTGGAAACAGCTGAATACCTTTATGATCATGTCATATGTTGTGGCAATTATCATTTTAGTATTAAATGCAATTCTTGCGAAAAAAGAAAGGTGTGAAGGTGTATTTTCCGATATTGTTTTATATGGATATCTTACTTTATTAAATCCTATATATGTTCTGGTTTCCATGATCGGAAGTAAGGCAGGAGGATTTCGTAAGGATGCGGGAATTAAAATCTTAGTAATTCCTATGATTTATTTTTTCGTGATGCTGATTTTTCATATAAGACAGTATAGAAAGAATAAGTATTACTATCGTGATGAGAAGGCTAATTCGCAAATGAAAGGTGTCTTCACCGTAATTGCTTTTATTCAGATACTTGTACTTATTTTATTGCCTGGGAAAAATATTATTTCCGCAGTAAAGATGTCAAAGGATTATAGCAGTAACTATGGCTGTTATAAGGCCAGACCCGGAAAAATTGTGGGGATTGATGAGGATACTATAGGAAATAGAAATAATAATAGTTTCATATGGGATGATAAACTTCATATTATTTCTGATGATAAAATTTATGTAATTGATGAAAACGAGAAACCGGTGGAGAGGTATAACCCGGGAGTATCGATAAAATATTTCGCGCTTTATTCAAATGGAACAGAGGATGTTCTGTATATTGGTGAAGAAGAAAAAAATGACGAACTAAAGGAATATAAGTTTAATATATACTCTTTTAATCTGCGTAGCGAAAAAACAAATCTGGTATATTCAGAAGAGTGTGAAAAGAATAATGAATGGATAAGGATGTTCGCCATAAAGGATGATTATTTATATTATATGTTCTGCGATAATCGCGCAAATGGTGGAACCATATATCGTTTCAAAATATCTGAGCATACTGAAGAACAGTTAGTAAATAAAGAATTATATGTGTCAAATATTCGTATTGAATCGGATGTGGACTTAGTATGTATTTATAATTATGATATTCGCAAATATGGAAGGAATGCTTATCAGCCGTATAAGGGTGCTGTATATTATGGGATCAAAGAGCAGGTAAAAAAGGGTGAATATATTAATAGATTATACCGCAAGGATTATAATAGTAAAAAAAACAAGAAGGGTAATGATATAATTGAGGAAATTACTCCTGATGTTGGAAATGCACAGAATATAAATATCTATAAAGATAAAATATATTTCTCGATAAATGGGGATAAACCTGTTATATGCTGCATGAATCTGGATGGCTCGGATTATCAGGTTCTTGAAGAAGTGGCTACAGATGAAGATATAATTATCTCTGCGGTATGTGTATCGGACGATTATATAGTATATAAATTGTGGACAGGTAAAGGAAACAAAATGAGAGTAATAAAGAGATAATGATAAATGCACCGCTGAGGATATATTTTGGTGCCATGGGTAAATAGATTACTCCGGTGTGATGGATAAATGATTGCTTCGGTATATGGACTTAGTGCTAAGAGTGTCGGTTATACGACACTCTTTTTTGTGGGATGAAACTACGTTCATTTTATAAAATCCGGTAGAATGCATATTTGTGGGAAATATTGTATGTCGTCGGTGGCAATACGCATCATGTACTGAATATGTGTATGTCGTCTGAGAGAATACGCGTTTTTTACGGAGTGTGCTGTGGGTACCATGCTTTGTACTAGAAAGATGCAACGTAAAATGGCAAATATGTAAAGTAAATATATCTTGCGGATATGTTTGAGAAAATATAAAATATAGATAATGCTTAAAAATGGGTAGTATTATAGAAAATGTATAGACAGGAGATAAATTAGTGGGCCTAATAATATTTTTGATCATTTTTTATAATTTAATAGCGAAGAACAATCCGAAAATGCATGATAAAGTGAAGAAAAGAATGCCGCTTTTAATCTTTCTGTTTTTTATGTTTGAATGTTTGAAATTCTCAGGCGCTTTATTGGGATCAATATTTGGTGAGATTTTGGCATTAGGAATAGTGGCTTCACCATTCATTGTATTCGGATGGCTCATTAAGAAGATAGTAAGTCGTGGTAAGCGTGAAAACAGTGAAGAGTATAAATCTGTAAGAGAGGAAGCGAGAGAAGATATCAATCTTACAGATTCGGTTCCTAAGCGTAGGAAGATTGTTCAGAAGTTCAGTTCGGATTATTCACTTAATCTTACTGTAGAACAGATTGATAATATCGTCGAGGCTTCATATACATCATATTATTGGCAGCGTGAGATTTTTGATATGACAAAGAATTATAAATTTGCCAGCCAGTGGTATTCAGGCGGAAGCCCATGGCTTAGAATTTACTTATATGTATTTCCTGTTATGGATATATCTTCCGATTTCAGAAGACAGGATCAGATTGTCGAAGATACACTTTGCTCTATTTTTAAGGATATTGATCCAAAAAGCTGTTATTCCGTCGATGATTGTATCAAGAAGATAAATGATAAATATCTGACCAGATTTGATGAGAAGAGCTTTATGGTGGCATATCGCTTCCTTAAGAGCAGAAAGCATAATTTCAAGCTTCCTGAGATAGAGAATAATATCTTGAAAAATGAAAGTGAGATTGATGATCTTACAGAGAAATATAAAGAGTTTGATTATCCGGAAGCTGACTATGAGTCAGATGGTATGATTAATGCATCTGATTCAAATGTTTCGAGAAATAAGTCGCCAAGGAAAAAGGCTTCAAGGAATTCAAATTCAAAAGACATAATTTCGGACGATGCTACTTCGGATGGTATTATTTCAAATGATATTGCTTCGGATAATGCTTCTTCAGATAGGTTTGCTTCAAATAACAGAACTTCAAGTGATAGCATTAATATGTCGAGTATAAATATCGAAGATATTATTAAAAGTGGTAAATTAAGTGACCAAGAAGTGCTTGATCTGTTGAAGAAAGTATATGGCACTGATGACAACGGTTCCGATAGTAGTAGTGATGACAGCGTTGCCGGTAATTAAAGATGTAGTAGATAAAGAGAAAAGAAATTTAAGGGAGATAAATTTATGAACGGAAATATTCACTCGATTATAACGGGAAGTACAGTAGATGGACCGGGAACCAGATATGTTGTATTTTTAAAGGGGTGTCCTCTCAGATGTAAATATTGCCATAATCCGGATACTTGGGACGGCAGAGGCGGAAAAGAAATGTCGGTTGCCGAGATAATAGCAGATATGAGAAGTTATCTTCCTTTTATGAAGCGAGGCGGAATTACTGTTTCCGGAGGAGAACCTCTGGTTCAGATCGATTTTGTCATTGAACTTTTTACTGCAGCCAGAAATCTTGGAGTACATACGGCGCTTGATACAACGGGTTATTTATTTAATAAGGATAATCCGGAGATATTTGCTAAGTATGAAAAGCTTGCAGAAGTTACAGATCTTGTACTTCTCGATCTTAAGCATATCGATCCTGAAAAGCATGTTGAACTCACAGGTGTTAAGCAGGATACAATAATCGATTTTTACAAATATCTTGATGAGAAGAATATTCCTATCTGGGTAAGACATGTTATCGTTCCGGGATATACATTTGTTCCTGAATATCTTGAGAAGTCAGGGAAGTTCCTTGCTCATTTTAAAAATGTTAAGGCAGTGGATATCCTCCCTTATCATGATATGGCAAAACCAAAATATGCTGAAATGGGCATAGATTATGTTCTTAAAGATGTAGCTCCACTTACAGGAGAAGATGGTAAGAATGCCAGAGATACAGTGGTAAATGCTATGAGAGCCGAGAGACTTCGTATGAAGGAAGAAGGAATTCATGTAGGATTCCCTTTTGATACTCCGGTTTTATAATATCTATATGTAAATACGCAGAAGAATTATCACTGGTTTGAAAGGTAAATAAAGATGAATATTACAGTATTTGCAGGCGCTGCAACAGGAAGAAAGCCTGAATATATGGAGGCGGCCAGAACTCTTGGTAAATGGATCGGAGAGAATGGTCACACACTTATTTATGGTGATGGAAAAGTTGGAATGATGGGAGAGATAGCTAAAAGTACCCTTGAAGCAGGCGGAAAAGTTATCGGAATCATTCCACAGTTTATGATAGATAAGGGATGGGAAAATACTGAGGTTACTGAGATGATCGTAACTGAAGACATGTCATCAAGAAAGATTAAGATGGCTGAAATGTCTGATGTATTTGTAGCTCTTCCGGGAGGTGTTGGTACTCTTGAAGAGATAGCGGATATGATCTCCTGGGTGAGGCTTGATATTTATAAAGCGCCATGTATTTTATATAACACATTAAATTGCTATGATCATCTTAGAAAACTTTATGATAGTATGATCGAGGATGAATTCCTTGAAAGAAAAGAGCTGAATTTCATGCTTTATTCTGACGATATTAAAGAAATAGAAGAATTCATAGCATCATATAATTCATAGTTCTTAACTTTATTAAATCTAAAAAATAAAACTCCTGAGATATTCTCTGGAGTTTTATTTTGCAATATAATTTTTTTAGTTATCCTTCGATTTTTGAAATTCTTCTGATATGGCGCTCATCATTTGAAAAAGGTGTATCGATGAATTTATCAATAATCATGAGTGCGAGACCCGGACCCACAACGCGAGCACCCATACAAATGATATTTGCATCATTATGCTGCCTTGTTGCTTCAGCTGAGAATACATCGTGGCATAATGCCGCTCTTATTCCCGGAACTTTATTTGCTGCCATTGACATTCCGATGCCTGTGCCGCATATAAGTATTCCGAGGTCTGCTTTCTTTGATGTGATCTCTGAAGCTACAGCCTTTGCGTATTCAGGATAATCACAGGATTTGTCATCATAGCTTCCGCAATCAACAAATTCGATATTGCGATCTTTGAGATGCTGCATAACTTCCTGCTTAAGTAAGTAACCGCCGTGATCTGAACCAATTGCTATCTTCATTTCGTCCTCCTAAGTAAATACTTTCCACTTATAAAATATCATATCTGATATAAGTGAAAAACTTTTTAATTCAATAATCAAACCTTAATAACTCTTTGTCCTGCTGCCTTAAGAAGTCTGTTCATGACAGCTCCGCCGAGTTCGTCGTGGTAAAATGACTCGCTGTATATTATCTTGGCGCCGAGATCGTCACATTTTCTGAGGGCACTGTAAAGGTTTTTGGCCACTTCGCTGCTGCTGGAAGTTTTACCGAGAAGAATGATATTTTTGCAGATATATTTATCTTTATTCTCTTCGGTTGTGAGAACTACTACATTTTCATTTGCAGTTTCAGCGTCTTTTGTGAGTCGATTGATCTCATTTATAACATTTGTACTAATTGAAGAAGGGTCATTCTCCGATTCAACAATTGTTAAAGTTCCCTTTGGAGCATAATGAGTATACTTCATTCCGGGAGCTTTTGGCTTGATGCCGGAATCAGGAGAAATGATGGCTTTGTCGATGGCGACAGTTCCGATTATCTCTTCAAATTTGCTTTTTGTAATAAATCCGGGACGAAGTATCACAGGTGTGTCGCCGGACATATCTATAATAGAAGATTCTATTCCTATATCAACAGGACCACCGTCGAGTATCATATCTATCTTACCGGACAGATCTTCGATAACGTGTGCTGCTGTCGAAGGTGACGGACGGCCTGATGAATTTGCGCTTGGTGCTGCGATATATAATCCGCTTTCTGAAATAAGCCTTGCTGCGTCAGGATGAGATGGCATTCTGATCGCCACAGTTTCGAGACCGCCGGTTGTTTCCTTTGGAACAATGTCTTTCTTTTTAAATATTATCGTCATAGGACCCGGCCAGAATGCATCCATAAGTTTTTCTGCGGCTTCCGACACATCTTCAGCCAGTTTATAAACATCATTCTTATCGGAAATATGAACGATAAGAGGATTGTCGGACGGCCTTCCCTTTGCAGCATAAATCTTAGCTGATGCGGAAGGATCAAGTGCGTTTCCACCTAATCCGTATACTGTTTCGGTAGGAAAGGCGACGAGACCGCCGGCTGTAAGTATCTCTTTGGCTTTAGTAAAAGCATCATCTTCATTTGTGTTTTTGATAATAGTTTCCATTTTTAAATTTCAACCTTTTTGAATAAAATGTTACAAAAAATATATTACTCTATTTTGCATAAAAATTAAAGCGACTTTTTTTGGAAAGTACATAAAATTTTAGTAAAGTATTAATATATGATTGACATGTTTTTTACCTGTTGCTATAATGACAATGTAATAAATTGTAACAATTTCGTAACAATAAAAAAGAAACGTAATAATTAATTTTTTAATTCTGGAGGAACAGTTGTGATGTTTAAGCCATCTAAAAGAGTGGCTGTGTTTGTAGTAACTGCCGGACTTGCAATATCAGCATCATCGTTCACAGTTCTTGCGAAAAACAAGGAAGGCGAAGTGTATGATGAGTCAAATGTTGGAATATCTTATGCTGTTGACAGATACGTTGCAGCATCAGCGGATGTTGAAAAAGAAGTATTTGACTCAAACAGTGATTTAGGAACTAAGAAGGTTACAAACAGAGTAATATTTAAATACCCTCAGTTTGAAGGCAAAGCGCTTGCTACTGCAGAGGGCGAAGTAAATATCAGAGAAAAAGCTACTACAGATTCAGAGCTTATCGGACATATACCTTATGGAGAGGTTTGTGAAGTTAAGAGTCAGGGAGCTGAATGGACTTCAATCAAATATAATGATATTGAAGGATATGTATATAATGAATATCTTGTCTTCGGTGATGAAGCAGGAAAATGGGCAGAAGCAAATCTTACAAAATGTGCAGTCATAAAGGTTAAGACAGCATATATTAAAGAGAAGGCTGATGCTAATAGTAAATGTATCAAAGTTGCCAATGAAGGAGAAAGCTTTACAGTTATCTCATCAGGTAATGATTGGACAGAGATTTCTCTTGATGACGGCAAGGGATTTGTTATAAATAGCGATATAGAAGTTTCTTTCAAATTAGGTTCAACTGTAGAAAAACAGGAAGAAGTTACTACAGAAGAGGTAACAACTGAAGAAGAATCTACAGAGGAAACTACAGAAACTACAGAAGAGACAACCGAGGAAACAGTTGAAGAAACTGAGGGACCGGAAGAGGAAGTTACTGAAGAAGAAAAAGATGATATAGAAGACGAAGCATCTGATGAATCTGAAGAAGAGGAAGAGGATGAAGAATCTGAAGAAGAGGAAGAGGAAGAAGCTGAAGAGGAGACTGAAAGTCAGTCATATGAAGAACCTTCCGGAAATTCAGGTTCATCAACAAAGAGTGATCTTGTAAATTACGCACTTCAGTTTGCAGGAAACCTTCCATATGTTTATGGTGGAGCAAGTCTTACAGATGGAGCTGATTGTTCAGGATTTACAATGGCAATATATGAACAGTTTGGTTATTCACTTCCTCATGGAGCAACTTCACAGTCATACTGTGGAACAGAGATCAGTGTATCTGATGCAGAGCCGGGTGACTTATTATTCTATCCGGATGATGAAGGAATCGGACATGTTGGAATTTATATCGGCGGAGGCCAGATAGTACATGCCAGCACACCTGCAACAGGTGTTAAGATTTCACCTTACGATTATGAGTATCCTTGTAAGGCAGTAAGGATCATGAAATAGTTAATATATTTTCACAAGAAAATGAATATATATAAAGGAATCGATTGTAACTGGGAACAGTCGATTCCTTTTTCTTATACAAGAACCCTAGCATCTAATGAATGAGGTATATGGGAGTTGATACATAAAAGACGCTTTTATATTCCAAAACAGAGATGCTGTAAAAATACCGGGTTGACACTTGAAGGAGTATGTGATTAAAATGAACTTAAGTTTGAAATAAATCAAATAAATAAAACGAGGTATTTTATGTTAAGCGTGGTAATGTAACCATTGCAAATTTTATATTGCAAGGTTGATTTTGATTTAAAGATCGAAATTTACCCTTCGGTTGGTGGCGGAAGCTGCCGGCTTGGTTCATTATGCTTAATATCAAAGATACGTAATCGTAGTTTTAGCGTGGATTTATACCCGACTGAATTATGAGTTTTTTTCGTATTGGTACTTCGTTTCAATAATATTTGAAATACTGACCATGATATCTTTGCAAGATGATATCGTGGTCTTTTTTTGCTTTATAGAAAGTTGTGTTTTCTGTAAAAGTAAAAATCGCTCCGGAAGGAATACGTCTCAAGAATTTTTTGGAATAGGAGATAAAAATGAATATAAATACACAGATAGAATTTAATAAGATACAGGAAATATGGGCAGAACTCGCCAGTACTGATCATGCAAAGGAAAAAATAAGCGAGGCAAATGCTATCTTGGATGAAATGGATCTCAGAAAAGAGCTTCGCGATACAACAGATAGTAGAGAAATGATTGAGAAGCTTGGGAATCCTCCGCTTCAGAATGTAACTGAAATGAAAGAAATAATCCTTGTTGCTGAGAAAGATGACTGCCTCACCCCATATCAGCTGGAAAGAGTTGAGAATGTGCTGGTAGGAACCGAGCGTCTCAAGGATTTCCTGGCAAGAGGAAAACAGTTCAACAATCCGCTCGCATTTTATGATGAGAATCTGGATGATATTAAAGAACTTAGAGAAGAAATAGTAAGCCAGATCAGAAATGAAGACGTTGTTGACCGAGCTTCGAAGATACTATTTGATATAAGAAATAAAATCCGTAGTGCTGAAAATAATATGAAGACGAAAGCTGAACAGATTATAAGAAATAACAAAGATGTAATGGCGGATTCATTTTATGTACTTAGAAGCGGAAGGGTTTGCGTGCCGGTAAAGAAAGAATATAAATTCAAGATTCCGGGCAGCGTAATTGATAAGTCGTCCACGGGAAATACCCTCTTTGTTGAACCGGTTGGAGTATCTAAATATTTTGAGGAGATAGAGCTTCTCAGAATTGAAGAGGAGAATGAAGTATATAGAATACTTTATACCCTTTCAGCGATGGTTGCTGACGTGGTACCGATATTGGAAGAGAATGTCAGAATGATCGAAAAGCTGGACTATATATTTTCAAAAGGAAAGCTGAGCATCGATCTTGACTGTGTGGAGCCGAAGATAAACACCGAAAGAAGAATGGTTCTTAAGAAGGCAAGACATCCGCTTATGGATAAAGAAATAAATGTTCCTCTTGATGTTTCACTTGGAGTAAAATGCTCAGGAGATGGAAGCGGGGAAGAGGCTTCTTATGAAGAAATAAATGAGAACACAGAAGTTATAAGAGGAATTGTAATAACAGGCCCGAATACCGGTGGAAAAACAGTTGCAATCAAGACGGTGATGCTCAACAGTTTAATGGCTCAGTGCGGTCTGCATGTTACTTGCAAAGAAGCTGACATATGCATGAATAGTAACTACCTTTGCGACATTGGTGATGGACAGAATCTGTCAGAAAATCTATCTACTTTTTCAGCACACATAAAGAATGTTCTGGAGATTTTGAAGCAGGTGAATAAAGACAGTTTCGTCATCATGGATGAGCTGGGTTCAGGAACGGACCCGGCAGAAGGAATGGGTATTGCCGTTGCCGTACTTGAAGAGCTTAGAAAAAGTGAGGCGAATTTCCTTGTTACAACCCATTATCCTGAAGTGAAAGAATATGCAGATAAAACAGTGGGCATCGTAAATGCCAGGATGACATTTGACAGAGAGACGTTAAAACCAACATATAAAATGGTGATCGGTGAAGCGGGAGAAAGCTGTGCATTTTATATCGCTGATACCTTGGGAATGCCGGAAGAAATGTTAAAAGTTGCGATTGAAGCAGCTTACGGAAAAGGTGCTGTGGAAAACTATGAATTCCGTAACAAAGAAAAGGTGGCGAATAAAGCATCCTCCAAGATTGTTAAGATCAAGAAGACTAAGAAAAAGCCTAACAATATTATTAGTTATAATATAGGTGACAGCGTGATGGTAAGTCCGGATAAGAAAATAGGGATTGTGTGTGCGTCGGCGAATGAAAAAGGGGTTCTGCGAGTACAGATTGCCGGACGAAAAATATGGATTAATCAAAAAAGAGTTAAACTCCTGGTTAAGGCAGAAGAGTTATATCCGGAAGATTATGATTTTTCGATCATTTTCGATTCAGTAGAACATAGAAAACTTAGTCACGACATGGGAAGAAAGTACGTGGAAGAAGCTCTTGTATACGATTCGGATAATTCTTAATATTTTCTTATGAAATTATGAACAAAAAACACAGATAAAAATGTGGGTAACGTTGATAACTACAATGGTCTGACAATTTAATAAATACATGGTTTGTACAATGTGCACAATAAAAACATTGATTAGTAAACATTTAATAACACTAACTTACAAAAGGGCGTTGTTGGTAACTTTTGCGTAAAAACGTAATATGAGGATATATAAACAAAGTTATCAACATTATCAACAATGCATTGTGATTAACATAACGATAGTTGAATAAAATTTGAGTAAATACATAATTTGTTGATTGTAACGAATTTATTTCAAAAAAATATATAAACCGTAATAATTTAGGGGATTTTACAGTTATTGTCTACAATTGTCAGACATAACATCATAATAATGTCAAAAGGTCATGAAAAGGAAATTATTATTGAATCAAGTTTGAACATTTGCTATTATGTGTTTCGAAATACGTATTTCCAAAACAAACTATGAAGGACAATGAAAAATGAGAAAAACAAAATTAAAAAAGTTGAGCAAGCGGATCCTGACCGGATTACTTGCAGCAGGTATGGCTGTTTCTGCCTATTCTACACCTGTTAAAGCGGCAATAACCTGCGAGCATGACGTAAGAAATCTTACGGATATTTATGATATTAATTATGAGGAATCACTTGAAGAAGTAGCAAATCCTTACAGGGGCTTTTACAAATCCGAACAGATAAATTATAAGAGAGGAACAGGAAATGAAGTAAGAAATCCTAAGAACAATTTTGTTCACTTAAGATTGGACCTTTCTGATTTCTCTGCTAATCCGGTAAAGGGATATGATTCGGACTGTTATATCACTGATGAAACTACAGATATGCTCAAGGCTCTCAGAGGTACACTTGATAATTGCAGAAAAAATCATGCAACAGTTGTTGTTAGATTTGCTTATGATTACAAATACGGCGGATATACAGAGGATACGACGGATTCTAAAGGAAAATTCCATAAAAGATCTGTATGGGAACCACAGTCTATAGACACAGTACTTCAGCATCAGGACGCAGTCGGAGCAGTTCTCAGAGACTATGAAGATATAATCGCATCAGTTGAATGCGGTGTTTTCGGTAAATGGGGCGAGATGCACGGAAGCCAGATTCTTACAGATAAAAACCTTAAAAAGGTTATGGATAAATGGCTTGAAGTTATTCCTGAAAATATTTCCGTAACAGTAAGAACACCTGAACTTTACTGCAGATATACAGGAGCTGATATACAGGAACTTGATTCCGAAGACTATAAGACAAAGCCGGGTGATAAGACTTATAGAGTCGGTATTTTCAACGACGGTTATCTTGGTTCAAAGAGTGACAGAGGCACTTATAAGAACAGAGAGACAGAAATTTCCTGGATAGAAGATCAGTCAACACATACATTATATGGTGGTGAGATTGTTCTTTTTGAAGGAAAAGGAACACCGCTCAATAATGCTGAATATATGGAGAAAGAAGCATTCAGAACACATACAAGTTATCTTAATATCGGATGGAACGATCATGTTATAGATGATCTTAGAGAAAGTACATTCCAGGGAAAAGATCCAAAGTATAGTGGAAAAACGAGCTCATTTACATATGTTCAGAATCATTTAGGATACAGATATGTTGTTGATGGAGTTAAGCTCACAAAAGAGACAACTAACTATGAAAACTTTGCTGCAGAAGTATCTATTAAAAATGTTGGTTTTGCCAACGTCGTAAAAGATATGAAGACTACTGTTATCATCGAAGGTGAAGGCGGTAAGTATGAATATCCTGTTTCGAAGCTCAGCAAAGATAAAAAGGAAAGTGCAGAAAATGCAGATCCTAGAAACTGGCTTGCAGGTAAGACATCGGTACTTAAAGTAAATCTTGATCTTCCTGAGAAGATGAAAGAAGGTTCATATAAGGTTTATCTCAGAGTCGCATATGATGAAAATAAAAAGGGTATTGAAGGATATCCTGTTAAATTCGCAAATGACGACAGCAGTATCTGGAATGAAACACTTGGCGCAAATTATCTTGGTAAATTCAAGGTTGTTTCTGAAAGTACTATAGAGAAGGAAGGTGCTAAGGTAGAAAACAAAACATCTTCAAAGAGTCCTTCTTATAAGATTGATAAGAGCAGTTCATTCTATACTTTCAGCGATAAGAAAGACGGATGCCACATAAGTTATACAAAATCCAAGACAGAGAACTGGAAGAATATCGCTGTAAACTTCAGTGATGTTGATACATCAAAATATAAAAAGGTTGTTATAAAGGTTGTTCCTTCACGTAAGGGTATGAACCTTGGTATAACAAATCAGGATGAAAATAAGCCGGTATTCTATAAAGACCATTGGGATAAGAATAATCAGTTTACATCAACGAAAGAGCAGACTATAACAATTAATCTTGATAGTAAGAACAAAAATGGTATATACATTTACTGCGATGCAACAAAGAATGATACACCATCAGGAGAGCAGACATTTGTTATTAAGTCTATCACTTTTAAGAAATAATTCCTGCCATACATAAACTTCTGGCTAAGACGCATATCTTCTTATGAATGAAGAGGGTATGCGTCTTTTGATATATAAAATACAATCATTTTAAATGCTTTAAAAGACTGTGTTTTCGACTTGGATAGAGGGGATACGGCGGTGCACTACATATGGCTTTAAGAGGGTCTGAATAATGAAAATAAATGGAAATAGAGTAAAGTTTTTGTCAGTTTAATAAAAAAATAAAGAGAGAGTATCAAGCCTCTTTGATATAATGATTTTGACCAAAAAACCCAAAACAAGGAGGAAGATACTCTCATGAACATTGTAGCACTATTGGAAGGATTAGTTAATAGTTTAGTTGAGGCTGAAGAAAGATTTTTGAAAGACCCTATGGATTTCAGATCCCTGGAAGTATCAGCTAAGGCATCTACTGAGGCATTTGCTGCCGGATTTCTTGGTGAAGTGCTTTCAAGTGTTAATAAACATATATCAGAAAGCGATTGGCGAAAAGGCAGAT
>NZ_FUXA01000028.1 GCF_900167085.1 Eubacterium ruminantium
TTTTGTTGCCTAAAGCTTAGAAAACACGTTATTTTCTTATCCTTCATTCTATCTGTCATAGTCTGTCATAATCTGACAAAATATGCCTTAATTTAGCAAGAATATTGTACTAAATGTTGTACTTTTTGTTGTACTCTGAACCCTTATAAATAAAGGCTTCAGAACCTTTTTTTATCTCAGAAAGTGTTCCATAAAAACATGAAATATATAACTGAAAGCATCATTAAATAGTCAGACAGTTTTTTTGTGTCTTAGGGGTTGCGCTAATTGTTTTTTAGATGTAGTATGAAAATACAGAAAGAGCTTAATAACAAAAAAATAATAAAAACCAAAGAATGGTTGAAGAACTAACCTTTTTTTGAAATCGTTGATAGATAGGTTTTATTCAGCTTGGAAGCACTCAAGCTTATCACATTGATTGACGGATGAACCTATTGTTTATAACTGGAGAGAGTGCTGACTCTCAAGCAAACAAAAAGAGCGATACAGCGGGACGATAACATATATTATGTGTGTTATTGTCCCCTTTTTTTATTTTCAGAAAGGAGTTTAACCAACATGGTAAAAGCAAATCAGGATATTAAAGAAGCTTTAAAGAAAAGCAGAGTAAAACAGTGGGAGCTTGCTGACAAAGTAGGGCTCAACTCTTTTTACTTCTCAGCAAAGCTCAGACATGAACTATCGAATGAGGAAAAGTATAAACTCTTCATGCTTATTGGAGAAATCGTTGACGAAAGAAAAGAGGTGAAGTCATGAGAAAGACAACTGCTGCTGATAATGAAAACAATTCAAGAAGGCTTGCAGTAGATACAAGAGGACTTCAGGCTATGCTTTGTTGTGGAAAAGATACTGCTATAAAGATAGGCATTGAAGCTAAAGCAAGAGTGCAGATTGGTAAAAGAGTTATATGGAATGTTGAGAAGGTGCAAAGGTACTTAGACAGTGTGTCAGATGTATAAAGACATACTGCTCCGGAAAAGAGGTGAAAAAGCTTGGCAAAGAGTAAAGGCTTTATATTGGTATGGAGAGACATTCAAGATCATTGTATATGGAACGCAGAACCATTCACAAAAGGTCAGGCATGGTTAGATTTGATTATGATGGCAAATTATAACAATAAGCCTTTTCTCCTGGGTAATAAAGTTATTAATGCCGAGATAGGAACTGTTATAACATCTGAGCTTAAATTGATGAAGCGGTGGAAATGGGGCAAAGAGAAGCTCAGGAACTATCTGAGGACTCTTGAAAATATGGACATGATAGAAAAAAAGGCAGACCGCCATATGACCACAATATGTATCAAAAACTACACCACTTATCAGACCGCTTATCAGACCGCCGAAAAGCAAGTAATATCAAGGGATAGCACAGAAGGACAGACCAGTTATCAGACTACAAATCAGACCACGAACAGACCACGAACAGACCACAGACCGTACACAATGAAAGAAAGAATAAATAAAGATAATACAGAGAAAGAAGACATGACCGAAGGCATCCGTCATTCCTTCGGTCAATATGACAATGTTTATCTGACTGATAATGAATTATCAGAGTTACAAAAATATGATGTATGGCAAAAGAAAATAGATAGGCGGTCAGAATGGAAACATAAAAACCCGAATAAGATATGTGGAGCTGACTTTCCTGTTGTTTTGGAATGGTGCATAAAGGCTCAGGAAGAGCAAAAGGATGCAGAGGTAAAAATAGATCATGAAAGGGATAAAATCAATGAGAACTTCGGAAACTATGAACTTGCGTGATTCTAGTGTATGCCCTACTTGTAATGGTACTGGATGGATAAATGCGGAAAAAGTCTTAGTAAATGGGATATGGTATGAAAACATAGTGAAACCATGCCCGGCTTGTAATGGTGGACTGGAAGAAAGAACTGAGACCATGAAGAAGGTCAGCAACATTCCATCTGTGTTTTACAACTCAGACTTAAAGAATTTTGACTGGAGCATATACAAAGACGAATACGGAAAGACAATCGACATGAGAGGAAGGGAACTCCTTATAAATAACTTTATAGCCGAATATAAGGAGTGGAAGAAAGAAGGGTACGGACTTTATATCTTCAGTGAGACAAAAGGCTCAGGAAAGACCTTCCTTGCATCGTGTATATGTAACGAATTAATGAAAAGATATGCAATCCGGACAAAGTTTGTAAGTGCAGTAAACCTTCTGAACATAGCGCAGTCAGGAGACAAAGAGTCATACGATGAATATAAAAAGGATCCTATAAAGCTATTATGCAACTGTGAGCTGCTTGTAATTGATGATATAGGACAGAAGAAAGGCGGTTATGATTGGATGAATGACTTACTCTTCAGAATCGTTGATGAAAGAATGACTCAAAAGCTTGTAACAATATTTACGTCAAATATCGTTATTGACCGCTTATCTTTAGACGAAAGAATAACCGAAAGAATTAATAAGATGTCACATCCGGTCAGTCTTCCTGAGTTTAATGTCCGTCATATAGAGTCAAACAATAATAAAGCAGAATTTCTAAAAAGAATCGGACTTGTAAAGGTGGTGAAAAATGAAGCAGTATGATGAAAAAGTAATATTATACTTCGCTATGTTTCATAGGACTGTTGACCTTATGAAAGCAACCGGACTAAGTAAGAATACAATATGCAAGTATAAGAAAAACAAAGAATTTATGGAACTTGCAAAGCAAAGAAGGGATGAACTTCTTCAAAGTGCAGTGCATAGGATGGAATGTGAGCTATTTAACACTATTAACGTTCTATGCAAGATCAGAGACAAGGAGTCTATAAACCCACAAACTAGAGTCTCGGCTTGCAATACAATACTTAATCACTTCCAGTCATTGAAGGTCACACTTGAATTTAGTGAGCGACTGGAAGCACTTGAAAGAATGGGAGAGTCAGAAGATGGATGATAAAACAAGGGATAACCTTATCAGCTTCATAGAAGAGTTTAGAGATGCGTTATCAATGCTTAACAATTCAGTGATATATCTTCAGGAAGCAGTTGAAGGAATGAAAGAAGGACAAAAGAAGACAATAAATGACGAAAAAGGAAGGTGCAGCGGATGTTAAACAAGAAGAACCTTGCAGAACTCAACCTGAATGAAGAGCAGTTGAAGAAGTACAAGGAGTTTGAAGAAAAAGAAAAAATATACAGAGCAGCTCTTCAGAGGTGCAACGTTCATCACACTGCTATTGATAAAATTATATCAATGAGTGATTTGAACAAAGTACCATCAGACAATATTCAAGAGCTTGAGGAAAATATAAAAGAGACCTGGGAAGACTTTATATTTTAGAAAGGATATTAGCGAATGAGCAAAGTAAAATTAACGTCATATTTAAACAAAATTGAATCTAACTATATCAAAACAAGAGAGAAGTGGGAAAAGCTTCAGAAAGAGCTTAAGGATGAAGAGACCAGATATAACAGTCTTGACCTCACTTTGATGAATGATAAAGGGATGAATAAGGAATTTACACTCCATATGGAGAAAAAGAAGGATATATACAAGAAGATTGAAGGTCTGAGACATGAGTTTGAAGAGTCAGTGCAGAAAGTAAAAAGCGACTCCGACAAAATATTTAACAAGAATTATCAGTATACACCTTCAGAGATAGACTCTAATGGTGTCACAATCCTTCAAAATGGTGATCTGAGCGATAGAGAACTCATGGAACTCGCTGAGAGATACAGAAAAAGCGGAAACTATACAATGTATTTCATGGCAACCGATAAAATGAAGATAGACCAGATACCAGAAGCAAGGCTTGGAGCAAAAGACAAAGAGATGAGAGCATACAAAAACAAAGCAAGAGAGAGAAGAAATTCGAGAGAAGATCATGAGTTATTAAACAGTTTCGGTGAGATATGCTTAAAAGCTCTCAGAGATGAAGACTATCTGTCAAATGGAATACATAAAGCACATGATGGTTTTTATCAAGAGTATAAGAACTATACTGATAACATTGTTTCGGATGTGGCTTCACCTTGGGAAGTATCTGAAGAGACAGGCTCTTCTTCTCCTTGGGAGTGATAAATGAGAAATAGTATATTAAAGCGACTTGAAGCACTTGAGAATAAAAAACCTTCGGACTTGGTTATATCAGCTGAAAGAGATAACGGAGAAATGACATCAGAAAGAACTAAAACTGTTATTTCTCCGGATGGAAGCTTGAAGGAAGGCTTCTCAGGTGTTGGAGATAACGAAAAGGGTGTAATAATACACAGTGGAAAGAACCTGAAAGACTTGGACAGAATACTAAAATATTTTAAGTTACAAGCCGAAAAGGAAGACAGACAGACGGACAAACAAGAGATATAAGACCGCTGCTGATATGCGCAGATGGTTTTATATAAATGGCTCTTTGGGTTTTTCTCCTTATTACTGACAAAGAGCTAATAAATAAAAGGCTCTGTGACCTCACTAGAAGACCACAGAGCCGATTTTATTAGATAGATATATAAATTATCATACAGAGTCTGAATTGCGCTTATAAAGGCTCTGAGTGATTATCTCTTTTCATTGTCTCTTCAATAGCACGTTTTATGAAGCCATTTACAGACTCAGAACGTTCCTGGGCATGACTTTTTACTTCATCGTATTTCTCAATAGGCAAATCAAGAGGAACTCTTTTTAACTTGGTTTTATGATATTCAGCATCATATTTCTTTTTGTTTTCTTTCCATTTCTCCATGTTTTTACCACCTCAAACAAGATATAGACATCATAACATAGGGGTAGACAGAAGACCACAAAAAAATAATGCTTTACTATGAACATAGTAAATGATATTATTTAATGCGTACACAGTACATGACAGACAATGACAAGCGCAGAAGGGAGAAAACAACATGGGAAGAAATATTGATAAAACAGTAAAAGCTTATCAGGAGTGGAAAAAGAAGAACGCAAACAAGGGAGATTTTTTTTGTGAAGATTTTAAGCAGATATATGAACTATCAAAAGGAAATATCTTTCAGGCAATTAGTTATGCTAGGGAGAGTGGTTTTATGATTGGTTATAAATGCGCAAAGAGAGAAGAGAAGAGGTGAAAAAGATATGGCAAGACTGAAGAAGAATAGTAAAGGTTACATCATGAAGACCTTCATGTATGCGGGCAAGAGATATTATGTGTATGGAAAAGATCAGAAGGAGCTTCTTGAGAAGACCGCTCAGAAGATGAAAGAGTTAGAAGAGGGCAAAGAAAAGCAAGTCAATCCTTCGCTCAATGCCTATTATGAATACTTCACAGAACTCAGGAGAAAAGAACAGAGAGAGGCCACAATAAGAGCTCAGAAATACCAGTATAAAAACATAGCTGAGACTATCACAGAAAGCGGAAAGAAGTTTGGTGAACTGAAAATAAAGGATATTACAAGAAGGGATATAGAAACCGCAAGACAGACTCTTCTTGAATCAGGAAAGACTCCTGAGAATCTTAATATATGTTTTAAGCATCTGAACCATGTGTTTGAATGTGCAGTAACTGATGATACTATTCAAAAAAACCCTTGTAAAGCTCTTAAAATGCTCAAGAGAGAGTCTGAAAGCATAGGACAGAATAGACATAGGGCATTGACTGAAAGTGACTCTGTAAGCTTCCTAAATGCTTCAAAAGATAGGAACTCTTTTTATCATAATGCGTTTAAGCTTATGTTACTTACTGGAATGAGAATTGGAGAGGTAGGAGCTTTATGTCTGACGGACATAGACAATGACTTCATCCATGTAAGAAGGACAGTCACAAGGGATGAAGTAGGAGTTTATCAAATTGGAGAAGGAACAAAGACATACTCAGGAAAGAGAGATATTCCAGTCACTCCGGAGATAAAAAAGCTGCTGAGAGATCAGAGAGAATTAAATAATATGTTTTTTGGCTTCCAGTGGTCAGGAACTCTTTTCAAGTCTTCAGATGGGCAGATACTTAGAGAATATACAATAAACAGAGAGATAGCAAGGATATGCAAGGATGTGCAGATTGAGAAGTTTACTTGTCATGGCTTCAGGGTTACGTTTGCAACACGTTTTATTGAACAGAGACCGCAAGACTTCAAAATATTATCTGAGATACTAGGACATAAAGATATTTCAATAACACTGAACCTATACACAAAGGTTATGAAAGAGAGTAAGATTACTGCGATGAATGATCTGAAGATAAAAACCTCATGATCTGAAAAAAGCTCCTGAGACCTCATTTGAGATCAGGAGCTTTTTTTTGAAATAATTATATGGTTAGTATAATATATGTAAAGAGTGAAAAAGTGCGGTAAAAAGGGTGTATGTTGTACTAAATGTTGTACTTTTTGAGAGAATGACGTTTTTTCGTTATATGTGGAAAGACTCCTGTTATCCGCACTTATATTTTATCAAGGTTTGTCATAATCTGTGACAAGCCTTTTTTGTTGCCTAAAGCTTAGAAAACACGTTATTTTCT
>NZ_FUXA01000004.1:0-3716 GCF_900167085.1 Eubacterium ruminantium
TGGACGGACCGCTGGTGTACCAGTTGCATTACCAAGTGCAGAGCTGGGTAGCCAAGTCCGGAAAGGATAAACGCTGAAGGCATCTAAGCGTGAAGCCAACCTCAAGATAAGATATCCCACTCCCCTGAGGAGTTAAGACCCCTTGAAGACTACGAGGTTGATAGGCACCGAGTGTAAGTGTGGTAACACATTCAGCTGAGGTGTACTAATAGGTCGAGGGCTTATTCAAGAGAGATGAAAAGATTGCTTTTGAGCATCTTAAGTATGATACTTGTAGATGTAAATGTTTGTATGAGGTTTTGAGGGTACATAGTTAATTGATTAATTATGTTGATCTTTTTAAGTATTCCTCGATAGCTCAATGGTAGAGCACTCGGCTGTTAACCGAGGGGTTGTTGGTTCGAGCCCAACTCGGGGAGCTTTTTAATAAAATTAAGGCCCTGTGGTCAAGAGGTTAAGACATCGCCCTTTCACGGCGGTAACACGGGTTCAATTCCCGTCAGGGTCACTAACCGATAGTTGGATAGTTAACGATTTAAAGGTTATTATACTGTCTAACTGTCGATTTTAAGTATTATGGACGTTTAGCTCAGTTGGTTAGAGCAATCGGCTCATAACCGATCGGTCCTGGGTTCGAGTCCCCGAACGTCCACTTTTTAATTTTGGCCCAGTGGCTCAGTTGGTTAGAGCGCCGCCCTGTCACGGCGGAGGTCGACGGTTCAAGTCCGTTCTGGGTCGCTTACTTCTAAAAAGCTGTCACTGACGAATGTGCAGTGGCTTATTTTTTAGGAAACATCCTTGTGGGTTCATTTTGATATCATTGGGTGGTGAATATACAAGGTAATTACGCCGGCGTGGCGGAATTGGCAGACGCCCGGGACTTAAAATCCCGTGGGTAGTAATACCCGTACCGGTTCGACCCCGGTCGCCGGCATAATTTTATTAGCTCAGATCTCTAGAAAGATCTGAGCTACTTTTTTTATACAAAGATAACTATTTATTGTATGATGAGGCCTTACCTAAATGTTTTGAAATATGGTATTGGGAATATGTAATGTTTTCGAAGTTTATCTTTGGAAGCTACTGAAAATTCTATAAATAGACTTATCTTAATAGCGTTATTATATGCCTTATAAAGTCTTACTATAGATAACTTAGATAAGATATTAGATAAAGAACCATTATTAAGCAGGAAGCTTGTAATCTAAATACAGCATGCATAGATGTATGACTATGTCTGCGTAAAGTATAGATTCGATAAAATCCAGTCAGGATGTATAACTATACAAAAAAGAAAAGATAGGATAAATGTTTAGTCTGGATGTATGACTATGTAAAGATAAAAGAAAGTGAATAAATAAAAGGTTAGTCTGGATGTATGATTATACCATGATAAATGGCGAGATTGGATAAATGATCAGATTAGATAAACGATCAGATTAGATAAATGGCTAGTCCGATAATTAACAAAATGAATAGTATTGCAAAAAGAATAAACGCAGAATGCTTCTTCTTTTGAGAAGGTATTTCTGCGTTTTTCTGTTCTTTAAATGAATCCTCGCTGCGAAGATTTTCTTTACGAAGATCTTTCATATGTTCTCTGGCCTTATCATATATATCATAAGGCTCAGAGAATTTTGGACTATAATCGTTATTATATCTTCCACGTTTTGGTTTTTCTGAAGACATTTGATCTCCTTTTAGAAAAGGATGACTTCATCATTTTCATCATCGATATCGTCGTCATCATTATCTGCATCATCTGTGTCGTCATCATCAAATTTCAGATTAGGATGTGAACTAGGATTACCGGTGATGTATGAATAATCATCAGTGAATTCTGCATGTAATGCTTCCTGAAGCATTTTGTCTGCCTGAGAGATGATTAACTGAGGGTCATCTATCTGTGAATCACTTGCTTGCGATTCATTTATATGTGAATCATTTTTCTGTGAGTCATTTACCTGTGAGTCATTTGCCTGTGATTCATTTGCCTGTGAGTCACTTGCCTGTGAGTCACTTGCTTGCGATTCACTTGCTTGCGATTCATTTATATGTGAATCATTTACCTGTGAGTCATTTGCTTGCGATTCATTTATATGTGAATCATTTGTCTGTGAGTCATTTGCCTGTGATTCATTTGCCTGTGAGTCAATTGCTTGCGATTCATTTATATGTGAATCATTTGTCTGTGAGTCATTTGCCTGTGATTCATTTGCCTGTGAGTCATTTGCTTGCGATTCATTTATATGTGAATCATTTGTCTGTGAGTCATTTGCCTGTGAGTCATTTGCCTGTGAGTCACTTGCTTGCGATTCATTTATATGTGAATCATTTACCTGCGAGTCACTTGTCTGCGAATCAATTATTGCGCTGTCACTTGTCTGAGTGTTATCTATAGAAGTAATATCTGATGTTTGAGTATAAACACTAGACGTATTATTGGAATTATTTATATTTCCGTTTGTAATGTCTGTTTGATCATTTAATGCTTGTACGTCATTTGTATGATCATTTGTACTATTATTTGTTGATTGTGTATTGTCTGTATAATCATTTACCGGTTGTGTATTGGATTGATGATTATTTACCGCTTTTGCTTTATTTGTCTGAGTATTTACTGCATTCTTATTGGACAGTTCGTGATCTGTTTCTTCCTCTATATCATCATCGTAATCAAAAAATGAATTGAAATAAAGCGATGAGTTGATTCCCATAAGTATTCTTATAATAAGAAGAACAAGGAGTATACAGATAATTACAGGATGTCTGTAACCGTAATATAAAAGTATAGCCGGGAACAGATAGAAAAATAAAGTGAAAATCAAACGAACAAAATGCTTTGCTGCAAAGTAAGTTGAGTCCAGTAATATATTTTTGATACTGTTCCTATTTTTGTATTCTTCCTCGTTATCTTTGGCGAGGGATTCTTGAAGTGATGTTATATAATCTTCTGAAACTTTTTCTTCGGTCGTTTCGACTTTAGAAAAACGTTTCATATAATTAGAAAGAACATTATTTTTATGAGCTTCCTCATCTATTTCTTCTTCAGCCGAATTGGTTTTTGCTTTGAGTGCGTCTATTTCTTCCTGTTTGAGTGTGACCGTGTTGATAGCAATAACAGGAAATGTGTACAGAAGAACCGAAAAGATTAAGCCGGATAATACTATAAATAATATGCTGAGTATTTTATTTGGAATTGGGCCTATTGAGCTGAATAAGAGAGCAAATGCAACAAAAAATCCTATTACTACGAGGTAACATAAGAAATAAGATGTTGTGAGTTTGAAATGCTCTTTAAACTTATTGAGGAAATTCTTGACTGAAAAGTCTTTTCTGCTACGATCGACTTTCTTTGTGAAAGAAAGATCATAATATGCTGTGAGCGCTGCGCCGATTGTTACAACAGGCACCAGGAGCAGAACAAATACAATGTTTAACAGAAAGAAATTTCCGATGCTATATAATATAGAAAGAAAAATGCTGTTTTTCTCTTCTTTGATCTTCTTTTCTTTGGTTTTCTTTTCCTTTTTCTTTGAATCAGTTCCATTTGCTGAAGCGGTAGCAGATGTGACAGCGGCCTCATTTGATGTAATGGAATTGTTAGATGAAATTGAATCAGTTGAAATATTAGAATCCGATGAAACGGTGGATTCATTTGCCGGATCAGTTTCGTTTTCGGAAACGAGGGAATCATTTGCCGAAGCAGTTTCGTT
>NZ_FUXA01000004.1:3894-333984 GCF_900167085.1 Eubacterium ruminantium
CAGTTTCGTTTTCGGAAACGAGGGAATCATTTGCCGAAGCAGTTTCGTTTTTGGAATCGGCTGATTCGTTTGACGTTGCAGCATCATTTTCCGGACTTGGAGTTTCATTTGCTGAATCGGCCGTATTTGGTGTTTCAGATCCGTTTTCGGAAGCGGAAACCGGCTGTTCATTGCTGTTATCTATATCATTTTGTTTGATTTCATCGGGTTTTAATTCATTTGATGTCATGTTTTTATCCATATTTAATTTCCTGTATACTAGTTTCAAACATAAACAATCTACCATATTTTTATAATAAAAACAATCAATTATAAATGAAATCTATAGTAGAACGTGATATAATTAAACAGTTTTTCACAAATTGTACACAATATATTGCTATTATGATGCAGATATATTTATTGTTAGTTCCACGTTGGGAGGTTTGGTTTTGATTTCGAAGTATAGTGTTAAGAGGCCTTATACGGTTCTCGTCGGGGTGATTTTGGTTATAGTATTAGGGGTGGTTGCTCTTACGAGCATGACGGCAGACTTATTGCCAAATATGAGTTTTCCATATGTGGTTGTTGTGACAACTGATATAGGTGCGAGTCCTCAGGCCGTAGAGACGGAAGTTACTGCTCCTGTCGAAGCAGGTCTAGCGACAACGTCGGATCTTAAGAATATTCAGTCAATGTCATATTACAGTTATTCAATGGTAATACTTGAATATGAGCAGAGTGCAAATATGGATTCAATCCTTATAGAGATTCAGCAATCGTTGGATCAGGTTAAGGGTACATTTCCGGACACAGTTGGTACTCCGATCGTAATGCAGATCGATCCGGATATGCTTCCTATTCTTGTATCTGCGGTTAGTGTTGAAGGTGTTGAAGGTGCAGATCTTACCAATTATATTGAAAATACTATCAAGCCGCAGCTTGAGTCTGTAAATGGTGTTGCATCGGTAACAACTTCCGGAGGCATCGTCGAAACTGTACAGGTAACAATCGACGAGAAGAAGGTTGACGAACTTAATAAGAAGATACGAAAAGTTATCGATAAAAAGTTCGCGGATGCAGAGAAACAGTTAAATGAATCTGAAGAGAAGCTCGAAGCCGGAAAGGAAGAGCTTGAGTATGGTCAAAATGAATTGATCAGCCAGACCAGCAATGCGGAGACAGAATTACAGAATCAGAAGATTGCCTTATATCAGACAGAGGGCGACCTTAAGACACAGCTTACATTATTAAATGCAACAAAAGATCAGATCAATAATGCTATCGAAATGTTGAATAACATGAACGATAATGTTGCTGATATGCAGAATCAGGCAAAGGGACTCGGTGAAGTTCTTGAGCTTTATACAAATGGTACATTAAATGAAGAACAGTTCAAAGAAGCCACTGGTATGACAGTTGAGGAAGCTCAGCAGAATATGGCCATTTTGACAGAACAGATAAATGGAATAACTGAAGCGCTGCAGGAAAGAACAGCAATTCTTATTCCACTTGGTGTAAATGTTCAAACACTTGAGGATATTCCGACAGCTCTTGATTTTCTTACAGAATCATTAGCACAGATAGAAGTAAATATTGCTACTATTGAAACTGCTCTTGAGCAGATAGAGGGTGGCAAGATTACTTTAGATGATGCTATTTCCGAACTTAATAAGGGAAAACTTCTCGGAACCATAAAGCTTAGCGAGGCATCTTCGCAGATTGCAGAAGGCGAAGCAGCTATGACAAAGGCTAAGGAAGAATTCAAGGCTGAGAAGGATAAGGCATATTCAGCAGTGGATATAAATTCTGTACTTTCGATAGAGACACTTCAGCAGCTACTCGTTGCGCAGAATTTCTCGATGCCGGCAGGTTATATTAATTCTAACGACGGACAATATCTTATAAAAGTTGGAGACAGAGTTAAGGACGTTGACGAGTTACGTAATCTTGTACTTGTTGACTTAAATATGGAAGGAATCGATCCGATCCTTTTATCAGATGTAGCAAATGTTGAGCTTATTGATAACTCAGCAGAAGTTTATGCAAATATAAATGGTAAGCCGGGAATCCTTCTTTCATTTGAAAAGCAGACAGGTTATTCAACAGGAGATGTAACTGATGCTATTCAGGAAAGATTCAAGTCGATTGAAAAGTCAGAGGATCTCAATATTAAGTTCTCTATTCTTATGAATCAGGGTATTTATATTGATATGATCACAAAGTCCATTTTGGAAAATATGATCCTGGGTGCTTTGCTTGCTATCATCATTCTTATGTTATTCCTTAAGGATGGAAGACCAACACTTATCATTGCATGTGCGATTCCGTTAAGTGTAATATTTGCGGTAGTGCTTATGTACTTCTCAAATATCACATTAAATATCATTTCCATGTCAGGACTTACGCTTGGTATAGGAATGTTGGTTGATAACTCGATTGTTGTTATCGAAAACATTTATCGATTGAGAAATGAAGGTATGTCAATCAAGAAGGCAGCTGTTTACGGTGCGAGCCAGGTTGCCGGCGCGATTACAGCTTCAACTCTTACAACAATCTGTGTATTTGCACCTATTGTATTTACTGATGGTATTACGAGACAGCTCTTTGTAGATATGGGTCTCACAATAGCATATACACTTACAGCCAGCCTTATTGTTGCACTTACTATTGTTCCGGCTATTGCTTCCGGAGTTCTTAACAAAGAGAAGCCAAAGAAAGAAGGCGGTTTCGGCGATAAGGTTATGAATCTTTATGCGAGATTCTTAAGGAAATGTCTGAAGTATAAGCCGGTTGTATTTATTACAATGATCGCTCTTTTGGTTCTCAGCATATTCCTTGCTGTATCAAAGGGAACAGCATTTATGCCTGAAATGTCAAGCACACAGGCAACGGTTATTATTGAGCCTGTTGAAGGCGAAAAGACTACATTGGCTGAGCTTAAGAAAGAATCAGATGCTGTAGTTGAAAATATTGTAAAGATTCCTGAGGTTACAACAGTTGGTGCGATGGCAGGAACAGGTTCGAGTCTCGGAGGAATCCAGGCAAATGCGGGCGACAGGATCACAATGTATGTTCTCATTGATGAGGAGAAGAAATTATCAAATGATGAACTTGAAGAGAAAATCAATAAAGCTGCAGAAGGTGCTCATTGCAAGGTAACTGTTCAAACCAACATGATGGATATGTCAGCGCTTTCAGGCGGCGGTATCAAAGTCATGATCAAGGGCCGTGATATCGAGAAGATGCAGAATATCGCAAGAGATGTTGCTGATATCATTAGTAATGTTGAAGGTACTACTGAGATAAATGACGGTCTCGATGAACTTACAAATCAGATCAATATAAAGGTTGATAAATCAAAGGCAGCTAAATATAACATGACAACGGCTCAGATATTCCAGCTTGTTTATGCTCAGATAGCTGATACCAGAGCTACAACAAAGATTTCAACAGATGTTACTGATTATGATGTATTTGTAAGAACCGGCGAGCAGTCAGAAGTTACCATAGATAAGCTTAAACAGATTACGTTTACATATACAAATAGAGAAACACAGGAAACAAAAGAAATTCCGATCACAGATGTAGCTGAATTTACAGAAACAGCTGAGCTTAGCAGTATTCTTCGTGATGCACAGAACAGATACATCCAGGTAACTGCAAGCATCGAAGACGGTTACAATATCGGATTGGTCGGAAATGAAATTCGTGACAGACTTAGTAAATACGATGTTCCTGAAGGCTACTCAGTTCAGATGAAGGGTGAAGATGAGAACATTAATGATGCGATTAAACAGATGACAAAGATGCTTCTTTTAGCAGTAATATTTATTTATCTCGTAATGGTAGCTCAGTTCCAGTCACTGCTTTCACCATTTATCATCATGTTCACAATCCCACTTGCTTTCACAGGAGGATTCCTTGCATTGTATCTTACAAATAAGGAAGTAAGTGTTATTTCCATGATAGGTTTCGTAATGCTGGCAGGTATCATTGTTAATAACGGTATCGTTCTTATCGATTATATTATCCAGCTCAGACGAAAAGGTATGGAGAAGAAAGAAGCCATCGTTGAGTCGGCAAGAACAAGAATGAGGCCGGTACTCATGACCGCACTTACAACTATCATTTCAATGTCAACCATGGCTCTTGGTTTTGGTCAGGGTGCAGAGATGTCACAGCCAATGGCAATAGTTGTTGTAGGTGGTCTTATCTACGGAACATTACTTACACTTATTGTAGTTCCTTGTATATATGATGCATTTAACAAAGAGAAGAATATGGTTGAAGAGGAACTGTAATAAATTAATTTAAATTTAAATGATTGACACAAACCCCGAAGATTGAGAAAATAAAAGTATCAATTTTCGGGGTTTTTACGTTGGAATATTAGACAATATTTGACATATAATCGGAGGATAATAATGAAAGAATTTACACTTATGACAGATGTAAATACTGATGTTGAACCTGAGTATGCGGCAAAAGAAGGCATTGTTATAATGCCACAGTATTATTATTTTGAAGATGGAATAATTTATGGAGATGAGATAAAACTCGAACCGGATGAATTTTATAAAAGACTTGCAAATGGAGAAGTTGCAAAGTCAAGTGGATGTAATCCGGGAAAGGTTAGAGAAATGTTTGAAGCCGAGCTGGATAAAGGTAAGGATATCCTGGCAATCATTTGTACTTCAGGCTTATCGGGAAGCTATAATACATGCCACAGTGTTGCTGATGAATTAATGGAAGAAAGACCTGATGCAAAGATCATTGTTATAGATTCTTTGAATGAATCTGAGGGCGCAGGACTGATGCTTCATTTGGCACGTGATATGCAGCTTGAAGGAAAGGCTATGGATGAGATTGCTGAGGAAGTATTACGACTCAGAAGCAGTTTTTACGCAATGTTCATTGTGGATGATCTTAAATATCTTGTTCGCGGAGGCAGGCTCAGTCCTCTTAGCGGAACAGTCGGAACCATCCTTGATATTAAACCTATTCTTTATATAAATATAGAAACCGAAGGTAAGATAGTTCCTTTCAAAAAAGTCAGAACCAGAAGAAAAGCTATTGATGAGATAATAAAAGTATTTAAAGAATCGGATCCGGACTATCGCTATAGCTGCGTTGTTTATACCGGTGACAGAAATGAAGCTGTTATGATGCAGAATAAAGTGAAGGAATGTCTGGGTGTTGAGATACCTATAGTTGCAGAGATCAATAATACAATAGGAGCTCATACGGGACCTAATGCTTTAGGATTCGGATGGCTTGCTAAAAATCCTGTTCAGACTGACAAATAAATTTTTGTTTTATATATTTTATTTATTTACACAAAAAAAGGAGTTACATATCCAAGTGGAGCATTAACCACTTATATGGATATGTAACCCTTTTTTATAGTAGAAGTTTTGTATTACCTAAGGTATTTATTTGAATGAGATTGATTTAATAACAAATGTCTGCTCTTTTCCTAAAGCATCCTTATCGCTGCTTGTTGGATCACAGTAGAAGTAAAGACCTGCTTTATTCTTGCTGTCGAGCTTGATTTCAATTTTCTGTTCCTTTGTTGAGTTAAATCTATTGTTCTTGTCCCAATGATCTTTATAGAACTTAGGATCATCTTCATCCTGGTTTGTGATACCAAGGTTCATTTTCTTACGTGAAGGAACAACCTTGATAACAACCTTCTTGTACTTAGATGTATCAACATTACTGAAGTTGATATCTAAATGCTCCCAGTTTTCCTTGTTCTTCTTTGACTTTGTATATGTTATATGATAACCATCAGATTCTTCGCTAACAGTGTAGAAGCTGCTCTTGGCAATTGTGAATGATGGCTTGTCTGAAACTGCTTCAGAAGCTTTTTCAGTAGCTTTCTCAGAAGCTTTCTCAGTTACCTGTTCAGTAGTCTTCTTCTCAGTAGCTTTTTCAGTAGCCTTCTCTGTAGCTTCTTCAGATACCTGCTCAGAAGTCTGCTTCTCTGATGTTTCAGGAGCTACATTTTCAGAATCTTTTGATTCGTAAGAAAGTGAATCAAGAAGATCTTTCTTCTCAGGTGTTCTACTGAAATCAGCACCGAATGTATCTTTGTCATACTTTGCATTAAATGAAATTGTTCTGTCAGATGATTTTATAGTAATACCATTCTTTTTCTGATTGAAAACTGTATCATTCTTTGAAATAGAACTTTTTACAGTTACAAGGTTATTCTTAATAGTATTTCCTGTGTTATCATAAGGATGATCATCATTTTTCTCAAGTGTATATGTATCAGCTTCGCCATATACTGCAAAAATATTATTCTCTATAACATTATTTTCGTCATTTGCACGCTGAACCATTAATCCGCTACCCTTTGTAACATATACGGTATTATGGTAAATATGGCAATTTGTTGCGATACCTGTTTCTTTATAGTTTCCGTTATCATCTTCTTCGTCAAGGCATCCGCCGATACCGATACCACCAAGATAATCAGGTTTAACATCGATAACAATATTATCATGAACATTTATGCTATCAGATGCTCTACCTTTCCATTCACTGGAAACTTCGATTCCCATATCACATTTATCAATATAGTTATTGCAGATTTCGATGTTTGAACCGCCGTCTGAATAGATTCCGGCAGCACACTCACTACTGTATGTAAGGTTCTTCTTAGGATCTGAAGAGTTGTTATATACATAGTTATTAATAACAAGACCATTTCTGGCTGTATCTTTTTCATAATTATCGCTGTTAGACTTTTCATAGCCGATAAGGTCAATACCAATATTATCGTTATTTGTTACGATATTATCCTTAACTAAGAAATTTGAAACATTACCGTTTAAGACAAGTGCTTCGCTGTTTCCTAAGTCACATTCAGTTACTGTACATTTTTCAATAGTAACATTTGTAATAGGATCGGATGGATCAGTACCAACGATGATTCCGTGTGCATTATAATCGTTTTCATCTTTGTGATTCCAGTCATATTCACATCCAACATCATTTACTTCGCAGTTATAGATTGTGATGTTGCTTGAATTTCCTTCAACTCTGATACCTGTTGGACAGATATCATCATCGCTGTGATCAAGCTTTATTCCTGTTACTTTGATATTTTCAACGACTATATTATTACCTTTGATGCAGATCATATCTGCGTTTTTATCATCTTTGAGGTATACACCCTTTCCGTTGATAACAACGTTACCCTTACCCCTAAGAGTAATATTTGATACATCTTCAAGAGAAATTGTATTATCAAAAGTATATGTGCCTGCTGGAATTTCAATAACAGCACTTTCATATCCTTTGTTTGAAATAGCCTTTTTTGCTGCTGAAATTGCTGAATTGATACTAGAGGATTTTGAACCTGTTACCTCTGTTTTGTAAACGCCATCAGAAGATGACTGATTTGTTGCAGCTAATGCAGGAACGCTTGAAACGCTCAGTGCGGCTGCAAAAGATAATGCTGCAATCTTTTTGAAACTTCTTTTCATAGTTTAGTCCTTTCGTGTGTAGATATATAGTTTAGACTAGGGCCATGAAGTAAAAAAGACATTGTTTTGATACATTCATGACTTTCGAGTCCGAATTATATCATAACAATGTCATTTTTGGAAGCTATAGCCAGCTGTTCTCGGCGTTCTTAAGAATTATTAACTTTTCTTCATAAGTCAGTCCTGAACCTGAAAGTGCTCCAAATTCACGGATTATATCGGTATTGGAAACAGTCATATTATCTGAATTTATAGTGACCGTTATACCCATTTTTAAGAATTTTTTTATTGGAAGTTCTGCATAATTTTGAACGATTTTTGTGTTAATATTGCTGGTAGGGCATATTTCGAGGACGATATTATTGTCCGCAAGATAACGCATAAGTTGTTCATCTTGAACAGCTGCGATGCCATGTCCTATACGTTTTGCACCAAACCTTACAGCTGTCCAAATACTTTCGGGTCCGGCAGCTTCACCGGCATGTATCGTAAATGGAACATTCAGCTCCTTGGCAAGGCTGAATATATCGGCAAAATTCTCTGTCGGATAAAGGGCTTCGGCTCCGGCAAGGTCTATTCCGGCAATTACAGGAAGACTTTGGCCTTTTGCTGAAGGAATGAAAACCTTCTTATATGATGAAGCTGATTGACCTAACGGATTGGAATTTTCTACTGATTCATTATCTGTCGCATGACCTGAAGAATGGATGAGATCGCTGTCATTCATAAATTCTGCGGCCAGTCGAACCGTTTCCATATTTGCTTCATGATTATCATCACCCCTCATACAGCATAATATAAGTCGGATCTTTGTACTGTGATCAGCATTGAAAAATACAGCGCTGTCAGCAGCGGCTTCTATAACTTGACGCTGAGTCAGTCCTTTTTTAAGATGGAGCTGAGGTGCAAATCTTATTTCAACATAATCAACGCCCAAAGCTTCTTCGGTATGTCCTATTGATTTTACTGCATATGAGATTGCTTCTTCTGTCTGAAGAAGTGAGAGAGGAAGATCGAATTTCTCAAGGTATTCATTTAAATCCTTGCAATCTTCCGGTACGGAAAATCTTGATTTCAGAATATTTGTATCTGTGTCAGGAAGTGTAGAACCCGGCTCCTGTTCAGCAAGATATTTGATGGTTTCGATAGGAAGTGAACCATCAAGATGAAGGTGCAATTCGCACAAATAATGGTCGTCTAACATTTATTTCCTTTCTTTAGGGTCAAAATGAATAGTTTATTGTTACCCTTAATTATGAAGTATAAAATTATAGATAAAACAGATTAAATATATAGATAAAAATAGTGCAGTATCTGCGGCTTTTGCAAAAATACATGTAGGGAGTATAGCACATTTCCTCGATAATATTAAGTGTTTTCATATTGAAAAAATTGTGATAAAATATTTTTTCGGTGAAGTTTAGAAAGAAAACTCGGTCGAATAAAGTTTTTTCGACTGAAAATAAATATATAAAACTATAACGGAGGCAGTGAAATGAGAACATTTGAAAAGTCAGTAAAGCTGAATAATGTATGTTATGACATAAGAGGTCCGGTTATGGACGAAGCCAACCGTATGGTAAGAAACGGGGAAAGTGTTCTTAAGCTCAATATCGGTAATCCGGCTCCATTTGGGTTCAGAGCGCCGAATGAACTTATAGCCAATATGTCAAGTAATCTTACCTCAACAGAAGGATATTCGGATTCGAAGGGACTTTTCGCTGCAAGAGAAGCTATAGTTAAATATGATGCCAAGAAGGGTATAAACGGAGTGACTATAGATGATGTTTATACAGGTAACGGAGTAAGTGAGCTTATCACGATGTCTATGCAGGGACTTCTTGATTATGGCGATGAGATACTTGTTCCGGCTCCGGATTATCCTCTTTGGACGGCATCGGTAACACTTGCCGGAGGAACGGCGGTTCATTATATCTGCGACGAAGAATCAGAATGGTTCCCGGACATAAATGACATTAAGAAGAAGATAAACCCTAGAACAAAGGGTATTGTTATAATAAATCCAAACAATCCGACAGGTGCATTATATCCGGAAGATGTTCTTAAAGAGATAGTTAAACTTGCTGAGGAAAATGATCTTATTATTTTTTCTGATGAAATATATGACAGACTGGTTATGGATGGTGCAAAGCATACTTCCATCGCAAGCATGACTGATAAATGTCTCTGTCTTACATTTAACGGACTTTCAAAGTCACATCTTATAGCAGGATACAGAGTAGGTTGGGTTTCACTCTCAGGTGATAAGAGCAATGCAAAAGGTTATATAGAAGGACTTAACCTTCTTTCATCAATGAGACTTTGCTCAAATGTTCCGGCACAATCACTTGTTGCTTCGGCTCTTGAGATGAATGAAGAGACAGAAAAACTTATTTGTCCGGGCGGAAGAGTATATGAGCAGAGAGAGTTTATCTATAATGCGGTAAACAGCATTCCGGGAATGAGCGCTGTAAAGCCGAAGGCTGCATTTTACATTTTCCCTAAGGTTGATATAGAAAAATTCAACATAAAGGATGATGAGAAGTTCGCTCTTGATGTTCTTAGAGAGAAGAAGATACTTTTCACACATGGCGGAGGCTTCCATTGGGAGAAACCGGATCATTTCAGAATAGTTTATCTTCCTGAAATTTCGGTACTTTCCGAAGCAATGACAAAAATGAAGGAATTCCTGGCTGATTATAGACAGGTGGATTATTGATATGAATAAAAAATTGCTCGTTCTCGATATAGACGGAACTCTTACCAATTCCAAAAAGGAGATTACTCCAAAGACAAGAGAAGCGCTTATCTCTATTATGGAGGAAGGTCATCTTGTTATGATCGCATCAGGCAGACCTACGCAGGGTGTCAGAAAATACGAAGAGGAATTGGGATTAAAGAAATACGGTGGTTATCTTCTTACATATAATGGGGCCAGGATAACAAGATGTAAGGACAATAAAGATATTTGTACTACAAAGTTTAGTAAAGAATATGTTCATGCATTATATGATTACTGCTGTGAAAAGGATATGGGCATAGTTACATATGAGGATTTTGAAGATACTCCGAAGCCTTATATCATAAGCGGCAGACGAACAGATGAATATCTTATGCTTGAAGCGAATATCAATAATCTTGACATCAGGGTGAGCGAGGATTTCAAAAAAGATATAAATAGAGACGTTTATAAAGTTCTTATGACGGCAGATCCTTCTGTTTCGGAAGGACTTGAGAAAGATCTTATAGACAGATTCGGTGCTGAATTTCATATAACAAGATCTGAGCCGTTCTTTATTGAAGCAATGAATACCGAGGTTGATAAAGCAAAGTCAATCGCGAAGGTTATAGATATACTCGGCATAGATCATGATTCCGTGATCGCTTGCGGAGACGGCTTCAACGACATTTCGATGGTTGAATATGCAGCCATAGGTGTTGCGATGGGAAATGCCCAGCAGGCTGTTAAAGATGTCGCGGATTATATCACAGCAACCAATGACGAAGACGGATTGGTAGAGGTTATAGAAAAATTTATTTTACATTAAATATGAAGTAACGGCATTTGCTGATTTTTTGGTAATTTTAGATAATAAATCGGTTGCATTATGGATAAAAAATGATTAAACTAAACATGTTATGCAAGTCCGGGAAACTGAGTGAGGAGATATGAAGAGAAGCAGAGTTGCTGAGAATTTATTTCTTGTTCTTCAGATAGGGATATCCATGTTGGTCCCTATACTGCTCTGTACGGCCATAGGATACTTTATAGATAAAAAGTATCACACGAAATGGATAATTTTATTTATAGTACTTGGTGTTCTCAGTGGATTCAGGTCTGTTTACAGCCTTGTGAAGAAAGAGATAAATGCTGCAAGACGTGAAGAAAAGGACAGACCGGAATGGGAAAAGAAGGCATTTGATAAGGATGATAAGGAGACATATTAAGTTATGAGAAAGATCATAAATCGCCTCCTAAGGATCAGGAGAGATGATAATGCCGGAAAGGTTCTTGCACAACTGATCATTGGTATAATCCTGATATGCCTTATATTTTTGATACTGGGTGTTGTGATAATCCCGGGGATGGGGAAGATTTTCTACCTGGTTGGGATATTGCTCGGATCGGGACTTGCCGTGGCAGCGGTCATTAATATGTATGATGCACTTGATGCAGGACTTCGTCTTAATGAAAAAGGCGCTGCAACTTACATAAGAAATAGAAGCGTTCTCAGGATAGTGATCGCGTTTGCGGTACTTCTTGTGGCTATATTTATAAATATTTATGCCTTTATTGGCGTGACACTGGGACTGATATCTATAAAGCTGTCAGGTCTGTCAAATAAATTTATTAAAAGATATCTGTTCAGGGAGGATTAATAGATGTTACCTTCAATACCGGGAATGACCGGCGGGATGGGAGGAGCAACGATAACTAGAGATGCGGATTTCTACATTCATGAGCTCTTTCCGATCAACTTTTTCGGATCAACAGTATATATAACAACCACACATGTCTGTACGATCATCATCATGGTGGCACTTATGATATTTGCTCTTGCAGCAAGGAGAAGCGTCCTTAAAGCAGAGAGAGAACATAAGATGACAACATTCTCGACACTGGTAGAACTTGGAGTTGATGCTCTGAATAAATTTGTTTCAGGCACAATGGGAGAGAGAGTTGCCGGCAAATACGCAAATTATATTGGTGTACTTGCTTTATACATTTTCTTCAGTAATACTTCGGGTATATTTGGTCTTAGACCGCCAACGGCAGATTACGGTACAACACTCTGTCTGGCACTTATTACATTTATAATGATCGAATATGCCGATATCAGATATAACAAATGGGGAGTTGTTAAGGGACTTTTCGAGCCTGTATTTTTCTTCTTCCCAATGAATGTTATAAGTATTTTCTCGACACCACTTTCAATGTCACTCCGTCTTTTCGGAAACATTCTCGGTGGTACAGTACTTATGGCACTTTATTACGGAATGCTTCCTTGGTTTGCCAAGATCGGTGTTCCGGCCGCACTTCATGTTTACTTCGATGTATTCTCAGGTGCAATCCAGACATATGTATTCTGTATGCTGACAATTACGTTTATCAAGGATAAACGAGGAGAGGCATAAACTATAAAAATATATTAAGTTAATAATATAACGGAGGAAAAGATTTATGAATTTCAACAGTATTGATTTGGTACATGCATTCTCGGCTCTTGGCGCAGGAGTTGCAGTTTGTTCAGGTATCGGTACAGGTATTGGACAGGGTAATGCGGCAGGTATGGCAGCACAGGCAGTTGGACGTAATCCGGGTGCAAAGGGTGATATCATGTCAACAATGCTTCTCGGACAGGCGGTTGCAGAGACAACAGGTCTTTACGGACTCGTAGTTGCTCTTCTTCTTATGTTCGTTAAGCCATTTGATAAATAAATCGGAGGAGAAGTATAGTGACTGATATTTTAATGTTTAGAAGTACGGCTTCCACAGCTGTTATGGCAGGAACAGGACGTATCTTCGGACTTGACAGTCAGCTTCTATTCGACCTTCTTTTTCAGGGCATAGCAGTATTTATATTGTTCCTTTTTGTAGGTTATCTGCTTATAAATCCGGTCAGAAATATTTTGGCCAAGAGGCAGGAAAAGGTTCAGTCAGATATTGAAAATGCAGCTAAAGATAAAGAAGAGGCAGCTCTTCTTAAGGCACAGTATGATGAGAAGTTAAAGGGTATTGGCGAAGAGGCAGCTCTTATTCTTTCTGAAGCTCATGCAAAGGCAGCTAAAAATGAAGCAGCTATTATTGCAGAGGCTAAGGAAGAGGCAGGCAGAATCAGAACAAATGCCCAGAAAGATGCTGAACTTGAGAAACTTAAGGTTCATGACGAGGTACGTACCGAGATCATAAATGTAGCATCGGCTATGGCTGGTAAGATAGTTGAAGAAGCTATTGACCAGGATAAGCAGAATGAGCTTCTTGATGCAACTCTGAAGGAAATAGGTGATGATACATGGCAAGAGAAGTAGAATCAGTTTATGGACTTGCATTATTCGAGGCTGCAGAGGATGAAGGAAGGATAGAGGAACTTTATAAAGAGGCAGAAGAACTTGTGAAGATCCTTCACAATAATACTGATCTTATGAAGGTTCTGGCTCATCCAGATATAAAAACAGAAGAAAAAGTTGGACTCGTTGAAAAGATTTTTAAGGGTACAACAGATGCTCTGTTCACAGAAGTATTCAAGCTTGCTGTTGAAAAAGGGCACAGCAGATATATAGAGAAGATACTCAAGGTATTTATCGATAATTCCATGAAGAAACTTGGAATCGGAAAAGCTGAAGTCAGTTCGGCATTTCTTCTTTCGGATGAACAGAAGAAAAAAGTTGAGTCAAAGCTTCTCGAAACTACCAAATATAGTTCACTTGATGTGAATTATATAGTAGATCCATCACTTATCGGCGGTTTAGTGATCAAGATAGGAGACAGGGTTGTTGACAGCAGTGTCAAAACTTCTCTTGAGTCACTTAGAAAAAGCCTTATTTAGGCAGTTGATAGGTGAATATGAGTATCATGAATACTCATTTATAATTCAGAAAGGACATTAGGCTTTATGAAGTTAAATCCGGAAGAGATTAGTTCCGTAATTAAAAAACAGATTGAAGGCTACAAGGTAAAACTTGAGACATCTGATACAGGAACTGTTATTCAGCTGGCTGACGGAATTGCCCGTGTTCATGGACTTGACAAGGCCATGATGGGTGAGCTCCTGTTATTCCCGGGTGATGTCTATGGTATGGTTCTTAACCTCGAAGAGGACAATGTTGGTGTTGTTCTTCTTGGTGATATGAAGAATATCAGCGAGGGTGATACGGTTAAGACAACAGGACGAGTTGTTGAGGTTCCTGTAGGTGATGCCATGCTTGGACGAGTTGTTAATGCACTTGGACAGCCTATAGATGATAAAGGACCTATCGTTACAGATAAGGCCAGACAGATAGAAAGAGTAGCACCGGGTGTTATCACACGTAAGTCAGTAGATACACCACTTCAGACAGGTATCAAGGCTATCGATGCCATGGTTCCTATCGGAAGAGGACAGAGAGAGCTTATTATCGGTGACAGACAGACAGGTAAGACAGCTATCGCGCTCGATACTATTATCAACCAGAAGGGACAGAATGTTTACTGTATCTATGTAGCTATAGGACAGAAGGCATCAACTGTTGCCAATATTGTTAAAACACTTAATGAATATGATGCCATGTCATATACAACTGTAGTTGCTGCTACAGCAAGTGAGATGGCTCCTATACAGTATATTGCACCATACGCAGGATGTGCTATCGGTGAGGAATGGATGGAGAACGGAAAGGATGTACTTATCATTTATGATGATTTAAGTAAGCATGCTACCGCATACAGAACACTTTCACTTCTCCTCAGAAGACCACCAGGACGTGAGGCTTATCCGGGAGATGTATTCTATCTTCATTCAAGACTTCTTGAGAGAGCAGCTAAGCTTTCTGATGAACTTGGAGGAGGATCTCTTACAGCCTTACCTATCATTGAAACACAGGCGGGCGATGTATCAGCATACATTCCTACAAATGTTATTTCAATCACAGATGGTCAGATTTATCTTGAAACAGAAATGTTTAACTCAGGATTCAGACCTGCTGTAAATCCGGGCCTTTCAGTATCTCGAGTTGGTGGTGCAGCTCAGATTAAGGCTATGAAGAAGATTGCAGCTCCTATCCGAGTTGAACTTGCACAGTATAGAGAACTTGCTTCTTTTGCTCAGTTCGGTTCAGAGCTTGATGAAGATACAAAGAACAAGCTTGCTCAGGGTGAAAGAATCAAGCAGATGCTTGTTCAGCCACAGTATAAGCCACTTCCTGTTGAGAAGCAGGTAGTTATCATTTATGCTGCTGTAAATAAGTATCTTATGGATGTTGAAGTTTCCAGAATAGGCGAATTTGAGAATGGTCTTTTTGACTATATTTCAACAAACGAGCCTGATATCTTTACAAATATCAAGCAGGAAAAGGTTATCAGCGATGAGACCGAAGTACTCCTTAAGAAGGCTATAGAGACCTTCAAGGAAAAGTTTTAATGAGATTATCTTAAGGAGGTAAGTTTCTATGGCTTCAATGAGAGGCATTAAGAGACGTCGCGAGAGCGTTCAAAGTACGCAGCAGATAACAAAAGCCATGAAGCTTGTTTCTACTGTAAAACTGCAGAAGGCCAGAGCTAAGGTTGAAGCAAATGAACCTTATTTTGAACTTCTGTACACTACTATATGCTCGATCCTTTCTAAGACATCAAGCTTGGATAGCAAATATCTTGCGAAGAATAACAGCGCAGGAAAGGCTGTTCTGGTTATGAGTTCTAACAGAGGACTTGCGGGCGGATATAACTCAAATATCGTAAAGCTTATTGAAGGAAGCGGATTCGATAAGGAGAGTACATACATTTATGCACTCGGACGTAAGGGACTCGAAGGTCTTTCACGTAAGGGTTATACAATTTATAAGGATTATTCCGATATCATAAATGATCCGTTATATGATGACTGCATGGCACTTACCAAGGAGCTTCTTCAGCAGTTTGAAAAAGGTGAAATCGGTGAGATATATGTAGCATATACGGATTTTAAAAATACTGTAGTCCATGATCCTGTGATCAGAAAACTTCTTCCTGTTGATAAGGATGACTTTGATCCTGAAAAGTTTGGAGAAGCTGAAGAAGATCAGAATCTTCTCATGAATTACGGCATGGAAACAGAAATGCAGATTCCGATGAATTTTGGAGTAGCTATGCCGGGTGGAAAGACACCGGAAGAGAGAGTGCTTAATCTTATCATTCCGAAATATATGACCAATATCATATACGGAGCTTTTCTGGAGTCGATTGCAAGTGAAAATGCAGCACGTATGCAGGCTATGGATTCAGCGACAGAAAATGCGGAAGATATGATAAGCAGACTTTCGCTTCAGTATAACAGGGCAAGACAGAGTTCTATCACACAGGAACTTACAGAGATCATTGCCGGTGCAGAAGCATTGTAAACAGAGGAGAATATAAATGGCAGATAAAGTTAAAGGTAAAATATCACAGATAATCGGTGCTGTCATTGACATCAAGTTTCCGGAAGGACAGCTTCCTGAAATCTATGATGCTATAGAGATACCGAAACCTGATGGCGAAAAGCTCTGTGTTGAAGTATCACAGCATATGGGCGATGATACTGTTAAATGTATTGCCATGGGTTCAACGGATGGTCTTGTAAGAGGAATGGAGGCCATATCTACAGGAGGACCAATTACAGTTCCTGTAGGTGAGAATACACTTGGACGTATGTTCAATGTTTTGGGAGATCCTATCGATGGAGGAAAGGCTCCGGAGACAGAAGAAAAGCTCCCTATTCACAGAGCAGCTCCGGATTTCTCAGAACAGGCTACAGATACAGAGATACTTGAAACAGGTATAAAGGTCGTAGATCTTCTCTGCCCATATCAGAAGGGTGGTAAGATCGGTCTTTTCGGCGGTGCCGGAGTAGGTAAGACGGTCCTTATTCAGGAGCTTATCAGAAATATCGCTACAGAGCATGGTGGATATTCCGTATTCACAGGCGTTGGCGAGCGTACTCGTGAAGGAAATGACCTTTATTATGAAATGAAAGAATCAGGAGTTATCAATAAGACCACCATGGTATTCGGTCAGATGAACGAACCACCTGGAGCAAGAATGAGAGTTGGTCTTACAGGTCTTACTATGGCTGAGTACTTCAGAGATGTAAGTCATAAGGATGTGCTCCTTTTCATCGATAATATTTTCAGATTTACACAGGCAGGTTCAGAAGTTTCAGCGCTTCTCGGACGTGTGCCTTCAGCAGTTGGTTACCAGCCAACACTTCAGACAGAAATGGGTGCTCTTCAGGAAAGAATCACTTCTACAAAGAATGGCTCTATCACATCGGTACAGGCTGTATACGTTCCTGCCGATGACCTTACTGACCCGGCACCTGCTACAACATTTGCTCACCTTGATGCAACAACAGTTCTTTCAAGATCGATCGTTGAGCTTGGTATTTATCCGGCCGTAGATCCACTTGAATCAACATCAAGAATTCTTGATCCAAGAGTTGTAGGTGAGGAGCATTACAGGGTTGCACGTGGAGTTCAGGAAACTCTTCAGAAGTATAAAGAACTTCAGGATATCATAGTTATCCTTGGTATGGATGAACTTTCCGAAGCTGATAAGCTTACAGTAGCCAGAGCAAGAAGAATCCAGAGATTCCTTTCACAGCCTTTCCATGTTGCAGAGCAGTTCACAGGTCTTCCTGGAACTTATGTACCTGTAGCTGAGACTATCAGAGGTTTCAAAGAGATTCTCGAAGGACTTCATGATGAAATTCCTGAAAGCTATTTCCTTAATGCAGGAACTATCAATGATGTAGTTGAGAGATATAAGAACAGATAATAAGGAATGATGATATGGCAGAGATGATGCAGTTAAAGATAATAACTCCGGATAAGGAGTTTTATAATGGCGAAGCAGATTTTGTGGAATTTACTACAGTAGAAGGTGATATTGGTATCTATCCAAAGCATGTACCTACAACTGTTGTTATAGCGCCCGGGGTTTTGCGAATACATAAGAATAAAGAAGTAAGAACTGCAGCACTTCATTCGGGATTTGCGGAAATTCTCGGCCATAAGATAACAATACTTGCGGAAGCCGTAGAGTGGCCGGAAGATATTGATAAAAACAGAGCAGAAGCAGCTAAGATCAGGGCGGAGCGTAAGCTTTCGGATGATGCCGGTGATATTAGTAAAGCCGAGCTTGCTCTTAAGCGTTCAGTTCTTCGTATAAGAATGGCTGAAAAAAACAAATAACAGTACATGAAGCCGTGACATTTTTGTCCACGGCTTTCATGCTATAAAAGATTAGTGAAGAGTTAAAAACTAAAGGAGGTAAAAATCTTGAGGAAATTAAAAAAGATTGCCGCGGTGCTCTCTGCAACCATGATGCTTTTTGTAGCAGGATGTGGAAAAGTTGATCCGGCGGAAAAACCTACAAGAGCCGGCAGGAGTAACCAGCCAAATGCAACTACTGAAGAAGTAGTTAATAAAGAAGCTGAAGAGGCTTTTAAGCAGTTTGAAGATGATTACTTCAAATATGTAATGGGCGAAAGCTTCTTAAATTACCACTATTCGATAAAGGATGGAAGTAAATTCGGAATCGACAGACCAGAGGCAAGCTGGGGAGAGACCGACTGGTCAGAAGAAGGAGTGGAAAAGGATCAGAAAGAAGCAAGAGAATGGTATGACAAGCTTACAGCCATCGATAGAGAAGGATTAAACAGTGTTGACCAGGTCTCTTATGATGTATATAAAGAAGAAATGGAGCTTGATTTCGATCAGGTAGAATATAGATTCTACACAGGAGATTTTTCTCCTATGAGAGGAATTCAGTCTGACTTTGCAAGTTATTTTACAGATTATCCATTCTATGAAAAACAGGATGTTGAGGATTATGTATCACTTCTTGAACAGTCAGGTGATTATATACAGGAACTTCTCAAATTTGAAGCATACAGAGCAGATCTTGGATTTGCAATGAGCGATGCGAATATTGATGATGTTGTTGAGCAGTGCCAGACATTTGTAAAGGACGGAGATAAGCATTTCCTTATCACACTTTTTGATAAAGAAATAGATAAGTTGGATTTCCTTACAGATGATGAAAAGGCACAGTATAAAGAAAGAAATAAAAAAGCTATCATTGAGGTAGTTATTCCTGCATTCAATAATATCGAAAAGACTTTACCTACTTTAAAGGGTAAATCAAAGAATCAGGGTGGTCTTGCAGGATATGATAAAGGTAAGGAATGCTATGCACTTATCATGAAGAGCAGAACAGGTTCTTCGAAGAGTCCTGATGAGGCTCTTGAACTCCTTTATGCACGTCTTGATGAGCTCATGATGGAAATGGCTGAGGCATATAAAGAAGATCCTGACGGATATCAGTATTATATTTCAAATTATGATAACCTTCTCAGTGAAGCTGATAATATGAAATCTAAAGAAGTTATCGATAAGCTCATGGATGTTGCCATGAAAGATTATCCGGAACTTCCTACTATTCCATATAATGTTGATTATCTTGATGAAACATTAGAGACTATCATGGAAAATACACTTGCTTACTACAGATCGCCTGCGCTTGATACTCCTGATAACAATATCATCAGAGTAAACGGTGGTCACAAGGATGGACAGTGGGCTACACTTGCACATGAAGGATGTCCGGGACATATGTTCCAGAATGCTTATTACATGTCAACTAATCCAAGTAATTTAAGAGCTGTTAACGGTTTTGTCGGATATATGGAAGGATGGGCAAAATACGTTGAATACCAGGTATATGACGTATATGATTATCCAAATACAGAAAGCGACGCAACTGTAGCAAAACTTTCAAGAATAGAATCAGAACTTGGTATGCTCATCATGGGTATCTTTGATATCGAAGTAAATTATAATAACTGGTCAGTGGAAGATGCCAAGAAATTCATGTCTTCTCATGGATATGCTGAATCTGCTGCAGAGTCAATAATCAATACTGTAGCCGGAGATCCTGCTGCATACCAGAGTTATGTACTCGGTTATTATGAAATGAAGTCTCTCAGAGATAAGGCTGAGGAGGAACTTGGTTCAAAGTTTGATCCTGTTGAATTTAACAGAGTTATTCTTGAGACAGGTCCATGTCAGTTTGATATACTTGGTAAACAGGTAGACAAATATATTGAAAAGAACAAATAATGATTAAAGGTTTTTTCGATTATGAAAGTCGGAAGATGGTAAATAAATGAAACTTGATATTCTTTATGAAGATAAATATTTAATTGCATGCATTAAGCCCTGCGGGGTACCGGCACAAGGAGATAAAACAAATGACCTTGATATGGTAAGTCTTGTCAGAGATCATATTTTCGATAATAATGATTCTGATGAGGAGCCATATGTTGCTGTGATCCACAGACTTGATAAGCCCGTTGGTGGTATAATGCTTTTTGCTAAAGATAAGGATACAGCAGCTAAACTTTCCGATATGCTGCAGGATAATGAGATAGTGAAATATTATCAGGCAGTCATTACGGGAGAGCTCCCTGACGACTTCGGAACTTTTGAAGATTATCTTCTTACGGACAGTAAGACAGGTACAACAAGGGTGGTTCCAAAGGGGACAAAAGGAGCTAAGATAGCGAAGCTTTCTTATGAATTATTGGATGAATTTGAGACGGATGATGGGCCGTTATCATATGTTCTTGTTGAGCTTTTAACCGGAAGACATCACCAGATAAGATGTCAGATGGCTTCTCACGGAGCGCCTATCTGGGGTGATCAGAGATATAACCCGGCATTTTCAAAGGCAAAGGATCAGGCGAAAAAAGGAAAGAACATGAAGGGCGGCAGCGGTCACGCCCCCGGTAAGAAAGGCAGAAATGCTTCTGATAAGGCCGGGATCGGACTTTATTTCTCGAGAATGGAATTCGATCATCCTGTAACAAATGAACATATCGTTCTGAAGGCTGAGCCGGAAGGAAAAGCATTTCAGGCAATTGAACTTGAAGAAGATTTCGATTAGAAATGATTAAAGAATAGAGAGGATTTTAAAAATGGCAGACGATAAGAAAAAAGTTGAAGCAATAACTTCCATGGAGAAGGATTTTGCACAGTGGTATACAGATGTTGTTATCAAATCAGAACTTATAGGATATACAAGTGTTAAGGGATGTATGGCTATTAAGCCTGCAGGATATGCGATTTGGGAACTTATTCAAAAACAGCTTGATGCTAAATTCAAGGAAACAGGCGTAGAAAATGTATATATGCCTATGTTCATCCCTGAAAGCCTTCTTGAGAAGGAAAAGGATCATGTTGAAGGATTTGCACCTGAAGTTGCATGGGTAACACACGGCGGACTTTCTGAGCTTCAGGAAAAGCTTTGTGTAAGACCTACATCAGAGACACTTTTCTGTGATTTCTATGCAAAGGACATCGAATCATATAGAGACCTTCCAAAGGTTTATAACCAGTGGTGTTCAGTAGTAAGATGGGAGAAGGAAACAAGACCATTCCTTCGTTCGAGAGAATTCCTGTGGCAGGAAGGACATACAGCGCATGCAACAGCTGAAGAAGCAGAGGAAAGAACAATCCAGATGCTTAACGTATATGCTGATTTCTGTGAAAATGTTCTTGCTATGCCTGTAATTAAAGGACAGAAGACAGAGAAAGAAAAGTTCGCAGGTGCTGTAGCTACTTATACTATCGAAGCACTCATGCATGATGGTAAGGCTCTTCAGTCAGGAACAAGCCACAACTTCGGTGATGGTTTCGCAAAAGCATTTGGTGTACAGTATACTGACAAGGAGAATAAACTCCAGTATGTTCATCAGACATCATGGGGCGTAACAACAAGACTTATCGGTGCTATTATCATGGTTCACGGTGATGATAACGGACTTGTTCTTCCACCAAGAATCGCACCTACACAGGTTATGATCGTTCCTATCATGCAGAAGAAGGAAGGAGTTCTTGAAAAGGCTGAAGAACTCAGAAGTGCTATCAGTGCTTATGCAAGAGTTAAGGTTGATGCTTCTGATAAGTCACCTGGATTCAAGTTCGCAGAGCAGGAAATGAGAGGAATTCCTCTTAGACTTGAAGTTGGACCAAGAGATATCGAAGCAGGTCAGGCTATCCTTGTAAGAAGAGATAATGGCGAGAAAGAAACTGTTGCATTTACAGATCTTGAAAAGCGTATTCCTGAACTTCTTGATACTATTCAGAAGGATATGCTTGAGAAGGCAAGAGCACATAGAGATGCCAATACTCATACTGCAAAGTCATGGGATGAGTTTAAGGATATTATAGAGAATCGTCAGGGATTCATTAAAGCAATGTGGTGCGGAGACACAGAATGTGAAGAAGCAATCAAGGCAGAGACAGGTGCATCTACAAGATGTATGCCATTTGAACAGGAATGCTTCTCAGATGTCTGCGTTCACTGCGGAAAACCTGCGAAGAAAATGGTTTATTTCGGAAGAGCATATTAAGATATATGCGTCATAATGTCATCCTCCTTTTCCTGCAAGCAAGAGGGTGGTTTGACATTTGACGAGTATGTCATATTACTATTTCGAAATGGTTTTACAATAAGGATATATATGAACAATATCAAAATAGAGCTACCTTCAGGGGTAGCTCAAATTATAGGTGAACTAAATAAAGCAGGATATGAAGCATATGCTGTGGGCGGTTGTGTAAGAGACAGTATACTCGGAAGAGATCCGCATGACTGGGATATCACAACTTCGGCAATGCCTCTTGAAGTAAAAGGTATATTTAAAAGGACTGTTGATACCGGGATCAAGCATGGAACGGTTACAGTTCTTCTCGGTGATGAAGGCTTCGAGGTTACGACATTCCGCGTGGACGGAGAATACAGCGACCACAGACATCCGACGGATGTGAAATTCACAAGGAATTTAAGAGAAGATCTATTAAGAAGAGATTTCACGATAAATGCCATGGCATACAGTGAGAAAACCGGTATTGTGGATATATACGGCGGTATGGATGATCTTGAAAATAAGATCATAAAAGCTGTAGGGGATCCGGATGCAAGATTTGACGAAGATGCGCTCAGGATAATGCGTGCGGTAAGATTTGCTGCACAGCTTGGATTTGATATAGAAGAAAATACAAGAGAAGCCATAAAGCGTCATGTGAAATATCTTGAAGATGTAAGTGCTGAGAGAATCGAGACAGAACTTACCAAACTTATTATGTCCGATCATCCGGAACTTCTTATCGATGCATATAACCTTGGAATTACGGAAATAATATTTCCTGAATTTGACAAAATGATGGAAACTCCGCAGAATACTCCATTTCATATATATGATGTGGGCAGACATACCATTAAAGTTTTGCAGAGCGTGCCGGCGGAAAAAGTACTTAGATATGCAGCATTACTGCATGACATAGCAAAGCCGGAATGCAGGACCACAGATGAAAATGGAGTTGATCATTTTAAAAAGCATGCTGTTTACGGCGCGGACAAATCCGTTCTGATAATGAAAAGGCTCAGAATGGATAACGACAGTATCAAGGCTGTGAGAAGACTTGTTTATTGGCATGATTACGGGATTTACGGTGATGTTTCCAAAAGGTCTCTTCGTAGAATGTTGTCGGAATTCGGGGCAGAGAATTTTCAGGATTATCTGGCGATAAGATATGCTGATATTTGTGGCCAGAGCGACCATCTTAAAGAAGAGAAGATTAAAAATACCGAGAGCATCAAAAAGCTTTATGATGAAATAATCAGAGATAAAGATTGTTTCACAGTAAAGCAGCTTGATATCACAGGTAAAGATATAATGGGACTTGGTATTCCTGCGGGGCCGAAGATAGGGGAGATACTAAACTATCTTCTGGAACGAGTGATGGATGACCCGTCGCTTAATGAAAATGATAAGTTGAAACATATGATAGAAGAGCATTTAAGTAATGTGGAAGGAAAATGATCATGAAAACGGTACTTTGTTATGGGGACTCAAATACATACGGATATAATCCGGAAGACGGCTCCAGATATCCGTCAAATATCAGATGGACGGGAAGACTTGGAAAACTTCTGGGAAATGAATATAAAGTCATTGAAGAAGGTTGCAACGGCAGAACTACTGTGAAAGATGATCCGGTTGAAGGATGGAAAAACGGAAGGGATTATTTGAAACCTTGTCTTAATTCGCATAAGCCTGTGGATATAGTGATACTGATGCTTGGAAGCAATGATCTTAAGGAGCATTTTCATGCAACAGCGGAAGGAATTGCAGCGGATGTTGAGATCCTTGTAAAGGACATTATAGAATTTACAAAAGAAAAACAGGGATTTGTTCCTGGAATAGTTCTTATCTCTCCTCCGGAAATCGGAGAAGGAATTAAGGATTCCGTATTCTATGGAAGCTTTCTTGAAAATGCCATCGACAGGTCGAAAGAATTTCCGAAATATTATAAAGAAGTTGCCGACAGAAATGGCTGTATTTTCCTTGATGCGGCTAAATATATTAAGCCTTCTGTGATAGATTCGCTTCATCTTTCACCTGAGGCGCATGAGCAGTTGGCGGATGCTATTTACAAAAATTCCGGCTGTTTTAAGTAGAAATTTATTTTGTGATTCTTCCATTAACTTTTATATATTAACTTCACAATTTTGCATAATTAGAGTATAATCGAAAGTAGTTTTTTGTAAGTTATAACCGGAAGGAGTTTATATATGGATTATAAGAATGTTTATGAAGAGTGGCTGACAAATCCTTTTTTCGATGAAGAAACAAAGGCGGAACTTAAGGCTATTGAGAATGATGAAAATGAGATCAAAGAAAGATTTTTCTCTGAACTTGAATTCGGAACAGCCGGTTTAAGAGGTGTTATCGGAGCCGGAACCAATCGTATGAACAAGTACGTTGTTGCAAGAGCAACACAGGGACTTGCGAATTATATCATTTCAAAAGGCGGCCAGGATAAGGGCGTAGCCATTGCATTTGACTGTAGAAATTTTTCTCCTGAATTTGCAGATGTTGCGGCACTTACACTTAATGCAAACGGCATCAAGGCATATCGTTTTGAATCATTAAGACCAACTCCTGAATTATCATTTGCAGTAAGACATCTTGGATGTATCGCAGGTATCAATATAACAGCAAGCCATAATCCACCTGAATATAACGGATATAAGGTTTATTGGGAGGACGGAGCACAGATAACTCCTCCAAATGATACAGGTATCATGGACTGTGTTAAAGCTCTTAAGATTGAAGATGCTAAGACAATGGATATGGATGCAGCTGTTGCGGCAGGACTTTATAATGTTATCGGTCAGGAAGTTGATGATGCATATATTGCTGAACTCAAGAAGGTAATAATCCATCAGGATACTATAGATAAATTTGGTAAGGATATCAAGGTTGTATATTCTCCGCTTCACGGAACAGGAAATATTCCTGCAAGAAGAATCCTTAAAGAAATCGGATTCCCTAATGTTTATGTTGTACCTGAGCAGGAACTTCCGGATGGTAATTTCCCAACTGTTGATTATCCAAATCCTGAAGCTAAGGAAGCATTTAAGCTTGCCCTTAAACTTGCTGAAGAAGTTGATGCAGATCTCGTTCTTGCAACAGATCCTGATGCAGACAGACTTGGTGTATATGTAAAAGATTCTAAGACAGGCGAATATATGTGCCTTACAGGTAATATGTCAGGAAGCCTTCTTGCTGAATATGAGCTTAGTCAGGTTGCTGCTACAAAGGGAATTCCTGCAGATGGAAAACTTGTTAAGACTATAGTTACAACCAATCTTGTTGATCAGATCGCAAAAGCATACAATGTTGAAGAAGAGGAATGCCTTACAGGATTCAAGTGGATCGGAAGAAGAATCCTTGCATATGAAAATGAAGGACATGGAACATATCTCTTCGGTTTCGAGGAAAGCTACGGATGTCTTATCGGAACACATGCACGTGATAAAGATGCTATCGTTGCTACAATGGCTCTTTGCGAAGCTGCTGCATTCTACAAATCACAGGGCAAGACACTTTGGGATGCAATGATTGATATGTACGATAAGTATGGATATTATATCGATGCTATCACAACTATTACAATGAAGGGTATCGAAGGAATTGCTAAGATCGGTTCCATAATGGAAGCGCTCCGTGCTGATTCACCTTCAGAGATTGCTGGTTATAAAGTTCTTGCAGTAAGAGATTATCAGAAAGATACAGTTACAGATCTTGCAACAGGCAAGGTAACATCAACAGGACTTCCTAAGTCAAATGTTATCTATTATGATCTTTCAGATGATGCATGGCTTTGTGCACGTCCTTCAGGAACTGAGCCAAAGATTAAATTCTATTATGGAGTTAAGGGTACATCTCTTGAAGACAGCAAGGCTAAATCAGATAAGTTTGCAGAAGATGTTCAGAAGCTTATCAGCAGTCTGGAATAATTAAATAAATAATTTTGTTTACTAAAATTACGTATATTTTCTTTGGGGATTTATATTATCTCTCAAAGGAAATATACGTTTTTTATTTTTGGAATTACCATAATTTTGCTCTCCTATTCCGTATATATAATATGACTACATAAGCGGAGGATGAAAATGACCCGCTTATTGAAAGTATGAAAGTGTTGGATTAAAAGTTATATGAATATCGGAAGGAGCTTTTTATGAATGAATTGAACAATCAGAATATGAATGCAAATGTGAATGTGAACCAGGGCATGAATCCGAACATGAATGCAAATATGAACATGAATTCCGTGCAGGGAGGATATGCAGGATCGAATATATATAATGGTCAGGGCATGAATCTGAATATGAACCAGGGCATGAAACCGAATATGAATGTGAATATGAACCAGGGCATGAAACCGAATATGATACAGGGAAGATACGTAAGACCGAATGTATATGAGGGTCCGAACATGAATATGATCATGAATGGCGGAGGTCAGGCATATGATCAGAAGAAAATGAGAAAAAAGTCTTCAAAGAAAATACTTGCGTATTCGATAATTGGTGCGCTTTTAGCACTGGCGCTTATTGTTTCATTTCCTCTGATCAGAAAGATGGAGGAAAATAGCAAGAAAAATAAACTTACGACATCAGAGGAAATAATCAAACATTGCGGATTTGATGAATCAACTATCAGGCATACAGAAGTTGATGGGATTGAATGTGATGAAATATTCAATAATGGCAAACGTGAGACACCATACGATCAATTGCATTTTTATGTATTTAAAAATGAGAAAGATGCAAAAAGGGTATTTGCCGGCGATATCAGAAATTACGGAGTTATAGAAGATGCAGGAGACGATTTCAGAATGGGATGGCTCAAAGATGTTTGTGATGCATCGGTCTGTGAATATGAATATATTTCCAAAAATGTTATTGTCAGCGCTGAAGTAGAGATAAGCGGAGGATGGGGAGATATTAATAGCGCCGGTAGCGGTACGGTAGATTATAGAGAAGAGCTTATTGATGTCATACGAGAGTTTTAATTTTACTAAATTCTTAAATAATCTTTATTATTAGCACTCAAAGTTGACGAGTGCTAACTTTGATGTTATAATCACTATGTTTGAAAAAATAATGATGGTCACATGGTGGCGGAATCCGGTGGCAATTTATTTAAGGACTATTTATCGGTCGCTCAAAATATTTTATTTTGAGATGGGATTCGCAACATGAAGTGATAGTGTTTATTTAAGAAGGTGACTGAGTGATGAGCCAGAAGAGAGATTTTTATGAAGTTCTGGGAATAGATAAATCAGCTGATGAAGAAGCTATTAAGAAGGCTTATCGTATACTTGCAAAGAAGTATCATCCGGATGCCAATCCGGGAGATAAGGAAGCTGAAGAAAAGTTCAAAGAGGCTTCGGAAGCTTATGAGATATTAAGTGATCCAAAGAAGCGTAGCGTATACGATCAGTTTGGTATGGCTGCATTTGAAAATGGAGGGGATCCGGGATTCGGCGGAGCCGGTGGATATTCTTCATATGGATTCAGCGGAGATCTTAATGATATTCTTGAAGGACTTTTCGGAGGCGGATTCGGCGGAGGCTTTGGAAGTTTCTTCGGAGGTGGATTCGGCGGACGGAGAGGACCTATGCGCGGACGTGATGTAAGTGCAGCGGTTACTATAACTCTTGAGGAATGTGCTAAAGGCTGTGAAAAAGTATTAAATATAAGAAATGCCGGTAAACAGGAAAGCTTAAGTGTTCAGATTCCTGCAGGTATGGAAACAGGTCAGAGAATAAGACTCAGAGGAAAAGGTGAACCAAGTCCAAATGGTGGTGAGCCGGGAGATCTTATACTTCTTGTTGAAGTAGCGGAAGATGAGAGATACAGAAGAGAAGGAATAGATATTTATTCTACTATCAGAATTCCTTTCACAACTGCTGTTTTCGGTGGCGAGGTTGTTATGCATACTCTTTACGGCGATGTAAGCTGTAAGGTTAAGGAATGCACTCAGGCCGGAACGCAGGTAAGACTTAAGGGCAAGGGTATGCCGATCATGAACAGAAATTCATATGGTGATCAGTATGTAACCATAGAGATTGATGTTCCTAGAAAAGTAAGTAAAAAGGCCAGAGAAAAACTTGCTGAATACAGAAAGATTATGGAGAATGATTAGTAATCGGCAGTATATTGATTAAAGTATTGATGATCTCCCTACAGGTATTTAGAGATACTTACCTGTAGGGAGTTTTCGTGTCTTTACTGCGTAAACTAAAGTTAGGCCATACTTGAATTAGACCTGTATATTTATTATAATTAAGGTGGTATGCGATTCGGCGGGATCATGCCGTCCGCGGATATAAATTTGACTACAGAAGGTTTGGAAAATGTCATATACAGCACTGTATCGTAAATGGCGTCCTGACAGTTTTGAAGAAGTAAAAGGTCAGGAACATATAGTTAAAACATTAAAAAATGAGGTTATCCATAACAGGATAGGGCATGCTTATCTTTTCTGCGGAACCAGAGGAACAGGTAAGACCAGTATTGCAAAGCTTTTTGCAAAGACGGTCAATTGTGAGCATCCCGTTGACGGAAGTCCGTGTGGAGAATGTGAAAGCTGTAAAGCGATTGCCAGAGGTAATTCATTCAATGTGATAGAGATAGATGCTGCTTCTAATAACGGCGTTGACAATATAAGACAGATTACTGAAGCTGTTCAATATGCGCCGAGTCAGGGTAAGTATCTTGTATATATCATAGATGAGGTTCATATGCTTTCTGCAGGAGCATTTAATGCTCTTCTTAAGACTTTGGAGGAACCACCGGAATATGTTATATTTATTCTTGCCACAACAGAGGCAAGGAAGGTTCCTGTGACCATAATGTCAAGATGTCAGAGATATGATTTCCACAGGATAAGCATTGAGACCATAACTGCAAGACTTGCTGAACTTATGGAACGAGAAGGCATAAAAGCCACAGATGAAGCACTTAGATATGTTGCGAGAGCAGCCGACGGATCAATGCGAGATGCTCTTAGTATACTTGATCAGTGCATTTCATTTAATCTCGGCGAAGAACTGACATTTGAAAAGGTACTGAATTCCATCGGTGCGGTGGATGTGGATATTTTTATCAGGATGACCGAGACCATAATTAAAGATGATATCAACAGCCTTATGGATATTGTAAATGAGGTGGTTTGGCAGGGTAGAGATCTCACACAATTTGTGTCGGATTATATATGGTTCATCAGAAATATGCTTTTCCTGAAAATATCACCGGGAGTAAGAAGTAATCTTGATATTACGGAAGAAACCGCTGAGAGACTTGTAGAACTTGGAAAAGATTTTTCAACCGATGCTCTTATGAGATATCTTGATATACTTGGGGAACTTCTTCAGGAGATAAGGATATCTACAATAAAGAGGATCACTCTTGAAATAGCGCTTATCAGAATGGTAAGACCTGAGATGCAGAGTGATATTTCGGCTGTGACCGGACGAGTTGAAAGACTTGAGAAGATCGTTTCCGGAGAAGGAGGCAGTTCTTCTTCAGAGGGTACAGGATCCCAAAGTTCAGGTGGAGCAGGTATCAGTGAAGAGGCTGTAAGAAAGCTGATAAGAGAAGAACTTGCTAAAGGTAATTATTCGGATTCTTCAGGGACAGGAAGTGCCGGTGACGGTCCTGTGAGAAGAAATAGCGATATCGACATGAATGAAGTAAGAAAGTCTTATAACGAGGCTTCGGTGGATGTGCTTCAGGATGTGGTAAATAATTGGGACAGTATTGTTAACAGGATTCCGAAGGTTTATCAGCCTTTTGCAAAAAAACTCAAGATAAGGCTTTATGGTGATAAGCTTGTTGTGGATAATGATTGGAGTGAGTATGAAGATGCTCATTCGCAGAAATTTTTCATTTCTCACATTAAAGAGATCACAAATGGAATAGCTGATATTTACAAGCGTAAGATAGTATTTTACATACGAAATAATTATAATGACGGCAGTGATTCAAAACAGGGAAAAAGTGTTAAAACCAAAGGGAAAGTTGATTTTCCGATAGATCAGGCCTGAGTTGTTTTATTTATATAAAAGTAGTTTTTTTAATCAAGGAGGATTTTTAAAATGGCAAAAAGAGGTGGATTCGGTGGCGGCATGATGCCGGGAAATATGAACAATCTGATGAAGCAGGCACAGAAGATGCAGAAGCAGATGGAGGATACACAGGCTGAACTTGAAGTTAAAGAATATGAAGCATCTGCAGGTGGCGGAGTTGTTACTGTAAAGATCAACGGTAAGAAAGAAATCACTTCTGTTAAGATAGCTGAAGAAGTTGTTGACCCTGAAGACATCGAGACTCTTGAAGAAGTTGTTATGGCTGCTGTAAATGAAGTTATCCGTATGCAGGCTGATGATGAGAGAGAACAGCTTGGTAAGATAACAGGTGGTTTAGGAGGAGGTTTTCCTTTCTAAATGGATATATATGGCGGAGAGGTTAACCGTCTTATTGAGGAGCTGTCTCATCTTCCGGGTATCGGAAGTAAGTCGGCTCAGCGCCTTGCATTTTATATAATCAATATGTCTGAAGAGAGGGCGAAGGCTCTTTCGGATTCCATCATAAATGCAAAGCGCAATATCAAATATTGTAAGACGTGTTACACTATCACGGATAAAGAAGAATGTCCGATCTGTTCATCGCCTACAAGGAATCATAAGATCATTATGGTGGTGGAAACACCGAGAGAACTTGCGGCATATGAAAGGACAGGCAAATACGAAGGCGTTTATCATGTCCTTCACGGAGTTATAAATCCGAGCGCCGGTATCGGTCCGCAGGATATAAAGCTGAAGGAACTTATGGTCAGACTTCAAGGGGATGTAGAGGAACTGATCATCGCAACCAATTCCAGTGTTGAAGGAGAAGCGACGGCTATGTATATTTCCAAGATGGTTAAGCCTGCAGGCATAAAAGTCAGCAGGATTGCAAGCGGTGTTCCGGTTGGAGGCGATCTTGAATGCATAGATGAAGTTACGCTTACCAGGGCTCTGGATGGCAGGGTTATATTATAAATGCCAAAATGTATCTGATTTAAAATGTTATTTTATAACATCTGATTTTAAGGAGAGGGAGGTACAGTATTATGTTACGTATAGGTATGCTTACAAGCGGGGGTGACTGTCAGGCGCTTAATGCAACAATGCGAGGCGTTGTAAGAGGCATTAAGACTCTGATCGGGGATGAATTTGAAATCTATGGTTTTATAGATGGATACAAAGGACTTGTTTACGGCAATTACAGAAAAATGAAATATAATGATTTTGCCGGAATATTCAACAAAGGCGGTACAATTCTCGGAACCAGCAGAATGCCGTTTAAGGAAATAGATATTCCTACGGCTGATGGGGTTGATAAGGTAAAAGCCATGAATGAGAACTACAAGAAGTTAAAGCTTGATGCACTTGTTGTTCTTGGCGGAAATGGTTCTCAGAAGACTGCCAACAGACTTTCGGAAGAAGGTCTTAATGTTATAGGTCTTCCAAAAACTATAGATAATGATATTTACGGAACTGATGTGACTTTTGGTTTTCAGAGTGCGATAGATGTTGCTACAAGATGTATCGATAATATCTATACTACAGCAGAATCTCATAGCAGAATTTTTGTTATAGAGATAATGGGACATAAGGTTGGATGGATCGCTCTTCATGCCGGTATAGCAGGTGGTGCTGATGCTATTCTTCTCCCTGAAATTCCATATGACATTAAGAAGGTTTATAAAGCCATCGAGAAAACTCAGAAGGAAGGAAAGAAGGCAATAATCATCGCTGTTGCGGAAGGTGCCATTCCTAAGGAAGTTGCAAAGCTTCCTAAGAAGGAGAGAAAGGCTGTTCTTGCCAATTCAACATATCCTTCGGTTTCGTATGAACTTGCGGATAAAATACGTGCGAAGTTTGATTCTGATGTAAGAGTTGCTGTACCGGGACATACACAGAGAGGTGGATCTCCGGACGCATATGATAAGGTTCTTTCAAGCAGGTTTGGTGCCAAGGCTGCAGAACTCATCAGAGATAAAGATTTTGGCAAATTGGTTGTCATGAAGAATAATCTTGTTGATGCTATTCCTCTTGCAGAATCTGCAGGAAAGCTCAAGGTTATCGATCCGGATGATCAGCTTGTAAAGAGTGCCAAGGATCTCGGAATCTGCTTCGGCGATTAATTATAAGAATATTGGTGACTATTTATAATGGCTGAAAAAATAATAGGTACTGTGCTTAAAGTGGCACTTTTTGTGGCACTTTTTGCTATGTCTGCATATACGGTAAATTACATATTTAATCAAAATGCAAATAAGGTTTCTGAGGAGCAGGATCTTACATCTTTGCCGGATGTTTCTGTCTACCGTGATGGAAATATCATTAATAAGATGGAAGGATATAGGACTAAGCTTGATACAAGGCTTGAACGAAATGGTATAGTTCCTATTTCTTCGGATAAGAAACTTGAGATCATTGTAGATGGTGATTTCAGTGGCAAGGTCAAGTATGAGCTTAGAGACGGCTCAGGTGAAAATCTTATTGAAGACGGAGAAATGGAATATGTCGGAACTGCAAGCCTTGATAATTCCAATGGTTTTGCGAAAGTTTCGGGCATAAATACCGGTGAAGCTGAAGGAAATGACAAGGTATATGCTATTTCCATTCGAATGGATCTTGTTGAAAGCGCCGAGTATACATTTGTGATCATTCTTAAACAGGATGATGAACAGATAAGATATTATACGAGGGTTGTAAGCTTCGAGAAGGATAATTACAGAAAGCTTCTTGACTATGCCGCTGAGTATAGCCAGAACATTTTCCCTTCAACAACATTAAATGCCGGAACCGGTGATAAGGGTAAGGAAAAGGATGAAAGTGTACCTGAGGATGATCTCTGGGTTGATATAAATCCTATGCTTGCCACTTCCATTGTTCCTCGAATTAAAGAATTTACGGAAGACACAGCTCTTATAGAATTAAAATATATTGTTAAGTCACCTGATAATGATGTTATTGTTGAATACGGTGTTTGCGATAATATTTATATTTCCTATGATGAAGAGGAAGATAAGGTAAATCTTGTCAGCAGCACAAGAAATGTAGATGAGCTTTTTGCTTCGGGAAACTTCTCTTCTGAAAGTAATCCTGACAGAAAACATTATACGGATAGAAGCAGATATATCTGGTCGGAAAATGGATATAAATGTGCATTCATTCTTGCGGGTGAATTGTGGTTTTATGACAGTAAAGAAGTAAAGGCCGCAAGGCTTTACGGCTGCGGAAGTAAGAATAAGGAAAAAGATTATTCTTTATTCAATCCTTCTGATGTGAGGATCGTATCGGTTTCAAATGATGGTGTTGTTTTATATGCTGTCGTCGGCCGAATGGACTACGGAAGATTTGAAGGTGAAAACGGAATATTCCTTTATGAATACCGCGCTGATAAGATGGAAACAAAGCTTTTGTTTCGTATTGAGTCGGACGAATCATATGAAGCTTTAAAACTTGGGCCTTCAAGATTCATCTGGTATGACGAGAAGAAGAGTGAGCTTTATACAATAATTGATGATTGTTTCAGGGTTTACAATATCAGAGACGGTAAATATACAGACATCTCTGTTAAGATGCCTCAGGACATGATATATGTTTCTGAAGAAGGTGACAGAATCGCTTATCCGGGAACTGCCGATGAAGATGGTACGGATGAAATATTCTTTATGAATATGAAAACTATGAAAACCTTCAGCTATAAAGAGCCGAATAAAAAGCTTAAGATCATCGGATTTAAGGATGATGTATTGGTATATGGTGCGGCTGAACCTGACAACATTAAAAATGGCGGTGATGGTCATCCGGTATTTACATACTCCAATATATTTGTAATTGATGATGAAGGAAGAGTTTCCAAAAATTACAAAAAGCAAAATATATTTATCAAAGATGTTGAGCTTACCAGCAATGATATTAAGCTTCAGAGAGTGGTGAAGACTGACGGTAAGTTTGAAGATACGGAAGACGATCATTTGACATATAAGGTTCATCAGAAAAGCGGCGACGGAAAGATGCCGGACGTTCTTTATGAAAGAACCAGAATGAATGAAATCGTTGTTAAAGAAAATACGGAATTCAGTATCATCACAACATGCAATCCTGAAAATAGTAACGGAAGATTTTATGTTTTCTGGGACGGTGGAATAAAGGGAAGCTTTGCCAGCATCGGAAAAGCCCTTGTTTATGCTCAGTCAAACGGTGGAGTTGTCATTTCCGGAGATAACGGATCGGTAGTTTGCGGCATAAGTAAAAGTGATCCGTTCAATACAGTTGCGGAAGATGTGGAATACATTCCTTGCCAAAGTGATGGAGAAAGTCTTGCGGTATGTGCTCTCATGAGTATGAAATATGCAGGAGCTGATATTTCCGGGGTGGACCTTAATACCATATCTGAAAAAGGATTTGTGGATGGCATAAATGAAAATAATGAAATTATAAATGGACTCAATATTTCCGGGTCGGATGTTGATACGGCCATTAGTTTTCTGAGTAACGGAAAACCTTTTGCTGTAAAGATCGAAGAAGGAAGGTTTGTACTTGTAGTAAGTTATAATGATGAAGCCATAAGATATTATGATCCTGTTCAGGATAAAGAGGTCAAATTATCAAGAAGCAGCTTCGAAAAGGAAGTAGATGCTGCAGGGCGGGAAATATATGTTTATATGTTTCGGTAACGATAGTTCACGTTTATTTCACAAAAAATACTCAACTTAAACATATATTTAGTCTATATTTATAACTGTTCCAACGAAGGATTCTATACCTTCCCCCACATTTTTTCATACCTTAAGCCGCACCCCCCAACGGTGCGGCTTTTCAAATGTCAGGATTTATTTTCTTTCTTATGTTCTTTTTTCTCGACATACATCAGTGCATCGGCTTTCTTGAGGAAGGCTTCAAGCATTGTATTCATACCATCTTCTGTAACTTTTGGAGGAACCTGAAGATGACATCCTATACTGACTGAAACAATGAATGGTTTTTTGTCATTTATGCATTTATTTTTGATAGACTCCTTGATGGTAGTACAAAGCTGTTCTGCTTTTTTATCATTGTAGTTCTTGGCGAGGATAACGAATTCATCACCGCCGGAACGTATGCATATTTCATCATTTTGTGCTGCCTCTATCATTGCGTCGCCGATTGTACGAAGACAATAATCGCCTTCTTCATGACCGTAATTGTCATTTACATATTTGAGATTGTCCATATCCAGAACGAATACCGCAAGACATGAATCGGATTCGATGCAGTCCTTATAATATCGCTTGAAATTAAGCTCGTAACCGCGTCGGTTGTAAAGACCTGTGAGAGTGTCTTTATTATAAAGATTCTCGAGGGTCAGTACGGTTTGTTTAAGTATCTGTCTTATACGGAAATTATCAAGTATGGTTCCGATATTTACGAGCCATGATTTAAGATTCTGCTGATATACATTTTCAAGCTCAGGAATAACTATGATATATCCCATAAAATATTTCAGATGATGTATCGGGAAGAAGTAGAAAGGTGAAATGTCATCTTTCATTTCGTCCGGTATGTACTGTCCTTTAGGAAGAGGACCTCTTGTTATTTTCTTGTCATTATACATTCCGCAGATAACGCTGAAGTTCTTGTTATGCAGCTCTTCCTGAGAGGTGATAACAACCTGCTTGTCCCAGTCATCCATAAGGCAGAATACAGCGCTCTTAAATCCTGTATCTCTTAGGCATATTGATTCAATCTGATTGAAGATATCTTCCTGTGATTCGGATTCCGATGTGCTGAGGATAAGGGCGGTGTTGCTCTTTGCGAGATATCCCATACCTTCAAGGTTTCTGGCATATTTTTCTCTGATATTACTCTGATTGAAAAAGTTTATAGGTTCACATCCGCATGATTGACGAGTTAAAAGATCGCCCGGTTCGTAAAAAACTTTTTCAGTAGGTATACCTTCCCATACTTTTTTAAGTATTTTGAGGCATTCCTTTCCAATCTGCTCGAAAGTCTGGCAAAGAGTTGTTATAGTAGGACTTCCGAACTGGGCCTCTTCGACATTGTCATAACCTGTAACGATTACATCTCCCGGCACCTTGTAGCCCCTTGCTTTTAAGGCATCAATTACGCCGATGGCGGTGAAATCATTTGCGCAGATTATTGCGTCCGGAAGGATACGTCCTTCAACTGTTTTATACTTTTCGAGAAGCTGCTGAACAACCGGCTCGCCGCAATCTTTCCATAATGATCCGTAGATGACACGACTGTCATCATAAGGAAGATTGTGCTTTTCAAGGCCGGCTTTAAAAGCATCTATTCTTATCTGAGTAAATGTTTCGGATGTTCTACCTGCGATATGAACCATTTCACGGCATCCGTGAACGTCATACAGGTGGTCTATAAGATTTATAAATGATTGGGTTTGATCGGTTGTTATTGTATAAGAAAAATCATATTCTTCGCCAAGGGATACGGTCGGACATTTGGCTTTCTTTTTAATATCATTTACTTTATCGAGATACATGCTCGGAAGGCATGAATCGAAAGTTATGATGCCGTCATATTCATCATAATCCGGCAGCATATATGCTACGAAATCCCCTTTATCATATTCAGTGAACTGAGTATATTCACGCGTAGTAAAATCATCATTGAAACTCGTATAGAAATACAGCTTGATATTGCTCCTCTTGGCACACTGAATCAAGCCATACTGAATCTCTTTAATCATTGGCGCGTATATCTCTGCTATGAAGACAGCGACTTTCTTTTTTTCCATAAGCAACCTTCTTTTTTCAACCCCAATTAAATCACAACTCTACACTCTAAGTATATCATATATGGTATTATTTTCAATCTTAAACTATGGGGAAATTGCTTCGGGATAAATAATTTTAAACATTTAAATTGTTTCATATTTTGTTCTGAAAAAATGTAGATTATTCAGAAAAGCTATGCTAAAATCTGTCTTGTTATAAAATCTTAGTTTGGAGGAATTGTGATGGAAAAGATACCTTTTGTTACTAAAGAACAGGTTGAAGAAATAGTTAAAAAATATCCTACTCCTTTTCATATTTACGATGAAAAAGGGATTCGTGAAAATGCAAGAAAACTTAAGCAGGCATTCTCATGGAACAAGGGATTTAAAGAATATTTTGCAGTGAAAGCAACACCTAATCCAAGTATCATAAAGATTCTTCATGAGGAAGGATGCGGAACAGACTGTTCATCTATGGCAGAGCTCGTTCTTTCGGATAAGCTTGGAATACGTGGAAATGACATTATGTTTTCATCAAATGATACACCTGATGAAGAATTTGCATTTGCGGATAAGATCGGTGCAACAATAAATCTTGATGATATTACACATATTCCATTTGTTAAGAAGGCATGCGGAAAGATCCCTAAGAGAATCTCATGCAGATTTAATCCGGGCGGAGTATTTACACTCGGCGAAAGTAAAGAAGGATTCCAGGTTATGGATAATCCGGGCGATGCTAAGTACGGCATGACAAAAGATCAGCTTTTAGAAGCTTATGCAACACTTAAAAATGAAGGTGCTGAAGAATTCGGTATGCACGCATTTCTTGCAAGTAATACTATTTCAAATGATTATTATCCTGCACTTGCAAAGATCCTTTTCAGCCTTGCGGTTGAGATAAAGGAGAAGACAGGAGTGCAGCTTTCATTCATCAACCTTTCAGGTGGCGTAGGAATCGCATACTCTCCTGATAAGGAGCCGAATGATATCTTGAAGATCGGAGAAGGTGTTAAGAAGGTTTATGAAGAAGTTCTTGTTCCGGCAGGAATGGGCGACGTAGAAATCTACACAGAGCTTGGACGTTTCATGCTTGCACCTTACGGACATCTTATAACAAAAGCTATTCATGAGAAGCATACATACAAGGAATATATCGGTGTTGACGCATGTGCATCAAACCTTATGAGACCTGCTATTTACGGAGCATATCATCATATAACAGTTCTCGGAAAAGAAAATGCACCTCTTGATCATGTATATGATGTGACAGGTTCTCTTTGCGAAAACTGCGATAAGTTTGCTGTAGACAGAAAGCTTCCTGAGATTGAAATAGGTGATTATCTTGCAATTCATGATACAGGTGCTCATGGTTTTGCAATGGGATATAACTACAACGGACGTCTTTGGTCAGCAGAGCTTCTTCTTCGTGAAGATGGAGAAGTAACACTTATTCGTCGTGCTCAGACTATCGATGATTATTTCGCAACTCTTGAAGGATTCTGGGACGTAGTCTGATTCGGAGGATGAAAAATGCTGAATATAGTTCTATATGAGCCGGAAATGCCTGCAAATACCGGGCATATCGGCAGAACCTGTGTTATCACGGGGGCAAAACTTCATCTCATCCAGCCTCTCGGATTTCATCTTTCCGAAAAGGCTGTAAAAAGAGCAGGGCTTGACTATTGGCCAAGACTGAATTATGAAGTTTATCTGGACTATAATGATTTTCTGGAGAAGAATCCCGGAGCGAAGGATAATCTGTTCTTTGCAACAACGAAGGCCAGATATCGCTATACGGATGTTTCGTTTACCGATGATTCATACATAATGTTCGGCAAAGAAAGCGCCGGCATTCCGGAGGAGATACTTGTCGACAGTCCTGAAAAATGCATAAGAATACCTATGAAACCGGGAGAAAGATCTTTGAATCTTGCTGACTCGGTGGCGATAGTAACATTTGAAGCTCTAAGACAAATGGATTTTAAAGGCCTCGAATCAGAAGGGAATCTCCATAAACTTTCATGGGATTAAAAAATCTAAAAAAATAAAAAATAAAAAATAAAACCCCCGGTATAAGACATATTTCAAAATACCGGGGGTTTGCTATATAAAGCTGTTGATCAGCTTTTGTTTTGTGAATCAAATATCATTATCTAGGGAGCTTTTCAGGTTCAGGATATGTAACACCCTTTGTATCGATAACGATGCTTTCAATCTTCTGCTCTTCGATTGGCTTGTCTCCCCAACCTGTTCTTGTTGTAGCAATCTTATCAACAATATCAAGTCCGTTTGTGACTTTACCGAATGCAGCATAAGCGCCATCAAGATGAGGAGCATCCTTATGCATGATGAAGAACTGTGATCCTGCTGAATCAGGAGCCATAGAACGAGCCATTGAAAGAACGCCTGCTGTGTGCTTAAGATCGTTCTTAAATCCGTTAGATGAGAACTCACCCTTGATCGAATATCCCGGTCCGCCTGTTCCACGTCCGTCAGGATCTCCGCCCTGGATCATAAAACCGCTTATTACTCTGTGGAAAATAAGTCCGTTATAGAATCCTTTGTTAGCTAAAGATATAAAATTATTTACAGTGTTTGGGGCGATTTCCGGATAAAGTTCGAATTCTATCACATCGCCGTTTGTCATAGTTAAAATTCCTGTTGGATTTGCCAAAATACTATCATCCTTTCTTGAAATTATTTATAAAAGATGGTAATATAATAGCATTAATGTAAAATTACTTCAAGTGTGTCCATTTTTAGAAATAAGGTGCATTTGAAAATAATCGGACGGAGTTTAATTAGTGACAGATGAAGGCAAGAAGAATTACTGTAAAGATAGTTAAGTGGATAATTTGTATTGTTGTTTCACTTATGCTTTTCGGCATGGTTAAAAGCTATGTTAAAGATGTTTACAAAGAGTATAATGATGAATATACCAGCACTAAGACAGTGGATGGTAAGGATGTAGTAGTAGAGATTCCGGTTGGAGCTTCGGATAGTGATATTGCAACTATTCTTAAGCAGAAGGGCCTTATCAAATACAAAACTGCATTTACAAGAAGACTTTCCAATTCGGAATATAGCGGAAAACTTCATAACGGAAAATTCACTTTGAATACCGGTATGAATACGCTTGATATGATGAAGGTTATGGCTGCAGAGGAAGAAATTGCGGGACCTGTTCAGAAACTCGTGGTTCCGGAAGGATTTTCTGTAGATCAGATAGCAGAAAGATGTGAAGAGCAGGATATCTGTTCAGCATCAGATTTCATAAAAGCAGTTAAGTCAGTAACATCCAGTGATTTTCCTCTTCTTGAGGAGATACCTGCATCTTCGGGAATCAGATACAGACTTGAGGGATTCCTTTTCCCTGCAACATATGATATTTACGAAGATACAACAGCAGAGTCACTGGTGAAGGAAATGCTTCAGACTTTCCTGTATCATTTCGATGATGATAAGAAAGCAAAAGCAGAAGAGATGGGACTTAGCGTTTACGAAGTAATGATAAAAGCGTCCATGGTTGAAAGAGAGTGTAAAGTCGATTCGGAAAGAAAGACAATTGCAGGAGTTTTCAATAATCGTATTGAAGAAGGTATGCTTCTGCAGATCGATCCGACGGTTCTTTATCCGTTGACGGAGGGTAAATACGATAAAGAAGATGTGACCTATGATGACCTTGAGATTGATTCACCGTACAATACATACAAGTATGAAGGGCTTCCGGTTGGGCCTATATGCAATCCGGGAGATGCATGTATAGATGCGGTTTTGGATCCGGAAGAACATGACTATCTGTATTATCATACAAGTAATAAGAATGATGGAAGCCATGTATTTAATAAAACTCTTGAGGAACATGAGAACTCGATGAGCGACGATGGCGATGAATAACATGTGGTCGGTTTAAATATCGATCATAAAATATATTTGCAAAAGGAGATCAGGAGATATGAGAAGCTTTAGTTTTACAGCTAAAAACATTGGCGATGAGCGTTACCTGACTTATGTACTCGGGGAGGGGACAGAGATTGATGAAGATGTGCTTGATTACATGGAAGAAGAGAATCTTGCAGAGCTTATCAATGTAGTTTACGAAGAAGATGATGATTATGATTATCTTACATATGATGTAAGTGGAAAGGTTGAACTTGCGGAATTCGTATCCGGAAGAAGCATCAACAAAGCACAGTTATTTACAATTCTCAGAAATGTATCTATCGGTCTTGTTATGATCAGAGAAGAGGCTATACACCTTTCATACATTTTGCTTCATAAGAAATTTATATATATTGATCCTGAAACATACAGCGTTCAGTTCTTATGCCTTCCTGTAGAAAGCGATGGCTCTATCGGAGTTGAATTCAAGGGATTCGTAAGACAGCTGATTGCCAATATGAAATTCAATGTAAATGAAGACCTCGCTTATATCGGACAGCTTCTGACATATATCAACAGCGATTCATTTAATCTTAGAGGTCTTATCAGTCTTACAGAGGCACTTATGCTTGATGCCGGAATAAGATTTGATGAGGAAGATTATATCTCTACAATCGATGGTACAGAGATAGTTAATAATGCTGAAGAAACCGAAGGTTCCGGAGTTGGCGGATACATGAACGGACTTAGCGATTCTGAAGATAATCTTCCAGAAATCGGTGATGACGATGATGAGGAAGAAGATAAGGTTGAACAGCTTCAGCTTCATGAACTTGAAGAATCCGTAAGCGGTGAAGAAGAAAGCGCTGAAGAGGAAGTTAAGGAAGAACAGCCTGCTGAGGAAAGCGGTAAGAAGAGAGGTAAGAAGAACGTTCCTAAGAATCAGGGACTTACAGAATATCTCAAGAATGAAGATATTGATGAGGTTATACCTAACAGACCTCATGTTCAGACAAAGAATATTAAGGTTAACAGAGCAGCTCTCGTTCAGAGTGCAGCCGAGGAAACTGATGGAATAGAAGTAACAGAAGAATCAAGAAAGAGAGATTCAAAGGATGAGGTAATCGAGAGCATCGATGAAGCATCAGGCGAGCAGAAGGCACCTGTACCAGTACCTGTTGTGGCTCATCCATCAGGAATCCTTTCAAATGATGCTACAATTGCCGGTACAATCGTATCAGGCGGAACACATATTAACATCAACCCATATCTTATCCGTGTAAATACAGAGGAGAAGATAGTTATCAATAAGGGTGTGTTCAAGATCGGTAAGGCCAATAGAGGTGTTGACTATTCTGTATCCGGAAATGGTGCTATCAGCAGACAGCATGCCATTATCACACATAAGGAAGATGGATATTATATCAGAGATAACAAGTCAACAAATCATACATATGTAAACAATGAGCAGGTTGAAGAAGGCCAGGAGGTATTGTTACACAATAACTGCAAGATCAAACTTGGTGATGAAGAATTTCTGTATAAAGTTGGATAATATGAAATAACGGTATTATGAGAATCCCGAAATTTGGGGTTCTCATAGTCGTATTTATTGATAAAGACAAAAGCGATTTTTATGTTGGGAGGAAGGTACGTTATGGGGAAGATTACTGAAACTCATGAGAATGGCAGCGTAATTCTCAGATACGAACTGGAATCTGGGGACGAATTAGATACTGTTGCTGCAGACAAATTAGGAAAAGAACCGATTCCGGGGGTTGCATCTACAACCATCATAGAGGAAAATGGTAAGAAGGTCATCATTGCACTTGCAAATGACTACCCAAACCTCGTCACATTTAGCAAAACAGAACATAATAAAGAAGACATACTGCGTCTTATGGATGGACTCATCAGGTCATTTAGTATAGGCCCAAGAGGTATTCCAATCAGTTATATCTTAAAGGATCCTGACAAGATATTTGTTGATCCGAAGAGTTTGGACGTTGTATGTGCAGTATTCCCTGTTCAGTGCGGTCCGATTGCTATTAAAGATATTTCTGATTTCTTCAGAAATACATTTTCAATATTACGATTCAGTCCGGATGACAAAGATAATTATGTAGCGAGAATACTTAATGAGATCAACAATATCAATTTCTCATTACTCGCATTTACAAATGTTATAAAAGGTATGCTGGGCGAAATTAAAAAAGAAAGCGTTGATGAGTCGGTAGGTGATGCCGATGCAAATGTTAAGGTTAATCGTATGGAACTTATGCGTAACAGAGCGCAGAACCAGAGTGATGAACCTCAGCAGTCATTACAGCAGAATATGATGCCCGGAGCACAGCTAGGATTTGGCGGAATGCCACAGCCTGCACAGCCTGTACAGCCAAATCAGCCACAGCCGGGACTTGGAGGATTTCCGGGAGCACAGCCGGTACGACCAATGCAGCAGCCACAGCCGGGACTTGGCGGAATGCCACAGCCTGTACAGCCAAATCAACCACAGCCTGCGCTGGGAGGATTTCCGGGAGCACAGCCGGTACGACCAATGCAACAGCCACAGCCGGGACTTGGCGGAATGCCACAGCCTGCACAGCCTGCACAGCCGGTACGACCAATGCAGCAGCCACAGCCGGGACTTGGAGGATTTCCGGGAGCACAGCCGGTACGACCAATGCAGCAGCCACAGCCGGGACTTGGCGGAATGCCACAGCCTGCACAGCCGGTTCAGCCAAATCAGCCACAGCCGGCGCTTGGAGGATTTCCAGGAGCACATCCGGTACGACCAATGCAGCAGCCACAACCGGGACTTGGCGGAATGCCACAGCCTGTACAGCCGGTTCAGCTAAATCAGCCACAGCCAACACTTGGCGGATTACAGCAACCTATCCAGCCTGCACAGCCACAAGCAGCACCGGAAGGTATGAAGCAGGAAGTTCAGCAAAATGCAGTTTCTGAAGGTGCAAAGGAAGAGGCTGAGAAGAAGGAAACACCGGTTGCAACAAAAGAAGAAAATAAAGAACCTGCTAAGGTAGAAAGCCTTACAGGTAAAGATATAGATGACATTTTCGGAAGCATGGAAAGCTTTGAAGTAGAAGCATATCCGTTAGGAAAACCGGAAGAGAAAAAGAGTGAAAATATAGATCAGTACGTAGCGAAGAATGCAGAGACTTCCGGACAGGAGAATGCTCCAAAGCAGGAAGTAAATGCGGCGGCTCCTGAGACAAAGAATGAAGCGGAAGCTCCTAAGGCAACTGAAGATAAGCCGGTTAATAAACCGCAGGCTTCTGCCGGAGGCTCAAATCCGTTCGAAGATATTATGAATGAAATGAGCAGCCTTGGTTTCCGGGACGAGGGCGGAGATGTAATCGAGAAGATACCTTCTCAGATGCTCAGAAAACCTCGTACTACTGCAGTTTCTATGGATTCTTCAATGCCACCTGCATTAATGGAAATGGCTGAGAAGATTGAAGCTGAAAAGAAAGCAAGACGCGAGGCAGCTGCAGCCGCAGCCGCAGCTCAGGTCGCTTCTGAAGGTGGAGCAGCATTTCCTCAGCAGGAAACAGTTACGTCACTTGTCAGAGACAATGCTGTACAGGGCGTAAAGATCGTTCCTAGATTTATAAGAACAAAGACAGGCGAGAATATTTATATTACGAAGCCACAGTTCATAATCGGTAAATCAAAGCTTCATGCTGATTATGCCATTGAAAATAACACAGCGGTCAGTAGAGAGCATTGTATTATCGAGAGAGAACTTAGTGGAGCAAATTATATTTTAGATAACAATTCAACAAATGGTACCTATGTAAACGGAATGAAACTTGAAGCAGGTAGAGCACAGCTTCTTACCGATGGAACAAAGGTAAGACTTGGAGATGAGGAATTTATATTCCGTCTCAGAAGTGGAGAGTAGTATGGATTTTACAGCAAGCTATAATACAGATATAGGAATCAAAAAGAATACCAACCAGGATTCTCTTGCGGTCAGAATAATCGATACTCCGACAGGGAAGGCTGCATTTGCTATTATTTGTGATGGCATGGGTGGTCTTGCAAAGGGTGAACTTGCGAGTAAAGAGGTTATTTTCGCCTTTTGCGAATGGTTTGACAAGATCTTTGTACGAGATGCTTGCAAAGGTACATTCACAATGAGAGGCCTGCATGAGGATTGGGACAGAATAATCCAGATCATGAATCAGAGACTTGGTAATTATGGAGCCGAGAACAATCTGATGCTTGGAACTACTGTATCAGCGATACTCATTTATAAAAATGAGTATTACATAGTTCATGTAGGCGACAGTCGAATTTATGAATTAACAAATGAATTTAAGAAATTAACGAAAGATCAGACTTTCGTAGCAAGAGAAGTTGCTATGGGAAGAATGACGGAGGAACAGGCGAAGGTTGATCCTAGAAGAAGTGTACTTCTTCAGTGCGTAGGAGCATCAAGCGTTGTTCAGCCGGACTTCATTAAGGGAGAAGTTAAAGATAATGCGGTTTATCTGCTTTGCTCCGATGGATTCAGACATCAGATCAGTGAAGAGGAAATTATGGATAAGCTCGGACCTGATGCTACTTCATCAAGCGAAGAACTGCAGTATGGGTGTGTATATTTAACTGAACTGGTTAAAAATCGTAAGGAAACAGATAACATTTCAGTGGTTGTTGTAAAAACATTTTAGGGGATTATGAGATGACTAAAGAGGGAACAGTATTAGACGGAAAATACGAAATACTCAAAGAGATAGGCCGTGGCGGAATGTCTATAGTTTACCTCGCAAGAGATAACCGATTGAACAAACAGTGGGCTGTTAAGGAGATGAAAAATGACGGAACCAAAACCCGTGAAACTCTTCTTAAAGGTCTTGAGCGAGAAGCTAATATTCTCAAGGATGTAGACCATCCTGTTCTTCCGCGTATTGTTGATATCATCAACAGTAGAGGAACTATCTATGTAGTAATGGACTTCATTGAAGGTACGAATATCTCTGAGATTCTTAAGGAGAAGGGTGCTCAGCCTCAGGAGAAAGTAATCGAGTGGGGCAGACAGCTTGCGAGTGCGCTGGATTATCTGCATTCCATGAATCCACCTATTATTTACAGAGATATGAAGCCGTCAAATGTTATGCTTAAGCCGGAAGGCGGCGTTAAGCTTATCGACTTCGGTACAGCTAAGGAGTATACCATTGAGAATAATGCGGATACTACAGCTCTCGGAACCAGAGGTTATGCTGCTCCCGAACAGTTTGGTGATGCACAGGGTCGAGGCATTTATAATACGGATGCCAGAACGGATATTTATAACCTGGGCGCAACCATGTATCACATGGTTACAGGAAAGAACCCTTGTGAACCTCCGTATGAAATGAAGCCGATCAGACAATGGAATCCGGCTCTTTCCACAGGACTTGAGAAGATCATACTTAAATGTACACAGCCTGATCCGAACGACAGATATCAGTCTTGTTCAGAACTTCTCTATGCGCTTGATCATTATACGGAACTTGATGATTCGTTTAGAAAGAATAATAAGAAGAAACTCACTTTATTCATAGCGTCGGCAACCCTTGCAATTGTCGGAGGTATCTCTGCGATAGTTGGTTTTAAGGGCCTTAAACGACTCAGAATGGAGAACTATGTTGAACTTGTAAATAGCGGAAATGAAAGCTATGAAGCAGGTAATTATAAAGAAGCCGCGAACTACTACAAAGATGCCATGAATCTTAATGTAGAAAGTTCGGAAGCATACCTCAGAATGCTTGAGATGTATGTCAAAGTTGACGGACAATTTACCGGAAAAGGTGAACCGGCACTTGACTTAAACAGTGGACTTAATTCAATAGAAGCAAAGATAAAGGATCCTTCGCATAATGTTAATGCGGATGTTATCTATCGAGTGGCATACAGATATTTCGTTATGGAACAGTATGATGTTGCCGCACAGTATTTCCAGATGATAGATGAGGCAGAAGATACTCATTATAAGAAGGAATTCGACAGTTATTCAAAATCAGCTAAGTATCTGGGTGAAGTTTCACTTGCACTTACAAGTGGTATTACAGATGCCGAAAATATGTATGTAAATCTGAATGAGTTCTATATGTATAATAAGGGACTTCCGAATTCAGATGATCAGAAGTATTCAAATTACACACTTTTACTTAAGTGTTATGCAAGAATAATCGGTGATATCAATTATGAAGAGCTTGATTCTGTACGAGCTGTAGTTGAGAAGGCGGAGGAGGATCTTAATGATTCCGAGAATGCCGGCGATTATCAGTATGAGATGATCAATTATGCAGCTACTATTTATCAGAAGATAGCTGAACGTACATATGCAAAAGAAGAAGAAAACGGAACTTCTCATGAAGGTTCGAACGGTTATTATAATCTTGCTATTGAGAGAAATAAAGCTTCTCTTGAGATCATTTCAAACTTCACAGATGAGGATGGAAATGTACTTAACCTCAGAAAGAGAAGTATAAATGAAAATGTTAAGCAGGTTCAGTCGGCTTACCAGTCGAAGATATGCAGTATCGCAAGTATGTATATTGCGATGGGAGACTATGACAATGCATTTTTATATTATGTGCTCGGTGAGAATTCACTTTTCACAGAATCAACAGCTATAGCTAAGATATATGCTGCGCATCTTACAGATCTTTTTGCATATTTCGGAGATCCTAAGTCATATACAGCGGCTGAGAAAAAGCAGATATTTGATCTTTATGATGAGGCTACTTCCAGGGTGCCTAATATTAACAGCAACAGTTCATGGACTTCATTAAAGGTTAAGGTCAATGAATTAAGAGAAGGAAGTAATGATCAGAATAACTCTTCTTCCACGAAGAATGAACAAGAGGATAATGTCGGTGAAACGGCAGTATCCGAGGAAGGAGAGTGATGAAATATGGCATTTTACAGAACTCTTTTATATGGCGGTATAGCAGTAGCGATAATATTCCTCATTCTGTCTATCGTATTATTCTTTGTTCTGAAGATTCCGACGGTTATAGGTAATCTTACAGGAAGTACTCAGAAGAGAAGAATTGCCGAGATAAGAAAAACCGGTTATGAGACCGTTTCCAAGGATAAAGCGATACATGATTCTACAAGTAAGATCACAGTTCGTGATGCAGAATTAAAAAGGGCAGACGGAAAGAAGGTTGATTCCGGTGATTTGGCAGGATCGGGTGATCTTGCGAAACCAAAAGCTGATATGGGATTTGGAACTGCAAATCCGGACAGCGAGACAGAACTTCTCAGTTATGCTCAGTTCAATATGAATCTTACACCTTCGGAAAGTGGTACCGAGGTGCTTGGAGCAAATGAGATCTCGAGCGGAAGCAACGAGGAAGCAACGGATCTTCTTAAAGGAAATACAGGTGAACTTCTTGCTAAATACAGCGAAGACGAGACGGCGGTTCTCGGAAATGAAGATGGCATGTATGATACGGATCTTGATGTTGATGTAACAGATGTACTTGCAGAAGCATTTAAGAAGGGTGAAAGAAGAAACGACAGTTATAGAGAAAGAAATTATGAAGCACCTGAGGTGGACGACCAAGTTAAGGGAAGTGAAAATGTCGACACCAAAAATGGCGAAGAATATGATTCGGTCATTACTGATGAAGATGGAGAAGATATTACTTCAGTTCTTCGCGGAGGACCTGGTGTTCCGGGTGCGGCTCCTAAGAATTTAGGAGGTTTAGGACGGAGAGATGATATCGATGATACAGATTATACATCGATGATAACCGTTATGTATTCAGTAACAGTAGTCAACACAGGCGAAGACCTGGGTGATTAATAGAACGGAGGTGAGAGATTAATGAAACAATTAAGAAGAAAAAGACAGTTAAGAAATAGAATAATCGCTTCCGTCATGGCAATTGCCATGGTCTTCACAGTAATAAGAATTGGCGCTTCAGATGGCGTAAAGGCCGGCGAAGGTGCTGACAAGACATACACAGATGAGACTCAGATAAAAACAATCCTGGATGATGCATTCGGAAATGATCTTGTTAACTATCCATTTTCAGCAAAAACTTATTTGACTGAAATCTACGAGGCAGGTTCAAAAGTAAGATTCGAACTGCCGGACCTTTCAAGTGTTAACGAGACTTCTAATCCATTATTCTTTTATCTTAATGGAACAGATGTTGCAACTACAACAAATAGTGCGGATCTTACAGGAAAGGTTTACGTTGAAGCCAAATATTCATATAGCTATGGATGGAAAGACGACAAAAAATATCTCTCGGCAGGTGAAAGTGCAAAACTGAATGTAACAGCTTCGGTAAGCTTTAATTCAATGTCAGAGGGTATTTCAGGAGAAAATGAGGATAAGCTCAAGGATGCAGCACGGGCAAAATGTGATAATATTCCTGCATTTGAGATAAGCTGCGCTAATATTGAAGTTAAAGATATAAGCTTGGTTGCTTCAGTAAGCGGTGATACGGTTTCACTTGATGATACATCATGGGTAAATGGAATTACATATAATGAAGAAAAATCAAAATATGAATGCTATTACGGAGCATTTTCTTATGCAGCAGTAAAGGCTGATTCGCAACCGGAAAGTGCACCTTCTCAGTTTAAGAGTATCGATGAAGCAGAAAATGATTTCAAAGTAGGCGGAGTAACAAAAAGAGGAAAATATTTCCTTTACAGAAGATATGATACAAATGCTGTAGATACAGAAGAGTCAGGTTCTAAAGTATTCTTCACAGATGTAGAAGAATTGAATATAGAATATGATTTTGTAAAGGCAGCAAGTGTCACTGTCGGAACTCTTTCAAGTAGTGATTTGACAGAAGATGAAGGAGTAAAGAAGCTCTCTTTAACAGGTGCAGATCCTAATGATGACCTGGTTATAAGTCTTGAATTTGATTCGCCAGGATCAGCAAGTGTTAAGGGTGATTCGACATTAAATGCAAACATTACAGCTGATTCCGGTAAGTATACAGGAAGTATAACAATTCCTGCAAATGAGGATAATGCCAATAAAACTGTTACTACTGAAATTGAACTTACTTCAGAAGATAATTATAAAAAGAATTTATCCGTTTCAGTTAGTTATACCGATGGCGGTTTTACTATCAGTGATGCAATGATCAATGATACAAACAGCATTGATAACTATATTACGGATCCGTTTATAACTAAAGCTGTTCCAAGCATTTCAGCAAATATTGAATGCGGAGTAAAGATCAGTTCAGTTAAACTTTACAAAGTTGCTTCCGAGGGAGATGATACAGGATTTGATTTCTCTGTAGTTTCCGGAAGTAAGACAGCTGAAGCTAAGTGGACACTCAGTCTTGATAACAGCAGTATTGCTGAAGGCAGTAATGAATATTATATCGAAGCACAGAGCGTTGCCGGAACAAAGGTGAGATATCCTGCAGGAACAGATACATTCAAAATTCTTTATGATAAAACTGCTCCTACAGTTAATAATGTAGAGTTTATTCAGAATGAGGAGACAATTGATGTTTCTTCAAAGAAACTTACAAAAGAAAGAGATATAACGATCAAATTTGGTGTTACTGAAGAAGGAAGCGGTGTAAAGAGCGCTGTAGTTAAGTTCAATGGAACTTCTTATACGGCTTCACTTGATGAAGGTAAATATACAGTAACTATTCCTAAGGCAAATCTTGAGACTATCGATGATGGCGCATCTAATATTCCTTACGGAATATCGGTTGTTGACAAGGCAGATAATGGCACAAGTGCAGCGGCTAAAGAAGGAAAAGTTAATTTCTACAAAGAAAAAGCAGAAATAACCATAACACCTAATTTTGATGTTAAGGTATTTAATCCTGATACTAAAAAATATACTTCGGAACTCAGCTTTACAGTAACAGCAGAGTCTGAAGCAGCAATCAGCTCAATCGAAGCAAAAGACGGCAGCGGAAATAAAGTATCTCTTGTTCCGGATCAGATCGCATCATCAGACGGAAAGTTTGTTTATAAAACATCTGAGATTGAAAAGGCTGAAGGAGAATACAAGTTCAGCGTTACAACAACAAATGTTAATGACTTTAAATCTACAAGTGAAGTTGTTGTGTATTATGTAGATATCACTGCACCGAATCCTGTTATCGTAGGTTATTCCGATCTCGATAGTGAGCAGGTTGTTGAAGAAGGAAAGTGGTATAGAACAGTATATGTTCTTGTAGACTATGTTGACGAAGGCTCAGGAGTAGATAAAGACAGCATAGCTGTTACAGGAATGACAGCTATCGAAGGAAGAGAAGGAGCCTATAAGGTTAATAATTCTACAAGCTCAAGCGGTACTACAGTTACTGTATCCGCAAAGGACCGTGTAGGAAACGGACCTAAGAATGTTTCTGCAACATTCTATGTTGATTCAGCTAAACCAACTATTGAAGAGTTTAAGCTTAATGATGTGACAGCACTTGGCGGATCTACTTTATATACTAAAGAAGAACTTACAGGTTCATTTGCAATTAAAGATAATATCGGTGTTGCTGAATGGGCGGTTACAGTCACAGATGCTGACGGACATGAAAAAGTAACAAGCAGAACATATGGAGCAACTGAATTTAAACTTACAGACAGCATTACAGGAAGTTTTAGTGACGTTGTTCCGGCGGAAGCTCTTGATTCCGACGGAAAGGTTAAAGACGGAAAGTATACAGTAGTATTATCCGCATACGACAAGGCCGGAGAACCTATTACAAAAAGAACTGTTAATGTTGTATGTGATACAAAGGGACCTGAGGTTGAGATCAAGGCTACAGGTCTTGAAGGGCCGCCAAAGTTAACAGGTAAAGTTATAAAGAATAGTTATGTTAGCAAAAATGATTCTTCAAAGAATTATGACTACTACAAATATACTAATTACACTAACGGAAATGTACTTCTTACATTTACTGTAAAAGATGTAAAGGTCGACCCGGCAACTATTGTTGTAACCAACAACAATCAGGAAGTTACAGATCTTACATGGCAGGAAGATTCGGTAACAGGTATTTATAGTGCTTCAAAAGAAATTTCTACATCCGGAGAATATTCTTTCGAAATAACAGCAACCGATGTTGCAGGAAATGTAGCAGAGAAAGATGCTATGCAGAAAGTTGTATTTACCGGAGATGTTCAGGGTAAACCTGCTATCTTAAAGCTTAATGGCGAGAGATATGATGAAACCAAGAATGTTTTCAAAGAGAATGTTACACTTTCTTGGTACAACAAGAATGAAGATACTGCTATAGATGCGGAACTTGATCGTCACCTTGACAGTGAGGATATAAAAGTAACAACCTGTAAGAAAGATGGGGAGGATTATACTCCTCCTACTGATTTAACCTTTACAGAAGACGGAAGTTATGAGGTCGTTGTAACGGCTATTGATCTTGCAGGTAATGTGGCTACTTCTTCAGCAGAGTTTTCTATTGATAAAACTGTACCGGATGTATTTGTTTCAGAAATCTCAGGAAGCACAGCCGGAAAGAGCAGCAAGACATATACTGAAGCAAATACAGAAAGAAATCATCATTATCATGATCAGAGTGTTAACTATGACGGATATTATAAAGGTATAGTTGATAATGTTGATGAAGGCGTTGCTGTTACTGTCAAAGTATTTGAAAAGAACCTTTCATCTGTAGATGTATATGATTTCAATGAAGATAATACTACAGCTAAGCAGGTTCCGGTAGAATTTACCAAGAATGGTGACGAGTATGTTGCGACATTTAAAGTTACAGCTGAAAGATATCATAGAATAAAGGTTTCCGCAGTTGATACATCAGGAAATCAGGGGACATTCGGTTATAATGATGAAAATTATATCAGTTTCGTCATAGACAATACGGATCCTGATTTCGATATTACAGTAAACGGAAGTAAAGCCGGGGACAGCGTTAAGCACTTTAATACAAGTGTTGAAGTCGGATATGAAGGAAATATAACAGCGACTTCCGGTGGTGCTGCAATATTAAAGACAGATGCAAATGAAGATATAAATGATATTGTTCTCAAATATACTTATACTCCTGCCGGTGGATCTGCCGGAGAAGAGCAGACTATAAGTGATTTCGGAACAAGCGTTCCAAAGAAATTTACTGAAGACGGATTATATAAAGTCAGAGTTACCGTTAGAGATATGGTCGGTAATGAAACAGTTAAGGAAGCTTCATTTGTAATCGACAGTGTTGTACCTGAGATAGCATTTGAAGAAGTTAAGGGAACAGCATCGAAGATTTCTTCATTCAACAGAAATTATACACATTCCGGAGAACATTATTCGAGCAAGTCATTTACTTACGGCGCTTATTATAACGATAAATCAGGTGTTGAAGTAAAGCTAAGTGTATATGATGCAAATATAAGTAGGGAAAGCATCAAGGTTTATGATAACGATAAAGAGTTATCACCAACATTAACTAAAGTTAGCGATTATGAATACATTGCCACAGTTGTAGTTAAGGGCGACGGTGAGCATGTGATCACAGCTTCCGCAAAGGATGTATCCGGACAGGAAGGTTCAGATCCTGGAGTAACATTCACAATCGATACAGGTAATCCTATAGTTGGTATCACAGTAAATGATAATGTGATCGCTGATAATGAGCGTATTACAAGTGAGGAAGCAGTTGTAGGATTTACAGTTCAAGATGATAATATTGATAAAAATGACATTATCATCGAGTATACTCATAAACCATTTAGTGGCGGAACTATTAATAAGAGTACAGAGTCGATTGAGATCGGAAGAACGAAGGTCTTTACGGCTGATGGCGAGTATACTGTTACTATTACAGCGAAGGATTGCGCAGGCAATTCCGGAAGTAAGACAGTAAAATTCCTTATTGATAATACAAAGCCTGAACTTGATATCAGGGTTAAGACAGATAAACCTGCCAAGTTCAACAAATATAAGAATACTTATGTACCTGCAGTTGAAGGTCACTTCACAAAGGCTGCTAACGGATATGAGTATGGTCAGTTCTATAAGAATGATGTAACACTCAGAATCACAGGATTTGATTATGATGCTGCAAGCTTCAGAGTTGTGGATAACGGAATTGATATCGGTGCTTCATTTGTTAAGAATGAAAGCGGAGAATATGTCGCAGAAGTTGTTATTAAATCAGAAGGAAAGCATGAGATAAAAGCAATTGGTGTTGATAATTCTCATAATGAAGGATTCAGTTCGGTTGTAAGCTTTACTATCGATAAGACAGCTCCTGTAATCAATCCTACTCTTGACGGAGTTCTCTATAAGGGTATGAATTCTTACAGAAGCTCAGATACAGTTGTAGGTGTGAGTGTTGAAGATGACAATAAGGATGAATCAGATCTTAAGCGTGCATATGAGATAACAATGTCTGACGGATCTAATGTTAAGAAGAATACAGCTAACATTGGAGAAGTTACAGAAACATATAAAGATAATGCTATGCATATTATCTCATATAAGGCAGTTGATAAAGCCGGAAATGAAGGCACTATCACAATCGGATTCCTTATTGATAATACAAAGCCACAGTCGGATATAATCGTAACAACAAAAGCGCCGGCTAAGATGGATAAGTTTTATAATGATTATTCAAATACAGGTGGACATTTCAATACTAAGTACAGATACGGTAAGTACTATGCAGAGAATGTTTCATTTGATGTAAAAGTATTTGAATATAATGTAGCTTCAATAACTGTAACCGATAACGGAGAGAATATTACACCTAAGTTTACAGACGCTGCAAAGGGCGAGAAGGAAAGCAAGGGAATAGTAATATCCGGTGAAGGAAGCCACGATATTGCTGTTACTGTTGTAGATAAGTCGGGTAATTCATCAACAAAGAATATCGGATTTGTCATTGATAAGACTCCACCGGAGCTTTATGCGACAGTAAATAATTCAAGTGAGATAACAAACAGATTTTTAGCTACTGATGCAACAGTAACACTTGGGGTTTCAGATGATAACGAAGATGAAGATGTAACTAGGGTTGTTAGAATGACTCGACCTTCATCATCAACAGAAACCACTTCGGAAAACGGTGACCTTGAAGGATCATCAAGTTACTCAACAGAAGCAGACTATGAGATAGTTTATAAAGCTGTTGACAGAGCCGGAAATGAAAGTTCAGAACTGAAAGTAAGCTTCAGAGTTGATAAGACCGCACCAAAACTTACTATTACAGGCGTAAGTAAGGACGGTACTTCAGCACAGGATACGACTATCACATTTAATATGGAAGAAGCTTTCTACTGGGATATGAACGCAGCTACAGTAAGAGTTTATAAGAAGGTTGATGGAGCGGTTGAGACACTGCTTAAGACCATTCCATTCAATGCAAGCGGAACAAATTCGGCACTTTCTGAACTCTTCAAAGAGGACGGACAGTACAGATTCGAATTTGAGGCAGAGGATAAGACCGGAAATAAAGCTAACGAATCATTTGCATTTACACTTGATCAGAATGCTCCTATCATTACACTTACAGGAGTAGATAAATACTATACAAATAAGGATGTTACATTCGGAGTAAGAATTGAAGAGACATTCTTCACAGGAAATAATATCAATATCGAGGGAACAAGAAAGACTCTTGGTTCCGATAAGGCGGAAGCTATCGAATTTGATGATTATTCTGTGCTCAGAAGAAGTTCTTCAGCAAACTTTGAACAGATATTCTCAAGAGATGGTGTTTATAACATCAAGGTAACTTCAAAAGATATAGCCGGAAATGAAACAGTACAGACTGTAAAATTCACTATTGATAAGACAAAGCCGGTTATCAAGGACATTGAACAGTTTGCAAATGAAGAAGAGTATAAGGCTTACAGCGATGCTCTTAAGGCAAATGATCCTGAGGCAAAGAAGCTTATACCTATTCTTAATAAGTTCGAATTTGACTATGATGTGGATGATGTCGTAAAGGATCTTACAACAGTAACTTACAAGCTTTACTTAGATGATGTTCTTTATGACGGACTCTCAAAGGTGGATGACGGATTCCATGAACTGAAGATCGTAGCTGAAGATGAAGTTGGAAATTCAAGCGAGAGAAGCTTCTACTTCATACTTGATTCAGTTAATCCGGTTATCATCGTTGCCGGAGTTGAAAACGGAGATAACCTTAAAGAGCCTACAACAATTACTGTATCATTACAGCTTGCAGAAGATACACTTACATCTGTTAAGCTTAATGGATCAGACATGGCTATAGAGTCGAATACGGCTACATTTGAGGTTAATCAGAAGGGCAAATATGAACTAGCTGTATCTGCAGTAGATGAAGCAGGAAATATTTCCGAATCTGTAATTAAGTTTGAGTATGGTAAGACAAGCGGTGTGCTTTGGATCATACTTGGAATCCTTGGAGGAGCAGTACTTCTCGGATTGATCTTATTTATACTTGGCAAGAGAAGAAGAAACAGATAAATAATCTTAAGTAAGATGGCGGGGCATGTCTTTTATGGCATGCTCCGTTTTTATATTATTTAAGAGATATGTTTCTTATTATAAAAAACGCTCTTTTATTTGTGTACTTTTTGTGTTATAATCTCTGCGTATATGGGTAAAATTTGCAATTAGACCCGTAATGCAGTATATTTATACAGTTGTATTATGTATATGACTGGAGTTTAATGTAGAATTATATAGATCATAAGGAGTATAAAAATGGAAAGAATCAAGACTTTAACAACAAAGACACTTAACAACACAGTAGCTAAGGGTGGATGCGGCGAGTGCCAGACATCATGCCAGTCAGCATGTAAGACTTCTTGCACAGTTGGAAATCAGCACTGCGAGAATAACTAATTTAAAATCTATATCAAGCCTAAAGAGGGCCATCTTCTACGGATAGTCCTCTTTAAGTAATTTTGAAAGAGGTTTATATGGTTCACCAGTTTAAGAATAACGGCTATAACATTGTACTGGATGTCTGTAGCGGTTCGGTTCATGTTGTAGACGATCTGGTTTACGATATCATTGAGTTATATCAGGGCAGATCTAAAGATGAAGTTGTAAATGATATACTCAGTAACGGCAGATCATACGTTTTTTCAGAGAAAGCTGTATCAGATGAGGATAAGAAGGCTGAGGTTGCCGAAGCCTATGACAGTGTTAAGATGCTGGCTGATGAAGGACAGCTTTTTACAGAGGATGTATACAAAAATTTAATAATAGATTTTAAGAAGAGACAGACTGTAGTAAAAGCATTATGCCTTAATGTGTCTCATGATTGTAATCTTGCCTGCAAATACTGCTTCGCAGGACAGGGCGAGTACAATGGACCAAAGGAGATAATGAGCCTTGAAGTCGGAAAAAAGGCGCTGGATTTTCTTATAGAGAATTCAGGTAACAGAAAGAATCTTGAAGTTGATTTCTTTGGTGGCGAGCCGCTTATGAATTATGAAGTCGTTAAGCAGCTTGTTGAATATGGTAGAACAAGAGAGAAGGAAACCGGTAAGAAGTTCAGATTCACTCTTACAACAAATGGTGTTCTTCTTAATGATGATGTTCTTGAATTTGCAAATAAAGAACTGGTTAATGTAGTTCTTAGTATAGATGGCAGAAGAAATGTTCATGACTTCATGAGACCTACCAGAAACGGTAAGGGAAGTTATGATATCATTATGCCGAAATATAAGAGATTTAAAGAAGGACGTAAAGGTCAGTATTATGTAAGAGGTACTTTTACACATAATAATATTGATTTCTGTCAGGATGTAATAAATCTCATAGATGAAGGATTTGACGAGGTTTCGATGGAACCTGTAGTGGCAGCTCCAAGTGAGGACTATGCCATAACAGAAGAGGATGTTCCAAAGATTTGCGAGCAGTATGACATGCTTGCAAAGGAACTTCTTAAGAGATATGAAGAAGGAAGACCGGTTAATTTCTTCCACTTCATGATCGACCTTGAAGGCGGACCTTGTGTATATAAGAGACTGTCAGGATGCGGTTCAGGTACTGAATATCTTGCAGTAACACCTTCAGGTGATCTTTATCCTTGTCACCAGTTTGTCGGAAATGCTGATTTCCTTTTGGGAAATGTTTATGAAGGCATCAAGAGGACAGAGATGGTTGAAGATTTCAAGCTTTGTAATGTTTATGCTAAGGATAAATGCAAAGATTGCTTCGCAAGATTTTATTGTAGTGGAGGATGTGCAGCAAATGCATATCAGTTCCATGGAAATATTCTTGATGCATATGATATCGGATGTAAGCTTGAGCAGAAGAGGATAGAATGTGCTCTCATGATGAAAGCTGCAATGGCAGAGATTGATGCAGCAAAGGGGTGGGGAACTAACGGATCCGGAAGTAATAATGCTTCTTGTGCTCCGGACAATTGCAGTGATGTGGATGATTGTGATTCAGGCAATAATTGTGATTCACCTGAAGCATATACATACAGCATGAGATAATACAGAATTATTTAGCGGACAAGGCTATGAAAAATAAGAAACAAAGAGGAGAATGACATGAAGAAAGCAAAGAGGAAAGCTGTCATATTATTTTTACTTTTCCTTCTTGCAGTAGCGGGTGGAGTTTACGCTGTACTGTTTGGACTTGGAAAAGAGAAGAATGGCAAGGAAAATGAGAACACTGTTACAGCAACAGGTACTGATGCTGCTCAGATCGGACGAGCAAAAGATATTACATTGGGACTTGACCTTAAAGGTGGTGTCAGTGTAACTTATGAGATTCAGGAAAAGAATCCAAGCTCAGAAGAGATAGATGCTACTATTGATAAACTTCAGCGAAGAGTAGACAGCTACAGCCCTGATGGTGAAGTTTATAAAGAAGGAAGCGACCGTATTACAGTTGAAATTCCTGTAGATACAAGTAAGTATGATCCAAATGTAATCCTTGATGACCTCGGTCGTCCGGGTGAACTTTTATTCCTTGATGCTGAAAATACTCAGAAGTATATGTATGGTCAGGAATATACAGTTGCACTTACAGGTGCAGATATCAAAGATGCAAATGCAGCTATTCAGAAGGGTGCTACTTCTGAAGATTATGTAGTACAGCTTACATTTACAGATGAGGGTACTAAGAAATTTGCTGATGTTACTACAGCAAATATCGGAAAGACAATCGCTATCGTTTATGATGGTGTTATAGTAAGTAATCCTGTTGTTAGATCTGCTATCACAGACGGATCTGCAGTTATCGAAGGACAGGAAAGTATCGAGGAAGCTAAACAGCTTGCAAGTACAATTAAGATTGGTGCACTTCCACTTACACTTTCTGAACTTCGTTCACAGGTAGTAGGTGCTAAGCTCGGTAATGATGCGGTTGATACATCACTTATTGCAGGACTTATCGGAATCTGCATTATCTTCCTTATACTTATTGTGGTATTCAGATTCCCTGGATTCCTTGCATCAATTGCACTTTGCACATATATCATTCTTGAGCTCTTCTTCTTACAGACTTTACATATAACACTTACATTACCTGGTCTTGCAGGTATCATACTTTCGATAGGTATGGCGGTTGACGCAAATGTAATTATATTCACACGTATCAAAGAAGAGATTGCTGCCGGAAAGGGCGTTAAGGGCGCTGTACAGGCAGGTTTCTCAAAGGCTACATCAGCCATCGTCGATGGTAATATAACAACTATCATCGCAGGTGTTGTACTTTTATATATGGGATCAGGTACTGTTAAGGGATTCGCAAGAACACTTATTCTTGGTATCGTGCTTTCAATGATTTCATCACTTTTCATTACAAGATTCCTGCTTTATGTATTTACAACTCTTGGAGTAACAGCTGAAAAGCTTTACGGAAGAGCTAAAGAAGTTAAGGTTAGACGCTATTCTAAATACTTCAAGGTAACAGGTGCTATTTCAGTTATTCTTGTTGTTCTCGGTATCGGATTCCTTTTCGTTAATAAGGGGATGGGTAGCAGAGGAAAGACAATGAACTTCAGCCTTGAGTTCTCAGGTGGTACTTCAACATCTGTAACATTCGACAGAGCTTATACTCTTGAAGAAGCAGAAAAAGAGATCAGACCTGTACTTGCTGAAGCAGCAGGCGTATCTGAAGGAACAATCCAGATTCAGGTAGTTGATAAAGATAATCAGATCGTATTTAAGACAGCTGAACTTTCAGAAGAGAAGAGAGCGGCAGTTTCAAGTGCTCTTCAGGATAAGTTTGGATTAAAGAATGAAAATATCGAATCTGAGAATATCAGTAGTACAATCAGTAAGGAAATGCAGAAAGATGCAATCCTCGCAGTTGTTATAGCATCAATCCTTATGCTTATCTACATTGCATTCAGATTCTCAGATACTAAGTTTGGTATAAGTGCAGTTATCGCTCTTATCCACGATGTAATGATCGTATTCATGGTATACTCTGTAGCATACCTTTCAGTAGGTAGTACATTTATCGCATGTATGCTTACTATCCTCGGATACTCAATTAACGCAACAATCGTTATTTTCGACAGAATCCGTGAGAACTTAAGCGTTATGAGTCCTGAATCAGATGGTTATGAGAAGATAGTTAATACAAGTATTTCACAGACACTTTCAAGAAATATCTACTCATCACTTACAACATTTGTTACAGTACTTATACTTTATATCATGGGAGTTTCTGCTATTAAGGACTTCACATTAACTCTTATGGTTGGTATCCTTTGCGGTACATATTCATCAATTTTCATCACAGGTCCACTTTGGCTTTCATTTAAGAAGAAAAGCCAGAAGAAGCTTGATGAAGCAAGAGCCGCAGCTAAAGAAGCAAAGGCTTCAAAAGGTAAAAAGGCATCTGCAAAATAATAATTAAATTATTGGGCAGTATTTGAAAAAAATATAAACATGAAATAACCCTCCGGCTGGAATAATCCGGAGGGTTATTCATAAAGAGGATAATATGCAGCAGAAATGGGTTTTACGAAGTAGAAATCTTGATTATGAGACAATCACAAGAAAATTTAATATAGATCCGATCGTTGCCAAAGTTATCAGAAACAGAGAAGTAGTCAGCGATGAGGAATTTGAGCTTTTCCTGAACGGAACTCTTAGCGAATGTCATGCTCCTGAGCTTCTGGACGGAATGGATGAAGGCACAAATCTGATGGCTGAAAAGATCAGAGAGAAGGTCAAGATACGTGTTATCGGGGATTATGATGTGGATGGAGTTACATCTGCATTTATCCTGACGAAGGGTTTAAGAGATCTTGGTGCAGATGTGAGTTATCGCATTCCTCACAGGATAACTGATGGATATGGTATGAATGTCCGTCTTATCAGGGAAGCCTTCAGCGATGATGTCGATACCATAATCACATGTGATAATGGAATTGCTGCATTTGATGCTGTAGATGAAGCTAAGAATCTCGGAATGACGGTAATTGTAACTGACCATCATGAGCCGAAGGAAAGAAGGGTCATGGCCGACGTGGTCATAGATCAGAAACTTCCAACCAATAATTACCCATATAGTGAAATATGCGGCGCGACTATTGCATTTAAATTTATAAAGGCGTTATATGCCAAAATGGATAAAGTTCTGGATGAGGAGTACTATATTCCTTTTGTAGGTCTTGCAACCATATGTGATGTTATGAAACTGCAGGATGAAAGCAGGATCTACGCAAGAGAAGCTATGAGACTTATGAACGGCACTGCCAATAAAGGACTTCGTGCTCTTCTTGAAGCTACAGACAGATATGGAAAAGATATAAATTCAATGACAATGGGATTTATACTCGGACCATGTATAAACTCGGCGGGAAGACTTGAGGCTGCGGACCAGGCGGTGGAATTATTCTTATCGGATGACGATGAGAAGATAAGAAGTATAGCCGAGCATCTTAAAGAACTTAATGAAAAAAGAAAATCAATATGTGAAGACGGAGTGAAAAGAGCTGTTGCGGCCATAGAAAGTTCGCCGGAGCTTCTGCATGATAATGTGCTTGTGGTATTTGTCGATAATCTTCATGAAAGTCTTGCCGGAATAGTTGCGGCAAAGCTTAAGGAGAGATATTACAGGCCGGTCATAGTATTTACGGAATCAATGTCCGATCCGGATATATATAAGGGCTCTGCGAGAGGAATAGATGGTTATAATCTTGCTGAGGAATTGGAGAAAGTGAGTTCACTTCTCCTTAAAGCAGGAGGACATAAAAAAGCGGCAGGAATGAGCATTTTAAAATCAAATCTGGAAATGTTCAGAATGGCCTTGAATGACAATGAAAATATTTCCGAGGAAGACCTTATTCCGAAACTTGTTATAGATGCAAAAGTACCGATGTCTTATTTTACGGTTCAGAATGTATCACAGCTTGAGGCATTGGAACCTTTCGGTGAGGGAAATGAATCGGCCGAATTTGCCGATGCGGGACTAAAGGTTGTTCGTGCCGAGATAAAAGGAAAGAATAAAAATTGCCTCTGGCTTTTTGTGGAAGATGAGAGAGGAATGCGCTACAGGCTTATTTCATTTGCACCGGACGAGTTTTTGAGTGATATAAAAAAGTGGTTCGGTGAGGCTGAATGTGATAAAATGTTAAGTGGAGCAGCAGCTGATATAAGGGTGAATATTGCATTTCATCCTGCTATAAATGAGTATCAGGGCAACAGAAGTGTCCAGTTTATAATGGACAGTGTTCAGAAAAATTGATTAGGAATTATTTGTGCGAGAGGATGAGTTTATGAAAACAGTTGCGGATTATATTAAAACAATTCCGGATTTTCCAAAGCCGGGAATTCTTTTCAGAGATGTAACTTCGGTTCTTGATGATGCCGAAGGATTTAAACTTGCGATAGATGAGCTGGATAAGCTGCTTGACGGAGTTGATTATGATATCATAGCAGGAGTTGAATCAAGAGGTTTCCTTTTTGGTGCGCCTCTTGCATATAATAATGATAAACCATTTGCCCTTGTAAGAAAGAAGGGTAAATTACCTAGAGAAACTGTAGAGGAATCTTATTCTCTTGAATATGGTACAGCTACAATAGAGCTTCATAAGGATGCCATAAAGCCGGGAGATAAGGTAATCATTATAGATGACCTTATTGCTACAGGTGGTACGGTTGAAGCTGCAGCTAAGCTGGTTGAAAGACTTGGTGGAGAGGTTGTAAAGATGATCTTCCTCATTGAACTTACAGATCTTAAGGGACGCGAGTATTTAAAGAATTATGACGTGGCTTCTGTAGTTCAGTACGAAGGTGAATAAATAGATTACAGATTATACGGACATTAAATGATTATCAGTTGTTTTTAAGGAGGTAAGGGAATGTCAGATGAAATAAAGAAAGTGGATGAGGTGGTGGATAATCCGGAACCGAAGCCTATAAATATCGTCTATGATGTTCACGGCAAAATGCGTGCCAGTGATCTGGAGACCCCTGCCGACTTTACACCGCCGGAGGAGCTCTATAAAGAACTTATAGAAAAGATTAAGGCATATCATCCTTCGGAAGATTTCTCCATGATCGAGAAAGCATATAAGCTTGCTGATGAAGCACATAAAGGTCAGAAACGTAAATCCGGAGAACCTTATATCATACATCCTATTTGTGTCGGTATTATTCTTGCCGAACTTGAAATGGATAAAGAAACGATAGTGGCAGGACTTCTTCATGATATAGTTGAAGATACGGAAGTAACAAAGGAAGAGATTGCCAAGGAATTTTCGGCTGAGATCGCACTTCTGGTAGATGGTGTAACAAAACTTACCAAATTAAACCTGTCACAGGACAAGATCGAGCTTCAGGCTGAGAACTTAAGAAAGATGTTCCTTGCCATGGCAAAGGATATCCGAGTTATCATTATTAAGCTTGCCGATAGACTTCATAACCTTAGAACTCTTCAGTATCAGTCACATGAAAAGCAGATTGAGAAAGCAAGAGAAACAATGGATATCTATGCGCCTATAGCTCATAGACTTGGTATCAGTAAGATCAAGATCGAACTCGATGATCTTTCTATGCAGTACCTTTATCCTGATATTTATTCAGACCTCAGAGTTAAGATTGATGAGAGACTTTCCGAAAGAGAAGAATTCATCAATGAGATGGTTACAGAAGTTAGGGAATATATAAAAGAAGCCGGAATTGTAGCAGAGATTGACGGCCGTGTTAAGCATCTTTTCAGTATTTATAAAAAGATGAAGACACAGGATAAAACTCTGGATCAGATCTATGATATATTTGCGCTCAGAATTAAAGTTGATACAGTCAGAGACTGTTATGCGGCTCTTGGTATCATCCATGAGAAGTATAAACCTATTCCGGGCCGTTTCAAAGATTATATAGCGATGCCAAAGGCAAATATGTACCAGTCGCTTCATACAACTCTTATCGGTCACGGAGGAAGACCGTTTGAAATCCAGATAAGAACCTATGAAATGCACAGAACTGCTGAATACGGTATCGCAGCGCATTGGAAATATAAAGAGAGCGGAAGCACAAATGTCAACAAAGAGGAAGAAAAGCTTAACTGGCTTCGCGAGATCCTCGAATGGCAGAATGATACTACAGATAACAGAGAATTCATGAATGTTGTTAAGACAGACCTTGATCTCTTCCAGGATCAGGTTTACTGTTTCACTCCTGAAGGTGATGTTAAAACACTTCCTGCAGGTTCAACACCAATCGATTTTGCTTATGTAGTTCATACCGCTGTCGGAAATAGAATGGTAGGAGCCAGAGTTAACGGAAGACAGGTACCTATCGAATATAAGCTTAAGAGCGGCGACAGAGTTGAGATCATTACTTCTCAGAACTCACGCGGTCCAAGTATGGACTGGCTCAGTATAGTAAAGAGTTCTCAGGCTCGTACCAAGATCAATCAGTGGTTCCGTCAGGAGCATAAAGCTGACAATATCGTAAAAGGTAAGACAGCCATTGATGATTATTGTAAAGCCAAGAATATAGATGCATCCGAGATACTTCAGGAAGATTATCAGGAGAAGATACTTAAGAAGTATAATTTCCCTGATTGGGATTCACTTATGGCTGCCATCGGACATGGCGGTATAAAGGAAGGTCAGGTCGTTAACAGACTGATCGAAGAAGTTAATAAACATAAAGAAGCAAGCCGTACAGATGAAGATGTTCTTGCAGAATTAAGAAGGCAGGAGAAGAAATTCGATATACCGAAGGGAAGCATCCAGGTTAAGGGTATCGATGATGTTGCCGTAAGATTCTCAAAATGTTGTTCACCTGTTCCGGGAGATGAGATAGTAGGTTTCATTACCAGAGGACGTGGAGTTTCCATCCACAGAACTGACTGTATAAACATTCTTTGCATGGAAGAAGCTGAGAGAACAAGACTTATCGATGCAGAGTGGATTGACAGCAGTGAAAGCGGAGAAGAGAAGGAATTCACCACAGAGATCAATATCTATGCACAGAACAGACAGGGCATAGTATTTGATATTTCCAAGATCTTTAATGAAGCTAAGATCGATCTCAAGGGCATGAATGTGCGTATAAGTAAACAGGGCAAAGCAACTATAACCATGCAGTTTGGTATCAGATCCAAAGAGCAACTGGCTAAGGTTACAGCTAAACTTAGAAGCATAGAAGGCGTTATAGATATTGAAAGAACAAGAGGTTAGTAAATGCAGAATTTAATAGTCGTAACCAATGTGCTGGGTGATCTGGCAACAAATTGTTATACGGTAGTCAATACGGCTACAAGAGAAGCTATAATCATAGATCCTGCAGCTAATGCGGAATTCCTGTTGGAAATGATCAAGAACCAGCAGTATAAACTTACAAAGATTTTTCTTACACATGGACATTTCGATCATATTCTCGGTATCGAAGGTATCAAGAAGGCTTATCCGGATGTTCCTGTGGTAATAGGGAAAAATGATGAAGACATTTTGGCAACACCTGCGGCAAATCTTTCTATGATGTTCTCCGGAGATCCGGTGGCACTTAAGGCAGATGAAACCGTTAATGACAATGATGTAGTAGAAATCCTTGGAACAAAGGTTAAATGTATCGAAGTTCCGGGGCATACAAAGGGCGGAATGTGCTTCTATTTTGAAGAAAATAAAATGCTTTTTGCAGGAGATACTCTTTTTGCCGGAAGTATAGGACGTTCGGATTTCCCTACAGGTGACGGAGAGGCTCTTGTAAGAAATATTAAGGAAAAACTTCTGGTTCTCCCTGAGGATACAGTTGTTTATCCGGGACATAATAACAGAACTACAATCGGAAGAGAAAAGGTTGATAACTGGTGTTTATAAAGCATTTATAGGATGAGGGGTAGGATTAGTTATGATTCTTCTTGTACAAAGTAATGAATTATATAATAACGATCTAAGAGCCATGTTAATGGCTTTCTATCCGGGAGAGAAACTTACTGTAATGAAGCCTGTGGACGTAGCAAACGTCGGAAAGGAGCTTCATAATGAGTTCACTCTCTGCTTTACTGCGCTTTATGATGAAAAAAGAACTCTTCTTAAGATAGAGGAAAAAGCAGAAGTTAAGTTTTATGCATATGTCAGCGGACCTTATGAAGATAGAAAAGTCTTCAGAAACAGGCTTAAGCTTGCGGCTTATCAGATGCTTTCCGAATTTACCGGAAGAACTCTTCCTTGGGGAAGTCTTACCGGGGTCAGACCTACAAAGATAGCTATTCATGGTATCAAGGAAGGAGAGTCTGACGAAGATATCATTACAGAATATGAAAGACGCTATGCGGCAACCACCGAGAAAGCGGAACTTGCCCTTAAGGTAGCGAAGAGAGAAACGGCTATATTTGAGGAAGAGGATATAGATGTAAATAGAGACTATGCTCTTTATATACATATTCCATTTTGTCCGAGCAGATGTCTTTATTGTTCATTTGCTTCTTTTCCGATACAGCAATATAAATATAAGGTTCCGGAATATCTGGCGGCTCTTACGAAGGAGTTGCAGTTTATTTCATATGTCAATAGAGACAGGAGACTTGTATCGATTTATGTAGGAGGCGGAACGCCAACAGCCTTGGGAGAGCTTTCATTTGACAATTTCCTGACAGAAGCTGTAAGATATTTTGATACATCTCATCTTAAGGAATATACTGTGGAAGCGGGCAGACCGGACAGTATTACCGAAAGAAAACTTGAGATCATGAAGGCTCATGGGGTTACGAGGATAAGTATCAATCCTCAGACCATGAATGATTCAACATTAAAGGTTATCGGACGAGCACATACGGCTGATGATTTTGAGCGGGCTTTCAGACTTGCCAAGGAATATAAATTTGATAATATAAATACTGATATAATCGCAGGGCTTCCTATGGAGAAGCTTAAAGATATGGAGAATACTCTGGATGTTTTAAGAAGGATGCGTCCTGAGAGTCTCACGGTTCATTCACTCGCTATCAAAAGAGCGGCGCATCTAAGTGAGGAGCTGACCACATATCAGGAATACATAAATCATGATGCGAAAGAAATGCAGGCTCTTGCAGCCAAATATGCTACATATATGGGAATGAAACCATATTATATGTATAGACAGAAGAATATAGCAGGCAACCTGGAAAATGTGGGCTATTCAAAGCCGGGAAGGGAATGCCTTTATAATATGCTGATTATGGAAGAAAAAACTGACATTTTCGGCGCGGGTGCAGGTGCATCTACAAAACTTGTCAATCCGGGTAAGGGAAATGTAGAAAGGATCGCCAACAGTAAGTCTGTTGATGATTACATTGTCCGTATCGAGGATATGCTTGATAAGAAGAGAGATGTCATAGGAAATACCCGTATAAATAAGTAATACAGCCGTAAGGTCACTATAAATGGTGAGTGACAGTTACTGCATATATATTTAATTATGGTAGCAGATGACGGACTGTAATTGATTTGTACATAAATAAGATATTTACATAGAGGAGAGAGATATGGCTATGAAGAAAAAGCCGGTTACCGGTATGAAGGATATACTTCCGAGAGAGATGGAGATCAGAGACTATGCGATAGGTCTCATAAAGGATACTTACAAGAAGTTTGGATTTACTTCTGTTGAGACTCCTTGTGTTGAGCATATTGAGAATCTGTCTTCAAAGCAGGGCGGAGAAAATGAAAAGCTTATCTTTAAGATCATGAAAAGAGGTGAAAAGCTTCGTCTTGAGGAAGCAACAAGTGCAGCGGATCTTGTTGATGGCGGACTCAGATATGATCTGACAGTTCCTCTTTCAAGATATTATTCAAATAATTCTAATGATCTTCCTAGTCCATTCAAGGCACTTCAGATGGGAAATGTATGGCGTGCCGACAGGCCACAGAAAGGTCGTTACAGACAGTTTATGCAGTGCGATATAGATATACTCGGCGAGCCTACAAATATCGCTGAGATAGAGCTTATACTCGCAACATCTACATTACTTGGAAAACTTGATTTCAGTAATTTTACAATAAGAATAAATGATAGAAGAATACTTCGTGCCATGGTTGACTATGCAGGTTTTGAACCGGTAGCGGCAGAGGGTGAATCATCTGAAGGTGCGGCAATTGATTATGATAATATTTTCATAACTCTTGATAAGATGGATAAAATTGGTCTTGATGGCGTAAGAGAAGAACTGATCGCTGCAGGAAACAGCAGTGAAACAGTTGATAAATATCTTGATCTTTTCGGAAAGATAACACCTGATGTTGCAGGTATTAAGTTCCTTAAGGATACACTTGGTGAATACCTTGATGAAAGTATCACAGACGGCCTTGCATTTATAATTGAAAGCGTTGAAGGTGCTAAGGAAGCTGAGTTTAAGATGGCATTTGATCCTACACTTGTAAGAGGTATGTCATATTACACAGGACCGATCTTCGAGATTTCGATGGATGAATACGGCGGATCTGTCGGAGGCGGCGGACGTTATGATGAAATGATCGGACGTTTCACAGGAAATGATACTCCTGCATGCGGATTTTCAATCGGTTTCGAAAGAATCATCATGCTTCTCCTTGAGAGAGACTTTAAGGTACCTGGAAGTTCTGAAAAGACAGCATTTATGATAGAAAAGAATATGCCAAAGGAAAAAATGGCAAAGATTCTTTCTATGGCTAAGGAAAGAAGAGCGGTCGGCGAGAATATAAATATTGTCATGATGAAGAAGAATAAGAAGTTCCAGAAGGATCAGCTTACAGCAGAAGGATATACAGAGATTACAGAATTTTTCGCAGACAAAATATGATCATAAAAATGCAACCCGGGTTGCAGATACTGCCGGGAAACCGGTAAAGAATAGGTATAGATAGAGAGGATATTAAAATGGCAGAATCAATGTTAGGTCTCAAGAGGACTAATAGATGTACGGAAGTAGATAATTCTATGATCGGAGAAAAGGTTACCGTCATGGGATGGGTACAGAAGAGCAGAAATAAGGGAGGTATCATTTTCGTTGATCTTAGAGACAGAAGTGGAATCCTCCAGCTTATTTTTGAGGAGAGCAAGGTAGGCACTGAAGGATATGCAAAGGCTGAGAAGCTTCGTTCAGAGTTTGTTATTGCAGTTACAGGTAAGGTAAGTAAGAGAGAGGGTGGAATCAATCCTAATCTTAAGACAGGTGATATTGAGGTCATTGCTGAAGATATAAGAATCCTCTCTGAGGCAGAGACACCTCCATTCCCTGTAGAAGAGAACTCAAAGACTAAGGAAGATATACGTCTTAAGTACAGATTCCTTGACCTCAGACGTCCTGATATCCAGAAGAATATCATGCTCAGAAGTAATGTAACTACAACAGTCAGAAAGTTCCTTGCTGATGAGGGATTCCTTGAGATCGAAACACCTATCCTTTGTAAATCAACTCCTGAAGGAGCACGTGATTATCTTGTGCCTAGCCGTATTCATCCGGGTAATTTCTATGCACTTCCTCAGTCACCACAGCTCTTCAAGCAGCTTCTTATGTGCTCAGGATATGACAGATATTTCCAGATAGCAAAATGTTTCAGAGATGAAGACCTTCGTGCTGACAGACAGCCGGAGTTCACACAGATAGATATGGAGCTTTCATTTGTTGATATCGATGATGTAATCGATGTAAACGAAAGACTTATCCAGAAAATGTTCAAGGAAGCAATCGGTATCGATGTTCAGCTTCCAATCGAGAGAATGACATGGAAGTATGCTATGGAGCATTACGGTTCTGATAAGCCTGATCTTAGATTCGGTATTGAGATCAGTGATGTCAGCGATGTTGTTAAGGGCTCGGACTTTGTAGTATTCAAGAGCGCTCTTGAAGCAGGCGGATCTGTAAGAGGTATAAATGCAGAAGGACTCGGAACACTTCCACGTAAGAAGATAGATGCACTTGGTGATTTCGTTAAGGGTTACGGTGCAAAGGGTCTTGCATGGCTTGCAATAAATGAAGATGGAACATATAAATCATCATTTGCTAAGTTCATGACTGAAGAAGAATTAAAGGGACTTACAGAGAAACTTGAAGGAAAACCTGGAGACCTTCTTCTCTTTATAGCAGACGCTAAGACAAGCCTTGTACTTTCAGTACTTGGGGCGCTTCGTCTTGAGATCGCTGAGGAAAAGGGTCTTATCAATAAGGATGAATATAGATTTGTATGGATCACAGAATTCCCTCTTCTTGAGTGGAGCGAGGAAGAAGAAAGATTCGTTGCTATGCATCATCCATTCACAATGCCTATGGATGAAGATATTCAGTATATTGATTCAGATCCGGGCAGAGTACGTGCTAAGGCTTATGATATCGTTCTTAACGGTGTTGAGATCGGTGGAGGTTCAGTGAGAATTCACCAGAATGACATTCAGGAAAAGATGTTTGAAGTTATCGGACTTACAAAGGAAAGTGCTGAAGATAAGTTCGGATTCCTCCTTACTGCATTTAAGTATGGTGTTCCACCTCACGCAGGACTTGCTTATGGTCTTGACAGACTTCTTATGCTTATGTGTAAGGCAGATACTATCAGAGATGTTATGGCATTCCCTAAGGTTAAGGATGCATCAGATCTTATGAGTGAGGCACCAAACGTTGTTGATCCTGTTCAGCTTGATGAACTTGGTATCAGCATTAAGCCGGTAGAAGATGAAGAGTAAAGAATAATAAGTTCGAGGGTTATATATGGGAACAACAGAGATCATTTGTGCAATCATTTTAGTAGTAGCATTTGTAGCTTCATGTTTTGTTATTGCAAAGATTTCGGCATGGATTACAGCGAGAGATGAAGCGTATGAAAGAGAAATAGCCAAAGATAAGACGGCTGAGGAAAGGATCAAGAGCTGGAGGGATCTTACATTTACTCCTGAAAAGAGAAAGGTAAGTCCTATGAGATTTGCGGCTGCGGTAATATTCGGAGCTGCAGGCGGTTTCCTCCTTGGAAATAGGATAGATGATACAGTGAAACTTATTTTCATGATGGTTCTTTTTGTCATCCTTTTCATGATAGCATTTATCGATCAGGATACTATGGAAATACCTCCTTATCTGAACTATACAATATTAGCTATGGGTATTGCGGCTATCTGGCTTATTAAGGATGTTACTTTAGTTGAGAGACTTATAGGAATGGTATGTACAAGTGTGCCGCTTTTACTTATAAATCTTGTTATCCAGGATGCGTTTGGCATGGGTGATATCAAGCTTATGTTTGCAGCGGGATTCCTTCTTGGATGGAAGGTTATCCTTGTTGGATTCATTTTCGGTATATTTGTCGGCGGCGTTCTCGGAGTTGTTGTTCTTATTAGAAAGTCAAAGACCGGAAAAGATCATATGCCTTTTGGACCGGCTTTGTGTATAGGAATAGCTATTGCGGTTCTTTATGCCGAACCAATCTTAAAGTGGTATACGGATCTTCTGAAATTTAAATCATAATATTTTTATTAAGGGATTTTGCCGGTGTTAATGCCGGCAATAAATATATTTTTTGTAACCTGGGTTACAAAAATCATACAAGACTTTATCGGTGGATATATCAGTGGTTTTACTTGGAAGATTGACGGAGGCTGGAAATGGGAGTTTTATCAGGACTTAAACCTGAAAAAGTATTTAAATATTTTGAAGAGATAACAAGAATCCCCAGAGGTTCTTATAATGAAAAAGCGGTCAGCGATTACATAGTTGGATTTGCCCGTGAAAGAGGATTAGAAGTTTATCAGGATGATCTTTATAACGTTATCATTATCAAAGAGGCGTCAAAGGGTAGAGAGAAGGATCCTGCTGTGATACTTCAGGGCCATATTGATATGGTAAATGAAAAGGCGCCTGATTCAACACATGATTTCATGAAGGATCCGCTTGATATATATATCGATGGTGATTTTATCAAGGCGAAGGGAACAACACTCGGAGGAGACGACGGAATAGCTGTTGCATATATGATGGCGATTCTTGATGATCCTACAGTTGATGCTCCAAGACTTGAAATGGTATTTACAGTTTCCGAAGAAGTCGGAATGGAAGGTGCATCAGGTATTGATCTTAGCAACCTGAAAGGAAAGCTCCTTCTTAATCTTGATTCTGAGGATGAAGGAATACTTCTCGCAGGATGTGCAGGAGGTATGAGAGGAGAATTAAGACTCCCGCTTTCATTTACAGATTGTAAAGACGGTAAGGTTTATGAGCTTAAGATTTCAGGACTTCTGGGAGGACATTCCGGAAGCGAGATAGATAAGCAGAGGATAAATGCAGATCACATGCTTGCAAGAGTTCTTAATGAGCTTATGGTAAGCGGAGCAGATTTAAAGATTCTTTCAATGTGTGGCGGTGGAAAGGATAATGCAATTCCATTTGAAGCTGCAGCTCTGGTAAAAATTGATGATAAAGATAAATCATTATTTACTGAGAAACTTAAGGCGATAGAGGAATCTATCAAAAATGAATATAGAAATACAGACGGCGGAGTAAAACTTTCTCTTGAAGAATCAAATGTTTCAGGCGATAAGGTTCTTACAGATGAGAGTTTAAGAAAAGCAGTAGGACTTATACTTGCGGTACCTAACGGAATCGTTAAGATGTCGGGAGATATAAAGGGACTTGTTGAAACTTCTCTTAATCTCGGAATAATGAGAACAGAAGAAGATACACTTATACTTACATATGCTTTGAGAAGTTCTGTAGACAGCGCTAAGGAAGCTTTAAGACAAAGGGTTTCGCTTATAGCTGACTGCTTCGGGGCAAAGGTATGTTACCATGGAGCATATCCTGCATGGGAATACAAGAAGGAATCCCTTCTTAGAGATAAGATGATAAGAGTCTTTGAAGAAATGTATGGCAAGAAGCCGGAAGTATCTGTTATTCATGCCGGAGTTGAATGTGGACTCCTTGCTGAAAAGATAGATGGACTTGATGCTATATCATTTGGTCCGGATCTTTTTGATATTCATACAGTAAATGAACGTCTTTCAATCAGTTCGGCAGCAAGGACATATGATTATCTTCTTAAGATATTGGCGACAAGAGAATAGTGATTTTTATCGCGGAAGTATGGGGGCCGGTTCAGCGGCTTATATGATAGGACTTGAGATTTTCGAAGCTATACCTTTTCAGCTTAATGTTGAACATTTTCTTGCTGTTGCATTTGGAGGTGCCATACTTGGCGGCGGACTTAGACTGATGATATGTGGATTAGTAAAAAATATGATGGAGCAGGTTCTGTCACGAACCTGTTCCATCATATTTTTTTGCTCCCAACATCCAGAGTTTATAACTCAGATAGAAGAATATAGCTCCGATGAAAGGAGATAACCATGATAATAAAGGGACATTATCAGGTCGGAGTATTACAAGTCCCGGATAATAAGCTATGAAAGCAATCGGGATTATGAATGTGAATATCGCCTTAAAAACAGAATTAAATATAGTTACAGGATATTTTGAATAATCCTTAAATCTAAACATGATGATCATTATATAACCTGAGTTCTGTAACCAGAAGCAGGCTGCTGCAGCGGCATTCATTATTGCAATCATGAAAAGTGATGCGGCAAAAAGGTATACAACAAGCTGGGCGAGAGTTAAAAATGTGACCGGTATTGAAAGGTGGGACCAGGCATAAATAATGGTTCCGATACCGAATGCAAACTGTCCCAGCCCTTTGACATCAAATATTTCCGACATGAAATAAAAGAAGATATTGATAGGTCTGAAACAATATTTTATAAAGTCGCCGGACATGACCAGGTGTCTAAGGTTCCAGTTGTTGTCGAAGAAGCACTGCACAGGAGTCAGGGCAACCAGTGAAAAACCGTAAAGGAAAAGTGTCTCATACATGGTCCATCCGTTTATCGTAGGAAAGTTTTTGAAAAGAATATAGAAACTTATAAATCCTACGAGATTTGAAACGACCATTCCTACAGTGGAAATGATGAAATCCGCGCGGTAGCTCATTTTACTTTTTAAATCCTGAACAAGCAGCTTCTTGTATATGTGGAGGTAGAATTTAAAACCTCTTTTTTTGTTGGTTGAAATAATACTGTTTTCCATTTTTAACCTCCATTTACAGTTATTCTTTTAATCGAATGATTCCAGAATGCTTTACTTATGATATAGAGGATGATACACCAGGAGAGCTGGAGACCGAGAGCAAACAAAAGTCCTTTCGGCGTTGTATAGCCCTTCTTCTGCAGGAGGATATTGAGAGGTGTATCATAAACACTTTTAAATGGCAGGTATGTAACAATATGGCGGAGCTTTTCGGGGAAAAATGCAAGAGGGATGGTGGCACCGGAAAGAAGAAGTACTATACATTCTTTGACCATATTGATTCCCCATGTGGACTCTGTATATAAACAAATAGTTGATACTATAAGATCGATATTGAAGTTTATGATAAGAGCCATGATAACTGAGATGACGAAGTAAATAAGGTTGAAACCGTGGTGGATATAACCTTTTGTAACCGCGTCGATCACTATAAATGTCGGAAGGAATGTCAGGAAAAAGGTCATGATATTTCTTCCAAAATAATTCCAGAAGGAAAATGAGCGGAAACTCATAGGCTTCAGGAGTTTCAAAATGATTCCTCCGGATTGGATATCCCTGCTTATTTCCCAAACCATATACATTTCAAGGAAATTGAATAATGCTGTTGCAAGAACAAGATAGATTAGTGTGTCGGAAAATGACATTCCGTTTACTGTACTTGTTCCGGATGAAGCATAAATGGATTTCCACAAGAAATATACCAGGGTGAGATATACAAGATTTCCGAGTATTACCACAAAAGTGGAAAGTCTGAAATGTAATTCTGAAAGGATACCGATCCGTGAAAGCGCAGTATATTTTTTCAGTCTTGCTTTCATGCTGTGGTCCCTCCTTCGTAGATTTTCTTTATAATTTCCTCGGTTTCAATCTCCTTAAGCTGGATATCGCGAATTGTATAATATTTTTGAGCGTCGCTGATTATGCTCATTACATCTGTTTTTGATTCGTCAACAAGGTACTCTTTCCATCCGACATCCTTGAGGTTTAGGCGGAGAGTTCTGTAGGAACCGAAATAAGTTTTAAGATGTTCCATATCATTATCATAAATCATCTTTCCGTGATCGATGATAACGATCCTTTGGCAGAGAGCATCTACGTCACCCATATCATGGGTCGTAAGTATTACAGTTGTATGCTTTTCTTTGTTAAGTCCTTTGATGAGATCACGTATCTTGGCTTTCATTGATACGTCAAGACCGATGGTTGGCTCATCTAAGAAAACTATCTTTGGGTTGTGCAGGAAGGCTGCGAGAATATCGCTTAATGTTCTTTGGCCCAGGGACATCTGTCTGACCGGCTTATGGAGCAGGGGATCGATGTCTACAAGACTTCGGTATAACTCTGTTATATCGTTATATTCTTTATCGGGAATCATGTATATATCTTTCAGGACTTTGAAAGATTCTATGAGAGGAAGTGCCCACCAGAGCTGGCTTCGCTGTCCGAAAACGACACCGATGTTTTCCGCATTTTTGGTTCTGTTTGAATATGGAACATTTCCATTAACCAGAATTTCTCCTCTGCTGGGTTCAAGGACACCGGACATCATTTTTATGGTTGTTGACTTGCCGGCACCGTTTGGTCCGAGATATCCCACTATTTCCCCTTTATTAATTGATATTGAGATATCATTTACCGCCGTTAGTATCCTGTAATCTCTTGAAAAAAGATCCTTAAGACTTCCCTTAAGTCCTTCGTGTCGATTCAGAACTTTGAAATCTTTTGATACATGGTTCATTTCGATCACAAAATTGTTTGAAATACTCATAACTTTCACCTCTTTTTCATTTAGCATATCGTTGATGTAAAAAAATTATAGAATTCAAACCGGCTTGAAGCTAAACCGGCTTGAATAGGCTTGAATATATGATATTATGGGATTATACTATAAAGCATAGTGAAGAAAAACAGGCATAATTACAGAAAATGATAACAATATAACACGGTAGATATAAAATTGTTATATAAATTCCAAGGAGGGGGAATTATGAAGAAAGAAAACAAAGGCTATATCATCAAGCGGAAAGACGGGTCGGAAATCGTTAATTACAATGACGATAAATTTCCTTCTTATATTCATGATGGTTATGTTTACAGCGGATGCACATGGGAAAGAGTACCGCATTATCATAAGGATGTTGAATTCATTTATGTATATAACGGGGACATGGGCTATTCAGTGGAAGGAATGGATATTAAGCTGAGTGAAGGAGATATACTTTTTGTAAACTCAGACAGGATCCATTATTCATATACAGATAATGATTATGTAACGAGATATATAATAGCTGTTATTGATCCGAGCATTATATGTACATCATATGCTGTTGAAAATAAGGCAGTAAGACCGATCATCACGGATAAGACTATACCATTTGTTCATTTTCACGCGGATGATCATGATTCGGAAGATGTGAGAAGGATACTTTGGAACATGCACAGGGTTTCGCTTGGAAATGAATTTCTTATCACAAAGGATTTTATTTTGTTGTGGGAACTTCTGATGCACAGGTTTAATGATGCCTACAGACTTTTCCTTAATCACAGGAGTGACGATCAGCATGATCTTATTCTGAAAAATATGATGATCTATATAGACGGCCATTATACTGAAAATATTTCATTAAAAGATATCGCGGCTGCGGGTGGTGTCAGTCAGACTCTCTGCAACCAGATATTCAATAAAGTTACAGGAAAGTCGCCGGTAGAATATCTGATCCATTACAGAAGCAGAAAGGTGGCCGACTATCTTGAGACAAGCAAAATGTCTATGGCCGAGATAGCTGAGATCACAGGCTTTTCCGGTGCGAGTTACATGTCGGAAGTATTCAGAAGATTTTATAAGATGTCACCACGTGAATATAGAAAAAATGTTATTGACGGAACGACAAGGCATGTATAAGATTAAGGAACAAATCATTTATTTAGTGAAAGGAAAAGTATAATGAGAAAGATGAATTTAATGAAGCGGGCGAAGACCGGAGCTGCAGCTATCGTTACAATTTGCTCTTTATTGTCTGGGGGGATAGTAAATGCAGCAGAAAATGATGGCGAGACAACGGAAACTTCAATCGAAGTCACAAATGAAGCAGGTGAAGATCAAGCCGCTGTAGATGATGATTCCATATGGGATGATTCTTCTGAAATAATCTATCATGAAAATGGTTATTACAGCGATAATATCATGGCACCGCGCAAGGGCAACACCGGTTCTGTCAGTGTGAATAATGCGGCTTCTTATCCGGCATCTTATAAGGTTAAGAAATTATCCGGAGTAAGAGATCAGGCAAATTCAAGCATTTGTTGGGCATATGCCGCAAATACGGCCCTCGAGACAAGTTATCTGAATCAAAATCTTGGTTCAAGTATCAATTATTCCGAGTATCAGCTGACATATTCTGTATTTCATGGACAGAAAGACAGATTTATATCAAGGGGACAATTTTACGATCAGAGCGGCAGTCCGCTTATGTCTACGGCTACATTTGCCATGAACAGAGGACTTGGTACAGAGGAAAAGTATCCGCTTAATCCTTCAAAAAACCTTACTGATGCAGATATGACAAAGGGTGTCAGTAGAGTTAAAAATGTACTTCTTCTGTATGGATTTTCGGATGAATATTCCGAATATGGCGGAATTTCATGGCAGGAAAGTATCAATAGTATTAAGAAGAAAGTTTATCAGGATAGAGCGGTTGTTGTCAGTATTGATGCCAGTGAAAAAAGATATAATTCATCAACCAATTCATTTTTCACAAGCTGGAACGGTGGTGAGAAACCGTCAGCAAATCATGAACTTACCATCATAGGATGGGATGATAACAAGGTTACGGCATGCAATAAAAAAGGTGCTTTCCTTGCACAGAACAGCTGGGGAAATGATGCAAATAAGGGAACAGTCTGGATATCTTATTATGATGCTTCAATCTGTGCACCTACCGTATTTACTGTAGATACATCAAAAAGTTTAAAGAAGGACAGCAGAGTTTATTCCTATACGGAAACAGGATGCTCAGGCAAGACTCTTGCAAGTAAGGTTGAATTATCAGGTGCCAATGTATTTAAGGCACAGCATACAGTAGAATTGAATAAAGTAGGATTCTATACACTTCAGAAAGGTGAATATACTATAGAAGTAAATGTAGATTTAAAGAATGCTAAGAATCCGGGGTCAGGCAGAAGAGTTTATACTACAAAGGGAAAGACAACTGAGGCCGGATATTTCAGAGCGCCTCTTGCTCAGAAGATCACAGTTCCAAAGGGCGAGACTTTTTCCGTAAAGATTTATCTTAAAGACAGCGCAGGCGTTTACCGTGTCAATTTTGAAGGCGGTGACACAGCGATTGTAGAAACCAATATCGGAAGCGGCGAATCATTTGTTAATTATCGTGACGGATGGTATGACTGCTACGGAACAATGGGTAATTTCGACCTCGGAACAAATTACAGAAATATATGTATTTATGCATATGGAGATACAACCATTCCTGAGGTTGTTCATCACAGAGCGAAGACCGCAACAACAACCACACCGGGAAATATCGAGTATTTCGTAAAGGAAGGTAAATACTACACAGACGTAAATTGTACAAAGCAGGTTTCATCAAGTTCTGTTATAAGATATGCATTTGCTAAGAATGCAAGCGGTGTACAGAAATACGGTGACAAAATGTATTATCTGAAGAATGGAGCAATTGATAAGTCATATACAGGTGTGTCAAAAAACGGCGGAGTATATTATTACTTCAAAAATGGTATCGCCAATACTACAGGGCTTTACAAGATCACTGTCGACAAGGTTACAGGCTGGTGGTATGTAAAGGCAGGTAAGGTAATGACCGGCTACAACGGATTTGTGAAGAATGATTCCGGTTGGTGGTATGTAAGCACCGGCAAGGTTGATTTCTCCAGAAATGAAGTTCTTAAAGGAACAGTAAACGGTGTAGCAGGCTGGTGGAATGTTAAAGGTGGAAAGGTAGAATTTACAAATACTATTTCCAAAAATTCAAGCGGTTGGTGGTGCATCCAGAATGGTAAAGTTAACTTTAATTTCACCGGACTTGCAAAAAATGAAAATGGATATTTCTACTGTTCAGGAGGAAAAGTTGACTTTGGCTTTACAGGTATAGCTAAAAATGAAAATGGCTATTGGTATTGTACATCAGGAAAAGTCAGATTCGATTATTCAGGTAAAGTCACATACAAAGGACAAACATATATTATAAAGGGCGGAAAGGTCCAGTAAATATTTAAAATACAGAATGAGGCATGCCGATTGTGGCATGCTTTGTTCTTTACATGATTGAATAACCGTTTTATAATCACATAGTGATATGAAACTTTGGTGAAGGACAGTTTGACAGATGAATAAACAGACAAAATTCAAATTACAATCAACACAGCTTATACCGCTGAGCTTTTTGGCTGCGATACTTATCGGAACAGTATTACTGCTTCTTCCGGTAGCCAAGGCAGGCGAAGGTTCGGCAAGTTTTACAACTGCATTTTTCACATCCACAACTTCTATATGCGTGACGGGACTTGTAGTTGTTGATACATTTGCTTATTGGAGTCTATTCGGAAAGATAGTTATACTTATACTTATCCAGCTTGGTGGACTCGGTATCATAGCAGTTACTTCAATACTTATGCTGGCAATACATAAAAAATTCTCTCTTTATCAGTCGATAATGCTTCATGATGCATTTAACTTAAGTTCATTAAGGGGACTCAGACGATTTTTACGAGCTGTTTTTAAGGGAACCATCATAGTTGAAATGATCGGTGCATTCTTCTATATGACTGTATTTATACCGGAATTCGGCGCTTTAAAAGGAATATGGTATTCGGTATTTACAGCGGTTTCAGCCTTCTGTAATGCTGGTATAGATATACTTGGACCGAACAGTCTTATTGATTATAATCATAATGTTGTGATCATGCTTACAAGTATGTTCCTCATTATAATGGGTGGTCTCGGATACGTTGTATGGTTTGATTTCCGCAGAGTAATGAAGGAAGGCAGAGATAAGGGCTTTTCTTTCGCTAAGAGAATGAGCAGGCTTGGAGAACACTCAAAACTTGTTCTTGTGGTAACCGGAATCCTTATATTATTCGGATCGGTTTCTGTATTCTGCATGGAATATAATAATCCTGATACCATTGGGAAAATGTCTCCGGGCGGAAAGATACTTAATAGTGTATTCCAGTCAGTTACATTCAGAACGGCAGGTTTTGCGTCGGTTTCTCAGCAGTCTCTTACGGACGGAACATGCGCTGTAGGTACATTGCTTATGTTTATCGGTGGTTCTCCTGTGGGAACGGCCGGTGGTGTCAAGACCATAACACTTTTTGCAGTCATCCTTAATTCGGTTGCATTTATCAGAAACAGAAATGAAAATGTAGTATTTGGAAGAAAATTCACATCGGAACTTATACATAAGGCAACGGCTATCGTATCAGTCAGCTTCTTTGTAACATTCTTTATGCTGATCCTTCTTATGATAACCAATAATGTATCTCTTGTGGACGGTATGTATGAAACCTTCAGTGCGACGGCGACAGTCGGTCTTTCAAGAGCTTTGACGCCTTGTTTAAATCTTGTGGGACGGTGGATAATAATAGTATCTATGTTCCTTGGAAGAATAGGACCTATCTCCATGGCGTTGTTCTTTAATTTCAGCGGATCGGAGAAGAATAAGGTCAAATATGCGAAGGGTAATTTCTTTGTTGGATAAAACAAAAGTTATATTTGGAGGATCATATGAGTAAATCATTTGCGGTAATAGGACTTGGTAGATTTGGTAAAAAACTTGCGCTCAGCCTTTATGATATGGGAGCGGAAGTTCTTGCAGTAGATAAATCGTCTGAGATAGTTGAATCTGTTTCGGGTTCGGTAACTTATGCTATAGAAGCTGATGTATCAAATATTGAAGCTATGAAGGGAATCGGCATCAACAATATGGATGCTGTGGTAGTTGCCATGGGTTCAGATCTTACATCAAGCATCATGGCTGTTATGGCAGCTAAAGAACAGGGCGTGCCTAAGGTTGTTGCCAAGGCGGCCGATGACAGAATGGGCGAAATACTTAAGAGAGTCGGTGCGGATCAGATAATCTATCCTGAAGAGGATACGGGACTTCGTACTGCCAGAAAGCTTATTTCCGATACATTTCTTGAATTCTTTGATATTGATGACAACCTCTGCATGCTTGAAATGCGCCCTAAAGAGGATTGGATAGGAAAGAATCTTGTGCAGCTTAATCTTAGAGAGAAATATCGTCTTAACGTGGTTGCTGTTAAAGACCACAGCGAAATGAGATCATTTATCGATCCTGAGAGAGCGCTTGAAGAAGATACAGAGCTTCTTGTAATTATTGAGAAAAACGACCTTAAATTGTTGAAGTAATATAGAAAAATGTTTAAGAAAAAAACTGTTGATAAATATACATATATGACGGAAACGCCTGTTCCGAAGCTTATAACAGAACTTGCGGTGCCGACTATAATAAGTATGCTCATCACGGGAATTTATAATACAGCCGATACTTATTTTGTGGGTCGTGTTCCGGGAGAAGCTACTGCGGCGACGGCAGCGGTAGGTCTTGTATTTCCATTGATGGCTGTCATACAGGCATTCGGATTCTTCTTCGGACATGGTTCGGGTAATTTCCTTTCGAGAATGCTTGGAGCCGGTAAGAAAAAAGAATCTTCGGAAATGGCTTCTAATGGATTTGTAATGGCACTCCTTTTCGGAATAACCATAGCGATACTGGGAAATATCTTCATGGGTCCTTTGGTTGAATTCTTAGCTTCCGATAAGGTTGATGCTTCGACACTGGCAATGACGGACGATTATGCAAGGATAATTCTTATAGGTGCTCCTTTCATGATGTGTCAGTTCGTTATAAACAGTCAGCTGAGATTCCAGGGAAGTGCAGTATATGCCATGGTCGGTCTTGTTGCCGGTGCCATAGTCAATATAATACTTGACCCAATCCTTATACTCGTATTAAAAATGAATGTAACAGGTGCGGCTATAGCGACAGTTCTTGGACAAATAACCAGTTTTGTGATCCTTCTGATAGGATGCAGCAAGGGTGAAAATATAAGGCTGAGCCTTAAAAATGTTAATATCAATAAATATTACATTGTTCAGATAATCAATGGAGGAATCCCTTCACTTTTCAGACAGGGGCTTGCAGCAATCTCAGGAAGTTTGCTTAATCATGCTGCTGCAGAATTCGGAGGTACTCCGACTGTTTCGGGAATTACCATCGTTTCAAGAACCATGATGCTTCTTATATCTGCGCTGATTGGATTCGGACAGGGATTCCAGCCGGTATGCTCATTTAATTATGGAGCCAATAAAAAGGAAAGAGTACGAGAAGGATTCTGGTTCTGCGTCAAGTGGGGAACGGTATTCCTTACTGTTATAGCGATCGTTTGCTATTCCTATGCGACGAATATAGTAGAGTTCTACAGAAAAGATCTGAGTGTTGTAAGTGTTGGTGAAGTGACATTAAGATTTCAGACTATAGTCCTTCCGCTTAATGCATTTATAGTCATGACAAATATGATGCTTCAATCCATCGGTAAAGGGGTCAAGGCATCCATCACGGCTTCGGCGAGAAACGGACTTTTCTTTATCCCGGCAATTATCATTCTTCCAAAGCTTTTTGGATTAACGGGTGTTGAGATAACACAGATGGTTGCTGATATACTTACATTTATGATAACAATACCTTTTGCAATTTCTGAGCTAAAAAAGATGAAAAGTGATATAATGGTAGCAGGCTTGCATGATTCGGACATTTAACATATATTTTTTAGTAGCCTTCTTTGGCGAGTGAAGAACAAAAGTTAATAAGAGAGGAAGCGGGAATGAGAAATAAAGAATATCCATATGAAAATGTTACACAGATAGAAGACCTTAAGGAAATGATACTTAAGAAAGCACATGATATCCCTGATAAAACAGCATTTATCTATCCATGTGAATCAGGAGAAATGCGTAAGAGCTATCGTGATCTCAGCGAAGATATCAATGCATTTGGTGAGTGGATGTACCACAAAAAGATTAAGGATAAACATGTTGCCATAATCGGTGAAAATTCATATGAATGGCTTATAGTTTACTTTGCAACGGTTAACGGTGGAAATGTTGCGGTTGCTATCGATAAGAGTCTTCCTGACGAAGAGATAATCTCACTTGCAAAGATGGCAGATACAGATGTTGTATTTGTATCGGAGACATATTATGAGAAGGTAAAGAAAAAGGCCAGCAGAAAGGTTTATAACCTTAAAGATTTTGATGATATCCTCAAAGAAGGGCGTAAGCTTATCAAAGAAGGTAAAAATGAATTTGCAAGACATGTCATCGATCCTGATAAGACTTCGACAATACTTTTTACTTCAGGAACATCAGGTGTAAGTAAGGGTGTTGAGCTCAGTCATCACAATATTGCTTATGAAGTAGTTCATACAAGTATGCTTTTTGAGCCACAGGGAGGAACTCTTTCAGTGCTTCCTTTCCATCATGCATTTGGTCTTGTGGTTTCAATATTCATGATACTTAATTACGGTAAATCAGTATTTATCAATAAGAGCCTTAAACATGTAAAGAAGAACATGGAAGAGTTTGGACCTCAGACAATGTTCCTTGTACCGATGTTCGTAGAATTTTTCCATAAACAGATCTGGCTTGAGATTGAGAAGAAGGGTAAGACAAAGATGTTCAAGAGACTTATGAAGTCTACAGATCTTCTTCGTAAGGCTAAGATCGATCTCAGAAGCAAGATGTATAGCCCGATCAAGAAAGTATTCGGTGGAAATCTCGAATATATCATCTGCGGTGGAGCGGCTCTTGATCCTATGTATGTTCGCGAGTTCAGAACATGGGGCATAGAAATCCTCAATGGATACGGTGCAACAGAATGTTCTCCATGTACAGCTGTAAATAGAATCTATCATCATAAGGACGGAAGTGTAGGTCATCTTGTTCCGGGTATTGATGTTAAGGTTACAGATGACGGTGAAATCGCATTTAAGGGCGAACTTGTTATGAAGGGATATTATAAGAACCCTGAAGCAACAGATGCTGCGCTCATAGACGGATGGTATCATACGGGAGACCTTGGATATGTTGATGAAGATGATTTTATCTTCCTTACAGGCAGAAAGAAGAATCTTATCATCCTCAGTAATGGTGAGAACATATCGCCGGAAGAACTTGAGCAGGATATTGCAAGAGATGATGCGGTTGAGGAAGTCCTTGTTTATGATGAAAACGGAAAGATCGTAGCTGAGATATTCCCTAATGAAGCTCATAGAGATGACAAAGAATATTTCGAGAAGCTGAAGAGTAAAGTAAATAAGGGAAGACCAATCTATAAGCAGATCACACGTATAAAGCTTCGTAACGAAGAATTTATAAAGAATGCAAGTATGAAGATCGTCAGATATAAAAATATTCCGGGAATGATGCCTAGAATTGAGAAAAAGGATGACGAGAAATCCGATAAATAAATATTTTTAAAAAATTAACGAGAGAGAATTATTATTCTCTCTCGTCAGAGTGTAGACAAAGACGGTTGCGGAACGATAGTTCCGCAGCCGATTTTTCTTTTTTTGAATTATGCAGCAGCTAATAAACCTGAAAATCGGTTAAATACGTGGCCTATTATACCCTTTCTTTGTAGCATTCTTGCTAGTTTTTTCAAATTAAGGCATGCATAAGTAAGCCCGACCTTCATTTCCATTCGAGCTTTTCCATACATTTGTGTATATCTAAAGTTGTGGTTTTCTTTAGCAGTCCCAAATAGTCTCTCGATAGTCTCTTTACGAAGCTTATACAATTCTTTCATGCCAAGGGTATGTCTTATATCTTCGCATTTCTCCATGTATTCTTCCCAGATATGTCTGGTAACAACTTTTACATGATCTCTGCTTTCTGTACATTGGCTAAGGTATGGGCATTCGGAACATATATGTTTACAACTTTTGTATTCTTTATAGCCATCCCTGTTTGTTGTACTATATCGAAGAATCTGATTGTTAGGACAAATGTAGCAATCGTAGTATTCGTCATATACATACTCATATTTCTTGAAGAATCGCTCTTTAGTCATTGGTTGTTTGTATGGAAATAGAGGTGTGATTCCTTTATCAATAAGTAGTTTTGCTATTGCCGGAGTTTTATATCCGGCGTCTGCTATTAGAGTTCTTATTCCGATATCTTCTATCTTGTCAAATAACCCTTTAAATGTTCTGCTATCATGCTCATTTCCAGGACTAACAGTATAACCTAGAATCCATCCGTTCTTATCACATGCTGTTTCTATAGAGTAGGCAAAAACTTGCTTATGTTCTCCTTTGTGAAACCAGCCGCTTTCAGGATCTGTCGTACTTTCTTTTATTTCTTTTGTGTTTCCGGATGTTCCTCCGGATGAATGATTATTATCATCTGAATTGTCTTTTTCCTTAAGAGGTTTTTTGCCTTTTTTCTCTCTATCATCATTTATCTCTTTTTTGAGAAGTTCTTCATAGAAAAGTGCCTCTTCCTGAGCTATGCGTTTTCTCATCTTTTTATTATTAGCTCTTGCTTTTACATGCGTCGCATCCACAAAAACTTCTGTTGGATCTACTAACTTCCATTTGTAACAGTCTTCAAGAATCTTAGCAAAAATCTGTTCAAATAAATCTGTATCTTTGAATCGTCGAGTATAATTCTTTCCAAATGTAGAAAAATGAGGAACTGGGTCATACATTTCAAGTCCCAAGAACCAGCGGTAAGCAACATTTACTTCAATGTCTTTGATGGTTTGGCGCATACTTTTAATGCCATACAGATACTGAATGAATGGGATTTTAATTAGTACAACAGGGTCAAGGCTTGGCCGACCGTTATCTAAACAATACTTATCCTCAACCAGATCATAAATAAAAGACCAGTCTATAGCCTTATCAATAAGGCGTAAGAGATGGTCTTGAGGCACTAAATCATCCATACAGAACATTTGAATCTGTTCTCTATTCTTATCAGTATTCTGAGTCATCATAGGCGGCTTACCTCCTTAAAAATGATACATTAATTATACCATAAAAAGGGCAGTAAAGCCAGTAAATATAAGGGTTTACGCAGTTTTTTGATATAGAAAAATCAGGGGCAGCGCCCCTGACTTTGTCTACAGTCTGACGAGAGAGAATTATTATTCTCTCTCGTTTTTGCATCTTATATTGTCAGATATTCAAGTATGGCGACTCCCCATGGTGGAAGAGTGATCTTTTCATCTTTGAGGATCTTCTTATTATCATAAGGGTCTGCTACAGTATTATTCATGATTAGATTGGCATCGCCTGCGATATTACTGAAGGTAAGATCATCAGGTGTATAGTTAAGGAAGAAGAGAACATGATTACCGGCATCATTTATTCCCTGCTTAACAGTAAGGCCTTTCTTGTTATCAAATGATAGTTTTGCATCTTCCTTAAAATCTATTCTCTGAAGAAAATCAGAAAGGATGGCAGACATAAGTTTTTCATCAGGAAGAGTTGCTATATACATAGCTTTTCCTTTGCCGTAGGAATTAACAGTTACTGCGGAATAATCACCCCAGAATTTATGCTGATAATTAGCGATGGATTCAGCAGTGTCACGCTTTACAAGTTCCATCCATTCCGAACATTCTCCGGTAACTATATTATCTTCGCCGTTTTCTTTATCAGAAACAGTAACGGATATTTTAAGATCTGTCGGATGAGTGAACTGGTCATAATGTATACCCAGTGATTTGTTGATTATATGAGGCTGGGTGTCGCAATAAATCTTTAAATGTTCGTCTGCAAATCCGGTTTTAAATGTAGCGATGATATTTCCACCGGTTTCTACGTATGTATTTATGGCATTTAAGAATTCGTCTTTAGCGCTGTAAAGTGCAGGAAGGATGACAAGGCTATATTCACTGAGGAGATTCTTATCAGCAGGAATAACATCAAATTCAATATTTAAATCTGACAGGCTGTCAGCTATACGTCGGTAGACTGCATTGTAGGATGAGTCACCATTATTTGCTGTAGGAAATTCAATAAGTCCTGTCAGGGAATTGTTGTCCATAACTACAGCAATTTTATTGATCTTCTTAAGGTTTTTGATGTAATCTCCAATCTTCTTCAGATCGTTTCCTATGGTTGAAATCTCGCGGTAGGTTTCATTTTCTGCAAGGTCATGGGAGAGTATACCCTTCCAGTAACTTTCGATTGCATTATGGATACTGTGCCAATGCCAGTACATTACAGCATTCGCACCATTTGCTATGTGACTGAATGCATGAAGTCTTAACTGTCCCGGGAAAGGAAGCCATCTCAGATTGCCCTGAGCTTCAGTTTCAAGAAGCAGGTAGTTGTCACGTTTTAAACCTCTTATGAGATTTCCACAGGCGGTTATCTCATGACCTGTAAGATCATACTGAGACGGATGATAGATATCGCATCCGGCAACATCCATACGCTTTGCAGCCTCGCGCTGATCGGCTTCAGGATGCATTCCGTAAGAGAAGGTATGCCACTCAAAATCAAAATTATGAGTGATGAACTGGTCCGGACGTTTATATTCCGATACGATATCCAGTTGCCAGTTAAGATAATCTGTAACAATCTTTCGCTGGAATTTTTTGAACTCTGCATCGATACTTTCATTGATAGTCTGCTTGATATCAGGGAAATGTTCCCAGTTGTCAACTCTGTTACTCCAGTAATCAAGACCGAATTCATGGTTAAATGAATTGATATCAGGGAATTTCTCCTTGAGATATTCTACAAAAAGTTTCTGAGGCCTTTCGCCACAGCTGTCATAAGTATGTGTTTCATTGTCGAGCTGATATCCGATAACGCAAGGTCTGTCTTTTACCTGTTCCATAAGTTTTCTGATGATCCTCTCGGCATATTTTCTGAAAATAGGAGAGGTTACATCCATATTCTGTCTTGGACCGTAAGTATTCTGGCCATGATGAGTCATGGCGAGGATATCATCTGCTTTATCTGCAAGCCATGATGGGATTGCATATGTAGGCGTTCCGACTATAACTGACAGGTTGTACTTCTCTGCACAGTCAAGCATTCTATGTAAATGAGTAAAATCGAAACGACCTTCTTCAGGTTCCCAGGTACTCCATGTTGATTCTGCAATTCTTATGGTATTGATGCCGGCTTTAACCATCATTTCCATATCTTTTTCAATTCTGTCATAAGGCATATATTCATCATAATATGCTGCTCCGAATAAGATATTATTTACTTTCATACTGATCCTCGGCTTTCTTTTGGTTGATCTTTCGGTTGGTCTTTTGGTTGATCTTTCATTACTTGACTTGATTCGGCTAAAATATCTAAAAACACACGAATAACAACGTGTGCAACCGATTGCTCAAACTCAGTATAACATGAATCGTTAAAAAAGAAACATATTTTTAAAAAAACTTCAGAAATTGTGCAAAATGTATAAATAAAATCCTTGAAATTCGGCAATATTACATATTTCATTTATTTTTGTAAACAGTTATACTGCAACTATGGACAACCGATTGCGCAACCGGATTTTACGTGATTGCGGCAAGGTTGACCATAGTTGTTCCTAAATTTGTTTAGGATGATCGTAAAAGCACGGCGGATCGTCCGACTCGTTAATGTCATTGTTATAACTACCCATAATAAATGCGTGCTTCACAAGAAAGCCTCCTGCGGCGTCCCTTATTTTCCGCAGGACGTGCTGACTATTTATTCCGTTAAAAGCGGATGATCATAGATACTGAAATTTAAGGAGGTTAAAGAAAAGAATGGATAAGTTTGTGGTTAATATCATTCACCGCCCGGAACTTGTTCCGGAGTATTCTGCAACTGTCACAGGACAGGGCAAAGAAGAGGATATCGGAGATAAGAAGCTTCTTAATGAGTCTCTTGATATTTTTAAAACACAGCAAAGACTTGCTCATGAAAATGGACTTAAGTGTACTATCCAGATGACATATGCTTCTCTTTTCAATGATGAAGCAGTGGAAATAGCAAAACATGATCATGAAGTATACGGAGATGAGATCGCACTTTCTTTACTTGGACTTCCATGCGAGGAGTTTAGAGAGAAGTATAAGACAAAGGATTTCTGTATATGGATGTTCTCGATGGAAGATAAGAAGACCATCGTTACTGATGTATTTGAAAAGTTCCATGACAGATTCGGATTCTACCCTGAGTCAACAGGTTCATACTATATGGATGCCGACCTGATCAATTTCATCAAAGAAAAGTATCCTATGGTTAAATGTGCTATTGCAACATGTTGGGAAGAAGGACCAAAGGCATATCATACATGTAACAATTCATGGTATACACTTTTCGACGGAGGCCCATGGGCACCATGGATTCCTTCGAAGCAGAATACGCATGCACCTGCTGCAAATGAAGCAGAAGACAGCGGTATTGTTGCAATCCCTCATCTTTCAAGAGACCTTATTGCATGCTATGACGGAAATGGTTCGAACTTCGGTACACATCCGCAGAATGTACTTCGTGGAATGATCTATGATACAAAGACATGGGAGTATCCATATCTCTACAATCTCATCGATCAGTACCGTGCTCTTGAGAAATATAATAACGGATATGCTTACAACATGATGTTTGTAGGTCCGGGCTGGATGAATAAAATGGGACGTTGGGAAGCACCATACGAGCTTCTTCTCAAGTCTTATAGTGATGGATGTGCTTACTACGGTAAGCTCAAGAAAGAAGGACAGCTTGTAGATATGACTATGAGCGAGTTCGCTGATTACTATCGTCAGAAGAAGAGTTATACAGAGCCTGAATGTGCTCTTTGGAGAGATATTCTTTATGGTTCGGATAAGCAGCTTTTCTGGTACTGTGATCCATTTATGAGAGCCTGTGTAAATATGGAACAGGGCGGAGCGATTGTTGACCTTCGTCCATATGCAGCAAAGCTTGAGTGGCCTGTAGGAATCGGAACAAAGCATGTGCAGGATGCTTCATATCCATTCCTTATTCAGGAGAAATACCGTGCAGGTTATTTCACACATTATGCAGGTGAAGGAACAGTTCGTTCGGCAAAGCTTTCATATAAGGGTGAGGAAGTTGATCTTTGCCTCTGCCGTACAAAAGCTCATTTCTCTCAGGAAGGAAATGTAAGAATCCTTACGCTCGATCCTGTTGAAATACAGTTTAGTGACCTCACGGTTAAACTTCAGACCAAAGAATATTTCGAAGAAGGATCTTCAAATATCAAGATTGAAAGACATATACTTGAAATGAGTGATCCGACAGCCGAAGTTACACTTAATGAATATATGGTTGCATGTTACGGAACTACCGAATATCCGGAAGATATGACATGTATCACACTTAAGGTAACAGGCGATGAGGAAAAGACAATCAATTATGAATATAAATGTAGAGAGGAGTCGCTTCTCGGAGCAAAAGAAGCATCAGCTGTAATACCTGCTATTGAAACAAAAGTTTCAATTTCTGCAGATAATGCTGAAGCAGAAGGCTACATTAAAGAAGGATATGCATTTTCACCTATGTTTACTCTTGGGTTCAAGAAGAAGATATCTGATAAGGAGGTATTTGCTACATGGCTCAATCTGGAAAAGGCAAATTAAATTACAGATGTCCATCATGTTTCATGAGGGATCTGGATATAGATATGTTCTATGATAAGGACAAGGAAGAATATTATTGCTTGCGCTGTCAGTACACCGGAACAGAAGAAGACGTACTCCGTCTGAATGAAATGGTGCGTGTTCGATATAAAGCGATGAATAAGCGCTTTACAAAATTTGACTTCGATTAAAAGTTAAAACCTTTTACCCTAAAATGCAGCCGGAATCTACAACAGGATATCCGGCTGTTACCCTATAAGGAGAAGATTTATGAGAAAATATATTAAAGGCGTGGACCTCTCTACACTTTATGAATTGGAAAAATTAGGTGCGAAATATTATGATAACGGCAGCGAGAAAGGTATTCTCGAGATAATAAAATCATATGATATAGATACAGTGAGACTTCGTCTTTGGAATGATCCTTATTCGGAGGAAGGGGAAGCTTACGGAGCGGGAACAAATGATCTTCAGACAACTCTGGCCATCGGAAAGAAAGTAACTGAAGCGGGAATGGGAGTCCTTTTGAATTTTCATTATAGCGACTTCTGGGCAGATCCTGGAAAACAGTTTAAACCAAAAGCCTGGGAGCATTATACAGTCAAAGAGTTGGAAGAAGCTATTTATGATTATACATTTACATCAATCAAATATCTTCAGGATAATGGCGTAAATATCACACTTATCCAGATTGGAAATGAACTTTCAAACGGTCTTCTCTGGCCGGAAGGAAAAGTGCCTGAGTATGAAAATATAGCCCGATTTGTCAGCAGCGGACTCAGGGCTGCAAAGGCGGCAGACAGTAGCATTCCTCTCATGATACATCTTGATAATGGCGGAAATAATGAGCTTTATAGAAGATGGTTCGATAACTATTTTGAAAATGGCGGCGAGGATTTTGATATCATCGGAATGTCATATTATCCATTCTGGCACGGATCCCTTGCAAGTCTTACAGATAATATGAACGATATTGCCAAGAGATACGGCAAAGATATCATCATCGCAGAAGTATCTATGGGTTATACCATGGATGATTATAAGGAATTTGAGAAGCTTCCGGATGAAGAACGTAAGGGATATGCAACCAAACCGGCGCTTGTTGATGCCGTTGAATATCCGATGACTATAGACGGACAAAAAAGTTTTATGGAAGATATACTTAGAAGGATAGAAGCTGTTCCGGATAATAAAGGACGCGGATTCTTCTGGTGGGAGCCGGCATGGATACCGGTACCGGGAAGCGGATGGGCAACCCCGGCATCACTCATTTACATGAATGACAAAGGACCATGCGGAAATGAATGGGCCAACCAGGCACTGTTTGATTATAAAGGCAACGCCCTTCCGACGCTTAGTGTTATAAGGGATTATAAGCCTGTGGAATAAAAAATATATATACTTCATCATGAAAATGTTTTAATATATTCATGATGAAGTTTTTCTTTTTTGGAAGAAAGTACGTAAATTTAGATTTATAGATAAATAAAGGAATTGTATCAATGGCTAAGATTATTGTAGGAATGTCCGGAGGAGTGGACAGCGCAGTTGCGGCATATATTCTTAAGATGGCGGGACATGATGTTTCCGGTGTGACACTTCGTGTATGGATGAATATATTTGGAGAAGACAGCAGATGCTGTGAGATTGATGATGCCAGAAAAGCCTCTCATATGATAGGTATTCCGTATTATGTGGAAAACTGTGTTGAGGAATTTAATGAGAAGATCATCAAGAAATTTATAAATGATTATATTTCCGGCCTTACACCGAATCCATGTGTTGAATGCAATCGCTGTATTAAGTGGGATAAAATGATTGAGACTGCTGATATGATGCAGGCTGATTATGTGGCAACAGGCCACTATGCTCATGTGATAAGACTCGATAACGGAAGATATACGGTAAAGACTGCGGATCATGCTGAAAAAGATCAGACATATATGTTATACAGACTGACTCAGGATCAGTTAAAGAGAACTATTATGCCCCTTGGAGCACTATCTAAAGACGAAGTAAGAGAGATAGCCAAGAAGGCTGACCTTTTTGTTGCAAATAAGCCGGATTCTCAGGAAATATGTTTTGTTACTGACGGAAATTACGCAGAATATATAGAGTATAATTCAGAGACAGAAGTACCGGGCGAAGGTAATTTTGTTGATGAGGACGGAAATATCCTTGGAAGACATAAGGGTATAATTCATTATACTATCGGACAGAGAAAAGGACTGGGAATTGCCCTTGGACATCCGGTATTTGTTAAGGAGATAAATGCAGAGAAGAATGAAGTTGTTCTTTCTTTGGAGGACGCACTCTTTACAAATGAAGTGATATGCGGAAGGTTGAATTTCCTTAGTATTCCCGGTATTGAATCGGGTGAGGAGATTAGAGCTAATGCTAAGATAAGATATCATCATAAACCACAGGCGGCTACACTTTCCATGATCGGAGAAGATAAGCTGAAAATAGTTTTTGATGAACCTGTAAGAGCGGCTACACCGGGCCAGTCTTCTGTTTTCTATGATGAAAATGGATGTGTTATTGGTGGCGGAGTTATCGAAAAAGCTTAAATCAGTCGATATTTGATTTTCTTAATCTTGAAATGTTCCGGAGAAAAGTATGTTAATAGCATTATTAAATAATATTATAATACCGCTTCTGATGATATTATCCATTATCATAAAAGGGCAAAATATACCGGTAATGTTTCTTGGCGGCTTCCTTATGATAATCGTTTCATATTCCTGTGTTTCGGGAGATGATGCATTATCTGCAAAAGAAAACACAGGTTCGGATGCGGTGGGGAAAAGATTTCCACTGCTACTCCTGATAAAATGCATTACTGCATCTCTTTTTGCACTGTTCTCCGGCGGATTCTGGGGATTTTTCATTTTTGTTGTCATCGATGAATTAAAGGCATGGATGATAGTGGTTCTGGCAGAAGTAATATATATATGTTCAAATGTTATATCTTATATCAGAGATGTTCCGACGGGAAGAGAAGTTGCAAAAATGTTGATCTTTTCTTTGATAATAGCGGCTGGACATGCCATACTTTTAGCTTTAAAAGCGGTTATAAGGCAAAATGTCATCAGAAATATAGCTGCAAAAGAAAGGATCATGAAAACCAATATAAATGAAATGCATGAAAAAAGGCTGAATAGAGAACTTACCATTAAGAATTATCTTGCTGAAAAAAATGCGAGACTTGTGGAAAGAGAAAATATCAGCAGGAATATCCATAATAGCGTAGGTCATTCCATTACTGCGGCTATTATGACCCTTGATGCGGCTGATATGTTATATGATGTTAAGCCTGATGAAGCGAGAAAACGCATGAATGACGCGAATGAAAGAATGAGAGGCAGCCTTGAATCTATCAGAAGAGCTGTAAGAACTCTCGATGTTGAAACGGGAACTATTTCTGTTATTGATCTTAAAGCGTCTATGGATGCCATAATCGACGAATTTGTAATGGATACCGAAATGAAGGTTGATAAAATGTATGAAATGCCCAACAAAACTTATGTCAGTGATGCCGATAAGTTGTCAGAGGATGCATTGCCTGATGATAATGCCGGGGTATCCGGTGAGGAAGAGGACAGATCTGTAGAGATTCAGATACCTAGAGAACATGCGGAATTTCTTACGGGAGTACTTAAAGAGTTCCTTACAAATGGCGTGAAACATGGGAATGCGACGGAATATGTTGTATTACTTAAAGGCGATTCTGCTCACATAAGTCTGGTTGTTAAAGATAATGGTAAGAGTGACTTTACTCCTGAAAATAGCAGACGTCGTATAGAAAACGGTTTCGGTATAAAAAAGATCATTTCATATGTTGAAAGATGCGGCGGAAAGGCTGTATTTACGAATGAAAACGGATTTAGATCAGAGGTGGAACTGCCTATTTTATAAGAGTGGGAATTAGGTATTTAAATGTTCCGGAGGATGGATATGAGAAAAGTATTGTTGGTTGATGATGAAGTTATGCTGCTTGACAGTCTGGAGATAATACTTTCATTTAATGATATGGAGATTATCGGCAAGGCGACAGACGGAAATGCAGCGCTTGACATCTTAAAAGAGAAAAAGTGTGATATAGCCCTTGTGGATCTTAATATGAAAGGTATGGGCGGAATAGAGCTGATAGGACATATGAAACAGCTTTATCCTGAGATTAAGATACTTGTTCTTACAACATTTTATGATGATAAGAATATCACAGAGGCCATAAGTAACGGCGCTGAAGGATATCTTCTTAAGGATAGCGGAAAGGATGCTATTCTCGGGGCTGTAGATCAGATAATGGGCGGCAGTACAGTGCTGGATAAAAAAGTCATGGAAAGACTTACTGCACTTGTGGCAAATAATGCAGCAGCTCTTCTGGCAAATGATAATAATTCGACGGATAATGCAGCGGATGATCATGCAGAGAAAAATATCCGGGAAATCGGAGTTTATGGGGAACTTACGGAAAGAGAAAGGGAAATTGCTTCCCTTATAGTTGATGGATTTTCCAATAAGCAGATTGCCGATAAATTATATATTTCCGAAGGAACCGTCAAAAATTATATATCAAAGATATATGATAAAACAGGAATTCATGACAGAGTAAAACTTGTGGTTGCTTTGAAGGGATAGTTTTATGGTGTAAGATAATTTAATATTTATATCTAAAAAAGGCAGTGATAAGGTTCACTGCCTTTTTTCTATGTAATGACGAAGGTTTTGAAAGCAGGGAAGATATGATGGCAGATTATTGTTACAAATACTCGCTATAGCTTTTTATTATACACAATAATAGATTTTTGGAATTACTCTATAACCGGCAAAATAATATAGTATAAGAACCATAGTAAATTTCAAAATGCATACGCAGGTACAGCGTTAGACAGTATAGAAGGAAACATGAGGTGTATAAATGGATTTGAGTATTGAAACAAAATGTATGTATGGAGACAGAGAAGGGCTGAAGGGAGAACCGACAGGCTCAATTAGTTTCCCGATTTATCAGACAGCGACATATGCACATCCGGAAGTTGGAAAAAGTACAGGATTTGATTATTCGAGGTTACAGAATCCTACAAGACAGCATTTGGAGAGAGTAGTAGCATCATTGGAAAATGGTATCGATGCCTTGGCATTTTCAAGCGGAATGGCTGCGATTACAGCTCTGATGGAGATATTTAAACCGGGAGACCATTTGATTACAGATATTGATCTTTATGGTGGAAGTATACGTTTGTTTGACAATATCAACGAGAAGAACGGAATTTCATTTTCACATATTAACTGTAGTAAAGAAGATGTTGAGAGTTATATAAAGCCAAATACAAAGGCTATTTATATCGAAACTCCGACAAATCCTATGATGAATGTAGTCGATATCGAGAAAATGGCTGAAATCGCAAAGGCATATAAGCTTCTACTTATTGTTGATAATACATTTTTGTCACCTTATTTCCAGAATCCTTTGGATTTCGGTGCTGATATCGTTATTCACAGTGGAACGAAATTCCTTGGAGGACATAATGATACACTTGCCGGATTTGTAATTACAAACAGTACTGAAATATCCGACAAGATGCGCTTTATCATAAAAACCGTTGGTTCGGGACTTTCACCTTTTGACAGCTGGCTTATCTTAAGAGGAATCAAGACTCTTGCTGTACGAATGGAAAAATCTCAGGAGAATGCAATTGCAATAGTTGATTATCTGAGAAATGAGCCAAAGGTGAAAAATGTATATTATCCGGGAATTAAAGATTCGCCGGGATATGAGATAAGCAAGAGACAGTCAAGAGGTTTTGGATCGATGATAACATTCGAGGTAGAGAGTCCGGAACTTGCAAGACATATTCTGAAATATACAAAGCTTATTCCATTTGCGGAAAGTCTTGGAGGAGTCGAAACGCTTCTCACTTATCCATTTACTCAGACACATGCAGATGTACCTGAAGAGATCAGAAAGGCAAATGGTATCACCGAAAGTGTTCTTCGAATGTCTGTAGGTATTGAAGCCAAAGAAGATCTTGTAAATGATCTTAAAGAAGCAATAAGTTCTTATAAGGGCTGATATTAAACTGTTAGAAAGATGAGGGTGCCACCGTGGCAGAGAGAAATTTAAATTTTGATGAAATAATCGATAGAAAAGGAACAGATTGCCTCAAATATGATTTCGCTGTAAGAAGAGGAAGACCTAAAGATGTACTTCCTTTATGGGTGGCGGATATGGATTTTCAGACATCGTCTTATATTGAAGATGCTGTTATTGAAAGAACGAAGCATGGAATATTTGGATATACGGAAGTTGGCGAGGAGTACTTCAGTGCCCTTGCGGGATGGCAGAAGAGACATCATAACTGGGAGATAAGACCTGAATGGCTTATAAAAACTCCGGGAGTTGTATTCGCACTTGCTACTGCTGTAAAAGCTTTTACGGAACCGGGGGATAAGGTTCTCATACAGCAACCTGTATATTATCCGTTTACAGAAGTTATAGAAGACAATAAAAGAGTGAGGATCAGCAATGATCTTTATCTTGGAGATGACAACAGATATCATATAGACTTCGAAGATTTTGAGAGAAAGATAAAGGAGAATAATATTAAACTTTTCCTTCTTTGTAATCCTCATAATCCTTCGGGAAGAGTCTTCACAAAAGAAGAGCTGGAGAAGCTTGGAGATATATGTCTTAAATACAATGTTCTTGTTGTCAGCGATGAAATCCATAATGATTTTGTCTTTAAGGGTGAACATACGGTATTTGCTACCGTCAAAGAAGAATTTGCACAGAACTCTATCATCTGTACTTCGGCAAGCAAGACATTCAATCTTGCGGGAATGCTGATTTCCAACATACTGATTCCTAATCAGAAGATCAGAAGAAGATTCAGACAGGAGGTAAATGCTTCGGGTATCAGCCAGCTTGTTACACTTGGACTTACAGCGACGAAGGCTGCTTATCTTTATGGTGATGAATGGTATGAAGCAATGCTTTCCTATGTTAAGGCCAATATTGAATTTACAAGAGATTATGTAAGAGATAACCTTCCGGGCGTCGATATGATAGACGGAGAAGGAACATATCTTGTATGGCTGGATTTTAGGAAGACCGGAATCGATGTGGAAGAACTCGAGAGAAGAGTTATATATGAAGCAAAATTATGGCTGGACACCGGTATTATTTTCGGAAATACCGGAGAAGGGTTCCAGAGAATAAATGTAGCGGCTCCGAGAGCTATCGTAAAGGAGTGCTTAGACAGAATAAGAGATCATGTTATCTGATATATGAATTATTAAAATGAAGTAGGAGGTGTAACTCATGAAGAAAGTTTTATGTTTTGGAGATTCAAATACCTGGGGATATGATCCATGTACCAAAAACAGATTTCCGAAAGAGGTACGTTGGACCGGAATACTTCAGGGTAAACTTAAATATGAAGATACAAAGATTATAGAAGAAGGACTTGTGGGAAGAACTACTGTTTATGAAGACCTTAGAAGACCGGGATTAAAGGGCATAGAGAATATCATACGCATTTTTGATGGCCCTACTGATATCGACGCGGTTGTACTTATGCTTGGAACAAATGATTGTAAGACAGCAAATAAAACAACACCAAAGGATATCGCAAGAGGTATCGATAAATGTCTTGATGTGATACTCAAATATGTTCCTGCTGAGAAGGTGCTTTTGATATCACCTATTCATCTTGGGAAAAATGTATGGAAGAAGGAATTTGATCCTGAATTCAGTGAAGAATCAGTAAGGGTTTCAAAGGGACTTAAGAAGGAATACAGTAGAATAGCGGCTAAAAGGGGAGTGAATTTCCTTGCAGCGGCAGATTATGTATCGCCAAGCAGCAAGGATCAGGAGCATTTGAATGAAGCCGGACATAGCAGACTTGCGAATATTATTTACAATAAACTTATAAATATGAATGTCTGCTGCGCCTGTTGATAGAAAGTAATAGGTAATAAATATGACTATAACACAGTTAAAGTATGTCATTGCGATTGCAAAAACAGGGTCTTTCCGTGAAGCTGCAAGTAAGCTGTACGTATCACAGCCGGCAATCTCTTCAACCATAAGAGAACTTGAGGAGGAGCTGGGCATACAGCTTTTTGAGAGAACCAATAAAGGCGTCTGGGTAACAGAAAGAGGAAATGAATTTCTGATGTATGCCAAAGAAGCCGTTGGACAGTTTGAACTTATAGAAGACAGATTTATCGATAGAGATAAAGATAAGAAGCATTTTAGCGTTTCTATGCAGCATTATGTATTTGCTGTTCATGCCTTTGTTAATGCTATAGAGCATTTTGACAAATCAAAATATGTATATTCCGTACATGAAACCAAAACAGAAGAAGTACTTAATAATGTGAAAAATATGAAGAGCGAAGTAGGTGTCATTTCATTTTCAAAGAGTAATGAAAAGGTAATGAAAAAGCTTCTTAGAGATTTCCACCTTAAATTTGTGGAGGTCATGGTTAGGGATACCTATGTATATGTATGGAAGGAACACCCTTTAGCAAACAGGGAGGAAGTGTCACTTAGGGATCTTAAAGAGTATCCTTGTGTTCTTTTTGACCAGAATTCCGAAAGTGAATTTTATCTCGCCGAGGAAGCCTTTGGTGATTATGATTTCGATAAGGTGATCAAATCTACTGACAGGGCGACTTCAGCGGAGCTTATATCAACACTTAACGGATATTCTATAGGGATAGGAAATCTCATCGAGAGTAAAGTGATGAATTCAGGATTCCTTGCGATAAAGTTAAAAGAAGATGATCCTCTTACTATTGGATATATAATCAGAGATAATCATAAGGTAAGTGATATCGGCGAAAAATATATCGAAGAGTTACTGAAATATAAACAATGAGATAAAAAAAACTTATCACGAATGATAAAGTTTAAGAATTAGTCAGAAAAGGTTTTATGTATTATAGTTTGTTTTACATTGAAGCCGGATCTGACCGGTGTATCGGAGAAGAAAAGCTTCTCCGGTTATTTTTTAGAAAGAAGAGGAAAATGAAATGAAGTTATTTTCAAAAGCTGCAAGAAAAAAAATAACAGCCTTGGTCCTGGCAGCGGGAGTAATGGTAATGGGATTTGCCGGATGTGGCAAAAGGGAGGAAAAGAAAGAAGGAGGAGTTGATGTTGTTATCGGAACAGCAAATGGTTCCCTTTGTCTCGCTCCACTTCATGTAGCAATAGATAATGGATACTTTGAAGAAGAATTTTCCAAAGAAGGTATCACATGGAAAACAGAAGAGATCGATATGGGAAATATCGGAGATCTCGTAGCATCAAATAAGATCGATGCTTCAACACAGCTTGCAGGCTCGATGATACCTCAGATAGACAATGGTCTTGAGATCACATTTACAGCCGGCATGCACACAGGTTGTACAAAGGTTTATACAAAGGAGTCTTCAGGTATCACAAAGCTGGCTGACCTTAAGAATAAAAAGATCGGTGTTCCTTCACTTGGTGATTCATCGGTTGTAGCACTTAAGAGAGCGCTTTATGACGAAGGAATAGGAGTTACAACAGAGAATCTTGAAGTTGAATGGGTTGTATACGGACTTACAGATCTTCCGCTTGCTCTTGAAAATGGAGCAGTTGATGCAGTTGCACTTCATGATCCGGTTGCCTATCAGGCAGAGCAGGAATACGGATTTACAAAGATCCTCGATCTTAGTACAGATGCAAAGTTTGCAGGCGAGTACTGCTGTATGTCATTTGTAACAAAGAGACTTGCAGAGAAGAATCCTAAAGCTGCAGCAGCTTACACAAGAGCAATCCTTAGAGCCTGTGCATTCGTTGAAGCAAATCCTGAAGAGGCAGCAAAGCTTCAGATAGACAATAACCAGTGTTCAGGCGATGTTGAGACAAATGCAAGCCTGCTTAGATCTTATAACTATTCGCCATCAGTAAACATCGCATCAGAAACTATCCATAATGCAGCGACAGAACTTATAAGGATCGGAGATCTTAAGTCAGATAATCCTGATGAATTCGTAAGTAAGGCATTTACAAAGTTCGACGGAGTTCCTGATTCATACAAATATGAGAATGGTGAATTTATCGAAGTAAAATAATTAACAGTAACAGGGTGAGGAGAAAATAAATGAAAAAGAAAGTTATTGCGGTGGCTAAAATATTAGCCATATATGTAGCCATAGCTTTATCTTTCCTGGTTTATTACGGAGTGGAAGGCAATGGCAAACAAAAGAAAACTGAACATCCATATTATCTGTACTTCATTTCTCTTATAGGAGCGTTTGTACTTATCGAAGTGATAATAGGATTATTCAATAAATCAATTAAAAAAAGAGTGCATTATAAAGCACCGTTCATAACAGGAATAATTGTTTTCCTGCTTTTGCTGAATTTCATAACAAGTAAGACATTGATTCTTCCGACGCTTTACTTCCCTTCACTTGACAGGATAATCGGACTGATCGTTGAACAAAGAAATTTCCTTCTCAGAAATGTTGGAGATTCTCTGGGACTTCTCTTTACAGGATTTCTTTGGGGAGCGTCAGTTGGTTTCTTCACAGGCCTTGCGCTTGGATATTTCAAAAATGTTGGCTATTGGCTTAACCCGGTAACAAAGGTAATCGGACCTATTCCGACAACAGCATGGATACCTCTTGCATTATCTACATTTCCTACAACAAGAGGAGCAAATATCTTCCTTATAGCATTTGCAGTTTGGTTCCCTGTAACTCTTATGACAAGCAGTGGAATCCAGAGCATCAATAATGTAAATTTCGAAGTTTCAAGAACACTCGGAGCATCAACATTATATCAGATAATTCATGTTGCTATTCCTGCAGCGATGCCAAGTATATTCCTTGGAGTTTTCTACGGAACCGTTTCATCATTTGCAACACTTATGGCAGTTGAAATGAATGGTAACTCAAGTGGTATCGGCTGGTATATCAACTGGCAGAAATCAGTAATGATGTATGACGGAGTTTATGCAGGACTTATAATCATCGCAACCATATGTTCATTAACACTGACAATACTCTTTAAAGTCAGAGATAAAGTACTTGTATGGCAGAAGGGAGTAATCAAATGGTAGGAGAGATAAAGATAAAAGATGTGCACAAATCATTTCCGAATACTGAGCCGGGAAAAGAAGATATTGTGGCATTAAACGGAATAAATCTTGAAATAAAGCCGGGATCATTTGTTAGTCTCATCGGTCCATCAGGATGCGGTAAGTCAACGCTTCTCAGAATCATAGGCGGACTTGACAGGGCAAGCGAAGGAGAGATTTATCTAGACGATAAAGAGATCAAGAAACCGGGAAGCGACAGAGGATTTGCTTTTCAGGGATCGAATCTTTTCCCTTGGCTTACAGTCGAGAACAATATAGCATTTGGCCTTAAAGCAAGACATATTTATAAAAAGGACAAAGAAGAAGTTCAGAATTTTGTAAAACTGGTTGGACTTGAAGGGTTTGAAAAATCTTACCCACACCAGTTATCAGGTGGTATGCAGCAGAGAGCATCTCTTGCACGAGCCCTTGTGGGACATCCTGCAGTGCTTCTTTTGGATGAGCCTTTGGGAGCTTTGGATGCATTCACAAGAATGAATCTTCAGGATGAGATCTTAAACATCTGGAAGAAGAATAATATGACAATGATCATGGTAACACATGACGTTGATGAAGCAATTTACATGTCAGATCAGGTTGTTGTTATGTCGGCAAGACCTTCTAAAGTCGAGGCGATAATTGATATAGACCTTCCAAGACCGAGAGCCAGAGCACAGGATACCTTCCAAGAATACAGAGCTAAAATCTTAAAAGAACTGGATCTCGGCGGAAAGGTTGAAGAAGTAGAATATTATTTATAAAAGAGAGGAATTACAGAAATGAAAAACAGAATTATATCAGGCTTATTATTTACATTAACAGGTGTACTTGTAATACTTATACCAACAGTACTTTTTCCGGTATGTGACAGTGAGATGATGAAAATGTCATGCTACTATACAAAGAGGGCGGAGATTGGTGTTGGAGCACTTATAGCAGTGATCGGACTTGTTTCACTTCTTATTAGTGATAAGAAGATAAGAATCGGACTTGCTATATCTGAGTTTTTCAATGCAGCACTTGTACTCTTACTTCCACTTAAACTTACAGGGCTTTGTAAGATGAGCGATATGTCATGCCGTGTTAAGACAGAACCTGCACTTATCGTTATAAGCATCGTGATATTTATAATATCAGCTGCAGAAGTATTATTTCTTGTCAAACAGGTGAAGAAGGATGGCCTCTCATAGAAAGAGAATTATTTTCAAATATATATTTAATAATGTAATACATAATTACATCTTCATTGTTATCATAATAATCCTGTCGGGAATGCTTTTCGCGGGGAGGGTAACAAGTGAGAGTTTGAAGAAGGCTTTAAATAATATGGAAAAGAGGTTCGGCTCCGACCTTATGCTTGTTCCCAAAGGGAGCAAGGAAAAGGCCGAGGGGCTGATCCTTGAAGGCCAAAGAAGTTCATTTTATTTTGAAAATATAAAGCCGGACGAACTAAATGGTGAAGAGGGAATAGAGAAGATAACAACACAGTATTTTTTAAAATCACTTTCGGCTGACTGTTGCAGCAGTGAAGTGCAGATCGTCTTTTTTAATCCCGATACCGACTTCCTGGTAGGACCATGGATCAAGGAAGAATATAAGAAAAAACTGGATAAGGATCAGGTAATAATCGGAAGTGATATTGATTACGGTAATAGCAACAAGAGAACGATAAAGCTTTTTGGCAAAGAGTATGATGTTGCGGCAAAGATGGATAAAACCGGAACAAGTCTTGATAATTCCGTTTATTTTTCTTTTGCATCCCGTGAAGGTGTTATCAAAGATGCGGAAGCAAAAGGCTCATTTATATCGGATAAGCAGAGAAGCAAGGAGCTTATATCTACAGTATATTTGAATGTTAAGGAAGGATATAAGACAGATGAAGTTCTTTCAACATGCCATAAGAAACTTGGCGAAGATTTTGATGTAGTATTTCCGAAAAGCCTGAATGAATCCATATCGAGAAATATCAAAGGTATAACCGGAATCATCAATACAGTGCTGGTGGTTGCGGGAATCTTTTTGCTTATAATGCTTTTCATTATAAATAAATTCTTTTCAGAACAGAAAAAAAGAGAGATATCGGTATTTCTTATACTGGGAAATTCCAGAAAAAAGATGATACAGATGATGGTAATAGAAGCCGTAACATTAACTGTCATAGGAACGGTTGTCGGATGTTTCATAGGAGCACTTGTGGTGATTCCGTTTGGTAAATATATCGGAATTACTTTAGGTATGCCATACCTTGGACCGTCAGTGGTCGATATACTGCTTCATTTTGCATTTTGTATCTTCGTTGTCCTGATACTTGTACTTATATCATGGATATTACTTTTTATCAGTGTAAAGAAAATGGATCCGTATCTGGCTCTAAAAAAGGAAGCGGAATAATATGGAATTAAAAGCTCAAAATATCAGTATGAAGTATCGAAAAAACGGAAGAAATGTATTGGAAGATGTAAGTCTGTCCGTGAAAGACGGTGATTATACAGCTCTTATGGGCGAGTCGGGAAGCGGGAAAAGTACACTGCTTGCAATAATGGCAGGTATACTAAGACCTACCGAAGGAGAGGTTCATTTTGATGACAAGAATTTGTATCGATTAAAAGATGCAGAACTTTCGGAGGTTCATAAAGAAGGAATTGCATTTGTTCCCCAGAGCAATATTTTCATTAAGAATCATACGGTATTGGAAAATATAATAACGCCACATATCATTCAAAAAGGAGCCGACGAAACTCTTCTTAGGGAAAAGGCTGAGGAGTATCTTGAAAGATTTGGGATAGCCGATCTTGCAAACAGATATCCTTACGAACTCTCGGGAGGTGAACAAAAGCGTGCATCGCTGGTGAGAACGCTTGTTACGGATCCGAAAGTTTTGATAGCGGATGAACCGACCACAGGTCTTGATAAGAAGACAGGGGCGCTCATTATGGATTCATTAAAAGAATATGCAGATTCGGGAAAAGCTGTACTTATCGCAACCCACGATGAACTTATAAAAGGTTACGAAATAAAGGCATTTTATATTGAAAAAGGTAAGATTACAGCTGCCGAATAAACTTATTTCGCGGGTTTCTTCTATAAGAATAAAGCATTTATCAGGGGAAAATTGCTATAGGTTTTAGTTATTACGAATGATAGTTATTTGAAAATTTTCAAATGAATTATTTAATGATAATATATAACCATTCCAAGAGAAAATAATCCAAGTGATAAATCATTATGAGATTGTGAGAAAATACAAAAATTCAAGGAGGAGAAAGAAATGAGCGATATTAAACAGAGTTCACTTGAACTTATCGGAGGAACACCATTATTACAGCTTAATGGTTATTCAAAGAAGAGAGAGATTACAGAAGCAACAGTGCTTGCAAAACTTGAGTACCTTAATCCGGCAGGATCGGTAAAGGACAGAGTAGCACTTGCCATGATAGAAGATGCAGAAAAGAATGGAGTTATCAAGCCGGGAGCAACAATCATCGAGCCTACAAGCGGAAATACAGGTATCGGACTTGCAGCAGTTGCAGCAGCTAAGGGATACAGAGCAATCCTTACACTTCCTGATACAATGAGTGTTGAGCGTAGAAATCTCTTAAAGGCATACGGAGCAGAAATCGTTCTTACAGAAGGTGCTAAGGGAATGAAGGGTGCGATCGCTAAGGCAGAAGAGCTCAATAAGGAAATTGAAAATTCAGTAATCCTTGGACAGTTCGTTAATCCGGCAAACCCTAAGATCCACAAAGAAACAACGGGTCCTGAAATCTGGGATCAGACAGAAGGAAAGGTTGACATCTTCGTAGCCGGTGTTGGTACAGGAGGAACTGTTACCGGTGTGGGTGAATACCTCAAGTCAAAGAATCCAAACGTTAAGATAGTTGCTGTTGAGCCTGCAACAAGTGCGGTTCTTTCAACAGGTAAGGCCGGAGCTCATAAGATTCAGGGTATCGGAGCCGGATTCGTACCGGATGTTCTTAATACAGAAATCTATGATGAGATCATCGCAATTGAAAATGAGGATGCATTTGCTGAAGGCAAAGCTTTCGCAGTTTCAGAAGGTATCCTCGTTGGTATTTCTTCAGGAGCAGCTCTTAAGGCAGCTGAGATCCTTGCTAAGAGACCTGAAAATAAGGGTAAAGTTATCGTAGCACTTTTACCTGACTCAGGTGACAGATACTTATCAACAGCATTATTCAGTAACTAAATAATAAGAATTAATTGTTCTCATAAAATGACTTAAAAGACCGGAGGTTGGCATAAAGATTGGTATTTTGGTTCATTTTTTGCAGACCTCTGGTTTTTTGCGGCCATTTTTAAGGGATTTTGGATGCCGTAGCCGCTGGTAAGGCATAGGTTCGCAAAGCTGAAGTTGTTGGTTCGAATCCAACCGGTATCGTTAATTTAATATCTTTCATTAAATAATACATCGGTTGAAATGATATGAAGATATGATTTTTTAGAGATAGAAAGGAGGCGTTTATGAGTAATACATATAAGGATTTACAAAATTCTCATCCATGCTTTGGTGGATATAAGAATAACGCAGGACGCATACATCTTCCGGTCAGTCCGGGTTGTAACATAGCTTGTAAGTTTTGCGACAGATCCATAAATGATGTTGAAGAACGCCCGGGTGTTACATCAAAGGTTTTAAAACCTGAAGAGAGTGTTGATATTTTGAAGAAAGCTTTGGACATTTGTCCGGATATAAAGGTTGCCGGTATTGCAGGACCGGGAGATACCCTTGCTACAGATAACGCTCTTCAGACATTCAAGATAATAAAAGAAAAGTTTCCTGATCTCATAAAGTGTATGAGTACAAACGGCCTTCTTCTTAATGAAAGGGCACAGGATGTTATAGATGTCGGAATAGACACATTAACAGTTACAGTAAATGCCGTTGATCCGGAGATTGAGAGTAAACTTAATGACTACATTATCTATCACGGAAAGAAGATAGAAGGTGTGGAAGGAGCAAAAATCTTAATTGAGAATCAGTTGGAAGGAATAAGAAAGGTTGCGGCAGCAGGCGTAACGATAAAGGTAAATACAGTGCTTGTTCCTGAGATAAACGGTGATCATATAGAAGAGATTGCAAAGACTGTTAAGGAAGCGGGAGCAACAATTTATAACATAATTCCTCTCATTCCTCAGCATAAATTAAAGGACTGCAAGCCACCGAGATGTCTTGATATAGATGGAGCAAGAACAAAAGCTTCCAAATATATAGATGTATTCAGACATTGTCAGCGATGTAGAGCTGATGCAGTCGGAGTTCCGGGAGTATCGGAATTTGGAGATCAGATATATCAGAGAAGATTAAATACAAAGGAGACGTTTTCTCATGGATAAAGTTTCGATTGCAGTTGCTTCCGGTGACGGAAAAGTTGTGAATGTTCATTTTGGAAAGGCCAGAAAGTTCTATATATATGAACTGGAAGATGACAAATTCACATTTAAAGAATTAAGAGAGTATCCTCCTGCATGTAGTGGTGAAGGCCACGATGATGACAAGCTCCGTGAAAATCTGAAGAATATATCAGATTGTGACTATCTTGTTATAGCGAAGATCGGAGATAGAGCGGCAGCACTTGCTGAAAATGAAGGGATTGTTCCATACGAGATACCGGGTGATATAGAGGAATCTCTGGAACAACTTAATAAGTTTTTGAAAGTAAAAGAATTATTCAATTAGTTAGTTGACTAAATGAATTGTCAGATAAGAAAGGAAGAAAAAAATGAGTGAACTAAGACAGATAGCTATTTATGGAAAAGGTGGTATTGGAAAATCCACAACAACACAGAATCTTACAGCAGGACTTGTTGAGCATGGTAAGAAGGTCATGGTAGTAGGATGTGACCCTAAGGCAGACTCAACAAGACTTCTCCTCGGCGGACTCGCTCAGAAAACAGTTCTCGATACTATTCGTGAAGAGGGCGAGGATATAGCACTTGACAGAATCCTTAAAGAAGGATACGGCGGAACACGATGCGTAGAATCGGGCGGACCTGAACCGGGTGTTGGTTGTGCCGGACGAGGAATCATCACATCAATCAACATGCTTGAGAACCTTGGAGCTTATACAGACGATCTTGATTATGTATTCTATGACGTACTTGGAGACGTTGTTTGTGGTGGTTTCGCAATGCCTATCAGAGAAGGTAAGGCTAAAGAGATTTACATTGTTGCCAGTGGTGAAATGATGGCTCTTTACGCAGCTAACAACATTTCAAAGGGTATTCAGAGATATGCAAGAACAGGTGGAGTTAGACTTGGTGGTATCATCTGTAACTCAAGAAACGTAGACAGAGAGTTGGATCTTCTCCGTGCATTCTCAAAGGAACTTGGAACAAAGCTTCTTTACTTCGTACCAAGAGACAACATCGTTCAGCATGCAGAGATCAACAAGAAGACAGTTATCGAGTACAGACCTGATTCAAACCAGGCTCAGGAATACAGAAACCTTGCTCAGGCTGTTATCGAGAATAAAGATTTCGTTATCCCAACACCAATGACTCAGGAAAGACTCGAAGAGATCCTTATGGAGTTCGGTATGATGGAACTTGCTGATGATTACAAGATCTAATCATTCAGCCTGATCATTTGACTTGATCACTTAACTTGATCACTTAATTTAATTACTTGGTCAGATCAGTAAATTTATTACAGAATAAAAGGTTTCAAAAGTATTTTTGACACCTAGATCATGAAATAAAAAAGATAATTATTACGTATATAAATATTTATTTAGAAAGGACGTGCACTATGGCAAATATCAACACATCAATTGCAGAATTAGTAGGAAAAACACCTCTTCTTGAGCTTACAAATTACGAGAAGAATCACAATCTTAAGGCTAAGATTCTTGTTAAACTTGAGTATTTTAACCCAAATCAGAGCGTTAAAGACAGAATTGCACTTGCCATGATAGAGGATGCTGAGAAGAAGGGTCTTCTTAAGCCGGGCTATACAGTAGTTGAGACAACAAGTGGTAATACAGGTATCGGACTTGCAGCTATAGCAGCAGCTAAGGGATATAAGTTCAGAGTATATATCCAGGATAATGTAAGCCAGGAAAGATTCCAGGTAATCAGAGCATTTGGTGGTGAGCCAATTAAGCTTTCTACAGTTCCTGTAATTGCTGAAGTATTGGAAGAGACAAATGGAGACTTCGTTGCAGCAATCGGTGCTCTCAGAGAAAAAGTACTTGCTAAGGAAGAGAATATCTTCTTCGTAGATCAGACAGCAAACCCTGCAAACCCAGGGGTTCATGAAGCAACAACAGGTCCTGAGATCTGGAATGATACAGACGGAAATGTAGATATCCTTGTAGCTAACGTTGGTACAGGGGGTACAGTTTCAGGAACAGGTAAGTTCTTAAAGAGCAAGAATCCTGACATTAAGGTAGTAGCTATTCAGCCTGGTCCAAATTCAATTCCAAGCGAAGCTAATCCTGAACCGGAAGAAATCACAGGTGTACATCCTTTCGAAGGTGTTCCGGCAGAGAGAGTTCCTTCAACAATGGACTTAAATGTATATGATGAAAAGGTTGAAGTTGAGACTATAGAAGCATTTAGAGCAGCAAGAGAAGTTGCTAAGTCAGATGGTATCCTTATCGGTACATCATCAGGTGCAGCAATTCATGCAGCTACACGTCTTGCTGAGAGACCGGAAAATGAAGGAAAGACAATCGTAGCAATCCTTCCTGATACAGGTCTTAGATATTTATCAACAAATCTTTTCAATGAGGAATATCAAGGATAGGAGAAAAAATAATGGCAATTAATCTTAGTAATTCAAATATAGCCACAAGAGAAAACAGAATTGGTTCAATTACAGGCTATGTTGGTTCATTAAAAGATCTGGCCGAGAAGAGTGAATGTGGAACTCTTAAGGGATGTTCCAGATGTTTCTCTCAGTCAAGTACATGTCTTTCAATGTGCGGACTTTCACAGCTTGCAGCAATACGTGATGTTGCGATCATCCATCACGGACCGGCCGGATGTTCTGTTTCAGGGGCCGGTTCATACTACATGTCACGAGTTATGGCTAAGAAGCGTGGCGTAACAAGTAATACTATTTATGTCGGCACAGACATGAACGAAAATGATACTATTTTCGGATCAACAGAGACTTTAAGAAAAGTTATTCTTGAGGTTAATAAGAGATATTCACCAAAGGCAATATTTGTATCAAGCTCATGTGCAACAGGTATTATCGGTGAAGATATCGACAGTATAGTAGATGAAGTAAGAGACGAAGTTGGAGTTCCTATCGTTGCTGTTCACTGCGAAGGTTTCAAGTCAAGAATTTGGGCAACAGGTTTTGATATTTCTGACCATGCTGTATTACAGGAAATTGTTCAGCCACCTAGAGAAGGAGTTAAGTCAAATAAGATCAACTTCAAGAACTTTTTCGAAAGTGCAAGACCTGAGATCATTGAGATGTTTAAGAACTTTGATCTTGAGCCTGTATTCTTATATTGTAACTCAACAGTTGAAGAGTTATCACATCTTTCAGAGAGTGTAGCTACTACATGTATCTGTGGTACTCTTGGTAACTACATCGGAAATGCTCTTGAAGAGAAGTACGGTGTTCCTTATATCAGAAGTATCAATCAGTGCGGTATCAAGGGATTTGAAGCTTGGCTCAGAGAAATCGGAAGAGTTACAGGCCGCTTAGATAAGGTTGAGAAGTATATCGAAGAGCAGAGAGCAATCTATCTCCCTCAGATCGAGGAAGTTAAGAAGCAGCTTGAAGGACATACAGCAGTTCTTGGTATGGGTCCTGGTTATACATTCGAAGTTTCACGTGTTCTTGATGAACTTGGACTTAAGGTTGTATGGGCACTTGCATGGCATTATGACAAGAAGTATGAAAATGGAGATGTTCCACCTTCAATGAAGTACCTTCTTGAAAATGATATTGATTTCGAAGCCAGCGTTGCGGATCAGCAGAACTATGAGGTTATGAACATCCTTAAGAAGTACAATCCGGATGTTTATTTCTCTCGTCATCCGGGCTCAACAGTATGGGCTATCAAGAATGGTACACCTGCTGTTTATGTTGCTGATGAGTATACAATGTTTGGTTATAAGCATACTTTAGAGTTTGCAAAGAATATTCTTGATGCTATAAATAACAGAAGCTTTGAAGAGAATCTTGCCAAGAGATCAAAGCTTCCATACACAGACTGGTGGTATGAGCAGAATGTGGATACTTTCTTAGAGGAGGCAAATTAATGGCTAAACTATTAGATAAACAAAGATATAAATGTGCATTAGGCGCAATGCAGAGTGTACAGGCTATAACACGTGCCTTACCTATTCTTCATTCCGGTCCCGGTTGTGCTCAGAAGCTTTCAGAGTCTATCGGAAGTTCAGGATATTTCTCACCAAATATCTTCCCATGTACAAGTATCAATGAGAAGGACGTTGTATTTGGTGGTGTTAAGAAACTTAATTCTACTATAGAGAATGCGCTCAAAGTTATTGATGCAGATCTTTATGTAGTACTTACAGGATGTATTCCTGAAATCGTTGGTGATGATTCAGGTGAAGTGGTTTCAAGATTCGCTGACAGCGATAAGCCTGTTATCTATGCTCCAACAGCAGGATTTAAGGGAAATAACTTCAAAGGTCATGAGCAGGTTGTTAATGCGATAATCGATCAGTACCTTAAGAAGTCAGATAAAAAGCAGAAAGGTCTTGTAAATATCTGGGCTGACGTTCCATATCAGGATCTTTTCTGGTTAGGAAATATAAGAGAGCTTGAGAAGCTTGTAGCTGAACTTGGTCTTACACCAAATACTATTTTCGGATATCAGAGAGGAATCGATAATATCAATAAGATTCCTGAAGCTGAATTCAATCTCCTTGTATCTCCATGGGTTGGTCTTTCAAGTGTTAAGAAGTTAGAGAAGAAATTCGGAACACCTTATTTACACTATAAGACACTTCCTATCGGTGCAACAGAGACAAGCAAGTTCCTCAGAGAAGTTGGTAAGTTTGCCGGAGTTGAGGAAGCTAAGGTTGAAGCTGTTATAAAGGAACATGAGGATTATTTCTACTATCTTATTGAAAGATATGCAGATCTTTTCCTTGAGAACCGAGTTATCAATAAGCAGTTCACAGTTGTAGCTGATGCTCAGTATTCACTTGCAATCACTAAGTTCCTTGTAAATGATCTCGGACTTACACCTGCTAAGCAGTTCGTAGTAGATGATACTCCTAAGAATTATCAGGAAGATATCAGAGAAGAATTCAAGAAGCTTAACTACAATCTTGAAGCTGAGGTTTCATTTGAAACTGATGGTTATAAGATTCATGAAGAGATCAAGAATCATGATTATCATGGATATCCACTTGTTCTTGGCGGATACTATGAGAAGGAAGTAACAGAAAATCTTAAAGGAAACTTCCTTAATATCTCATGGCCTGTACAGGATAAGGTAGTATTTGATAACTTCTATGTAGGTTATGCAGGTGGTATCAGACTTATTGAAGATATCTATACAGTTGCTGTCTCAAGATTTAACTAATATTATAACGGAGGTTTTGCAATGGCATATAAGATTGCAGTCGGAACTTCTGATGGAGTAAATGTTGACCTGAAATTTGGTGAGGTTACAAGTTTTACCATCTATGAGGTTGACGGACTCGAATATAAAAAGATAGAGGATAGAACTACGCAGGCAAGCGAAAAGGAACAGGTTGAGGGAAATGCAGCAAACTGTAATGCAGAAGGCTGTAAGTCAGACGGATGTTCCGGAAACGGCCATAGATGTGGCGGCGGTGCGGCAGTTGAGGAGAGAGTAACACTTATTGATGATTGTCGTTGTGTAGTATGTAAGAAGGTCGGTTTCCAGGCGCAGAAGCAGTTTGAAAGAAAAACCATATCTGTATTCGATATTGAATGCAGTGTTGCAGAAGCGCTTGAAAAGATTTCGGCATACTTTAATAAGATCGATAACAATGTATCATTAAGAAGAAAAGTTTAATAAATCGATTTATGATCCGGAAATGATCATAATCTAAAAAAACTCCGAAGGGTTTTCTTTCGGAGTTTTTTTAAGTATAATAGATATATAAAATCATATCAACCGCTGGTAGAGTGACGTATTTACGTGCTTTTTCAGAGACTTGTCAACTCAGGGTTCATTGTAATGATAACCGGACAATATTATATTTGGTACATACAAAACAGTCATGAACATACAAGGAGGAATTCGATATGAATTTATTAAAAGACATGGGAACCATTAATTTTGGAAATATTTCATTTGCGGATATTAAGGAATATCTTCCCATTATCATTCCGCTGGCTTTAGTTGAAGTTGCTCTTCTTTTAGCAGCATGGATACACATTTTTAGACATAAGAATTACAAAAGAGGAAATAGAGTGATCTGGTTACTTGTTTCACTCATCACTATATTAGGACCTGTATTATATTTTGTTCTTGGAAAAGAAGAGGAATAAAAAGAGGGAATTATGCTGAAGATTAGTGGGTTAAAGAAAAGTTTTGGAGATAAGGAAGTCATAAAAGGGCTTGATATGCACATTCCAAGTCATAGCATTTTCGGACTTGCCGGAAGAAACGGGGCAGGAAAGACAACTGTTATGAAGATGATACTTGGGCTTATTAAGGCCGATGAAGGGGAGATATATGTCGGTGATGAGAAGGTTGTATTTGGAAATACACCGACTAACAGATTTGTTGGTTATCTTCCGGATGTTCCTGAATTCTATTCATTTATGAATGCAAGAGAATATCTTAGATTTTGCGGAGAGATAACGGGACTTCCTAAAAATGAGATAAAAGACAGAAGTGAGGAACTTCTTGAAAAGGTAGGGCTTGCAGAAGAAAAACACAGGATAAAGGGTTACTCGAGAGGTATGAAGCAAAGGCTCGGTATTGCGCAGGCTCTTCTCGGCCGACCTAAACTTCTTATATGTGACGAGCCTACTTCCGCACTTGATCCGGTAGGAAGAAAAGACGTGCTTGATATACTGAGTTCTGTTAAGGATGAGACCTCGGTTATATTTTCCACACATATTCTTACTGATGTTGAGAGAATATGTACAGATATAGCATTTCTTAGTGACGGAGTTATAAAACTTTCGGGCAAAACGGATGAGATAAGGGATAGATACAGATCAGAAGAATTATATATTGAATATGATGCCATCTCAGACAAGGTTAAAGAAAAGCTTCTTAAGAAGTTTAATGATGCAGTTTCCGGTGAAGATATAAATAATAATATGAAGTTTGATATGAGTAAAGGCGAGTATGCTGAGCTTATTTATTTTATCGCTGATAATAATATTATGATTCATAAAATGGAGCGAATTGAACCATCATTTGAAGATATATTTTTGGAGGTGACCGGAGAGTGAGAAGTCTTAATGCTGTGATCGGTAAAGAATTCAAAGAACAGTACCGGTCAGGAAAAATATATATATTACTGGGAGTATTTGCGCTAATAGGGATTATGAATCCTTTTATCACGAAGCTTACTCCGGTAATACTTGAAAAGCTGTCAGGGGAATTGGCTGATCAGGGATTTGTTGTTGGCAAAATATCTGCTAATGCACTCAATTCATGGGAGCAGTTTTATAAGAATATACCGCTGGGACTGATATCATTTATATTAATGATGGGCAGTATTTTAACAAAGGAACTGGAATCCGGAACAATAATACTAACTCTTACAAAGGGACTTAAAAGAAGCAAGGTGATCATTTCAAAATACTTTATGATGATAGTCCTTTGGAGCGTATATTACTGGATGTGTTTCGGAATCACATATGGATATAATGAATTTTACTGGGATAACAGTATTGCAAATAATATCGAGATGGCCGCATTTTTCTGGTGGCTTTTCGGAATACTGATGATCTCTGCTTTGATATTTGTATCAAGCATGTCCGGATCCGGAGGTATCGTTCTTGCAGGAACAGGATTGTTCTATATCATTATGGTGCTTGCGGGGATGTTTCCGAAAATCAGAAAATATATATGCCTCAGGCTGACTGACGGAGTTGAAATACTTAAAGGTACGGTATCGGTTGAGGATTATCTGATACCGGCTGTGATCGCCGGGGCAGTATCGCTTTTCATGTTGATACTCAGTATCTGTATATTTAATAAGAGAAGGATATGATACTGATCGGATTATGCTTCCGGAGGATTTTCAGGAAGATATTGATATATAAAATTTTAGAAATAGCAGAATAAATAGTGACCGTAGTCATATATATAAATATGACCGCGGTCACTATTTTGATGTGAAGACGGATGATATTATAAGTGAAGAAAATGACTACATGATACCAATACTACCTCATTTTGAAAGGGGATTTTGAATATGAAGAAAAAATATTTGATGGCAGTAATGATAATTATGATATTATGCTTTGGACTGACTGGTTGTGATAAATATTCATCCAGCTATAGTGCAGTACTTCTTGTAAGAAGTAATACCTCAAAGAGCGCAAGTACAAGTTTTTATAAATTAAAAGGACAGTTAGCATTTAAGCTTAAAAGCAAAAAAGCTAATGGAGTTATTAAGTATAAGGGGAATGTTGAAAAAGGTGAGATTACTGTTTATGTAGATGATGGGGATAAGAAAGAACTTTTTACTGTAAAGAGCGGAGAAAAGGTCGATACTTCTTCGGTTTCCGTGAATAAAGGAAGTGTTTATGTTGTCATCAAGACAAAGGGGACATGCACAAATGGGTCATTTGATTTTGAGGTGAAATAAATTATACAATTTTCATTTTTTGCAGGGAGGAAATTAAAAATGAAGAGTCGTCTATCGGCTATGAAGTATATAAAAAATAATAAAAAGATATGTGGAGTGCTTATAAGCTCGCTGGCCATGACATTTATGGTCATGTATATAGTAGCATTTGCTTTATATGTAAATGTTGAAAGTGCTAAGACTTCGATCATCTCTCAAAGAGAAAATATCATTTATGTAGACCTAAGTATGGAAACTTTGGGTGTAAACAGGGATGATTATGAAGAAGGGCGAGAAGGCTTTATTAAATTCACTGAGGATTTAACTGCCGCAAAGGAAGAGCTGGCCCAAAAGCTTGAGGCGATAGACGGAATAGACAAGGTATATCCGTATGAGCAGGTTCTCAATGTGAATTATGAAGCTTTGATAGGTGAAACAGGTTATATATTCCCTTTGGTAGCTCCTGAAAAAGTTCCTGAAATTCTTGAACATTCCGGTGCAGAGCTTATAGACGGAAGACTCCCGGAAGCGGAAGGTGAGATTGTAGCCGACGAAGCTATTATGAAAAATCAGTCCATAAAAATAGGTGATTATTTCATGAGTGATACTTATGGAAGAGGTTTCAAGGTCGTGGGTGTTGTTAAGTCTGATAATCTTACTGTGGTAGGAACCCCAACAGGAACAAACTGCGGTTATTATATGATAATACTTTGTAATAAAGATACCGCATCATTCTATGAATTGGCTGAAAAGATCGGATTAAAGTGTTCTGAAAAGGATAATATCGATGATCTTACGGAAGGCCGGAGATTCTATGAGGATGAAGTTGAAGGAGCCATGGTACCGGTTATAAAAGGAATTATTTTGGTTGTTGTGGTGTTTCTCGCAATATCTCTTATCATCGCATATATTTCATTTTTACGAAATAGAGTTAATGAATACTGCCTTTATACATCTTTGGGATATTCACGAAAAGATGTATATATGATGATCATGAAGGAATTGCTTTTTATGATTGTGGCGGGGGTCATTATTGGATTCTTTATTACCTTAGGCGTAATGAAAATCTTTGATGTGACAATGATCTACCCGAGCGGTCTTAAGTCAAAATGGCTTTTGACAGAACAGCTGGAATTTATATTTGCTGCTTTAATCGTGATAATCGGTATTCTGCAGATTCCTGTTATTCTTGCAATCAATAAGATAAAAACGATTGATATGATGGAGGATTAAGATATGTTTGAGATAAAAAATCTTAGTATGATATATGACATGGAAAGTGATGATAAATTATATGCGCTTGATGGTATAAACCTTGAACTGCCGGACACGGGACTGGTAGGTATAATAGGCCCTTCAGGAAGCGGAAAAAGTACCCTTATGTACTGCATGTCATCGCTTAAAAAGCCTTCAGAAGGAGTAATAAAATATAAAGATAAAGATATTACCTCTATAAAGGACAGGGAGCGGGAAGTGCTCAGAAGAAAAGAATTCGGATTTGTATTCCAGAAGCATTATCTGGTTCCTTATATGAGCGCCCTTGATAATATACTTGTTGCAGGAACCGACAGCACTGAAGAATTGGTTGAAAATGCAAAAACATATATGAAGCAGCTTGGCTTAAAGGAAGCTGAATTTAGAAAAAAACCGGCGAAGCTTTCCGGCGGACAGTGTCAGAGAGTTGCTATAGCAAGAGCTATGATCAATAATCCGAAAGTTCTTTTTGCTGATGAACCTACAGCATCACTGGATCATGAAAATTCATTTAATGTAATGAAGATTTTGAAGAAATATTCTAATGACAGACTGGTAATAGTTGTTACACACGATAGAACAGTATTAAGTGATGTCGATATCTTGATCGAGATGTGGGATGGAAAGATCAGCGGTGTTAATTCCGGAAATTAATAGAAAGGGATAAAGTGATGAAGCCTTTTTCAGCAGGATATTATATAAAAAAGAATAAGGGAAGAGCGATAATCATTATCTTTATGATGTTACTGACTACCATGATGTATATGGTGGGTAATTATATCGAAAGCCTGTGGTGGAACTGGGGCAAAGGAATAGAATATGATGACAAGATGGCGATTGCCACAGTTGTACCACCGAATATTGATGAATATAGAGACTTTGTTAATGAAATCAACGCTGATGAAAATTTAATTGTGTTTGGACAGTCAGGTCATAGTTTCGGCGGAGAATTATGGAAAACAACTATGGGATTTGAAATGGGAGGACCTTCCATCTCATTTAAAAGTGTTGATGATATGAAAGTTGTATTTGAACGTTTGGGGATCAAATGTGATTATACAAATCTGAAAAATCATAGTGTGGTTATGAGCAGGATGTATGCTGACAATCTTAATAAGAATATCGGTGATACATTTAAGGATGGACTTTTTACTCTTGATGCTCTGATAGATGATGATAGTTTTGTATTCTTTTACATTTATGAAGAGCCTGATCCTGACGACTGGTACAATATGATGATCATGAGTGACACGATGTCAGGTGATGAGCTTAGAAATTATGTCAGAAATATCATAGGTGATAGAAACATTGCGGTAGGAGATGGGGTAAAGCATGGACTTGAAGGACCTTTAGGTTCAGTGAAGTATATATTTTATGCTGTAGTGGCTATCATATCAATAATGATAGCTGTAACTCTTAACTCTGTAATTACGGGACAGTATATTAAGAGAAATTATGAATTCGCCATCTATGGTGCGATAGGAATATCAAAGAAAATGATAAGGCGAAAAGTGGCGAATGAGCTTCTTACCATGGATTTTATCGCTATCGTAATTGGTACAATAGTTATATTCCTTGCGTCATTTATATTAAATGAAATGCTCTACAAACCAAAGGGAATGTATCTGCCGTATTTTTCAATCATCGGAGTGATTGGAGTTATAATAGGAAATGTACTTGTTGTAGGACCACTGATATTTTTCAAAGGTCGCAAGATGTGCAAGATCGATGTTACGGAATTCTAAATTAAAAACGGTGAAGGATAAATAATATAAGAAAAGCCGGGTCGTATCTCGAAAGATATGACCCGTTTTTTGTCGTACCGATTTGAATTATAAAAAATGATGTAAGAATTTTTATATTTTTATACTGAGAGTATATTGAATAAAATTTTGATGTTTGTTAATCTCGATAATGCTGATACTATATTTATATTATATTATTCAGCAATAGTAGTTTGGAAAATTATGGGATTTTAACGGGAACGATAGATTTTACAGGGACGATAGAGTTAAAAAACGATATATTTTCTGTAGAAACGATAGGATTTTGAACAGACAATAAAGGTAAGAAATTTGAATTAGGTGATAAAGTTATGAAGTACGCAAATAAAAATCAAAACAGTATATATAAAAAGGCACTTATACTGGCTGTTCCGATGATGATACAGAATGGTATAACCAATGCTGTCGGACTCGTTGATAATCTTATGGTTGGAAGCCTTGGAACTGAGCAAATGACAGCTGTTTCCATAGTTGGACAGCTTATATTTGTCTTCAATCTTGCTATATTCGGAGGCTTGTCCGGACCGGGCATCTATAGTGCTCAGTATTTTGGTAAGGGTGATATTGACGGAGTCAGGAAGATATTCAGATTGAAGTTCTGGATAGGACTGACATGCACAATACTTGGAACGATAGTATTTATACTCTTTGGAAAAAATCTTATAAATCTGTATCTTCACGGAAATAGCGAAGAGATTGATAAGGTGAAAACTCTCGATTTTGGAATGAGCTATATGTGGATAATGATCATAGGATTTATTTTCTTTACGATCACGCAGGTTTATGCATCAAGTCTTAGAGAAACCGGTGAAAGTATAAAACCTATGATAGCAGGTATATGCTCCGTTGCGACTGATGTTGTACTGAATTATTTACTTATTTACGGTAAATACGGTGCGCCTAAAATGGGAGTAAGGGGTGCTGCAGTTGCAACAGTAATTGCAAGATTTGTTGAAATGACGGTTATCATTACGTCTGCTCATTTAAGAACCGATAAGCATAAGTTCCTTAAGAATATTTACAGAACACTGAAAGTTCCGAAGAATGTTGCATTTACAGTTATTAAAAAGGGATTTCCGATATTTATAAATGAATTTTCATGGGCCGGAGGAATTGCTGTTTTAACTCAGTGCTACTCACTTAGAGGACTTGAAGTTATTGCAGGAATGAATATATCAAATGCAATATGCAACCTTCTGAATGTTGTATTTATCGCTATGGGAGGTGCCGTTGGTATAATCATCGGACAGATGCTTGGAGCTTCACAGTATGATGAAGCTGAAAAAAGTGCCATTAAACTTATGTGGTTTACCGGGACTATATGTATAATCCTGACGGCTATTCTTATTTCCCTATCCGGTATATTCCCGAAGGCTTATGATACAACAGATATAGTAAAAAGATACGGAACAAGATTCATTATCATAACCGCGGCATTTTTCCCGCTTCAGGGATTTTTGAATTCTTTATATTTTACATTGAGATCCGGAGGAAAAACGCTTATAACGCTTTTCTTTGACAGCGGATATACATGGGCCGTAGCTGTAACACTTGCATTGATTTTATGTAATTTGACAAACCTTTCGATATTTACGATATATCTGATAATACAGCTTATGGACATTATAAAAGTAATTATTGGATATATACTTATCAAAAAGAAAATATGGCTCAATAATCTCGTTGTATGATAAAAAGGCACAAACCATTTTATACATTCGCTGAAAATACAGACATAAGAACCGTAATGGAAATAATCGACACTATTGTCGATATTGCAATGGCATTGGATAATATCTCTGTGTCTTCACCCATTTTTTCCGACTGTATAAGAGGGAGATTTCCCACAGGCATTGCAGCCATAAGGCAAAGCCCAAGTATAGTTACAGAATTAAATTTCATGGCTTTAAGTGCGAAGAATAATCCTATAGGTACTATGATCATTCGTATAGCTATATAAAGCCAGATACGGATATTCTTGAAACCTTTAATAAAATTAGATCTTGCGATACTTACACCGAGAAGAGTCATTGAAAGGAATACAGTTGCATTTCCTATGAAACTGATACTGTCATTGATGATTCTCGGTGGTTTATAATCAAACCAAAATACAACCAGGGCAAGGATTGCTGTGATCGTTCCCGGACTGAAGATCTTGCTGAATTTCATTTTTTCTTTTCCGTTACTGAGAACCACAAGTCCGTGAGTATAGAAAAGAAGGCTGTACATTACGTTACATACGATAACATAAAGGATCGCATTTTCCGGAAGTATAGCCCTTGCAACAGGAAGACCGATAAAACCGACATTGGTATAAATGGTCATAAGATTATAAAATCTGCTGCTATATTTGTCGCATCGAAGTATCTTCGGAAGTATGAAGCCGAGTATAATAAGGCCTGCATAAAATGAAGCGCCGAGAATAAGCGCTGTAATGAGGTCCTTATGTGTGGCAGTGATATTTCCGGATAAGATTGACGCAAGTATAAGAGCCGGGTTGCAAATATCCATGATGATCACGGAAAGCTTTTGAGAAACGGTGTCATCTATGGTTTTTCTTTTGTATAAATATATTCCTATTGCAACAAGTATGGTGATGACGCCCATCTGCTGCAAAACTATTTCTGAACTCATTTTCTTCCTCACATATCATAAAGTATCAGTATTATAGCACATCTTTTATTTTTTCCAACAAATATTTATCTTATTACAATTTACAATAACGGTATTTATCTTATTACAATTTACAATAACGGATCTACGATCATAAAATTATATACCACGAGGCGATTGACAGAATGCCCTCTAAATTATACTCTAAAATGTATCACTTAAGAGTAAGGAGGGCACTATGAAGAATAATCTGAAGAAAATGGCAGGGTATTATAAACCTTATATGGGAACGTTCCTTACGGATATGTTCTTTGCATTTTTAGCGTCCATTATCAGTTTGGTGATCCCTCTTGCAGTAAGATATATAACTTCGGAAATTATAAATATGTCCTCAAATGAGGCTGTCAAAAGAGTTCTGATAATCGGCGGAGTGCTTATTGCTCTTACATTGATCCAGTGTCTTGCGAATTATTATATTATCAACATCGGTCACGTCATGGGAGCGAAAATGGAATATGACATGCGTGCTGAGATATTTGCCCATTATCAGAAATTATCATTTTCATTCTTTGATGAGCAGAAGGTCGGTCAGCTTATGAGCAGGATCACATCGGACCTTTTTGATATTTCCGAGCTTCTTCATCATGGACCTGAAAATATAGCAATTTCAGTTATCAAGATACTTGGAGCATTTATCATCCTTATGAATATAAGCGGTTATCTGACTATAGCTGCATTTGTACTTGTGCCGGTTATGTTTATCTATTCTTATTTCCTGAATAAGAAAATGAAGAAAGCATTTATGGAAAACAGGGTTCAGATAGCTGAGATAAATACTCAGATTGAGGATAACCTTTCGGGAATAAGAGTTGTAAAATCATTTGCAAATGAAGATATTGAAAGAGAAAAGTTCAAGGTTGGAAATGACGGATTCCTGAAGGCCAAGAAGCAGAGCTATTATTATATGGGACTTTTTCATTCGGGAATGAAAGCATTTACGATGCTCATAAATGTAGTTGTAATTATGAGCGGTGGTGTACTTATTGCGAAGAATAAAGTAGATGTTTCGGATTTTGTGGCATTTCTGCTTTATATCAATATTTTCACTGATCCGATAAGAACCCTGATCGATTTCACGGAGCAGTTTCAGAATGGATATTCGGGCTTTGAAAGATTTATGCAGATCATGGCTATTGAGCCGGATGTCAAAGACAGTAAGAATGCGGTACCTCTTAAGGATGTAAGAGGAGATATAGTTTTTGATGACGTATCATTTAAATATAAAGATACAGAACATAGAGTTTTAAGACACATAAATCTGGATGTAAAAGCAGGTTCGTATGTTGCTCTTGTAGGTTCGTCGGGAGGTGGAAAGACGACTCTCTGCAGCCTTATACCAAGATTTTATGATGTTACTAATGGAAGCATAAAGATAGACGGAAAAGATGTAAGAGATGTAACTCTTCAGAGCCTCAGGGAGAATATAGGTATAGTTCAGCAGGATGTTTATCTTTTCTCGGGAACCGTATATGACAATATAAGATATGGTAAGCCCGGGGCTACGAGAGAGGAAGTTATAGAGGCTGCGAAGCTGGCAAATGCTCATGATTTTATCATGGAACTTCCGAATGGATATGATACCGATATCGGACAAAGAGGAGTTAAGCTTTCCGGAGGACAAAAGCAGAGACTGTCTATTGCAAGAGTATTTTTGAAGAATCCTCCGATTCTTATATTTGATGAAGCAACAAGTGCTCTTGATAATGAAAGTGAAAATATAGTCAAAGAATCCTTGGAAAGACTGGCTTCCAACAGAACAACATTTGTTATAGCACATAGACTTTCAACGATTAAAAATGCTGAAAGGATACTTGTTCTATCCGAAAATGGAATAGAAGAAAGCGGTACTCATGATGAACTTATGAAGAAGGACGGTCTTTATGCTCAGTTATACAAATGGACAAAATAGAATTATAACGCCTGTTATAACGAAAAAGACCGAAAAAATGAGTGATTTGCAGGGTTTGAAGGCCTAAAAACAAATGTTAAGATTTTATTAATGAAACAGGATCAATGTGTAAATCTTCATATTGCATTGATCCTTTTTTATTTGTCGAAAATAGCCGAAAATCCGCGAAAAATATAGGGAAAAGCAGAAATCGGTACCGGTTGAAATGAATGTTAATAATTTATTTAGAATTAAATATAGCCAAAATTATTCGTCAAAATGCACAAATTAGATTTGTTGATTTATGCATATCGTATGTATTATCATATTCCAAGAGTCATAAACGGGGCGTGAGTTTATGATCTTGCATATTTATTTATGTAGTGAGGTTAAAGTTTTTTAAGAGAGAGTCGGAAAAAACAAAGTATTGAAGGTGATAAAGTATTTATTGAACGATAGTTCGGTTATCAAATGCATTTCATATGCATAAGGGCTTTATGTTTAGGAGGTAAGTTTCACGTGGCAAATAATGAGAAGGCAACATTGATTGCTACAATTAAGGCACAGATGGAAAGAGAGCAGAACGCAAAAAAAACTCAGGTTTCCATCAACCAGGATTTGTTGGAATTAGTAGGTAATTCAAAATCCAAAGTCGTTGTTGAGGAGAAGAAAAAGAAAAAACCTCTTAGGTTTTTGTCTCCTGAAGAAGTAGATATGATTGAAGAACGAAAGAGAATCAAGATGAGACAGGAGTTCGAGGGCCTGGCTCAGTAACTTTAAAAAAGATGTGTTTTGGCGGCGCATCTTTTTTAGTTGACAATAAGTGAAATTGTATTATACAATCAAAAAAAATAAAGTAACGGAGGATACCAATGAAGAGATTTTCTTGCTAATAATTTAAGATACCCATTAATAGCATTAGGATAATTATGCTTATTTTTGGATGGATATAGCAGGAAAATTCATTGCGTTTATTATATATTGTGATAAGAGCTTAATTAAGACTCTTTATTTCGGTTATTAATGCTACGGATTTTTTCCGTAGCATTTTTGCTTTATATGTAATTATGTTTTTGATAAAGCAGAAATCGCTGTTCTATATGAAACTTTTTGGTGAAACAGAACATGATGATTACCTGTGCATGATCCATCCTGCTTATCGGAAGGGAGAAGATTATATGTCATTAATAAAAGTTTCAAATCTAACATTTTGCTATGAAGGTAGTTTCGATAATATATTTGATAATGTATCATTTTTGGTTGATACGGATTGGAAGTTAGGATTCGTAGGAAGAAATGGAAAAGGAAAGACAACATTTCTGAAGATTCTTCAAGGTGAACTGGAATATGAGGGGGCTATATCCAAGAGTGTCGAATTTGATTATTTTCCTTATACATTTGATAAGGATGATAAAGAGATTACGGCAATCGATCTTATGGATAAATGGAAACCGGGTGTGGAGTTCTGGAGAGTTATGATTGAACTGTCTGAATTAAAGCTGGACAGTGAGATACTTTATAGACCATTTATTACATTAAGTCACGGTGAACGCACAAAGGTTATGCTTTCGGTTCTTTTCTCGGGAGATAATGATTTTCTTTTGATCGACGAACCGACAAATCATGTTGATATAACCGGGCGCGATATTATAAAGGATTATCTGGCGCGAAAGAAGGGATTTATACTTGTATCCCATGACAGAGATCTGCTTGATGAATGTGTCGATCATGTGCTTGTACTGAACCGTTCGTCCATAGAAGTTCAGACAGGTAATTTCAGCAGCTGGCTGGAGAATAAAGAAAAAACAGATGCTTTTAAATTAGCTGAAAATGAAAAGCACAAAAAAGAGATAGTCAAACTTAAAATAGCAGCTGACAGAATGTCCAGATGGGCTATTAAAAATGAAAGTACCAAGATCGGATTTGATCCATTAAAAGAGCCTGAAAGATGTATAAGCACCAGATCTTACATCGGTGCGAAGACAAAGAAAATGCAGTCAAGAGTAAAAAGCGTTCAGAACAGGATTCAAAAAGAAATAGATGAGAAAGAAGGGCTTTTGGCCGATATTGAAAGCATATGCGAGCTGAAGATCAATCCGCTTACTCATTATAAAGATACGCTTATTGTGTGCAAGGATGTAAGCATCGGATATTCCGACAGCAGAGTCGAAGTGAGCAGCGAATGTTCGGATAGCAGGAGCGATGGAACCAACAGAGATTCCGGGGATAAAGTCGATGTGATAAGCGGCATTTCATTTAAACTTAATCGCGGAGACCGTATGTTTATTTCAGGGCAAAATGGCTGCGGCAAATCAAGTCTTATAAAAGCCATACTTAAAAAACTTGGTAAAGAAGAGGCGAGTGCTGAGAATATAAAGATATCCGGGGAGATGTATCTGGCTTCGGATCTTACGGTATCATATATCAATCAGGATACTTCAAGGATAAAAGGAAAGCTTAAAGATTACGCGCTAAATGAAGGGGTAGATTATACGCTATTACTTACATTGCTTAGAAAGCTTGATCTAAATGCAGTTCAGTTCGAAAAAGACATAAGTGAGTTTTCTGAGGGACAGAAAAAGAAAGTGCTTATAGCTACAAGCCTTATTACTCCGGCACATATTTATATTTGGGATGAGCCCCTTAACTATATTGATGTTTTTTCGAGAATGCAGCTTGAAAAACTGATAGAAAGATATAAGCCTACAATGATCATTGTCGAGCATGATAAGTATTTCGGAAGTAAACTTGCGACAACTGAATTAAAAATATCAGATGGTACTGTGAAGTTTATCTCGGAGGTATCAACAACAGAAGGTTTATGATATACTCTATAAAGACAGTTTATGACTTATTTATATAGAAGGAAGGTAATAAGATGTATAAGAAACTTGCTAAACTTGTTATGTATAGAGACGCAGGTGAAAATAGTATTTTATATAATGTTTCAAGGATCATATATGATTATAAGAATAATTGTATAGATAAAGAAGAAACCGTGAGCCGCATTTATCAGGAGATAAGAAATCTGCTTGAAGTGGCAACAAGCTTCGGTTTCGATAAGAATCTTTGGAGAGATTATATTGCATTTTATATCATCATGAATGAAAATCCATTTTCTTTGACATGTGAACGTTCAGGCGCAAGTGACGGAAGTGTAAATGAATTTGCAAAAAATGATATGAAGATATTTAAGGAAATATCGGAATATGATTTCAGCGAGCTTGAAAAGGAGCTGGGCATTGATTGCTTTTCTGTCATCACGGATTACAAGTCAATCGAGAAAAGAGAGCAGCTTTATAACAGAAATGTAAGCAAATATGTTCGAAGAATAAGCGATGGTATAGCTTCTTCAAAGGATGAAAATGAAATATTTGATATAATCACTTCCTTCTATAAAGATCATGGCGTGGGAATGTTCGGTCTTAACAAGGCATTCCGAGTAAATAGAGACAGAAGGGGTAGACTTGAGTTTACAGCTATCAAAAATTCGGACGAGGCATCTCTTGATAAGCTTGTGGGATATGAGATACAGAAGAAAAAACTTCGTGATAACACTGAAGCTTTTGTTATGGGAAGAAAGGCCAATAACTGCCTTCTTTACGGTGACAGAGGAACAGGAAAGTCTACAAGTATCAAGGCTATAATAAATGAATATTACAGCAGCGGTCTTAGAATGATCGAGATATTTAAGCATCAGCTTGGTGAATTGGCAGCTGTCATTTCAGAGGTAAAGAATAGAAATTATAAATTCATAATCTATATGGATGATCTTTCATTTGAGGATTTTGAGACAGAGTATAAATATTTAAAGGCTGTTATAGAAGGCGGTCTTGAAGAGAAGCCGGATAATGTTCTTATCTATGCGACTTCAAACAGAAGACATCTTATCAAAGAAACATGGAATGATCAGAATGATTATGATATGGATAAGCATCATTCGGATACAATGCAGGAGAAACTTTCCCTTGTTGATAGATTCGGTGTAACTATTAATTACAGTAAGCCTAACCAGAAGGAGTTCTTCGAAATAGTTAAAAAGCTTGCTGAGAGAAATCCGGATCTTGATATTGATGAGGCAAAACTTCTTGCTGAAGCAAATAAATGGGAAATGATGCATGGCGGCCTTTCGGGAAGAACAGCCCAGCAGTTTATTGATTATATGGTGGGAACTGCGATTCACGAGCAGTAATTTCAAATGACATCGAAAAGGAAGACAAGATGACAAAGAAGGAAAGAGCGGCAGCTGTAGTGGAAAAACTGAATAAGGAATATGGCACGGATTTATATTGCTATCTTCATTATGAGACACCGTGGCAGCTTCTTTTTGCAACCATTTTGTCTGCACAGTGTACAGATGAAAGAGTGAATATGGTGACGAAGGATCTTTATAAGAAATATCCTTCGGTTAAAAGCTTTGCTGAGGCTGATGAGAATGAACTTATGAAAGATATTTATTCCACAGGATTTTATAAGAATAAGGCGAAGAATATCATAGCCTGTGCCAAGGTCCTGATGGAGGAGTATGACGGAGAGGTTCCTTCGGATATAGATAAGTTGGTGGAGCTTCCGGGAGTGGGAAGAAAGACAGCCAACGTTATCAGAGGAAATATTTATAATGAACCAAGTATAGTTGTTGATACCCATGTGAAAAGAGTATCAAAATTGCTGGGACTTACCTCAAATGACGATCCGGTCAAGGTTGAATTCGACCTTATGAAGATCATCCCGAAAGAGCAGTGGATTCTTTATAATTTCCAGGTTATAGCTCACGGAAGAAAAGTATGTATAGCAAGACGTCCGGATTGTGATAATTGCACTCTTCGTGATGTATGTAAATCGGCAAAGTAATGCAACATATTTTTGACACTTATAAAAGATAAATGTATAATTCTAAGCATCGATTATTACGAAGAGCGTAAATGATTTTTGGGATAAAATCGGAACAAAAAAGAGTGTAACGAATCTTGTGATAAAGAATGACAAGGTTTTTTTGAAAGGAGAATTTAAAATGATAGATTTCAGTAAAAAGGGAAGTAAGAAGAAGAGAATGATAGCAGCTGCAATATGCATACTTCTTATTGCCGGAATGATAATCGGAATGCTTATAGCAGGTAGATAGGATAAGAATCGGGCCGGGAGAAGTTATGAATAAAGGAAGTATTTCGGAACTCGTATTAAAAAGAAGTGTATTGAAACATGTTCGTAGAGATAAGGATGTAGTCATAAATGGAGCAGCCATCGGAAATGATGCGTCGCTTATAAAGATTGATGATAATGAAATCCTTACAGCAAGCGGATATGCAGACAGTTTTGAGATTGGCTCCGGTGCGACAGATAAAACGGAAATAAGTGTCATGGATATGGCATTTATAAGAGCCTGCAATAATATATATGCATCAGGAGGAAGTCCTGTAACAGCCGAGATAACCGTAACTCTTGGGGCTTCTAAAAGAGAAGGATGCATCAGAAAAATGATGCATGATATCGTTGTTTATGCAGCGGAAAAAGGCATATCCATAATCGGTGGTGATACGAAAATATCAGGAGCCTTAAAAGATGATGCTGTTACTGTATCAGTCAGAGTCATCGGCAAAAAGGTTTATGAAACCGATAAGATAAAGGCCGGCGACAGATTGATCATTTGCAGAAATGCAGGAAGTTACGGCGCGTCAAATCTTGTGACTGAACATAGAGACAGATTATCCGGAAAACTTCCGGAGAGTTATCTTGATGAAGCAATCATAAAAGATAAAGAATATTTTGATATTTCTTCTCTTTCTGCTGCAGCATATGGCAGCGGTGCGAAATATGTTCATGATATTTCATTTGGCGGTATTTATACAGCCATATATCAGTCTACTGATAGAGCGAGTCTCGGAGTAAAAGTGATACATGAAAATATTCCTATCGATCAGAAAACCATAGAGATATCAGAGGCACTTGGCATTAATCCATATCTTCTTTGTGGAACAGGCGGACTTATAGCAGTATGCAGTCCTGAACATGAGGAGGAAGTGCTGAAAAACCTAAGCGCCATGCTTTATCAAAAAGAAGGAATAAATCCGGGAGATGATATTTCCGGTATTTGTCATCCGGAAGTAAAATCTGCAGGTGAATATACCAAGGAGAAGCTTAGATATATAACTTCCGAGGTATATAAGATCAACAGAGTAATAGATCTTCCTGACGGAGACAGTATATTTATTTAATACAAACCCGTAACTCAAGTGTTTATAAGATACGAGGCTACACAGGATTCAGGTGTTTATATGAAACGGGCTACACAGGATTCAAGTGTTTATATGAAACGGACTACGCAGGATTCAAGTGTTTATAAGATACGAGGCTACACAGGATTCAGGTGTTTATATGAAACGGGCTACACAGGATTCAAGTGTTTATATGAAACGGACTACACAGGATTCAGGTGTTTATAGAATCCGGAGTTACATAGGATTTATGACATAGAAATAAATTATGCAATTATAAATCGGAAGATAAATGTAGTGGGCTAAAAGATTAAGGAGGCAGCAAAATGAGTGAAGATATAAGAGGTAGTATACTGAATATTCTTGAGAAAGACAGCAGATTATCGGCGAAAGATATAGCTGCCATGCTCGGAACAGAGGAAGATATAGTAAAAGAAAAGATTCAGGAAATGGAAAAATCCGGTATCATTGGTGGATATCATACGATGATCAACTGGGATAAATATGAAAATGATGAGAGAGTGACTGCACAGATCGGAGTTAAGATCGCGCCTATCAGAGGTGAAGGTTTTGACAGAATAGCTGAAAGGATCAGCAAGTTCGATGAAGTCAGTTCGGTATATCTTATGTCCGGAGCATCACATGATCTTATCCTTATAATTGAAGGCGAAAGCATGAAGGATATAGCTCATTTTGTTTATGACAAGATTGCACCGATGGATTCGGTGGTTTCTACTGCAACATTTTTTGTGCTCAAGAAATATAAAGAGCATAATGTAATATTTAAATCTGATAAAGATGTTGATGAAAGGATACAGGTACTGTTATGAGAAATCCTCTAAGTAAAGTGGTAACTGAACTTAAACCTTCGGGAATCAGAAAATTTTTCGATATAGTTAGTGAAATGCCTGATGCTATCTCGCTTGGAGTCGGTGAACCTGACTTTGATACACCATGGCATATTTGTGATGAAGGAATATATTCACTCGAGAAGGGTAGAACTTTTTATACCTCAAATTCAGGCCTCATCGAGCTTAGATCGGAAATTTGTAACTGGTATAAGAAAAAATACGGATGTAATTACGATCCTAAGAAGGAATGCCTTATTACGGTAGGTGGAAGTGAAGGTATAGATGTTGCTCTCAGGGCACTTATAAATCCCGGAGATGAAGTCATTATACCTGAGCCGAGTTATGTTTCATATGTACCTTGTACTCTTCTTGCCGGCGGAAAACCGGTTATCATAAATCTTAAAAATGAAAATGAATTCAAGCTTACTGCAGAAGAGTTAAGTGCAGCAATTACAGATAAGACAAAGGTACTTATTCTGTCATATCCTAACAACCCTACAGGGGCTATCATGACTAAGGAAGAACTTATTCCGATAGCAAAACTTGCGGTTGAAAAGGATATAATCGTCATTTCTGATGAGATTTATTCTGAACTTACATATGGTGACGAAGGACATTTTTCTATAGCGGCTCTTCCGGGAATGGCAGAGAGAACTATAGTTGTAAATGGTTTTTCAAAAGCATATGCAATGACAGGATGGAGACTTGGGTATGCACTTGCACCTGAAATGATCGCAGTTCAGATGACTAAGATTCATCAGTTCGCAATCATGTGTGCACCTACAACAAGCCAGTATGCTGCGATAAATGCAATCAAAGAAGGCGACAAAGATATAGCAAATATGCGTGAGTCTTATGATAAGAGAAGAAAGTTCCTTTTGAAGCAGTTCGAAGTTATGGGACTTCCTTGTTTTGAGCCGCACGGAGCATTTTATGTATTTCCGTCTATCAGTAAATTCGGTATGAGCAGTGAAGAGTTTTGTACAGAACTTCTGAGGAAGGAGAAACTTGCGGTTGTTCCGGGCTCTGCATTCGGAGAGTGCGGCGAGGGATTTGTAAGAATCTCTTACGCATATTCAATAGATGAATTACGTGAAGCTATATCACGTATTGAGCATTTTATCAGTGAGTTAAATGCGTAAAAAAGAGTTTTATTTTATGTTTTTGGGGATTACAAAATGAATGAATTTTTTACTTTAAATGATGGTTCTAAGATACCGAAGATCGGATTTGGAACTTACAATGAAGAATTTGCTGACAATAAGGAGGCAATACTTCAGGCAATTGATTGTGGATACAGATTTTTTGATACAGCTTCTCTTTATGAGACAGAGAGACCTTTAGTTAAAGAATATTCTTGAAAATGCAGAGATTAAGCCGGTTGTTGACCAGCTTGAACTTCATCCGGGTTATTCACAGGAAGCAGCAACGGAGTACTGTAAGAAAAATGATATAGTACCGATGGCATGGAGTCCTCTTGGAAGAGGAAGAGAGAATGCGACCATCGGAAATATATCCCACAGGCTAAGAGTAATCCGAATAATTAAAAAGGAAAATGATTGAGGTTTTTGCCTCAATCATTTTCCTTTTTCTTATCTGTTTTAAGATTTTTTGTTGAAGACAGTATCGCTGAAACATTTTGAGGAGACAGAGTATCTGTTGTTCCCTTTATATGTTTCTTGGTAAGTGAGAATGTGAATACTGAACCTTCACCTTCCGTACTGACTACATCAATATTTTCATTATGTGCTTTAATAACTTCTTTGGTGATAGCAAGACCGAGACCGGTTCCCTGCTTATCCTTACCTCTTGAAGGATCGCCTTTATAGAATCTGTCGAAAATTCTCTTCTGAGTCTTTTCGTCCATTCCCACACCTTCATCTTTAACTGATACGAATATCTTTTCTTTCTTGTCTGTGATGGTAACAGTTATCTTCTTGCCTGAAGGAGTGAACTTAATGGCATTGTCTATAAGATTGTAAATAACCTGCTGAATCTTTGATTTATCAGCAGTTACAAGCGTATTCTCAACATGGTTGTTAAGATAGATTGCTATATTCTTATCAATACATTTCATTTCAAATGTATTGAGTGTAGGTTTAATGATATCAATAAGATCGAAATCCGAAAGCTTAAGATATGGACCGTATTTCTCCAATTTACTAAGCTCCAGAAGACCGGTTGTCAGCTTTGTGAGTCGCTGAGTCTCGTTAAGGATGATATTGAGATATCTGTCCTGCTTGTCAACCGGGATAGTACCGTCCTTTATAGCCTCTACATATCCTTTGATAGATGTAAGAGGAGAACGGAAATCGTGGGAAATATTTGAAATAAAGTCACGTCTGTAATCTTCGAGTTTTGATAATTCTTCAGCCATATATTCCATCGACTGCGCAAGCTGGCCAATTTCATCATCGGACTTGATCTCTGTTTTTGTATCGAAATTACCTTTTGAATACTCAGTGGCTACAGCCGAGAGTTTCTTTACAGGTGACATGACCTTTTTGGAAATGATCTGTATAAATGTAAAGGCAATAACAATAATTATAAGACATGGCAGATAAACAATACTGAAGATACTTCTGAGAAGAGTATTTACCTGAGTTGCAGGTGTATGTATAAGAAGTGTTCCTGCGAATGCAGGTTCATTTCTGGTCTGCACTTCATTAACTGTTGAATCCTCGCCATCGGAAGGGACAGTGTTCGTATACATCGGTATATTTACAGTTATCATGTCCTGTGAAAATACATTATAAAAGTTACCTGTTTCAGTATGTTTATTCTTCAACTGGAAGGTTCCGGATATCATGAAGATACCTGCCGGAAGCTTGTCTCGCAGATTACTATCAGATGAAGAAACTATGATTCCGCTTTTGTCTACATACCAGATATCTGAGTTAAATGTATTGGCAAAAATGTGGAAATCATATGTCAGCTGTTCATCTGTAATCTGTCCGTTGAGATAACTCTGGATGAAATTGTTAATTATAAATTCGCCTTCCTTATACATTGTATGTTCTTTTTCGGAAGTAAGAGTTCTTTTGGTTGAAATAGTTGTAAATGTAATAAGTATTCCGAAAGAGAATATAAGTATAAGCAGGAATGATAAATATATCCTATCAAAAATCGAATGTTTCATATTATCTTACCTCAAATTTATATCCTATACGCCATACTGTAGCAATTGTCCAGTTATACTTATCAGATAATTTTTCACGAAGTCTTTTAACATGAACATCAACGGTTCTTGTATCGCCCATGAATTCATAACCCCAAAGCTGGTTAAGAAGCTGCTCACGGGTAAATACCTGGTTTGGACGACTGGCCATAAAGTAAAGAAGCTCAAGTTCTTTAGGCGGCATTTCAACATGATGGCCTTCAAGTGTAACTGTATAATGAGATATGTTTATGATCAGGTTATCATATTCAACATATTCGCCGTCATGATCATAATTGGCCTTGCCGATAGGCTTATCTTCTGAGGCAGGTTCGTCCTTACTTATAGTTGCAGAACGTCTTAATACCGCATGAACTCGCGCAACAAGCTCATTGGAATCAAATGGTTTCATGATATAGTCGTCGGCCCCCATCTTAAGACCGAGAACTTTATCAAATACTTCACCCTTAGCTGAAAGCATGATAATAGGTGTGCTGAGAGTTTTTCTTATCCTCTGGCAGACCTCATATCCATCGATGCCCGGAAGCATGAGATCAAGAAGTATAAGATCGGGCTTGAAAGATTTTACTTTTTCAAGCGCAGTCTCGCCATCATTTGCTATATCTGTATCAAAACATTCTTTCATAAGATAGAGTGAGATAAGTTCTGCTATATTTTCATCATCATCGACTATAAGTATTTTTTGTTTAATCATCATGCACCCCCTGTTTGTTAAAATGATACGATGGTTACACCGGCATCGCCTTCACCGAATTCACCGAGTCGGAAGCTCTTTACGTAAGAGAGGCGTTTCAGGTGGTCGTGGATACCCTTTCTGAGGGCTCCGGTTCCTTTACCGTGGACAATACGAACATTTTCAGCATGTGAAAGCATTGCATCATCCAGGAATTTATCGAGTTCAGCTACAGCTTCATCTACGGTTTTTCCAAGAAGATTAATCTCAGGTTTGAAACTGTAGGATTTGTTGAAATTATGATTTCCGGCAACTTTCTTGCCTGCCTTTTCTTCTTTGACATCATCAATGATTATGAGGTCAGAGATAGGAAGACGGGAGCTGAGGATACCCATACCAACAAGGGCGGTACCTTTCTGATCCGGAAGTTCGAGGATATGTCCCTCAGTATCAAGGCTTATAACTTTTACAGTATCTCCGATATGGAAATCCTTCGCTTTATGTCCGGAAGTAACCTTGCCGGATGTTTCCTTCTTGCCGTTTGAAAGTTTTTCTGCTTTCTCTCTTAAGTTGGTACGAAGCTTCTCCATACTCCTTGCATCTGCAGATGTAGGATTTTTAAGCCATTTATTGTAATCTCTGATTGCACTGTCAGCTTCTTCCTTGGCATTTTCAAGTATTTCCCTTGCTTCTTCGCGTGCCTTGGAAAGAATTCGCTGTCTGTCTTCATTTGCAGCCTTTTCACGTTCGGAAAGGCGCTTCTTAAGATCTTCTATCTCAAGACGGCTCTTGGCAATCTCTTCTTTATCGCGTTCAGCCTCTCTTCTTGCTTTATCAAGATCGGCTATAAGCTCTTCAACATTGACAACATTTTTGTCAATTCCCGAACGGGCTCTTTCGATGATCTCATCCGAAAGACCGAGTTTCTTTGAAATGGCAAATGCATTTGACTTACCCGGAACACCCATAAGAAGTTTATATGTTGGCTGAAGTGTTGAAATGTCAAATTCACAAGAAGCATTTTCAACTCCGGGTGTTGCGATAGCAAAGCTCTTCAGCTCACTGTAGTGGGTTGTGGCCATTACAGTTGCTCCTTTTTCCTTGAGATTTGAAAGGATTGCTGTTGCAAGTGCTGCTCCTTCAACAGGATCTGTTCCGCCACCCGGCTCATCAAAGAGACAAAGGCTCTTATCATCCGAATGATTAAGTATATATACAATATTGCTCATATGAGATGAGAATGTAGAGAGGTTCTGCTCTATACTTTGTTCATCACCGATATCAGCAAAGATATCAGTATAGATAGAAAGCTTTGTTCCGTATCTTGCAGGAATATGCAGTCCTGACTGAGCCATCAGCGTAAGAAGACCGAGGGTCTTAAGTGATACGGTCTTACCACCGGTGTTTGGTCCGGTAACTATAAGAAGAGTGCAGTCTTCACCGAGTCTAAGATCGATAGGAACAGCAGTCTTTCTGTCCAGAAGAGGATGTATGCCGGACTTGATATCGATGATTCCGTCTTCGTTGAGGAGTGGCTCAGAACCGTCATATGAGTTGCTGAACTTGGCCCTTGCAAAGATAAAATCAAGATCTGTAAGAAGTTTAAAGCATTCCGTAAGCTCTTCAACATGTGAAGCACAACGCTCCGAAAGTTCGGTAAGTATACGTTCTATCTCGATATGTTCTTCATTTTCAAGCTCTCTTATATCATTATTGAGATTAACTACATCAAGCGGCTCGATAAATAATGTTGAACCTGTCTGAGACTGATCGTGGATCATGCCGGGAACCTTTGAACGGTATGCCGACTTTACAGGTATACAATAACGACCGCTTCTTGTTGTGATCAGAGAGTCCTGAAGATAATCCTTTGCCGCCTCCGAGTGTATAAGTTTTTCAAGCTTCTGTCTGATCCTGTTATATGAAATCTCAATATTCTTTCGTATCTCTTTTAATGCTCTTGAAGCATCATCTGCAATCATATCAGTTGAAATGATACAGCGCTTTATTTCTGATGATATTTCAGGAAATGCGGTAACAAGGCTGAAGTAGCTGATAAGACTGTCGCTTATAGGAGCGTCGCCTTCAGGTCTTTTCTCACTGTAACTGATCACTTCGGCAGCTGTATCAAGCATTGAAGCGATTCCAAGGAGCTCTGCAGCCGAAAGCGGAGAGTTGATGGAAAGCAGTTTAAGTGAAGCTCCGATATCCGTAAGTCCGGAGAATGAAAGGTTACCGTTTTTTCTGATCCTTTCTGATGCATCACGTGTTTCTTCCTGAAGTGAGCGTATCTTCTCGAGCTCCTTATACGGAAGGAGTCTGAGACAGCGTTTTTTCGCCATCGGAGATGCTGCATATTCAGAAAGCATATTAAGTATTTTGTTGTATTCCAGTATTCTTAAAGTTCTTTTATTCATGTTAAATATAATACCATATTTACATATTTTTTGTACTAATTTTTCTTAAATACTTATGAAAAAGAAAAATATAAAATGACGAAATTTTAAATTGGTGTTATAATGGTGCATCGAATAACGTTTAAATCATTCTGAAAGGTTGATCGAATATATGTCAGAAGTAAAGAAACAACGTGGACAGAGCTTCGTTAAGGCCACTACTATCATGGCGGTTTTAAGCCTTGTATCGAGCTTCCTTGGAATAGTTCGAAATATGGTAATGAATGCTATTTTCGGACTTGGTACGGATCAGGACTGTTATCAGGCGGCATTTCTTATTCCGGATCTTATATTTATGATGCTGGTAGGCGGTGCTCTTAGTTCTGCATTTATACCTATATTCAGTGTTTATATTTCGAATGGTGAAGATGATAAGGGATACAGAATGGCAAGTACCATAATGAACCTTGCAATCATATTTGCTTTTGGTCTGTGTCTTATCGGTGAGATTTTTACACCACAGCTTATGAGGATCATAACAAAGCTTACAGGTGACAGATTCTGGCTGGCTGTCAAGCTTACGAGAATTATGTTCTTCCAGTGCTTTTTCATGTGTTTATGCGGCGTTGCCCAGGGTATATGTCAGTCATACAGAAATTTCACTCCTTCATCTGTCGGTGGTGCTTTATATACATCATGTACGGTTGGTATAGGATATTTCTTATGGAAATTTTTTGGATTCGGTATCGAGGGATTTGCCATAGGTGTTGTTATAGGTGCTCTTGTGAACTTTCTTGTTCATATCAGGCCTATGAAGAAAGAAGGATTTAGATATTATCCAAAGATTGATCTAAAGCAGGAAGGCGTTCGAAAGTTCTTCGGACTTTTCTGGCCGATGCTTCTCGGTATTTCCGTAACCCAGATCAATCAGGTTGTAATAAAACGTTTTGGTTCGGGACTCGGAGACAGCGTTCTTTCCGCTATGGGAAATGCCACAACAATTACAGAGCTTCCGGTCACCCTTTTCGGAGCTACTATTTCACTGGCTGTTTTCCCTGCAATGTCACAGCATTACGCTTCGGGACAGGTGGATGAATATAAGAAAGACCTTTCTCTTAGTATGAGAACCATGATGTTCATCACAATACCTGCTTCAGCAGGACTTATGGCTATAAGAGAGCCTCTTATAAGAGCTTTATACAGACAGGGAATGTTTACGGAAGAAAATGTTCATGCCGTTTCTGTTCTTATGATCTTCTACATTATCGGTATAGTCGGATATTGTTGCAGATCTGTATTTTCAAGAGGTTTTTATGCGATAAATGAAACTAAGGTTCCGGTAAGGATCAACATAACAATCCTTACGCTTAATATTATCCTTAGTATGATATTTGTTAAATTCTGGAAAGCTAAAGGATTGGCACTCGCTTATTCCGTTGCAGGTCTTTGCAGTATGACTCTTCTTGGTTTCTTCCTTAAGAGAAGAATAGGAAATATGCGTGGCCGCGAGATGTTTGTATCATTTATAAAGAGTCTCATCGGAAGCTGCGTAATGTTCATTGCATTAATTCCGATAAGGAATTATCTTATGGACGTAATGCCTCCTGACAGAAAGCTGATACAGATAGCTCATGTTGCTATACTTATAACTATCGGTGCGATCATCTATGCTGTAATGGCATTGATACTTCGCATGCAGGAAGTGTCGGCAGTTACTGATTTTATGAAGAAGAAGTTTAAAAAGAAGAAAGCTTAGTAGAAATTTAAGAGGAAAGCTTAACAGGAAATGAATATAGATTACGAGATTAAAACAGATAATGACGGTATTGATTTTGAAGAAGTTGCCGAAATACTTCATTTTCATGGATTGAGTGATCTCGATACCGAGACGCAGAAAAAAGTATTTTTAAATAGTTATGCGGTTGTATATCTTATATCCGAAGGAAAGATCATCGGACTTGGAAGAGCTATCTCGGATGGCGTTTGCCAGGCGGCGATATATAATATTGCCGTACGGGATGAATATAGAGGAAATGGTCTTGGCAAAGTTATAGTTGATGAGATCTTAAAGCAGGTTGAAGGATGCAACGTTATCCTTTATACTCATCCGAAACATTTCGGGCTTTATGAACATTGGGGCTTTTCAAGACTTAAGACAGCATATGCTATATATCCGGATGCGGATCATTACAGAGAAGCAGGATTTATTGACTGATCGGCTGAGGCTGAGATAATGAGAGGAAACAGGTGATAATATGAATTATTTACTGTACTGTATTAGAAGAATTGATTTTAAAAACTGGATGAGAGTATCGAAGAATGTTGCAAAAAGAGCTCATAAGCCAAGAGCACTTATACTGCTTGATATGGCTCAGTGCGGTCTTCGTTATCAGATAGGATATAATGATTATGACTGGGATGATTTCTATATGCTTAATCATAAGCAGCGTAAGACTATGCTCTCACGAGGAATCAACAATAAGATCATAGCAAAGTATAACAACAGAGAATTCTACAAATATTTTGATGATAAGGGCCTTTTCTATAAGACTTATGATGAATTCCTTCACAGAGACTGGCTTGATCTTCGTTATGCAGATCAGGAAGATTTAAAGAAATTCATTGAGAAGCATTCTGAGTTTATTGTAAAGCCTGCAGACGGACATGGCGGAGCAGATGTAGAAAAGCTTTCAGCTTCACCTGAAGATGCAAATGAACTTTACAAAAAGCTTCTTGATAAGGGACAGAATCTTGTTGAAGAGATTATTGTTCAGCATAAGGAAATGGGAAGACTTCATCCTGAATCCGTAAATACAATGCGTATCTTCTCATTCTTCGATGGTGAGAAGGGACACATCGTTCAGGCAGTTCTTAAAATGGGAAGACATAATGCCATAACTGATAACTTCAGCGGCGGCGGACTTTATACTTTCCTTGATAATGATGGCGTGGCTCTTTATCCTGCTACCAATTCAGATGGCGAGATTTATGAAGTTCATCCACAGAGCGGAACTGACATAGTAGGATTTAAAGTTCCTTTCATTAAGGAAGCATTCAAGATGGTAGTAAAGGCATCAGCCGTCACTCCTGAGATGAAATATATCGGATGGGATGTTGCTGTTACAGAAGATGGCCCTGTTATAGTAGAGGGTAACAATATTCCGGGTGTATTTGAACCTAGAGGCCGTTTCCTTAAGGGAAAACCGGGATGCCTTGTTCGTTACAGAAAATATATGGATATATAATCATAAAGAAGTCCCCCGGGACTAAATATCTTAGTCAGTCGGATTTGATCCGGCAAGACGAAAGATATTTGGCTCCGGGGGATTTTTATATCATCCATAAGGATTCTTTGTCAGAAAGTCATTTCTTGACTAGAAATTCATATACCATAAATATTTTGCTTCATCCTGATTCCATGCGTTTTTTATTTTTTTAAAAAAACAAAAATTCATACACCTTGTAATTATTAGATTGAAACAGGACATTTTAAGAGATATGATATAAAGTGTAACTGATCAAAATGTATCAGTTTCAAGAAAATGAAGCAATTTGCGGCTCATTTTTTTATATTTGGGAGTTGCCACCTGCATGTAGGGAGAAGGAGTTTTTATGTGGATAGCTATTTTTGGAATTGCCCTGTTTCTTATGTTAGGAGCATTAATATATATATTTAAAAGATTCAGATATTTCCGGTTTGTCCAGAAATTCTCTAAAGAAGATAAGAAGATGTCCGGTCTGATAAGGCTCATTCCTATAGTCGGATTTGTCATATATGGTATTTTTGATCTGGTAAATGCGGCAATCGTTTTGATCCATCTTGCAATCATATGGATGATAGCAGATCTGGTTGCTTTTATTCTAAAAAAGATAACCTCTGCCGGTAAGAAGGAAGATGAAGCAGTAAGTGAGACGGCAGCAGTAAGAGAAGAGGCAAGTGAGGCGACAGCAGTAAGAGAAGAGGCAAGTGAGACGGCAGCAGTAAGTGAAGTGGTGAGTAAATCGGCGAGTGAGCCGGCAAGCGATAAGAAAGTATATTGGCCGGGCCTTATAGCTTTCGCGGTAACGTGCATTTATCTTACGATAGGATATTATTTCGCCCACCATCTTTATGAAACAGACTATAATCTCAGATCTGATAAGGATATCGGTGGAAAGCTTGTGATCGCTCAGGTTTCGGATTCTCATGTAGGTGCAACATTCGATGGAAATGGATTTAAGAAACGTCTTGAAAGAATCCAGAAAAAGAACCCTGATATTCTTGTTATAACAGGAGACTTTGTTGATGATGGAACCACAAGGAAGGATATGGAGATTTCCTGCAAGGCGCTAGGAGATTTTAAGGCAAAATACGGTGTTTATTTCATTTATGGAAATCATGATAAAGGATATTATAACAGCAGAGATTTTAGTGTGAGTGACTTGGTTCGAGAGCTCGAGAAGAATAATGTTTATATTCTTCAGGACGAAGCTGTGCTTATCGAAGATAGATTTTATCTTGTGGGAAGACAGGATGCGAGTGTCGAAAACAGGATGGAAATAAAAGATATCGTGAAAAATCTCGATAAGGATAAATATATAATAGTGCTGGATCATCAGCCGAATGATTATGATAATGAAGAAGCTGCGGAGGTCGATCTTGTACTTTCCGGTCATACTCACGGTGGACAGATGTTTCCTATCGGAATTATCGGAGAAAAGCTTTTCAAGGCGAATGATAAGACATACGGTCTGGAAAAAAGAGGAAAGACAACATTTATAGTTAATTCCGGGATTTCAGACTGGGAGATAAAATTTAAGACAGGAACCATAGCTGAATATGGTATTATAACTATTGAAGGAAAATAAAGGCCGGAATGTACACGCAATTATTTTCCGGTAAGACTAGTATATTACCAAAGAATAAGAGGAAAATGATATGTATAAAATATACGTGATTGAAGACGAAAAATCCATCAGAGACGATCTTGTAACATTTTTGTCGAATTCCGGATATGACGCCGATGCATTGACAGACTTTAAAAATGCTAAAGAAGAAATTATTAAAGCAAATGCCGATCTGATTCTCATGGATATTAATATTCCATATCTTAACGGGCAGATGCTTCTTGCAGAATTACGAAAAGAAATTGATACCCCGATAATAATGGTAACAAGTAAAGTTTCAGAGGCAGACGAAGTTCTTTCCATGAGCTTTGGTGCGGATGATTATATTACGAAGCCGTACAATCCGACAATACTTCTTTTAAGGATATCGGCAGTATTGAAAAGATATAATAAGAATACTGTATCATCCGGTACTCAGAAATACGAAGGACTTGATGTGAATGTTGCTAAAGGCAGTCTGACCGACGGCGAAAGAGAGTTGATACTTACCAAGAATGAAATGATCATTTTTGAGGCGCTTCTTGAGAAGAAGGGTGAGATTGTTTCAAGAGACTATATCATGGATAAACTCTGGAACAATGAAGAGTATATCAATGATAATGCGCTTACGGTGAATATAAGCAGGCTTAGAAGTAAACTGGCTGATTTTGGCATTCCGGATGCGATTGAGACAAGAAAAAAGCAGGGGTATGTTTTAAAATGAAATTTATATCTTATTTAAAGGATAAATTGTACAGTATTATTATATATTTTGTTACTATGCTGCTTATCATGGCATTCTTGAGTGTGGTAGGAACACATTTGAGCTTTATCATTGCAGTTGAGATATTGTGCCTTCTGGCATGGATAAGTATAACGGTTATTGATTACTCCAGAAAAAAGAATTTCTATAATGAAATCATCAACAAAGTAGATACGCTCGATCAGGCATATCTTGTAAATGAGATAGTTGAGGAGCCAAACTTTTATGAAGGTAAAATTTTCTATGAGATCATTCAGACCACGGATAAATCAATGTATGAAAATGTCGCAAAGGCAAAAAGATACAGTACGGATTTTAAAGAATATATAGAAATGTGGATCCATGAGGTAAAGCTCCCGATAGCAAGTCTTGTTCTTAAAGTCAATAACATGAAAATGAATGATGAAGAAGGAGAAAGCGAAGGATTCTCGGAGATTCTTAATCGTCTCAACAATATGATCGACCAGGTTCTTTATTATGCAAGATCAGAGAATAGCGAGAAGGATTATATATTTAAAGAGGTTAAGCTTGGTAAGGTCATTAATTCCGTTCTTCAGAGGAATCGTCTTGATATACAGGCAAGAGATGTTGAATTGGATGTCAGGGATGTTTCAGAAAGCGTTCTGACAGATGCTAAATGGATGGAATTTATCATAGGACAGTTTTTGAGTAACAGTCTCAGATATACAGCAGGAAAGAAGCAACCGAAGATTTCTATTTACTCTGAAAAATCCGGAGATGATATCATACTTCATTTCAAAGATAATGGTATAGGTATTCCGAAAGAAGACATTAAAAATGTGTGGGAGAAATCATTTACCGGATCAAACGGAAGATGGGAAACCGATTCTTCCGGCAATATGAGTTCAACAGGAATGGGACTTTATATCGTAAGAAATTTATGCAATAAAATGGGGCATAAAGTTGCGGTGGAATCTGTTCAGGGTGAGTTTACGGACTTCATGATATATTTTGGGAAAAATGATATGTATAAGATTGGCGATAAGTAGTAAAGCACCTTGACAAGGGATACTTTGCGGATTAAAATCTCGTTGTTTAAAAATATATTACCGGCGTAAGGAGACATAAACAATGAGATACAGAAGCAGAAGTATGAGACGTATGTTTAGGAGACTTGTAGCAGGCATACTTATTGCAGGGACGGTTTTTGACCTTGGTGCAAGACCTGTTTTAGCGGCAGGAGGCGGCACCGTAAGGCATGAGGCGCAGATATCGTATGATCGAGAAGATGAAGGTTATCAACTTCAGGATAGTCAAACCGATGATAAAGATTCAGGCGATTCATCAGATAAAGGGTCAGATAAAAAATCGGTATATCTCAAAAAAGAAGACTGGAAGGGACTGGAATATGCCCTTTTCTCAGCTGGCGATAAAGAAAATTTAAATCTATATCTTGATAAGATAAATGTAAAAGGTTCTATTCATACGAATAGTGCCTTTTATTATAGTGGCAGCAAATTCAGAGTCAGCGACGCACTTGAAGCATCTAAGGGAATAAATATATACGCAAATACTGATCCTGAAAATTTCTCAGTTAAATCACAGGCAGCCAATTCGGCAAAAATCGAAATGCCTGATATCACAAAAATCATCATATCTGACATTGAAGAAAATACTTGGGATAAATATAAATCCGGAAAAGTATTCAGTGGTAAAGATATAAATCTGTCAAAAAATGTATATTCGGACGGAGAACTTACCATCAGTGGAAATAAGCTTGCATCAGAAGGAATGATCGTTGCAAAAGAAAATATAATGGTGGCAGTGGATGAAGCTCATTCTGTAAAGAAAGCTGATAAAGAATCCTGTGACGACAATAATAAAGAATCCGGTGATGATGAAAAAGATAATAAAAATGATGACAAGGAAGAGAAAACCCTTCCTTGTTTTATCATGTCTGAAAATGGAAATATAAGTATTTCCGGAAACAACATAACACTTGATGCGGTAATCTATGCACCTGACGGAACTGTTCAGATTAATGCAAATGAAATCCACTTGAACGGAAGAATCATAGCTAAAAATATAAATATCAGCGGAAGTCTTTTGGAAGTCAATACGACTGCTATGGATTTTGATGTGTTACCTGAAGTTGATGAAAAAGATGATGAATCATCAGAGGCAACAACAGAAGAAGTGACAGAAAAAAACACAACAGAAGAGGTTACTGAATCTACAACAAGTGAGGACACTACTGAGAAAGTAACAATAGAAGAGATAACTGAAAAACCAACGACCGAAGAAGTAACAGAGAAACCGACAACAGAGGAAGTAACAGAAAAACCAACGACCGAAGAAGTAACAGAAAAACCGACAACAGAAGAAGTAACAGAGAAACCGACAACAGAGGAAGTAACAGAAAAACCTGTTACAGAAGCTCCAACAACAGAAGAAGTTTCTGCAAAAAAAATCAAGTATGTTATTTCAGATATTAAAGAATCATATAAGTTTGACAACATTACTCTCGATGAAGAAATTTCCTTAGAGAATGACACAGAGCTTGATGGAAGCATAGATATTGACATAAAAAAAGAGGAAAAGGCAAATGATTCAGCTGTTTTCTTTAGAAATAATCATGCTTATTTTGTGTCGAATGATTTAAGAACATGGAAAGATGCGGAAAAAGTATGTGAGGATATGGGAGGCCACCTCGCATGTATAAATGACGGGGGCGAAAATGAGTATATAAGATCTATAATCCAGCAAGTAAGTCCTAATGGATATACCGCAATCGGATTTACAGATGAAGTAAATGAAGGCGAGTGGAGATGGATTAACGGTCAGCCTGTAACATATACACGATGGGATATAGAAGAACCTAACAACGGTTTTGGGGGTCAGAATTATGCATACATGTATGATGATGGTACCTGGGATGATGGAAAAAGTGACAGAGATAGATACTATATATGTGAATGGGATGATGTAAAGAATTTTGGTATGTTCGAGACAAATGCAGTGATCATCTGCATTACAACGGACAAAGATGTGATCATAGATAAAGACTTTCTTGAAAAGAATAAAGCGGTAGTAGATGATACGAATCCGGATGAGACAAGCATATATTGGAAGGTTGATCTTAAAGAAAACTCTTCAATCAAGATACCTATAAGTTATGACAAAAATATAATATATAAAAATATAAACAATGACAAAATGCATGATGGTACAGAGAATGATACAAGTCATGAAAACATACCGGAAACAGGAAAAACTCTGATAAAAAGTATAAAGATAATCTATGCATACAATGGTGAACTGAAAGAAGGTCAGCTCAAAAGTGTAAATGCCCAAATAGATGATGAGGTATTAAAACTTACATCAGGAAATATAGATGATATCACTGAAGGAAAAAGCATTTCGGATGATTATAAGAAAAAGCTATCTGAACTGATTGAGTATCCATTTTTCAATATATTTCTTGATAAATCATCATATGTAGACGGTGAAGATATCAATGTGACAACTGATATAAATAAGATCCTTGGGGATAAAGATAAGATCAGAATCTTTGTTAACAGAACTGAACTTTTCCCGGAAATGGTAGATGGAAAATTCAGTATAAAAGGACTGGATATCGGTAATTATACACTGAAGATTAAAGTGGAGAAAGAATCGGGATGCTCATTCACAAGAGAGGTGTCCTTTTATGTTTATGGAGAACCGCCGGCTGTTAAGATCAGTTACGATAAAGATAAATACTATGACAATGATGATGTAACTCTTTTTGTAGATGATGCATATAGCATTACGGCCTGCAGATTCGATAATGAAATACAGGATGTAAATGAAGGGGATAAATCTCTTACATTTGAGAAAGTTAAAGGCGGACTTCATAACATTGTTCTTACAGTGTCTTCTGAAAATGTAAAAACAGAAACCTTATATCTTTATCTCTATGTAAATCAAGTGAAGATTGGTCCGAAGTTAAATGATGAAGCAGTTAAGTATGATGTGACATCGCAGATAACAGGAATAAGATTCAGTGAAGATGAAAAGTATATTGAAATTCTGGGAAGTGCCGGTGCAGAAGGATATCTTGATAGGTCTGTACTTTCTTATTCGTGCATTAATACGGAAAAAGAAAGCTATATCTTAATCTCAGAAGATGTTGAGGATAAATATGACACAGTCCTTGGAAAGATAAATGTTGAAGATCTAAAAGATGGACAGTACAGCATCCTTCTTAGTGTTACAGATATTCTTGGAAATACTGCAAGAGGAAGGGCGGCATTTACATATGAGGAAGGTAAGGAACTTACTATATTGATTCCGAAGGGATCGCAAAATATCAGTGGGGAAGATTCGGGTAGTGAATCCGGAAATGATGAAAATCCGGATGTTCAGGAGAAATATAAAAATGATCATGAATCACCGATAACAGATATAAGCTCACCTGATGAGACAACTGAAATAAAAGATAAACTTACTGTCATAGGAACGGTAAGAGATGAAACGGCTCTGGAAAAGTATGAGCTTACACTAAATAAGGTTATTAATAAGGATGAGAAAAACAAAACTGATAATACAGAATCAGAAGATGCTCTTGCTTCAGAGGGAGATGCTCTTGCCTCAGAGGGAGATGCCACACTTTGCCGAGTCATTGCAACAGGTACAGAACCGGTTAATGAGGGGGTACTGGGTGAAGTAGATATAAATGAATTAACAAATGGTCACTATATCATCCGCCTTGAAGCCTGGGATAAGAACAAAAACAGCAGCTTTGCAGAAGTTGATATAACTGTCACAAAGGATGTGCAGGCCGGTGACGGAGAAAATAGTACAGAAAAGATAGAAGAAAAGACAGAAGATATAACAACTGAAAATCCGGGAGAAGAACCGGGAACAGAAGAACTGCCTGAGGATCCGAAGGATAAGGATAAGCCGGTTGTTCAGTTTACAGCGCCTGAAAGTGGCGATTCATTAAAAGTGCCGACAGAGATCATAGGAACGGTATATGATAATGAGTCATTAAGTTCATGGAAACTTGAATACAGAAACTCTGCAGATGAAGAGAAATATAATAATGCAAACAGAACTGAAGGAGTGGATAAAGCAACAGATAATCACGAGATTCAAAACAAAACCACATCCGAATCATCAAGTGAAAATGATGGATATATCCTCATCGCAGAAGGAAAAGATGAAATAAAAAATGCATCCCTTGGTACCCTCGATACAACTATGTTAAATAATGGTCTGTACGAGATAAGACTTACTGCAAAGGATAAGGGACAAAATGTAAGCAGAGTTTCAAGATATGTTTATGTTGAAGGAAACTTAAAAGTCGGAAACATGAATATCGGATTTACTGATCTGACAGATAATTTCGGCAAGCTAAAGGTAAATGTTAACAGACTCTATGACAGTAGGAATAAGGAAAGTAAAGATTTCGGATATGGCTGGAATTTAGACATATCAGGGATGAAACTTATAGAAAGCCATCCGATCACAGATGGATACAACATGTCGATAGACGGTGCAGCTTTCAACATGACATACAGGATGTATGAAACAGTAAGTCATGATGTGATGATAACTTACGGTGATGGAAGCAGTGATAAATTTTCGCTTGTCATAAATAATGGAATAAGCAGGCTTACTCCGGTTTCTGAAGTGAGCTTTGGTTATCGCTGCGTAACAAATCCTAAGAATAAGCTGGAGATACTCACAGATACAACAGCTGTTTACGAAGGTGGAAGTCTTGCATTTGTTGATGATGAAGTTTATTCATCATTGACTTATAAGCTCATCTCAGAAGATGGAATGAGCTACTACATAAATAAAGAAAATGGCGTGTTCCGAATAGAAGATAAAGACGGTAACGCTATAAGTGTAGATAAAAATGGATATCACAGCGAAGACGGTTCAGGAATCACATTTGTCAGGGGTGAAGCAGGAAGAATCACGTCAGCGACAAATTCAACCGGTAAAAAGATTGAATACATTTATGATAAAAATGGCAATCTTAGCGAGGTGGTAGATTCATCAGACAGAAGTGTCAAATTTACATATGATGATAAGCATAATCTGACCGGAATCACAGATCCTACAGGCAAAAATGTTGCAAGAAACGAATATGATGACGATGGACGCCTTATAGCAACGATAGATGCAGATGGTAACAGAGTAGAATTCAATCATGACATTGAAGGCCGTGAAGAGGTTATCACTGACAGACTCGGAAACAGTACGATTTACGTATATGATGACAACGGAAATGTAATAGCAAAAACTGATGCAAACGGAAATACAGTTAAGACAACATATGATGAATACGGAAATATACTGACTTATACAGATGCAAGAGGAAATGAAACTGTATCAAAATATGATGACAAGGGAAATCTGACTTCAGTAAAAGATGCAGAGGGAAACAGCATTTCCGTACAGTATGATGCAGAGAACAGACCTGTAAAACTTGTTACAGTTGATGATGCAGTCATGCATATCAGCTATGATGATAAAGGCAATGTCACAGAGACAACAGATGTAGATGGAAGTGTTATACAGTACGAGGTGGATAATGACGGAAATGTAACGGGCATAACTGATGAGATCGGAAAGGTAATATCATCAGAATACGACTCTCATGGAAGGGTTATAGCTTCAACAGATGCTGCCGGAAACAGAGTCGAATATACTTATGACAGTCAGGATCATAAGCTCACAGAAACTTATACAGTCATAACACAGGAAGGCGAGAAAGAAAGGACAATAAAATATAACTACAATGAGGCCGGAGAACTTATAAGTACGGAAGATCCTGATGGAAATATAAGTACAGTTGAAAGAAATATCCTTGGATATGCATCAGCTGTTATTGATTCTGAAGGACATAAAACGTCATATGAGTACGACGTTAACGGAAATGTTGAAAAGGTTACATATCCGGACGGAACAAGTGAAAGCTTTACTTATGATGCTGAGAGTAATCTTATTAAGGCAGTAAGCAGAACAGGAAATATAGCTGAATATACTTACGATAAGGTTGGAAATCTCAAAAAGATTGTGGATGCAAGAGGGAATGAGACTCTTTATGATTATGACGAAAACTACAATCTAACATCTGTAACATATGCTACAGGAGCGAAGATCAGTTATAAGTATGACAGCCTGAACAGGAATACCGAAGTAACGGATAATGACGGAAATACAACATATTTTGCATACGACTCAAGATCTCTTCTCACATCTGTAACAGATGCGAAGGGTAATGTAACTCGTTATGAATATAATGCAAAAGGCGAGAGAGTAAAGGTAATCTACCCTGACGAAACATCAGTATCTATCGGCCTTGATGTAAGAGGACGAGTAACATCAAGGACAGATGTATCAGGAGGTACAACTTATTATACTTATAACAACATTGACAGACTTATATCCGTAAAGCAGCCGGATGGAGCAGTAACAGAATATACCTATGACAGGACAGGAAATCTGCTTTCATTTAAGGACGCAAAGGGAAGAGTCACACGTTATGAATATGATGAATCAGGAAGAGTTATAAAAACTGTCATGCCTGATGGAAGTGAAACTTCAGTCGAGTATGATAAACACGGTTATGTTATAAAGACAGTCGACATGGACAAGTCTGTGACAACATACAGTTATGATGATCTTGGAAGAGCGGTAGCTGTTCAAAAGAGCGGAATAAGGAATGAAAATGAAGTAAAGGAAAAAGCTGAATATAAATATGATAAGCTCGGAAGAGTCGCTGAGATCATTTATACAAAGAGTGGATATTCAGATAGAGAAAATCCGAATAATTATACATCAAGAGTTGATTATACATATGATAAATTTGGCTGCATAACAGAAAAAACATATGACAACGGTCAGAAGGTTTCATATGGATATGATAAATTCGGAAGAATAAATGAAGTCAGTGTAAATACAAAGAAACTCACAACCAAGTATGAATATGACGCTATGGACAGACTGGTAAGAGTCATAAGTCATGATGGAAAAGCTACGGTATATACATATGATGAAAATGGAAACCGAAGCACAGCCAAGTATGCAAATGGAATAACGATCACATATACATACGATGAGTGTAACAGGCTGAAAATTGAAAAGGTAACAGATAAAAATCAAAAACTGATATCAGAGTATAGATATACCACAGAAAAAGGTGAACGTACAAAAGTAAGTGAGAAAGACTCTGACGGAAAAGAAATCGAAACAGTCTATAAATATGATGAATGTTCTAGACTTCTGTCAGAAAGTATATCAGTTAAAAAATCTGGCGAAGAAGATGTTACTGATATACAATATACATATGACAGCGTAGGAAGCAGAATATCCAAAACTGTCAACGGATTAAAAACTGAATATAGTTATAATGAGCTTAACCAGTTGATCGGTGAGAAGATAGTTGGCGAAAATGCCTCAGATGATCAAAGCCAGAATTCATCAGATAACAGTAAGACGTCAAATACAAACAATGATTCGTCAAGTGATGTAGATTCATCATATGACACTGTATATCGATATGACAAAAATGGAAACCTTATCGAGACTGTAAGTAAAGACAAGAAATGCACATATACATATGACCTGTTCAATCGTATGACAGGTTACACGGATGGTGTAGTAAACTACACTTACACATATGATGCAGAAGGTGTGAGAAGAACTAAAACCTGTTATTCAGGTGATCACAGCACAACAGTGATGTATATAACAGATACACTTACAGAATTCTCACAGACACTTGCAGAAACTGATGAAAATGGACAGATAGGTACATGTTATACTTCAGGATTTGAACTTATAGGCAAAACAGACTTTATCTATGAAGTTAGTGGCGGTTCGAAAGATAAAATTGAAAATGAATCGGTAACAAATGATAGTACCGTAGAATTAAGTAATGAACCGAAACACGAAGACAGCTACTATATCCTTGATGGTCATAGTGATGTAAGAATGGTTCTTGGTTCATCAGCTGAAGTTAAGGCATCATATAGATATAGTGCATACGGTGAAATCCTCGAAGGAACAGCGGATTTGGAGGATGGTTACTATTATACCGGAGAATATATGGACTCCGAGACAGGACTCTACTATCTCAGAGCGAGATACATGAATCCTGCAACGGCAACATTTACTTCTATGGACAGCTACGCTGGTAATATCTACGATCCTGCGTCCCTGCACAGATACCTCTATGCAAACGCAAATCCAGTAAAATACACAGATCCAAGCGGACATAAGCCTTTTTTGCAAGTAATGGTAGCTGTCAGTATAAAGGTTATCCTTTCGGCGGCGGTAACATCATGCATCATGGGAGTTATCGGCGGAATTGTAAGTGCAGGTTATGCAATAGTTAAAGGTGGTGATGGTAGGCAGGTCGTAAGTGCGTTTATCGATGGCTTTAGATCCGGTGCAAAGATCGGAGCCTATCTTGGAGCACTGACTGCTTTTGTTTCATATTATTTCTCAATAAGCATAATAAAGGCTAGCGCAGCTGTCGCGCTTAGCCATGACGGTGCTATTGCCTTGGCGGAATTTGTAATCGAAAGAGATGCAAAAAAACTAGCTAAACGGGTGCCTTTCATTCTTCTTGATATAGTGTTTTTCAGAGCGGCATGGATTAGCGAAGCAAAGTCATTTCTGCCTGGGTATGATGGCCATAAGGGAAGTATAAGTGAGTATAATAGCAAGATGGCTGAGTATTTAGATGAGGCAGGAGGGGATAGACCCAATATAGATATAAAAATAAAATCTCAGCAGTTAGGGAAAAAATGGGGAAAGCATATGAATGATTATCCTGATATCTCGTCTTATACCGAATATGAAGAAAAGGTTAAAGATATATTCAATGATCCTGATAAAATAATTTTAGATTCAGCAAATGGTGAATATTTATATATTAAAGGAAAGGATTTACTTAGAATAAAACTGAGTGGTGAGTTTGTAAGTCTATATCCTGGTGTTGATTCAAGTAGGGTGGCAGATGCTTTGAATAAAGGAGGGTTACTGTGGGAGAAGTAGTGGAAATTAGTATGTTAGGGAATAAATTAGATATATATGCTCAGTTATTGAGATTTTTAACTGACTATATTAACGAGGACTATACCATTCAAAGTATACAAGCAATAGATAATTGGAAATACGATAATTTAGTTTCGTTGAATTCGTTTTCAGATATTAGCGAGGTTGTCAAGGACAAAATTATATGCGTTACAATAAAGACAAAAAATAAATATATAGGAATATCCGTTGAAAAAAATAAAAATCTATTTAATGTAGAAGGGTGGATTAATTCTAATGAGGAGATTAAGGGGCGAGAATATGATATATTTATTAATACTTTTGTTGATACATTTAAGCATAATAAATCAGTGAAAGTTTGTGGAATTGGAAAGGAGATATATGTAGATTTTAATCTGGGTGTTGGTCAAGCAATTGAAAATGCTCACAATATTGATGTATGGTTAATCAATAGTGATGAAAATATTAATTTTAGAAGAATAAAGCAAAAAGTGATATATATTCAATAATGGTCAGTGACAAAATCAAAAAAACAGCAATATTGGAGGGGGGCTTTGCAACATTTAAGGGTCAGATTTATAAACTTTATTTCCGATAATTGTAGTGACAAGTAGGTGTTTTTAAGCTTTTAAATAATACCCAAATATGATAAAATAAAAATGTGTAATGGGGTTTATTTGAATATTTGGAGGGGTCATGTTTGGGTATGTAGCATCTTTGTCAATTTTGGCATTGGCGGTTATAATATGCATCATGCGCTCGTACGGAAAGAACAAGAAAATTGCAAAGACCGTGCGAGTTATTCTTTATGCGCTCCTTCTTCCGGTGGCAACCAATTTTGTGATGGCAATATCCATCAATAAGCAAACTCATGAAATCTTAAATATAGTTTATTTCATGAGTGTGGATGTGTTGCTTTATTTTCTTATGAAGTATGCTTACGAATATAGCGACTACAGTTTCAAGAAGATAAAGTACTTATGTATGTTGGTGCTGGCGGGGGATATGGTGAGCCTTGCATTTAATCCGTTCAAACATCATACGTTCACCTTGTTAAAGGTTGTAGACAATAATAAGGTCAAGTATGCCGTGATTTCAGAATGGTATAATTTTGTACATCTGAGCATATCATTTGTCTTTATTGTTGCGCTGCTTGTTGTTTTTGCGATTAAAATGGCTCATGTATCAAAACTGTATTTTGAGAAATATCTTGTTATTGAACTGGCTTTGGGATTCGTTGCTATTTGGGAATTCTACAGTGTGCTTCTTGATGAATTATATGATAGGTCTATCATTGGTTATGAGATTGCGGGAATACTTATCTATTTCTTTAGCATAGAGTATAATCATGTGCTTTTGTCACATCAGATGTTTGATAAACTCGTGACAAATGTATCCGCTCCGACATTTTTCTTTGATGACAGTCACAATTGTATTTATATGAATCCTGTTGGAATGGAAATGTTCAATATAGATAAAGATGATTTTGAGAAGCCGAAGAAAGTAATACTTGATTTCCTCGAGAAGAATAATAAAATTGATTCGGATGGATTTCAAATAAAAATCCCTTTTGTCAAAGAGGATGGAGAACATATATTCCAGACCGAATATAAGAAATTATACGATAAGAAAAATGAACTGATAGGTTCTTACATCATTTTCAGCGATGTAACCGATGATGAGAAGAAGGCGGAATTTGAGCGCTACAGAGCAGATCATGACAGCCTCACAGGGCTTTATAATGACAGCGCTTTAAAGAGAAAAATCGAAGAGAGACTGCGTGAAGATCCGGATACGGAATATTATATTGTTACGTCTAACATAAAAGAATTTAAGATAATAAATGATGTATTCGGTCGGGCATCCGGTGATGCGCTTCTGAAGCAGTGCGCCGAAATTTTAAGTAAGATATCCGTAAACGATGAAATATTCGGAAGAATAGGTGCTGACAAGTTCGGACTTCTTGTGCGTAAGGAGTTATTTGATGAGGAATTATTCCTTAAATCCAGCAAGGATATGGTGAAAATTCCGGAAAATGAAGATTATCCGCTTATAATACAGATAGGTGTTTATGAAGTGGTTGACAGAAATATGCCTGTTTCAGCCATGTTTGACAGGGCATATATGGCAATGAGCAGTATTAAAGATGATGTAAATATCAGGATTGCTTATTATGAAAATGAAATGCGTGAAGATCTGGTTTGGGAGCAGAAGATACTCGGAGAGCTTGAGGATGCAATCAAGGAAAAGCATCTTCTTCCTTATCTTCAGCCGCAGGTTGATGTTGACGGCAAAATCGAAGGTGCAGAAGTACTTGTAAGATGGCGCCATCCTCAAGAAGGTCTGCGTATGCCGGGCAAATTTATAAATGTTCTTGAAAAAAATGGTAAGATTGTCAACCTTGATATGTATATTTGGGAAGAAGCCTGCATAATTCTTAAGAGTTGGAAGGAAAGAGGCTTTGACAATATGTATCTTTCTGTTAACATATCACCTAAGGACTTCTACTATGTAGATTTGTATGAGGTATTTATGAAGCTCATTGAAAAGTATGAGCTTGATGCTAAAAATCTGAGACTGGAAATTACAGAATCAGTTGTAATGAATGATATAGAGCAGAAGCTTCTTGTTATAAATAAGCTTCGTTCTGCAGGATTCCTTATAGAAATGGATGATTTCGGAAGCGGATATTCATCACTTAACCTTCTTAAGGATCTTCCTGTAGATATACTTAAACTGGATATGGTTTTCCTTAAAGAGACCAGAAATCCGGAAAGGGCAAAGATAATTCTTCAAGAGATAATAAATATGGCTCGTAAACTTATAATTCCTGTAATCTCGGAGGGCGTTGAAACCGAAGAGCAGGTTTCATTCCTGTCTGATATGGGATGCGGAATGTTCCAGGGATATTATTTTGCAAAGCCTATTAGTCTGGAAGAATTTGAAGAAAAGTATTTAGTAAAAAATGAATAACAGTGATACTGAAGAAAAAAGCAGAGCAGAGAAAATAACCGAAGAAGAGACAAAAGATGTAAACAGGGAGAAGAATTCGGATTTCGCCGGATGGTTCATGTTAAGCCGCGTTAGGCAGGAATTATTTGGCGTAGCTATGATTGGTGTTATACTTTTGCACATCTGTCAACAGATCGAAAAATGCGGAAAAGGCAGTAAGCTATATAGATTTGGATTCTTATATGATCTTATGTTTAGCAGCTCGGGAGTTGAGATATTTCTGATGCTTTCCGGCGTGGGACTTTGTTTTTCTTATCATAAAAATAAAAATCTTATAGCATACTATAAGAGAAGATTTCTAAGGATTTTAGTTCCGTATGTGATATTCGCAATTCCGTTTTGGCTGGTCACAGATCTTGTTATAGAAGATAAAAAAATGAATGATGTCTGGGAAGACTTCTTCTTCGTAACATTTTTCAGGGGTGAAAAAACAACATTTTGGTTTATTATATTCATACTGGCTATGTATATAATATATCCTCTTCTTTTCAAGCTTTTCTGTTACAGGACAGGAAAAGAGAAAAGTAAGAGTGAAAGAATGCGGCTAATGATTATTGCTTTGGTGCTGATCGTTTCCCTTTATATGTTGTTATATTTGACAAAAAAGGTGTGCCCGATATTTTATAACAATATTGAGATAGCGATATTAAGAATACCTGTATTTGTATATGGTGCATATATCGGAGAAAAAGTTTACAGAAGAAAAATGCTTTCCGTACTTGATATTCTGTTACCTGTGATCGGAATGATACAGAAGATGGTACTTATTGTCGACAGGGCTGACAGAAAAATAGACATCAAGAGGGTTTTTAATGCAAGACTTACAGCATTTCTCTACAGTACAGCACTCATATTAATATTTGCGCTTATACTGGATATGCTTAAGTCAGCGGACAAACTGAAAATACTTAGAAAATTTTTATGTATTATCGGAAAATATTCTCTCGAACTTTATATAAGTCACATTATGATAAGAAGAGTCATGATAGGGCATTATGGGAATAGAGGCTTCGTTGAAAGACTTTATATTTTTATCCTGGCAACGGCTGTTTTGGCTTATATAATCAAACTCGTGAGTCAGCTGATATTCAAAAAAATTTACAAAAAAATATAATCTTATAATTGATATATTTGTGAATTTAGATTAAAATAGAAAGTAGCTGTATAGTATATGATTCAGGGCAGCTTTATTCAGTTTTTTGAATATTCCGTTTTACTAGATATTATATCTAAAAAGGGATTCTGTCATAATGGCAGGTTACTTATTTCAATATAATCAGGAGGGTCTGTTACTATGGAAGATGAAGAGAAGAAGAAACCTTTTACTAATGTTTTTCAGAAGTTGAAGAACATTCTGAGGAGGATGTCTAAGAAAAAGCGAGCAGAAGACGAGGCAGCTAGACTTGCCGCTGAAGAAGAGGCAAGACTTGCAGAGGAAGAAGCTAAGAAGGCAGCTGAGGAAGAGGAAAGGCGAATCTTAGAAGAACAGGCCAGAAAAGCGGCTGAAGAGCAGGCTGAAGTCGAAAGACTTATGAAAGAGACAGAAGCTGCTAAGGAAGCTAAGGCTAAGCGTGAAGCTGAAGCCAAGGCTAAGAAAGAGAAAGAAGCTAAGAAGAAAGCTGCAGCTAAGAAGGCTGAGGCAGTTAAGAAAGTTGCCAGCGGTGAAGTTGGAACAAAAGAAGATCAGGAAAAAGATAAGAAATATCAGGAAGAAGTTAAGAGAAGAGCAGAACAGGCAGCAAGAAGAGCTCAGCAGGATGCTGAGGAAGAAGCTGCAGAGGATGCATCAATCGATCCAGTTACAGGAGAGAAGATTTCTACTGATGATGGACTTGATCTTCCTGTATATCTCAACAAATATCTCAAGCTTGCTAAGACAGGTGATGATATAAAGGTTGCTATCAGTTCAATCCAGACACATCCGGAAACATCAAAGAACCTTGTTATTCTCGGACATAATGGATTCGGTACTGTAAAGGTCGGTGAAGACCTTGCAAGAAGTTACTTTGATCTTGGATTCGTTTCATCAGATAAGATTGCCAAGATTAAAGCTAAGCAGCTCAACAAGATAGGTCTTGAGAAACTTTCAGGACTTAAGGGAGGATGCCTCATCATCGAGAATGCAGGTCTTGTATCTCCTGATAAGCTTGTTGAAGTTATTAGGGATTCTAACAAAGATGCTAACGATTATGTCGTTGTTCTTACAGGTGAGATTGATTCACTTGCAAGATTCTTCGAACAGAATCAGGAAATCGTTGATGAATTTGTTTACCTCATTGATATCCACAAGATCAAGGAAAGAGGTATGTCAATAATCGCTAAGGGATATGTTAAAGAGAAAGGCTACAAAGCTGATAAGGTTATCTTTGATAGATTTAAGTCAGCACTCGGAAGCATGGAAGTTGGTAACATCGACAGATTCCTTGAATTCATTGATAACGTAATGAAGAAGTGCGATGACAGAGAAGCTTCAAATGGTGAGACCGGTAAGAAGGTTCTTTCAACTGAAGATTTTTAAGTTAATGATATCAAGTCCTCAGTTTTCTGAGGACTTTTCTTTATGCACAAAATAATAAAAGAAGGGGATAAATCTAAAATATGTAGGTGTATTTTTCTGGAACTTTCGTGTAAAATTTATTATGTGAAAAAATGTTTATTTATATCGACAAGGGTGTAAATATAGTTCTATGGGTGTCAGGAGGTATTTATTATGGCATGTTTTTTAGTTTCAGGCGCTGAGGCGGTTGCAGTAACTGTAGTTAAAAAAGTAGAAGAGAAAAAAGAAAAAAAAGCCCGGGAAAATGGTGACGATATAAAGGCAGATACAAGTAATTATCGTATTCCATTATCAAGAAAGATAGGATGGCTTACTAAGATGCTTTGGGGAGGTGCATTTCTCCTTTTGATCGAGCATATATGGCATGGAGAAGTTGTTCCTTGGCCACCATTTCTTACAGCAATGAAATCAAAAGAAGATACTAAAGTGATGCTTAAAGAAATCAGTACAGTCGGAGTCGGTATGGCACTTCTTGTTACAGCTGTATGGTTGGTTATGTTTATAGTATCAACAGTTATGGAGAAGAAGGGTATGATCAAAGAATCAAAACCTTCAAAGCTCAACCTTTCAGTACTTTTCCTTGCATATCTCGGAGCTAGACTTATGTGGTGTGTTGACGGAATTGCAGCTGTACGTGAGGGTGAGAAATTTTACGAATTTACAAAAAACAATATGTTACTTGAAGGACTTATCATTGTATGCGCGATCGCATATTGGTTACTCTATCAGCTGATCCACAGAAAAGAGATAAAAGCAAGATAACATTTGTCTTAGATGAACTAAAAATATAAGAAAGCGTAGGTAGAGAGATGTTAGAAGAATTAAAGAAAAGAGTTTATGAAGCTAATATGCTTCTTCCAAAATACGGTCTTATTACATTTACGTGGGGAAACGCAAGTGAGATAGACAGGGAATCGGGACTTGTTGCTATTAAGCCAAGTGGAGTTGAATATGACAAGCTCACTCCTGATGATATCGTTATACTTGATCTTGACGGAAAGATAGTTGAAGGAAAGCTTAATCCATCAACAGATACACCGACACATATTGAGTTATATAAAGCATTCTCTGATATTGGCGGAGTTGTTCATACACATTCGACACATGCTGTTGCATGGGCACAGGCAGGACTTGATATTCCATGTTACGGAACAACACATGCTGATTATTTCTATGGGGCAATTCCTTGTATAAGAAATCTTACAGCGGAAGAGATCGAAGACGGTTATGAGGAAAATACTGGTCTTTCCATAGTAGAAAGATATACAAAATCTGACATCAATCCTAAGTTTGTACCGGGATGTGTTTGTAAAAATCATGGTCCATTCACATGGGGCAAAGATGCAAAAGAAGCAGTTCATAATGCTGTAGTACTTGAAGAAGTTGCCAGAATGGCTATTTTAACAAGACAGGTTAATCCTTCAGCAGGAGAAACACCTCGCTATATGCAGGATAAGCATTTCATGAGAAAACATGGTCCGAATGCATATTACGGACAGAATAATTAATAAAATAAATGGGAGAGGTCACGTCTGTTTGGTGTGGCCTTTTTCAAACGAAGGGAGACATAAAAAATGAGTAAAGAGAAGATTGTTAACGGAGAGACATCGCTGGGTATCGAGTTTGGCTCAACCAGAATTAAGGCAGTACTTACAGATTATTCCGGTGCAGTTCTTGCCATAGGTACATATGATTGGGAGAATTCCCTTGTGGACAACATATGGACATATAGCGAGGAAGAGATACTTGCCGGCCTTAAGGGCTGCTATTCTTCGCTTGTTTCAGCCGTTGATTCAAAGTATGGTGTTAAGATAACAAAGATCGGTGCTATGGGTATCTCAGCAATGATGCATGGTTATCTTGCTTTTGATAAAGACGGAAAGCTTCTTGCACCATTCCAGACATGGAGAAACAGTAATACAGGTAAGGCAGCAGACGAACTTACAGAACTTTTCGATTTCAATATTCCTCTCAGATGGACAATATCACATCTGTATCAGAGAATCCTTGATGGAGAAAAGCATGTAAAAGATATTGCATTTGTAACAACTCTCGATTCATTTATACATTGCCTTCTTACAGGCGAGAAGATAACAGGTATAGGTGATGCTTCAGGTATCTTCCCTATTGATTCAAAGACATGTGACTATGATCAGACTATGGTTGATAAGTTTGATAAACTTCTTGATGATAAGGGTTACAGAAAGAGCCTTGGATTTAACTGGAAGTTAAGAGATATTCTTCCTAAGGTTCTTGTTGCCGGGGAGAAAGCAGGACAACTTACAGAAGCAGGTGCAGCTCTTCTTGATGAGAGCGGAAATCTTCAGGCGGGCGCAGTATTCTGCCCATCTGAAGGTGATGCAGGTACAGGAATGGTTGCTACAAATTCAGTTGCTCCTAAGACAGGAAATATTTCGGCAGGAACAAGTACATTTGCGATGATAGTTCTCGAAAAGCAGTTATCAAAGCTTCATAGAGAGATAGATATGGTAACAACACCTGACGGTTATCCTGTTGCTATGTCACATGCTAATAACGGAACATCGGATCTTAACTCATGGGTTGGTCTTTTTGCGGAATTCGCAAATCTTCTTATGGCAAAATATTCAAATGAAGATATAGAAGAACTTGAAAAGTTAGATGGCGCTGAGGCACAGTCAAGAGTAGATATCGGCGATATCTATGAGATCCTTTACAAGAATTCTTTGAAGGGTGATCTTGATGCAGGCGGACTTCTTTCATATGGTTATCTTTCAGGAGAAGGAATTACAGGATTCAACGAAGGTCGTCCACTTTTTGCAAGAAGACCTGACGGAAATATGAATCTTGCAAACTTCATGAAGTCACATCTTTATACATCACTTGGTGCCGTTAAGATGGGTCTCGATATAATCCTCAAAGAAGAAGGAATGGCTTGTGAGAGTATCAATGGCCATGGTGGTTTCTTCAAGACAGAAGGAGTAGGACAGAGATATCTTGCTGCTGCAGTAAATGCACCTGTAACAGTAATGGCAAATGCAGGAGAAGGTGGACCATGGGGAATGGCACTTCTCGGAATCTATATGCTTGAAAAAGATAATTATGCTTCTCTCAGTGAGTTTTTAGAGAAGAAAGTATTTAAGGATGTTGCTAAAACTACAGTTTGTCCTGATGCTAAGGAAGTTGAAGGATTTGAGAGATTTATGGATAGCTACAAGAAAGGTCTTGCTATCGAGAAGGCAGCTATCGAAAGTTTATAATTGATGATAAGCCACCGCACAATTATGATTATGTATGACTATAGTTGTGCGAGGCTTCGCTTAGAAATGTAAATAAATATGGGGAGGGGATAATATGCAGTATCGTAAAGATAAATACGGAAATGATATATCGGTTCTTGGTTTCGGGTGCATGCGTTTTACCAAGAAGGGAAGTTCCATTGATATAGATAAAGCTGAAAAAGAAGTTATGGCAGCTGTTAAAGCCGGCGTTAATTATTTTGATACAGCATATATTTATCCCGGAAGCGAAGCGGCAATGGGTGAGATCATTGCGAGAAATAATATCAGAAAAGATATTAATATAGCTACAAAGCTTCCTCAATATTTGATAGTCAGCAGAAAAGCCATTGATAAATATTTTGCTGAAGAGCTGCAAAGGCTCAGAACAGATTATATTGATTATTATCTGATGCATCATCTGACGGATGTTGATATGTGGGAAAAACTCAAGAAGATCGGCATTATTGATTGGATCGATGAGAAGAAAAAGTCTGGAACGATTAGAAATATCGGATTTTCATATCATGGAAATACAGAGAATTTTCTGAAGATACTAAATGATTATGATTGGGACTTCTGTCAGATACAATATAATTATATGGATGAAGTTTCTCAGGCGGGAGTTGAAGGTCTTAAGAAAGCTGCCGAAAAAGGTATACCTGTTGTTATCATGGAACCTTTGAGAGGCGGACGACTTGTGAATCTTCTTCCTGAAAAGGCGAAGAAGCTGATAAAGGAAAATAAAAAGCATTATAGTCCTGCAGAATTGGCATTCAGATGGCTTTATAATCAGCCGGAAGTTACCTGCGTACTTTCAGGAATGAACAGTATCGAAATGGTTGAAGAGAATTGCAGGACAGCAGATGATGCTTTGGCAGGTCATTTTACGGAAGATGATCATGCACTTATTGATAAAGTAAAAGAGATCATAAAAGAGAAAGAAAAGGTTGGTTGCACAGGTTGCAGATATTGTATGCCCTGCCCTAAGGGAGTTGATATTCCGGGAATTTTCAGATGCTACAATGCCATGTATACCGAAGGAAAAAGTGACGGAAGATTTCAATTCGCGCAAACGGTGGGGCTTACAAAAGAACCTGCATTTGCAAGCCAGTGCATAGAATGCGGTAAATGTGAAATGCATTGTCCGCAGAATATTCCTATAAGAAAGAAACTTAAGGAAGCCGACAAAAAACTTAGACCATTGCATTATAAGATAGCAATAGGCGTTGCCAGAAAGGTAATGTTCAGAAAAGCTAAAGTTAAAAAGAATAAGGACTGACTTTGCTTATGATGAGGTCAAAAAAACAGCTTTGATAAAAATCAAAGCTGTTTTTTGTAGTGCTTTTGTATGATTATAAATCTTTACCTGTAAGCATCTTATAGGCCTGAAGGTATTTGTCGATAGTCTTGTCAACAATCTCCTGTGGAAGGAACCAATTTTCAGGCTCTTCCTTATTCTCGTCAGACTTGAGCCAGTCACGAGCAAACTGCTTATCAAATGATGGCTGTCCGTGTCCTGCTTCATATCCGTCTGCAGGCCAGAAACGTGAGCTGTCAGGTGTGAGCATCTCGTCACCAAGAACGATATTTCCGTTCTCATCAAGACCAAACTCAAATTTTGTATCAGCGATGATTATTCCCTTTGTAAGAGCATAATCAGCACATTTCTTATATAAAGCTATTGTATAGTCACGAAGTTTCTCAGCGTATTCTTTTCCTTTTCCAGGGAATTCTTTCTCAAGAACATCGATACTCTGCTCAAATGAAATATTTTCATCATGATCACCGATCTCAGCCTTTGTTGAAGGTGTGTAAATTGGTTCAGGAAGCTTATCTGACTCGATAAGTCCTTCAGGAAGTTTAATGCCGCATACTGTGCCGTTCTTCTGATAACTAGCCCAGCCGCTGCCTGTTATATAACCACGAACGATACATTCAACAGGGAGCATTGTGAGTTTCTTAACCATCATGCTGTTACCGTCGAATTCAGGCTTCTGGAAGAATTCAGGCATCTCTTTAACATCTGTTGATATCATATGATTAGGAAGAATATCCTCAGTCATATCAAACCAGAATTTAGACATCTGTGTAAGAACAGTTCCTTTTTTGTGAATGATATTTTTAAGAATAACATCAAAGCAGCTGATTCTGTCAGTTGCAACCATGATAAGACTGTCGCCGTTGTCGTAAATTTCACGAACTTTACCTTCTTTAAAAGGCTTCATCTCGTTTGCCATTATTAAAATCCTCCTTAAAATGAAAACGTATCACAGATTAATAATGAGAAATATAGCATTCTCAGAATGAATGTAACTAGCATAGTTTATTTATATGTAAAAATCAAGCAAAAAAATCATTCTGAGATATCTTTTTTTGTATATATGATATATCCTGCCACGACACCGAGTATCATATAAAGCATTCCGGGAATTAGATATTCCGGCTTTATTGAATGGGTGGTTAGAATGTCCGAGCCTTCGGTATAACCAAAAGGAGTGATATATTTTAAAAACTTTGCATTAGAAGTTATGTTGGCAATGAGGTTGATAAAATATAAAAATGTGGCGAGACCTATTCCAAGACCGATTCCGGATTTATTCAAAGCTGCAGATATTCCAAAGCATATTCCTGCGATTTCAAGCTGAAGAAATACATTGGCAATATGTATTAAAACAAGTTCTTTAAATGCATTTCCCTCTCCGATAATAATGAGCGACGAAATTGAAAAGATAAGTATGATCACGTTAAGCAGAAGGATTATAACAGTTGTACCTATAAGTTTTTCTGTGAGCACACGTTTTCTTGAAACGGGATGCATAAAGAGGAAACTTGCGGTACGGTCTCTTTCTTCTTTCATGAGAACGGATATACCGGTAATCGCCGCAAAAAGAGCGCCGCCTATACCAAGGAGGTTTCCGCTTTCAACAGAATAAAAACCTGTGATGGTTCCGAGACTCAGCTTGTCGAGACCGAACATTGTAGAGAAAGAACCGATGGAAGAGAACATATCCGTAATCTGATCGGACTGATCCTTCATTTGCGGGAAGATAAATACGCAGATGGCCATAAATATTCCGATGGAACAGCTCCATATGATGAGTGACAACTTTTGTGTTTTAAGTTCATGTTTACAGATTGGCATCGGATTCACCTCCCTTTGTATCATAGTAATGCATAAATATCTCTTCAAGAGACGGCTCGGAAATATTGATATCCGTTATTTCCTGATTGGAAAGATTATAAAGTAGGCTTTTTATCTCTCCGTTATATAAGAATGTTGTTTTGCCGTCATCCGATGTGGATAAATGAGTTATTTCTTTTAATATGTCGGTATTAAGAGAACCGGCAACTGAAATCTTCTTGGCACCGGTCTTTTTAAGATTTTCAACTTCGTCTGCCACAAGAATTTTTCCATCTTTAATAAATGCAGCCATGTGGCAATGTTCCTGAACTTCGGTAAGAATATGAGATGAGAAGAAAATAGTAGAGCCCCTTTTATGTTCTTCCTTCAGAATATTAAAAAACTCTCTTTGCATCAAAGGATCCAGACCGGAGGTAGGTTCGTCCAATATCAGCAGATCCGGATGATGCTGAACCGCGCATATGATGCCAACTTTTTTTCTGTTACCGAGAGACAGCTCATCAACTTTTTTCTCGGTATCAAGACTTAACTGATCGCAAAGTCTTTTTGCTTCGCTGGTATCCTTGAGATTTCTGAGGGAAGCGGAATACTTGATGATATCTTTTACCTTCATTCCTTTGTAGAAGGTTATCTCTGACGGAAGATATCCGGTTTTTTCATGTATCTTATCAATATCATTTTCTATATCAAGATCCAGAATTTTGGCAGTTCCGCTGCTGGCTTTTATATATCCGAGAAGAGTTCTTATGGTTGTTGATTTACCTGCTCCGTTAGGACCTATAAAGCCATAGAATTCGCCGGCTTCCACTGATAATGAAAGGTCGGTGATTCCTCTTGAGGTTCCGTATTTTTTTGTTAGATTTTTGGTTTCGATAGCTTTCATATATTCTCCTTTTTATGTGACTAAGCATTTCGAAGATAGATCGATCTCCAGAAATCAATCATTTTCTTATAATCATCGGCCATTTTATCTATACTGAAATCTTTACTTTGCATTTCATGATATAAGAATCCTTCTGATGCGAGATACATATCTCTATACATCATTGAAAGATCGAGACCTTCTTTGAAAAGGGCAGGATCAAGTTCGGGAATCAAGATGTTGGTAGAGAGCTGGCGGAAAGGTTCTATAATCTGGGATAATTCATTTTTTATATCCTCATCATCGTCATAGTAAGCTTTCAGTGCAAAATTGGACATGTCCGGATATTTATGCATCATTTCGATTTTTGCCTGAAGTCCTTTATACATCATTTCAAATATATCCTTTTCTTCATATATATTTGAATTACTTAGATGATCGATAGTTATCTGTCTTACGCAGGACCAAAGAAATATATAGAATTCTTTTTTATTCTTAAAATAGAAAAATAAAAGAGATTTGCTTATGCCTGCCTCAAGAGCTATCTCATTCATAGGACTTTTCCTATAGGTATTTTGAGAAAATACTCTAAAGCCGGCATTTATAATCCGATTTCTTTTTTCTTCGGGAAGGGCAAAGAACTTATCGTTCATATAGTTAGTCTCCTCGTATTATAGTCATACATCGAGTTATGCAATAAAAATATTACGTGATCGATTCATTTTTTATTCAAGCTTCTTTGACAGGTATGGTTTTTAAACTCGTACCTCGTTGACCGATTCGGTTAATTAAAATTATACTCCATTGACCGTTTTTGAGAAGACATAATATTTATGGTGTGATATAATTTTTTTTGGCTTGAAAATTATAATAAAACAAGAGGATGTATTATGAATGTAAAAATCAAAAATATAATTGTATCTTATTTGTGTATGTTTTCTTTGTCGTTTTGGTTCATGTTTACATTTTGTGCGATCACTGATACCTTAATATTTAAACACAGAACGCTTAAGTCATTTGGAATCATGATTCTGGCAGTGATAATTGTAAGTGTTATTGCTTTACTGATATATATAAATACCAAGTCTTACAAAGCCAGGGTGGGAATAATTGCGGAATATTATGAAAAAGGTTATACACCGACACTAAGAGATCTGGTGACAACTGAGATAAATCGCATATATGAAGAAGGTAATCTTAACGTTAAGATTGATTGGTACAATTTGTTAATATGTATTTTAACGGAATATTATACTATCAATGGAGATATAGAGAATGCCTATATGACAATAAATAAGATTAACCGAAAGTTTATTTATGATACAGGAATGCTCAATCATCAAAAAGCATTTTTCTCACATTATGCCAGCAGGGCGGAATTATATGAAATAACGAATAATATTCAGGGAATGCTCAGTGTAATTGATGAGACAAAAATTGCTATTGATAAGTGGTATCATAAGAGTAAAGCTACAGATATATGTATAGATTATATTATTTCAATATACATGATGATGGTTGGAAATTACGATAAGGCATTTGAATATGCAAACCATAGCATGAAAAAAGGAAAAGTTGGAAAAGAGTATGCATTTATCATTTTGGGACGCCTTTATAGACGTATGGGAAATTATGCGGAGGCTGAAAAGAATTTCAATATGTGTTGTTCCCTAACAAAATGCGCGAGTGTTAAACAGAGTGTCCTTTGGGAGATGACAAGAACAAAACAGAATTAAGGAAAAATCCGATAAGAAGGCGATGACTGATATGAATGAAAAATTAGGTAATTCAGTAAATGATGAAGAGAAAGTTAAAAGATATAATGATCTTTTGGCGGAAAGATACGAGCTTCTGATGATAGAATGTCCGATTATCGATTATAAGTACTGGGATAAAATTGAAAATATGCAGGCTGAGGTATTTCGTAAAAAATTGAAGCTTCTTGAACTTACTGAGGAAGGAAGAGATTTTTCAAATCAGTATAAGGCTCTTTCAAAAATGGAAGAAAAAAAAGCGGAAGTTGAAAGAAGATATAAAGATGCCTGTCATCTTAAGGAAGAGGGGAAAACCTTCAGCCCGGAAAAGATAAAAAGAGGAGAGGATCTTGAGAAAAAGATTCAGGAACTTACAGAAGAGATCAAACAAATAAAAACATCTTATCCATATAATAAAAGGTTTATCGTGAATAGTCCCAGAGCTGTTGCGAGACATAGGGAAAGACTTCAGTTACTTATTGATGAGTATGATAAGGAGATAGAAGAATGTTATATAAAGATAAGATCACAAAAGAATTGATAAGTGTACTTATAAAATCAGCATTTTCAGCAAGAGAAAAGTCCTATGCTCCATATTCGAAATTCCATGTCGGGGCAGCGGTGCTTGCGGATGATGATAAGATTTATACAGGATGTAATGTTGAAAATGCATCATATCCTGCAGGAAGTTGTGCTGAGACCATAGCTGTAAATAAGGCGGTTTCTGAAGGCGTGAGAGCCATAAATGCAGTAGCTATTGTCGGAGGTGCAGATAAAGTTACCGATTTTATATATCCTTGTGGAATATGCAGACAGGTGATCTCAGAGTTTAAAGGTAGCGAAGGCGTTGCAGTGATCATCGCAAAGAGTGAAGAAGACTATAAAGTTTTTGACATATCCGAGCTTCTTCCGGGGGCTTTCTCAAGTGATGATATGAACTAAAGTCGGGATTAATGGGAAGACCTCAGGTAGATGTAATTATTATATGACATGGGCATATGACATGGGCATATGACATGGGCATATGACATGGATATATGATATAGGTAGATGTATTAATCCGGTAAGGATACTCCGAATATGATTATTGGGTGTCCTTTGCCATTGTTATATCCGGTAACGGCATCATAGAGAGTCGGATATGACTTGCTTCCCTCATAATCATTATGGATTCGGTAAGAAGCTTTTTGTGAGGCAGATAAGGAATCTCTTGTGATACACATTGTATGAATCATTGACCATGGATTCTGACCTTCATTAAAAGTAGAAAAAATATATACAGGATATTTTTCTTCAAATGACCTGCAGTTTTTTTCATTTATCTTTGAAGATTTTATTTTTTCAACATTATATTTATGATTCAAAAGATATTTATATAAGGCATTAGGATTTGTGCCAAACATTCCGCGCAGCGATATCCCTTTCTTGGAAAAAAGTCGAAGGAGCTGTGGGAAAGAATGATGAGACGGTTTAAATGAGTCGGGAACAGATTGTTCCGGGCTCTTTTTTTGTGCAGAAAAATTTTGATACTCCAGAAAATGCATAGCATTATAAAGAGCTATTACCTCACAGGTGTTATCGGCACCTGTCATTTCTTTGCCGTTAAAAAGTTTCTTTCCGATAAATCCTTTATTGGTTCCGTATCTGAATTCGGACAAGAGGGTCTGGTCTTCTATAAGATAAATGGAACCTGCGGCCGGAGTATTGTTTAGATACTTATGCCATGCTTCTTTGTTGTTAAGATACTGTTCATTAATAAGTTTATTTTTAATATGTCCTGAAAGAACAGACATTACAGCCAGCGATAATCTATCTATTAAATTAGAAATTATTCCTTTTTTCTTCATATAAAAAACCGCCATTTTTCTACAAATTCTCTGGGTTTATCTCTTTGTTGATTATAACATTTTCGGGCGTATTGCTGTCAAGTTGTGAGGGTATCCCGGCACAGTTATTCTTAATTAATCATTTTTTAATGTGTTTTTAATTTTCGGCACATTCTAAATTAATTTTGCGTTGTTATATTTTTCACATGAAATCTTGATAAGGAGGAAAGTTATGAAAGTATTTATAAAGTATATTTTCAAAAATATGACTGAGAAAAAAGGAAGATTTGTTCTGCTGATCTTATCCATCGCTTTAAGTACCGCGCTGCTTGTTGCATGTACCGGTCTTGTGGATGTGATCAAGGATGGATTTACATCTCAGTTGACAGAGATGAGTGAAGGTCAGGATATATATGTGGTCAATAATAGTGATAATCCGTACTTCACTGAGCAGGATATAGATACAAGTAACCTGGAAAACATCGTAGGAAGATTGGAAACGGTGGGGGTTATATCTGAAAATGAAAAGATAAGATATGTATCTGTAAGTGGTAGAAAATCATATGATAAAAGTATTATCGAAGGTGAAATGAATTATGAAGATAATTCAGCATCATGTATGATCTCCAAGAGAATTGCAGATGAGAGAGATATCAATATCGGTGATATCCTTTCAATCAATATTAACGGAGAAGAAAAGGGCTTTGAAGTAGCATCCATTGCTGCAAATGAAGGAACCTTCTACGGTGATACAAATAACAGTTTTAATATAATCGTTCCATATGAATATTTGAACGAGGAAATGGATGCTCACGACACATATAATGTTATAACAGCTCAGGTTAAGTCGGGAAGCGTAAAAAAGTTCGTTAAGCAGTTTAATAATGCAAATGAGTTTTTTGAAGCAAGTAACATAGGTGATATTTCCTTTATAGGAGTTGGTACCCTGAATGTATCATTATACGGTATGCTTTCAATAGTCGTTTTGGTAAGTTCGATCATTATTTACGGAGTATTTAAACTTATAATAAATGAAAGACTTTCTGTCATAGGAACATTTATGAGCCAGGGAGCTACCAAGAAGAAGATAGAACGCATCATCCTTTCGGAAAGCTTAATGTATTCTATCATAGCAGGAATAGTCGGATCGGCGATTGGTGAGTTAATCCTCTTTGGCATAGGCCGTATGGTATCCCCTCTCGCAAAATATAAAATATACCTTCCGTTTAATGTTAATTATGTTCATGTAATAATCGGAATCATTTTTGCCATCATTCTTTCGATACTTTCCGCATATATGCCGGTAAGAGCAGTCAGAAAGCTGGAAGTAAAAGACGTAATTTTAAACAGAGTTGAATCAATAAATAAAAAAGGCAAAGCTAAGTTTATTATTGGACTGATCATTTTCGTAGCATCAATTGTTTTATATGAAGTTGATAAAAAGCCGAGCGTATTAAGTGTAATAGAGATGATAGGCATCATCGTAGGACTTATAATGATTGTTCCAACTATTGTGAAATTAGTATCGTCACTGTTCTGCAAGATATTTAAAAATAATACAAATGTCTACCTTGCAATGAATAATGTAAGAACTTCAAAACTTCTGAGAAATAATATAGTTCTTATAATCATCTCTCTTACATCGGTATTCTTGGTATCTTCGGTAGGAGAAACAATGAAAGATGTTGTAAATGATGCATATGAAGAAATGAAATATGATTACAAAATTCAGTCTATCATGGCAAGTAATGACAGAATATCTACAACAGATCGAATCATTGAAAAGTTAAATAGTATTGATGGAGTTGATAAGGATTCTATTTGTCCTGAACTTCGTACAATGGGCGAAATAAAAGGACAAACGATCTTAGTAATGGGTGTTGAACCCAAAACCTATGCAGATATGAATCTTTATTTAAAATTAAAGGAAAAGAAATATAAAGATGACTATGAAGAGTTTGCAAATGCTGAAGATAATGCAGTTGTGATCACAGAGGTTAAAGCTAAGGAATTTAACAAGAAAAAAGGCGATATGATAGATATCGTTGTTAATTCTAAAACATATACATTCAGAGTTGCAGCAATCATTGATGGCGGACTTTATAATAACAGCACCTTCTGCCTTATCAAAAAATCCGATATGATCCGCGAAATGCATATAAAGGAAGCGGATGAAATCACATTCAAAGTTAACGGCGATTCAGAACAAGTAATGGATGAAGTAAGACCATACCTTTACAGTATTGGTGTTCAGTATTCAACCAGAGCTGAAGATACACAGAAGAATATTGAAAATAATGAAATGATGAGTAAAGTAATCTCAGCCTTCTCATATCTCGCAATGTTTGTCGCTTCAATAGGTGTATTAAACAATATCGTTATTTGTTTCAATCAGAGAAAGAAAGAATTTGCAGTACTTGCATCTGTAGGAATGAATGTAGGCAAGAGAAGAAATCTGATACTTACAGAAAGCTTAATATGTGTATTATGGAGCATCATAATAGCAATTCCATTTACATTATTTGTAAATCTGCTGGTTTCTAATTCACTTAAATATTCAGGATTGCTGTTTGATATCGCATTTTCATGGACATCGGTTCCGGTATTCTCAACCCTTATAGTAGCAATCATTCTTCTGGCTTCACTTTCTACAGTAAGAAAGAGCAAAAAGTTAAGTGTAGTCGGAGAACTTAAATATGAGTAAAAACATTTAAATTTATCAATAAATCGTAGTGATCGATTTGATTACAGTATGGAGGAAAAAGTTATGAATATTATAGAAGTAAAAGATCTCAATAAGAAATTTGTAAATGGTAAGCAGGAAGCACATATTTTAAAGAATATAAATCTTACAGTTGAAAAAGGAGAATTCGTTTCGATAATGGGTCCTTCAGGAAGTGGTAAATCAACACTTCTTTACCTTCTTGGCGGACTTGATAAGCCAACAACAGGCAGTGTCAAGATTGAAGGAACAGACATTAGTACTTTATCCGATAAGCAGTTATGTTCAATGAGAAATGACAAGATCGGTTTTGTATTCCAGTTTTATAACCTTGTTCCAAACTTAAGCGTTGAAGATAATATTGCGCTTCCGTTAATGATCAGCGGAGCCAACAAATCTGATTATAAAGATAAACTAAATGAATGCCTCGAGATTATCGGAATGAAGGATAAGAGAAAGCTTACACCTCGTGAACTTTCAGGAGGTCAGCAGCAGAGAGTAGCAATTGCACGTGCACTTGTATTTGACCCTGAAATACTTTTCCTTGATGAGCCTATCGGAAACCTTGATACTAAAACAGGAATGAAGATCATGGACCTCTTCAGAAAGATAAATCATTCTTTAGGAATGACAATAGTTCAGGTTACACATTCTGAGAAATCAGCAGAGTATGGAACAAAACTTGTAAAACTTGTTGATGGAGAAATCGACATCGTCAAGGACATTGATCAAATTACTAAAATTGCATAAAAATATTTAAATATAAATCCAGCCCCTAGGGTTTTCGCTCGCTAACAAAATGCTTCGCTCAAATCCCCGGGGGCTGGATTTATTCAAGGCAACCTCCAACAGATTTGAGCAAGGAATTATATTGAGCGATATATCTGTGAGTGAAGAATGTATAAATACAGCCGACAGGACTTTGAACGTATAATATTGTTAACAGGTGATATTCTGGAGTGAATCATATAAAAATACAGCCGACAGGACTTTGAACGCAGCATTTTGTTAGCAAGTGAAAAGTCCTGTCGGCTGTATAAGAATTAAACGTAGCATATGTTAGCAAGTGAAAAGTCCTGTCGGCTGTACATGAATTATTTACCACGCTAAATATAATTCTTAGCGCAAAATCTCAATAAATTTTTTGAATGAATCCATCCCCTCCGGCGTCCTCTTAAACACCCCGGCGCACTCAAGCACCTTCGTGAATACATATCCTATTTCAGTCTGAAGCGCCTTATGAAGCGACTCTCTGTCACTTAAGATCTGAGGACTGTATTTGTGCAATACATCTGTAAGCCAGTCAACGTGCTTAGAGAGAGTTTCATTATTTGAAAGCTCCGATATAGGCTTTCCGCTTAATATGTGATCCTCAAGTTCTTCAACCTCTTTCTTAAGTCTGGCAGGAAGAACCGCAAGTCCCATGACCTCTATAAGTCCGATATTTTCCTTCTTGATATGATGATATTCGCTATGAGGATGATATACGCCCATAGGATGTTCATCTGTTGTAATATTGTTGCGGAGGGCGAGATCAAGAACGAATTTTCCGTCTTTCATTCGAGCTATAGGTGTTATGGTATTGTGAGGCACACCCTCTGTTTCCGCAAAGATAAATGCATCCTCATCTGTATATGAACGCCATGCAGAAAGTATTTTATCTGCTGCATTTACGATGTCTTCTGAAGATTCGGAACAAAGTCTTATGACTGAAAGAGGCCATTTGATATATCCGGCTTCCACAGATGGAAACTCACTCATGGTAAATTTATATTCATAATCGGCTTTTGCCATTGCAAATGTATAAGCGCCGCCCTGGAAATGATCGTGGGAAAGTATGGATCCTCCGACTATAGGAAGGTCGGCATTTGATCCCGCGGTATAGTGAGGGAACTGCTCAACAAATGAAATGAGCTTTTTAAATGTATCTTTATTTATGACCATAGGAATATGATTTTCATTAAGAATGATACAGTGCTCATTGTAATAAACATATGGAGAATACTGGAGGAAATAGTTTTCACCGGCAAGTACTATAGGAATTAGTCTATGATTCTGTCTTGCAGGATGTGAGAGGTGACCGCTGAATCCTTCATTTTCCTTACAAAGAAGGCATTTAGGATAGCCGGAAGCTTTAGCTTTTCCGGCTGCAGCGATATCTCTTGGATCCTTTTCAGGTTTAGAGAGGTTGATGGTTATATCGATATCGCCGTACTCTGTGGGAGTAATCCATTTTTCATCCTTTACAACACGACTTGTACGGATGTAATTGGTTGCCTTGCTGAATTTATAATAGAAATCTGTTGCCTCTTTTGAATTGTGAGCCATTTTTTCAGAAAATTTTTGACGGATAACCGATGGAGCGGGAGTGAGGCAGCCCATTATTTTTGTATCGAAGAGGTCCTTCTGATTTATGGTTGTAAGTGGGGCCAGATCTTCAACTGCCGCATAATCCAGGATGTCATCAAGAATGTCCTGAATAGGACGGATATTATCATTGTCTGTAACTTCCGGGTCTTCCACAAATGATGAAAGCCCTAAAGTAGCCATGACTGAATTAATAACATAAACTTTATCGGCTTCATCAATAAGATCATTTGCCATTCCGTATTTGATAAGTTCAGTTACCAGACTGTTTACATTATTCATAAATTTATTCCTCCTTATACTCGATACAATCATGTCTGGTTAGAAGAAATTAAGATGTGCTGTAGAACCTATATATTTCGTGCATTTTATCAGTCTGACCGACAGATTGTTTTGATTTTAGAAAAGTTTGATTCCGCCTACAGGGCGTATCTGGAGAATACTGCATGAGCCTTCTCCGAAAGTCTTGTCCATTTTTTCTTTATAAGTTGATACATAATCATTTTCCACAAATGCTGCTATAGTTCCTGCAAAACCGCCGCCGTGAACTCTTGCAACACCGTGATGGGAGTTGTCTTTATGAAGAAGGATATCGCTTATTGCAAGGGCTATGGAAACAGCCTGGTGGTCGATATCTCTGTTGGTATATACATTCTGAAGATACTTAAATGAAGAATCTCCCGATGCACTGACGGACTTAAGGAATCTGCTAAAATCGCCGTTTTTGAGCGCATTTACCTGTTCTTCAACACGGGCATTTTCGGTTATAAAATGAAGTGCTCTTAATGCTGCGCGGTCGCTTACCTTTTCTCTTATAAGAGAGATGTTGGCAAATATTTCTTCAGGTGAAACTTCGCGGAGATATTCTTTGCCGAATACAGCCGCTGCCTTCTTCATTTCCTCAGGAACAGCTGCATAATCAGGCGTAAGATTAACATGATCAGCCTTTGTGTCTGTGATGCAGAGAGAATAACCCTTTGAAGAAAGGTCAAAATCAACCTTCTCAACGATAGGTGTTGATGGATCCTTAAAATCAATGGTCACAAGACCACCTACGGAACTTGCCATCTGATCCATAAGTCCGCAAGGTTTTCCGAAATAAACATTTTCTGCATACTGGCCTATCTTGGCTATTTCGATAGGAGAAATCTCTCCGTTATTATAAAGTCCCGAAATGATGGTGCCGATCAGAGTTTCGAATGCAGCGGATGATGAAAGACCGGCTCCGATAAGTACATCGCTTGTAACATAAGCATTAAATCCGCCAATCTTAAATCCGCTTTTCTTAAGTCCAGCCAAGACACCTCTTATAAGAGACTCTGTTGTTCCTTCTTCGGAATCCTTTTTATCAAGATCGTTAATATTTATAGAAATGATTGAATCACTTGCACTTGACAGGAGTTTTACATTTTCTGCAGCCGACACAACAGCGATTGCGTCCTTATTTATAGAAGCGGCAAGTACTCTGCCGTGCTGATGGTCTGTATGATTTCCTCCAACTTCTGTTCTTCCGGGAGCACTGTAGATTTCAATGTCATCATCATGAAAGATATCATGAAAACGATCGATCGCAGTACAAAAACGCTCCTGTAGATATGGGATGAGAGAGCTATCCTTATAAATTTCAAGCAATACATTGTCGAGTGATTTGCTGATTATTTCCTCTTTAAGTTTGCAGTAGTTTGTCATTGTTAGTTCCTCCGAAATGTGATTTACAAATACAGTTTACTAAACAATATCATTAGTTTACTAAAATGTCAATTAATAAAATTAAATAATATATAAATCAAATCTTAATCTTTGAATATCGACTTTTTTAGTAACGGATGATACACTGTTTACTAAACATAAGTAAACGAAAACGCAATTTTTAACCTATCAACCATTATACACGAAAAAGGACAATCATGGCAACTATAAGACAAATTGCGGAGAAAGCGGGTGTATCACCGGCTACTGTCTCCAGAATACTCAATAATGACAGTACTCTGTCAGTTGCAGAGGAAACGAGAATCAGAGTTTTTTCGGTAGCAGAGGAACTTCATTATACTAAAAAAGGAAATAATGATAAGGCTGCATTTAAGATGGGTATCCTTCAGTGGTTTTCGGCTGAAGAAGAGCAGAGAGATGATTATTATCTTAAGGCAAGACAGGGCATAGAGGATTACTGCATACGTAATTCTATTTCCATCATAAGAGCCTACAGGTCGGATGCAAATTATAGGGAAGTTATCAGTTCTCTTGACGGACTTATATGTGTCGGCAAATTTAGTGTTAAAGAAACCAAAGAACTTCTTGAAAGCTGCAATAATGTTATTTTTGTTGATATGGCAGTTGACAGCAGAGATGTTTCTACTCTCACTATTGACTTCAGAACGGCTGCAAAAGAAGCGCTTTATTACCTTAAAGCTTTAGGACATGAGAAGATCGCTTATATAGGTGGTCTCGAATATGCTTCCGGCACAGAGGCTATAGAAGACAGTCGTAAGAAAGAATATCTTGCTTTCATGAAGAAGCATAAATTTTCAACAGAAGGACTTATTAGAGAAGATCAGTTCAGCACTGCATCGGGATATGAGATGATGAATAATATTCTTGATGAGAAAGTTTCGGTTACAGCTGTATTTGCTGCGAGTGATGCAATCGCATACGGAGTGCTGAGGTCTATCAAGGAACATAAAATGTCAGTTCCGAAGGATATTTCTGTTATAGGTATAAATGATTCGGAAATGAGCCGCTTTTCAGAACCTGCGCTCACTACGATGCATGCACCTGTTTATGAAATGGGTCAGCATAGTGCAAATCTTGTTTACGCAATGTCAAGGCTCAGTATTAAAACGCCGCTCAAGGCACATCTTTATTGTGAACTTGTTGAAAGAGAATCATGCGGCAAAGTAAAAAAATAATTAATTAAACTGATATATATACTAAAATGTGGGGCTTAAAAGTGATCAGGTATGAAAATTAGGAGGATATTATGAATATCGAAGAAACTATGAAAAAGCTTACACTTGAAGAGAAAGCCAAGCTTGTTGCAGGCAGGGATATGTGGAATACAGAGAAGATTGAAAGACTTGGGATTCCTTCAATAATGGTATCTGATGGCCCTCACGGACTCAGAAAGCAGAATCCGGCTGAAGGCAGTGACATGAATTATGGTGAGGGTGGAACCATTGATGCGGTTTGCTTCCCTGCTGCCTGTGCTACATCGGCTTCTTTTGATAGAGCGATGATGGAAGAAATGGGAAAAACCATCGGTGAAGAATGTCTTGCAGAAGATGTACAGGTTATACTTGGACCTGCAGTCAATATAAAGCGTTCACCACTTTGCGGTCGTAATTTTGAATATGTTTCTGAGGATCCGTATGTTGCAGGTGAACTTGCTGCTTCATTTATAAATGGTGTTCAGTCAAAGGGTGTCGGAACATCAATCAAGCATTTCGCAGCAAATAATCAGGAATTTGAGAGAATGTACGGTTCATCTGAAGTAGATGAGAGAACTCTCAGAGAGATTTATTTCCCTGCATTTGAGACAGCTGTTAAGAAGGCTGATCCATGGACATTTATGTGTTCATACAACAAGATCAACGGTGAATATTCAAGCGAGAGTAAATGGCTCCTTACAGATTTACTTCGTAAGGATTGGGGATATAAGGGCCTTGTTATGAGTGACTGGGCAGCTGTTTCCGACAGAGTTAAGGGCATCGCTGCAGGACTTGATCTTGAGATGCCGGGATGCCATGGTGTTAATGAAGAACTTATTATAAAGGCTGTTAAAGAAGGAAAGCTTAAGGAAAGCGCTCTTGATAAAGCAGTTAAAAATGTTCTTAAACTTGTTAAGAAAGCTCTTGCCGGAAGAATTGAGCCGGGAAGTAAAAAGTTTGATAGAGAGAGTGATCATCGTAAGGCAGTTGAGTTTGCAAGAAATTGCATTGTTATGCTTAAGAATGAAGGAGAAGCTCTTCCGCTTAGAAGAAATATCGGAAAGAGTGAAAGAGTTACATTCATCGGTGAGTTTGCAGAGAAGCCAAGATATCAGGGCGGCGGAAGCTCTCATATAAGCACATCAAGAATCGATTCTGCACTTGTTGTGGCAGAAAGATATGCTGAGAGATACGGAAATGTTGAATATGCAAAGGGATTCCCTGCTGACAAGGATGTAACTAAGGAAGAAGAAATAGAGAAGTATATTGATGAAGCTATCAGAGCTTCACAGAGTGCTGACAAGATCGTTGTATTTGCCGGACTTCCTGACAGCTTTGAATCTGAAGGATATGACAGAAATCATATGAAGCTTCCTGAAATCCAGAATAAAGTGATCGAAACGCTTCTTACACTTGATAAGCAGGTTATAGTTGTTCTTCATAACGGTTCACCCGTTGAGATGCCATGGGCAGATGAGGTATCAGCAATAGTTGAAGCCTATCTTGGCGGTGAAGGAATCGGTGAAGCAGTTGTCGATGTACTTTACGGTGCAGTCAATCCATCAGGAAGACTTGCTGAAAGTATTCCATACAGATATGAGGATAATCCAAGCTATCTGAATTTCCCTGGTCATTCTCATAAAGTTAATTATGCAGAGGGACTTTTCGTAGGATATAGATATTATGACAGCAAGGATATGGATGTTCGTTATCCATTTGGTCATGGTATATCATATACAACATTTGAATATAGTGATCTTAAGGTTATGTCTGATGCTAAGAATAATACAGCAGTTGTAACTGTAAATGTTAAGAATACAGGCTCTATGGAAGGTAAGGATGTTGTTCAGCTTTATGTAGCTGATAAGACAGGATTTGTAACAAGACCTTCACATGAACTTAAGGGATTTGAAAAGGTTGACCTTAAGGCCGGAGAGCAGAGAATGATAAGCTTCACTCTTGATAGCAGAGCATTCAGTTACTATGATGTTGACAGACATAGCTGGGAAGTTCCTGAAGGAAAGTTCGTTATCGAGATAGGTCATTCATCTAAGGATATCGTTCTTACAGAAGAGATTTCACTTGATGGAACGATCAAGAATATTCCATTCATCAGTAATGATGTTCAGCTCGGAGAACTTCTTGAATGTGATCTTACAAAAGATTATATTGTTAAAGCTATTGAAAAATACATTACTGCTTTCGGAATTGAGCAGGGTGAAAGCAATTCATCTGAAATGATGGCTGCCGTACTTAAATTCATGCCTCTCAGAGGATTAAGGAATTTTGGCGGCATTACCAATAAAGAGATTGATAAGATCGTTGAAAAGCTTAAGAAACTTGTAGGTCAGAATTAAGCTAATTTTATATCATAAATGGAATTAAGAGGGATACGTTCATTGATTATAAGAATGTATCCTTCTTCTTTTTTTATCTTTCCGACGGCACCGGTTATCTGTTCATAGTTAAAACAACCTTTGCCATTTTCATCCAGATAAGGAAGTCTGTAAATGATGGTTACTACATCGCCGGGATTCAGTGAATAAAGAAGCTGATTGATCTCTTCTTCTCTTTCAGGTGTAAGATCGTTGGTCGGAGCCGGAACTTTGATCCTTGCGGATAGAGATTTATTCAGACCGCGGAGCGCAGAAAAAGGCGCAAAAATCTTAGCCCGTTCCATAAGGTCCATTTTAGGATGATCTGCACTGAACTGATCATTATCATGAACCGGGCGTTCCTTATCGATTATATCCTTATATTTCCTTCTTGTTTCTTCTACGTCCATTGCGTTTATTATTTTCTCCTAAGCTTTGTGACCACCAATCTGACTGTTTCTATCCTTAGCAGTCGCGCCTTCCATAAGACTGGTTCCGCGGAGAACGGCATTATTTCCGAACTTTTTTCTGATGGAAAGCATGGCTTCCTGAAGATTCTTCTCTTCCTGCAATGCTTCAGGTGAAGTAAAGATGTCATATTGATACGAGCCTTCCTCTTCCGGAAGAACATTATTGGCTGATATATTAAGTCTTCTGACTGTAAGATTTTTGTTGATGATCTTATCAAAGAGATTCATGGCAGCTTCAGTTATGATTGAACCGGAAGACGTATGAGACCCCAGGCGTACTGTGCCGTGAGCCTGTTTCGGAATGCTCCTGCCGTATCTATCTGTATGGGTCTCGCCCTTATAAAATCCACTGTCAACGGATTCTCTGTCATATCCTATATCAACTCCGATACCGTCCGTTACAAGTCCTTTATCAACAAGGTCATATACCAGGGAATCAACCATTTCAAAGAAAACAATCCTTGCTTTATCAGCCGGATAAGGCGACTGAAGAACCTGACCGCTGCTTATACTGCGGTTGCCGGCTTTGTAATTCTTGATATTTTTCATGGTTGTCGGTTCGATACCCCAGGCGTGGTCAATCAGTATCTCTGCATCGATACCGAAAATGTTGTAGAGACGATTTTCATTTATAAGGCTCATTCTTGCAACATCGCCCATGGTGAACATGCCGTTTTCCATAAGCCTTTTTGCTGTGCCGGGACCTATGCGCCAGATGTCCGTAATAGGTGTATAGTTCCACATCTGTTCGCGGAAGGTCTGTTCATTCAGCTCGGCGATACGTACACCGTCTTTATCAGCCTGGCAGTGTTTTGCGACTATATCCATGGCAATCTTGGCAAGATAAAGATTCGTACCTATACCTGCAGTTGCAGTGATGCCGGTATTCTTGAGAACGTCCTTGATCATGCGCATGGTAAGTTCATGAGCGGTAAGGCCGTATAAAGTCAGATAATCCGTTACATCGATAAATACTTCATCTATGCTATATACATGCATATCTTCCGGAGCGATATATTTGAGATAAATGGCATAAATATCTGATGAAACCTTGAGATAACGGGCCATCTGTGGAGGAGCGATGATGAAATCCACCTTCTCTCCGGTAGTTCTTTCCACTTCGCGGAGCTTCTGCTTTGCTTCGAAAAGTCTGGCTCTTCCGGGGATTCCATAGGCTTTTAGGGCAGGAGAAACCGCAAGACAGATGGTTTTATCTGTCCTTGATTCATCTGCCACAAGCAGTTTAGTTGTGAGTGGATCCAGTCCGCGTTCACGGCATTCCACGGAAGCATAGAAGGATTTAAGATCTATGCAAATGTAGCATCTATTTTTATTTGTCTTTGAAAATTTCTCCATGATCGCACCTCGAACTTATATTCGATTATAACATATTGCAGATTTATATCAAGCATTCATAGCAAATTGAACAGTTTAATGAAGGGGAGATTTATGATAAAATACAGTTATAAGATTAATCAATAATTTTGGTTTTAAATTGTTCTTCAGACCGGTAATAAGTCTTAGACTTTGCCGGGGAACGATAGTTATATGTGGGGGAGGCATATGAAGAAAAGAATACCGGAAATGATAAGGAAGAAGATATGTATCCCATAACGATATTCAATCCGAAAAAGGTTGATAAAAAAGAACAGAAAAGACTGGAGAAGATATTTCGTAAGTATGATCTCGAATGGGATAATATAGAATTTAGCGGGACAGTCAGCGAGAAGAATCTGAAAAAGATATATGCTATTTGTGACGAAGAGGGGCTCAGACTTAAGATAAGAAATTCCCTCGGGCATAGGAGAACGGATTACAGAAGAAGATTCTTTTCTGAAAATAAAGGCGATATCGGCGGAAAATATATATGTGCATATTGCGGGAAATGGCTAAAAAAAGATAAGGTCGTGGTTGATCATCTTTATCCCGTTAAAAATGCATCCCAAAGTGTCGAGTATCAAAAGAAGCTTAGAAGGCACGGGATCAGAAATATAAACGACAATAAAAATCTTGTGGCCTCATGCGATAAATGTAACAGGAAAAAAGGTACCAAAGGCGGTTTGTGGATACTAAGAGGAAAGATAGGAAGACACAGAGCAGTATGGTTTATAAGATATTTTATAAGGTTTCTTATCATACTCTTCGGAGCGTACAGCCTATGGTATTTATATAGAGTTATAGCGGTTTTCTAGAAGTTTTAAAATGAATCATTTACATATGAATTACCCGGAAAAAGTTCGGGAGAAAGGGGAAGGTCCAAGCAAAAATGTTTGGATTATACAAAATGATATGGCAGAAGAAAGACCATTTGTTCCTTGGAAACTTATGAATGATTTTATTACAGATGCATTTAAGGGTTACGGAGTACCTGAGGAAGATGCAAAGATATGTGCGGATGTGCTTCTTGAGTCTGACAGAAGAGGCATAGAAAGTCATGGGTGCAACAGATTTAAACCTATTTATCTGGACAGGATAAAGAAGGGAACTCTGCTGCCGGTGACTAAGGTGGAAATAATCAAAGAAACCCCGACGACTGTAGTTATGGATGCCCATGATGGAATCGGCATGGTTGCAAGTTACCATATGATGAAGAAGCTTGTTGAAAAGGCGAAAACCTATGGAATGGCTGGGGGAGCGATCAGGAATTCGACTCATTACGGTATAGCCGGATACTGGACTACTATGGCCAGCGATGAAGGTCTGATAGGAATAACAGGTACAAATGCAAGACCATCCATCGCACCGACTTACGGTGTTGAAAATATGATGGGAACTAATCCGCTTACATTTTCTCTTCCGACGGATGAGGAATTTCCTTTCTGCCTTGACTGCGCAACTTCGATAGTTCAAAGAGGCAAGATAGAGTATTATGCAAGAGAAGGTAAGGAGAGCCCTGCGGGAACGGTTATTTCAGATCATGGCGAAGCTCTTACCGACAGTAAAGAAATACTGAAGGCCCTGGTTGACGGAACGGCGGCTCTTGCTCCTCTCGGTGGAATAGGCGATGAGCTTGCAGGCTATAAAGGATACGGCTATGCAGCGGTTGTTGAGATCCTTTCGGCTGCCCTTTCCGGAGGAGGATTTATGAAGGCTCTTTCCGGAGTTGATGAAAATGGAAAGCCTAAAATGTACGGGCTTGGCCACTTCTTCTTTGTGGTGGATCCGGATGCATTTATGGGACGAGAAGAATTTAAAAAGACGGCAGGCGAGATCTGTCGAGAACTAAGAAAATCCAAAAAGGCACCGGGGCATGACAGGATTTATACAGCAGGTGAAAAAGAGTATGAAACATGGGAATTCAGGAAAGATAAGGGGGTTCCGGTAGGTAGCGGAGTGCAGAAAGATATTATTTCTGTAAGAGATGAACTCGGTCTTGATTACAAATTTCCTTTTGAATAAATATTAAGATTTAATTAACGGTCGGCTTGATAGCCGGCCTTTTTTATGATATGATATTGTCGGCTGTTTGTAGGAGGAATACAGCTTTCGAAAAGTTAAAAACTTTAGCGCCAGGCTGATATAAGTCAGCTGACGAGGTGAAGGGTTATCGAGGTGATTTCGGCGGGTGCCCTTCCGGACCGCACAATACGTTAGCTTCATTACAAAAAGGGAGGCGACTCCTGAACAAAAGGTGGAGCAGTGCATAAAAACTGAACAAAGGATAGGTGATTTTATGTGCGGAATAATCGGATTTACAGGCGATAAGCCGGTGAAGAATATACTTATTAATGGACTTGAGCAGCTTGAATACAGAGGATACGACAGTGCCGGAATCGCTGTACTCGGAGATAAAGGAGTCATCATCAAGAAGAGAACCGGAAAGGTTGCACAGCTTAGAGAAGCTGCAATGGATCTTTCTGATGGTGCTTTATGCGGTATTGGTCATACAAGATGGGCTACTCATGGAGGAGTTACAGATGTAAATGCTCATCCTCATAAATCAGGAAAAGTTGTAATCATTCACAATGGTATCATTGAGAACTATAGAGAACTTATAGTTGAGTACGGTCTTAAGAATAAACTCGTTTCAGAGACAGATACAGAAGTTGTAGCTGCACTTCTTGATACACTTTATTCGGGAGATCCGATCAAGACTATCAAAAAAGCAGTTGAACGTATTTCAGGATCATTTGCACTTTGCATTATGTTCGAAGATCATCCGGGAGTAATCTACGCTGTAAGGAATGTCAGCCCAATGGTTGCCGCAACATTCGGAGATTGTTCTATGATCGCTTCTGATATTACAGCAATTATTCCTTATACAAAGAAATATTTTGTTGTACCGGAGTATCATATCCTTACAATCGATAAGGGAAATATCAAATGCGAAAACTTAAGCGGTGAAGTTATTGAACCTGAGATGCTTGAAGTCAGCTGGGATATCTCATCTGCTCAGAAGGGCGGATATCCTCATTTCATGCTTAAAGAGATTTATGAGCAGCCGGATGCTCTCGACAGAACAATCAGACCAAGAGTATCTGACGGACTTCCTTTCCTTGAGGAAGACGGAATCAGTGATTCATTATTTGATGGTATCAAGAATATCACTGTTGTTGCATGCGGTACTGCTATGCATGCCGGAATGGTCGGAAAGTATGTATTTGAGAGTAAACTCAGAATTCCTGTAAATGTTGAGATTGCATCTGAATTTAGGTATAAAGATCCGATAATTGATAAGAATACTCTTACTATTGTTCTTTCACAGTCAGGAGAGACAATTGATACACTTGAAGCATTAAGACTTGCTAAGAAGAAGGGAAGTCCTGTGCTTTCAATCGTAAATGTTAAGGGTTCAACTATAGCAAGAGAAAGTGATTATGTTTTATATACTCATGCCGGCCCTGAGATTGCCGTAGCAAGTACAAAGGCTTATACAGTACAGATCTCAGCGATGTATCTTATCGCTTGCAGATATGGACTTGTTAAGGGAATCATTTCAGAGGATGAGGCAAGAGAATTCATTAAAAATCTCGAGAATGTAAGAAGCATTATCGAGGACACTCTTAAGAATGCGAACACAATCAAGATGGTCGCCAATCGTATAATGATCTCACCTGATGTATTCTACATCGGAAGAGGAATCGATTATACTCTCTGTCTTGAGGCATCACTTAAACTTAAGGAAATATCATATATCCACTCTGAGGCATATGCAGCGGGAGAACTTAAGCATGGTACTATCGCGCTTATTTCTGAAAATGTTCCTGTTATAGCAATCGCTACAGAGAAGGATGTTTACAGTAAAGTTATTTCAAATGTCAAAGAGGTTAAATCAAGAGGCGCATTTGTTATTCTTGTAAGCCATGATGATGACATAAATGATACAAGTGTCTGCGATATGCAGATAAAGCTTCCTGAAGCAGATAGTGTATTTTCAGTATTTGCAACAGCTGTTGTGCTGCAGCTTATTGCATACTATACATCAGACGCTAAGGGATTAGACGTGGATAAGCCGAGAAATCTCGCAAAATCAGTAACAGTAGAGTAAAGGAATTAAAAATGAAACTTAAAAAATTTATAACTGTGGTACTTGCATTTTCATTAATACTTACATTAACAGCTTGCGGCAAGGACAATAAGATCAAGAAATACAGTACATATATCGAAAATCTTATAGCTGTAAATTATCTTGGAGCATCTGATGCTTATATCGAATCTACGGGAGCCAATAAGGAAGACGCAGAAGCGATGTATGCTCAGAATGTCGACAGACTCGCAATTGCTCTCAAGAATTATTACGGACTTGTTCTTACAGAAGATGATGAACTGTTTAAAGATCTTCATACCCTTGCTGAAATGGTTTACGGAAATGCAAAATATTCCGTTGATAAGACATATAAGAGCAGTGGTCATTATAAAGTTGATATAACTATTTATCCGATAGATATCATTACTCAGGCAGATCAGGATGCCAAAGCCTATGTAGAAAAATTCAACGAGAAAGTCGCAGCAGGTGAGTTCAATAATTACGATAAAGAGACTTATGAACATGAATTTGCTGAAGGATTGGTTGATATCCTTAAAGATGCGGCAAAGAATATGACTTATCGTGATCCTCAGACGATCACAGTCACAATTGTTGAAGATGGCGATACATTTTATATAAGTAATGAAGACTTTATAAAGATTGATGATGCTATGGTTGCAGGCAGTACTGCTGTAGAATCAACAGAATCAGAGACAACGGAGTCTGAAAGCACAAGTGAATAATTTTTTAATGTGACTATATAAATTCTTTGTGCTATACTGTTTAGCGTATAGTTGATTATATCATTTTTTATATAATTATATCTATCACCCAGGTGATATGAAAGGAGTTTACGAGATGGAATTTAAGACAGTATCTTTCGGTGGATATGATAAGAAGGCAGTTGACACTTATATCGAGGAATCTGAAGCAAACTATACTAAGGAGATTGAGGAATACAAAGCTAAAGCTGAAAAGCTTGGAGATACAGTAAAGAGCCTCCAGACAATGAGAGACGTTAATATGAACGAATCAAAGGAGACTATCGATAACCTTAAGTCAGTTAATGAGAATCTTCAGAATGAGCTTACACGTTTAAAGGAAGAACTCGAGACATATAAGAAGAAGGAAGGCGAGTCAGCAGCCAGATATGAGTCTATTTCCAGAACTCTTCTTGCAGCTCAGGAATCTGCAGCTGCTCAGATACAGAGCACAAATGATCAGTGTGAAGCAAGACTTGCTGAGACTACAGCACAGTGTCAGCAGATGATTGAAGAGACAACAGCACAGTGCGAAAGCCTTAAGGCTTCAACTGAAGCTGAGTGCGAACAGCTTAGATCAGAAACAGAGAACAATTGTGCAAATAAGAAATATGCAACAGAAGCTTATTGCGAAGACCTTACAAAGAAGACAGAAGAAGAAGTAAATGAGCTTAAGACTCGTACAGAACAGGAAGCAAACGAACTTAAGACTCGTACAGAACAGGAAGCAGAGAACCTTAAGAATGTTACAGAGGTTAACTGTGCTAATCTTCTTGAAGAAACAACAAAGCAGTGTGATGAGAAGAAAGCTGCTACACGTGAGGAAGTACTTCAGACAAGAACAACAGTTAAGCGTGAGTGTGAAAGCATCAGCGAGTTCATCGCTCAGCTTATGGAATCTGTTAAGAAAGTTTCTGAAGCATGTGAAGAGACAAAGGCTTATGCAGACAGCGCATTTGGGGATGTAAGCGGCCGCTCATAAGTATAAAATCTTTGCATAAATGTAATTTATTATTCGGTGTAAAGGCGGATATATCTGCTCCACCACTATTTTCAAGGTAGTGGTGGAGTTTTTCAGCAATAGAATTTTTGGGGTGTCTAATATTCATGAAGGGGGTGTTCATGCGTGAATTCGGAATATGGGTATATTTCACATGCTCTGAATAAGGAGAAACTTGTGGTTATAGTCCAGAAGGTCAGTTTTTCGGGGTTTTCCATAAGACGTAAGATCGAATTTGTGTCGGATAATGCCGACTTATTTGGTATGAACACTAGCGCCATGAAGAACGGACTGCGCCTGCCGGTTGATTATATTCATCCGGAAGACAGAGATGATTTTGAAAATGCTCTTCATATGGCAACAAAGAGCGGTTCTGATTTTATTTATTGCTGTAGAGTTGTCGGAGATGACGGAAAGATCTATAAGGTAGAGATAGATGTTTCATTTATTTCCAAGGGTGAAACTGAGTCTGTAGTTGAGTTTATATATAGAGATGCTGAAAGAATCGTTGCAGAGCAGACTGTTAGTATTCCTGACGAAGACGATGATGACGAGGAAGTGAAGAAGGTCGTAAATGATGAGGCCAGAATTTTGGATATTCTCATACGTAATGATCTTGCCGGATTTTTCCAGAATGTGTCATCGGCATTTGATATATATTCAAGCATAGTTGATAACAGAGGTCGTATACTTACGAGACCTATCGGTCCGGAAGGCTATCTCGGGGATTTCTATGATCTTTTTGAAAGAACTCAGTATAAGGACTTTTTCAACGAGATTAAAAGGCAGATCACAGAGAAGAATGAACCATTCATAATGGATATGTCGGAATGTCATCCGGGAAGCAGCATTTCAGCAGCGCCTGTATATGTTGAAGGTCGTCATGTTGCGACATGGCTCCTTTGCGCATATGATGAAACTCAGTCCAAGGTGCTCCGGAAGATATACAAAAGGCAGTGGGATATAGCTGAAAATGTTACTACCTATGTGGACAACATAAATGCTAATTCTAATAAGGCATTAAAGCTCAAAAAGCTGGAAGAAGATATAGAGAGAAGGATACATCAGAAGGAAATAATCTCTGATGCTATCATGGAGCTTTCAAGAGGAATAACCGGAGTCGGTAATCTATTTAAAGCTGCCGGAAAAGAATTAAATCTTGACTACATTATAATGTTTGGACTCATGTCTATGGATTCAAACGTATTTGAATATAAAAAAGGCTGGTTCAAGAATACTCGTGACAGAGATATCATGGGAACGACATGGACTGCCGGAAGATATGAAGATCAAGGCAAGATCATTCGTGAAAACGGTGCCCTTGTTATTGATCACAATAATATGACTAACAGGATCAGAGTAGGAATATTCAGAGGTAAAGTCAGAGCCGTAATGATATTTCCTGTGATCATAGATGGTATTACAGTCGCATATGTTTCATTTTGCGAGAATACCAGAGAGAGAGTCTGGACAGAAAATGAGATAGAATTTGCGAAGGAAGTAAGCTGTGTTGTTGCCAGAATAATCAAGTTTACAGATGTTGAAGAAACATCCGACATGGCCAACAAGACACTGCTTGAACTTTTCAATTACCTCCATGCAGGTATATATGTTAAAGATGATAAGACGGGTAAGGTTCTGTTCTCCAACAGAACGTTAAACGAATTAATTGGATATGATTTTACGGGTAAGGATAGTGCTATCCTGATACCGCCAACCGGTGGTGTTACCGGATATCCGGATAGTCACAATCAGGATAATGTGACTAATTGGCGGAAATATATTGATTCTCTGGTTAAAATCGTAGATGTTACAGAGATCAAGATTAAATGGCTCAGAGGTGAGCCGGCAACGGTCTATATTGTCAGACCGGTTGAAAATTAGCAGGAAGGAAAAGAAAAATGGCAAGTACAGATATTGGAATTGATCTCGGAACAGCGAGTATACTTGTGTATGTTAAAGGTAAGGGGGTTGTTCTGAACGAGCCTTCCGTAGTTGCTTATGACAGAGATACGGATAAAATAGTTGAGATTGGCGAGGAAGCAAGACTTATGCTGGGAAGAACACCCGGTAATATAGTTGCGATCAGACCACTCAGACATGGCGTTATTTCAGACTATACTACAACAGAAAAGATGCTTAAATACTTTATACGTAAGGCCGTCGGACGAAATCTTTTCGGAAGAAGACCATGTATAAGTGTTTGTGTGCCTTCCGGTGTAACTGAAGTTGAGAAGAGAGCTGTGGAAACAGCTACATATAATGCAGGTGCAAGAGATGTTACTATCATTGAAGAACCTGTTGCTGCAGCTATAGGTGCAGGTATCGATATTATGAGACCTTGCGGTAATCTTATAGTTGATATCGGTGGTGGTACAACCGATATAGCAGTTATTTCCCTTGGAGGAACAGTTGTAAGTTCTTCTATAAAGGTTGCCGGTGATGATTTTGATGATGCGATAATACGTTTCATGAAGAAGAGATTTAATCTTCTTATCGGTGATCGTACAGCTGAAGAGATTAAGATAAATATCGGTACATGTTATAAGAGACCTGAGAATATTTCTATGGATGTAAGAGGAAGAAATATGGTTTCAGGCCTTCCAAAAACTGTTACTGTTGCTTCTGATGATATTGAAGAAGCTCTTAGAGAAACTACAGGTCAGATTGTTGAAGCTATTAAGGGAGTTCTTGAGAGAACACCACCTGAACTTGCTGCTGATATTTCAGACAGAGGTGTTGTTCTTACCGGTGGAGGTGCACTTCTTCACGGTCTTGAAGAACTTATTGAAGAGAAAACCGGTATAACTACTATGACAGCGGAAGACCCAATGTCAGCAGTGGCTATAGGTACCGGAAAGTATGTTGAATATTTCAACGGAAATGTATAAATGATTACTTTGCACCGCCATGGGAAGTTTTGGCGGTGCTGTCTTTTGGAGAATATTAAATGATCAGAGAAGGCTATATAGAAAAAATCATATTTAGAAATGAAGAAAATGGATATGCAGTCTTTAATGTAGAAACTGTTGAAGGGGATGAGATATTTGTCGGAACCCTTCCTCAGGGCGGAGAGGGCATGTTTATTTCTGCTGAAGGTGAATATGTTCATCATCCTCAATATGATATTCAGTTTAAATTTACTTCCTGTGAGATAAGATTTCCGGAGGACATTAATGGTATAGAGAAGTATCTTGCTTCCGGTATTGTAAAAGGAATTGGCGAAGTTACAGCCAAAAGACTTATACAGAAATTCGGAACAGATATACTTAGGATTATGGATGAGGAGCCGGAAAGATTGGCCGAGATAAAGGGCATTTCCATGGCAAAGGCAAGAAAGATCGCTGAGTCTTATTCGATGAACAGAAAGTTCCAGGAAGTTATTATTTTCCTGGCACAGTATAATATCAGCATAAATCTTGCGATGAAGATCTATAATGAATACGGCGATACCATTTATTCGGTTATTGCAAATAATCCTTATAAGATCGCAGAAGATATTCCCGGAGTGGGATTTAAAACTGCGGATGATATAGCGAGAAAGGTTGGTATTCCGGATGATTCGGAATTCAGAATAAGATCAGCTATACTTTATGCTTTGGGACAGGCGATGAGTATGGGGCATATGTATCTTCCGAGAAATATCCTTGTAAATGAAGTGCGAGGACTGCTTAATCTTTATGTAGATATTCCGGATGATATTATACATGACCAGATTGAAGTGCTTCATGTCGAAAGAGAGATATTTGTTGAAATGAATACTGCCGAGGATAATGAAGAAGAACCGGCAGTTTATACTACATATAATTATTACATAGAAAAGAACAGTGCAAGGATGATCACTGATCTTAGAGTCAGCTATGAGATTGCTGATGATGAATTTGAAAAAGCTCTAAACCGAGTTGAAAATTATCAGAAAATAAAGTTTGATGATAAGCAGGTTGAAGCTATCAAAAGTGCAGTCTGCAATGGCGTTGCTGTCGTTACAGGCGGTCCCGGAACAGGTAAGACCACGATTACTAAAGCCATCATTGAATATTTTATTTATAGTGGGATGACAGTCAAACTTGCTGCACCTACAGGAAGGGCGGCGAAGAGGATTACCGAAGCCACAGGCTATAAGGCTGTAACGGTTCATAGACTTCTTGAATTTGTTGGAGAACCCGGCGAAGCAGAGAATACAAAAGGGCTTAAATTTGGAAGAAATAAGGAGAATCCTATAGAAGCTGATGCTATACTTGTTGATGAGGCTTCAATGTTAGACAGCATTTTATTCTGCTCACTCCTTGCAGCTATAGATGACGGAACGCGACTTATTCTGATAGGAGATACAGACCAGCTCCCTCCGGTTGGAGCAGGAAATGTTTTAAGAGATATAATCGACAGCGGATGCTTCCCTGTTACTGAACTTGAAATGATATTCAGACAGTCAGCTGAGAGCAGGATTGTAGAAAATGCTCACAAGATAAAAGTTGGAGAATATATTTCAATAGATAATAAGAATAATGATTTCTTCCTTATTCCGAGAAATACACCGGAGCAGATCATAAATGAGATCAATAAACTTGTCACAACGAGCATACCGGATTTCCTGAAAATAGGTTCTGAAGATATTCAGGTTCTGACACCTATGAGAAAATACGAGCTGGGCGTTGAGAATCTCAATAAAAGATTGCAGCAGACACTTAATCCTGCGGGCAAGGGGAAGAAGGAGAAAGAAAAGGCCGGAATCATTTACAGAGAAGGCGATAAGGTCATGCAGATACGCAATAACTATAAGCTGGAGTGGCGTATCTATGATGATGACTCTAATATTGAAGAAGAGGGCATCGGTGTATTTAACGGCGATACAGGTGTCATTACTGAGATAAATGAAATAGAAGAAGAATTAGTAGTTACATTTGATGATAAAAGAGTTATAGTATATCCATTTTCAATGTTGGACGAGATAGAGCATGCATTCGCCGTCACCGTCCATAAATCCCAGGGTAGTGAGTATCCTGCGGTTATTTTCCCGATATTCAATGGAAATTGGAAGTTGCTTAACAGAAATCTTCTTTATACAGCTATAACAAGAGCCAAGAGAATGGTAATAGTTGTTGGAAATCTTCAGATGTTAAACAGGATGATAGATAATATTTCCGAGTTGAAAAGATTTACTAAGTTTTCCGACAGAATAAAGGAATTTGCATAAGTACCTTTCAAATAGGCTTAAATAGCATTTATAAGAAGAATGTTATAAAGGGATATTGAAAGAGGTATAAATGTTTGATAATTTAATAGATGCCATATTCCCGCCAAGATGTGCAGTATGTGATGAAGTGCTGCCTGTGGGAAGAAAGGGGATATGTGATTTTTGCCGTGGAAGATTAAGTTATATCACTGAACCGAGATGTTTAAAATGCGGTAAGGAGATTGACAGCGAAAATGATGAATACTGCTTTGATTGCAGCCAAAATATAAGAAGCTACGATCTTGGATTTCCTGTATTTAATTATATTCCGCCAATATCGGACGCATTAGTCAGGTTCAAATACCATGGCAGAGAAGAATATGCTTCATTTTACGGCAGAGAAATTGCCGGAAGATTTAAGGATGAATTCAGAAATTTATGCATAGAAGCAATCGTTCCTGTGCCTTTATCTAAAGAAAGATATAGGAATAGAGGGTATAATCAGGCAGAGCTTTTGGCGGATGTTATCAGCGAGCGGACAGGGATTGTTAAATTAAACCTTCTTGCTAGAGTTAAGAATACAGCACCGCAGAAAGAGCTTGATGATGTCCAGAGAGAAAAGAATCTTCTTCAGGCATTTGCTATTGACAAAGCATATTCAGGTGGTATACCTAAAAGCATACTGCTTGTGGATGATATATATACTACCGGTGCAACCATAGAAGGCTGCACGAAGATCCTAAAAAATGCAGGAGTACAAAGAGTTTATTATACCAGTGTTGCCATTGGAAAGGTTTAAGTTCCGGTGACGTCAGAGGTAAGAATATAAGGAGATTACAGTTATGAGTAAGAAAAAAGTTGTAGTTGTTTACGGTGGGCGCTCTTCGGAACATGAAGTATCATGCGTTTCTGCGGCTACGGTTATAGATGCTATCGATAAAGAAAAGTACGATATTATAATCGTTGGAATTACAAAAGATGGTAAATGGCTTCTTGCCGACAGCGTTGACAGTATAAGAGACGGCAGTTGGAGAAAGAGCAAAGTCGGAGCTGTTATATCTCCTGATACTTCTCGTCAGTTACTTCTCATATATGATACAGAGAAGGTTGAGAAGATAAAGATTGATGTTGTATTTCCTGTTCTTCACGGACTTTTCGGTGAAGACGGAACTATACAGGGACTTCTTGAAATGGCTTCGATTCCATATGTTGGCTGCGGTCATCTTGCATCAGCCATCACTATGGATAAGTTCTTCACAAAGGTTATAGCTGATTCTGTAAATGTAGCTCAGGCAAGTTATGTACCTGTTCGTTCATTTGAACTTGAAGATGTTGAGAAGGTAGTTGAGAAGATTGAAAGCGCTAAGGAATATCCTGTATTCGTTAAGCCTTCAAATGCCGGTTCATCAGTAGGTATAACAAAAGCTCACAACAGAGAAGAACTTATCGAAGGACTTAAACTTGCTGCTAAACATGATACAAAGATTCTTGTTGAAGAGACAATTAACGGTCGCGAGATCGAGTGTGCTGTATATGGATACGGCGGAAACGCATTTGCCTCCGGTGTAGGTGAAATAGTTGCTGCTGCTGAATTTTATGATTATGATGCTAAATACAATAATGCGGCCTCTAAGACTGTGCTCGATCCTGATATTCCTGCTGATAAGCTTGAGGAGATCAGAGAGGCAGCTGTTAAGATTTACAGAGCATGCGACTGCTTCGGAATGTCCAGAGTTGATTTCTTCCTTGAGAAAGACACCAACAGAGTTGTATTTAATGAGATCAATACTATTCCGGGTCATACTTCTATCAGTATGTATCCTATGCTTATGGAGAGAGCAGGACATCCTATGGGCGAATATGTAAACAACCTTCTTGAGATGGCTTACGAAAGACATAATTATACTGATAAATAAATTGATTTTGGAGACGGATATATTTGGAAAAGATAATAGATTTAAGCATTACCGGTGCATCAGAGGCAGGTAATGTTGAAAATAAAACAAAGGGTACTTTAGAGGAAATAGATGGAAATATCGTCATAAAATATTATGAGCAGTTTGAAGGCGACAGTATTCGTACTGAGAATATTCTTACTATTTCCGGCAATATAGTTACATTAGAGAAAAAGGGCGGCGTGAATGTCATTATGAGATTTGAATCAGGCAAAAGCCATGATGCAATCTATAATACTCAGGCAGGGCCTGTAAGTCTTCTGATCAAAACAATCAGTGTTTACAGTAAAACCCACGAAAAAGGGGTTGATCTGGAACTTATTTATAAGATTTGTTTTTCACCTCAGGATGAGGCAGAGAACAAATTGAATCTTAAAGCAGTATATAATTAATAAAACCCTTCCGTATCGGAAGGGTTTTAAATTACCTTTATTTATTTACATTCTTTCTTTTATTGCGGTTATTTATATTATTATTTTTTTTACTAACATTATTTTTGTTAGTGTTGTTATCGGTGGCATCGGATTTCTTGCTGCCGTCTTTTGCATCACTGCTGTCATCGGCGGCATCGGATTTCTTGCTGCCGTTTTTTGAATCACTGCTGTCATCGGCGGCATCGGATTTCTTGTTGCCGTTTTTTGCATCACTGCTGTCATCGGCGGCATCGGATTTCTTGCTGCCGTTTTTTGCATCACTGCTGTCATCGGCGGCATCGGATTTCTTGCTACCGTTTTTTGAATCATTGTTGTCAGCGGTAATATCAGTTTGTTTCGACCATATAGTTCCGTATTTTATTATATAAATCACAAGGAACATAAGGCTCGCAGAACCGACTAAAGTAAAGAGCAGTGTGATTATATTCTTGAAAAGTATATCAGGAACAAGATACGCACTGAGGTTTATAACTACATGCAGCATAATGGCAGGTAGTATTTTTCCGGTCTTCGCAACGATGATTCCGAGTATGATACCTGCTATAAATGCATAAACTCCCTGAACTATATTGCCGTGATATATAGCAAACAGAACAGATGATATGATGATAACTGTCTTTGGTGGGAAGAGTTTATTTGAATATGTTGTAATAACTCCTCGGAATATAAGCTCTTCGGCAATAGGCGTTATGATAATGACAGTAAGCATAAGTATCACGGAAGTTTTATTATTTACAAGGCTTCCGATATTTTCATCATATTCCTGGATGAGCTTTGGCGCAACTTTCTTGACCAGATTTAAAATGGAATCTATAAAAAGCTGGAAGCTGTAACCGAAAACGATGATAAGACCGGCGTTCTTAAGGAGACTGCCTTTCTTAGAAGTTTTTTTCTTGCTTTCATTATTGTTGCTACTGTTATTTTTTATGACAAGATACCACCATCCGAAGATTATGAGGCAGAGCATTGCGTATAAAAATAACATGACCACTGTATTTACAGGCATCGATCCTCCCGCGAATGATTTTTCGTCAAACTCGATGGATGCGCCCATGTAAGTATTCAAAACGAATACAATGGCAAATGCTGCGAAATATGCTATTAAATTTAGTAAATAAGTTAGGAGGAATGGTACTATTATAAGTACCAACCCTCCTATGATATTCATATTAGTTTGTGATTTTCTTGGCTTTTTCTCTTTCACGTTTAGCCTTTTCCTTCTCAGCCTTAAGCTGTTCTTTTGTTTTCTTATTATCTATATCGGCCTTAAGCTGTGCCTGATACTGTGCACGTTTTGCACGAAGTCTTTCGTCGAAGCTCTTTCTCTTTTTCTTCTTGCCGTTTGTTTCTTCTTCAACCGGCTGATTCTTCTGCTTTCTTACACTCTTAACGCTAACGATATAGATACCGCTTACCATGGCTTTAACTTCACCTTTTGTAGGGATATCATCGTAAATTGCTTCGTCACACATAAGTGTTACGATCTGTGGTCCAACCTTAGCCTTTACTACAGGAACTTTAGCCTTCTGATATTTCTTAGGTGTCTGTTCCATAACGATCTTAGGGAATTTTGCATCCTTAAGAGGCATATACTTCTTATCGATAATGAGCATATTTGCTGGCTGAGCCTGTGCAAGCATCTCTTCCTTCTGCGCAAGTTGTTTTTTCTGCATCTTATTACCGGCGATATAAAGTGCTATTAATGCACCGATTATAACGACGAGAACGATGATGAATATTATCCATCCTATACTCAATTCTTTGTCCTCCAATTTCTCATAGCTTTATAGATTTTTATTATTTTTTTGAAGCTTTTCGTTTATCCTGTTAGGGATGTCTGCATAAAAAGCTTTTCTTTCGTGAACAGGTAATTCCGAAGGATATACCGGCTCCATGAATTCGATTATAACATGTCTTTTCTTAACCGCAAAATGTTTATTTTTCTCCCATATATCATCTGTACCGCTGTTGGCAACCAAAATGATAGGAGATTTAGACTTTTCAGCCATTTTATAACCACCCTCTTTGAAAGGAAGAAGAGTATCTTTGTGATTTCTTGTTCCCTCAGGGAAAAGGCTGAGTGAAAGTCCTTTCTTCATTCTTTCGCCACCCTCTTTGATGGTTTTTAACGCCTCTCGAGGATTCTCTCTGTCGATATAAAGTGTACCGATATCTCTCATATACATTGAAAGAAGCGGAGTGTGTGCGAATTCTTTCTTGGAAATATATCCTATAGGATTCTTCGCAAGTGTTTGAAGAATAATTACGTCAAACCAGCTTCTGTGGTTTCCGACGAATAAACAAGCGGTATTTTCAGGAATGTTTTCCTGACCGATGACAGTGACTTTGGTTCCTGCGATAAATAGCAGGTCTTTAAAGAATCTGTTTACAGCCTTTGTAGCTGTCCTCCATCCATTCATCGGATCTTTTTTGATCAGATGCTTATAATATAAATGACGTGGGATAGAGAATACCATAACTATGACAGCCCAAATATAGCATATAATAAGTCTTATCATATATTACCTTTCTTGATATTGAATTTAACGACCGTACATTTTTGCTGTCTCAAAAAGTCTTGAAGCGAGCTGATCGGTTAATGCTTCTTTTTTATAGCGCCATGACCAGTTTCCGCTTCCGACTCCAGGTGTATTGAATCTTGCCCATGAGTCCAGCTCGAGAACATCCTGCATAGGGATTATGGCCATATTTGCTACCGAACCGAAGCAGGCGCGTATCATTACCCAACATATATCACTTGCATCAGTACTGTAATATCTTCTCAGCTTATCCTTGGATGCCTCATATGCATGTTTGTACCAGCCCAGTGTTGTATCATTATCATGAGTTCCGGTATAACATACACAATTTCTGATATGATTATGTGGAAGAAAATGATTTTCATTTGGATTTTCAAAAGCAAACTGAAGTATCTTCATGCCCGGGAATCCAAATTTATCTCTTAAGTCGATAACGGATTCGTCAATCTCGCCAAGGTCCTCGGCAATGATAGGCATATGATATCCGAGATTTGCTTCAAGCATGGTGAAGAAGTTTTCACCCGGTGCTTCGATCCATCTTCCTTTAACGGCGGACTCATCACCATATGGGACTGCCCAGAATTTATCAAATCCACGGAAATGATCGATTCTCAGAAAATCAGTTAATTCCAGTTGGTGTCTGATTCGCTTGATCCACCACTCATACCCGGTCTTTTTATGCTCTTCCCAGTTATAGAGAGGGTTGCCCCAAAGCTGTCCTGTTGCTGAAAAATAATCAGGCGGAACACCGGCAACGTCTGTCGGATAACCTTTTGAATCCAGCATGAAAAGCTTCTGGTTGCGCCATACATCGACACTGTCCCAGGCAACGAAGATAGGAATATCACCTATTATCGAAATGCCTTTTTGATTGGCATATTCTTTAAGCTTTGTCCATTCAGTATAGAAAAGATACTGAAGGAATTCATAGTAGCCAATCTCTTTTGAAAGCTTTTCTTCCCACTCGGCACGCTCACTGTCTTTTGGATTCTTGAGACTTTCGTCCCACATATACCAAGGAGCGCCCTTATGATAATCTTTGCCGGCCATGAAGAGAGCATAATCTTTGAGCCAGTCGGATTCATTTATGAATTTGTTGTAGTCAGCCATTAACTCTTCATCGGTAGACAGTTTATCGGTAAACTCTTTATCAATGAATCGTTCATAAGCTGTGCGGTAGAGTTCTGTCTTAAAGGCGATAACGTCACCATAACTTATATCTTCCGGATTCCACTGAGGCATATCCTTGAGATCATCCTCATCCAAAAGATCAAGCTCAATGAGATGATCTATACTTATAATGAGTGGCTGACCTGCGAAAGAAGAAAATGGCTGATAAGGTGAATCACCGAAACCGGTATGGCCCAGCGGAAGCACCTGCCATGCTGTCATGCCTGCTTTCTCCATGAAGTCTATAAAGTCAAATGCACCCTTGCCAAGATCGCCAATTCCGTATGGATTAGGAAATGAAGTAGGATGCAAGAGTATTCCTGCGTACCTTTTAGTTGCAACATCCAAATGTTTTTTATCCATAGTTACAGTCCTCCAGTCCACAATTTTACAACCTATTAATTATACATAAGTAAAGCTTAAAATACAAGTTTACTAGGCGAACATTTTATACAGTTTCTCAAACAGAGGGATTGCTTTTTCAATCCTTTCTGTCGGAACACAGTAAGAGATTCTGAAGTGACCCGGACACTCAAATGAATTACCCGGAACTGTTATAAGTCCAAGCTCCTTTGCGCCTGTCCAACAGAATTTATCTGCATCATCTATAGGTGTCTTAGGGAACATATAGAATGTTCCGCCTGGTTTTACGCAGTCATATCCGATGTCTGTAAGTGCATCATAGAGAAGTGTTGCATTTGTTTCATATATTGAAAGATCACTTGTATCATCGATAACTTTCTCAACTGCGAGCTGAATTATAGAAGGTGGGCAGTTGTGACCTGTGAATCTTGAAATCTGTCCACACATAGGAACTATATAATCGCTGTCCTTTGCCTTAGGATTAACTGCCACATAACCGAGTCTTTCTCCCGGTATTGAGAGAGATTTACTGAATGAATAGCAAGAGATTGAGTTGTCATAGTATTTTGATACATATGGCGAATCGGTTCCCTTGAAGACGATCTCTCTGTATGGCTCGTCGGAAATAAGGAAGATCTCGTGAGAATATTCCTTTTCCTTAGCTCTAAGTATGTCAGCAAGTTTCTTGATTGTTTCTGTTGTATATACGATTCCTGAAGGGTTGTTAGGTGAGTTGATGAGAACCGCAGCAACCTTTTCATTTAACATTTCTTCGAATTTTTCAAAATTGATCTGGAATGAAGATATATCTGCAGGTACAACCTTAAGAGTTGCGCCGCATCCTGTAATATAAGGGATATATTCAGGGAAATAAGGTGCAAATGTAATTATCTCATCACCTTCACCAGCTATACATCTTACTGCATGTGCGATAGCACCGGCAGCACCTGTTGTAGGGAAAATGTGCTTTGCTTCGTAATTCATTTCAAATCTTCTGTTAAGAGAAGAAGCGATAGCTTCTCTTGTTGAGTCAAGACCGAGAGTTGGGCTGTAACCGTGAAGCTTAACAGGGTCAACATTGTTAAGAAGATCATTCATAGCTTCTGTAAATGAAGCAGGGGCAGGAACGGAAGGATTTCCGATAGAGAAGTTATAAACCGAATCAGGTCCAAGTTCTTTCTCACGCTCCATGCTATATGCGAAAAACTGTCGGATAACAGATGATTTACCTGTCATTTCCTTGTAAAATTCTGAAATCATAATTGCCTCCCATTTCGGCACCCGGAACTGTTTCATTTCTAAATCTGATGCCGGATACCTATTATAAATATCAGAGTTTATTTTAATTCATATTAGGGTAAATGACAATAAAAAGAGAGAAAATAGAAGTTTTATTTAATAATAGGAAAAATAAAGGAAATATCTTGCTATGGAAAAATATATTGAAATAAGTTAAACTGAATCATTATACAGATTCGGGAGATATTCCCGTGGGAAGAGGATAGTTGTGAAGATATTTGAAACACATGCTCATTACGATGATGATGCATTTGATGATGACAGAGAAGAACTTATAGAAAAAATGCATGCTTCCGGTATTGAAAAGATAGTAAATATCGGTGCAAATATGAATAGCTCAAGAGTAACGGTTGAACTGGCGGATAAGTATGACTTTTTCTACGGTGCAGTCGGAGTGCATCCGAGCGATACCGATGAAATGGTGGAGAAAGACATAGATGAACTTAGAAAAATGGTAACTGATAATGATAAGATAGTTGCAATAGGCGAGATCGGACTTGATTATCATTATGATGAGCCGTCAAAAGAGCTTCAGCAGAAATGGTTTAAGGCGCAGATTGAACTTGCCAAAGAATTAAATGTTCCGATAGTTGTTCATTCAAGAGATGCGGCAAATGATACTGTGAAGATCATGGAAGAGTGCGCGGCCGGTGAGGCGGGAGGAGTTATTCACTGCTTTTCATATACCAAAGAAATGGCAGAAAGATTCGTCAAAATGGGCTTTTATATAGGAGTCGGAGGTGTTGTGACATTCAAGAACGGACGAAAGCTTGTGGAAACTGTTGAGGCTATTCCGATTGAAAGGATAGTTATCGAAACCGACAGCCCTTATCTTTCACCGGAGCCCCTTCGCGGCAAGAGAAACTCATCGTTAAATCTGAGAAATGTTATCGCAAAGATTGCAGAAATCAAAGGAATCAGCGCCGAAGAAGTCGCTGAGATAACATACAAAAATGCATTTGATATGTATCGGATAAAGTAGACTGAATTAGCTTAGTCGACTCGGTGTTGGACAAATGGATTGCTCCGGCGTGGTAGATGCAGGATTGGATAATGCAAATTGAATTAACTTAGTCGACTCGGTGTTGAATAAACGGATTGCTCCGGCGTGGTAGATGCAGGATTGGATAATGCAAATTGAATTAACTTAGTCGACTCGGTGTTGAATAAACGGATTGCTCCGGCGTAGTAGACACAGTGTTGGATAATAGATAAATAAAATTGATTTAGGAGAATGTAATGATCCCTGATAATGAAAAACTCAGTAACCCACAGGTTACTATATCGGTAATAAAAAAATATGATTTCAGTTTTGCCAAGAAGTTCGGACAGAATTTCCTTATAGACGATCATGTGATCAAGAAGATAATTAAGGCAGCGGAAATCACAGAGAAGGATATGATCATCGAGATTGGACCGGGAATCGGTACTATGACACAGTATCTTGCAGAGAGTGCAGGACATGTCATTGCGGTTGAGATCGATCAGAGACTTCTGCCTGTTCTGGCGGAAACTCTTGCTCCATACGACAATGTCACAGTGGTAAATGAAGACATTTTAAAATGCAATATCGAGGAGCTTATTAAAGAAGTAAGCGCCAAGATGGGAATGAATGTTACAAAAGAAAATATCAAGGTTGTGGCTAACCTTCCTTACTACATTACAACACCGATAATAATGGGATTATTTGAAAATCACATTCCTGCAGCAAGCATCACTGTAATGGTGCAGAAAGAAGTTGCCGATAGAATGAATGCCGAACCGGGCGGAAAAGATTACGGCGCACTTACACTTGCGGTAAAATATTATTCAGAGACATATATAGCTGCAAATGTTCCGCCAAACTGCTTCATTCCGAGACCGGGAGTCGGTTCTGCGGTTATCAGACTGAAGGCATTTACTGAACCGCCGGTTAAAGTTAAAGATGAAAAAATGATGTTCAGACTTATAAGAGCTTCATTTGAACAAAGACGTAAGACTTTGAAAAATGGAATCGGAAATGCAAATATTCCGGGAATTACAAAAGAAGCAGTTGATGATGCATTAAGAGAAATGGGACTGGATGAGAATATCAGAGGAGAGAGACTTTCTCTCAATGAATTTGCTGAATTAACCGACAGACTCATAGGATAATCGGGCGAGCATTAGACTAAGATGATCAGACGGTAGTGTGTGTTATTGCGTAATAAACGCATAGATGATCAGATGTAGTCGTACTAAAAAGTGGGAAGAAATATGAGAAAATTGTCAGAAGATGAAAAATACATGCGCCAGGCCATAAGACTTGCGAAGAAGGCTGAAGAAAACGGAGACGTTCCGATAGGCTGTATAATAGTTTATGAAGGAAAGGTCATCGGAAGAGGGTATAATAAGCGTAATAAGGATAAATCTACCCTTGCCCATGCGGAGCTTCTAGCAATGAAAAAGGCAGGTAAGATAATAGGTGACTGGAGGCTGGAAGGCTGCAAAATGTATGTCACTTTGGAGCCTTGTCAGATGTGTGCCGGAGCTATAGTTCAGGCGAGAATTCCGGAAGTTGTGATTGGATGTATGAATTCCAAGGCGGGATGTGCCGGTTCTATAATCAATCTCCTGGAAATGCCTCAGTTTAATCACCAGGTCAAAGTAACAAGAGGTGTGTGTGAAGAAGAGTGTTCAAACATGCTGAGTTCATTTTTTGCCAAGCTTCGCGAAAAGAAGAAAGCAGAAAAAACTTGCTTGACGTAAATAGCACTCTTGGTTATACTAACTATGTTTAAAATTTCCGTACAGCCGGGGAGTTAGCGGTGCCCTGAACCTGCAATCCGCTATAGCAGGGGTGATGGCTGGCCTCGGGTTGAATACTGTAGGGCTGCCCTCGGTAAGTGATGTTGATATCTGGGTCTTACGCGACAGAAATCTATGAACCGTGTCAGGTTGGGAACAAAGCAGCACTAAGTAGAAACTTCTGGGTGACGTGAGGTTGCCTGGATTGAGTTAACTGCTGAGGTAACGCCTATTGGTTCATCACAAAGCCAGCCGTGCGGTTTATTTTTTTCGCTAAATGACGCATTTACCTTGATTTGAGTATATCTGACATATAAATTTGTGCAATTTTATGTAAATAAAAATAAAGTTTTTATGGAAATAAATCTAGGAACGTGTTAATATTACATATGATGTATTTTTCCAGAATAATGAAAAATTCTGGATAAGGGGCGAAGAATGAATTATTCAGAAGTAATAGATTTTGTTAAAAAGAAAACATTGGATAACGGCAGACCGTCAAAATATCCATTTAGGAACAGATATGAACACATTATGCGTGTTTATAGATGGGCCATAAGACTTCAGGCAAAGCTTGGAGGAGATTTGGATATTATAGTTCTTGCCGCTCTTTTACATGATGTGGGTTGGGATGATACGAAGCCTCATGCGGAAGTTAGCGCGGAAGTTGCGGTCGATTATCTTGATAGTATAGGTGTTGATCCTGAAAAGATTCAAAGGGTTGGCGAAATAATCATGAGGCATGAAGACAAGGATACAGAGGATGATCTGTCGTTGGAGTGCCGTATTGTTATGGATGCGGATCTTCTTGATGAAGTAGGAGCAGTTGAGATTATGTGGGACTGCATGGCAACAGCACTTGATGAGGAAGCTAGTTATAAGAGAGCTTACTACAGAATCAAGGAATATTATCGTGGAAATAAACCTAAGATCAAGAGATGTAAAACAGATGCAGGACGCGCTGAGTTTACAAAGAGAATGCAGTTGATCGAAAGTTATATATATCAGCTTGAAAGAGAATTGTTTTAAAAACAGGAGGATGAAAAAATGTTTAATAAATTATTGAGAATCATTCTTGGAATAGCTATTGTATGCGGAATCTTATTCCTGCTTTATACATATCTTCCATTGAATATCACAGGTGGAATCAGACAGTGGATTCAGGAACAGATGGAAAGCGAATCTAAGAACATTGCAGATGGTGCAAGAAATGCTTTGGTTCCAACAGTTGATCCTGTTACAAAGAGAAAAGTTTCGAGTGGTGTAACATATGGTCAGCTTATGACAAAGAACTGTAGTGATGTTTCATGGTACGTTAGAAAGAACGGCGAAGGATGGAAGGTCGAGTGTAACGGATACAAAGTAACAATCGAGGTTGATGACCTTGTTACTCCTGATAACTCAAAGACATGGACAGATGCTCACCTCAGAATTAACTACTTTGTTTCAAAAGATAAAGATGGAAATTACGTTCTTGATAGTTACAAGATAAAGATAAATGATGATGACGAGCTTGATGATACTTATGCAGCACTTGTTATCGATGATCTTCTTTCGAAAGCTAAATAATAAGGCAAAAAAAAAATTACCGGCTGAACAGTCGGTAATTTTTTTTGCTTATAAATATTTAAAATACAAATCAGTATAAGAAAATTGATACATGAATCTTACATTGTATATTTGTAAAAGAGTATTTATTTAACAGGATTTTTATTAACAAGTGTTTCAATCAGTTCTGTGATCTTTGTGATGGCATCACTCTGCTGACTTTTACTCATTGATTCAATATAATTCTCACGGTTATTATATGCTTCCTTTATAGCACTTACCAGTGTGTCAGGAGTCATGTCCTCTTCTTTAAGAAGCTTGCTGTAACCGCTCTTCTCAAATGAAGCTGCATTTAAGATCTGATCGCCTCTGCTGGCTCCGAGTGAAAGAGGGATAAGCACATTTGGCTTACGTAAAGCAAGAAGCTCGCATATAGCATTTGCACCTGCTCTGGAAACGGCTATATCCGCTAAAGCAAAAAGATCTGCAAGTTCCTTCTTGATATATTCAAACTGAACATAACCTGCCTTATTGGCATTTTCCTTGTTGGCCTTGCCTTTTCCGGTAAGGTGGATGATATTGAAATCCTCAAGGAGAGTATCTATACATTTTGCTAAATTGTCATTTATGATCTGGCTGCCCGAACTTCCTCCGATGAAAAGGATGACAGGTTTATCATCTGTGAATCCACAGAATTTTTTAGCTGCTTCTTTATCACCTTTGAAAAGTTCTTCTCGTATAGGTGTTCCTGTAACTACGGCCTTTCCATCAGGAAGGGTTTTAGAAGTTTCAGGGAAATTGCAACATATTTTATCAGCCTTTTTAAGTGCAAGTCTGTTGGCAAGTCCCGGAGTCATATCAGATTCATGAAGAATGACAGGAATATGCTTTTTGGCAGCTGCACGTGTAACAGGCATACTTACGAATCCACCCTTTGAGAAAACAATATCAGGTTTGATCTTTCTCATGAGCTTTTTAGACTGTAAATATCCGATCACAACTTTAAAAGGATCTATAAAATTTCTGAAATCAAAATATCTTCTCAGCTTTCCGGATGAAACCCCGTGATAAGGGATACCCAGTTCTTCTATAAGTTTTTTCTCAATACCTTCATAACTTCCAACATAATGTATCTCGTAGCCAAGCTCTTTAAGACGTGGCATAAGAGCGATATTAGGTGTGACGTGACCGGCGGTTCCGCCACCTGTAAGTATTATCTTTTTCATTACGACTCCTTATTGTCTCATTTTTTCAACTTCCAATTATATGACTAAAAAATGATGATTGCAATTTATAAATATATAATATATTTTTCATTGAAAAACCATGGGGCATTTGCTATCATTTAATGGAATGTGCATATGCTTGATGTGCAAGGGGACATGGAAGAGCAGACAGCCTTTCATAAAGAGTTTAGAAAAGGAGTGTAAGATAATGACACAGAAAATTTCATTTGATTTCAGCAATGCAAAATTTATGGCAAAAGATGCGGATATTGAGGCTATAAAGTCTCGTGTTTTAGAGGCTAAGAAGACTCTTGTTGAGAAGACAGGAGAAGGAAATGACTTCCTTGGATGGATCGATCTTCCTGTAAATTACGATAAGGAAGAGTTTGACAGAATTAAGAAAGCTGCCGCAAAGATCAAGGATGATTCTGATGTGCTTTTAGTTATTGGTATCGGTGGTTCATATCTCGGAGCAAGAGCAACTATCGAGGCGCTTCGTCATTCATTCTATAATATGGTTGATAAGAATGTTCGTAAGACTCCTGAAATTTATTATTGTGGTAACAACCTCAGCAGTACATACTATGCAGAACTTGTAGATGTACTTGCAGATAAGGATTTTTCTATTAATGTTATAAGTAAATCAGGTACAACAACAGAGTGTTCTGTTGCATTTAGAATCTTCAAGGAACTTCTTGAGAAGAAGTATGGTAAGGCTGAAGCTTCTAAGAGAATTTATGCAACAACAGATAAGGAAAAGGGTGCTCTTAAGACACTCGCTAACTCTGAAGGATATGAGACATTCGTTGTTCCTGATGATATCGGAGGCAGATTCTCAGTACTTACAGCAGTAGGACTTCTTCCAATTGCTGTTTCAGGTGCTGATATCGATCTTCTTATGCAGGGTGCTGCAAACGGAAGAGAGTACTGTCTTAATAATGATTTTGATAATAATGATGCTCTTAAATATGCTGCAGTAAGAAATGTGCTTCATGAGAAGGCAGGTCTTGGAATGGAGATTCTCGGTAACTTCGAGCCATCACTTCATTATGTATCAGAGTGGTGGAAGCAGCTCTACGGAGAAAGCGAAGGAAAAGACGGAAAGGGTATCTTCCCTACAGCTGTTGATTTCACAACAGATCTTCATTCACTTGGACAGTTTATCCAGGAAGGAACAAAGAATCATTTTGAAACATTTATCAATGTTCTTAATCCTAGAAAAGTTGTTACAATGCAGCTTGAGGAGACAGATCTCGATGGCCTTAACTATCTTGCAGGTAAGGATGTTGACTTCATCAACAAGTGTGCTATGAACGGTACTATCCTTGCACATGTTGACGGTGATGTTCCAAATATCAGAATAGATATGGATGCTATCGATGAGCTTTCACTTGGAGAGCTTTTCTATAAATTTGAGTTTGCATGTGGTGTAAGTGGTTATACACTTGGTGTAAATCCATTTAACCAGCCTGGTGTTGAAAGTTACAAGAAGAACATGTTTGCACTTCTTGGCAAGCCGGGATTCGAAGATATGACAGCTAAACTTAAGGCAAGACTTGGAGAGTAATAAAAGTTTTTACTCTGTAATTTATGTCTGATGAACTGTTAACCGGTTCGGAGGATTTTTGGAGATTTATATGAACGATGAAAAGTTTACTCTTATAGCACCATGTCATTTTGGACTTGAATCAGTGCTTAAGAGAGAGATTCAGGATCTCGGATATAATATAATAAATGTAAGCGACGGAAGAGTAACTTTTGAAGGTGATTCAAAAGCTATTGCCAGAGCGAATATTTTCATCAGAACTGCAGAGAGAATACTTCTTAAATGTGGTAGCTTTAGGGCTACCACATTTGATGACTTATTTGAAGGTGTTAAGGATATTCCATGGGAGAGATATCTTCCAAGAAATGCAAAGTTCTGGGTAACCAAGGCTACGACCAACAGAAGTGCGCTTTTCAGTGCTTCTGCTATTCAGTCGATTGTTAAAAAGGCTATGGTTGACAGAATGAGTAAGACCTACCACACAAGTCATTTTGATGAGGATGGCGATGAATATCCGGTAAGGATATTTATACTTAAAGATGAGGTGGAAGTAACTCTTGATACTACAGGTGTTTCCCTTCATAAGAGAGGATATAGGAAGCTTGTTGGTAAGGCACCAATATCTGAGACACTTGCGGCGGCACTTATAATGCTTACACCTTGGAGAAGCGACCGTATACTCGTGGATCCATTTTGCGGTAGTGGAACATTTCCAATCGAAGCAGCTATGATAGGAGCGAATATTGCTCCGGGACTCAACAGAGAATTTACTTCAGACAAATGGCTTAAATTCATGACTAAGAAGGAATGGTATGAAGCCTACGATGAAGCTGCATCTTTGGAAAAGACAGATATAGAGATGAATATTCAGGGCTACGATCTTGATTCTGAGATGGTTAAATGTGCTATCCAGAATGCGAAGGAGGCTGGAGTCGACAAATATATTCATTTCCAGGCAAGAAATGTAAGAGATCTTCGTAATCCTAAGCCATACGGATTTTTGATAACAAATCCGCCTTATGGTGAAAGACTTGAGGAAAAGGAAGCTTTACCTGAACTTTATAACATGATAGGTGAGAGCTACAGAGGTCTCAAAGATTGGTCAATGTTTATCATCACTTCTTATGAAGATGCTGAACGTTACCTTGGTCGCAAGGCCGATAAGAACAGAAAGATTTACAACGGTATGATCAAATCATATTTTCTTTCATATATGGGTGCTAAGCCACCTAAGAGAAAACCGACAAACGGAGAGTAAGTGTCGGTAAATAACACCGGTAAATGGAGAATAAATGTCGGTAAATATTACCGGCGAAATATCACCGGTATATGTGATGCCGGTGTAAGCTTACAGGACTAAAATTGATTGGTAAAGGAATAGATTACCGGCGAAATTTGGGGTAGGATAAATAATATTTTAAGAAGGTTTTAACGAATTGAAAAGGGGAATCTTTGTATTGGTGCTGCTTATTATAGCAGCACTTGGATTTTATAAAATTTCAAATAAAAAATCAGGCGAGATAAAAAAATCACAAAATTACGATGCGGCAGTTGAAACCTATAAGACAGATACACTTTCAAGAAATGAAAGTAAACCTGTAGCTGTAAAACTTGCGGATAAAAGTCTTGGAGATTTTTACAAGGCATATATGGATGAAAATCTGAATATCCTTGTAGAAGAAGATTTTTTTGAGGAAGTAATGGCTTGTTCCGTATTTAGATATAAGGACGGCAGAATAAGGATTGATAAGGGCAACATCAGCATCATTATGAATCTTGATAAGAATGGCTATACTGTTGATAAGGCAAGCCATGAGTCAAAGGGAAATCCAACTTTGGTCGATGATATTTTATATATTCCGGCAGATGGACTTTCTGATTATCTGGATTACAAATGTGAATATGATTATATAGAAAACAGCATTAATTTTGTGCGTGGCAACATTCAGACAAGCCTTCCGGAAAAGTATGATCTTAGAGAAATGGGACGTGTTACTCCTGTAAGAGATCAGGGAAGATACGGGACATGCTGGGCATTTGCGTCTCTTGGGGCGCTTGAGACTACACTCATGCCTCTTCAGGAGAATATTTATTCTACTGAGCATATGACGCTGAATAACAGCTACAATCTTAATCTGTCAACAGGTGGAGAACATACAGTAAGTATAGCTTATCTTGCTGCATGGCAGGGACCTGTATATGAAGAAGATGACAGATATGGTGACGGTTATACCAACAAGTCCCTTAAAGCAGTAAAGCATCTGGAAGAAGCAATCATCATTAAGAATAGAAATGATGATACCATTAAGAGAGCTATTTTCAGATATGGCGGAGTAGAGACTTCACTTTACCTGCAGATGTCATATACCGGAGATTATTCTGAATTTTACAACGAGGAAACTGCGGCATATTACTATAATGGCGACAAGGCTTCAAATCACGATATCGTTATAGTCGGATGGGACGATAATTATCCTAGAGAAAATTTCAGGAGTATGCCTGAGAAAAATGGAGCATACATCTGCAAGAACAGTTGGGGAAATGAATTTGGCGAGGATGGATTCTTCTATGTCTCATATGAAGATGTAAATATATGCAGTCAGTCTATAGTTTATACTAAACTTATGGGCGATGATAACTTTGATAATATCTACCAGTCGGATTTAATGGGCTGGGTTGGACAGATAGGTTTCGGAAGTGACAGCGGATATTTTTCAAATGTTTATACAGCTAAAAAGGATGAGAAATTATCTGCGGTTTCATTTTATACAACAGACGATGATACGAAGTTTTCGGTTTATGTTGTTCATGACTTCGAGAGCGACAAATCATTTGACAATAAATATCTTATAGCATCCGGAGAGATGCGATACAGCGGTTATTATACTGTTCGTGTAGAAGATAAGGTTAATCTGAAGGCTGGAGAGAAGTTTGCGGTTGTGGTAAATATCATCACACCAAATAGTACAAAGCCGATTGCTATTGAGTATAGAGCGGACGACAGAACTAATATGGCCGATATCACAGATGGCGAGGGATATATAAGTCTTTACGGCGATGTGTGGCATAGTGCTGAAACAGGACAGAAATGTAATGTGTGCCTCAAGGCATTTACTGATGATATAGATGGTGACGCCGAGACAGAAGCGAGCCCTGAAGAAACCGGTGTGAATGCGGGTGAAAAATCCGGTGATGAAACCGGTAAGAATGCAGGTGAAAAGTCAGGTGACGAAGCCGGTGTGAACGCAGGTGAAAAGTCAGGTGACGAAGCCGGCGAGAATACGGATGAATAACTTAATGTAAATATATGTTTGCCGATGGAAGAATACAGTACGATTGGTATGAGTAAGGAGGAAGAAATGCAGAAGATAATATTTGCAACAGGAAATAAAGATAAAATGCGCGAGATAAGAATGATCATGGAAGGACTTCCATATGAAATCCTTTCTATGAAGGAAGCAGGGATCAATCCGGAAATAGTAGAAGACGGAAAAACATTTGCTGAAAATGCTCTTATCAAGGCGAGAGAGGTTGCAAAATATTGTGATGCGATAGTACTTGCCGATGATTCGGGGCTCGAGATTGATGCGCTTAATAAAGAGCCGGGAATATATTCAGCCAGATATATGGGAGAAGATACTTCTTATCATATCAAGAATGCGAATCTCATAAGCAGACTTGAAGGTGTAGCTGACGAGGATAGAACAGCAAGATTTGTATGTGCAGTTGCGGCTGTATTTCCTGATGGAAGAGAAGAAGTTAAGATTGCCACAATGGAGGGCAGGATAGGATATGAGGAAAAAGGCGAAAATGGATTTGGATATGATCCTATTCTCTTTATTCCTGAGTTCGGATGCATGTCGGCCGAACTGTCTCCGGAGCAGAAAAATGCAATCAGTCATAGAGGAAAGGCTCTCAGAATGATGAGAGAATGTTTGGGAAATAATGATGGAAAAGAAGAGAATTCTAATAATCAGTGATTCTCATAGGCATACTGAAAATGTAGAGAAAGCGATAAAAAAATCAGGACCGTTTGATATGCTCATTCATCTTGGGGATATCGAAGATGATACGGAGAAGATCAAGCAGAGTGCCGGATGTCCTTGTTATTTTGTAAGAGGAAATTGTGATCTTGATTATAAGCTTCAGGAGTGCCAAATAATAAATCTGCTGCCGCATAGAATATTTGCTGTGCATGGGCATAAGTATGCGGTAAGAGGAGATACTTTCAGACTTGAATATGCAGCCAGAGAAGTTGGTTGTGATATAGCTTTATTCGGACATACTCATGTTCCGTATTTCTATGATGGAAGAGAGACGGAGTATAAAATGGTTGTACTTAATCCGGGCAGCTGCTCACTTCCGAGACAGGCTGACGGAAAGAAAACATATGTCGTAATGACAGCGGATGAAGAAGGAAATCTGTCATTTGAATTTTGTCATATTTAGATGCTGCGGTAATTTATTTGCCAAGTAGTTCGTGATTGTGAAATTTACAGGTGATATTTATGTTAAGGCGACCGAAACACCTGCATTTCACTATATTTTCAAATGATTATTTATTGATATATACAGTGGTATAGGATGATAAGGAGGCAGTATTGAAAAAAGGCGATATTGTTGAGGGCGTAATTGATAAATTCAGCTTTCCAAATAAGGGAAGCATGATGGTTGAGGATAAGAGAGTAACGGTTAAAGGAACAATTCCGGGACAGACAGTCAGAGCTAGGATCATTAAGAAAAAGTCAGGACTGTTTGAAGCTGCAGTTGTAGATACACTGAAGCAGTCAAAGCTTGAAAATAAAAAACCGCTCTGTCCTCATTTTTTTGAATGTGGCGGATGTACATATCAAACTCTTTCTTATACTAATCAGCTTCGTGTTAAGGAGAAAATGGTTAAGGAACTGATTGACGGTGCTATTGGCGAGGGTACTTATGCATGGGAAGGCATACTTGCCTCACCTGCCCAGTGGCATTACAGGAATAAAATGGAATTCACATTCGGAGATGCTCAAAAGGACGGACCGCTCACATTAGGACTTCATAGACAGTATTCAAATTTTGATATTCTTCCGATAGACGGATGTGCCATAGTTAATAATTCATGGAATGAAATTTTAAAATATACTCAGAACTTTTTCAGAGAGAAGAATGTTTCATTTTATAAAAAAATGCAGCATACCGGTATCCTCAGAAATCTTGTAATAAGACAGTCTGCGGCAGACGGTGGAATTCTCATAAATCTTGTTACAACTACAAAACATGCGCTGGACGTGGAAAGCAAAGAAGATAAGAAGGAAAAAACTGTTTTAGATGTTATTTCCGGCGAAAGACGAAATGAGATCATAGAAGAACTTTGTCTTCCTGAATATGTTTCGGGCCTTGTTGCATTGTCTGAATCAGGCAAGTTTGAAAGCCTTGAAAGCTACAGTAAGATAGCGGGAATTTTGTATACAGAAAATGATTCTGTGGCTGATTTTGTTAAGAGTGACTCAACTACACTGCTTTATGGTCAGGATTATCTTATCGAAGAGGTGCTGGGACTTAAATTCAAGATATCTCCATTTTCATTTTTCCAGACAAATACCAGGGGATGCGAAGTGTTATACAGCAAGGTTCGAGAATATGTACTTTGGGCTCTGAATAAGGATTCTTCCGAGAACGAGAAGTCTGAGAAAGATGGAAAACTGGTAGGAACAGTTTACGATCTTTACAGTGGAACAGGTACTATCGCGCAGCTTATGGCACCTGTAGCTGAGAAGGTTATAGGAATTGAAATCGTTGAGGAAGCGGTAGAGGCAGCGAAAGAAAATTCTAAGAGAAATAAACTTAAAAACTGCGAATTCATAGCAGGAGATGTTTTGAAAAAACTAGATGAGGTTGAGGATAAGCCGGATCTTATCATCTTAGATCCACCGAGAGATGGAATTCATCCGAAGGCATTGACAAAGATAATCGATTATGGTGTTAAAAACTTGGTATATATAAGTTGTAAACCAACTTCGCTTGCAAGAGATCTCATCATTCTTAAAGAAAATGGATATGAAGTAATTAAAGGCTGTGCTGTGGATGAATTTCCAAATACACAGCATGTGGAATCCATCGTGCTCCTTGAGCGTGTGAGCAACCGAAAAGCGGATTCTTATGTGTAACTGAATGTGAAGATGGCGGGAATTCTTGGATGTTCCGATGCGACTATAAAGAGAACGTTAGGATCTATGGTACAGAAAAATGTTATACGTCGTATCGGGTCAAACAAGAAGGGCGAATGGATCATCAATCTGTGAATAGGACAGCTAAGTGATTAAAGACTAAGAGAGAAGGAGTTTTTTGGAAATGCCGATTTACAGGATAATGAACATAGATGATTATGAAGCCGCTTATGCCCTTTGGATCAAATGCGGGAACGGGCTTAATGATAAGGATGATTCCAGAGAGGGCATCGAAAAATATTTAAAGAGAAATCCGGGAACATCCTTTGTCGCGATAATTGACGAAAAGGTCGTTGGAGTAATTCTCTGTGGGCATGACGGAAGACGCGGTATCATACAGCATGCCTGTGTATCCCCTGATTGCAGACGTATGGGTATAGGCACAGAGTTGGTAAATCTGGCACTCACTGCTCTGAAAGAAGAAGGAATTAATAAAGTTTTGCTTGTAGCATTTAAAAAGAATGAAAAAGGCAATGCTTTTTGGGAATCACAGGGATTTACGCTTCGTGACGACTTGAATTACAGAAACAAAGCGCTTGCTGAGATGGTCAGAATCGATCCTGATTATTTGAATGATTGATAACTTTTTGCAAAAAGTATTCATGAATCCTGGTATCGTTTGTCATTTCGGGGTGGAAAGCTAATCCAATTTGATTTTTATATTCTACACCTACGATATGTTGATCAACTGATACCAGTCTTTTTGTATCTGGCGAAACATTTGTAATATATGGAGCTCGAATAAAAACCAGAGGGAAATTTTCTATCTCTCCTACATTAGAAGAGACAGAAAAACTTCCAAGTTGTCTTCCATATGCATTTCGCTGAACTGTGACAGGAAGTGTGGATAGATGCTTTGTAGAATCATTCTCCAGTGTCTGTGCAAGAAGAATAAGACCAGCACAGGTAGCAAGTGTTGGAACACCTTGGAGAATCATGGCTTGTAATGTATTGAAGATTTCAAGGTCTCTTATTAGTTTTCCTTGGACAGTACTCTCACCTCCGGGAAGAATGATTCCATTCAGATTTTCCAAATCTGTTTTTTGTCGTATTTCAATGCACTCTATCTGTTCGTCAAAATGATCGGCAATGGAAACAAGTTGTTTTTCATGTTCTATAAATGCCCCTTGAACTGCTAGGATTCCAATTCTCATATTCTACTTTCCTCGTTCTTCCATAATAATTTTTATCTCACTTGGATTTATACCGACCATAGCTTCACCTAAATCTTCAGAAAGCTTTGCAATCAGCTTTGCATCCTTATAATTGGTTACAGCCTGAACAATGGCTGCGGCTCTTTTTGCAGGATCACCTGACTTGAAAATACCTGAACCTACGAATACACCTTCTGCCCCAAGCTGCATCATAAGCGCTGCGTCAGCTGGAGTTGCTACTCCACCAGCTGCAAAATTTACAACGGGAAGCTTACCATTTTCGTGAACATACAAAATCAAATCAAATGGAACCTGAAGCTGCTTTGCTTCTTCGTATAATTCATCCTTTGACATAGCAGTAATTTTTCTTATTTCTGAATTCATCTTTCTCATATGACGGACTGCCTGTACGACATCTCCAGTACCTGGTTCACCTTTGGTGCGAATCATGGATGCGCCTTCGTTGATCCTTCTAAGGGCTTCTCCAAGATCTCTGGCTCCACACACAAATGGAACCTTAAATTTTTGTTTATCAATATGGTAGATATCATCTGCAGGTGAAAGTACTTCAGATTCATCAATATAATCTATTTCAATGGCTTCTAGTATCTGAGCTTCAACAAAATGTCCGATACGGCATTTTGCCATGACAGGAATGCTGACAGCTTCCTGTATTCCCTTAATCATTTTTGGATCACTCATTCTTGATACACCACCAGCTGCACGAATGTCTGCAGGAATTCTTTCAAGGGCCATTACGGCACATGCACCAGCTGCTTCTGCAATTTTTGCCTGCTCAGGTGTAGTTACATCCATAATCACGCCACCCTTTAACATTTGGGCTAAGCCTTTGTTTAATTCATATTGTGTTTGACTCATTTATAGTATCCTCCTTCAAAATATTGTTTGTATTTTTATGAAAGCTATTATACAATTAGACTGGTTATAAAAAAATGCTCAAACACGTAATAAATAATATTCCAGATGGAGAGAAGAATATGCTGACATATAATTTTGAAAATATAGATTGTCCGATATATGAATATATCTATAAATGTATTAAAAATGATATATTATCGGGAAATATTCTGCCAGGAACAAGGCTTCCATCTAAAAGAAGCTTTGCTAATAATCATGGGATTAGTACCATAACGATTCAGAATGCATATGACCAGTTGATTAGTGAGGGATATGTATGTACAATACCCAAGAAAGGCTATTATGTGTCAGATCTTCAGGAAATGACCAGCAGAGTAGTTCCTTCGGGACATATAACCTACGATATTACTATTCCGGAGAAGGAAATGTATGAAATTGATATTTCTGGAAATAGTGTTTCGTCTGATATGTTTCCATTTTCTGTTTGGACAAAAATATCACGAGAGGTTATGGCTGGTAAAAAAGAAGAACTGATGAGGACGTCACCTGTATGCGGTGTAAAAGAATTAAGAGAAGCAATTTCAGATCATTTAAGATCTTTTCGAGGAATGATTGTAGATCCTAATCAGATAATGGTAGGTGCTGGAACGGAGTATCTTTATGGTTTGCTGACGGAGCTATTGGGGAATGAAAAGAATTACGTTATAGAATCGCCAGGATATAAGAAGCTTGTTCAAATATATAAACAACGTGGAATAGATTGTAGATTTGCGTCCATGGATAAGCAAGGAGTCACGGTAGAGGGATTAGAACATTCACAAGCGGATGTGGCACATATTTGTCCTAATCATCATTTCCCTACGGGTATAACTATGCCTGCAAAAAGAAGGTATGAGATACTGTCATGGGCTAATGAAAAGGATGGAAGGTATATTATAGAGGATGATTATGACAGCGAGTTTAGAACAGTAGGAAAGCCAATGCCAACTTTATTTTCTATTGATTCTTGTGAAAAAGTGATCTATATGAATACATTCTCAAAGTCTTTATCCCCTACGATCCGTATTAGCTATATGGTTTTGCCAGTGCATTTAGTATATCTTTTATTTCGTTCGTTATATTTTTATTCTTGCACGGTGTCAAATTTTGAACAATATACGCTTGCTGAATTTATTAGACAGGGATATTTTGAAAAACATATTAACCGAATGCGTTTGTATTATATGAAAAAGAGAGCATTGGTTATGGATGTCGTTATGCAAAGCAAACTTGTTCCATACTGTGAAATATGGGAAAATGATTCTGGACTTCATTTTCTTCTTAAACTGAAAACCACTATTTCTGATCAAGAAATAGAACATAAACTTATGGAACGAGGAATACGAATAAATACCTTGTCAGATTATAATCTGCTAAATGAAGAAAATAAATCACACTATTTTATAATCAATTATTCAAATTTAGATATGGAAAAGATTAAATATGCACTTGATGTAATCGAAGAGATTTTAACAGAAAAATACACCAGTTAATGATATGGAAATTTCGGTTATTTCCAAGAAAATAGGATACATCCGGTGTTGGTAATTTCGTGATTTGGATTGATTAATAGATTTGCAGATTATCCATGTTTTTTGGGACAGAGTAGGAAGTTCAAAGTAAATTGAAGTTCATTTGAAGTTGACATTGAAGTAACATTGAAGTGGTATTGAAGTAGTTCAAGAACGAGAGGTGAATTGTCACGTATTTGGAAGAGATAATTGAAGATGTGTAGTTGGAGAGTGATAAATTTGAGACAAAAGGGGTTTTGAATCGTGAAGATGTTGTTGGCTGGTTAAAAAGTATTGCAGGATTTGCCAACGCTTCTGGTGGTGAGTTTTATATAGGAGTAGAAGATAAAACAAATAAGTTAATTGGCTTCGATAGAAGAAATGCTGATAATGAAAGGAACTATTTTAATAACCAGGTAAATGAGCATTTAACACCTAGACCAGCAATGAAGATTTCCTTTGTGAAACAGAGAATGAACCATTCAATGATAAAATTGGATGATGAGAGAATTAATATAGATTCATATCCTGCCAGAGCATTGTTTGAAGGTGTGATAAATGCTGTGGCACATCGTGATTACTATTTGGATGGAACACAAATCCAAGTGGATATATTTAAGGATCGACTAGAGATATCATCACCGGGAGGATTTTACAGGGGAGAAAAACTTGGTAAGACATATGACTTGTCAGGGGTAATATCCAAGAGAAGAAATGAGCTGATAGCAGGAGTATTGGTAGCCTGTAATGTAATGGAGGCTGCTGGAACAGGATTTGATAAAATCACAGAAGAGTATGCATTTGCTGATGAAGCTCATAAACCATACATTTATTCATCATCAGATCATTTTACATTAGTACTTCCTGATTTAACTTATGAGAATGGAGTAGAAGATGAGGCATTACCTATCTTAAATTTTGCTCCAGTTCCTAATGGAACTGAGCTTGATGGAAAGGTCTTGTCATTCTGTTATTTGAAGGCACACAAGGTATCGGAAATTGCAGGACATCTTGGAATTAGTGATTCAACATACCTCAGAAAGCAGATTCTTGGAAATATGGAGAAAAACGGATATTTAGAAAAGAGTAAAGTTTCCAGAGCGACCTATTATAAGACTAACCCGGATGTAGTGACTGTCATATAGTTGATATGTTCCCTGTTACGAGCGAAGCCCTAAAAATGGGTGGTTTGACATTCATAGTGTTTTCGCAACCCATGTGGAGACCATCGTATTGATCGAACGGACCAGAAATGCGTAGGATTTTGTGCAGATAGGTAAAGACGCTGAAGATTACTATAGGATAAAGGATTCGGGGAAGGATCCTTATTAGACATGCTTCCAATGAAAGGAAAAGGAAAAGGTAAGTATCTCTTCAAAAGGAAATGATTAAGGAGAATTATTGTTTGATCAAAATTGAATTATTATCAGAAACAAATTTTAGTTTGAATTCATTAGATTCATACAACAGAAAACAGGATGTAAATAAGGTTTATCGCAGAATAGGCGGAGAATATGCATTAGTAGAATGCAAATATACCGAAGATTGGGACCTGGACAAAAAGCGTGCTATAGCAAAGAAAATATGCAGTGATGAATATATTACATACATTGCATTAGATAATGATAAAGTGGCTGGCTTTATAGGACTGTTAAGGAAGCTTAGTGGTCCGTATATGATTCTTGATATGATGCAGGTATCTTCTGAATGCCGAGGACAAGGCGTTGGCAGAAAACTATTTGAGGCAGGAAAAGAGGAAGCAAGAAAAGCCGGTGCAGAGGCTTTGTACATATCTGCCTGTTCTTCTGAGGAGACGATCGCATTTTACAGAGCAATGGGAAGTGATCTGGCAAGTAATCCCATAAAAGAAATTGCTGAAGAAGAACCATTTGACCTTCAGATGATTTGTCCTGTAAGATAGTATATAAGCTTAAGTTTGAGAAAATAAGTGGTTAATCAACGAAAACGACGTCGAAAGCTGTGTGCTCCTTGAGCGTGTGAGCAACCGAAAAGCGGATTCTTATGTGTAACTGAATGTGAAGATGGCGGGAATTCTTGGATGTTCCGATGCGACTATAAAGAGAACGTTAGGATCTATGGTACAGAAAAATGTTATACGTCGTATTGGGTCAAACAAGAAGGGCGAATGGATTATAAAACGATGAAGAATATGGTTTTGAGAAAAATAGACAGAAGTGAATATATAGAAGACCTTAAATATGCCAGAGGGTGTACAGCGAACCGAGTTTATCCGGTATCAATTGCGACCGGGACTCAGGATGGAGATATTTATTTTGATGGCAAAGGCTGTGTACTGTTTTGGCATTATTGTGGTTTTGCGTATATCTCCGGGGATGTGAGCGAAGATGTTCTTGAAGAAGTATATCACAATTTTTTGGTGTCTGATACGGAGCGAAGATTTTTACTCATTACAGATTCGAAGTTTGTTTCCGACTATTATTCGGGCATGGACTTGCTTCGAGTTGATAAAAGGATTGAATACACTCATAGCGGAATCCTTGAAAAGCAACCGGAACTTGATGGCGGCTTTGTCATTGAACGTATAACTTCAGACAATATACGTGTCATTCAGGGAAGAATCACTCCATCTTTTTCCTGGAATGACAGTGACATGTTCCTTCGAAATGGATTTGGATTTAAGCCAATAGGAATAAATACGGTAATCCATAAGAAGTAATAAACTTAAGTCACACATGCGGCAGTAGAGGATATTATGATATTCGGTTACTCAAGTAAACAACAGTCGAGACGGTTGTCTGCTTGAACGACTTCGAAGTGCAAAAGACCATATTAGCTTTACTCTTGATATGGAAGACTATTACAGACTCAAAAATGAAACAGAGAAGGCTTAGTTGGAGACTCAATCGGAGGTAGAGTTGCTGGAAATCAACCTGTGGTTCGTGTCAATCCACAGTGCCTTTGGTTATGCTTTGACTATGAAAGGAGGTGCCTGATATGGATCAGATCAAAATCGGTAAATTCATAGCATCCTGTCGTAAAGAACAGGGCATGACTCAGGCTGTACTTGCTGAGAGGCTCGGAATTAGTGATCGGGCGGTTTCGAAATGGGAGACCGGAAAGTCAATGCCGGATTCCGGGATCATGTTGGAACTATGTGATTTTCTGAAAATAAACGTTAACGAACTCCTGTCGGGCGAAAGAATTATGGCAGAAGCATATGACAAAAGGGCAGAAGAAAACCTGCTGGCGATGAGACGAGAGGTTGAAGAAAAGAACAGACAGATGCTCGGGACGGAATACTGGATTGTGTTTCCGACCGTAATTTCCGGGCTGGTCATGGTATTTGTGGCTTCATTTACAGAGATGCCGGTTTGGCTGCGAATCGTACTTATCGTATTCGCTTTCGTGATGATATTTACGGTCGCTTTTATTGCTGTGGGAATTGTGCAAAAGGCTGGATACTATGAATGTCAGCATTGTCATCACAGGTACGTACCCACCTATTGGAAGACAAATCTTGCTATGCATATTGGCAGGACAAGATACATGAAATGCCCTAAATGTGGGAAAAAAAGCTGGCAGAAAAAAGTTCTGACAAAAGAAGATTAAGACACATTGTTGGGATGATGGAGGTGCTATGGTAATAATTTTAACAGGGGCGTCCCATACGGGAAAGACACTACTTGCTCAGCGGATGCTGGAAAAACATAAAATACCATATTTTTCTATAGACCATATGAAGATGGGGCTTATCAGAAGTGGAAATACTCTTCTTACTCCATCAGATGATGAAGAAATGACGACATTTGTCTGGCCGATAGTCCGTGAAATGATCAAGACTGCCATAGAGAATAAGCAGAGTCTTATAGTCGAAGGATGCTATATTCCGTATGACTGGCGAAAGGATTTTGAAGAGGAATATCTGAGGGATATCAGATTTTTCTGCCTTGCTATGACGGAAGAATATATCGACACTCATTTTCATGAGATAAGAAAACATGCTTCGGATATAGAGTCAAGATTAGATGATTCCGATTGCACTGTCGATTGGATAAAAGAAAATAATAACAGGTTTATAGAAGGATTTGAAAAGACCGGTGAATTTATAGATCTGATAGATGCGGATTACGAACAGGTTATAGAGAAAGTTCTTCTACTGATTCCGGATAGCATCAGAAAAATGATCGCGGGAAAGAAATATGAGACCAATGACATCGGAATGTCCGGTTCAAAGGTGCTGATATTTGACGACTGTGTTTTTAAAATATTAGAATTTTATGCCTGTGACAATAAGGAACACTGGCTTAATGAAATTGAAAAAAGTGATTGGAGAGCCGGAAAATATTTATATGAGCTGCTCCGGGATCAAAAATTGAAGGAGCTGTGCGGTGAGTCAACCAAGGTGCTTCTTCTTGTCGAGGGTGAAAAACTGATTGCATTTTGCACATATGCTGAGCAGGATGAAATACAGGATGCTTCACTTTCACCTTGGGTTGGTTTTGTTTATACATTTCCGGAGTATAGAGGAAAAAGACGTGCAGGGAAACTGCTGCAATACGCCTATTCTCTTGCTAAAAAGGAAGGACATAAGCACATTTATATCTCAACCGGTGAGACAGGTTTATATGAGAAATACGGCTACACTTTCTGGAAAATGATGAAAGATATCAACGGAGATGATAGCCGTGTTTACAAAACTGATATTGTCAGCATGGACTACAGTGAAGTGCTTGGAACATCTGTTAGCGGTACGATAGACAGACCCCTCGGAAGTGGTCACCCGAAGCATCCTGAGATGATCTATCCAATCAATTATGGATATGTAGATGGTGTATTTGCCGGTGATGGAGCCGAACAGGATGTTTATGTGTTTGGAACCGATAAGCCACTGAAAACTTATACCGGAAAAGTTATTGCTGTTTATCACCGTCTTAACGATGTGGAAGATAAATGGATTGTGAGTCTAAATGGAGAGAGTATTCCACCCGAAGATATTCTGGATGCCATAAATTTTCAGGAACAGTACTACATGGGCGAACTGTACACACTATGATCAAGTTTAGATTTGCTTTGATCGAAGCAAAAGGAGAACATCATGTATAACGAATATTTAGAAAAATCAGAATATGTGGATTATGACGATCCGGAAATTAAAAGTTTGGCGGAGCGATTAAGAAATGAGTCAAAGGATGAATTATCGCTTATAAAGAATACATTTTATTTTGTAAGAGATGAGATTAAACATTCCTGGGATGCACAGGATAAAAGAGTTACTGTATCTGCAAGTGATACACTCAGGGAGGGTGTCGGGATCTGCTGGGCAAAGGCGAATCTTTTGGCGGCTTTACTTAGAGCGAACGGTATCCCTGCAGGCTTTAGCTATCAGCGACTTACTCTTGGCGATACACCTGATACAGGATATTGCATTCATGCTATGAATACGGTTTATATAGCCGGAATAGATAAATGGATAAGACTCGATGCGAGAGGAAATAAGGAAGGTGTGAATGCAGAGTTTTCGACGAATGAGGAGAAGCTTGCTTTTGAGACTAAGAGTGAAGGTGAGATAGATTATCATGATAATCATTCTTATCCGGATGAAAGCCTGATGAAAGTTTTACGTGAGAGTACGGATGCTATAGATATGTATCTTCATCATTTGCCGGATCAGCTTAGTTATGCTCCGGAGTATAAGATTGCAACAGCTGAAGATATGGAGCTTCTGATGAGTAGTAGGATTGAAATGCTTAAAGTTGTAAATAATCTTGACTTTTCATATGAATTCAGTGACGAGTTGATCAAATGTAGTAGAGAATATTTTGAAAAAGGGGAGCATACAACGGTTCTCGCTATGGATGGTAACAGAGTTATAGGCTGTGCATCGATATGCTACATGTATATAATGCCGACCTTTGATCATCCGACAGGAAAGAGAGCTCATCTCATGAATGTATATACGATGAAAGAATGGCAGAGAAAGGGCATCGCTAAGAAAATGGTATCGATGCTGATTGATGAAGCCTGGAACCGTGGAGTTACTGAAATAAGCCTTGATGCAACCGAGGAAGGTCGTCCTTTATATGAAAAGCTTGGATTTGTTCCGACGACAGAAGGGATGGTTAACATTCGTAACCGCGTTCATTGATATTCACATAAATGTATTTTAAAATATTCTTATAAAAGAATAAGGAGGTACATTGTTATGGGGTTTGATGATTTTGATTTTAATGATCCGATGGATGATCTCGATTATTTTGAATACATGAATCGTACTGGTATGTATGATGACAATGAAGAGCTCGAAGAAGAGTTTGAAGATGACCTTCTTATGGCAGGACTTGATCCGACAGATCTTGAATTAATGTCGGAATCGGAAAGAAGGGAAGCGCTTGAAGAAGCGGGGCTTGATCCGGATGACTATGACGAAGAGGATTTTCTTACTATTTTCGGAAGTAGACATTCTGCAGGTAATTATCGTCCGCCGGCGCCATATCAACATTCCAACACTCGTAATATGACGTCAGGTAGTAGCGGAGCAACGTCATATAGTGGGGGCACATCGTATAGCGGAGCAACGTCATATAGTGGAACATCATCACATAGCGGAGCAACGTCATATAGTGGAACATCATCACATACCGGAGCGACGTCATATAATGGGGGCACATCGTATGGTGGAGCTGCATCAAATAACAGTATCTCGTCAGGTAATAGGACGGCGGCATCATACAACAGGAATACGACTTCATCGTATAGGACTCCGAAAACAAATAATACATGGGGGCCTCTGAAGTTTATTCTTTTAGTTGCAACAATTTATCTCATAGGATATGCCATTAAATTAGCTTTGGGCGAATTGGTCGCAGTGGTATTTATTATAATTGTGGGAGTTGTTCTTATGAAATCGTAAAAGGTTCTGAATTTTAGGGCAAACAAGTTTGTTTGCTCTTTTTTATTTTGGGCATGGACAAATAAGTTTGAAGGTGCTATCATACATTGTTAGTTATAGCTAACATAAATTGTAAATAACTAACATGCGACTGATATGCGATTGCCAAGTGATCGGCAAATAGCAAATATATGACTGATAACTGACAGATGGAGAATGAATATGCCTAAGGATAAAACACTGAGTCATATAAAGGTTAATAAAGCTATCAAAGAGGAATTCCTGGAAAAAGGTTTTGAAGCAGCGTCGATTCGTGGTATAGGTGCACGTGCGGGGATGACATCTGCCGGACTGTATAGGCATTATACCAGTAAGGAAGCCATGTTTAGTGCGATGGTGGATCCTTTGATAAATGACATAAAGGAGTGGACGAGAAAACATACCGAGAAGAAGCAGAAGATGTTAGATGGTGATTTTGATGAGGAAGAACTTTTTGATGAATCATTTGTAGATCTGATAAACATGGTAATACTACCGAAACGCGATGAATTTAAGTTATTGATGACTTGTTCAAGAGGTACAAAATATGAAAATTTCATCCGTGATTATGTGAGTGATGGTCAGATGATATTTCATGATGCTATTAAGCGCATGAGGGAAAAAAGATGTATAGATAAAGAGATTGAAGAGGAGGAATTACACGTGCTGTTTTCAGCATATATAACAGCATGTTTTGAAATAATCATGTATGACTGTAATGGGGATAAGATAGAAAAATATTTAAATACGCTTCATGATTTTTTTATGCCGGGATGGTCAAAAATGATGGGATTTAACTAAAGAGCCGTAAGGCTCTTTTTTAATGCTGTTAGCTATCAAGCGGGCACTAATGATAACTAACCACACGTTGCATGATCATTTAGCGGTGGGTTGTTATTATAAATAAATTTATATACAGTAGGAGGATAAAAATGGGCAAGAAAATGGGATTTGATCACATGAAACTGATCAGGAAATATGCCGGAGGGCATAAGAACTTGATCACGCTCGGAAGATTGATTGCAGCAATCAGTGCGATTGTCGTACTGATACCCTATTATGATCTCTGGAAGATCATAAGAATAGCAGTAAAAGGCGAGGATACATCTCGAATAAGTCATTATGCATGGCAGGCTGTACTGCTAACGGTTGCGTCTTTGTTAATATACATAGCTGCGCTTTTATGTACACATATAGCAGCATTCAGAGTGCAGGCAAATATGCGTAGTTCCCTGATGAAAAGGATTATCACACTTCCACTTGGAGTATTTGATGAAGATGGTACGGGAAAGATAAGACGTGTTGTAAATGACTCAACAGCGGCTACTGAAACATTCATAGCTCATCAGCTTCCCGATAAAGCTGTTGCAGCGGTCACTCCGATAGGACTTCTTGTTCTGATATTTGCATTTAACTGGAAGATTGGACTTATTTGTCTGATACCGGCCGTCATAGGATTTTGCGTTATTATGTCCATGATGGGAAAAGATATGCAGGAGAAAATGAAGCAGTACCAGAATGCACTTGATACCATGAGTTCCGAGGCAACAGAGTATGTCAGAGGTATACCTGTTGTAAAGACTTTCGGTCAGACTATACATTCATTTAAAAGGTTCAAAAATGCTATTCAGTCATATGGAAAATGGACGACAGACTATACGATCATGCTTCGAATACCGATGACGGCATTTTTGACCTGTATCAATTCAATTTTTGTATTTATCGTGATAGCGGCATTTGCATTTTCAAAGGACGGAGTAACTTCCGGACTCATTCTGAATATTATGTACTACATAATCATTACACCTCTTATTACCGTGGCGCTTACCAAGGTGGCATATTCCGGCGAAGCTGAGATGACACTTATTGATGCACTTATGAGAGTGGAATCCATAATGGAAATACAACCTCTTCCGGAAAGCAGTTCCGGTAAAATGCCAAAGGATCACAGCGTAGAACTTAAGAATGTTACTTACCGCTACAAAGATGCAACAAGAGATGCGGTAAAAAATGTGTCACTAAAGATCGGTTCCGGAGAGCATATCGCTTTAGTCGGACCATCAGGCTCCGGTAAGACGACCCTTGCAGAACTGATAGTCAGATTCTTCGATGTAAGTGAAGGAGAGATACTTGTCGGTGGCGTTAATGTTAAGGAGATTCCATCAAGTGAACTGATGAAAATGGTTTCATTTGTATTCCAGGATAGCCGCCTTATAAAAAAATCTATTTTTGAAAATGTAAGAATGGCCAAACCGGATGCAACCGAAGAAGAGGTAATGGATGCTCTTAAGAAAGCTCAGTGCATGGATATCATTGAGAAACTTCCAAATGGCATACATACGGTTATAGGCGAGAAAGGTACCTATCTTTCAGGCGGTGAACAGCAGAGAATAACTATTGCAAGAGCAGTGCTTAAGAATGCACCGATTCTTATTCTTGATGAAGCTACTGCATTTGCGGATCCGGACAATGAATCGAAAGTTCAGGCGGCTTTTGAGGAAATGTCTAAGGGTAAGACGATCATTATGATCGCACACAGATTAAGTACTGTCATGAATGCTGACAGAATAGTTGTATTTGATGATGGAAGATGTGTGGAGAACGGAAAGCATGGTGAACTTATGCAGAAAAATGGACTGTATAAGAGAATGTTTGATGAATATTCAAGATCCATTAGTTGGAAGGTAGGTGCATAAAGGATGATAAATAAATTAAAACATAAATACGCACTGTCAACCCAGGGTGCTAAAGATATGATCAAAGCCTGCATCAGTGTTACTGTAACAAATATCACGATGATGATGCCGGCAGGAATTCTGTACAGCCTGATCAAAGATCTTTTGGATAATACACTTACAAGGGGCAAGATACCATTTTATGCAATAGGGTCTGCGGTGGTTTTGATCTTGATTGCGTTAACTAATTTCATTCAGTACAATACAACATTTTTAACGACGTACAGAGAAAGCGGAGTCAGAAGAACAACGATTGCTGAAAAGCTTAGAAAACTTCCTCTTTCATATTTTGGTAAGAAAAATATAACGGATCTTACAACTAATATCATGGGCGACTGCGCGCTGTTGGAAACAGCATCCAGCCATTGGATTCCGGAACTTATAGGTGGAGTGATTTCTGTATGTATCGTGGGAACAAGCCTCTTCTTTGCATTTGATTTTAGAATGGTACTGGCTAGCTTCTGGGTTATACCTGTTGCGTTTATCATCATAATCAGCTGTTCAGGTTTGGAGAAAAAAGCAGTCAGAAAAAATGCTGCAGTTATCCTTGATATGAATGACGGAATACAGGAATGTCTGGAATCCATGAGAGATTTAAGAGCGAATAATGCCGAAGACAGATACATGGAGGAACTGGACGGCAAGATAAAACATGTAGAAAAAATGGCGCTCTTTACTGAGTTAAAGATGGCAATATTTGTTAATTCAGCGTCCATAATCCTTAAGCTGGGAATAGGCACTACGGCCGTGGTTGGTGGATCGCTTTTTGCCAAAGGTGAGATATCACTACTTACATTTTTCATGTTTCTTATGCTTGTTGCAAGGCTTTATGATCCTATGCAGATTTCACTTCAGAACTTTGCGGCCATCATTTCCTGCGATATTCAGAGTGAAAGACTGGATGAGATTCTTTCAACTAAGATTCAGACCGGAACTGAAGATTTAAATAATAAGAGTTACGATATTGTATTTGATCATGTGGCATTTAGTTATTCTGATGATGCCCGAGTTCTGAAAGATGTAAGTTTCAGAGCAAAGCAGGGACAGGTTACGGCCCTCATTGGACCTTCAGGCGGAGGAAAGACAACTATATCAAGACTCGCTGCAAGGTTCTGGGATATTAATGATGGAAGGATAACTTTGGGTGGAAAAGATATATCCAAGATTGAACCGGAGACATTGCTGAAGAATTATTCCATCGTTTTTCAGGATGTAACTTTATTTAATAATTCAGTTATGGAAAATATCCGAATCGGCAAAGAAGGTGCGACGGACGAAGAGGTTATTAGGGCGGCAAAGCTTGCCAATTGCGAGCAGTTTATAGAGCAGCTTCCTGATAAATACAACACATTTATCGGCGAGAACGGAAGTGAATTATCCGGTGGTGAGAGACAAAGAATATCAATTGCGAGAGCATTTTTGAAAGATGCACCTGTCATACTGCTTGATGAAGCTACAGCATCACTGGATGCAGAAAATGAAACCGTGATACAGGAAGCTTTATCAAGACTTATAAAGAATAAGACAGTCCTCATTATTGCACATCGTATGAGAACTATTGCAAATGCGGATCATATAGTAGTCCTTAAGAATGGAGTTGTTGCCGAGCAGGGTAGTCCTAAATTTTTGGATGGCTATGACAGCATTTATAAAAATATGAAAAAGCAGCAGATGATTTCGGAAAACTGGAGAATGTAAGAAAAAATGTCTGCCGGAAATAAATTAAACAATTGGTGTTAAGGTTGATATTTTTTTAAAGCTATTGCAGAAAATAAATAATGCATTTATAATCTGAATCGAAATGTTTGGTAATTTCACATGGGGATATAGAAATGAAAACAAAGAAAGATTATCTTACGTTGATCAGTGTTGTTTCTGCATTTGCAGTACTTTTGCTACACACTAATAACTGCTTTTGGAGCTTTAACCCAACGGAAAGATATTGGAAAACAGCTAATATTATTGAATGTGTTAATTATTTTGCTGTGCCGCTCTTCTTCATGATAAGCGGAATAACATTAATTGATTTTAGAGAAAAATATACGCTGAAAACTTATTTTATCAAAAGAATAAAGAAAACTGTGATTCCATTTGTATTTTGGAATTTTGTAGCATTGGCATATTTGATAAAAAGGGATAAGGTTGAAATAAATCAGATAAATCTGAAATTTATCTATCAGGGAATCTGCAATTCAAAACTTGTTTCAATATTCTGGTTTTTTGGTCCTTTGTTTATTATCTATCTGTGCATGCCTTTATTCGGAGCAATTGATAAAAGTAAAAGAAAAGAAATATTTACATATCTGGTGATCTTAGGCGGTATTTTAAATATACTAATCCCATTTTTATTTGCAGTATTTTGGCCGGATCTTACCTTCCCATACAGTATAAGAGCTGTGGGTGGTTATCTGTACTGGATACCTCTCGGATGGATACTTGATAATACAGAATTCACCGGAAAGCAAAGATGTATGATCTACTTAGGAGCTATTGTGGGCCTGGTTCTTCATATTGTCGGAACTTACAATCTGTCCATGGAAGCCGGAAAGATAGTTGAGACATATAAAGGATATGAAAATTTACCGAGCGTTTTATATGCGGCCGGAATGTTTGTATTCCTTAAACAGGTCGGGCTTAAATGCATGAATGGGAAAAAAGGTCGATTCATCAATTGGCTTGGAAAATATACTTTCCCAATTTATCTCATTCAGGTATTTTTACTCTGGGAAGTTCGTTACAATACATCGATTGATGTTAAGTCCATAACTTACAGACTTGGCGCACCGTTTGTAATGATACCTATCATCATAATATTTACGGCATGTCTTAGAAAGATACCGATTGTTAAAAATATAGTTCCATAAGATAAATCAGAGAACTTTGAGTTAATCCTTGAAGTTCTCTTTTTTTGACCGCATCTTTTTATTATTGAGATAAGTTAAAATATGGCATAAAATAAAATGATGAATATGAAAGGTTTCTGGTATCGGAATTTTGGATATAAAGTTAGAAATAATCAGGTCAAAACGAAAAACATTTGCTATTCAGATGGTCAGCTCAACTCATTTTAAAGTCAGAGTTCCGAATAGGGCAAGTAAGAAGGAAATCGCAAATGTCATTGAGAAGAACAAGACATGGATAGAGAAGCATTCTGCCAAAAGATATAAGGAAGAGCAGGAAGTTTCGGAAGTTAGAACTATTTCACCCCTTGAGCTTAGAGAACTTATGCAAAGTGCAGCGGTGGTTTTCAAAAATAAGGTTGAAGCATTTGCGCCCATAGTTGGTGTCACATACGGCAGGATCAGCGTTAAAAATCAGAAAACCCGCTGGGGAAGCTGTTCTGCAAAAGGAAATCTGAATTTCAATGTTGCTTTAATGCGGGCGCCTATTGAAGTTCTGGAATATGTGGTTGTTCACGAACTTTGCCACAGGATTCATATGGATCATTCGGCGGACTTCTGGAAGGAAGTTGAGAAGGTGATCCCGGATTATAAAGAGAGAAGAAAATGGCTTAAAGAAAATGGCAGACGCCTGATGAAGGAAAGCGGAATTAAGTAGATAAATTTAGTGGATTGGTACATTAAAAACTATTTGTAGATAAATGGTGACAAGATGTCGGAGTTTCAAGAGCTTATTAAAAAATTTGATAAGTGCCGCGATTATGTAAGAGACTTTTATATTTACGGGTTTAAAAGCAGAAATGATTTTACCGGAAAAAGTACGAGAACATATGACGATGAGAGAAGAAGGATTGTGGATTGGCTTGGTGAGATAGTTTGTGAAGATATCTCCGATGCTACATCAGAGAAGAATCTTTCTTTGCAGATTTCTGCAAATCTTCTCGGCACGAATCCTCTGTACAAAGTATGGCAGACAAAGAGTTTTACGGACAATGATGCGATACTTTATTTTCATTTGCTTGAACTGGCAGAAGATAAGCATACCGTAGATGAACTGACTGATGAGCTCGGAGAACGTTTCGGACTTATTTTTGATTCGCAGATAGTCAGAAGAAAATGTAAGGAACTGGCGGAGGAAGGGATTTTCCTGGAAATAAAAGAAGGAAGAGCACTTTATTATGTAAGAAATATTACCTTTAATGAGATGCTTCAGGATAACGAAGAACTGAAAAATCTGTATGACGATCCGGAGAGATTATTCGATGCTATATGCTTTTTTCATCTTTGGTATTCATTTGGATTTGCGGGATATACAATCATGGAAAATGAAAATGTTTCGAATGACATTTTCAGAGTTAAACATAGCTTCCCTTCATTTTGTCTTGATGATGAAGTGCTTTATCGCATTATGGAAGGAATCAGAATCGGAGCAAAGATGAAGCTTATAACTGCGCCGAATCTTAAAAGAGATTTGGAAAGCGAAAATGTCGGAATACCGATCAAAATATTTTTCAGTTCCAGAACCGGAAGAAGATTTGTTGTAATATATGATGCGGATAGATATAAAAGATTCTCAGCCATACGTTTGGATCAGGTTAAGGACGTGACAATCATAAAGCCTGACAAGGATCAACCGGCTTATGATATTGAGAAGATACGAGGCAGTCTCGACAAGAATCTCGGATATATGTGGAATGTTTCATTTTCCTCTGATATAAGAGGCAGTCATTATCAGAAGGTTGAAATGAAACTTCATATTGATGAAAGAAGAGAAAAATATATTATTAACAGAATCCATAAGGAAGGAAAAACAGGAACCCTTACAAAGATAGCCGACAATACATATATGTATGAAATTGTTGTATTTGACGCGCGTGAAATGATGCCGTGGCTAAGAACATTTATCGGGCGAATCGAAGATATAAGATTTTTCTTTGTTGATCAGGAAATGGAAAAGTTGAAGGAAGTACCGAAACTCAGGGACACCTTCATTTATGATATAGAGAAACTTTACCGTATGTACGACATATAAGTATTTGGATTAATCTAGGTGTGATATGAAGATATTTTCGGAAATATATGGTTGCTATTATAATATTATATATAGGCTTCTGTCTGACTACAGAAAGATCAGCGACAAGGATATTTCAGATATAATAAATGAAAAAGGCTTTGGCGAGTCGATGCTATTTCTGCTTCCAAAACTTAAAGATGATGAATGGAATCTTTTTGGTGAGGCGAGACCGGAATTTTCTATGCCGCTTACAGATTATCAGAAGGCATGGCTGAAGACTATTCTGATGGATAAGAGAATAGGGCTTTTTCTCACGGATGAAGAGAGAGATGGAATGCTTGAAAAACTGTCAGCTGTTGAGTCTTTATTTGAGCAGGATGATATATATGCGACAGACATTTTCTTGGATGGAGATGATTATGAGAATGACACTTATAGGGAGACCTTCCGAAGTGTTGTTGATGCCATAAAGAATCATGAAGTTCTGGATATTGAATACAGTCAGGCTCCGGGAAAAAGACTAAGACATTATTATATTCCTTGCAGGATTGAGTATTCCATCAAAAATGACTGCATAAGGGTTTACTGCATCGAGAAGAAAAAAACAGGAAAACTTCAGCTGATCAATCTTGGGAAGATTAAAGAAGTAAAGCATACAGGGCAATTTATTCCTGAAGACGAATGGCCGGATATTGATGAAATCATGGATAGGTCTTATCTGGATGAGCCGGTTACGGTACTTATAAAGCAGGAAAGAAATGCGCTGGAAAGATTTATGCTTCAGTTTGCCAACTACAAGAAGAATACTTCCCGCTATGTTGAAAAAAGAGATGATGGATTCGACGGTTCGGAGAATCCGATATATAAATGTGAAATATTATACAGTTCGGACAATGAAACAGAACTTCTTATAAATATTCTTTCATTTGGTCCGGTGGTTAAAGTTATCGGAAGCGAAAGATTTCTGAATCAGCTCCGGGAAAGACTTAAGATGCAAAAGTGTCGGTTTACTTAGTGAACCGACGCTTTTTTGATATCTCTATTTTTGTTCTCGTTTTCTTCCTCGTTTTTGCTCGTGTTTTACTATATCCATTTTTATCTTTTGCATATTTTTACCGTTCGCAACTTTTTTGAAATGAATAAAAATGTTGTTGATGATATCTTATGTACATCGAAGCGATACACAAGCAAACGTGAGGAAAAAATCAAATAAACAGATTAGTGAAAATAGCAGAAAAAAGCTGACAACAAAGAAAACGAAAACAAAAAATAAAAAAAGAAAGAAGGAATGGATATGTTCGTATTAAGTGATGCAAAACATCCAATGAAGATTTGGACTAAAGATATAAATTGTATAGAGGATTCATGTGTTGAACAGATTAAAAATCTTGCAGACCTTCCATTTATTCACAAATGGGTAGCTTGTATGCCGGATGTGCATACCGGAAAGGGAATGCCTATAGGAGGAGTTATCGCAACAAAGGGTGTGATCATTCCAAACTCTGTCGGTGTTGATATCGGATGTGGAATGAACTTCATTGATACAGATATTGATGCTGCAGATATAAAGGAACTCAAGACAGGAAATGGTACAGGAGTTCAGGCGATTGTCGGAGGATTCATGAGAAATATTCCTGTTGGAACAGAAAGATATAAGAAGGCGCGTCCTTGTGCAAGTATCGATAAGGCAAAGGAGGAACTTGATAAATATCAGATGGATGAGGAACTTATTCCACTGCTTGATGATGGATATTTTCAGGTGGGAACTCTTGGGGGCGGAAATCATTTCGTAGAGCTTCAGGAGGATGATAAAGGAAAAATCTGTATCATGATCCATTCCGGAAGCCGTCATCTTGGTAAGAAAATCTGTGATTATTTCAACAAGCATGCAAAGAGACTGAATGAAATGTATTACAGTGAGGTTCCGGCTTCAACCGGACTTGCATTTCTCCCGGTTGATTCATCAGAAGGTCAGCGCTACATCGACTGGATGAATCTTGCTATGGACTACGCATTTGAAAATAGAGCACAAATGATGGACATTGCAAAAAATGTAGTTTCAGATGTTGTGAAGAAATATCTTGGAAGAGATGTTATTTTCGGTGAGGAGATTAACTGTCATCATAACTATGCTGCCCTTGAGAATCATTTTGGAGAGAATGTTTGGGTACATAGAAAGGGTGCCAACAGAGCTCGTATCGGTGACAAGGCTGTCATACCGGGAGCTATGGGATCTTACAGCTACGTTGTTGAAGGGCTTGGAAATCTTGATAGTTTTACATCTTCATCACATGGAGCAGGCAGAGCTTATTCCAGAACAAAAGCGATGGAGAAGTTCTCTGTTGAAGAGGTTATAACAGATCTTAAAGCTCAAGGTGTTGTACTTGGCAAGTCCAGAAAAAGTGATGTGGCTGAGGAGTGCAGATTTGCATATAAGGACATCGATGAAGTTATGGAGCAGCAGAAAGATCTGGTGCGTCCGATCAGAAAGATGAAAACCATAGGTGTTCTTAAAGGATGATCAAAGTAAGTGATGTATTGTATGAGAGTATCGTTTTTGTGCTTCAAAACGCACTATTCTTCTCCATGATGCCTGAAAAGGTATATCATACATGCTTAACATATTGGTTAGGTGAGTAAACTTAACCATTAACCAAGTGATTTTTGGTTTTTTTAATCTAGTGTTGAGGGTTCGAATCCCTCCGTACTCCGGTACGTAGCTTAAAGGTAGAGCATAGATACAAATGAATTGTGCCGGTGGAAGATTCTACCAAACTATTTCTTCCGTATGGAAGTTATGGTGAGGACCTTTTTTCACCCCAGCAGTGCCAGGATACCGTTTCAAGTTATTACCCTGATGGGTGACAGGCATCGGATAATAATTTGATACTGAATGAAACTCCGGGCGCAAAGAGGAGAATCTTTCCGCGGGTACATTTAAAAAAGTTAATTATTTAATTCACATATTATTTTGGATAGATTTTTGAGAAAAGAAGGTGAAAAGAAATGAAGTATTTAATAAGAGATGATGAAATGGGTTTTCTTATAAAGAATGGTAAGTTTGAAAGATTACTTACACCGGGAAAATATTCATTTTTCACAAAGAGAGGTTACGAAGTTCAGGTTGTAAATGCAACAGGCGAAGTAAAGAGTAATATACCATTTGAAATTTTGGAAAAGGATGAAACCTTCAAAAAGTCTGTGGTTAGATATGATATAGACAAGAATCAGATTGGTTTTGTTTATGTAAATGGAAACCTGATAGGCGTAACAAATAAGGGCACATATGTATACTGGAATTTATTCGAAAAGATTGAAATGAAGGTATTTACAATGGATGGATACAGAATTCCGGATGAGATAACAAAGGATATGATCCAGTTTATTCCGGCAAAGTATTACACAAAGGTTGTTGTATATCAGGGCCAGATAGGTCACGTATATGTCAACAAGGTATTAAGCGAAAAGCTTGAAAGCGGTCTGTATTATTACTGGAATGTAGTAAGAGAGATAACAGCTGATACTGTTGATATGAGATGGAGAGAACTGAATGTTGCAGGTCAGGAAATCCTAACAAGAGATAAAGTTGGAATAAGACTAAATATGGTGGTTAACTTTAGGATTACAGATGCTGAAAAGTATTTATCCGACAGAACCAACATGGAGGAACAGCTTTATTCGTTCGTTCAGATGGTATCAAGAGAGATGATAGGAAACTATAAGCTCGATGAGATACTTGAGAGGAGAGACGAAATAGGCGAGTTGATGAACAAGAGACTTATTGAAGCGGAAAATGATTTCTGTGTTGAGCTCAAGAATTTTGGTATCAAGGATATCATTCTTCCGGGCGAAATAAGAGAGATCATGAATACAGTGCTTGTAGCCGAAAAGAAGGCACAGGCAAATGTTATAGAAAGAAGAGAAGAGGTTGCGTCGACAAGATCTCTGATGAATACAGCGAAGCTTATGGACGAGAACAAAACATTATTTCAACTTAAGAAGCTGGAATATCTGGAGAGAATCTGCAACCGTGTCGGTGAAATATCCGTATCGGGTAAGGGGGACTTGATAGAACAGCTCAGTCAGTTGATATAGATGTATGAGAAAAAAGTATAAGATAAAAGTATAAGGAGCTTCGGTTCTGTTAGGACTGAAGCTCCTTTTTCTTAATGTATGCCTTGATAGCATCAAATGTTTTATCGCTGATATAATGCTCGATGCGGCATGCATCGTCTGCAGCGGTTTGTTCGTCTACACCGATCTTAATGAAAAGATCTGTAAGAAGAGTGTGGCGTTCATATATACGTATTGCGTGATTTCTACCTTTTTCTGTCAGGATGATATGTCCATCGGAATCTTTTTCAATGAAACCGTCATCCTTAAGAAGTCCCAATCCTCTTGTAACAGAAGGTTTGGAAAAACCCATATGATTAGCGATATCGATGCTTCGAACCGCGTTTTTCTCAAGTGAAAGAACATATATAGTTTCCAAATACATTTCTCCGGATTCCTGTAAATGCATAATGCTCACCTCTTTTACTGATCTTCCTATCAGTAGCTTATCATAGTACATAGTGTGCTTCAATACTTTATTTGAGACCGGTAGGCACGGACCATATAGTAGATCTCAGCCATGTAGTCGCGGACCATATAGTAGATCCCGGTTTCTGTGATCGTGCACTACACAGAAGTATTCGATATAGTATTTAAACAGTGCAAACTCATTAGGATATATTTATATAAAAAATAATATAAAAAACTTCTTGACAGGTTAGCAAAAGCTAACTATTATTTACATGATAGGTTAGCACGAGCTAACTTTTATTTAAAACCTTATGTTAGCATTTGCTAACTTATATTTTTAAATTACAGTTAGCATCCGCTAATCATAATAAGAAGTGGGAGGAATGAGATGATGCCTCTGGTTTATGCGGAGCCGGGAGTGCCTCAGATCATCAGAAAGATCGGAGGAAGTCCTGAATTAAAGAAACACCTTAATGATCTGGGCTTTAATGTCGGAGGTCAGGTTAGCATCGTAAGTTCACTTGGAGAAAACCTGATAGTAAAGGTCAAGGAAAGTAGAGTGGCCGTTAGTGATGAACTGGCGAGAAAGATTTATGTATAGGAGGAAAGCCGGATGAAGACATTAAAAGAAGTTAAGGTAGGAGAGACAGTTACAGTGGTGAAATTACATGGTGAAGGCGCAGTTAAGCGTAGAATCATGGATATGGGGATTACTAAAAATACAGATATTTATGTGCGTAAGGTTGCACCGCTTGGTGACCCTGTCGAAGTGACAGTAAGAAATTATGAATTATCACTTCGTAAAGCGGATGCCGAGATGATCGAAGTTAAGGAGGCATAAAAAATGAGTATACGTATTGCACTTGCGGGTAATCCTAACTGCGGAAAAACCACGCTTTTTAACGCTCTTACAGGATCAAATCAGTTCGTTGGTAACTGGCCGGGAGTTACAGTTGAGAAAAAAGAAGGAAAATTAAAGAAACACAGCGATGTAACAATCACTGATTTACCTGGTATTTATTCGCTGTCGCCATATACTTTGGAAGAAGTTGTGGCAAGAAATTATCTTATAAATGAACGTCCTGATGCAATTTTAAATATTGTTGACGGAACAAATCTTGAGAGAAACCTTTATCTTACAACCCAGGTTACAGAACTTGGAATACCGGTTGTAGTTGCGGTAAATATGATGGATATCGTTAAGAAGAACGGTGACCAGATCAATATTTCCGAATTATCACGTCGTTTGGGATGTAAGGTAGTTGATATATCAGCTTTAAAGGGTGACGGAATCACAGAAGCTGCTGAAGAAGCTATAAAAGCTGCAAAGAATGGAAAGACTATTCCTCAGCATACATTTTCAGGACCTGTTGAACATGCGATAGCTCATATCGAAGAGGCTATTTTACATGATATGCCTGAAGAGCAGCAGAGATGGTATGCAATTAAGATCTTTGAGAGAGATGATAAGGTTCTTGAAAAGTTAAATATTCCTGCAGACAAAATGACTCATATTGAAAATGACATTAAAGCTGCAGAGAAAGAACTTGATGATGACTCAGAAAGTATCATCACAAATGAAAGATATATTTATATCGCTGAAGTTATAAAGTCATGTTATAAGAAGAAAAATGTCGGATCCAAGTCAACATCCGATAAGATAGATAAGATCGTAACAAACCGCTTCCTCGGTCTTCCGATATTTGCGCTTGTAATGTTCCTTGTGTACTGGATTGCAATGGTTGCAGTGGGAACACCGGCTACAGATTGGGTAAATGATAACCTCTTCGGAGATGGTTTCCACCTCTTCGGTAAGGATGGCGGTTACGAAGAAATTGCTGAACGTTACGGCGAAGCATCAGCTATTGTTGATGGATATGATGCATATGTAGAAGAAAATGGAGTTGCTCCTGAAGGTGACTTTATCTACACCATAGAAGATGAAGAGACACTTGAAGTCAGCGAAATAACAGCAACCAAGGAAGAATATGCAGAAGCTGTTAAAACTCTTGAAGAGATAGGTGAGGAACCGGATCCTGCTGATTACGGAACATGGGTTCCAAGTATACCTGCTCTTGTTGAAAAAGGTCTTGATTCTGCGCATGCTGCAGGATGGCTGAAGGGACTTATTCTCGATGGTATAGTTGCAGGTGTTGGTGCGGTACTTGGTTTCGTTCCTCAGATGCTTGTACTTTTCCTTCTTCTTGCTTTCCTGGAAGCTTGCGGATATATGTCAAGAATAGCATTTATCCTTGATAGAATATTCAGAAAGTTCGGCTTATCAGGAAAATCATTTATACCTATGCTTGTTGGTGTAGGATGCGGTGTTCCGGGAATCATGGCAAGCCGTACTATTGAAAATGAACGTGACAGACGAATGACTATAATGACAACAACATTCATACCTTGCGGTGCAAAGCTTCCATTCATTGCAATGATCGCCGGTGCACTCTTTAGCGGTTCTGCGTGGGTATCAACATCTGCATACTTTATCGGTATGGCTGCTATAGTCATTTCAGGTATCATGCTTAAGAAGACAAAAATGTTTGCAGGTGATCCGGCTCCATTCGTTATGGAACTTCCGGCTTACCATATGCCAACACTCGGAAATGTACTTAGATCGATGTGGGAAAGAGGATGGTCTTTCATTAAGAAGGCAGGAACCATCATCCTTCTTTCAACAATTGTTGTATGGTTCACATCAAGATTCGGATTTGTTGAAGGCTCCTTCCGTATGCTTGAAGAGGAGGAACTAAAATTCTCTATTCTTGCCAAAATCGGAAATGCTATCGCTTGGGTATTTGCTCCTCTTGGATGGGGCAATTGGCAGGCAACAGTTGCTTCTTTCACAGGACTTGTTGCAAAGGAAAATATTGTAGGAACAATGGGTATTCTTTACGGTGGCGGAGATCTGACAACATGGCAGGCTCTTGCTGCAGCATTTACAGGAGTTACAGGATTCTCATTCCTTGTATTTAACCTTTTATGTGCACCTTGCTTTGCAGCAATCGGAGCTATAAAGAGAGAAATGAATAATGCAAAATGGACATGGTTTGCTATTCTTTACCAGTGCGGATTTGCTTATGCAGTTGCTCTTATGATCACACAGTTTGGAAATGCATTTACAGGTAAAGCTGATGCAATTGGACTTGCATTTGCGGTTGCAGTACTCGGAGCAATCATTTATATGCTGTTCATAAAGGGATATAAGGAAGCAAATAAGCTGGAAAAGGTTGGCGCTTTCAGATAAAGAGGTAATTAAAATGGTTGGATGGATAACAGATAATCTTGGAACATTGTTGATATCGATGCTGCTTATACTTATGGTTGTGGGAATAATCATTTCGATGATTAATGATAAGAAGCAGGGCAAATCAAGCTGCGGCGGTAACTGCGCTAATTGCAGGTTATGTACGGCCTGCAAAACTGTGAATAAAAACGGTAAAGGTATCAGGAAGAATTCCGGACATATCTAAGATTCCATCCGGGTTCTTATGAATATAATATTGTAGCAAAATAGGGCTATAGCGGCTGTATGATTTAATTGATCTGCAGCCGCTTTTTTATCTATACCGGTAAATAGTTGATTTTGATAACTAGCCGCCGCACACTTGTGACTTTAGTTGTATGAGGTTTCACATTTTCTCATTTTACACAGAGAGGGTCAAAGCAGTGGTTTTACAGAAAAAATAATGTTAATTTAGCATTTTATTTGAGATAATTTTTTGTTAAAATAAAATTGATTACTGATATATTGGGTTACTATGGAGGGGGTATCATATGTCAGATTATTTCTTGTACTATTCAACCATAAATGTCGTGGGTGCGATTACTTTCGGCATTATGTTCTTACATGACAAGTTCAGCATAGACAGACAGGAAAAACAGTTAAAGTACGATCATGCTCTTTTGGCATACATTTCGTATTTTCTTATTGATGCTATATGGGTTGGCATGGACTCCAGATTATTTCCGTTTAATGAAACATTTGTAATTGCGATAGACCTGGCGCTTTTCATTGCAATGACGGCCATTACTTATATGTGGCTTAGATTTGTTATGGCTTATGAACAAGTCGGCAACAGAAATAAGCTTTCGATGCGTATCAAACTTATTATGCCGCTGATATGTTCTACCATCATTTTGATAATTACATATATTATCGATCCGGCTCTTTTCATTGATGAAGATTACAAGACAACAGGAATATATGACATCTTTCTTGTATGCATTCCTTGCCTTTATATCGCGGCAGTGATTGTTTATACGATGAGAATGGCAGTGAAAGAAAGTAGCAGATCCGAAAGACAAAAGCATATGTTTATAGGTTTATTTCCGATAATGGTTGTTGCGGGAGGACTTATTCAGATGCTGCTCATTCCGAGGCTTCCGATTTACTGTTTCAGTAGTACGATCCTTATGATCATATTTTATATTCAGTCAATGGAAGCGCGTATTTCAACCGATCCGCTTACTCTGCTCTGTAACAGGGGACAGCTGGAAAGATATATTTCTCAGGAGAATAATCTGAGAATTGAAGGCAGGAAGAACTATGTTCTCATGATAGATGTAAATGATTTTAAGATCATCAACGATACCTACGGTCATGCAGAGGGAGACAGTGCTTTGGTTATCGTTTCCAGATCTCTTATAAGAGGCGTAGAGAAGATGGGAATTCCAACATTTATCGGTCGTTACGGCGGAGATGAATTTATCATGATCACTCATCCTTATTCTTTTGAAGATGTGAAAATGATGATAGCCATAATTCGTGAGGAAATAAGAAATTCATGCAGAGTACTTAGTAAACCGTATCTGATATCTATAGGTGTAGGATGTGACGAACTTCTTGATCCGCCGGATACATTTGTTCAGTGTCAGGAGAGAGCAGACGAGAAGCTCTATGACGATAAAAAACATCTTAAAGACACCGGAAAGAGTACCAAGATTGGGTGAGATGAAATACCGGGATTCGAAGGGGATATTTATGAATGAATCAATGATATCAGCTAAAAATGAATATATGAAAGAAGCTATAAAAGAGGCTTATCAGGGAATAGAGCAGAAACATGGCGGACCATTCGGAGCAGTTATTGTTAAAGACGGGAAGATTGTAGGGCGCGGTCATAATAGCGTTCTCATTAAAAATGATCCAACATGTCATGGAGAGATTGAGGCTATCAGAAATGCATGCAGCAATCTTAAAACATATGATCTTTCGGGATGCGAATTATATACAACAGGCGAGCCGTGCCCTATGTGTCTTTATGCGAGTCTTTGGGCAAAGATAGATAAGGTTTATTATGGCTGCACCATTGCAGATAATTCTATGATCGGTTTTAGAGATGAAGAAATGGATAAGCTTGGAACAGGCAGAGAACAGTTGGGGGATTTTTTAGAATGTATTGACAGAGATGCATGCCTTGACCTTTTTCATTATTATAAAGAAATGGAACATACGATATATTAGTTTATAATATACATTTCTTATGTTTTTTTATTGACACATATCAATATCAGGTTATATCATATTCTTTATGTGCCGGGTCATAAAAAGGTAATTTTTATCCGGCGGTTTCAGTTTCTAACTTGAAATATCCGGTTAAAAACTGAATTCAGGGGGGCGAAATAAAATATGCAAGGGAATAAGATTATTGCATAATAAATGTGTTTATATGAAAGGATTTAACATGCAGGCGAATAATACAAAGGAAAGACTGCTTCTTTCCGCATTGGAGTTGGTTTCTGAAAAAGGCAGCGCTGCTACAAGTGTTGATGAGATTGCTGAAAAGATTGGGATGAAAGGTCCTGTTATTTATAAATATTTTAAAGGTAAAGAGGCTCTGTTACATGAACTTTTTGATATGACTTCAACATATTATAAAAATAATATGACTATGCATAATAAAGAAAGTATTGTACTTAAGAGTGGTCAGGAATTAAAAGAATTCAGCTTAAAGCTGATCAACTTTACCATAAGTGATGATATTGTCATTAAACTCAGAAAAGTAACAATGCTTGAGCAGTATAACAGTGACGAAAATCGAAAAAAGATGACTGAGTATCAGTTCTATAATATTATCAGACAGTTCACAGGTATATTCAAATCAATGATGGAAGCAGGTGCTATAAAGGAAGTCGATCCGGAAGTCCTTGCCCTTGAATATACAGCACCGATAACGATTCTTATTCAGTTGTGCGATAGAGAACCGGAGCTTAAAGATGATATTATTAAAAAGATAGAAACACACATTGATTTCTTCATCAGTAATTACTGTACTAAATAATCAATCTTATATGGCTTATCGGCCATATAAATATCCTTTTTTTTGACTTAGAAACTCTGCGGGAGTTGAATAAATCAAATAAAAAACGTATCGAATTTTGGCTATATTTTTCCGGGATAAATGTTGACTTTTTTATAACGCGCGTTATAATGTCAATATAACGAACGTTATAAAAGCAATGAGATATTTGCGTTGTTTGTGGGCATCGTATTTCATTGCATCGCTAAAATCGGTAGTTTTTCATAGTATTACAATACATGCTTTGGCAGTGACACTTCTGTAGTCACTGCCAAATCTATTTTACGGAATCTTATAAAAATTCTTATTAAAAATCTCCATTTATACATATTTCACAAATATATTTGTACATTTAATTTATGAAGAAATTGTTGACAAAATACATGTAATATTATATCACTATATTAATAGTTAGTGCTCGTTAACGTTAACGGGTATATGGGTCAAATTTGGACTAAGATTAGTGAGGTATTGTATTGCAAAGGGTTTTGGCAACGGTGGAAAACATCGTTGCCAAAATTTCTTTTATTTATTCTTTTTTTGTGTTATTGTGTTTGTATGAAAAAATATGCTGAATTTTGTCGAAATTCAGAAATTTATTTCGTGAGGGTTATTTGCGGAGGTGGCTCCGTTTTGTATTTCTATTTATTAAGCATGAAAAATTATGAAAAACTACAAAGAGGAAATTTATGGAAGAGAATAACAAAAGACAAGCTATTCTTAAGGCTGCCCTTGATCTGTTTGCTCAAAAAGGTTATAACTCAACCAGTATTGATGCAATAGGTGATGCAGTTGGCATCAAAGGGCCTAATATCTATAAGTATTTCAAGAATAAAGAAGATATTTTTCTATCGCTGAAAGATTCGATAGAAGCTTTATATTTGACCAAAATGAAGGAAAATTCCAAGGCTAAGGTGAGTAGCGGCAAGGATTTAAAAGAATTCAGCATTAACCAGCTGCTATTTACAATGGACAATAATCTGATCAAGAAGATGAGGCGTATGGGGGCCGTAGAACAGTTCAGAAATGAAGAGCATAAAACTATGTCTACCCAGTATCAGTATGTCAAAATCAAGACAATGTTCACGGAAATTTTCAAGAGTATGATAGAAGATGGGATCATGGTAAATGAAGATCCTGAGATTCTTGCGCTCGCATATATGTCACCTACTTCTGTTCTTATCCAGGTTTATGACAGAGATCCTAAGAGAAGAGAGGAAGTTATTAAGTTAAGTGAAGCTCATTTTGATCTATTTATAAAGACATATTGTTTGAAATAAAGTTAATAAAGGTTAAAAAATATCAATAATGCACAAGTAATTTTATGCATTACATTGAAATATTATTCGTAAAGTTGCGAAGACTTTAATTAGTGCACAAATCCTACCAAAATAAACGAACTTTTTTCGTAAAAATGTATAAAAAGTTGTTTAATTTTTATAGCTGCAATGCTATAATGTATATATATTCTAGCTTAAAGGGGTGACACTATGATCAAAAAGGAAATGATAGCAATGCTTCTTGCCGGGGGACAGGGAAGTCGTCTCGGAGTTCTTACCTCGAAGCTTGCTAAACCGGCGGTCGCATTTGGGGGCAAATACAAGATCATCGATTTTCCACTTAGCAATTGTATAAATTCCGGTGTTGATACAGTTGGAGTTCTGACGCAGTACAGACCACTCAGACTTAATCAGCATATTGGGATAGGTATGCCATGGGATTTGGATAGAAATCTTGGCGGTGTGACTGTACTCCCTCCTTACGAGAAGAGTACTAACAGTCAGTGGTACACCGGAACCGCAAATGCCATTTATCAGAATCTTGAGTATATGGAGTATTACAATCCGGATTATGTACTCATCCTTTCGGGTGATCATATTTACAAAATGGATTATGAAGTAATGCTGGATTTTCACAAGAGTTCTAAGGCTGATGTAACTATTGCAACTTATCAGGTGCCTATGGAGGAAGCTAGCAGATTCGGTGTTGTTATCACCGATGAAAATGGGGTTATTCAGGAGTTTGAGGAGAAGCCTGAACATCCAAGAAGCAACAAAGCTTCTATGGGAATTTATATTTTCAGCTGGCCTGTCCTTAGGGATGCACTTATTGAGATGAAGGATGTACCTTCTTGTGACTTCGGAAAACATGTTATACCGCATGTTCACGAACAGGGCAAAAAAATATGTGCATACGATTATAAGGGTTATTGGAAGGATGTAGGAACACTCGGTTCTTACTGGGAAGCCAATATGGAACTTGTTGACATTATTCCGGAATTCAATCTTTATGAAGAGTTCTGGAGAATTTATACAAAGAGTGACACACTTCCACCGCAGTATATTGCTGAGGGAAGTAAGGTCATTAAGAGTATTGTGGGCGAAGGAACGGAGATACATGGTATAGTAGAAAATTCCGTTATAGGCTCAGGCGTAACTATTGGTAAAGACGCTGTAATCCGCAATTCCATCATCATGAACGGTGCGGAAATTGGGGACAATGCAGTTGTTGATAAAGCCATTCTTGCAGAAGGTGTAAGAATAGGCGAAAATGCGGAACTTGGTGTCGGAGAAGAACTTCCGAATGAATTTGCTCCGCATATCTATTCATTTGGCCTTGTAACTATTGGTGAGAATTCAGTAATTCCTGCAAATGTCAAGATCGGTAAGAATACCGCAATATCAGGTGTTACTGTTCCGGAAGAATATCCGGATGGAATTCTTAAGAGCGGTTCTAGTATTATAAAGGCAGGTGAGTGATAATGAGAGCCATTGGTATTATATTAGCAGGTGGAAATAGCAGCAGAATGGGTGATCTCTCAGCAAAGAGAGCGATTGCAGCAATGCCTATAGCAGGCAGCTACAGAGCTATCGATTTTTCACTCTCAAATATGTCGAATTCACATATTCAGAAGGTTGCTGTATTTACACAGTACAATTCAAGATCTCTTAATGAGCATCTTAATTCTTCTAAATGGTGGGATTTCGGTAGAAAACAGGGTGGACTTTATATAATCACTCCTACCATAACAGCTACGAACAGCTATTGGTATCAGGGTACAGCTGATGCATTATATCAGAATATTAATTTCCTTAAAGATGCCCATGAACCATACGTAGTTATAGCATCCGGCGACGGTGTTTATAAACTCGATTACAATAAGGTTCTTGAGGAGCATATAGCAAAGGGAGCTGATATAACAGTTGTTACAAAGGATTTAAAACCTGATGAAGATGACATAAGTAGATTCGGTGTACTTAAATGTGATGAGGACGGCAAGGTGATTGACTTCGAAGAGAAGCCGCTTGTAGCTGAAACTAACACAGCATCGATCGGTGTATATGTTATCAGAAGACGTCAACTGATCGAACTTCTTGAGGCATGTGCCCAGGAAGGCAGAACGGATTTCGTTAAAGATATAATCGTTAGATATAAGAGTGTGAAGAAAATCTATGCATATAGACTTGGCACTTATTGGAGAAATATCGGTTCAATTGATTCTTATTACAGAACCAATATGGATTTCCTGAAGAAGGAAGTAAGAGATTATTTCTTCAGAACACAGCCGGATGTATATACAAAGGTAGAAGATCTTCCACCGGCAAAATTTAACGGAGAGGCAGTTGTTTCAAACAGCCTTGCATCAAGTGGTTGTATCATCAACGGAACTGTTGAGAATTCGCTTCTGTTCAAAAAGGTTTACGTAGGCAACAATACTGTAATCAAAAATTCTATAATTCTTAATGATGTACATATCGGAGATAATTGCTACATTGAGAACTGTATAGTAGAGAGCAGAGATACGATCAGGGCAAACACAGTTCATACCGGAGAAGTGGGTAATCCGAAAATTATCATAGAAAAGAGCTTTAGGTATACTGTTTAGAAATGCATAAATATAAAAGGGGTTATAAGCTCAAAGGAGGGTGTAGTAATGGAGATTACGGACGTAAGAGTAAGGAAAATTGATAAAGAGGGCAAGATGAAAGCTGTTGTTTCAATAACAATAGATGATGAATTTGTAATTCATGACATCAAAGTTATTGACGGAGAGAAGGGGCTTTTCATTGCAATGCCTAGTAGAAAATCTACGGATGGCGAGTATAGAGATATCGCTCATCCTATCAATTCTGACACAAGAAGCAGAGTTCAGGATATCATACTTAAAAAGTATGCAGAAACTGAAGCTGAAGCAGCGGAAGAGTAATTCGCTGAACTAAAAAAAGAAGCATATATCTTCTGTTTAAACGGAGGATATGTGCTTCTTTTTTTGTTTAATCTAAATCGTTACATTAAACGGCAATTTTACCGTTGAGTTTATCGATGATGATCGGAAGTTCTGCATCCACAGTGTCATTATCAAGCTGGCAGGTACCTGCATTTTTATGACCGCCGCCTCCGTAAGAGAGGCATAATGCACCGATATCAAAATTTGAATTTCGATTAACAATGGATTTACCAATCATGACTGCTGTATTCTGCTTCTTGAATCCCCATGCAACATGCACAGATATTTCAACTTCAGGATACATCGCATAGACCATGAAACGGTTACCTGTGTATATAACTTCCTGATCTCTGAGATCGATAACGGCAACCTTGTCATGAATCTTTGTTATCTCTTTAAGCTGAGCCTTGAAAAGTTCCTGCTGTTCGAAGTACATTTCTGTACGTTCCTTGACATCCGGGAGTTCAAGTACATCTTTGATGCTGTGATCAACACAGTAATCAATAAGCTCCATCATGAGATTGTAATTGGAAATTCTGAAATTATGGAAGCGGCCAAGACCGGTTCTCGCATCCATAAGAAAGTTCATAAGTACCCAGTCGGTAGGGTTGAGAATCTCTTCCTTGGTGAAATCAGCGCTGTCGCCTTTATCAACAGCTGTCATGATCTCATCGGAAACTCGTGTGAAAACCTTAGCACCGCCGTAGTAATCATAAACAACTCGTGCAGCGGATTTTGCATTTCCGTCAATGATATAGCGTCCTTCATAAGCGTCGACTTTATTTCTGATAAGCTCACTTTCGTGATGATCGAATGCAAGTCCGACTCTCGGATCAAATGGAAGGTTGGTTGTGATATCATTTTCGGATATGTCTATCTTGCCATCCTGAACATCCTTCGGATGGACGAATTTAATCTCTTCAATAAGATCAAGCTCCTTAAGGAGCATCGCACACACTAACCCATCGAAATCGCTTCTTGTAACAAGTCTTTTCTTCATGATATGCCTCCTCTCTTTATATGTAACCCCATGTAAATATTATATCGAATCTGAGGGGATTATACAATGATATTTTCATCCGCGCTCGTTGACTTTGAACCCTTATATTGTTAGAATTAGTAAGGTTAAACAGGCACAATAAACCGAGTTATATGGGCGGTTAAAATACAGGAGGGGTATTGAAAATGGATAACAATTTAAAGGTAATAATTCTTGCGGCAGGAAAAGGTACCAGAATGAAATCGGACTTGCCAAAGGTTGTGCATAAATGCATGGGAAGCTCAATGGTTCATCACGTTATTGAAGCTTCAAAGAAAGCCGGAGCCGGTGCAATCTGTGCGATAGTCGGTTATAAGGCTGATGAAGTGAAAAATGTGATCAAGGCTGAAAATGCTGCAGATATAGAAAATGGAATCATTTCATTTGCGCTTCAGGAAGAGCAGCTCGGAACAGGGCATGCAGTTAAATGCGCAGGTGATTTTATAAAGGGTAAAGGAAATGTCATCGTTCTTTGCGGAGACACACCTCTTATCACAGGCGAAACACTAAAGAAGCTTTATGAGAAGCATGTTGAAGAGGGAAATGGAGTTACAGTTCTCTCGGCTATATTTGATGATCCTTCAGGATACGGACGTATCATCAGAGATGAGTCAGGTGCATTTCTTGCGATCACAGAGGATAAGGATTGTACAGAGGAGCAGAAGAAGATTCAGGAGATCAATTCCGGAATGTATATCTTCGATGAGGAGATGCTTTATAAGGCTCTTGACGAGATTAAAAATGATAATGCTCAGGGCGAATATTATCTTCCTGATGCCATCGAGATCATTAGAGGTTACGGAAAAAAGGTCAATGCATTTGCAACAGGAAGCAAGGAAGAAATACTTGGAGTAAATACAGTCGAGCAGCTTAAGAACGCAGAAAAGATTTATGCATCAAGATAGATTTTATGGGGAAATTAGCTTAGCTGTGTGAGCGGTAGGGATTATAATACTGAAAAGTCAGAGGATATAAAATGAAAGTTATAGCAGGTCTTGGGAATCCAACCAAAAAATATGAAGGAACAAGGCATAATATGGGATTTTCTGCGATATATCAGATCGCAGACAGATATAATATCAAGATGAATATCCTTAATCACAAAGCTTTGATCGGAACAGGTATCATTGCAGGTGAAAAGGTTATGCTGGTGATGCCGCAGACATTTATGAATCTCAGTGGTGAGTCCATTGGTGAAATTTTGAGATATTATAAGCTTACACCGGAAGATCTTATTGTTTTATATGATGATATAGATCTCGATATCGGTAAGCTTCGTATACGCGCAAAGGGAAGCGCCGGCGGACATAACGGCATCAAGAATATCATTGCTCACATCGGAACGACAGAATTTGACAGAGTGAGAATAGGCGTTGGACATAAGCCGGAGGGACGCGACCTTGCAGATTATGTTCTCAGCAGATTCAGTAGCGAGGAACTTCCGGTAGTAAGGGATTCGGTAAGTAAGGCGGCAGACGCTATAGAAGTTATCATTACAACAGGCATTGACGCTGCGATGAATAAGTTCAACTAAGCATATTTATTTCATAAGAGATTTATAAGGAGAAAATGAAATGGAAGCTGTAAGAGCAGTCTTCAGAAAAGCTGATGAATTTAATATTATAGATAAAGCTGTGAAGAAAGAAGAGTATCCGCTTCACATCTGGGGACTTACACGTGCAGCGATACCGCTTCTCGTTGAAGAGATTAAAGGTGATCAGAAGGTTTCCCTTATTGTTACTTACGACGATGCAAGAGCGGACAAGTTATATAATGACTTCAGGCTTTACAATAAAAATGTATTTATCTATCCTGCGAAGGATGCCCTTTTCTATTATGCTGATGTGCACGGAAATACAACCGTCAGAAAGCGTCTTGAGATCATAAGACGTCTCAGCGAGGGTAAAGACACTGTGGTTATCACAACTGTCGACGGACTTATGGATAAGATTCCAAGAATGGATGATATTACAGGCGGTGAGATAAAACTTAAAGCTACAGAAGAAGTTGATATAGAGGAACTTAAGAAAAAGCTTGTAAATCTTGGATATGAAAATGCAGCCCTTGTTGAGTCGGAGGGTGAGTTCTGCGTACGCGGAGGCATTATTGATATATTTCCTCTTACAGAAGATACTCCTTATCGTATAGAGCTTTTTGGCGATGAGATCGATTCCATAAGAAGGTTCGATCCTGAGACTCAGCGTTCGGTTGAAGAAGTTGAAGAATTCTGTATTTATCCTGCAAGTGAGTTTGTTATGTCTGAAGGTAGAGTTGCCAGAGGACTTAGACGTATCCAGGATGATTATGAGAAGGAAGCGGCGGCATTTAAGAAGACCTTCCATACTGAACAATATGCAAGACTTACAAAGGCTGTTGAGGCCATCAGAGAAGAGATAGAAGAATTCAATTCAACCACAGGACTTGATAGTCTTGTGAATTATTTCTATGATGAAACGGTTTCATTTTTATCTTATTTTTCCAAGCAGACAGCTGTATTTGTGGATGAGCCTGACAAGGTGGAGGAGAGAGCGAGGGTCTATGCCACTGAGATAGCTATGTCCATGGAAGCCAGACTTTCAGGTGGATATATACTCAGCAAACAGGCGGACATCCTTTATGATGACAAAATGGTACTTGGCATGCTTGCGGACAGAAAGACATTTACGGTTTCGGAAATTTATGCCGAAAGCAAGATGATCAAATCCGCAAAAACACTGAATTTTGAAGCCAGAAGTATCAGTTCATACGAAAATAACTTTAATTTCCTTAAAGATGATATAAAAAAATGGAGAGGCGAAAATTACTGCGTAATTATTGTTTCACCTTCAGGTACCAGAGGTAAGAGACTTGCAGACAATCTTTCAAGAGAAGAGATACCTGCATTTTTCTCTCAGGACACAGGAAGAAGACTTCAGGCGAGAGAAGTAATGGTAACCAAGGGAAACCTTGACGAAGGCTATGAAATAAGAAGTGCCGGCCTTGTTGTTATCAGCGAAAGTGAAATTTTCAGTAACAATAAAGTACGCAAGAAGAAACATTTGCCTAAATTCAAGGGAGAACATATAAATGCGCTGGATGAGATCAGTGTTGGTGACTATGTTGTACATGAGAGACACGGTATCGGAATCTATAAGGGCATTGAAAAAGTTCAGACCGACGGACGTTTAAAAGATTATATAAATATAGATTATGCAGATGGCGGTAAACTTTTCATCCCGGTTGAGCAGCTTTCGATGATAGGAAAGTATGCAAATAAAGACTCTGCCAAGCCGAAGCTCAATAAGCTTGGTAGTGATAAATGGGAAAAGACGAGAAGTACTGTCAGACAGCATGTTGAGACTATTGCTCAGGAGCTTGTGGATCTTTACGCACTGAGAAGTGCAAAAAAAGGTCATATCTATCCGCCTGATTCGGTATGGCAGACAGAATTTGAGGAATTATTCCCTTATGAGGAAACTCCTGATCAGATGAAAGCAATAGAAGAAACCAAGAGTGATATGGAAAGTGACAAGATCATGGACCGTCTCATTTGCGGAGATGTTGGATTCGGAAAGACGGAAGTTGCGATACGTGCTGCATTTAAGGCGGTTCAGGACAATAGACAGGTTGCATATCTGGTGCCTACAACCATACTTGCCCAGCAGCATTTTGAAACATTTGCGGAAAGAATGAAGAATTATCCCGTAAATATAAGCATGCTTTCAAGATTCTGTACTCCGAAAGAAGTTAAAGCTACTCTTAAAGGTATCAAGGAAGGAAGTATCGATATTGTTATTGGAACCCACAGACTTCTTTCGTCGGACATCGCATTCAATAACCTTGGCCTTCTTATCATAGATGAGGAGCAGCGTTTTGGAGTTAAGCATAAGGAAAAGATCAAGCAGCTTAAGACAAATGTTGATGTTCTTACTCTTACAGCAACTCCTATACCAAGAACTCTTCACATGAGTCTTATAGGTCTTCGTGACATGAGCCTTCTTTCGGAAGCGCCGGTTGATAGACGTGCTATCCAGACTTATGTAATGGAATATGATAAGGAATTCGTCAAAGAAGCAATCGGACGAGAACTTGCAAGAGGCGGACAGGTTTACTACGTTTATAACCGCGTTGACAATATTGAGCATATTACTTCGGAACTTCGAAGCATATTGCCGGATGCAAGGATAGAGTTCGCTCACGGAAAGATGCGCGAGCGAGAGCTTGAAACCATCATGCATGGTTTTATAAATAAAGACATAGATGTTCTCGTTTCAACAACCATAATAGAGACCGGTCTGGATATTCCGAATGTAAATACTATCATTATCCATGACGCTGATAATTTCGGACTTTCACAGCTTTATCAGTTAAGAGGACGAGTAGGAAGATCCAGCAGAAATGCTTATGCATTCCTTATGTATAAGAGAGATAAGGTAATTAAAGAGGTTGCAGAGAAGAGACTTAAGGCGATAAAGGAATTTACCGATCTTGGATCGGGATATAAGATTTCGGTTAAGGATCTTGAGATACGAGGCGCCGGAAATCTTCTGGGAATGGATCAGTCGGGACATATGGAATCCGTTGGTTACGACCTTTATGTAAAAATGCTTAATGAGGCGATTCGTCGCAAGAAGGGCGATATTACAGAGGAAGATTTCGATACCTCGATCGATCTTCCGGTAGATGCTTATATTCCGGATGATTATGTCAAAGTATCATTCCTTAAGCTGGAACTTTACAAGAGAATCTCGAGAGTTACAGATAGCGAAGATACCGACAATATCAGAGAAGAAGCGAGAGACAGGTTCGGAGATCCACCGAAACCATTTGAAAGACTTCTTAGGATTGCGCTTCTCAAGACCGCGGCACATAAGGCCGGAATGGTTGAAATCAGATTCAGAGATGATGAAGTGCAGTATCTTATCAAAAATGATACTCCTGTTGATGTGGAAAGCATTCCGAAATTCATCAGAAGATATAAGAGAATGGGCAAGACTGTACGTCTTATAACAGGCAAGGTTTCAGGACTCGGAATACGTGAGTCAAAGCTTATCCAGGATGAGCTTATCGAAAATGCAGAAAAGGCTATTGCAGATATTTACGATTCACTTATAATAAAAGAAGCGGAACCTGAAGAAGAATGATCATTTATAGGTTTAATATAAAGGCAGAAAAATGATATTTAACAGAGAAAGAGAAACGAATAAATTTTTATTCAAAAGAATTCCTTTAATCCTTGTTATGATATTTACGTTTGCATCCTTAAGTGGTTGTGGCAGTAAGAAGGATGAGGAAAAGAAGGATACGGTTTTTGTATTTGCGGGAAATCCTATATCCAAAGGTGAGGTTTATATCTACGCTCAGACCATTATAGAGGATTATGAAGCGACCTATGGTAAGGATGTCTGGAATATGCAGGTAACTGTTTCGGACGGAACTGAAATGAATATGGAAGAAGCAACCCGAAGAGATATTATCGATGCAATCGTTAGAGTAAAGGTTCTTTCATCCATGGCAAAGAATAAAGGCATAGAGCTTGACGATAATGAAAAGGCTGCCGAGATCAACAAAGCAGACATTTTCTTCAACAGGCTTACTGATGAACAGATAGACAGAATGGAACTTACAGAAAGCCTTGTTCAGAATGTCTTCTGTGAAAATCTTCTTGCAAATAAGGTTTATACAGCCATTGTGAAGGAAGCGGGCATAGAGATGTCTGATGAGGATGCCAGGGTTACCACATTTTATGATATGTTCTTCTCTTATTATACAGAGAATATAAATGGTGAGATTTTCGAGATTAATGATGAGAAGAAGAGCGAACAGTTAGAAAAAGCTGATCAGGCATATGCGACTCTTACAAATCCTTCAAGTGAGGATGGAGTTGATATCGAAGGGCTTTCGACATTTTATAAGCTTAAGAATTCCGGTTACTATACTCTTACTCCAAAGGAGATAAAGGCTGAGTATGGTGAGAAGATATATGATATTCTGTATGAACTTGAGGATGGTTCTTACAGCGTCGTAGTCGAGACAGAGTATGGTTATCATATCTTCTATATGAAATATAAAACAGACCAGGAAGCAACTGCTGAGCGTAAGGCAAAGCTTGTTGCAGAAGCTGAGGAAAGGTATTTTGCTTCCAAGCTTCCACAGTGGATAGCTGACCTTGATAAGGGATACAGTTACACCGGATCTGTTAACTTTGATGTTTATAAACAGATATCATTCAGATAAAAATACGCTACACTTTTGTGTAGCGTATTTTTTATACACATGTTATTGCAACGTGTTTTCAACGTGATCATAGATGAAGTGCGAATGATGCAATCTGAAAATAAATGAAAAGTGAGATGGCATCAACGATGGTTGTGATGAATGGGCTGGCCATAACTGCCGGGTCAAATCCGATTCTCTTGGCGAGGATAGGAAGTGAACAACCAACGAACTTTGCTATGATAACTGTAAGTACAAGAGTTAAACATACAACAAGTGCAATGGTAAGTGACACCTTATCGAATAAAAGGAGCTTTACGAAGTTCGCAACAGCAAGTGTTGAACCGCACATTAAAGCAACTAATAACTCTTTACTTTGTATTTTGAAAATGTCTTTATATTTTATCTCATCAAGTGAAAGACCACGGATGATGGAAACTGACGCCTGGCTACCTGCATTTCCGCCTGTATCCATTATCATAGGGATATAAGCTGTCAGGATGACATAGGCACCTAGGGCGGCTTCATATCGGTTGATGATCGCTCCGGTAAATGTCGCTGAGATCATGAGGAGAAGAAGCCATGGGATTCTTTTCTTGTATGTCTCAAATGGAGTCGTCTTGATATATGGCTTATCGGTAGGTGTGATAGCGGCCATCATTTCGATATCTTCTGTAGCCTCTTCTGTGATGACATCAATAACGTCGTCGATAGTTATGATACCAACAAGGCGCTTTTCATTGTCAACAACAGGGATGGCAAGGAAGTTATACTTATCGAATGAACGAGCAACATTTTCCTGGTCTTCAGTAGTATTAACGAAAATGATATTCGTGATCATTATATCTTTGATCTTTTCCTCATAATTTGAAAGGAGCAGATCCTTAACTGTTACGATTCCGAGAAGTTCTTTCTTCGGGTTAGTAACGTAACAAGTATAAATAGTTTCCTTATCAACACCGACATTTCTGATACGCGTAAATGCCTGTTGAACAGTCATGTCTTCTTCGAGTCGTACATACTCGGTTGTCATGATACTTCCGGCGCTGTCTTCCGGATACTTAAGGATTTCATTGATCTCCTTACGTGTAACAGGGTCCGTATTCTTGAGAATACGTTTAACAACACTGGCCGGCATTTCTTCAATCATGTCGACGGTATCATCCATGAAAAGATTGTCGATGATATAACGGAGCTCCTTATCAGAGAAAGCTTTGATAAGTTCCTCCTGGATGTCCGAATCAAAGTAAGAAAATGCATCAGCAGCCAGCTCTTTTGGAAGAATACGGAAAGCTATTGAAAGCTTTTCTATATTCAGGTCAGAAAGACAGGCAGCTATATCGGCTTCATTCTGTTCGCTGAGCATTTGTCTTAATTCATGAAGTTTCTTGTCATCTATAAGTTGTTCGATCTGGTCTTTGATAAGTTTTTCGTTCATTTTTTCACCTTCTTTCCGATTATAAGAAAGTGTGCCGTTTAAGACACGAATTATACCATTTCGAAATAAAAAAACTCCGTAATGATACGGAGTTTCGTAATGTCTGTCATATAACAAAGTTAAACAAGGATATATTTAATGTGTTCCTGTTGAACCAAATCCACCGGAACCTCTTTCTGTATCTCCTAAAGCATCAACTTCTGTGAAGATACCCATGAGATAAGGAGTTATAACCAACTGAGCGATTCTTTCGCCCGGTTCAATAACTGCATCCTTGTTTGAGTGATTATGGAGTGCAACCATAACCTCTCCACGATAGTCCGAATCTACTACACCAACTTTATTGGCAGGGGCAAGCCCCTTCTTACTGGCAAGACCGCTACGGGCATAGATAAGTCCCGCATAACCTTCGGGGAGTTCCATTGAAAGACCTGTAGGTATAAGTATTGTCTCACCGCTTGCGATTGTTATATCGCTGTCAATGCATGCATACAAATCCGCACCGGCAGCGTTAGCGGACCCATAAGTTGGGACAGTGGCATTCGGCTTTATCTTCTTAATATTTACAGGTAACTTGTTGATCATGATTTTATCCTTTATCCAAATAACTTTTGATAAGTTATATAATTCGAATTTTATTAGACTGTTTTGTTCACAAACTGTTGTATCCGCTGACTGTTTGTAGCGGGTTGCTCGTTTGCAGACTGTTTATCTGCGGAATGTTCGTTTGCAGATTGTTTATCTGCAGAATGTTTGTTTGCAGATTGTTATCTGCGGATTGTTTGTTCGTGAAACATTTTGCCCACAGACTAGTTTAACACATAATAATAAAAAAATATAGGTTTTATTTTTAAATCCTTCCTTCCATATATTCGGAAAGAACAACTTCGCCTTTTGCAAGGCTTTCAGGGACGTTGATGATGCGCTGATTATCACTTCCTCTGAATCGGAGTCGGAGATTTTTTCTCTCAAGGATAAACTCGCCGTCCACAAGGACATCTGTCAACTGAAGCATCGGAAGAGTATCTTCTGAGTGACATCTTTTATTATCCGGATCGATGAGTTCTTCGAAGAGATATCCGGAATAAGTCCAAATAGTTTTGTCAGGGCATTCCTTACGGCAACGCTCGATAAAAGGACGAAGAACCTTCTGGTTTGATATTTCCCAAGGCTCGCCGCCGAGAATAGTAATGCCTTGTATATAAGGTTTCTTTAGTGAATTGATTATTTCATTGGCAATCTCTTCGGTAAAGAGCTTGCCGAAATTGAAGTCCCAGGTATCTTCATTGAAGCAACCCTTACAATGATGAGTACAGCCTGAAACATATAATGATGTTCTGATACCGACACCATTTGCGGTATCACAATAATATATTCCGCAACAATTCATACGTAAATATGGTCTGATCGGCCTGCCTTTCGGAGGATGATCTTTTCCTTTCTAAATTTATAGGGGACCGGATGACCGATCCCCTGAAATGGTTTAAATCTTATTACTGAGTAGAAACTGTATTCTTTTCAGAAACTGTTTCAGCGATATAATCAGGAGTACCTACATGAAGCACACGTGACTTGATCTCTTTTGTCTTACCGACATTCCAGAAGTTTTCACCAAGATAACCGCAGGTTCTTCTTGTAACATTCATCTTGGAATGATCTTTGTTGTGGCAGCATGGGCATTCCCATTCATTATTTTCATTTACCTTGATCTCACCATCGTAACCACATACATGGCAATAGTCAGATTTTGTATTGAACTCAGCATACTGAATATTGTCATAAATGAACTTAACAAGTTCTGAAAGTGCTTCAAGGTTGTTGGCCATATTTGGAATCTCTACATATGAGATAGCTCCACCGGATGAAATACTCTGGAACTGGCTCTCGAACTGGAATTTCTCAAATGCATCGATGTCTTCACGAACATCAACATGGTAAGAGTTTGTGTAATAACCCTTATCTGTAATGTCAGGAATTGTTCCAAAACGCTCTTTGTCGATTCTTGCAAATCTGTAGCAGAGAGACTCAGCAGGTGTTCCGTATAAAGCGAAACCAAGACCTGTTTCCTTCTTCCATTTCTCGCAGGAATCTTTGAGTTTATGCATAACACGAAGAGCAAATTCAAGTCCTTCAGGAGTTGTATGGCTAACGCCCTTCATGAGTTTAGTTACTTCGTAAAGTCCAATGTATCCAAGTGAGATAGAAGAGTATCCGTTAAGAAGATACTTGTCGATTCTTTCGCCCTTGCCAAGTCTTGCAATGGCACCGTACTGCCAATGAATTGGGCTGACATCACTTGTTACACCCATAAGTGAATTGTGTCTGCACATAAGTGCTTCGTAGCAAAGGTCAAGTCTCTCATCAAATATCTTCCAGAAGAGTTCCTCATCACCTCTGGCAATGATACCAATCTGTGGAAGGTTAATGCTGACAACACCCTGGTTGAAACGACCTTCGAATTTATAATTACCCTTTTCATCTTTCCAAGGAGCAAGGAATGAACGGCATCCCATAGGAGAGAATACATTTCCTTCATAATTCTCACGCATCTTCTTAGCTGAGATATAATCAGGGTACATTCTCTTAGCTGAACATTTAACAGCCATCTCTGTGATGTAATCATACTTACCGCCCTTGAGACAGTTGAACTCGTCAAGAACATAGATAAGTTTAGGGAAAGCAGGTGTTACATATACACCGGCTTCATTCTTGATGCCTTCATATCTCTGACGAAGAACTTCGATGATGATACGAGCATTTTCCTCAATATATTCATCATTTGGATCAAGGTGAAGGAAGAGTGTAACGAATGGTGACTGACCGTTAGTAGTCATCAGAGTATTGATCTGATACTGGATAGTTTGAACACCTGAACGAAGTTCGTCGTTAAGTCTTTCCTGAATCATCTTCTCAAGAGTTTCGTCATCAACCTTGTCTCCGAATGATTTGGTAAATCTTTCTTTATATTTTTCATAACTCTTTCTGAGATATTTTCCTAAATGAATGAGGTCTACTGACTGTCCGCCGTACTGAGAAGATGCAACAGATGCGATGATCTGTGTCATAACAGTACAAGCAACCTGGAATGACTTTGGACTCTCGATGAGCTTACCGTTCATAACGGTGCCATTTTCAAGCATATCTTTGATATTGATAAGGCAGCAGTTAAATATAGGCTGAAGGTAATAGTCAGCGTCATGGAAATGTAAAACACCTTCATCATGAGCCTTGCTGATCTTTTCAGGAAGAAGAACTCTTCTTGTAAGATCCTTAGATACTTCGCCGGCTATAAGATCACGCTGTGTAGATGCAACAGTGGCATTCTTGTTGGAATTCTCCTCCATAACATCTTTGTTGCGGTTTTTAATAAGACTGAGTATTGAATCGTCAGTGGTATTGGCCTTACGAACGAGTTCTCTTGTATAACGATAGATGATATATGTCTTCGCCAATACATATTTACCATCTTCCATAAGATCCTGCTCGATCATATCCTGTATATCTTCTACAAGGATTCTCTTGCGTTTTTTAGTCTCAATACCATGTACAATATCTTCGATCCTTTCTTCCCCTATCTTTTCTTCAGGATCTACTTCTGCATTTGCCTTTCTGATGGCAGTCACAATCTTACTTCGGTCAAAATCAACTATATGACCGTCTCTCTTTACAACCTTCATCTTACCTCTCCTCACATAATTTTGTAATATATATAGTATGAATGTAGTAGTATTTATACATTAAATAACACTGGTCGATTCAAGAACAAATTATAGCAAACGGTATATGGTTTGTAAATACCAAAATACTAAATCTAGTGTCTGACTATTTGGGTAGTTACTATATTTAGTAGACATAAAATTAAATGAGTAAACACGGGAAAACCTTGGAAATACGTATATAGAGCGTGTAGATTATGTGAATTAAGAAAATAATCTTTATTTTTTATATTATTTGTGATATATATTTTAAGGTATAAAATTTCCTGGGAGTCGCAAGATATTGTTTCTTATATAAAAAGGTATTTAAGGGGTGCTATACAGGATATAGTGTCATGAAGAGAATACATCAGGGATATATTTATATAATAAGAAGAGTTTCAATTTTAGAAGGGATTGTATTATGAAGAAGAAAATTTGTCTTGTTCTTGTCGGAGCTATGTGTCTCACAGCTTTTGCATCCTGTGGTAAAGGAAAGAACAAGGATAAGAAAGATGAGAGTACAGTTGCAACATCAACAAGTGCTGAGGAAAATGACGTTATCGCAAAGATGAAAGATAAGTACAGAGATTGCGTTAAGGTGTCAGACTATAATGGCGTTGAATATGTTCCGGTAAAGTCAGAAGTTACAGATGAAGAGATTGAACAGGATCGTCAGTCACTTATCAATCAGGGAACAACTCATACAGAAGATAAGACAAAGGTTGCTACATATGGTGATGCAGTAAATATTGATTATACAGGTTATGTTGATGATCAGACATTTGAAGGTGGCAGCACACAGGGACAGGGAACACAGATCACCCTTGGGTCAAGCGGATACATCGATAATTTCGATGAGCAGATCGTTGGTCACAAGCCTGGTGATAAATTTGATGTAAATGTTACTTTCCCTGATCCATATTCAGGAAATCCTGATCTTTCAGGAAAGAAGGCAAGATTTGAGACAACACTTAACTCAATCATCATTCACCATATTCCTGAATATAATGATGAACTTGTAAAGAATAACACTTCATATGAAAATGTTGCTGAGTATGAAAAGGCAATGAAGGAAAAGCATGAGGAAGAACATGCAAAGAATGATCTTTCAAGTAACAAGGAATCAGTTATTTCAAGCATAATTGAAAGTTCAGAAGTTGTTCAGTATCCTGAGGAAGAAGTTAAGAAACTCATCGATCAGATGATCAGCCAGGTAAAGCAGCTTGCTGAAAGCAACAATGTTGATTTTGAAACAATCATTTCTTATTACTATGGTAAGAGTACAGAGGATGAGTTCAAGGAATACATCAGCGATTATGTTCGTGATTACATTAAGCAGAAGATGATCCTTGTAAATATCGCAGATAAGGAAAATATCTCAGTTACAGCTGATGAATATGATGCTAAGAAGAGCGAATTAAAGAAGAACTACAACATCGCAGATGATAAGCAGTTCGATCAGTATTACTCAGAAGAAGATGTTTATTACATGATCCTTGCAGATAAGGTTATCGACCTTGCATTTGGTAAGGCAAAGGCAGTAGATAAGCTTAGCTCAGACAAAGAAGTTCCTAATGATAATGAGAAGGTTCTTGAAGAGCTTGAGAAGAATAAATCAAGTGAAGAAGCATCGACAGGAGAGGCTACAACAGAGGCGGCAAGTGTGGATGGCGAATAAGTCCTGCAGTCTTGACATAATAAATTGAAAATGATAAGATTCAGAATGTTCGCGGGCTTAAGCGGACATTCTGATATATAAGCAGTTGTGGCGGAATTGGCATACGCGCATGATTCAGGTTCATGTCCACGCAAGTGGGTTCGGGTTCAAGTCCCGTCAACTGCACTAACAGGAGCGGTAAATACCGCTCCTGTTTTGCAGTTAGACCTTGAACCTCGGGTTCAAGGTCTCGCCTACCGGCTCGGTCGGTGCTAAACGCTTGCCACGGGCAAGCAGCACCCCGTCAACTGCACACGAGGGAATACATACTACGAGTTATGCAGATAAGAAACTGAACCCCGGGTTCAAGGTTAATATTTGTTTCTTGACTTTGGGAATGTGTTGGGTTATAATTGACTCCGTGTCTATCGAAATAATATTTCAGGAAGGAAGTTAAAGATATGGCAGAGCAGAAGAAAAATATTCTTACCAGTGCAGGTCTTAAAAAGCTTGAAGATGAGCTTAATGATCTCAGAGTATTCCGTCGTAGAGAAGTTGCTCAGAAGATCAAGGAAGCAAGAGAGCAGGGAGACTTATCAGAGAACGCAGAATACGATGCAGCTAAAGATGAGCAGCGTGATATAGAAGCTAGAATTGAAGAGATAGAGAAAATCCTGAAAAATTCTGAAGTTATTGATGAAGATTCGCTTGATAAAGAGACAGTTAACTTTGGTGGTACTGTTCATATTCAGGATATTGACAGCAAAGAAGAATATAAATATATGATCGTTGGTTCAACTGAAGCAGATGTTCTTAATGGAAAGATTTCGAACGAGTCACCAGTAGGAAAGGCTCTTATCGGACGCAAAGCAGGACAGACTGTTATTGTAAATGCACCAAGCGGTACATTTAATTATAAGATATTAGACTTTACAAGAGGTTAATATATCTCGAGAATACTGCAAGATCAGGATGAACCGCCGTTCCGGAAGAGGGATGGAATCATTTTGGTGATGCGGTATTTTGTAATAATATGAATTAAGTGAGTATTGTCCGTGCAGGTGTATGTGTTAGCATGTATCATATGCATGGACAATAGTTTTTTTATGACTTATATCAGTTTGATGGATGGTTTTGACATTTGTGCGGATTCATTTTGAAAACTGTATTATCAGAATATATTGAATTATAGAGGATGATAAAATGGCAGAGAATAATCAGAACAATAAGAAGGGACAGGCAGCTCAGCCTGTTCAGGATATAAATCAGCTCCTTAAGGTTCGTCGCGAGAAGCTTGCTACACTTCAGGAAGCAGGAAAGGATCCATTTGTTATAACAAAATACGACCAGACATATCATGCAGAGCAGGCAAAGGAAGAATATATCGCCCTTGAGTCAAAGCTTCTTGTAGGTAAGGATATGCCTGATACAGAAGGTATGGATCCGGCTGAAGCAAAGCAGGTTAAGACAGAGGCATACAATGAGAGACGTGCCATAATGGATGCAAATCCTATAACAGTAAGCATTGCAGGTAGAATGATGTCAAAGCGTGTTATGGGTAAGGCTTCATTCTGCAATGTTCAAGATAAGAGCGGAAATATTCAGGTATTTGTATCTAAGGATACTCTTGGTGAGGATGCATATGCTGCATTTAAGAAGCTTGATGTTGGAGATATTGTAGGTGTTACAGGTTATGTATTCCGTACAATGATGGGTGAGATTTCAATCCATTCAGACGGAGTAACACTTCTTTCAAAGTCGTTACAGGTCCTTCCGGAAAAATTCCACGGACTTACAAATACAGATATCAGATATCGTCAGAGATATGTAGATCTTATAATGAATCCGGATGTTAAGGAAACATTTATTAAGAGATCTAAGATTATTGCAAGTATAAGAAGATTCCTTGATGATCAGGGATTCATGGAAGTTGAGACACCTATGCTTGTAGCTAATCCGGGTGGAGCTGCTGCCAGACCATTTGAAACTCATTTCAACGCACTTGATGAGGACCTTAAGCTTCGTATTTCACTTGAGCTTTACCTCAAGAGACTTATCGTTGGTGGTCTTGAAAGAGTTTATGAGATTGGTCGAGTATTTAGAAATGAAGGTGTTGACACAAGACACAATCCTGAATTTACACTTATGGAGCTCTATCAGGCATATACAGATTATCACGGCATGATGGACCTTACTGAGGCTATGTATCGTCATATAGCTAAGGATGTTCTTGGTACAACAACTATCACATATAATGGTGTTGAAATGGATCTCGGCAAGCCATTTGAGAGAATCACAATGGTTGATGCTGTTAAGAAATATGCAGGTGTTGATTGGAATACAGTTTCAGATCTGGAAGCTGCTCGTGCGCTTGCAAAGGAACATCATATTGAATTTGAAGATTTCCACAAGAAGGGTGATATACTTAACCTCTTCTTTGAGACATATGTAGAAGAGCACCTTATTCAGCCAACATTCGTAATGGATCATCCTGTAGAGATATCACCTCTTACAAAGAGAAAGCCGGAAGATCCAAATTATGTTGAAAGATTTGAGTTCTTCATGAATGGATGGGAAATGGCAAATGCATACTCAGAGCTTAATGATCCTATCGATCAGAGAGAAAGATTTGCAGCTCAGGATGCCCTTGCAGAAGCAGGTGATGATGAGGCGGAGCATACAGATGAAGACTTCCTCAACGCTCTTGAAGTTGGTATGCCACCAACAGGAGGTATCGGATATGGTATCGACAGACTTGTCATGATCATGACTGATAGCCCTGCTATAAGAGATGTACTTCTCTTCCCGACGTTGAAGAGTTTGTCGTAAAGAATCCAGTATTTATGCGGTTTTATGGCGCGTTTTATCCTTTAGGTCACACAAAGGTCACACATATTATTATTGAATAATGCGTAATAATACGCGATTTATGAGTCTATAATAGAGAATTAAGGATATAAGGACACTTTCTAAAAGAAAAAATTTAGAAAGTGTCCTTTTTTGCGTTATGGTCGTAACTCGTGATTAACAATGGTTCAGTGATAAAGGTGGTGATCCGTAAAAAACAAGCAACTGTCATCTATGAGGCTCCGATGGAAAGAGTTCATTCCATCGCAGTCTCATAGGTGACTTTTTTATTTTGGGGACTGCCCGTCCCCAATCCCCGGGGAGAGAGAAGAGCAATTCTTAGAGTATGTTTCATATGATAAGAGGAGTATTTTGGTTTACATAGTGTATCTACATAAGTGGTGGCCTTTTTATCGACCACCATTTTTGAGACAATGGTATCAGAACCGTATCAGAACAATCAGAAAGAAATCAGAAAAATCAGAAAAATGCAAAAAGTAAATGTTGGGTTAAAAATGATATATTTTCGAAGATCTCAAGAAGGAGGGAATGGTTTATGAATAACAGCAATAACAAGAAAGATAATGCTCAGGCAATTCCAGTAGGTTGGACGATAGCAATAATAGGGCTTTCTGTAATAGGGTTTTTCTTTATGTGTAAGGATATAAAATCCGCTCTTAATCAGAAAGATCAGTGTATTCTTTGTAACCGCGAAGCAGTTGATGGAGAGCTATACTGTTATTACCATCAGAATCATAAATACAGTTTTTCGAATAGTAGAAATACAGGAAATTCTTCTTCGACAAAAAGCACAACACAAAGTACTGGAAAATCATCCGGAAGCACTTCGTCTTCAAATAAAGCGTCAAAAAAGAAAAATAGTTATTCAACGCCTAAGGTTGATCCTTCTGATCATGATATAGATATGTATTACGAGGATTACAAAGAAGAGTTTGAGGATGAGGATGACGCTTGGGATGATTTTGAAGATAACGAAGAGTATTGGGATGAATACTGATGGGAGGATATATGTTTAAGAGATTTAAGTTTTGGATGATGAAGAAGAGAACATGCAGGTGCTGCTGTTTGACTTGCAAGTATTATGTTGAATGCAGGAAGGAACTGTTGGGAGATAAGAATTAATGGAAGGATGGTGAGCGGATATGATGAACCTACTGAAATTATGTTTGTTTCCATTTTGGCTGATGCTTAAGGCGATGGGGTTTATGTTAAAGTTTCTTTTGGTACCACTGATAATACTGGGATTTATAGCGGATGACGGAAAAGGTGTGTTTTGATTACAGGAATAAATGGAGGAAATTCCGGTGTTTGTAGGAGTGCTTATCACGTATAAGTTTAGATGATAAAGGAGGCTGAGCATATGGGACAGGCATATAGTGGAGTTTGTACGAATTGTGGTTTTAAAATAACAAAAAATATAGGTGTAGGCTTTATGTTTCCGACGGTCTATGGAGAGGTCAGAAAAAGAGCATGGGATGGAGAATATGGAGAAGAGATGATGTATTTTCTCAGGAAGAACCCTCAGAGAGCTATTGATGCAGAAATTGATCTGTATGTTTGTGAAGAATGTGGTGATATCTCATCGGACTATAATCTGGGAATGTATATTCCTCGGGAAGAGGATGAAGAGATGCTCAAAGAAGCCGATTTTTCGTCAGACGACACAGGTAATTCAAATTATTTCATGCACGATGAATTAAGGCGCAAATTCAAGAAATTCAAGGACTATGATCATAGATGTGAGAAGTGTCATGGAAGACTTAAGATTGTTGTGGGAAAGGGATATGATAAACTCAAATGCCCTCGCTGTAAGAATAAGCTTATTCCGGGGGATATAATCATGTGGGATTAGCTGGTTGTGAGAAGAAAATCATGTGGATGTCTCTGTTATAACCCTTTGTATAATGCCTCGAAATGTGGTACAATTAGAACGTGGTTGTGGGACCACAAATACAAGGAAAACCGCAAGGAGAAGGCGGGTTTTCCGGAAGACAGGGGTAGGCCGTTATGAAGGGGAAAAATCAGAAGCTTAAGCTTCTTTATTTGGCGAAAATAATGCAAGAGCAGACAGATGACACTCACGCTCTTTCCATGTCCGAAATACTTGCGGAGCTTGCGAAGCATGAAATTCTGGCACAGCGGAAGAGTATTTACGAGGATCTGGCTGCTCTTGATGATTATGGGATAGAAATAATCAAAGAGCGTGACGGCTCGAAGACGCTGTATCACTGCGGCAACAGGACATTTGAGATCGCTGAGCTGAAGTTCCTGGTGGATGCGATTCAGTCCTCGAAGTTTATTTCCGAGAAGAAGACCAGGGAGCTGATTAAGAAGCTCGAAGAAAACATCAGCGTGTATGATGCGAAGCTCCTTGACCGTGAGGTGAAGGTGACAGGGCGCGTCAAAAATATGAATGAAAGTATCTATTATGCCATCGATTCCCTTCACAATGCGATAAGCGAGGACAAGGCCATCCGCTTCAAATATTTCAGCTGGAACGTTAAGGGCGAAGAGGAGTTCCGCAGGGACGGGGCGTTTTACAATGTGAGTCCGTGGGCGTTGCATTTTGACGATGAACGGTATTATCTGATCGGGTATGATCATGATAAGGATGAGATCCGGCATTTTCGCGTGGATAAGATGCGCGAGGTTGAACTTACGAATAAGAGACGTAAGGGCAAGATGAAGTTTAATAAACAGGACAAGGCGAAGTGGAGTGAGCAGTATTTCCGCATGTTCGGTGGAGAGATAGAGACCGTAACCCTGAAATGCAAAAATGAGATGGCAAATGTCATCATCGACCAGTTTGGCAAGGATGCCTGGCTGCATCCGATAGATGACGAATGGTTCACCGCAAGTGTAAATGTGGCGGTGAGTGACCAGTTCCTCGGATGGATCGTGGCGCTGGGCGGAAATGTAGTGATTACTGGCCCGGAGAGTGCGAAAGAGAGGATGAAGGGGCTGGTAGAGAAAAAGTTTGTGGAGTAGTACTGTTGGTTTGGGTTATGAATTATAGTTTTGAAGTGGGACAGCGTTGTTATGAGTAAGAGACCAAGATATAAGACAATAGATTTATGTGCGGGTATTGGAGGCATAAGAAGAGGCTTTGAAATGACTGGTAGATACGTGAATGTGTTATCTGCCGAAATTGATAAATATGCATGCCAGACGTACGAACGCTTATTTGGAGTTAATCCTTTTAATGATCTAACAAGCGAGGATTTTAAGAAAAAGGTTGCTTCTGTCGAATATGATGTTTTATTGGCAGGTTTTCCATGCCAAACATTTAGTAGAGTTGGGTTGCAAAAAGGATTTAATGATGAGGAAAAAGGACAAATCTTTTTCCATATTTCCGAAATAATTAGGTCAAATAGACCTAAAGCTATTTTCCTTGAAAATGTTGATAGATTGATCACTCATGATGAAGGTAAAACATTCGAGAAAATAATAGATGTATTGGTAAATGACCTTGATTATCACGTTGTTGGGGTAGATAGAGATGATAATGGACAGATTCGTTATGATAAGGACAGCTTTATAAGAAATTCAAGATTTTTTGGTATGCCTCAAAATCGTCCAAGAACATATATAGTATGTTTTGATAAAAAAAGATATGACGATAAGGTAAAGAAAGCCGTCCCTGTAGCTACACCTGATAAAGGGAGTATGATGGTTTATGAGAATTTAGATGAGTTACTATCACATGATGTTGATGATAAGTATTATTTGTCATCGGGCTATTGGAATACGTTAAAAGAACATAGAAAGAGACAAGAAAAAAAAGGCTATGGTTATGGATACAGAATAGTAAATATGCCAGATGATGGTGTTCATATTGCCAATACAATTCTTGCTACTGGAGGGTCAGGCAAAGAGAGAAATTTGCTTATTGATTATAAAGATGGTGTTTCAGGAAAAAGCATTGTTGGGAAAAAAACCCCATTGAACGATGAGTATGTTAGAGTGATGACTCCTACGGAATGGGGCAAGCTTCAAGGCTTTATTAATTATGGATTCATAGACAAGGATGGTAAAGATCAATTTGAGTTTCCAGAGGGAATGTCGGATGCTCAAAAGTATAAGCAATTTGGTAATTCGGTTACAATACCAGTAATTAAGGAGTTTGCCGTTTTTATAGATAGATGTTTGAAGAAACTCGAGGAGTCGTAGACTGAATGGGGTGATTACATGAGAATAGATGAGGCGATGAATAAACTCATAGATCAATGTAAAATATTCTATAAAAAAGAGTGTATTTCTGGTGAAAGAATAGTAAAGGATTATTTGCACTTTTTTTCCAAGACATTCAACCTGTCAGAAAAGAGAACAAGCTTTTGTATGAATACGGGGTCAGTTGTATTTGATATTGTTGCCACGGTTGCAACAGTAATAAGTAGTCTCGGCTACAATGAAAATACAAATGATGATATTATCTCGAGCCTTAAAGAAGGAAATATTGTCTTATACAATAACAAACGATACAGATGGGCTGGACTTCAACAAGATAATGGTAAGTGTTATATGGTTCTTGTTAAAGATAATGGAGAAAAGACTTTTTCATCATATGAAAAGAATAAGCATTTAATTAAAGAGTATCATGGTCAATCTCAAACAACTGACGGAAGAGGAATAAAGAAGGGGAAGTCTAATAGAGAAGATTTTTTTGCGTTTCTTTATAATGTTGGCGCTAATGATATCCCAAGTGCAATAGATGCTTCCTTTGTATTTGTTGCAGATAAAGGCTTTGATGAAATCTTAAAAAATGTAAGCATAGAATACGATGGAAAAAATGTTAAACTACTGGAATTGGTTGCTTGTTCTTATTATACAAGTGGGTTGGAAGAAATAATTATCGGAAAGAATCCATCAAAAAAAGAACCAGTAATTAAACTGACGAGTCATATATCGGTTGCTCGTCAAATCGCTTTAAGCAAGGAAGGCAATAATACTGCTGGAATTATTGTATGTACTTCGGGCGGCGTATCAAATGACAATTCAGAATTGAACGATCTGATAGGGAGAAAGAAAATTCGATTTGTTCATTACATGACAAAATATGATACTTCTGTTGGCGAATATATTGTCAGGGAATACACTAATTCGTCTGTGTTTGCATGTACTCCATCCTATTTGAAGGGTACAAATACTATTAGCGGTAATGATAGTAAATTGTTGGATGATTTACATAGACAAATGTATAATTTGGCCAATCTTAGTATAAATGAAGTGGTTGTGGGATCGGGAATATCATTTAAAATGTTAAAAACAATTAGAAACGATATTTTTGCGCTTAAAGACTCTGTTTTAGATGACGATAATAAGAATGATTTTCTAATTAATATCTATACATTACAAAATCTATTCCTTACAGCACCATTTGATTTGATATACATGGAAGAATGTGTTTCGGAAAACAAACTTCACCATGGTGTTATGTCTCCTAAAGAAAGAATTGGAAAACTTGAAGAACACATATCGCTGTTTGATAATGCGAAAACTAAAGCTAAAGAAGTACTTGATTGCATCAAACAAGAATATAAAATGTTAGTGAGGAATAACCCTAAACAGAAAGCATTAGATGAGATCATCAGGAAAAATATTAAAAAGAGAATAGTAGTTGTTGTACCAAAGTCATATTACATAGATGTATTGAAATCCACATCAATCTTCGGCATAAATACGTCGAATGTATATTTTAAAACGACTAAGGAGTTTAGTCCAGAGGAGTTTTATGATGTGGTAATTGTTGTTAGTAATAAGGTGAGTGATAAATTTAAAATATTCGAATGTTGTTCAACTTCTCAAATGTATGTCATATTGCACGAGGCAGAGAATATGTCATTTATGTTGAAGAAGAAAAAAGCCAGAGTATTCGAGGGTAATATTTACAAGAAACATATGAAATATTCCTATGTTATAGATGATGCAAAGGAAAGAGCGGAAATCAATGATAATATAGAAACGCAAGAAGCTGAAGAAGTCGAGAATGGATGGAATGAATTGTCTGAATTTATCGATAACCTAAAATTCAAAGTCCCAATGCAGTATACATACAACAGTGGTACAAAGCTGGTATCAGATACTGGGACAGCGTTGTCGGAGGTATCATATGTTGGAATGTTCGAAACGGGAGAGAGTATATATCTTTCAAAGTATTATTCAGCAGTTGTATATGACGGATGTTCTATAGAAGAAAAAAAACCAGAAAAACTGCAATCTGGAGATGTTCTGGTATTTACGCGTAATGATAACTATACCAAGAACATAGTTGATTATATATTTGATGAGTTACTGGAAAAGAATAAACTCAACGCAAGTGTTAAGGAGGCAAATCAGAAAGCAGAAAAGTGGAAAGAACTTTTGAGGGCATATAAGGATAATGGTGATTATTCTTATAGAGATGTAACGGATTCGTTAAATAAACTTGGACTAAAACATGATGAAGTGACTGTAAGACAATGGATCTATCCGGAAAGTCATATAGTCGGTCCAAGAAGTATGGATGATATAAGAATAATTGGGGAATTGGTTAATGATGACGATTTGAAGAATAATTATACATTATATGATGATGCTTTCAAGATAGTAAGAAAACAGAGAAGGAACATTCTTGGACTTATTTTCAAAGCGATAAATGAAAAACTGTCAGGAAGAAGATCCTCAGGAGATGAAATAATCCAAATGGTATTTGATAATGTTGATAGATTATCACAAACATATGAACTTGAGTCAATAAAGAAGGTAGATGAACAGTATTATATTCCGATAGGATATGCAAATAGACCTATTGATTCGGAGGACGATTAATGAATAGAAGTGATTTAATAAGTGAAATGCTTAAGGCTAGAGATTCATATATTGATATTATCAAAGCGGATATGCTCGGACCTGGCTCGGAGTTTGATATTCCAGATAGAGATCATGAGCTTATTTCAAGCAGTCCAATAAGTAGGTATTCTATGGGGATTCTCTTTCCACAAGGAAACAAGAATGAACAAGATAACGATGAAACTGTATCAATTGGCAATGAAGTCGAGAAGGAACTAGTTGTTGATAAATTCAATGATTCATCTGATATAAAACCAGAAAAAGATAAGAGCATGAGTCAATCTGACTATGGAGAGGATAGTCTTGATGAAGAAGTTGAAATGGCTTCTCAGTATAAGCAGTCTTCAATCGGGATGACATTCATGATTAGTGGTAATCCTGATTCACTAGTGTTAAGGATTTCCTATGCCACATATCATAAGGCTACGGTATCCGAATGTGCAGTTCCATATAAGGTTGACAATTCAGAAAGATATACTATACCAGATTCTCTGATTGGAATTGTTGATTATGATAGAACCAAGTCACACTTAAAACTAAAAAGATCACTTTCATACAAGGAAATAAGAGAATTAAAAGAACGAGAGGCATTTCCAGAAAATGAAGCTGCTACTATAGAAAAAGCATTATACAAGTTATCGGGATATATTAATAATGGGTATGCTAGAGATCCACATAATGATATCAGTGTAAGACTGAACTTTGGAGATAATGATTTTGTTGAGACTGTAAATGTTGAAGGCTTGGAAGACGTTTCGCTGAAGTTGGTAGCTAGAAAGACGGCCATTTCAGATACGGTTGTTTCTGTTACTGTTATGATGGTTAATACTAATGTGGGAAATGCATCTGCAGATAAGTGTATATTTCAGCCTGTAATTAGTGTTGATACAAATGATAATAGTTTTCAATTCGTTCAGTATGATTCGGATGATTTCTATGATTATGATTCTGATGAAAAGTCATTAGCTTTGCTGTATAGAAATAAGGAGAATTATGCTACAGGACTAGGTGTATCGGTAGATTGGAATATCCTTGATGGGACTGGAAAAATTTGGACGGATTTCTTTCCAGTTTCGGAAGTTCCTCAGATGGATTTCAATCTCCCGAAGGAATCAGCTATGTCTTCTGATGAGTTGTCAATGAAGTATTATTCTGATTTGAATTCAATACAACGAGATAAAAAGATAGAGTCCTTAAGAAAACTTGTTGAATCATATGCTAGATGGATAAATCAAATTGAAAATGTATCAAATGGATTAGCTACGAAGTATAAAGAGGCTGCTGACAGGAATATAATCGAGTGTAAAAAAGCACGAGATAGGATGATTGAAGGTATAAATACTCTTGCTTCAGATGATAATGCTTACAATGCATTTCAACTGGCAAATAGAGCTATGTTTATGCAACGTATTCATATTAAACTCCAACAGGACACATCCGATGTTGATAGATATCCTGGGGATGAGGTGATTGAGGAGCGTTTAATAAGTCTTAAGTATGACAGTGAAGGTGATAATAATTGTAAATGGCGTCCGTTTCAGTTGGCATTTTTGTTGATGGATGTTAATTCGATAGTAAATGATGAACATCCAGATAGAGATATGGTTGACCTGATTTGGTTTCCAACAGGTGGTGGTAAAACGGAAGCATATTTAGGACTTACGGCATTTACAATCTTTTTCAGAAAACTTCAATATCCGAATGAATCTGGTGGAACTTCTGTTATGATGCGTTATACATTAAGGCTTCTTGCATCACAGCAGTTTACCAGAGCTTCCACACTTATTTGTGCATGTGAATATATAAGACGTGATTGCGTTGCTAAAAAATCAAAATATCCGAGATATGCTTTGGGTAAAAAAGAAATCTCTATAGGGTTATGGATAGGAGGCAGTCATATTCCTAATAAGATTGATGGGGAGGATGGTGCTAAAGAATGTCTTGAAAAGCTACAACAATCTGATTATTCAACACTAAAGTATAATAAAGAACGTTATAATAAATTTCAGGTTTTAAAATGTCCATGGTGTGGGACTAAGATGACACCAGATTACATTAATAAAAAACAAGTTGGTACCTGGGGATATAATATGAGAAAAGGTAATCATTTTTATATGGTATGCCCTCAGGAAGAATGTGAATTTACTGATAACCTTCCAATACAAGTGATAGATGAGGAATTATACCAAAACCCACCAACACTTCTTTTTGGAACTGTCGATAAATTTGCTATGATGCCATGGGATGTAAGGGTTGGTAGTTTCTTTGGACAGGATTCTGATAACAGGACACCAGATTTAATTATACAGGATGAACTTCATCTGATTTCAGGCTCTTTAGGCACTATTGTTGGATTATATGAAACTGCTATAGATAATTTATGTAGCAGCAAGGGGGTTAGGCCGAAGATTATTGCATCAACGGCTACAATAAGAAGAGCTAAGGAACAGTGCTCGGTTTTATATAATAGGGATGTTGTACAATTTCCACCTCCGGGTATTGATGCATCAGATTCTTTTTTTTCACGAGAAGCTGATATAGATTATGAAAATCTAGTGTTTGGTAGAAAGTATGTCGGAATTATGCCATCGGGTAGAACTAAGGCAATGACTGAAATCAGAATGGCATCATCTATGTTACAAAGAACTAAAATGATGGATTCACCTGACGATATTAAGGATAAATTCTGGACAACTACGGTTTATTTTAATAGTTTAAAGGATCTGGGAAAAGCATCCACAATGGTGGAGGATGACGTCAAGGACTTTATAATAAGAATAGCAAATCGACTTGTTACAGATAGGAGATTAATTATAAGTCCAGACGAATTGACAAGTAGGGTATCTACCACTGAATTAAACGAGACTTTAGATAAACTTGAAAAGGTTGAATATTCATCCAGTAAGGAAAAGAAAAGATACCCATCAGATATATTGTTGGCAACAAACATGATTTCTGTTGGTATCGATGTTGCAAGACTAAATGTTATGCTTATGATTGGCCAGCCGAAACTCACGAGTGAGTATATTCAAGCATCAAGTAGAGTGGGGCGTACCTACCCAGGTATTGCATTTATTCAATACGATGCTACTAAGAGCAGAGATAGATCACATTATGAAAAATTCAAGTCATACCATGAATCATATTATCGATATGTTGAACCGACTGGCGCAACTCCGTTCTCAAAGCCAGCACGAGAAAGGGCAATACATGCCGTGCTATTATCAATTTTAAGACAGAGTCTTTCACTTGGTGATGATAATGGCGCAATTCACTTTGACAAAGAGTTGATGTCAGAGACTGTTAAAAAGGCAGAAGATTATATTATAGATAGAATTAAATCAGTTGATCATCGTGCGGATATTTCTAATACGGATTATGATGAAATTTACTCAGAATTAAATAGTTTTGTTGATTTTTGGCAAATTCTCGTTAATGATTGTGGAAATTCTGAAGATACAAAGACGTTACATTTTGGAAAAAAGTACATGTTTAAACCTCCAGAATTAGATACACAGAAACGATTGATTAAACAGTATAATTCTTTTGGAAAAGATCAAGCATACGATACTTTAACATCAATGAGAAATGTTGATACTTCGGTTTTGGGCGAAGTGATAATATGGGAGAATTAAAAATGGAAACTATAAGAGAAAAGATTCCCTTGAATAAAATCGAATACTCTGTTAGGGCTACGCAGGCGGTACTCCAATATGGTGTTGGAGCAATGGTTGATTTTGCATCACAGACTTTAGTTACCGCTGCTCCAGAAACGTGGTCATCTGTTCAAAAAATCTATGATGAAAGATTTGCTAAAGCATTAGGCGTTGAGTATTTTGCATTACCAATCAAGATTACATATTCAAGGTTCCCGGAGTGGTATTTTTGCCCAAAGTGTCGTGATTTCATGCCAATAGACCATTGGATAAAGAGATGGAAGGAAAAGGTACAAAAGAATGGCAATCTAAGAAAGGTATATGAAAATGATTCGTATCTAATCAAACATATGCGGTGCCCAGATTGCTATCAGGACTTGGTCGTAAGTCGTATTGTTACTGTATGCAAATCTGGTCATTTGAATGATTTTCCGTGGGTTGAATGGGTTCATGCTAAATCAAATAGAACATGTGATAATCCAGTCTTAAAGTTCAAGACTGGAGCATCTGGAACAGAAGGTCTCGAAGGATTGACTATAGAGTGTTCTTGTAAGGCAAAGGCAACGTTAAAGGATGCGTTCGATGAGGATATATTCAAAACATTAGCTGAAGAAAAAGGAACAAGTGCTTTCTTTTGTCAAGGGAATCATCCGTTTAAACATACGAAACATAAATGTATTAATTACCCAGTAACAAAACAAAGAGGTGCTTCTTCGGTGTATTATCCAGTTGAATATAGTTCTTTGGTTATTCCACCATATTCAGATAAACTCAATGAGAAGATAGAGAATAGCAAGGCTTTTGAAAAGTATTGCGGAGTAATTGAGGAGGAGGAACCAGAAGACAGAATACCGAAGATTAATAAAAAACTCTCCGAATGGACTGCTAAAATTGCATTGGAAATAGGTGCTATCGAGAGTGATGTTGAGAAGATACTAAGAAGAAAATGGCTTGATGAATATGAATCGACAGATGTCTCAAGTATACAATACAAGATGGATGAGTATGATGCTTTGACAGGTGAGATAGTATCTCCATCTGGTGGATTTGGCGATTTCTCCAGAGAAGAGATGGATGTGTCTATTTATAACTTACCACATATTAAATCAATCTCCTTGATTGATAAGGTGAGAGTGGTAAGGGCATTAATAGGCTTTTCAAGAATTAATCCTGTTGTTAATATGGAGGATGAAGGGTTTGTAAGTGTTAAAGAAGATAGCACACCTTTTTATCCAGCAAATGAGGTAAGAGGAGAAGGAATATTCATAGAGTTTGATTTTAATGATATTAGTGATTGGATTAGCGATAATCCGGAAGTTATTGAGAGAACAAACCAATTGAATTCAAATTATGCTGCATCATATTTTGGTTCGAAACATCCACGAATCGTTACACCTAAATTCATTTTGTTGCATACGCTAGCGCATCTTCTGATTACTCAGTTGAGCTTTGAATGTGGGTATAACGTTGCTTCTTTGTCAGAAAAGATATACTGTTCCGAAACTTCTGATGGAAAAGAAATGGCTGGTATATTTATATACACTGCTAGTGGTGATTCGGAAGGTACTCTTGGCGGACTTGTCCGGCAAGGAAGGCCAGATGCTTTTCCGAAGATATTTAAGAAGGCCATTAATCATGCGAAGACTTGTTCAAATGATCCGATATGCATAATGAGTCGTGGGCAGGGACGAGATTCCCTTAATCTTGCCGCGTGTCATTCGTGTGCTATGGTGCCAGAGACGAGTTGCGAGGAGAATAATACTTTCTTGGATAGAGGGATGGTTGTTGGGCTGTTTGACAATAAAAAGATAGGGTTTTGGAATTGACCATATATTGCTGAGGAGTTAAGATGGTGAACTTTAAAATATATAATAGCGACTGTATCAAAATAATGAAAAAGCTTGATGCAGATTCTATAAACTTAATAATTACCGATCCGCCCTATAATCTGGGAAAGTTTATGGAGAATAGAGACACCAACCTTAAAAAGATGCGGGATAACTTTTTTGGAGCTGCTGGTTGGGATGATATGAATTTCGAATCCTGGACAAATAGTATGGATAGTTTCTTTGAACAGGCGGCACGAGTTATGAAAAAAGGTGGTAGTATTATTGTTTTTATGGCGATAATTAAAGTGGAAACAATAATCAAACTTGCTGAAAAACATGGTTTTTACTACAAAACAACGGGAATATGGCATAAAACAAATCCTATGCCAAGAAACATGAACCTGCATTTTGTTAACTCTACAGAATCATGGGTGTACTTCACATATAAAACACGGACAGGTACCTTTAATAATAATGGAGAATGCTTACATGATTTTGTTGAAACGTCTGTAACACCTGCAGGAGAGAGAAGATATGGCAAACATCCGACACAAAAACCACTAAAGTTGATGGAATATTTTGTCACAATTCTTTCTAATGAAGGTGATCGAGTGCTTGATCCATTCATGGGCAGTGGAAGCACTGGTGTGGCTGCAGTAAAGAATAATCGAGATTTTATAGGAGTTGAGCTAGACAAGTCCTATTATGAGATGTCGAAGAAAAGAATTGAGGAGATTTTGAATGAAGCCTAAAGTTATTGATTTATTTGCTGGAGTAGGGGGTATGTCCTTAGGTTTTGAAAAAGCGGGATTTGATGTTGTGCTAGCGAATGAATATGATGAATCAATCGCAGAGGCCTACAAAAAAAACCATAGTAGTACAAAAATGGTGGTAGGGGATATCACGAAACTTGATCTGGACGAAACCTTTGGGAAATACAATGGAAAAATCGATGTTATAATAGGTGGTCCCCCCTGCCAAGGCTTTTCTCAGAAGGGACAAAGGAAAAGCATAAAGGACGAGAGAAATTTCTTGTTCAAGTACTACATCAAAGTTGTTGAACTAGTCAGACCTAAATATTTTGTCATGGAAAATGTTCCTAATCTTTTAACGACTGAGAAGGGTTACTTTCGGCATGAAATTGAGGAATTGTTCCGAGAATTAGGTTATGAAAACTTGTCGACAGGCGTATTAAATGCATCTGACTATGGTGTTCCACAAAACCGAAGACGAACTGTAATAATCGGTAAACTCGGCGGTGTAGCACCTGATTTGCCTAAAACTAAAAACAAGACTGTGACAATATGGGATGCTATAAGTGACTTGGCTTTTCTTGAATCTGGTGAAGGAACTGAGGAACAGTCTTATATAAATAAAGCGGAGAGCGAATATCAGAAACTTTTACGAGGGGATTGCAAAGTCCTTCATAATCATGTTGCGACCAAACACTCCGATTTAGCATTGAAAAGGTTAAAAATGATCCCGCCTAATGCTGGAAAAGAAGTTTTGCCACCAGAACATATAACAAAGTCAATTTATAGTGGTACATGGACAAGAATGAGGAAGGATGAGATTTCGGTAACCATAACAACACGATTTGATACACCTTCGTCAGGCAAATTCACTCATCCTTATTTAAACCGAGCCATTACTGTAAGAGAAGCCGCTAGAATTCAGTCGTTTCCAGACGATTTTGTGTTTACGGGTAAAAAGGGCTCACAGATGAAACAGGTAGGAAATGCAGTACCGCCATTGCTTGCCCAAGCGGTTGCTGAATGCATAATGGAAGACATAAAGGAGACGAAAAATGAGCAGACCAAGTAATATTCCAGTTTACCCTGAGATGGATTTAAAACTGGGAATTAAATCATCAATTCCAAAGGTGAAGCAAACTATAGCACTTGCGCTATTATTGTTCGAGAGCGAGGGCAGGAAAGATGCGGTTGCGTATTCAACAGAGGTTGGTTCTGCTACCGTATGTGAAACAGCGGTTGAAGCAAGGCTAAAAGCTATGCTTAACCCGATATACACTACTTATGGTGAATCCGATACATCATTCATGTATGCCGTAAATGATAATTATTTATTTAAGGCTCAGATAGAACATTTACAGGTATTATTTGAATTGATATATAGGATAGGGCAGGTTTTTTTTATAGATACAACAAAAAGCTTTTCTGCTGAAAGAACTGGTGGTGTAAGATATGCTAAAAGACTCAAATATTCTGCAAATGCTGATTTGCTGTCTCCGTTATTTGATGGATCGGATGCAGTGAAGTATAAAGAAACTCTTGTTAATTGGCTTGGATTAGATAGTGTACCAGAAGACGTTAAAGCGGCAGAAGGTATATGCAGAATTATGACTGTAATATCTGAGACAGCAATTTTCAAGCTTGTAGATGGGTCTGCGGATGTTTTCTTTAATCAGAATGAGATATATAAAGCTATTCAGAATAACCCTGGTGTGGCAATTGATATATCGGGAGATTCAGAACCGAAAGGGGCTCTCAGGATTATTAAAAATGCGCTTGATGAGGATATAAATCCTGTTTTGTCATACAACGGTGGAAATGTTACATCAAGAGTGGGTGCAGCTGTTTTGGCGGCATATCAAAGCCGAGTAAATACTTTGTTAGGTTTATCGTCTACAAAGCTTCCTAAAAAGAAAACGGGAGTACTTGTGCGTAATACGAATATATTACCGGGTATTGATAGAAATCTTATTTTTTTTGGGGCTCCCGGTACGGGAAAGAGTTACCAGTTGAATGATAAGGTAAATTCAATGATAGCAAACGATGATCAGATGGAGAGAGTCACATTCCATCCAGATTATTCATATGCACAATTTGTAGGAACATATAAGCCTGTATCAGAAAGCGATGGTCAGATTAATTATAGGTTTGTTCCCGGCCCTTTTGCAAGAATTTTGGTTGCTGCATTAAAAAGTGCGCGAGATCTTCAATCAAACGCATTGCCATATTTCTTGGTTATTGAAGAAATCAATCGTTCAAAAGTTGCAGCTGTATTTGGAGATATATTCCAATTACTAGATCGCAAAGCAGATAATTCGAGCGAGTATAATATTCAGGCTAGCGAAGATTTACGAAAGTATTTGTCTTCCGAACTGGGCGGAGAACCTGATGAATATGCTAGTATATTCATTCCAGATAATATGTTTATTTGGGCAACGATGAATAGTGCCGATCAGGGTGTATTTCCTATGGATACAGCGTTTAAAAGGCGTTGGAATTTCCAATATATAGGAATTGATGATGAAGAAATCACGGAAGAATCATCTGGAACAAATATAGAGCATATCAAATTAATTTTCACTTGTGGTACAGACGATATTCGTTGGAATGTACTTAGAAGAGCGATAAACATGAAATTGTCCTCTGAGGATATAAATGCGCATGAGGACAAACTTATGGGACCGTTCTTCATAAAATGTGAAGGGTTTACACTTGATGCGGCAAACAAAGTAGATCCATCTGAAAATGATAAATTCCTTTCAGTTTTCAATGAAAAGGTATTGATGTATCTATTTGAAGATGTTGCAAGAACCAGACGACCAGAATTGTTTTCTGGAATAGTTGATAAATGTAGTCGATTTTCGCAAGTAAAGGAAGCCTTTTTGTCAGACGGTTTAAGAATCTTCGGTGATGATTTCAAGACGAAATACTATGATGTTCAAGAAACGGAATATGATACAAAGAAAACACGCTTAGGAGTGTGAAGGAATGGCTCTTATAACACGATATGTTAGAGAGGGTAAAATATATACAAAAGACTTTTTAAGAGATCACTTTGCATTTGCCAATGATACTGAATTTGGATCTTTTCTGAAACAGCTAAAAAAATATCGTGTTTTGAAGACGATAAAAGGGAAGAACAGTAAAGAAGAAGATGAATCCCTGCTTGAAGAAGATGATGAGGATTATGTCGGAGAAATTGATGATAATTCTTCGATAAAGTACTTGTTTCGATACGTAGGATTATTGACATGCAAAGGAAGAGTAATCTATGTATATCCCAAATACATAGAACCTGTTGGCGATTACGCTCCTCAAAAAGAGATGCGGCAGGTAATAAATGTACTCCGAAAGTATAATAAAGCCCGAAAAGACATAATAAAAGAATATTCAGGGAAAGAAGGAAAAGATGAAATAAACATTCTATCCTTAATGATTTATTTTATTCAGGATTTCTTGGATCATGGTTTGTATTCAAATGATGAAGAAATTACGGAGATAAATGGATCAGAAAACTATTTATGGCAAAAGACTATTGATGAAACGTTCCCGATTATCAGAGATAACAGACCTTACTATACTGAAATTTACACATTGAGGAAAGTCTTCAATGAAGATGATTTTATTCGCAGATTACACGCTTGGATTATAACAGATGCGTGTCGACAGATGAAAGAAACGGGACTATCTGATATTTATGGATATCCGTATATTGAAATCTCTTCGGAAATAAAAAAAGATTTTGGTGATGACCAATATATTTCAAAACAAATTGAAGATGAATTGAGATTGCAGTTTGATGATAGAAGGATAATGCTTCTTCATGCAATGAACTCATATATTACTCTAAGAGGAAAAATGAGGGAAGGCGATGAAGTTATGTTGCTATTGGGGACCAGAACATTCCATGTTGTTTGGGAAGAAGTATGTGCCAAGGTCTTTAAGAGTCAGAGAAATGAAAAACTCAATAATCTTGGCTCAAGATACAAGCCCGTTATGGATTATATAGTTATTAATCCGTTAGATGGTAGTAAGGAATTAATAGAGTTGATTCAGAAACCACGGTGGGAGATGGAAGGAATGATTAGAGAGCCAAAAGACACTTTTGTTCCTGATTTCTTGAGCTTCTTTACTGAACACGGGAAATATTACTATTATATTCTTGATGCTAAGTATTATTGTCCAGAATTAAATGGAAATAAGATATTAAAGAATCCTGGTGTCGAAGATGTTGCAAAACAGTATTTGTATTATTTGGCATATAAGTATTTTTTGGATGATATAAGTATTACATATGCTGATGTGAAAAACTATTTTTTAATGCCTAAAGAAACTGGTAAGATTGAAGATGTTGGGTTTGTTGAACTCGAGTTATGGCGACATTTTCGAGCTGTCCCAAGGTTTGTGAGAATAAAGAAGCTGCCAGCTGATTTGATGTATGAAAAATACATTTCGGATCAGACGATTCAACTAAAAGAATTAGATATATAATATTTATGTTATGAGAAAAGTTGAATTTATTGTAGGACGAGGTGTACATGGCAAACAAAGATAACAGCAAATTTCATAACATAGATATATCATCAGACTACCTTTCGGACGACTATATGAAAGCTGTCGGGGAGAAAATTGTGGGGATGATGAAGCCTGATACATACGGCTGTGATGCATTTTTTGTAAAGACATTCATCAATGAAGATATGCAGATGGATTTCTCTATCATAGCAAATCTGTTTTATATGAATGTTCCGGAGGCGCTTACATTTAAGAATTATGATTATTTTACAGATACGTCGATCAAAGCGTCATATCCGATAGAAGCGTTTACTGTATTTACGCTTTCACAGATTTTATCGATGGCTAAGTCCGGAAATGAATTCTCCGTACAGCTCCTGAAGTATCTTTACAAGATTTATTACAAGAAAGAATATAAGGTATTGAAGAAGTTCAAGACTATTTCCCCACAGGAGATAATGTCTCTTTCTGAAGATGAAGAAGGGGAGAACATTGGTACAATGGCAAGGATTCTTACGCTGTGCCCATTCTTTGGAATAGAGCTTGATGATAAATGTGCGGTTCTGTATCTCGTTATTGATAAACACAACCTTGAGGACGAGGAAAATATAAAAACTCCGGAAGTTTCCAGGGCTGATATGAAACAGTTTGAGGAAGCGTCACTACAGATCAATGACATATTTGGCGTAGATAATCTTGATGAGATAATAAAAGCATCTAAGGACTATAGAAAATACGACAGATTCCGAAGAACAGTCTATAAAAGTATGGGTTACAGATCGGACTTCGTTGATCTTCAGGATGGTGTTGTCTCAACAGGTCTCTGTTATATTCAGACACTGCTTATTCTGAACAAGATGTATCCGGATAGGAAGTTCACTAAGGAGGAACTTCAGATCTATGCGTCTATTTATTTTGATGCTTCAATTGTCTGCAGATCAATGAATGAGATTGACGATTACTTGAAGGTCATGCTCGGTGAGGTAGATGATTTTACTATTGAAGAGAGCATGTTTGATCCGGAAGAATTTGAAAAGGCGGCAGGGATCAAAATTATAAGATATAATAGTCAGGACGATGCTGAAGGTGACGGTAGTTTGAATGCTGGTACCATGGATCCTCAGAAAAAGCCTTCTGCTGGTTCGGGGGCTAAGACTATCAGTAGTGGAAGAACGGGTGCTTTAAGTGGTGCTTCCGAGAGCAAATCTATGGGCGAGGGAACGCAGACTTATGAAGATGAAATAGACAAACTGAGAAGTAAACTTCATAAGAAGGAATATGATGCAAATCATTTTGCGGATCTATACAGGGATACTAAGAAGAAGCTTGAAGAGGCAGAGCTGGAAAAGCAGATGCTTAAGTCTGAACATGAAGAACTGATAGCGCTCAGAGAGCATGTTTATAATATGACTGAAGAGGATATAGTTCTTCAGGAAAAGAATCGTCGAGAGCTGATAGCTTCCGTTATTGATAAAAGAATCGTTATTGTCGGAGGACATAAGAACTGGGTTCAGAAGATGAGAGATGTATTTCCAAATTGGAAATATATTGACTTCAAATCGGTAATGAATTGTTTGATAAGGAAAATCCATATTGGGCTAATTTTTTTAGGGATAGATGTCTAGAAAAGAAAACAGAGGGACTGAAATATAAATTCTTGAAATATACATATGTAAGTGAACTAGAAGAAGGATACTTAGATGAACTTCAGGAAAAGTATGATTTTGTATATCCGGATATTTTGCGTGAGTACTATGAAAACTATAACGAGTCAGTTATAGAAACGTGTGAATTTGTTGCTAATGGAAAGGAGATTATGATTTATAACATACTCTCAGTAAAATATGGGAATGAAAGTGTTGAAGAATGTATCAGGAATCAGAAAAACAAATTGATTCCGAAATATTATATTCCTTTTGCTCGAGATGTTGAAGGGAGATTTTTTTATCTGAGTAAAAAAGATAGTGGTATATATACCGATATAAATAAAGAGTATTGTTTTGGAATTAAACATCCTATGAAAATCAGTGATTCAGTTGAAGAACTGTTTGATGTCATGGAAAGAAATATCAAAACATATGAATTCTAGAATTCTGGAGGTGGCCTATGAGGTTAATTATTACTGATTCGAATATGATCTGGCATAAGGAAAACCCGCCAAGCTGGATAAGTATATTGAAGAGAACCGGTATTTGATCAAGAATGATATAGAATCAGAGGAGAATTTGTTTTAACTATGATAATTATAATTTTGAAGGAAATTGTATATAAAATAAAAATGACCGCTTCCAAGACGGAATATATTGACAAATATATTTATTTTGGAAAAAAACAGATAATAGATATCTAGTTGACTATATAGGAAAGTTAATAAATGAATATAAATTGTGTGGAATTGAGATTTGGATAGGACGGACTGAATTTGGTATTGACTGGAGAAAAGATTTAATAGACATCGATAATGAAACGTCGCTTCCGGTGTTTGTAGGAGTGCTTAATCATGTATAGGTTGGATAACAAAGGACGAAGCTTCGACCTTTGAAATAGAGTTCATAATTGAAAAGTCTGATGGAGCTATTCCGATTGAGGTAAAATCAACAAACAGTCGTTCAAAATCACTTGATAATATGCTGAAAAAGCCGGAGATTCCGTATGGATATAAATTGATCAGCGGAAATATAGGCGTTTCAGATAAGAAGATAACTTTGCCACTTTATATGGCGATGTTTATTTAGGTATATTTAAAGCAAATAATAAGCAATTGTATACATAATACGCAAAATGTTGCGCAAGGTTGCGCAAGGTTGCGCGGGTTTTGCATATTTTTTTGTGCAATTTTACCATAGTTTATTAAATATTAATGAATAGACTGTCAATTGCTAAAAAAGGGGGCTTAATGTATAATCAAATTATGGTGAACAAGTATGCGCAAACGGTTGCGCGAAGCGTTATGCAGATGGACAAAATGAACGAAAGTCCGAGCACGTGTAGTTTATAGTTTTTACAGTTTTAGTAGCAGATGATTCGGAAAGGAGAGAGGGGAATCATAATGAAAGGATTATTATTTAAAGGAGCAAAGAGAAGAGTCTTCGCCTTCATGGCGGCAATCGCACTGTCATTCTCGCTGATCGGCGTTGTACCGGTAAAGACTAAATCAGTCAATGCAGCAGAGGGGTGGACGAATAAGAACCTTATAGTTAATGGTGACTTTGAAAGCGATTTAAGAACTGGATGGACTGTCCCGGATACTACAAATTGGGATGCTTTTACTAATACTTGGACAAGTAGTACGCAGGGATTTACCAATAATACTTCTCAAGTATTTCATTGGTATAGTGAAAATGGGGGCGAATATACAATATATCAGTCCGTTACGATTGAAGAGGCTGGAACATATAAGATTACGTTTGATGCCGATGGTAAAAACACTGATTATGATCTTTGGTTTAAACCTGAAAATGGAAATAATACGCAGGTTCATAGTGACATTGATTCTGATTGGGATGTGTGGGCTTCAAAAGGTTCAGGCAGTGTTGATCTTGAAGCCGGTAATGTAACAATTCAGATTACTCTTACAGTTGGAGCCAAGGGATGGGGTGATATGGATAATGTTAAACTGTGGAAGTTTGATGGATATTCCTATACAGCAACACCTAAAAGCAATACACATCAGAAGGGTACTGAAAATGGCGCAACAATTACTGTTGATAGCGCAACTGAAAATATAGCTTCTGTTACTGTTAGTAATGATTCTGATTATACAGGAACAAAATATACAATGCCAGACTCTGATGAACAGGCAGTAATCACATTTAGTGCTGCTTATCTGGATACACTTTCTGTTGGAAGCCATACTGTAACAATAGGATTCTCGGATGGCGCACAAGATGTGGAATCTACTTTAACAATATCGGATAAACCTGACCATACAGCTACTGTTTCTAACAGCCCATATACAAAATATGATTCAACCAATGCTGTTAGTGTAACACTTGAAAATTGTAAAACAACTGCTATCAGTGGAGTATATTTGGACAATGCAACTGATGCAATTGCAGCTACTAACTATGAGACTTCAGCATCCGATGAATCAGCTGTTATAACGTTTAAAAAGGACTACCTTAACGGGCTTACGGCAGGTGAACATACAGCGAAGGTTACGTTTACTGATGGTGCTGATGCAAAGACAGGTGATTTCACTGTTTCTGTTCTTCCTACAGGACTTCAGAATGGTGGGTTTGAAAATGGTATCGGCAGCTATTGGAACGGTGGCTTTGCTGTATCAGAAAATGATAACAATAACAACGGAAAGTATCTCAACCTATGGGTGAGTAATAACGGTGAGGCTTCTCTCGTTCAGAACTTTAAAGCAGAATCAACAGGTACATTTGATATATCATATAAAGTTATCGGCGATGGAAATTCGGGAATCGCTTTCTGGGTTAATGATGAAAAGATTGGCGAAATAGAAGGTGGCAGTTATAGCTGGCCGGAAGTTACGACCACAAAATCTTTTGATCTTAAGAAGGATGATATAGTCAAATTTGAAATAAAGGGAACATATAGCGGAACCTGGGCGGCTATAGATGATGTCCAGATAGTAGAGCATAAGGATGTTCAGGAAGAACTTCCGGTTGGACTTCAGAATGGCGACTTTGAGAAATCAGATTACTGGGTACTTCCTAAGGATGGACCATTTGATATTACATATACAAATGGCAAAGAAAATGAAAATGGCGGAAAGAATGGTACAAAATACCTTGCATATTGGACGAATGACTTAACAAAAGAGTACGAAGCAACACAGACTTTCAAGGCGGAAGATGATGGAGAATATATAATTTCATATGACTACCTTGGCGAAGGTGAGGTTGGCCTTGCAATGTATATCGATGGCATAGCTGTTGAGAGTCTTGAAGGCGACGGATGGAATGAGGGTAATTGGACAAGTAAGACAACTAAAACAAAGTTTTCCTTGACCAAAGATAAGAAAGTTACCTTCAGTATCAAGGGCACTACTAAAAATGATAAAGCATATATCAAACTCGACAATATCAAGATAGAAAAATACGTTCCAAAGGACAGAGAGTTTTACTATGATACAACAATCGCAACAGGCGCTCCGGTAGATACAGAGGAGCTCTATGTTGAGAAGCTTGATCTTGCAAATGGATTTATCACAGGTGCTGATATTTCGTCTTATGCATCAATCGTTGCCAGTGGAGCAACCTACAAGGATGCGAAAGGGAAGGTTCTTAGCGACGAAGGCTTCTTCAAACTGCTCAAGGAATCTGGTGTTAACTACGTCAGAATCAGAGTATGGGTTGATCCAAAGGATGCAAACAAAAACTACTACGGTGGTGGAAATTGTGATCTTGCGACAGCTAAGAAGCTTGGTAAGCTTGCAACAGATGCAGGAATGAGAGTTCTTATCGACTTCCATTATTCTGACTTCTGGACTGATCCTAGTAAGCAGCAGGCACCTAAAGCGTGGAAGAATCTCAGCCTTACCGATAAAGCAGCAACACTTAAGCGGTGGACTATTGACAGCCTTACATCACTCATCGAGGCGGGCGTAGATGTTGGTATGGTTCAGATCGGAAACGAAACAACCAATGGCTTCTGCGGCGAGAACAAGATGGAAAACATGTGTACTCTCTTCAAAGCGGGAAGTGAAGGCGTACAGGCTGTTGAAACAGCAAAGAATACAAAGATTATGATGGCTATCCATCTGACCAATCCTGAAAAAAAAGGTAATTTTGCCAGCTTCGCGGCTGAGCTTAAAAAGTATGGCGTTGTTTACGATGTATTTGCAACAAGCTTCTATCCATATTGGCATGGAACACTTGATAATCTGTATACACAGCTCAATGCAGTTGCAACAAATTATGATAAATATGTAATGGTTGCTGAGACCTCATACGTAAGAACACTTGAGGATGGCGATGGCTGGGCAAATACTGAGTCTCAGTCAAGTTATGATTCGGGAAAAGATGAATTCCCATATGATATAAGCGAGCAGGGACAGGTGCTTCATGTCAGAAACGTGATCAAAACTGTTTCAAGTATTAAAGGTGGTATCGGAGTCTTCTGGTGGGAGCCTGCTTGGATTCCTGTAGAGAATTGGGCTGATGCCGAGGATCAGGACAGTGTACTTGCAAGTAATCAGGCAAAATGGGAAAAATGCGGTTCAGGATGGGCTGCTTCCTACGCAGCTGAATATGATCCGGATGACGCAGGTAAGTGGTATGGTGGATCAGCAGTAGATAATGAGTCATGGTTTGACTTTGATGGTACTGCACTTGAATCTCTTCAGGTTTACAACATGGTTCGTTTCGGAACCACGACAGAGGACTATACTATTGAATCAATAGATGCTGAGTATGCATTTGTTGAGGGCGAGGATTATGATCTTCCTGCACAGATAGAGGTTCTTATGGCAAGCGGCAAGACTTCTGAGGCTGATGTAACATGGAACATGGATCAGGTTAAGGAAGCTGTTAAGCAGGGCCGCGGTTCATATCAGATTGACGGTACTTATACATATAATGGTATTGAATATGAGGATATGGCCATTCTTAATCTCATTATTAAGCCGGTCAACCTTCTGACAAACGGAAGCTTTGAGGATGGTGAGACAGGCTGGGATATTGAAAGAACAAATGACGGAGACAAGGTTACAGGCGATGATCCTCACGATGGTTCGAATTCATTCCATTTCTGGAGCGATAATGAGGATGGTGAGGACTTTGAAGTAACTCAGACTCTTACACTTGAGCCGGGTGCATATGCATTTAACGGATTCCTCCAGGGACTTGCAGGAGTTGAAGGAGAGCTCTTCGTTATAGCGGGCGATGATGAATATGTTGCGGCATATACACTTGATGGATGGAGGATTTGGCAGAATCCAACAATCGAGAGAATAATCATAACAGAAGAAACAGAAATAACCGTTGGCTTCAGAACATCATATTCAACTAACGAAGGGGGTACTATCGATGACCTCACATTCTACAAGGTGGGTGACATATTCACAGTAACCTTTGATAATAATGGTCATGGTACAGCTCCTGAAGCTCTTATAGTTGTTGAGGGCGAAACAATTGACGAGCCTGACAAACTTGTAGCAGATAAAAAGGATCAGGTTGAATTCACAGGTTGGTATACCGATAAGGAATGTAAGAATAAGTTCGACTTTGATACAAAGATAACAAAAGATATCACTCTGTATGCTGGCTGGAAGAGCACAACAAAAGACGATACTGATAACGCTAATAAATACAGCTTTGATACTTCATCTACCGGCAGCACATGGACTCCTGGTGACGGTGATATGTTGTTTACAGTTCATGGCAGCATAGATGATAAGAATACGATCAATCGTTACAAAGGCGGTTATATAGCTAAGTATGATAAGGCAAGCGGAAAAGTTGTTGGTGTACTTATTGTATTAAATGAAGAGATTTCAAGCGCTGTTTCAGGAAGTCTTAAGCTTACGATCTTCTCAACATTCCTTGAGTCGCTTGAACCGGGAGATTATCTCCTTCACATCGACTTTGCTGATGGTGCTGTCGAGACAATCTTTACAATTAACGCTAAGGCTGCTGATGCAAGCGTTAAAACTGACGACAAAGCAGCTACCAATTCAGACGGCGCTCCGAAGACAGGCGACGACACACCTGTTTCAGCTGTAATGCTTATTCTTCTTATCTCAGCAGCAGGCCTTTCATACATGCTCGGTCTGAAGCGCGAGAAGAGACGATAAGATAGATTGCGCAGCATTGCGCAAAAAAAGAACGCATTTTATGCGGCTAAATGAATATGTTATGAATGTGACACACTCTCTAATTTCCCCTCTAATGTGAGTAGCATTCACACATAATAAGGTATCCGCGTGCTGGTCACGCGGATGCTTTTATGCTATACGGTTTCTGTGGCGTTAAGAGTCGAAAAACTATATTTATTCGGAGGGCGAAAATATGTTTTATATCGAGAATGATAGGCTTAAAGCCGGTTTTGAGGCGCATGGTGCAGAACTGAGAAGTCTTGTTGACAAGACTACGGGTGAAGAATATATGTGGTGCGGTGATCCGGCCTTCTGGGGCAGGGTTTCACCAGTGCTTTTTCCGGTTGTAGGAAATTATAAAAATATGTTAATTGCGAACTTAAATATGGGATATCAGCTGATGAACAGGCGTGCCGGTGAATAAGAGTCTGCTTATGATATTTATGGCATCAAAGTATGCAGAACAAAGCGGACACGGCGTACCTACAATAGTTGAAAAATATGGGCGGGAAGTCTTTTCTTTTGATGATGGAATGATCAAGGTATCCATCCCCTTGGCATATGACCGTGAAGAAGTGACAGAGCGGAAAAACAGGGTTTTCTTGAGAAAAGGTTTAACCAAAAATCAAGAACAAGTGTTAGATTATCTGAAAAGTAATCCTATGGCAACCTTGCAGGAAGCTGCTTCCGGTTGTGAATTGAGTCTTGGCGGTGTAAAGAAAATATGTTTAAAGCTTCAAGAGATAGGTGTGCTAGAACGAGAAGGCTCGAAAAGGGACGGGCAGTGGATTGTGAAGTAGACTTTAAGTAGACTTTGAAATGTGTCAAATTGATGACCAGTGGCAAATTTTTAAGTTGTCTTAAAGTGAAAATTAAATCAAGGCAGAATAGTTGATGAATGTGATGAAAGATTTGATGATGGAATGATAATCTTTATGTTTTATTCTGAAGAATATCCTGATGTTATAGCGTATTCAGGAAATAACCCTGATGTGATTTAAGGGGGATACCATGATGATTAATTATGATATAAAAGCTCAAATATTTTTAACCGATAAAGATAAATGTTTTTCAGGATATAGACCGGCACACTTGATAAATAATTATCTTACGACAGGAATTCATACATACATTGGTGTCGATTGCTTGAGGAAGGGAGAAAGCACGGAGGGGTATATCAAATTTATATCGCCGGAGTTTTATCCGCATACAATAAAAGTTGGAGATATAATTATCTTTCAAGAGGATTCTAAAACAGTAGGCCATATTGAGGTCCTAGAAGTATTAAATGATTTGTAAAGGCGGATTAGTAATGGATTACCAACTTTATAAAGAACTAAAGAATTCTTTGAATACACATAGCGGTATAGTTCAACAGATTGATAAGTCTGATCAAGATACTTGTATGTTCCATTTTAAAGCTATATGGGAGAATGGTATTGTATTTACGGTTGTCGGACAGTATCAGAATAAGTGGTTTTATGTAGAGAAAGAAAATCATCAGATTTCTGCTACTTTTCATTTTAGAGACATAAATTCAAAAATCATCAGAATAATGCAGAATATGATAGATGAAATTGAATCTGGTAAATACAGGAACAAAATGTCATTAAAAGAAAGAGTTAATAATATCATTTGCAAAAGACAATTGACATCATATATGAATAATACAAAATGGCATGAGTTAATTAATGATATAAGTGAAATAAAGGATTTGCCGATATCATATAAAACGCTTTTTGATGAAAGTGATAAGGATTCAGAGGGATACTGGACACTTGCTGATGACGAATATTTTTATAGGCTTGAGTTGAATACAATCGAGTGGTTTAAAATTGCAGATTAGATTACAAAATCAAAATATATTGGACGGCTTGTAGAGCCTATTGTTGAACAAACTAGTGTTAAAGATTTAATAGATAGTATATTAAAGAAGCATTCTATCAATTATGTATATGATGATGAACAGCATGAATTTATAGTGTATGGATACAAATAAGAGGAAATTTGGGTTTGGGAAAACAAATAAATTATTATATTGAATATGAAACATTTTTATTATTATCACAAAAAGCATTGGACTATGGATGTCTTATCCTGAAAGAAGATAGTATTAATAGAATGATATCTGAATCTAAAACCATTAATATTGTATCTAACGATTGTAGTAATTATTATGGGATAAACTTCCGGATGGATTAAGTGACAGTCAGAAAAATTCAAAGATATAAAATCTTATGTATTCAATGGCGAAAGAAGGAATTATAGAAACTGATTCAGATAATAAAGGATTGGCTAATTGGATATTAAAAAAATAAAATAATCTGATTTTAGCCAATAAATTAGCCAATAAATATTTAAATACGTCCTATTTTGGCGGCTCTATGATTGGCTAATACATATTTATTATCTGATAATAAAGTATTGAGGTTAAAATGACAATAGAGCAGAAGGTTGTAGAATATAAAAAACAATCAATAGATGAAAGAATAAAAATCATAAATAATCAATAATACTATCGAGCAGTGGATATTTTCTTTTGGAATGCCGAGCAGCTTAGGGGAAAGATAAATTTGGTTCATTTATGCTGGAATTATTAGATTCAAATAATGAAGAACCTGAGATAATAAAAGGAAAATGTATTGGTGAGTTTTTTACTGCAGTGGATGAAGTATGTTGGAATGTGAGCGTAGAATAGAGAGTGGGATTATAATATGAAATACAATGAAGTTGTATTTAAAGCAAAACAGTCTCATAGAGAGGGATTAGGAAAAGTATTATTTCAAGAGTGTGATACATGGCGTTCTGGAGATCAGATTAACCTATGGACATACTGGCAAGGGTATCAACTTAAAGATGTCGATGAAAAGGGAGTTGATATTCTACTTGTAGGTCAGGACTGGGGAAATCCTACGAATAATAAAAAGGTTATTGAACGTATTAAATCCATTCAAAGAGGAGAAAATGTATTTTACGAAGCATCAAGTCCAACAGATCGAAAGATGGCAATTATGTTTAAGGCATTTGGAGAGAATATTGATATCATGAATGTAGATCCTGGATTAAGGCTTTTCTTTACCAATTATTCATTGGGTTATAGGGGGTGCTCTGAAACAGGTGGTATGACTAAAAGCATAATGAAACAGGATGAGGATCTTTTTAATGATCTGGTTCTTGCAATAAGGCCGAAGATTATCATTTGCTTGGGTAAAATAACATACGAGATGGCGACAAGAACAGTAACAAAAGGGTTTGTTAAACAGTTAAGGGAAGGCATCCCATTTAAAGCGGCATTTCCGTTGGATGAAAGTATTCCGGTATATGGAGTTGCTCATTGTGGTGCACGAGGCTGTAGGAATGTTGGCGGTGAAAATAATATGAAGAAGGCATGGATAAAGATTGCTGAAGAGTTTAATGCTTAACAGGTATGATAATCCTGAAGCTTTCAGATACTGCCGCGGAAATCATTGGAATAGCCGTATCTGTTGATGCTCGCCATAAAGGAATTGGAAAAGAACTGATCCAAAGCGTGATAAAGTCAGAGGAAATAGAAAAAATTCTGTTTCCCGATTCGTCAGACTGCAAGGAGGGACCATGGTTTATTACAATGATAACGAATTGATAATTCGTAATATGGAAGAAGCAGATGCCCGGGTCTTTACCGATGAAGAGATCGCACAAGGTTGGCATACGGATATCTCCAAATATTTGGCAAGACTCCAGGATCAGTCTGCGGGAAAATGTGTTTCACTGACAGCCGTATATCAAGGACAGCTTGCCGGGTATGTGAGTGTATACATAACAGGGCTCAGCGGTGCGTTCAGCGGAAAAGGATTGCCCGAGATTGTTGATTTCGGTGTGTTGGAAAAATACCAGAGAAAAGGAATCGGCGGCAGACTGATGGATACTGCGGAAGAGATTGCCGGGAAATATGCAGACACTGTATGGCTTGGCGTCGGACTTCACAGTGGATATGGAAGTGCTCAGCGAATATATGTCAAACGAGGCTATATCCCGGATGGGACGGGTGTCTGGTATCAGAATAAACCTTGTGCGCAATACGAAACGGAAATTGCAAATGATGATAATCTCGTGCTTTTCCTATCTAAGAAATTAAAACGGCAAGACGAAAACTAATCTTATAAATTCAAAGTTGCAGTTCAAAAGTCTCTTGAAGAAACTCAGTTGTTATTTGATAGTTTGATGCAGGAGTATTTTGGATAGTAAAAAGGAGATAATGATGGAGAGGATATTCTTTGTCGATTATGAAAATGTTGATACGGGTGGATTGGATGGCTTAAGTAAGTTGAATAGAAATGATGCTGTATATATTTATTACAGTGAAAGCCACAGTAGAATGACATTTGGTCTACATAGAAGGATTGTGGAGTCAGCGGCAGATTTTTATTACAAAAAGATAAGAGACAAAAGTAAAAATGCACTTGATAGTGTACTGATGGAAGATGCAGACAAAACAATTACGGATACAAGAGCAGATTATTATATTATATCAAACGATAAAGATTATGAGTCGTTTGTAAATAATAAAAAGAAAAAAGGTTTTAGAGTATTTTTGTTGCCTGATATTAGAAAATGTAACGAAGTTAAGTTTAATTGGCTTAAAAGAACTATTAAAAATAGATTTGTTGAGGACAATCGTCCACATGCAAATCAATATGATCTAACTGATGAGGATATAGATAGAATTACAAGATGGATTATGGATTCAGAAAGTAAGAGAGAACTAAATAATCATCTTCAAGAAATGTTTTATAACGAAGATGTAAAATATATTTTTAGCCGTTTAAGAGACTTGACTTATAATTTGTAATAAAGGCTAGAAATATCTTAAATGATATACTTCCACAAAAACGGAGGTATAACACATGAAGGAAATAGTATTTGAGATTTTGAGTGATATGGCTGAGGATTTGTCGGTTCTTCAATTAAAGAGATTGCAGGAGGTTCTTCTTAAAAGATTCGCGGAAGAGGAGCATACTTCTGAGCCGGCAAAGAATGAAGAATATCTGAATATGTTTATACATGCGAAAAAGATAGAGGGATGTTCAGATAGAACGATAGCATATTATAGGTCGACTATAGAGACTATGTTTTGTAGTATAACTACCCCTGTTCGGAAAGTTACTACAGAAGATATAAGAAAATACCTGTCAGAATATCAGAAGAAAAATAATTGTGGGAAGCCCACCCTAGATAATATTAGAAGAAATATATCAAGTTTCTTTTCATGGTTAGAGGAAGAGGATCATATATTAAAAAGCCCTGTTCGAAGAATTCACAAGATAAAGACGAAAACGTCTGTCAAGGAAGTTATATCCGATGAGGATATAGAGAAACTTCGTGATAGTTGTGATGTGCCGAGAGATAAGGCTATTATAGATTTGCTATATTCTACGGGCATGAGAGTTGGGGAACTAGTCCGCCTGAATATCGGTGATATCAATTTTGAAGAACGTGAATGTATCGTATACGGGAAGGGCGACAAAGAAAGAAGAGTATATTTTGATGCAAAAGCAAAGTTGCATCTGCAAAACTATATAAACAGTAGAAATGATACAAATCCGGCATTGTTTGTTACATTGGATTCACCATTTGATAGACTGAAGATAAGTGGTGTAGAAATTAGGCTTAGAGAACTGGGAAGAAGAATAAATGTATCAAGGATTCATCCTCATAAGTTTAGACGAACTATGGCTACAAGAGCTATTGACAAGGGAATGCCTATAGAGCAGGTGCAGAAGGTTTTGGGACACTCTCAGATAGATACAACTATGCGGTATGCCGTGGTTAATCAGAATAATGTTAAGAATTCACATAGAAAGTATATTGCCTGAAATGGAGGTATTATGAATACGAGATTTGTTTACTGTGATGAAACTGGAGATGACGGAAAGAATACATTGTCCAGTGACATATTTGTATTAACAAGTATATATATGCCATCTGAAGCATGGAATGAGAACTATAAAAGAATAAAGGATTTTCGGAAAGATTGGAAAGATAAATATGGACTTCATGTAACGGAGGAGATGCATACAAAGCAGTTTTTAACGGATAAGGATCCATTTAGAAATTATGGTTGGACTATTGAACAAAAACAGGAAATGCTCAAAGAGTTTACTTTGTTAATTGCATCCTTGGATATTAGGATTATTAATACGATTATAGATAAAACCAAAATTACTACAGATGAGTATAATGTGTTAGAAAATGCGTTGACATATAGCGTACAAAGAATAGAAAACGATAGTGCAGGTGATTGGAATTATATTATTATATCTGATAAAGGAAGAATTAGTCCGATGAGAAAGACTGCCAGAGCAATAAGGGCATATAATCCTATCCATTCGCAGTTTGGAGGAATGATAAATAAACCCATAAAATATTTGTTAGAAGATGTTTTGGAAAAAGATTCAAAAGAGTCGTATTACATTCAGATATGTGATTTTGTATCATATTTTGTACATTTGTTTTATACAGTTAAGTATTTAAAGAAAGAAAAACCTAAAAGGGTGAGCAGATTAATTGATGATGTATTTGTTGGACGTGTAATGGCTACGTTAAGAGATGCGGGAGTACTTAATCTGAAGGCAAATAGTTCAAATGAATATGGATTAGTAATATATCCCAAATGAAAAACACCACCTACGACACATTCGTGCTTTCAGTGGTTCATATATATTATCCTATAAGTCGTGGTTTTCGTCAAGAAAATAATGATTGTTTTCAAATTGAGATTTGTAGGGATGATAGATGGAATATAAAGCACTAAAAGAAATAGCAAAGATAACAATGGGACAATCTCCGGATTCTTCAAGTTACAACGAAGATGGGGATGGAATGCCATTCTTTCAGGGAAATGCAGATTTTGGAGAAATTTATCCTAACGAAAGAATCTGGTGTAATGATCCTAAGAAAACTGCCGAGCCAGGGGATATATTGATTTCGGTCAGAGCTCCTATTGGTGCGCTTAACTATGCAAAGGATAGATGCTGTATAGGACGTGGATTGGCAGCAATAACAATTGATGATGAGGCTGAGAGAAATTATGTGTTTCATCTGTTGAAAGCAAAGAATTCTGATCTAAATAATCAAGGAACTGGAAGTACTTTTAAAGCAATTGGAAAAGCTGTATTAGAGGATGTACAAGTACCACAGATTTCACGAGAAGAACAGCAGAAATGCATGGACATGATGGATCTTTTGGAATCAATTATTAGAGAACGCAGGGCACAATTGTCATCCTTAGATGAACTTATCAAAGCCCGATTTGTCGAGCTCTTTGGCAATCCAGTTATAAATGATAAAGGCTGGAATACTGATTCTTGTAAGAACCTTATGAGTAAGATAGGATCAGGTGCTACACCTAAGGGTGGTAGAGAAAGCTATTGCGATGAAGGAATTTCCCTGATTCGTAGTATGAATGTTTATAATAACAGATTTGAATATAAAGATTTGGCTCATATTACAGATGAACAGGCTAAACAACTAGACAATGTGACTATTGAGAAAAGTGATGTACTTCTCAATATTACTGGTGCCTCTGTGGCGAGATGCTGTGTTGTTCCCGACGACCTGCTCCCTGCGAGAGTTAATCAGCATGTATCCATTATTAGATGCAAAAAAAGTCTATTGCCTGAATTTGTTTGTAGTATGTTTACAGAGGATAATTACCAAAGACTACTGTGGAATATCGCTACAGCTGGTGGTGCAACAAGAGAAGCAATTACTAAGCAACAAATAGAAGAATTGAAGTTAATAGTTCCGCCAATTGACTTACAGAAACAATTTATGGACTTCGTCAAACAAATCGACAAATCAAAATTTGACGAGATGAGCGAGGTGTAATTTAATGAAACTTGAAATAGAAAACGGCGTGCTGAAAAAATTAGATGTGGTATACTCTGAGGACTTCGACCTTGATATCGTTATTCCATATGGTGTGACAAAAATCGGGTATCAAGCATTTGAGCGCTATGGGTGTCGGGTTAAAAACATAACGATACCTGACACAGTGACTGAGATCGATGACGATGCATTTGCAGAATGCGACTTGATTACAAGTATAACTATTCCTGACAGTGTGATCTCAATAGGAAACTGTGCATTTGATGAGTGTCGCAAGCTTGAAAACGTATCTATCGGAAAAAGCGTTATTTCAATCGGAGACCGTGCATTTCATTATTGCAGGAGTCTTAAAAGTGTAACCATGGGAAACAGTGTTACTTCAATCGGGGATTCTGCTTTTACTTCAGATGAAAAACTCGAAAGCATAACTTTTGGAAACAGCTTAACTTCAATAGGAAGTTTTGCATTTAATTGTTGTACAAGCCTTAAAAGCATAACCCTGCCTGACAGCTTGATTGAGATAGGCGAAAGCGCATTTGAGTATTGCCCTGCTCTTACAAGTCTGACTATCGGTAAGGGCTTGAAGGTGTTCGGAGACTATGCATTTGGTGATTGTGATAACCTAAAGAATATAACGCTACCAAACAGAGAGTTCAAGCTCGATCCAAAAGCATTTGATAGCGGCAGTAACTTTATTATCAACTACAAAGAAGACTAAACGGATTTACTCCATCTCCGTACAGCACTCCGCCACTGTCAGCCCACTTTTGTTTAGCTGCTGGATCATTTCAACCCATTGTTTCAGCTTAGCAAGTTCAATCGGAAGTTATTGCGATTAACGTGCTCATTGAAATTGAATAATTGATTGTATTAAGGCAGAAGCTAAATTATGGTTTCTGCCTTTTGCTATAACAGCAATGGCTGATCGTGTCATTCGTGTGAAGAGCGGGAGGATTTCATCTGTGAAGATGAACGAAAAAATTGCCCGAATATTGCCGGTATCTGATTATCAGTTTTAATTTTTTTAAATCTGTTAGAGAACTGTTAGATAGTTATTTTAATATCGGGATGTATGATAAAAAGGTTTATGGCATTTGCTTATTCTTATAAAATATGATCAAGTGCCGGTATAACAGAATGCAGTGAGGAATGGAGAAGGAAATGAAAAGTTTAAAGGGACTGGTATTTCGATATATTTGGAAGAATAAACTTAGGACTACGATGACGATAGTAGCCATTACTATCGCTTCATTTATCATTTTTGGACTTTTTTTACTTGGATATAATATAAATTATAACATATATGCTAATGCATATGAGCTGGAAGGCAAATGGGATGCTAGTTACGTAGTTGATAAAGAAACAGCAAGGGAACTTCTCAAGTTTAAAAATAAAGAAGGGTCATCTATTGATGATAAGGGATGCAGGATAGATACTCTTTTTGTATCAACCGTAGTTGGGGATTTTACATATATTGATGATATGTCTTTTTTTGTTAAGAAAGATTTGAAATATGGAAGATTTCCTCAGAATGAGAACGAAATTGTAGCGCCGACATACCTGTTAAATAATCCAAATTTTATCACCACCCCGAATCCAAAGGTCGGCAGGATGGTAAAACCCAGAGTAATGGTCCCTTGCGGTATCACTGTTGAAGAATATATTTTACTTGAAAAGGAATATAAGAGAGAGCTTCTTACTACGAGACTTGAAGAATACAAAAAGGATAATAAAGAACTGTACGATTCACTTGTGGAGAAATCTGAAGACTTGGGTGTGCCTGCAACCGAGTGTATGTCACTTACGAAAGCAGAAAGAGAGAGGCTGACAGAATTTTATAATGAACATCACGAAGATATAGGTGAAGAGAAACTGTTGACCGGGGTTTATGAGGTTGATTATGAATATGATACGCCGGGAATAGAATCTAAAATGTACAGTCTATCTATTGATACGGTCAATGAAGATTCTTTAAATGATGGTTATTTTGACGAAGATTATTACAACTATAATATGAACAACTCCGGAGCATTTTTGAGCAGACTTAACATTGACTTAGTTGACAAGGATAGTTTTGCGGTGCTCGTTAGATTCAAAGATAAAACAAATCTTGAAAAAAAGACTGAATTATTGGGGGAAAGAATTGGTTATGAAGGAGAGGTAAATGAGACTGCGGTAAATCTTTTTGATGAAGAAAACGCTAATAAAAATGGTGGCGAACTCTTCATAATAGCTTTTTTTATGCTGATATGTGCTGTGTTCGGACTGGTTGTAATGGTCATCATCAGAAACTCTTTTAATATTTCAGTAAATGAAAGAGAAAGAGATTACGGAATGTACAGATGTGTTGGCCTTACGAGGCGTCAGATTATCAGGATGATCCTGCTGGAGGCACTTATTGTGGGTATTATTGGTACAGCTCTGGGCATGTTTTTTGGATCGGTCGCCTGCAGAGGGCTGTTCAGTCTGTTGAATGATTATGATGGAAATAATAGGATTTTGCAGTCGATACTTATTGAAACAGGTTCACTCAGATTTCATTTTATAGGTAAAGCTTTCGGTATGGTTGTACTTTATATGGCGGTCATTGTGGGATACTCAATGATTTCCCCAATAGAAAAGCTTTATAAGATGTCACCGATCAACTCTCTCAGAAGTAAGGATGGGGTTGATAATAAGACATTGAAGAAGCTTTTGAAGAGGAAAAAGAAAAGTGACGCCAGAATGGGATTTTTAAAATATCCGGAGTGGTATGGATTTAAGAATATAAAGATCAGAAAGGGTCGTTTTTACCTTTTGGTCATCAGCCTTGGAGTATGCTTTGCCATAGTGCTCGTGGTAGGATGTGTCATACAGACGATACTTAATACTGAGTTTAATAATCAGTTGAAACCGACATATACAGTTGACGGTTATCAGGATTATGTAGATGATCCGTTTAGTCTTGAAAAGGTGGATAATTTAGAAAAGGGACTATCTTCTAAAAGTGGTTTAGTGGATATTGAATATTCAATAAGAGATTATTACAATGCACCTGACGAGCTTTCAAAAGAAAAACTTGCAGAAAATCTTGAATCGGTGTGCTTTATGGGTATAAGAGAAAAATACTATAAGCTGATAGAAGGCGAGGCTGAGGGACTTGATTATACTGATAAAGAAGGCGTGATCAATGTTATCCTTTTGAAAGGCGATCTCAGGGAGAAAGATTATCTTCCTGAGATAGGAACGGGAGACGATATAGAGTTATATGGAACAAGACTTCATATAGCAGGAATTATCCCGAATGTACTTTACGAGGATCTTCTCAAAAAAAAGCTGCCTGAAACTATGGACAGCGGAGTAGATTTCACATTTATATACCTGAGGGACTTTGACGGATCGGTGATCGATGAGGATAGAGTAGTAAGAGATGGTAATGATTACTTTTCTATAATAGAGTTCTATATCTATACCGATGTTGAGGAGGAAGACGGCTCTATACAGCGGTATCTTGAAGAGAACGGATATTATATCGATACGGAAGGACACTTTGATTATGATGGCGTGAGGATAGTTAAAAAGATAGTTTACACAATTGTAATTATAATTCTTTTTGTTATCATGCTTAATCTTACAAATATAAAGTCTTCAGATATTCTGCAGAGAAGGAATGAGATAAGGCTGCTTCGCAATATCGGTTTCAGTAAAAGGGAGATTCGCAGAGCTGTACTCGCGGAGGGCATACTGGTAAGCGTGGAATCGGTAATTTTTGGTGCACTTCTTGGAATATTTGTTGCCTATGGGCTTTCACGGCTTCTTTACGCAGGAAACGGTATGACCGGACTTTATCACAGTGATTTTATGAAGATAAGATTTGGTATGGACTGGGCGGTATTTATCATAACTGCTGTATCGATATTTGTAATAAATATTGCTACCAGTCTAATGGCACTCTCGCTTATAAAGGATGATTATAAGTAGCCGAGATATTTTATTTACAGATTAGAAGGAGTAAAGACTCCGGAGGAGTCCGGGGATAATGTATGTGAAACGGAGGAATAAAATGTCAGAACTGATAAAAACTGTGAAATTAAATAAAACCTATGGAAAGGGAGAGTCGGCGGTTGTAGCAGTGAATGATATCGACCTTACAATAAACAAGGGAGAGTTTACGGCAATAGTCGGAACTTCAGGTTCGGGGAAATCAACATTGATGCATCTATTGGGAGGAGTAGATGACCCTACGAGTGGCAAGGTTTTGATAGAAGGAGAGGATATATTTGCGCTGAAGGATGAAAAGCGTTCTATATTCAGAAGAAGGAAGATCGGATTTATATTTCAGGAGTATAATCTGATACCGATACTTACGGTTGAGGAAAATATAGTTATGCCGATTCTTCTGGATGGTAACAAGGTTGATAAGAATGAGGTGGAAGAGCTTCTTGAGAGACTGGGACTAGCCGATCGGCGAAATCATCTTCCGAGTCAGCTTTCCGGCGGCCAGCAGCAGAGAGTTGCGATCGGCAGAGCTATCGTCAACAGACCGACGTTAATACTTGCGGATGAGCCGACGGGAAACCTTGATAAACGTAACAGCGAAGAGGTTATCAATATAATGTTTGAGGCTGTCCGAGACCGAAAGGAAACGCTTGTTATAGTTACTCATGAGATGGATATTGCCGCTATGGCTGACAGAATCATCCACCTTGAGGACGGCAAGATCGTGAGCGATACGATGCAGACGAAGTAATGTATGTTATATGGATGAGTATTTCTATGGCATACAGGCAGTTTCAATGACAGTTTTATGCAGATCAGATACAGTATTAACTGGCTGATAATTCTCATCAGTGTTATAATGGTCGTGGGTTTATATTATCTGATCGGATTAATTGCTTTTCGCTATTCGGAGAAAAAGCGTGAGGATTGATTTGTCTTGACAAATAAAGGAATGTAAGTATGCAGAAGATTCTTGTTGTTGAGGATGACAGTGCGCTTGCTGTCGGACTGAAGATTGCTCTAACAGATGCGGGATATCTCTGTGAGGTAGCGGAGACCTTCACGCGTGCGAAGGAGATTCTTGAAGAAGGGAATAGGATGACTGAATATTCCCTTCTTATTTTTGATGTGATGCTTCCGGATGGAAACGGTCATGAGCTTCTCAGAACATACAGGAATGCCGGCGTAAAGCTGCCGGTGATCTTTCTGACGGCTGTTTCGGATGAAGAGAACGTTGTCAGAGGGCTTGATCTTGGTGCTGATGATTACATTACCAAGCCGTTTAGAAACGCAGAGCTGTTGTCGAGAGTGAGGGCAGTGCTGCGAAGATACGAAAACATGATTACTGCTCCGGGAGGTGAATCCGGTAAGGCAGATGGAGTAAGCAGCAAAAGAAATCCTGTGATCACGGATCAGGATGATATAAAAAATGCAGAGGGAGTTTATTCATACAGAGAACTGGTCATAGATACAAAGGCTTCAACAGTAACTCTTTCCGGAAAAGAGCTTGCGCTTTCTTCGGGCGAATATAAGCTTCTGGTGTATTTTCTGAAGAATCAGGGGATATGCCTCACAAGGTCAAATATTCTTGAGAAGATATTCGATGAATCCGGTAATTTCGTTGATGACAGTGCACTGTATGTCTACGTGAACAGGCTGCGTGATAAGATCGGGGATCTGAAGAGAAAAGATCCTTATATAAAGACTGTCAGAGGAATCGGATACCGCATGGAGAAAATGTGATAATCATGCATACAGAACGTGAGATAAAGATAATAACTACTGTATTTATTTCGGTGCTTCTGATCACAAATACTGTTTTGACGGCTGTGATCAAGGAGCCTCTTTTGGCGTGCCTGATTGCATCTCTTGCGCTTGTAATTCTGTATATTTCGGCGGTTGTTATGGTAAAGCGTATTTATGCAAGAATTGCCGGTGTAAGGACTGCTGCGAAGGAGCTGTCTATTCGGAAGTCAGCAAATAATGAATCGGAAGGTCTTTCGGCGATAAAGCAGGAAATGCTGACCGAGGGTGAGTTTGGCAAGCTTTCGGGAGCAATCTATGATATGTACACAGGTATTCTTGAAGCGGCGGACAGGGAGAAGGAGCAGAAGCTTTATCTGAAGGATATGATCTCTGACATGTCGCATCAGTTAAAAACTCCAATCGCAAGCTTGACACTATTTACGGATATATTATCATCACACGCTACATCACAGGACTGGGGTGAGGAAGAGATAGACATCCTCCGCAGGGAGGAGGGACAATTGGAGCGGATGAGATGGCTCACACTATCGCTTCTTCAGCTTGCTCGTCTTGAAATAAACTCAGTTGAATTTAAAAAGATCAAAACGCCTGTACTGATGCTGCTACAAAATGCAGCGGCAGAGCTCCTTCCGATGGCCGAGCAGAGGGGAGTAAATATAGTAGTTGAGGATGCGTTCGAATATCTTAAAGATGATGTCGAACAGAACACTACAAATACGATGGTTTCCGGTGTTGAACAGAATGAAGCGCATATAGAAGAAAATACAAGACGTGACAATATTGCGGCAGAGATAGAGGCCGATCCGGAATGGATGCACGAGGCACTCAGCAATATTGTAAAAAATGCCATCGAGCATAGTCCTGAGGGTGGAACCGTAACTCTCGGCTGTACAAGGACTCCTCTTATGATAAAGCTCACAGTGACTGATACCGGGAGAGGCATCCCTGAGGCGGACAGACTTAAGGTATTTGAACGTTTCAGCCATTCCTCCGATGCAGCTTCAGTAAATCCGGACAGTGTCGGCATCGGTCTTCCGCTCAGCAAAAATATAATTGAGGAGAACGGCGGACGTATTTATATTGAATCGAGATTTATCGATGAATGCAAGGCTTCGGAGAAATCATACACTACTGTAAATATAATATTTAATAATACGATGAGATAGAACTGCTCTGTGCCTGGATAGCATTTGATCAGGACAGTGCAACGCCGCTATTCTATGAAATGTATCCTGGGAGCATAGTGGATAATTCGCAATGCCGGATCATGGTGGAAAAGGCAAAAAGGTACGGATACACAAATGTAGAGAAATATAATTCCAGTTTTGATTATTAGATGGTGTCGATAAACAGGAGAGAAAAATGATTAATGTTAAAGAAGTAGATAGAACGTATTTTGATTTATACGATCAGGTTTCAATGAATGTTGAAGTTCGTTCGATATATAAATTGAAAAGATTGGACAGTGGGCTAGGTGGTTTCATTTTTGATGAAGTTCCTGTTAAGGAGTGTATAAAAGACTACAGTAAATATGAAATTGCTAAAGAATATGAGAAAACATTTGATATATCCACTTGGCGATTCTATATGGCATTTGACGATGAGAAGCCGGTAGGTGCTGCAACTGTTGCTGGATCAACAGAAAATATATACATGTTATCGGGCAGAAAAGATGCCTGCGTACTTTGGGATATTAGAGTAGAGGATGGATATAAGCATAAGGGAATAGGGCAAAAGCTCTTTGATTTATGCAAAAGCGGTGCAACTGAAGATGGTTATAGTCAAATGCTTATAGAGACTCAAAACATTAATGTTACTGCATGTAAATTTTATAAAAAACAAGGAGCTGTATTATCTAAGGTAGATATGTATGCATATTATTCACAGCCTGACTCAAGAGATGAAATTCAATTTATTATGTATTTGGATTTATAAACTATTTGAGATTTGTTCAAAGAGACAACACCGAGTTTTGTATAAAAACTAAACATATGTTTGACAATGAGTATTAGCGGTGATAGTATAATCTTAAAGGTGCTACCGATAGACGGTTAGCCCTGTATTAATTGGTTAAAAATAACCGCTCAATCTTGTTAGGGACTGGGGCGGTTATTTTTTTGAATACTACATTAGACAGCATCAGGATAATATTGTTTTTGTTAATGGAAAAATCTGTAGAAAATACGGCAGGAAGTGTGTAACAAAAGAAATAATCGTTGATAGTATAAGCTGTTGTATATGTGAAGGAATCGGTGTTTTACCGGTTCCTTTTAATATTCTGTAGATAATTAGGGAACAATAATGATTAAGAAAATAACTTCTTGTTAATGTAACGACTATACATAATGTGCAGGCATTTTTATCGGACACCTAATATGTGAGAATGGTGGTAGTAAAGAAACCGACTTGGGATCTGAAAGTCCCAAAATCAAGAAAATCAGGAGGGAAAACTATGAAGACTATATATTTTACAATCACAGGAATGAATTATTACTACGGTACGGATGTTGTTAAGAAGGGCAGCAAGGTTGAACTGATTAAGGAGCCGGATAATAAGTATGACAAGGAGGCCATACTTGTGAAGGTCGATGGGCTCGGGGCAATAGGACATGTTGCAAATAGCGTAAATACAGTACTCGGTGAGTCTTATAGTGCCGGAAGGATCTATGACAGATTCAAGAAGAGAGCCAAGGGCAAGGTCGTTGTTGTAACTGAAAGAGGAGCTGTATGCGAGCTGAAGGTGGAGAAGTAGGTTTGAGAGACGCAGGTTCAGGAGGACAGGATGTTAAAGCGGTTAAAGTTCTGGTTTATGAGAAATAAGCACTGCAGGGGATGCTGTATGACGTGTAAGCATTATGCGGAATGCAGGAGAGAACTGCTGGGGGATAAGAATTAATGGAGGATGGTGAGCAGATATGAAGAGTTTACTGAAATTATGTTTATTCCCATTTTGGCTGATGCTTAAGGCGATGAGGTTTATGTTAAAGTTTCTTTTGGTACCACTGATAATACTGGGATTTATAGCAGATGATGGAAAAGGTATGTTTTGATAACAGAAATCAGAAATGAATGAAGGAAATTCCGGTGTTTGCAGGAGTGCTTAATTAAGTATAAGTTTGGATGACAAAGGAGGTGGATCATATGGGACAGGCGTTTAGTGGAGTTTGTACGAATTGTGGGTTTAAAATAACAGAGAATATAGGCGTAGGATTTATGTTTCCGATAGTCTATGGAGAGGTTAGAAAAAGAGCATTGGATGGAGAATATGGGGATGAAATGATGAATTTCCTTAGGGAAAATCCTCAGAGAGCTATTGATGCCGAAATAGATCTGTTTGTCTGTGAAGAATGCGGTGATATTTCATCGGACTATAATCTCGGAATGTATATTCCTAGGGAAGAGGATGAAGAGATGCTCAAAGAAGCCGATTTTTCGTCAGAGGACACAGGTAATTCAAATTATTTCATGCCCGACGAACTAAGGCGCAAATTCAAGAAATTCAAGGACTATGATCATAGATGTGAGAAGTGTCATGGAAAGCTTAAGATTGTTGTTGGGAAGGACTACGATAAACTCAAGTGCCCACGGTGTAAGTATAAGCTTATTCCGGGGGATATAATAATGTGGGATTAGCTGGTTGTGAGAAGAAAATCATGTAGATGTCCCTGTTATAACCCTTTGTATAATGTATCCAAATGTGGTAAAATTAGAGCGTGGTTGTGGGACCACAAACACAAGGAAAACCGCATGGAGAAGGCGGGTTTTCTAGATTACAGGGGGATGCCGTTATGAAGGGGAAAAACCAGAAGCTTAAGCTTCTTTATCTGGCGAAAATAATGCAAGAGCAGACAGATGACACTCACACTCTTTCCATGTCCGAAATACTTGCAGAGCTTGCAAAGCATGAAATTCTGGCACAACGGAAGAGTATTTACGAGGATCTGGCTGCTCTTGATGAATATGGGATAGAAATAATCAAAGAACGTGTAGGTTCGAAGACGCTGTATCACTGTGGCAACAGAGTATTTGAGATTGCTGAGTTGAAGTTCCTGGTGGATGCAATCCAGTCCTCGAAGTTCATCTCTGAGAAGAAGACCAGGGAGCTGATCAAGAAGCTTGAAAATAACATTAGCGTGTATGATGCGAAGCTTCTCGATCGCGAGGTAAAGGTTGCCGGGCGCGTCAAAAATATGAATGAAAGCATCTACTATGCCATCGATTCCCTTCACAATGCGATAAGCGAGGACAAGGCCATTCGCTTCAAGTATTTCAGTTGGAATGTCAAGGGCGAAGAGGAGTTCCGTAGGGACGGAGCTTTCTACAATGTCAGTCCGTGGGCGCTGCATTTTGATGATGAGCGGTATTATCTGATCGGTTATGACCACGATAAGGAGGAAATCAGACATTTCCGCGTTGATAAGATGCGCGAGGTTTCCGTCACGGACAAGAAGCGCAAGGGCAAGGCTGCTTTCAATAAGCAGGACAAGGTAAAATATAATGAGCAGTATTTCCGGATGTTTGGCGGTGAGGTTGAAACCGTGTCCCTCCGTTGCCGGAACGAAATGGCAAATGTCATCATCGACCAATTCGGCAGGGACGCTTGGATGCACCCAATAGATAATGAATGGTTCACCGCAAGTGTAAATGTGGCGGTGAGTGACCAGTTCCTTGGATGGATCGTGGCTCTTGGCGGGAAGGTAGTGATTACTGGTCCGGAGAGCGCAAAGGAGAGGATGAAGGAACTGGTGGGGAAGAAGTTTGTGGAATAGAGCTGTAACAACATATAGTTGGAAGGCGAATTATGGGAATAGGAATTTGGATCAGTATAGAGTTAAATGTAGTACTGTTATGTATCATCATTTATCTATATGTAACAAGAAATCGGAATACAGTTGAAGTACAGTATGTTGATCTGGCGGAGAAATTTGCAATCTACGATTACATGTACAGGAATGGTATGACATTTTCGTATGATGATCTCCGGGATTATTCATATTATCAGTGGTATAAGCTGAGATATGAGACATCCCCGAAGAGTAAATTTGCTCCGGAGCCGATACTTAATGATAATACGTATCGCGAGGAGTAATGTGTAGTTTATATGATAAGAGGAGAAGTGTTTTATGGGTGATGAAGCTAAGAAAAATGAAATGACAAGGGCGATAACTGAGATGGAATTTGCTCTGGAGCCGGTTGAGGATAGAAAATCAATAACCGGATATACAAAGATTTCTCTTGATAAAATGATGGGGATGGGCGCCGGATTTGGGCTTATGGCAGATTCTATCATGAAGTGTATGCCGGGAGGCGGTTCTGGTATTTATAAAGTATCTGTTCCTAAGGGAATGCATCTGGCAAAAAGAAAAGATGGCTCCGGGTATATAGGCGGTTCTCTTGATGATATGACGAATAAGGTTAGTGGCCAGGCAACGCTTAATAAGGTTAGTCTGGATCCGACTATGGTATGCATGGCTGCTATGATGGCCAGTGTAAATAAGCGTCTGGATAGCATCGAAGAAGCTCAGAAAGAGATGATGGATTATCTCAAACAAAAGGATAAATCTGAAGTAAGAGGAAATATCAAGTTCCTTGCTGACATAATGAATAATTATAAATATAACTGGGATAGCGAGCGCTATAAAGACAGCAATCATGTTAAGGCACTTGATATCAAGCAGGACTCCGAGAGTAAGATTGATTTCTACAGAAATATAATAATGGATAAGGCTTCAAAAAAGTCATTTATCCAGACGGATCAGTCTGTGAGAAAACAAGTAGAAGTGTTGAAAGAGAATTTTCGGGAATACAAGCTCTCACTATATATGTTTGCATTTTCCTCATGGCAGTCTTGGAAATATGTTAGCGCTTTCGGCGAGAATTAATAGCAAACTACAAAACCGTTCATTTGATTCAAAGATCCAAGAAAGATATAGCAGTGGTTCCAAGAGCGAATTAATGGTTGCTGCATGGCCAAGCAAGGAATGGACGCCAGAAAGCATATTAGAGCGCGGCATGGAGATCCTGCACTTTATCGAAAAGGAATTTGATTTCGTATTTCCAAACGATAAATACAGAAAAGAAGTCCTCGGCTTAGGTTTCATGGTTAATGAAGGCGATGAAGATAGCAATAAGACGGTTGCGATTACTGAATCTGCTGACGAAAAAATAACAAGTCAAGAATTTAAAGCGGAAGATTTCGAAAAGTTATCTAGTGGCGCAAATAAAGAACTCTTAGATATTTTTGAAACTATAAACGATTATTGCCTTTCTATCTCACAAAACATAATCAGAAACACTACAAAGCATTACATTGGATACAGCGAAGGAAAAAGTTTTGCAGACTTTCATTTTAACTCCGGCTACTGCCACTTGATGCTTCGTACTATTAAGTATTCTGATCCACAAAACAAAATAGAACTTCTTGGTGATAACTACAACTGGGCTAAGAAAGCAAAACTCAGGATCTATCCTGGCGATGATTTAGAGTATATTAAAGGCTTAATCAAGCAAAGCTACGATTCATTGTTTAGTAATTAAAATAAAAAGAGCCGATAGTCATAAAAGCTATCGGCTTGATTTTATATATGGTCAGCAGAAAATATTGGTGAGATATGGTGAAGAGGTATGATATGAGGGTATGAGTGGGTTAATGTCGAAAAATCAAATAATAAGCATGACTATCAACTATCTGCTGAGTCGCTATTAGAAAGCGAGCAATGACGGAAGGTAGGAATGCAAAAAGAACAACACCCCTATAAATAGGGATGCTTTTCACTAACGTCAAATGAGAAATATCTCCATTGTGACGTCTAAATATGGGATGTAGCTCAACAGGTAAGAGCCACGGCCTTATAAGCCGTAAGCCCTGACAAGGTAAATATGGGTTCGATAGTCTCACCTGCCGGGTCTTCACTTCGTTACGGTCCGCGCATAACAAGCATCCGCTGGATGCTTTGCGCCGGTCGGTGCTAGACGATGCCCACAGGGCATCAGCACCCCATCATCCCGATTTTTTGCAGACGTGGTGTAATGGATTAGCGCATCGGATTTCTAATCCGGCGGTTGAGGGTTCGAGGTCTCGTATGTCGACTCGGTCGGTGCTGGACACGTGCCACCGGCACGTAGCACCCCTCCGACTGTACTTGCAGTGTAGTTCAGTTGGTTAGAGCAGGATCTTCATACGGTCAAGATCGTGGGTTCGAAAGTCTCCGCTTCGCTCCGGTCGGCTCAGATCAATTCTTCACTTCGTTACGGTCCGCACTTAACGCATGTCACTGGCATGCAGTGCCGTCCACCGGACGCTTTTCGCCCCGCCACATCCACTAATATGATATTTACAGCTTGAGTCGCAAAATCTCCGGGAGTTAAGATTTAATAAAGGATCCTTTGGTCAAATCTGAATATGCCGGACAATAAAGCATCGTCTTGTTTAGATGGAGTACGTTAGTGACATTAATGATAGTAGAAAGATACATAAATCCAACTTGACAAAGTGGTTCCTCAATGATAAGTTAAGCATGTGTACGAGAATAACATAATATAGAGTAAATTACGACAAATAATTAACATCATGGAGCGAGAATATGAATTTGTATTATGAACTGCTACAGTATCCAGTTTTTTCCATGAAAGAAGTAAATGCATTGTATTCTAGCGAACGCACAGCAAGAGCGGCGCTGGGAAAACTTCTTAAGGAGAATATGGTATTAAAAATCCGAAATGGATTATACACATGCGTGAGCGGTGAAAATGGAGGACCGGTGGCGAACAGATTTCAGGTTGCCAGTGCTATCACGTCATCTTCTTATGTATCCCATCACACTGCCTTTGAGTATTATGGAACTGTCGATCAGGTTTTCTATGAGGTTTATGTTGGTTCTGAGACACGTTTCCACGACTTTGAATTTGATGGGTACACTTATCATTATGTCAAAGAACAGATGAAGGAAGGTATAGTTTCTCCGGAGTTTAGCGGTGGAGTGAGGGTTACGGATAAGGAGCGGACGATAGTAGATTCCATAAAGGATATCAATCTTATCGCCGGGTTGGAAGAGGTGCTTTCGTGTGTAGTGTCCGTGAACAGTATTGATGAGGCAAAAATGATAAACTATCTGGCCGGATATGACAGTGCCTTTTTATATCAGAAGACCGGTTTTATTTTTAATGAATATCAGACAGAGCTTGGCGTAAGTGATGATTTTATAAAGATATGTAATGATAGAAGCGGAAATTCAAAGCGATATCTGACAAACGGTATAAGTGAGCCGTGCTATTCGGGTGAATGGAAACTGGTATATCCAAAGAATATAAAGCAAATGAAGAACGGAGGGATAGAGGATGCCGCAATATAACAGAAGAGAGCTTGATGCAAGGGCACGGGAATTTGGATTTAATCGCGATACATTTGAGAAGGTTCTTCGTTTGAAAACAATTCTTGAATTCCTGAATACAGAGGAATATATGCGTGAACACCTATTGCTTAAGGGTGGAACTGCTATAAATCTGACGGTTTTCAACCTTCCAAGATTGTCAGTTGATATAGATATGGATTTTATCCCGAATCTGACAAGAGAAGAGACGGAAAACGAAAGAGAGCGATTGACGGAGATACTGAAGGGATATATGTCGGAGCAAGGATATTCTCTTTCCAATGCTTCAAGATTCAGTCACAGCCTGGACGCATTCCACTATAACTATGTGAATGCTGCTGGCAATAAGGATATGATCAAAATAGAGATTAACTATTCTCTGAGAACACACGTGCTTCCGTCAGAAGACAGAGTCTTTGTAACAGAAGCTTTCGGAGAGCCGATAAAGGTCAGAACGGTAGCGGCTATGGAAATCTTTGCGGCAAAAACCAATGCTCTGATAAGCAGGGCTGCCGCAAGGGATCTGTATGACTTCTGCAATATGGCTGATATGAAGCTGTTTTCAGGTGAAGAGGACATGTTCAGGAAATGCATCATTTTCTATGCGACGATTTCTGCAATAGAAGTGAACAAAGACTTTGATACATCAGTCATAGACAGTCTTGTCTTTTCAAAGATAAAATCTGATCTGTTTCCGGTTCTGGCTGTAAAAGATAAGTTTGATCTTGAGGGGAAGAAACAGCAGGCGAAGGAGTACATAGCATCGCTTATGAAACTGACAGAAGCAGAAATAGAGTATATGGAAAGGTTTATAGAAAAAGAATATAAACCGGAGTTACTTTTTGAGAACGCTGAAATCATAGAGCGATTGAGAGATCATCCGATGGCGTTATGGAAATGTAAATGATATGAGAAAGAATAAGTGGCTCAGAGCACTGATGTTGATACACGGATTATTCTATTTCAGTTGCACATTTATGCCGATGACGGGAATGTTTGCAAAGATGTCATCTGGTGGTGATGGTATCGGTGGAAGGCTTCCCTTTGTGTTGGAGTAGGCTTAATGAGTCTTCGGCTGACAGAGTTTGATGAAAATCCTCTGACTATCGGCAATCGTTATATTATAGATCTTCGAAGCTTATATCATAAATATTCACTAAACTTTGATGTTGATAAATATGCTATAAGACAATTCAGTTTTGCATATAAAAAGGGCGACAATGCGGAAATACTGAATGCAATGAACGAATCTCAGCAGAAACTTATGCCTTTTGTGCTTGATTTTTTTGAGATGACTAAAACACTTGAAGATATATATAAGCTTGCATATTCGGTTTTGTGGGAACTACAAAGAGATGTTGCTGTGCTTACACAAAAGGCCGATGAACTTCTGGATTATAGAGAAAAAGTTTTTCCGGAAGAGCGAAAGACTTTTCTTACAGTAATGGATGAATTTGTTAAGAATAACCCATTTATGCGCCCATTGGCTGAAAGAAAGAAAGCAGAAAATATTGAAATATACAATAATGTAAACAAATGGTTAGCTGATCGAAAAGTCGGTGGAGCAGAATATGAGAGTTATATGAAGCAGGCAAATGAGACAAAAAATGAAAATATGAAAGAAATTTATGAGAAGAGAGGCTTTGTTGATTATACAAAAATATCTATACGGTAAATGTATTTTCCTTCCTAAAACTACCAATTACCTTTTTGGAAAAAATCATATGTTGAAGCAAAAAGGAGGATTATTGAATGAAATCTATATTATCTTCAGCACATGTTCACACTAGAAAAGCAACTGCAAATGATATAGAGGCGCTACGGGAATTGTATTTGGCGCTGGAAGAAGATGGAGTAAGATATCAGCCGGAACATTTTGTTATTGGCGAAAGAACGGATGAGTTCTTTCAGAATATCTTCGAGAGTGATAACCAGGATATCCTTGTTGCGGACATTGATGGGGTGGCAGTAGGTTTTGTACATGTTATGATCCTTCAGCAAAAGAAGGTTTCCTGCCTTAAGCCGCAGAGTGTCGTGTATATGCAAGATCTTTGTGTGCGTGAAGACATGCGGAATAATAAGATTGGAGCCGGGCTTATTCGGGCTGCTAAAGACTATGGCAAAGAAAATAAAGTTGACTTTATTCGCACACAGGTATTTCCGGGAAATGTCGACGGAATGCGTTTCTATGAGCGCAACGGTTTTAGTGAAATGATGAAAACTATAGAATGTCAATCGCTGGACTGATTAAAGGAAAAATTAGAACTATATTTATTGGCATAGGAAAGGGGTGAGGAGAAGTGACTGATTCTGATTTTACGAAGGTCGGATATTCATTATCGATTGACGGAAAATATTATAATACATTGGATATAGAGTCGTTTTCTCTGATGATGAAAGATCCTTCTTATTGCTATAAATTTTATTGGCTGGAAGCGATTGTGCAGCTGATATCTGAGGGTATAAAGGAAACAACTTTTGATGCAATCATAAATGAAATGATCTGCAATGCCTGGTATTCCGTGAGAGAATTTCATATTCATTTAAGCGGAATGCAGTTGGACGGGCAGGTGAGAGATGGCTTGGAAAGAGCGGTTTTACATCTCACACAGCTTTCGGATTTGCCCGCAAATGCTTCAAAGGTTGAGATTAAAAATGCGATTGCAGAGCATGATTCCGAGTTGAAGGCTTATAAAGAGCAGCTTACCAATATGGTTCCATACAGAGCTTTGGCCGGATTCTTTAATAAAAGCGAGGGGACGGTGGACTGGGGAAGTGTTCGCAGGATGACCGCTTTCATCGAAAAAATAAATAAAGACACCGTGCTTTTGCCATACATATTGGGAGAGGAAAGTAAGCTTAAAAAGAAAGTTTATTTTCAAGATGCCTGGGTGGAAATGATACAGGATCAGACCGTGTCGATTTTGGGCTGGATTCAGTATGAGAAAGTAAAATGGCTGCAGAATAATAATCCGGAAGTGCCGGGACTGATATACAAGTTGGCTCCGATGGATGAAAAGATGCGAAAGCTAAATAATGTGCGGAAGCTTTGGGATAGCATTCTGGATGTGAACCGGATTATGGATGTATTTACAGAAGAACCGGTTGAAATAAAGCAGTATGATGTGGATCATTTTATTCCATGGTCATTTGTCATGAATGATGAGCTGTGGAATCTGATGCCGATGGATTCTTCATTGAACTCTTCCAAGAGCAACAGACTTCCGAAATGGGATCCATTTTTCAGCAGATTTGCGAAGAATCAGTTTATCATGTATCAGCTGATTCATGAGAAAGAAGGCATTAGAAAATTATACGAGTCGTGCTACAGAGATAATCTGCATTCTATTTGGGCAGGGCAGGAGTTATATCGCAAGGGAAATACGAAAGAAGAATTCTTCAACATACTTCAGAAGAATATGCAGCCAGTGTATGATTCGGCAAGACGGCAAGGGTATGAAGTATGGGGGAGAGGATAAAGGGGCTGGTGGATAAAGTGGATAAAAGGTACTGATAATACATATAGGATCAATACTTTAGCTTTTTGTAGTGAATTGGATTTGATTGGGTTTGAGGAGTATCTATTAGCGTTATCAAGATGAACTTGATAGACAAAACTCATGTGAAGAAGACGCACCAAAAACAAGAGCAACAGAGAGGCTTTGTTGATTATACAAAAATATCTATACGGTAAATGTATTTTCCTTCCTAAAACTACCAATTACCTTTTTGGGGAAAAAATCATATGTTGAAGCAAGAGGAGGCTTATTGAATGAAATCTATATTATCTTCAGCACATGTTCACACTACCTTTTGTGACGGTAAATCAACCGCACAGGAGATGGCTCGAACGGCATGTGAAATGGGATTTGTATCGCTTGGTTTTACATCACATGCTCCACAGATGTTTGATCCGGCACATTGTATCGATCCTTCAAGGGAATGTGATTATATAAATGAAATACGTAGGATCAAGCAAGAATACAAAGGTCGTATGGCAGTTTATCTCGGGATTGAAAGAGATATGTACAGTTGCTCGGAATCGACGGAGTACGATTATTTTATTGCTTCTATGCATTATTTCAAGATACCTGACGGTAGCTATAGTGGGGTTGATGCGCCGGCTGAGATTATGCAGAAATATATAAATGAATATTGTGACGGAAATGGCCTCGAAATGGCGAAAAGGTATTTTACACAGTTTAGGGATTACGTTATAGAATCAAAGCCCCAAATAATAGGACATTTTGATCTTGTCAGGTATAACAATGCGGCGCTGCATTTATATGACGAAGATTCTTTGGATTATAAGATGATGGCTTTGGATGCCCTTCGAGATCTTGTTGATACAAATGCTTTGCTTGAAGTAAATACAGGAGGAGTTGCAAGAGGGTATATGACAGAACCTTATCCGGCTTTATTTTTGCTTAAAGAATGGAAGAACTGGGGTGGTGAGGTTATAATTAATTCGGATTGTCATGATGCAAAACTTCTGGATGCAGGTTATGTTCAGGCTGAAGAGATTCTGTTATCACTGGGATATGATCACGTGGTGCGGCTGAGCCGGAACCCGGAAAAAGAAATGTGGGAACGAGTTGAACTATAAATTATCATACCCCAAACAACATACAACCAAAGGTGGAAAAGATGAGCGCAACGGTTTTAGTGAAATGATGAAAACTATAGAATGTCAATCACTGGACTGATCAGTAAAATCTAAAATGTATCACCGGGCGCGGAAAGTCCGTGAGAAATTCTTTCCTGCTTAGGTGTTATTCCTTTCCATTTTTTATAGGTCCTGATAAAATGACTACAATCAAAAAAACCGGTTTCCGTGGCAATATAGTTCAGATCATATTCTGAATTGAGGAGTAGATATTGAGCCTTATTTAAACGTATGTAGTTTATATATTCTTTGCAAGAACGTCCGTATTTTTTTCTGAAGAGTCTTGCGAAATTTGAATAACTCATATGGCACATTCTGGCGAGTTCCTGTATTTCAAGGGATTCGCCGGAATGCATATCAATATATTCTAAAATATGAAAAAAGGAAAAATCAGATTCTGTTTGTTTCTTCTGAAATACACGGATATCCTTTTTCAGGTTACGAGCCATAAAAATCAGCAGATTTTGGATATTTGCCTGAATGTTCAACATGTAAAATTCATTTTTATTTCGGTATTCTTCCACAATCAGATTTATCATTTGAGGCAACATTTTGGAAGAGGATTCTTCGCGATTTAACACCAGGCAAAGATCTTCTTCTTTAGTTCTTCTCAAAAAATAATCAAACATTTTTGTCAGATAGGCAGATGGAATATTGAGGGTGTGAATATCAAACTTGATCACCGCATATGTGACGTCGTCATCTTTAGCCTTGGTAATACCATGCAGCTGCAGCGGGTAAAAATAACAAAGCTCACCCTCATTTAGGATTAATTTTTCATCATTACATTCTACTGTTATGGAGCCCTTTTCCATGTATATGATTTCGCTATAATAATGCCAATGAAGCGGTGAATCAACTGAATGCGAATAAAAAATATCATATGGTTGATTCAGTGCGTCTATATATTCAAATATCTGCATTTGTAGTCCTCTTTTGCTTAATAATTCTAACATTTTTATATTTCCATATTACCATATTTAATTGCTTGACATCAAATACATATGATAGATTTGTACAATTATTTCGTTCTTATTTAATGGATTCATAATATCCGCCATGATATAACACAACCATATAAATAACGTGGGTTATATACTATGGAAGGGAGGATGATTTTCATGAGAGAGGAATCATTTTATGATCATTTATGCAATGATCTTATTCCGTTCTGGAACAATATGAAAGATGAAGAACACGGCGGTTTTTACGGGTATGCAGATGATCATGGAGTGGCGGATAAAAATAGTATGAAAGGAGCCATATTAAATAGTAGGATACTATGGTTTTATTCTGCTTCGTATAAACTTCTGAAAAATGAAGGGCTGCTTAGGATGGCGGATCATGCATATAACTTTTTGGTGAACTATTTTTTTGACCACAGATATGGTGGCATATTTTGGTCGGTGAATGCGGACGGATCTGTACTTGATGATGTCAAGCACACTTATAATCTTGCATTTTCAGTTTACGCATTATCAGTTTACTATCAGGTTAGCGGGAGAAAAGATGCTCTGAATCTGGCATATACGCTTTATCGTACCATAGAAGAAAAATGTCGGGATGAAAAAGGATATTTGGAGGCTTTTAACCGTGATTTCACACCGGTTTTCAATGATAAACTTTCTGAAAATGGTGTTCTGGCTGACCGTACAATGAACACTCTTCTTCATGTTCTTGAATCATATACAGAACTATATCGTGCAGACGGATTTTCCAATGTGGGAAAATCAATTCGTGAGATTTTGCAAATTTTCAAAACAAAAATCTATAACCCTCAGAGAAAGATTTGTGAGGTTTTCTTCGACAAGGAATACAATTCGATAATCAATCTTGAATCATATGGTCATGATATAGAAACTTCATGGTTGATTGACAGAGCATGTGATGTGTTGAGGGATGAAAAATGTCATGAGGAAATGTTGCCGATTATCAACGGGTTGGCAGCGGAGGCATATATAAATGGTATAGATCCTCAAAGTCATGCTATGTATAATGAGTGCGAAAATGGTGTTATCAGCCGGAAAAAGATATGGTGGGTTCAGGCAGAGGCTGTTATCGGCTTTTACAATGCGTACCAAAAGAATCCGAATCACACGGAATATATGTACATTTCCCAGCAGATATGGGATTATATTAATAAAAATGTCATTGATACTGTGACAGGTGAATGGATTGAAGATATTGAGCCTGATAATACAGTCAAACCAAATCAGGCACTTGTCCATGCCTGGAAATGTCCTTACCATAACGGACGAATGTGTATTGAAATGATAAACAGACTCCGCCAGACAAACTGAAAGGAGATATTATGCAAATACCTGTAAACAAAAATGCATCAGAGAATGCAAAAATGTTATTGAACTATTTATCTGAGACAGCGGGAAAAGCTATTATAACAGGACAGCACACTCAGACCATACCGATGGAAGAGGTTGATTATATTTTTTCAAAGACAGGGAAAAAACCGAAACTTCGAGGCTTTGAGCTGTTAAGCTATTCCCCAAATATCAATTATGAAAATGCATCAAATGAATGCCTTACAGAAATATACGAGAACCGTGAGACTTTGAAAACTGCAATGAAATGGGCTGAAAATTCAGAAGGGATTTTGACATTTTCTTTTCATTGGTTTTCTCCACTTGGTGGACACGATAAAAGTTTTTATACAAAAAATACAGATTTTGATGCTGCAAAAATCCTGGTAGAAGGGTCTTCAGAAAGAGAAGCATTTTATCATGATATGAAGATAATAGCTGACTATCTGAAACCATTTTCAGAAAAAGATATTCCTATTCTCTGGCGCCCATTTCACGAGTCAGACGGAGAATGGTTCTGGTGGGGAGCAAAGGGCCCGGAAATAGCTAAGAAACTTTATATTCTCATGTATCATTATTTTACGGAGACTTGCCATTTGAATAATCTTTTATGGGTGTGGAACTGTCGTTTGCCTGAGGGATATCCGGGTGATGAATATGTTGATGTTATTTCTGTGGACATTTATCTGACAGAATATAAATCTACCGACTACCGTGATGAATATTTGAAACTAATAAATGATACAACGAAAAATAAGGTGGCGGCACTGGCAGAGGTAGGCTACCTTCCTGATATCAAAATGTTGGAGCAGTCTCATACTCCGTGGGCTTATTATATGACATGGTCGAAGGAATTCTGCATCGGCGAGCAATACAATACTGTAGAACAGCTACGCAACATGTATGAAAGTCCATATGCAATCGTAGAAACGTAGAAGCATTTCGGCTCTTTTTATGTTATATTAGAACTATACTTATCTGCATTCTATTTGGGCAGGGCAGGAGCTGTACCGCAAGGGCAACAGCGAAGAGGAATTCATGAATATCCTGCAGAAGAATATGCAACCCGTGTATGATTCTGCCAGACGGCAGGGCTATGAAATTTGGAATAGAGCATGATCACCACAGGAATTTAAAAAAGATTATGACCGGTAGATGCTGCGTGGAATAGAGCGTGATACGGCGGTATATAATTCACCACAGGAAAAAATGGAGGCTAAATAAAATGGCTTATAAAAAGATATCAATGGATGAGGCGAGAAAGATTTTTGAATCCGGCGCAGATGGTTCATACACTATTTTGGATGTCAGACGCTTGGATGAATTTTCAAGTGGACATATACCGGGAGCAATCAATGTGGCAAATGAATCAATCGGAACAGAAGCGCCGGCAGAACTTCCGGACAAGAATCAGCTGATATATGTATACTGCAGAAGCGGCAATAGAAGTAAGCAGGCTGCCGAAAAGTTAGTAGCGCAGGGATACACTAACATTGTTGATATTGGCGGAATTATTGACTGGAAAGGTAAGATTGAAAAATAATGAATATACAGATTTTTGGTACGAAGAAGTGCAATGATACGAAAAAGGCCGAGCGATTTTTCAAAGAGCGAGGAATCAAATATCAGTTTGTGGATATGAAAGAAAAAGGCATGAGCAAGGGAGAATTTACATCAGTCGCTCAGGCAAATGGCGGAATAGATAACATGATCAACTGGGAAGGAAAGGATAAGGATATCCTTGCACTCATCAAATATATTGCCGATGAGGACAAGCTTGAGAAAATCCTTGAGAATCAATCAGTGATCAAAACCCCTGTTGTAAGAAATGGAAAGCAGTCAACTTTAGGATATCAGCCTGATGTTTGGAAGAGCTGGAATTAACATTGAGATAATCGAATGGGCAGTCAAGCCGTTTAGCGGGACTGCCCATTTATTGAGTGCGCCTAGCGGCGCACGTTTCATATATATGATAGATTTATTATTTACTGAAACGAAGAACGTTCCATGAGTGTGCAGGAAGGATGAGCTGTCCGTCTACCGGAAGTTCTGCAGGAACAATGTTTTCAGGATTCTCAAATGAATTCACTGCTTTCATGTCATCGCAGTTCAATACAGTGTGGGAAGTAAGCTTTAAGCCGTCGAAGCCGATGCTTTCTATCTCAGCGGAATCTTCAAGAGAACGGTTTACAGCAAATACAGTAACCTCGCCATTTTCATTTTCAGTTGCAGCAACAGTTACATAAGGAACATTCTTGAGTTCCTTTGTATCATAAGTATCACAAGCGATATCAACGTTGAGTGCCTTGCCTCTGCCGTATACGGATGCGTGCATAAATGGATAGAAAATTGTCTGCAGCCAGCAGCCGTCGTCTTCGGTCATGATCGGTGCAATTACATTGACCAGCTGAGCCAGACAAGCAATCTTTACACGATCGGAATGGTTGATAAGAGAAATAAGCAGTGAACCTACCACGAGAGCATCCTCAAAGTTATAGATATCCTCAAGCTGATGAGGTGCGATAGACCAACGTGGAATCTGCTTGTCCTGCTCATTGCTATGGAACCATACATTCCATTCGTCAAATGAAAGATTAACAGTTTTATCACTATTTTTCTCTGCCTTTACTTCATCGCAGATGCCGACGATAGTCTGGATGAATGCGTCCATGTTGAGTGACTGTGCAAGATAACCCTTTGTGTCGTCATCACGGTTGCCATAGTAGCTGTGCAGTGAAATATAATCAATATTATCATAGCATTCACGAAGTACAGTTCTTTCCCATTCTCCAAAGGTTGGCATATCTTTTGAAGAACTTCCGCAGGCAACAAGTTCAATCGATGGGTCTGTCCATTTCATAACCTTTGCTGCTTCGCAAGCCTTGCGGGCATATTCCTGTGCGGTCAAATGACAGATTTGCCAAGGGCCGTCCATTTCATTTCCAAGGCACCAAAGTTTGATACCGAAAGGCTTGTCAAATCCATTCTTGCGGCGCATGTCTGCGTAATATGTATCAGTTTCTGCATTGCAGTATTCAACAAGCTGACGCGCTTCATCAGCACCACGTGTTCCAAGATTAACAGCCATCATGATCTCAGTATTTGCACGCTTAGCCCATTCCTGGAATTCATCAATACCAACCTGGTTGGTTTCGATAGTAGACCAAGCAAGTTCGAGTTTGCGAGGTCTCTTCTCCTTAGGACCTGTGCCGTCTTCCCAGTTATAACCTGATACAAAATTACCGCCCGGATAACGAACGATAGGAACGTTCAGCTGTTTTACAAGATCAAGTACATCCTTTCGGAATCCCATATCATCTGCGGTTTTCTGGTCCGGCTGATAGATGCCGCCGTAAACTGCGCGACCAAGATGTTCTATGAATGAACCGTAGAGACGGTCATCAATCTGGGAAATAACTCGGTCTTTGTGTAGAGTTATTTTGGCTTTCATCAGAAATACCTCCGTATTTATCTTAATTATCGTATTTTGTTTTTTTATTTTAGCATTTTGCTATGATATATATAATGGATAATTCTGCAAGAATACTGACATATCCTGCAAAAAAAGATAAATAGAATAAGATTGGGCGTCGACCGGCAGGGCGGGATATGCTATGATATGGATGGAGGATGAGAGCATGCATATAACGAATATTGGAATAAATCACTGGCATGATCCGGATTTTTTTATCAATCGACCACAAGGGTCCGGGGATTATCTTATACTGCTGATAAAAAGTAAGGCTATATTTACATTTTCGGAAGGTGATACCGAAGCATCTGCGGGAAATGTGGTCTTATATAAGAAGGGAACTCCGCAGTTTTACCGTGCGGATGGAGAGCGTTTCGGCAACGACTGGTTTCATTTTCTCCCGGACAATGAGGAGGATTTACAATTTCTGCAGGGGCTGGATATTGCCTATGACCGGCTTCATTTTTCACAAAATCTTTCAGAACCGGCAAAGATTATGGAGATGCTCTGTCACGAGTATTTCTTTGATCATCCCAATAAAACCGAGTCCATTAATCTGTTGCTTCGGCTTTTCTTTATCAAGTTGAGTGAAGCGTTACATTCAACATCACAAGGAAGAAACGGCACGAACTATGAGAAGATATCGGCTCTTCGAATCTCAATTTATAATGATCCAGCGCGGGACTGGAGCATTTCGGCAATCTCCAATGTCTTGGCGATGAGTCCGTCATCATTTCAACATACGTATAAAAAACTCTTTGGAGTTGCGCCGGTAAATGACGTGATCGCCGCTCGTGTTGAACGTGCAAAGTACCTTCTGTCCACCACGGATCACAGTATCAAACAGATTGCTCATATCTGCGGGTATGCATCGGATATGCATTTTGTGCGGCAATTTGGAAAGATCACAGGGATGCGTCCGACAGAGTTTCGAAACAGATCTCAGTAGCAGGGAAAACATAATAATAATTGATATCCTCCCGAACACAAATGTAACGCATCTGATAAAGTCAGCATGGGAAAACATAATAATAATTGATATCCTCGCGAACAATGTTTATACTGAGGAAATAAAAAGAAATACAGACTAATCGGAGAACAATAATGATAATTCAGATAGTAGAAGACGATATATCGCTGAGCGAAGGTATTTCAATATCGCTTTCAGATACGGCAGATACATTTTATAAAGAACATACGATAGAGGCAGCAAAATTAGGCTATATCAAATACGGAAGCGAGATTAATCTCATAATTCTCGATCTCAATCTTCCTGATGGAAGCGGTTATGATTATTTGAAATATGTCAGAGAAAATGGAAATGTTCCGGTTCTGATCCTGACGGCAAATGATCTTGAAATTGATGAAGTGACAGGGCTTACCATGGGAGCTGACGATTTTCTGACAAAACCTTTCAGTCTCGCGGTTCTGAGAGCAAGAGTAAATGCACTTCTCCGCCGCAGTAAGGTCACGGAAGCAGGGGCGGCCAATACTCCATCGCCGGATGTATATGAGATGGACGGGATGGTATTTGATTTCGGAAAGCTCATTTTCAGTAAAAATGGCGAGGATCTGTTCCTCAGTGTTAATGAGCAGCGTCTTCTGAAGATACTTCTGGACAACAAGGGAATAATCCTTACCAGAGATACACTCATTGAAAGAATATGGGGCGACAGCGGAGAGTATGTTGAAGAAAATGCTCTTTCTGTCACAGTCAACAGACTTAGAAGCAAGATAGAAACCCGAGGTGGCGAGAAGCATATAAGTACCATTTACGGCCAGGGCTACAAGTTTGAATAAATAAGGAAGATAATGCAGTATAGCGAAAATGATATTTGCAAATAAAACTGCAACAGGACGAAAATGATATTTACTAATAAAACAATAGATAAACTGGATAAAATGATTGATGATGCGCTGAACGGAACCTTCTCCGAGAGCAGCTATGATGAGACAAGAATGTCGAGGCTGGAATCGAAGTGGAAGGAATTTTTGGGAAACTCCGTGTTATCCAATCAGAATCTTGAGGCGGAGAGACGCAGGCTGGAGCAATTTATATCTGATATATCACACCAGACCAAGACTCCGATGACTAATATAAAAATGTATACGGAACTTCTCTATGAAGAGGCGGTAAAAATCAACACCTCGAATCGATCAGCGGCAGAGGCAGACAAAATGAATTCCTCAACGCACTCAGACACAGAGGCAGACAAAATGAATTCCTCAATTCACTCAGCCGGTGAGTCAGTCAGAATCAACTCATCAAATCACTCATCCGCGGAGTTGGAGAAATCAACACAGAAGATTTTGAAATATGCTGAGGAGATAAAGAGGCAGAATCAGAGGCTGGAATTCCTCATCGATTCGCTTACAAAACTTTCCAGATTGGAAAGCGGAACACTGGAAGTAGTGGCAGAGCATTCTGATGTAAATGAATTGATAAATTCGGCAGTGGCAGCGGCCAAGCCGAAGGCTGTAGCAAAGAACATAACATTTATGGTTCAAAATGATGCAGGCGAAGATGGTAGGACGGCATCATTTGATATGAAATGGACACTTGAAGCATTACTGAACGTTTTGGATAATGCAGTCAAGTATTCGCCTGATGGAGGAAAAGTAACCGTTTCCACATTCGATACAAATATGTATCTCGCCATACATGTGGTGGATGAGGGAAAAGGCATTTCTGAAGAAGATGCCGCAAAGATATTCGGACGCTTTTACAGGAGCAGCGATTATCAGCAGGAGGAAGGCGTAGGAATAGGACTTTATCTTACACGAGAGATTCTCTCGAAGGAGGATGGCTATATAAAGGTCATTCCAAATGATAAGAGAGAAGGCGGAGAGTTTATAATATATCTTAGAAAATAATTATTAGGGGATATCGTGCAAACATGCGGTATCCCCTAATTTTTGTGCAAGCATCCGATATACATAATTCTTACCCAATAATTTATGAAAAACGTAATTTCAATGATTCATGCAGAACGTAATTCCTCTAATTTATGAAAAACGTAATTTCAATGATTCATGCAAAATGTGATTCTTCGAATTCTTTCAAAAATGAAAGAATTCAGAAATAATCTGGAAAGAAACAGATGATATTATAGCTTTTGTAAAATAAAGCATAAGAAACGAGACGGAGGACATAAATGAGTATACTGGTTGCAGAACATATAAAAAAATATTACGGAGAAAATGAAACATTGGTAAAGGCGCTTGATGATGTAAGCTTGTCTGTTGAAAGAGGAGAGTTTGTAAGCATCATAGGTACAAGCGGAAGCGGTAAATCAACACTGCTTCATATGCTTGGAGGACTTGATAATCCGACTGCTGGAAAGATAATCATAGATGATAAAGATATATCGGAACTTAAGGGTGATGAGCTTTGCATTTTCAGAAGAAGGAAGATTGGATTCATTTTCCAGAGCTTTAATCTGGTGCCGAGCATTTCGGTTTATGACAATGTAGTTCTTCCGATACAGTTGGACGGCAGGAAGGTTGATAAGGAATATATAGATAATGTTATTGAAACTCTTGGAATATCAAAGAAGCTGAAGGCTCTTCCTTCTAAGCTTTCGGGCGGACAGCAGCAGAGAGTTGCTATTGCAAGAGCACTCGCATCGAAGCCTGCGATAATCCTGGCAGACGAACCTACAGGTAATCTGGACACAAAGACAAGTCAGGATGTATTGGGACTTCTGAAGACCACAGGACAAAAGTTCAATCAGACCATTGTCATGATCACACATAATGATGAGATTGCCCAAATGGCAGACAGAACTATAAGGATCGAAGATGGTCATATCGTATAATCGTAAATAAATTTGATGTATGAGTTTCCGGAATCTGACAGAACAAACTCTGTCGGAACAGAGCGGAACAGAATCTGCCGGAATCTGACAGAACAAACTCTGCCGGAACAGAGTGGAACAGAATCTATCGGAATATAAAAAAATATAAATAGCTAAATAACAGAGGGACATTAATGAAAAAGGTAAATAACAAAAATGTTATAAATAATCTGACCTACAGCGGGGTGAAATCCAAGAAGAATAAATACGTCATACTTGTATTTGCGGTTATCCTTACAAGCCTGCTTTTTTCGACACTATTTTCAGTTGGAGGAAGCATGATCAATAAAGAGCAGGAATCCACCATGAGACAGGTTGGCGGTACAAGTCATGCGGGATTTAAAAATCTTACTGAGGAAGAATATAAGCAGGTGAAGGATGATCCGGAAATTGAATCCGTATCATATAGGATCCTTGTTGGTTTCGGGGAAAATGAAGAATTGGCCAAGCTGTATTCCGAATGCTATTTTTCGGAAGCAGAAGAGGCTAAAAATAGTTTCAGCTATCCTGCAAAGGGAAAAATGCCTAAAGAGGAAAATGAAGTTGTGGTAAGTGACCGGGTTCTCAACGCTTTAGGCGCACCTTGTGAGGTTGGAGCCGATATCCGACTTGATCTTAATATCAACGGAGAGATTGTATCTAAAGACTTTAAGGTAAGCGGTTACTATGAGGCAGATCCCATCAGCCCTGCACAGATGATCTATGTATCAAAAATCTTTCAGGAAAAATATGCACCTGCTGTTACAGAACCCTATTCAAGGACAAAACCGGATGAAGGTATCGGAAGATATTCTGTAGATTTTAGTTTCAGCAACAGTATAAATATAGAGAAAAAAGTAAAAAAACTCATCGCAAGAACCGGACTCAGAGAAGATGTGGATTATGGAGTCAACTGGGCGTATGCAGCAAGTAAAATCGATCCGTCGGCACTTATAATCTGCGGTGCATTGATAATTATATTTATGTTTTCGGGATATCTCATCATCTATAATATCTTCGACATTAATATAATTTCAGATATTCAGGAATTTGGACTTCTGAAGACGATAGGGACAACCGAGAAGCAGCTGAAAAAAATCGTCATGAAGAGGGCAAATCTTATTTCAATCATCGGAATTCCTATCGGAATCGGTCTGGGTATTCTGGTTGGGGCATATCTTCTTCCGATAATTTCAGGACAATTCAGTTTAAGTAGTGGTGAAAAAGGTGGTCTCGATATAAATATATGGATGCTTATGGCGGCTGCTTTATTTTCGTATATTACAGTGGTATTCAGCGCGAGAAAACCTTGTCGTAAAGCGGCCAGAGTTTCACCGGTGGAGACGGTAAAGTACACGGGAGAACGAGGTAAAAATGGAAAGCCAAAGAAGAAATTGGTAGTAGTAATTCTCTCCTTATCACTGGGTCTTGTCGTACTTAACAGTGTATTTGGATTTGTCAGTGGATTCAGCATGGATAGATATGTTGAGAGTTTTATTGTTACGGATTTTAATATTCAGGACGCGAAACTGGATAATCCTTCTGCAGGAAATGTGAATACTGAGGCTGTGAGCCATGATCTGATCGATGAGATAAGCAGCCTTGACGGTGTGAATTCTGTCGGAAATATTTACATTGCTTCCGGTCATCAGGAATTCAGTGAAGAGAACTGGGAAAAAATAAATAAAAATGTACTGCAGAGTAAGCTGTTTGATAAGAAGCTTAAAGAATACGGCTATGATGCCGATATGAAAAAAGAAGTCATTGATTCCCATATGGAAAGAAGAGACCTTGACGGAAAAACGTATGGAATGAGCAAGTTGGCAGTGGACAAGCTGAAGGTTATAAAGTCAAAGGACGGAAGCGATAAGATTGACTGGGATACATTTAATTCAGGAAATTATGTACTCATGACGAGATTTGTAACAGATGATGGAGAAACGGATTTCCTGGATGTGGGAGACAAGATTGGTATAAAAAGCTATGATCCTAAAAATGCTGAAACCAAAACGGTTGTAAGTGAGTCAGGAGAGGAATTCGAAATTGACAGCTTTGAAAATGCGCCTGTTAAAGAATATGAAATCTATGCGATAGTTGAAATTCCTTTGGCTATCGAACTCAGACATTATGGCATGTTCGAATGCAATTACGTACTTCCTGAAGATGAATTTCTTGCACTTAACGGGTCTGATTGGAATGCCATGAGAGTTATCCTGGATGTAGAGGATTCCAAGAAAGAATATATAAATGACTGGCTGAAAAATTATACCAATTCAGTTAATCCTGATCTGGATTATGACTCCAAGGAAAGCGTCATTAAAGAGTATTCCGGATTTAAAAGAATGTTCGAAGTTGTAGGTGCTGTGGTTGCTATAATACTGGGACTTATAGGACTTATGAATTTTGCAAATACCGTCATTACATCAATACTGGTAAGAAGCAGAGAGCTGGCCATGCTCGAAGCTGTTGGAATGACCGGTAAACAGCAGAGACTAAGCCTTATTAAGGAAGGAGGCAGATATTTCATATGGTCGGCAGTGGTATCGCTCATAGTTTCTTCTATCCTTAATCTGACGCTTATAAAAATGCTGTCGAATGAAATTCCTATATTTGTGTGGAAATTTACACTTGTACCGAATCTTATATGTTTACCATTTATTCTGATTCTGGTAGTCATCATACCGGTCATAGCATATAACAAGCTCAGCAAAACCAGTGTAGTTGACAGACTCAGAGTGGAGTAATCAGTTTTATAGTAGAACTAGTCGGGTAGGAATGAATAAGTATCCTGTTGACGCGGTATGGAGGCGACTCTATAATAGAAGCTCAGATAAAATAACCAGATGGCTTTTAAGGAGGAAAAACGGATGAGTACAGTTTATGTGACCGGGCACAGGAATCCTGATCTCGACAGTGTGTGCAGTGCGTACGGATATGCGGGGCTGATGAACATGCAGGATGCGGAGAATACCTATATACCGGTCAGATGCGGTCATCTGTCGGAAAGTGCGAGACATATCCTGGAACAGTTGGAAATAGATATTCCTGTTTATATGCGTGATGTATATCCAAAAGTTAAGGATGTCATGCTGAGTGATGATTATAAGATCGATGCAGAGGATTCGCTGACCGCTGTAGCTGCGGTATATGAGAAAAATAATCCGAGCGCGATACCGGTCTACAATAAAAATGAATTCTTTGGTCTTCTTACGGTGGATGATATCACCAACTGGACTATGAGAGAATTATCGGAAAATAGTAAGATCACTGCGATTCCGAAGGTTAAAGAGATAATGTCGGTTCAGAAAGAAAGATTGTCTTCGGATGAGCTGTTCGACGAAGCAAGGGCAATACTTCAGAAATCCGATGAAAGAGGACTTGCGGTATATGAGGATGATAAATATGTCGGATTTGTCACAAGACGTTGCTTCCTTAAATTTCCTGAATATAATGTGATACTTGTTGATCACAATGAGCCGGGACAGAGTATCAGAGGAATAGAAACAGCCAATATCGTAGGAATCCTCGATCATCACAGACTTGATGCGATCAAGACCAAGCAGCCGATTTTTATTTGCGCTGAACCACTTGGAAGTACATGTACAATCGTATATCAGCAATATATCAGAAATAACCGTACACCGGACAGCGTGATGGCAAAGGTTCTTTTAACAGGAATTCTGTCGGATACACTCATTTTGAAGAGTCCAACAACAACCGGAGATGATGTGGTAGCAGCGCATGTTCTTGCATCAATTTCAAAAGTTGACGTTGAAGAATATGGTATGTCAATGTTCTCAAGAGTCGGTGGACTTAAGGATAAAGATCCGCAGGTTGAGATAGCTGCTGACTTCAAGACTTATTCAGAAAATGGTGTAAATATAGGCATTGGTCAGTGTGAAGTTACAACACTCAATGATCTTAGGGATTATTCAGACAGATATCTGGAAGCGCTTAATGATATAAGAAATATGAGAGGTCTTGACTGGGCTGTACTGATGATCACGGATGTAATTCATGAACATAGTGCGCTCCTGTGCACAGATCATCGAGGCAACAGACATCTTCCGTATTCAGCAGTTGGAAAGAATATATATGACATGCCGCATGTAATGAGCCGTAAGAAGCAGCTGCTTCCTGAAATCATTCATGCTGTTGGAGATCAGTAAAAATTTAATACACAAAATTAACAAGTCGGATGAGGGCATATTCGCTTTCATCCGGCTTGTTTTATGTATGATCAAAATAATTGAGAAAGTTCTATATGTTTAATCTCGTCAGTCTCTTTTGCTGTAAATCCGGCTCTTGAAAAGAAAACATATTTATAACAATTCAGGTTTGTATTCTGTATCTGACGGATTTCTTCAGCTATAACTTCTTCTGATATCTTCCTTTTTTTGAATTTCACTTCATAGAAAATATATCCTATTTCGTCCTGTGTGACAACATCAAACTCTCCATTGATGGAGTAAATCTGTTGTCAGTTGGGAGAGCATAAAAAGAAAAGCTTCTAGATATAATGATTTAGAATTGTTTGCCTTATTCTACTTTTATCCGTCTGCTTTGTCAAACCCTAGAACAACAACTGATGCAGCCTTATTGAGGCTGTCTTTCGCACTGTCCCCTCCGGTACATGTACCTGTATTCGATCTATATAACTTTTTGCTTGATCATAATGTTCAGAAATGATATCTCTAAGGGTAAATTTTTCAGGCGTAACATTTGTCAACGAAGCTGTATCTATTCCTCTGTTTTCTCTGCTGTACTTTACCAGATTGATGATGCCATCACGTCCGTAATTACGTTCATAGCATCTA
>NZ_FUXA01000018.1 GCF_900167085.1 Eubacterium ruminantium
AAAAGCAGTATTGGTGTCATGGACGCACCCTGAATCTACGGAGCGAAAGCTCCGCAAATCAGATGCTTTGGCAATTCAATTGCCGAGTAGTTCACGATGTACACGTCAAAATATATCCTATATAGTTAAGCGCGAGCAACTTCCTGTTTTGAAACATGGTGTAAATGGTAATCTATATCTTAAGGGTGATGTAGAGAAAAATCTGTGGTGATACAAAATTTGACGTATTGATAGAATGATTATAAAATTCCGTATTTATGCGGGTTGTGGTGTTTCACAAACGCCTAATATATTTTAACTGGGAGGTTAGTCATGGCTTTATTACAAGTTAATTACATGTCGAAATCATTATTTCGAATCGTACCGCTCAATGTGATCTTGCCTGTGGACAAGTTCGATGCGGACAACAATAAATATTTGTCGAAGGAAGATACAAGGTACAAGACTCTGTACCTGCTGCATGGGCTTCTTGGGAATTACACCGATTGGGTTAGTCAGACACGTATTCAGAAATGGGCGGAGGAGAAGAATCTGGCAGTGGTAATGCCTTCGGGAGATAATTCATTTTATTTCAGATCCAGAACTCCTTGGAATGATTATGAAACATTCATAGGAGAGGAACTTTTGGAGATTACAAGAAAAATGTTTCCCCTTTCCTCGAAGAGAGAGGATACATTTATCGCAGGGCTTTCGATGGGAGGCTACGGCGCACTTAGAAATGGTATCGTGTATTCCGATAACTTCAGTCATGTTGTAGGACTGTCGTCAGCGATTCATATATTTGACGATACGTCGGAAGATGCAAATCTTGGATTATTCGATAATCTGGAAGAAGCATCGAAGACAAATCTCAATCCGCTTGTTGCAGCTCGCGAAATGTTCGAAAGTGGAAGGAGTATTCCTAGGTTCTACATGTCCTGTGGAACGCAGGATGACCTGATGAAGACGAACACAGATTTCAGAGATTATCTCCGTGCAAATGGCGCCGAGGTAACTTGGGATGAAGAGGACGCCGGACACGACTGGGACTTCTGGGACAGCCAGATCAAGAAGGTGCTTGAGTGGCTGCCACTGTAACTAAATTTTGGCATAAAAGGAAGACTGAAAAGCGTATGAAAAAAGCATATATTTTACTGGGGAACAAACAAGAAGAGGAAGTTTTATGTTTAAAAAATGATAAGAAAGACGATGAGTATATTGTTTTTCCATCCTCAAAAATAAAGGTAAAGAACAAGCATATTTGCGGGAAGTATGAATTTAAGAAAAATCAAAATGAGACCGAAAAAGGTATAACTGATAAGTATAAACTCTATTTTGCTGTTGTGGATAAAGACGAATTCAAAATTGATAACAGAAAATTAATTTGTGGGTCAAAAGAAAAGTTAGAACAGGAATTGAAATGTAAAATGCCTAACGAAGATAAAGCGGAGGCATATACTAAAGAAATTCTTGATAGGGAAAGTAGGTTTAATTACTTTAAGCAATGGATCAAGTTTTTAGATATTTTAAAAATATTATTTGATATTAATCCTAGTAAAAAAGGTGATAATACTGAAAAAGCAGATGAATCCAAAGAAGTAAAGAATACTAGTTGGAAAGAAATGTTTGACTATACCCAGAAACTTATATTATTTTTCGCACCGTTTATTTTCTTTATGTTGAAGTTGGTGCCTTATTCATATAAAAAGGGTGTTTTTGAATATTATAAACTTGATGGTTCTTTTGTGAATAACGATATAACAAATATATTTAATGATATTGTCATTGCAATTTTTGGTGCAGTTGTACTGATTATTTTTAATTATATAATGGCTCTGTCGGTTGTAAAATTACGTTTTTTTCGAGGCTTTCTGATAATTTTAGAATTATTAATAATGTTTGGTATATCGTACGGCGAATTCGAGAACAAATTATGGTGGGGTATAGCCGCATTTCTTATGGGAATTGTAGTGAATACTTTATCTATATATATGATATATATTTATAGAAATTATATAAAGAATGGAATCCAGAATGAGTTCACATTTTCGCAGAATATGAAAATTTTGATACCTGTTATTTTCATATTATATGTTGTTATTTTATTGGGTGCACCAATTTACGCGAAAATGAAATGTGAAAATAAAAAGTCATATTATTGTATCATTGAAGTGGCAGATAACGATCATGATGAGCAAGAATCAGATGAAAAAAATTTTGATACGATTAATGAAAAAAATGTATATACGCTGAATGAACAAGAAGTGTATATATATCCGATAATATATAAAAATGATGATACTTACATAGTTTCGAGGTTATATAAAGAAATAGATGTGAATAAAAATACCGAAGCAATTGCTACAGGTAATGATGCTGTAAATGCTTCGGAAATAATAAATAAGGATGATTTAGATGTAAGTGAATATGATAATAAACTTGATTTAGATTATCGTAGAGTTATTGAGAAGAAAAACAAAAAAATCTTTTTGGTAAAAATAAAATAATCAACGGACTATTGTCATAATCATTGCACGGACGGCGTAAATGAGAAGATGCAGGAGCTGGTGAGCAAGAAATTTACAGGGAGAAAAATAAAACATTATTGGAGTATTTACCATGAACCCAGAAAATCAAAAGATAATCGAAAAACTTAAATCAGGAAATGAGTTGTTCCTTCAAACCGGTAAGAATGAAGGGGATGTTTCATTAGCTATCAGGAAGAAGACCGCAGAGGAAGGGCAGCATCCTTATGCAATCGTGATCACCTGCTCTGATTCGAGAGTTATTCCCGACGCTATATTTTCGGCGGGAATAGGTGAACTGTTCGTGATCCGAGTTGCCGGAAATGTGCTTGATAATCACCAGCTTGGAAGTATTGAGTATGCGTTTTCACATCTTGATGCGAACCTGATCGTCATGCTTGGTCACACGAAGTGCGGTGCCATAAGTGCCGCTCAGCATAGTCACGGAACGACCGACAGGTACATCAAGTACATCATTGAAGACATAACGGAAGCTATAGGCGACGAGAAGGATGATTACAGGGCTACAGTGCTGAATGTGAAGCATGGCGTAAATGTGATAAAGAATGCATTTCACGATCATCCCGAGATTGAAGCGGACGAGCTTGATGTGGTCGGGGCGGTATATGATATCGAAACCGGAATAGTTGAGTGGATATAAATAAATATGATTGTATGACTGGTTATTTATATGATAAAATTATAGAAAGTATTTATGTGTTTATACTGATTGGGTGAATGACATTATGGGGTAAGTATCTTCAGCTTCAGACGGAAATATAATCCATATGCGACATGTTATCATTCTTTGCAAAGATAAGAGGCACGTCATTTGTTGCCTTGAAAATATCGAGAAGGAATATGTCGAGAAAGAAAATCAGAAGAAGAGATAAAGAATAATACGAAGACTATGAAGTTCGCTGTTGTGATGTGCGATATAAATGATCTCAAAAACATCAATGACACGCGAGGACATAGTTATGGTGATCCGGAGTATTTCGGCGGTATTATCCTCCCGGATTAGAGGGGATGTAATGTTGACAGAAATTTGACGGAGAATTATTTTCTTGGCAAAGTGGTTTTATATAAGCAGTGCAGTATGCTGAAGCACTGCTTATTTTAATCTGTGATTAGTGCTACCGGTACCGGGTTGTTAAAAATGAGGGTTGCTGAATACAGATAGTATAATTTGTTATGAGTAATATTATTTATTATGAGTAATATAATTTAATAAAGATAATATATATAAACATTTTCACGGAGGAATAAGAAATGGAATTTACAACAGATATTTTAAGTGTATTTGATAAGAAATGGGCTCTTCTTACAGCCGGAAAGGAGGACAGCTTCAATACTATGACGATCAGCTGGGGAGGTCTTGGAACTATTTGGAATAAACCGGTAGCAACAGTATATGTGAGAACTTCAAGATATACACATGACTTCATGGACGCGAATGAATTCTTCACAGTCAGCTTCTACCCGGAGGAATGTAAAAAGACTCTTGGGGTTCTTGGCTCAAAATCAGGTCGTGATATAGATAAGATGAAGGAGTCCGGACTTACACCTGTAAAGACCGGTGAATCTATGTCATTTAAAGAGGCGGAAGTAACTCTTGTTTGTAAGAAGTTATTTAAACAGAAGCTTGAAGAATCCAATATGCCTGCTGATATTGCGAAGGCTATGTACGAAGGTCAGGCATCACATGATATGTACATTGGAGAAATAGTAGAGATCATAAGATAGGTTACGAAACGAAACCCAATCTATTGAAATGAAGATTGTCCGAAGGTATAATTCAGACAATCAGAGTCGACGCTGATAAGGAGTGAGGTTTTGGATAAGACAGACGAGAAAATTTTGGATTTGCTTAAGGGTAATGCCAGGATGAGTTATCAGGAACTGGGAGATGCCATCGGAATGTCGCGTGTTGCTGCAAAGAAACGAGTGCAAAAACTGGAAAATGAGAAGATAATTCGCAGGTACAATACTTATATTGACCGGAGTGATGAAATTACGGTATTGATAGATATTGTTACGGTTCCGGGCAGGCAGGATGAAGTGCTTAAATACCTTCTTAACAGGACAGCATATATCCGGCAAATCTATAAAACCACCAAGGCGAATCATATTCACGCGGTGGCAGTGTCTGATCAGATTGCAAACCTCAAGTATCTTGTGAAGATGATCCAAAAAAAGTGTGATATGGATATAGAAGAGATTCATTGTCATGCTGTGAAAGAGGTCATCAAGGATGTATACGGAGGTATAAGAAATGAGCCTAATTCAGAGTCAGACAGCGATAGAGATAATGAACCGCATTGAAGGCGTGAGATTGCACGAGAAAAAAGGCGGCAAGTTTAAATATTTTATGTATATGACAAGTGCTATGAGGAATACTTCGATTGAGGCATTGGAGCTTAGCATGAGATCATATAATGTACTTATGAGAGCCGGACTTATAACCATCGGCCAGGTAGTCGATTCCATTGCTTCCGGTTCGGAACTCAGATCAATTCGTAATTGCGGAGTCAAAAGTGTTAGAGAGATACAGGAACAGCTTTTTATTTATCAATATTTTTCTCTTCCGCAGGAAAAAAGAGAAGATTATTTATTAGAGGTAGTACTTATGAATCAAAAATAGCAAAAACAGGAGGTGGGGTTAAATGGAACTTTTTAAATGTGATGGATTAACAAAGCATAAGGGTGATTTCTGTCTGAAAGATGTAAGTTTTTCATTTCCTAAGGGAAGAATTGTGGGACTTCTCGGGAAAGATGGATTCGGAAAGACAACGCTGATCAAAACCATACTCGGAAGTTATGGCATAGATCAAAATGCTAATGATGCCGGTGATTTATGGATGGACGGTCATAACTTTAAAGATGACCCAAAGGAATACCGCAGTGGTATTGGATTCGTTCTTCTGGATAATCCGTTTGATAATAGTATGACGCCTGCTGAAGTGGGCGAAACCTACGGATATTATTATAACGATTTCGATATGGATAAGTACCTGAAGTATCTTGAGGAGTTTGACCTTCCTCTTAAGTCGGCGGGAGCTCAGCTTACCGGAGGACAGATAATGAAGTTGCAGATGGCTTTTTCACTTAGTCATCCGACAAAGTTGCTTCTCCTGGATGAACCTTATTATTATATAGATAGTGATTTTAGATTTTTCTTCTATGATACGATAAGGTCTCTGGCAGATTCCGGGGAAGGTTCGGTTATTTTTTCATCCAGATCGGCAGTCCAATTGACTATTCTTACGGACGACATGATCTTACTGAAGCGAACGGGAAATGTCAGCACAGCAGAGTTTTTTGGAAGGGATAGCGACAGTGAATGATTATCTGAGAAGAGAAATAATACTATTCAAATATCATCCCAAGTTATGGATCGCAAGGATTATATTTATTATCCTTGTGATCCTCTCAGGGTGTTTTCAGTGGCTCATAATGATCATCGCATCAGCCATTTCCATCGGATATGTACACAGTTCTGAGATGGAACATATGCTGCCGATGACGGACCGGGAACTGACTGCGAGAAATCTTATGAAGGTCAGAATGGTATGGCTTAGATATCTTATCTTTGGTGCAATCGGAAATGTTTACGTTTATCTGTCAAGTAAGAACGGATGGTTTCTTTTGTATCCGAATGCTATCTACAAGGCGCCGGTTCTGGAGCTTTGTTTCTTTATACTTCAGATGGTCTATATCTATGAGATTATGCTTGATGAAGCCAATGATAATAAGCGTTTAAATGGCTTCGGAAAACATCCTAAGATAGAACCTGTGAAAATACTTATACAAGTGATACCGCATTTGGTATTTTACAGTTATGCTGTCAGCATCAGTATAAGCAGTGATAAAATGCGAGGAATCTTAGGTATCGATGCTGATGAGATTCATATGACAATTATCTCTGCAGCGGCTCTTTTGCTACTGATAAATCTTCTGACAGAGAGGAAAAAAAGTAGGATATGTGACCATTATCCTATTTGAAAGAATGGGATTTTTATATTATAATAATATGTGTATGGGGTTAGTTTTACAGTGATGAAAATGTATGGGGATGCATTTTTATCGTTGGTTCTTTTTTGATGTTTTTGGGGTTGCATTTTTTTCGGAATTTACGATATTCCTACCTTGGTATGTCGTAGATTTTTTGTCATAGGGGGAGGGATATGGATGTTGGATTATATACTTAAATCATTAATATCTTACTCCCTTGTGCCTGTTTTCTTACAGGTGTTCATTCTGATCTTCGTCGTGATTGCCGATCCATATATCATGAAAAAACAAAAAAGGATAATGATGATAATCACTATTCTTGTTATTTGTCTGATATTTGATAATCTGCTTTCATATTATTTATCAACGTCTCGGTCAATAATTTATCTAAGGACTATTGAATCAATCTTTGGATATAGTATAAGACCTGTCATCATAGTTTTATTTTTCTATATAGTAAATCCACAGAAGAAATATCATTTATTTTGGCTTTTGGTCGATCTGAATATCATCATTTATATGACGGCATTATTCTCGCCAATCGCTTTTTCTATATCAAAGGATAATCATTTCATTCGTGGGCCTTTAGGTTTTACATCTCATATCACTTGTGTGATATTGATACTTTATCTTATGGCCATTTCTCTTTTTGAATGGAGATTCACCCGCGGAATTATGATGTTTATTCCTATCATCAATACATTTTTAATAATCATTGCCATAATAATGGATTCCTTTGTCGTGACTGAGGATAACAGGCTGACATTCCTTACAATAACTGTAGTAAGTTGTACCTTGTTCTACTATGTATGGCTGCATCTTAAGTTTGCCCATGAATATGAGGAGAAACTAAGGAATCAGCAAAGGACGAAACTTATGCTGAGTCAGATTAATCCACATTTCATGATCAATTCCCTTGGTGCGATAAAGGAGCTGTGTGATTCGAAGGAGGCAAGGGTGGCGGTAGACCAGTTTGCCAGATATCTGCAGGGCAATATGGAAACTATGATGAGGCAGGATATCATTTCTTTTAAGAGTGAGCTTGAACATACAAAGGCCTATCTTGCGTTGGAGCAGATCAGATTCGAGGATGCGCTTCAAATCAAGTATGATATAACTTGCAGTGACTTCGGCATATCTACCTTGTCGCTGCAGCCTATAGTTGAAAATGCAGTCCGGCATGGTGTTCGTGGTTCGGAGAAGGATGTTGGTACGGTTATCATTTCAACAAGAGAATTTGATGATCGTTATGAGATAAAAGTTTCCGACGACGGTGTCGGATTTGATCCGGACAATATAAAGCCGAAAAATGACGGCCGGGAACATATAGGTATTCAAAATGTTCGGGATAGACTGAAAGCGGTTTGCAATGCTGAGATGATCATTGAATCAACGCCGGGAGAAGGAACCGATGTCAGTATCATTATTCCAAAGAGGGAGGGGGAAGGCTTATGCTGATTTTTGCCATAGACGACGAACCTAAGATGCTCAGGTCGCTTAATGCGGCTATTGAAGAGGCACGTCCTGATGCGGAAATATGTGCGTTTTCAAAAATATCCGAAGTGATCCATTCTATTAAAGAAGAGAAAAGGAAACCGGATGTGGTATTCACTGATATTGAGATGCCTGTAATGAGCGGGATAGAGCTTGCTATCAAGATTAAAAATGTGGTGCCGGATGCGAGGATCATTTTTGTAACAAGTCATTCGCAATATGCTGTCGAAGCATTTCGTCTGCATATAAATGGATACATCCTTAAACCTGTTGATCCGGAAAGGGTTAAGGAGGAATTAAAGCTGCTGGATATTCCGGTGAATGTACCTGAACCTGAATCAAAACTCAGGATAAAATGTTTTGGATATTTTGATGTATTCTGGCAGGGCAAGCCACTGATCTTTAAAAGAAATCAGACCAAGGAACTTCTGGCATATCTTGTTGATCGGGAGGGTGCGGCGTGCACAAGTGAAGAACTTATAACAGCCTTGTGGGAAGACGTGAAAGATGATAAGGTTGCTAAAAGTCATATCCGAGTTCTTATAAGTGATCTTCGAACAACTCTTGGAAATATCAAGATGGAAGGAATTCTTATTCGAGAGAAAAGGATGATCGCCATAAAGCGTGATATGATTGATTGTGATTATTACAGAATGCTCGGTGGAGATGTAAATGCAGTTAATTCATATCATGGAGAATATATGAAACAGTATAGCTGGGCTGAATATACCAACGCGAAACTTCACTTCAGTGATATATGATTTCTGTCAAGAAATATTTCCTAAAATAATGCACAAAATTAATTCTGATAAATATTATGAATTTATTAATTATGCCTTAATAAATATGTCGAAAAGTAACGTTTGTGTAACGCTACAACAAGTATAATCAATATGTATTTAGTTGATGATACAAATGATTAAATCTTAAGAAATTTTAAGACATATTATTTAGGAGGTGAGATTATGAGTCGTAAGTTTAGAAGAATTCTAAGCATTGTAATGACATTTGTAATGTGTCTTTACATGATGCCAAATGTAGTCTTGGCTGACGGAAATGACCTGGATTACGAATTGATTGTTAGTATTACAACCGGATCTAATGAGATCGGCGGAACAATAGCTGCAACGGTCAGTCTTAGAAATAATACAGGTTCAGAAAAGACTCTTCAGGCTTTTGATTTTTACGCAACCGGTTCTTCAAATGTGTCAATTACCGGTTACACAAATGCCGCTCAGGTCGATGCAGTTCCTGTAATGAATGGATCAACGCTTCATGTCAGAAAAATCGGTAAGCAGAATAATGATCAGTCATATTCTAATACAGAACTAACATTATCGGCTGGAGAAAGCGTTGTTCTCGGTACTATAAATGCTACTTTATCAAATGATATCATAGATGGAGATACTTACAGTATTTCTATTGTCGGCGTCGGAGATACTAGAGCAAATATAGCTGTGGCAAATGATGATAACAGCCACTATCCTTTGCCATCAACGAATCCGGGAACATTTCATAAAACGTATACAGTAACATATGTTGATAAGGGTCTTAACGATGACTCTTATGTTACAATAGGAACAGGAATAAAACGGCATGGACATAACTATACAATTTCTACTAATTTAAACGATAATACAGTATTTAATGTTAATCCTATACCAACTCACAGTCCAAAGCAGTATTTCGGAGGATGGGCTACATCTGAGTATGGAGGTACAGTGTATACAGTAGGTGGTAGCAATGTTTATTCAACAAATAGTGATATTACACTTTATGCAAGGTGGCCATACAGCAATCAGGAAGTTACGTTCTTGGGTGCATGGGGTGGTAGTATTGGTAGTAGTATATCTGTACCTTACAATGATCATATAAGTTTAGCTGACATACCTTCAGATGAAGCTGTATTGAATACCATTGGTGATAATGCAAGATGGGGTTATCAATCAGATTTCGAATTCTTAGGTTGGGTACCGGTAAGTGGCCAGTCGGATGTCGGAGATGTAGTTGGTGGTCGTGAATTCCCTGGTGCAAATACCGGTAGTATTATCAGCAAAGAGGATATGACAAACCTGTTGATTAATGATACTACATATTTTGCTCCAAAATTTGCATATAAAAGTAATTTATCTGCATCATTTGCAGTAGCAGGTAACTATTCAGGTGTACAGAATATGCCGCCGACACAAACAGGTTTATCTGTTCACAGTAAGGTAACAGCACCGCCATCAGATCCAAGTCTTAATGGATATACATTTAACGGATGGTATAAAGAGGATACATGTAATACATTCTGGGATTTTGCTAATGATGAAATTACATCAAACGTAACAATTTATGCAAAGTTTACTGCAAATAGTTACGATATTACTTATCACGAAAATGCTGGTGTATTTAGTAGTAATTACACAGCACCTGCATCATATACATATGGTACAGAAGTAAATCTTCCTACAAGTTCAAATATAAGTAAGACAGGTTATATATTCGCCGGATGGTATGAGAATTCCGGATTTGATGGATCTCCAGTATCAGCAATAAGCAATACTTCTACAGGTCCAAAGGAGTTTTATGCTAAATGGACTCCAATAAGTTATTCTATTAGATTTAATTCAAATGGTGGTACCGGAAATATGGATAATCAGGTATTCGCATATGGTGAATCTAAAGAACTTAGTCAGAATGAATTCACTAATAGTGGAAAAACATTCAAAGGATGGAGCACATCAGAGAATCCGGCAGATGATAGTGCGATAAATTATAGTGATAAGGCTTCCGTATCAAATCTTTCAACTACAAATAATGCAGTTATTGATTTATACGCAGTTTGGTCAGTTGATGCTTATCAAATCACTTATAATTTAGGTGGTGGTTCAGATGCAGGATCTAATCCAACAACATATTCTGTTACATCACCTGCAATTTCACTTACAAATCCTACAAGAAATGGTTATACATTTACAGGTTGGACAGGAACAGGATTAAGTGAAGCTAGTACATCTGTAACAATACCATCAGGAAGTACAGGAGATAGAGAATATACCGCAAATTGGTCACCGATATCATACACAGTTACTTTTGATGAGAATGGTGGAGATGATATATCAAATTTAACTTATAATATTGAATCAACAAGTGCTCTTGGATCAACAAGCAGAAATGGTTACTCATTTACAGGTTGGAAAGTTACAACCGCAGGAGGAAACTGGGAAGAGAATACTGTGCTTTCGGCTACAGATATAGTAACAGGAAAATACGGTGATGTTACTCTTACAGCTCAGTGGACACCTACAAATTATACAGTTACATTTAATTCAAATGGTGGAAGCGCAGTTTCTGCTATGACTTATACAATTAACAGTACAAATACTTTGCCAACTACAAGTAAAGATGGTTACACATTTAACGGTTGGAAGGTTACAACCGCAGCAGGAAACTGGGTAGCAAATGATGATTTAGGAATAACATATGCCTTAAATGGTAATTATGGTAATGTAACTCTTACAGCTCAGTGGGCAGTTATAAATTATACAATATCATATGATGGTCTTACAGATGCGACCGTATCAGGTAATCCAACATCATACAATATCGAATCCAATGCAATAACACTGAATAATCCTACAAAAACAGGTTATACATTTGCAGGATGGACAGGAACAGGATTAAATGAAGCAAGTACATCTGTTACAATACCATCAGGATCAATGGGTGATAGATCATATACTGCTACATGGAATATAATTACATATGAAGTAAAATTCTATGATAAACCTGAGAACGCACAAGATAAGCAGGTTATTGAAACAAGAACATATACAATTGCAAATCCGACTATTGAAGCACCAACAGTTCCGGGTAAAAACGGATATAACGGAGCATGGAGCAGTTATGATTTAACAGATCTTGGTAATAAAAATGTATATCCGGTATATACACCAATACAGTACACAATCACATTCGATACTAATGGTGGTACTGCAATAGCTCAGATGACATATACTATAGAATCAACAAGTACATTACCTGCAGCAAGTGGTAAGACTAACCATACCTTCGACAATTGGAAGGTTACAACAGCAGGCGGAAACTGGGCAGAAGATTCAACATATAATTCAGCATATTCTCTTACAGGAAAATATGGTAATGTAACTCTTACAGCTCAGTGGACAGTTGACTTTAGCTATGTAGTTGAAGAATACAAATATGCATATACAGGATACAGACTTCTTAGAGTAAAAGCTGATAGCTTAAGTGTAGATGAGGTATATACATATAATGGCGTAGTTATGAAGTATACAGATGATTCGGCGTATCAGATTGATGATAGTCCGGTATTCTATACACTTATACCAACATCAGTTAATACTTTAAGTGATGATCAGATAGGTATGATTTCATCTATTAACGGAAATAGAACAGATAATACAATTAATGTTTCTGCAGGTGATGTAAATGGTGATGGCGTAACAAATATAGCAGATGCGAATACTGTATATCAGATGCTTACACAGAATTCAGCTGGTGGATACTATTCACAGGAACAGCTTTCTACCCGTGATCGTTTAGCAGCCGATGTATCTTCTTCTACAACAAATGTAGAGCACCGTGCATCTATCGCCGATGTTAATGCAATCATTAATGCAATAAATGGTAGCAACTAATTTGATTAATAATATCAGTTTTTTACAAACTATTTTATCAACACTCCTTTATTTGGAAAACTATGATAAACTAACCAGAGGGGCCGGTCTTAGACCGGCCCCTCTCCCGTGTACTTCCGGCGGCACACATTTCTAAGGATAAAGTGACATTTTCAATTTGGTCTAAACAATGTTATTATAGAGAAATATTAAACAGTTTACGCCGGAGAAATCTTTTAAAGGGTTTAAAATTTAATGATTAATTTTATCCATTAAGATTAGGACATTTTGAAAGGGCAGGACATGAGTATATACAGGCAGATAAAAGACAATTTCATAATGACAAATGCCTGGAATGACTGGGCGTCTTACCGAGAGAAATTAACAGATCTAATCGTGAGTAAGAATAGCGGGAGTGTCATGATTGTTGGAGCCGGACGCTGCAATGATATTGATCTAAGGATGATACTTCAGACATTTGATAAAGTGATAATGATCGATGTGGACGAAGAAGGTGTAAGAGAAGCGGCGGCCGGTTTCCCGGAGAATCTTAGAAAGAAGATTGATGTTATGGGCATTTCGCTTACGGGAATCTATGAGGATGAAGTTGAAGACTTCTGCGAAGAAATGACTTATATTGCCAGAACAGACGGAATGAACGGGGACAAAGATCATTTTGTCAGTAAGCTTAGATCCTACATGGATCATTTTGAAGAAAAGCTGGAAAGAAATATAGATGAGTTAAATAGTTTATTCTCAGTAATTCATGTGGATGTAACAGTAAGCTGTGGGGTTCACAGTCAGCTTTTTTCCATGATATCTATTTTTATAAAAATACTTATCAATAATCTTTCTTCTGTCTTTAATGATATGGACCGGATGGAAGCGGAAATGGAAGAAAGACTCCGTCATATGAATGATATGATAATACCGGTCATCAACAGAGCTCTTTATAATTCTTCGATGGAGAAGATTTATTTCGGTAATGAGTATATGCCTGATAGCCCTGTTGAAGGTGCGGATCAGTGCATAAGAGATGTCAGAGACAGATACTCACCGTCGGAGACGCAGCTTATCTGGGATTTCAATCCTGCCGAAGAAAAAAAATATAATATGCTTATACAGATTTGTGGAGTGAATCGTGATCTTGAACAATGATCTGATTAAAAACCTCTTTACCGGATAAAAGGTAAAGAGGTTTTTTTATGCTAACAAAATAATCTTGCACTAACAAAAGTTATATGCTACTATCTTGTGTTAGTAATAACTAATCCATGCTGATAGACGTAATTTAATAGGATTCTAACATGCATAAGGAGGGACATAATATGAAAAAAGTTGGGATTATAGGTGCTAGCGGTAAGATAGGACTTATGTCTGCAAAAGCATTGGAAGGTAGTTGTTGCATAAAGGGTGGTAGCAGAAACTATAGTGATAGTTTTAAGGGGATAGAAAACTTTGAGTGGCAGCAGGTTGATATTTATGATGATGACAGCCTGGATAAATTCTGTGATGGTTGCGATATTATTTTAAACTGTACCGGACCGGCAGGAATTGTCAAAGAGCGAGTAGCAGTAGCTGCGGGGAAGATGGGGATTCCTTATGTGGATACTGCAGATGTGATACTTGTAGATAAAAGTATACGTGATGCACTTCCTCAAAATAGTGTATATGTAGCAGGAGGCGGTTATGTTCCGGGACTTGGGGGACTGCTTATAAAATACATTTCGGACAAGTTGTTCGATAGGGTTGATAAAGTGAAGTGTTATCAGGTTGGAAAACAGTGTTTTTCATCAATTGCATTTACTGATATTGTGCTTACTTCTTTTTGTGGTACAGGAAAAGGAGATTCTTACTTCCGTAACGGAAGGATTCTGCAAGAGCACAATCTCGGAGAAATCTATAAGAAATTTCCAAAAACTGAAAAAGAGACAAAGATCAAAGCTTTCCTCAGTGATGAAATGATCGATATATCTGCCAAATGTAATATCAGAGAGCTGCATTGGTTCAATGGAGTAACTGATGAAAGGCTTTCGGATCTTGTTATGAAGTCAGTAAGTCATCTTATTAAAGACGGTAAAGATAATCCGATGGATATCATTGGTAAATATGCAAAGGAATATGAGCAGAATACATCTTCTGATGAGGAAGAATGGTCGACTGTCATTATCGAAGTAAGAGGTCTTAAGGATGATATCCGTAAGGAGTATAGGATTTCATACAATGTGGAAAAGGAAGAAGAAGCATGCGGAATGATCGCGTCACTTGCAGTTAGAAGGCTTCTAAATTGCTGTGTGGAAAATGGCACATATCGTCCGGCTGATATCGTTTCTTCTGATGATATCCGGCAGATGATAAATGATCCGTTATTCGGTGAATTCACAATTGAAGAGATTTAATAATTCGAAGAGATTAAATAATTCGAGGAGATAAAAATGGCTAAGAATAAAAAGTTTACTACAGCTTTTCTTTTGGGCTCTTTCATGCTTCTTGCTGCAGGATGCGGTAAAAAGAATGATTCAGATCAAAAGAATGTTGATGTTTACGATATAAAGGAAGAGAAGACGGATTGTGATGAACAGTACCGTTCACTTAAAGAATGGGAAGGTACATGGGAATCATTTGTTGATTATTGTGACAATCCGGGACTTAACAGAGAATGGACAAAGATTTCTGAGGAAGTAAATATCGATGAGGATAAGTTAAAAGACACATTTAAAGAGATTTGTTATGTGACGGATGATGTCAGATATTTCAATATCAAAGGCAATACTATTATCGGTTTTGATTCGAATAATAATAAAGTTTTCAGTGATAAATATAAAGTTGTGGCTGAATATTCCGAAGACAGTCCGGAAACTGTTATAGAGGGAGAAGTATCTTACCTTCTTCAAGCAGAGAGTTTTGAAGGAAGATACAGTTATATATGTATCATGCCAATCTGCACTATGGAAGAAGGAAACGGAATGAAGATGCTGAAACATTTTCATTTTAATTATGGCGAAACAGTAGAACAGGCCACTGACAGATCGAGGATTCCGACGATGATTGAAAAAGAGGATGACGAAAAAAAGAAAGCGGAAACTTTAACAACATTCTTTCTTGGAACAAAGGACTGATAACAGGAGGAACACAAAATGTTTGTAGAGATAAAGAATCTTAAAAAATACTACGGGGAAAAAGAGAATAAGATAAGCGTCTTAAAAGGTATAGATATGACCATAGATGAAGGAAGTATAGTGGTTGTTCTCGGACCGTCCGGATCCGGAAAATCAACTATTCTCAATATAATCGGAGGGCTTGAAACACCGGATGAAGGAAGTGTTGTTGTTGACGGTAAGAAGATCAGCGGAAAAAGCAGTGCTGAGATATCAAGATACAGAAGAGAGATGATAGGATTTGTCTTCCAGTCATACAATCTTATACCTAACCTTACAGTAAAAGAGAATATAGAAATATGTCAAAAACTTGGTGATCATGTCATAGATATCAATGAACTCATGAAACTTCTCGGACTTTCAGAGCATAAGAATAAATTTCCGAGACATTTGTCCGGAGGACAGCAGCAGAGAACGGCAATAGCACGTGCCATAGTTAAAAATCCAAAACTGCTTCTTTGTGATGAGCCTACGGGAGCACTGGATTATGAAACTTCAAAAGATACTCTAAGATTGCTTGAAACCATAAGAAAGAAGTATGGAACAACAATTCTTATGGTTACTCATAATGAAGCAATCGGCAAGATGGCCGATAAGATATTCAGAATAAGCGGAGGAGAGATAGCAAAAGAAATACGTGTTGAAAATCCGCAGTCAGTAGATGAGATAGAGTGGTGATGAGAAGATGAATAAGAGAGTTTTTAGAGATATAAAATCAAATTTCGGAAGATATTTTGCACTTTTTATACTAACAATGATAGCAGTGGGAATGTTTGTGGGTTTTATATCCGGAACGAACAGTGCAAAGGACACATTTAGTGATTACTTGAAAGATAACAATCTGGAAGATGGATATTTTACACTTGACGGACCTCTTGATGAAGGGATTAAAGGCGATGTTGAAGAACTCGGCGTTGACGTTTATCCAAGTCTTTACGCAGATAAGGATAATGAAGATGGATCGACTGTAAGAATATTTAATGAAAGAACCTCCTGCAATATTCCTTATGTCGGTGAAGGAACTCTTCCTCAGAATGAAGATGAGATATTCCTGGATCAGTTATATGCCAAAGAGAAAAAACTGAAAATAGGAAACAGTATCAGTATCGGTGGAAAAAGTTATAAGATTTCCGGAACAGGTGCTTTTCCGGATTATACAATAAGTCTTGAAACTCCGTCCCAAATGCTTGCAGACAGAAGTGAATTCGGTGTCGCAATGGTATCGGAGGATGCATTTAAAGATATAAATGAAGGCGATATATCATATAATTATGCATTTATATTTAAGGATAATCTTACTGAAGATGAGAAAAAAGAAAAGGTTAGGGATATAGTAAAAACCCTTGCCTGTGTATCCATGATAGAGAATTACGGAAAACTTGATCAGGCCTTCGAAAAGATGAGCAACGCTTCCGGCATAAATGCTTATAGCTATACGGAAAGCAACAAGAGAATATCAGGTGTAATTCCTAAAATGGATTCAAATAAATCCATGGCCACAATGTTTGTGGGAGTGGTCGTGATCATTATAGCCTTCCTGTATGTGATTTTTTCAAAGCAGGTTATTCAGCAGGAATGTTCTGTTCTCGGAACCCTCATTGCTTTGGGTATCAGAAAAACCGGAATTATCATTTCCTACCTTATCGCACCGTGTCTTATTACACTTCTTGGAAGTGTAGTTGGTGTCATTCTGGGCATGAAAGTTCTTTATGTTCTCCCTATTAACAGTCTTTCAGGATATTACAGTATCCCTGAGTGTTCAGTAAAGGTAGGAAATGAAATTCTTGTTATATCAATTTTACTTCCTTGTCTTTTGATAGGAATTATAAATACTGTATCACTTATAAAAAATCTGAACAGAAAACCTCTTCAGCTTATCAGAAAAGATCTGAAGAAGAATAGAGGCGCAAAGAACAGTCATTTTAACGCAGGAAGTTTTGATCTGAGATTCAGAGTAAGAATGTTTATGAGAAGTATTGGAGTGTATGTCCTTCTTTTCGTTGGAATTCTCCTGGGCGGACTGCTTATGATGTTTGGTGTCGGTATGTCCTCTTCTTTTGACAGATATATCGATGAACAGTCAGAGAATGCTCTTGTGAAATATCAATATGCTGTATCTGATGAATATAAGGTATCTATAGATGAAGCAGAAGAAGCTACAGTCAGCAGTTTTGATTATTACTCTGATGTACTGAAACAGTCATACAGTATCACCGGGGTAGGCGTAAGTGATAATAGTCAGTTCTTCAAGAATTTCCCCAAATTACAATATAAAGAAATAGCAATATCCGATGCTGCATCCAAGAAATTTAATATTAATAAAAATGATCAAATTGAATTGCAGAATACGGCAACAGGCGAAAAGGAATCCTATAAGGTTGTGGAAATTCTGAATTATAATCTGGGATTATGCATTTTTACTGACAAAAAAGAGATGAATAATATTCTCAGAAAAGAGAAGGACTATCACAATTATTATTTCTCAAATAAGGAACTCGATATTCCTGAAGATAATCTCGTTTCCAAGCTTACTGTTGATGATTATGTGTCAAACGGTAAGGTCATGAAGAATGCCATGAAATCCATGATAATAATGTTTCCTGCTGTGGCAGTAATTGTATATCTGATCATTATGTATATCCTTATCAAACTTATTATCTCTCAGAATGAGATAGGTATTTCAATGCTTAAGATATTTGGATTTACGGAAAAAGAGATAAGAAAGATGTATACGAGAACTAACCTTATCGTAACAGTTCTGATAATATTGATATCTTTACCGCTTCAGTATTCGCTCATGGTTGCAGTATGGCCTGCATGTATAAAAACTATACCGGGATACATAGGATTTGTAATGGGGTGGAAGAGCATTCTTCTGGTAGCAGGCGTTGGACTTGCTTGTTATCTGATAGCGAATTTCACATCCCTGAGAAGGGTTAAAAATGTGCCGATGGTTATGGCATTAAAGAATCAGGATTCATAAAGGAGCAGTAAATGAGTAGCAGCGAAGAGAGAGTTTACAAGATTTGGTGTGATGTTTTTAAAAGGAACGATATAGATATTGAAGATAATTTTTTTGAAATAGGCGGAAATTCACTTATCGGTATGAAGATAATCACTATTTTAAATAAAGAATTGGAAAGAATAGACGTTACGGATTTCTTTGAATATCAGACCATTAAAGATATAGCAGCAAAGATAGACAGAGACTACAAATGGAGGAAACAGCCATAATGGAAAAGATATATAGCGCTTCTCCGATGCAGCAGGGAATGTATTTTCACGATATGATTTCGGAACAGGCTCTGTACTACAATCAGGTCAGTTTTGGCATTGAAGGATCACTTGATATAGAGAATTTTAAGAGAAGTGTACAGCTTCTGATAGATACCCATGAAGTTTTGCGAAGCAGGTACTTCCTGTCGGGAGAGAAAAATGTATCTGTCGGTATTGCAGAACAGGGACAAAGGAAGGCGGAGGTGGAAGTTAAAGATATCACTTCCCTTTCTGAAGAAGAAAAAGATAAGTTTGTTGAAGATGAAATAAGAGCAGGAAGCAGGAGAAAGGTTGATCTTGAAAAAGGTGAACTTATGCATATGGCTCTTTATAGATATAGTGATAATTATCATGTACTTGTTTGGGGCTGTCATCATATTGCCCTTGACGGATGGTGCATGTCTATACTTATCAATGAATTGTTCGGATATTACAGTGCTTCGCTAAAAGGTGATTTCAGCATCAAGGAAGAAGTTCCTTATTCAAGTTATCTTGAATGGCTGAAAGAAAGTAATGATAAAGAAAGTGCTGATTACTGGAAAGATTACCTGAAGGATAAACCCGAAAGGGTGGTGCTTCCTACATGGAAGAAGACAGGTTCATACAGTCTTGACAGAGAATTTGTAAGACTGAATATTTCTAAGGAAAAGATGGACAAGGTAAAGAATATTGCAGCAGGCTATCATGTGACTGTAAGCACAATAATTCAGGGAATCTGGGGACTTCTTGTATGTAAATACGGTAATACAAAAGAAGCAATCTGGGGATGTGTAACATCCGGACGAAGCGTTCCGGTGGATGATGCTGATAGTATTGTAGGTTTATTCATAAATACACTTCCGGTTATATTCCGACTTGATAAAGACAACATTTTTCTTGAACAGTTAAATAAACTGGGAATGGATATTTTTCAGGCGGAATTCAGAAGCAGGGTATCTCTTAATGATATTTCGGACAGACCTCAGGAACTTTTTGATCATATATTTGCATTCGAAAATCTTGAATTTGCGGACATGTTAAGTGGAGCAAAGTTTGATACTTTGATGATCAAGAATGCAAAGTTTTATGACAGAACCAACTACGACCTTACTATTAAGGCTCAGCCTTCCGATGAATTATATATAGAGTGGCATTACAATCCTGAAGTATATGACAGAAGGGGTATAGAGCAGATTGCAAAAAGCTACAGCATACTTCTTGACCAGCTTATAAATAATCCGGAGAAAAAAGTTAAGGACTTCAAACTTTTAACAGAGGATGAAGAGTTAAAACTGATCGCAGAGATTAATAAAAAATATGATAAAACAGTAAGCATTAATACAGTTCAGGAACAGTTTGTGAAGATAGCATCAGAATATAAAGACAGTGTTGCTATAAGAGAAAACGGAAATGATCTATATTACAGTGAACTTCTGAACAGATCTTATAATGTTGCATCAACCCTCAAAAATAACGGGGCTGAACATGGAGACGTCATAGGTATAGATGCGGTAAATGGAACTGATACTGTTTCATGCATGCTTGGAATTCTCATGGCAGGTTGTACCTATCTTCCATTGGATATTAAACTTCCGGAGAAAAGAAGAGAATACTTCATAGAAAAAACAGGTATGTCGATTGTTATATCCGATAAACCTGAAATGTATAAAGACGGCTTAACCATAATAAGTAAAAATGATGCAATCGGATATAATGTAGGATCATCAAATGGCAAGTTGCTGAATGAAAAGTATCTTCCGGGAGATATAGCATATATCATGTTTACTTCAGGTTCTACGGGTGAACCGAAAGGAGTATGCATATCATCAGGCTCATTATACAGCTTTGCAGCTATAAGCAAGAACAGTCTTCAGTATGGACTTCCGGGTGACAGGGTAGCTCAGGTTGCTGTACTTTCTTTTGATGCAAGTATATATGAAATATTCTCAACCTTATTGACCGGGGGAACAGTGGTTATTGCCTCTCCGGAGGATAAGGAGAATGCAGTTAATCTTACAAAATTTTTCAGGGAAGAAAAGATAACAAGAGCATTTATAACAACGCAGCTCTTCAATCTTATGGTTGATGAGGATGTGAAATGCTTTGAAGGCGCAAGGATAATATCAGCCGGTGGAGAGAGAGCTTCAGCAAGACATTTCAGAAAAGCAGCTGATGAAAATCCGGATGTAAAGATAATCAATACATATGGACCTACTGAATGCGTATGTTTTGCTTCGGGTTATCTTGTTAAACCATTCAGTGAAGAAGCAGAGGAGATACCTATAGGTTTACCGGAAGCAAATCACATATTTTATGTTATGGATGGTGACGGAAATCTGTGTCCTCCATATGCAGAGGGAGAATTATATATAGGCGGAGATAATGCCTCAGGATATTTCGGACGTGAGGATCTTACAAATGAAGCCTTTATAGAAGATCCATTTAGTGAAGGCAGGAAGATATATAAATCCGGGGATATGGTGCGCTATATTCCCGGCGAAGGAATGCTCTTCCTTAATCGAAAAGATACTCAGGTAAAGATAAGAGGATTCAGAATCGAAGCCGGTGAGATCGAAAATGCATTAAACAGCTGCAATAATGTTAAACAGAGTTTTGTAAGAATAGTAAAGAAGAATGAAATATGGAAGATATATGGCTATTATACATCCGATCAGGCTGTAGAAGCTGAGGATGTTAAAAATGAGCTTTCAAAATATCTTCCTTCATACATGATGCCGAATGCCCTTCTTCAGATGAAGGAATTTCCTATGAATAAAAACGGCAAGATAGATAAGAATAGTTTTCCTGATATTGAAAATGATACGGAAACAGTATTTGTTCTTCCGCAAAATGATGTTCAGAATAAACTTCTTTCTATATGGCAGGAAGTTCTCGGAGATAAGGAAATAGGAATAAGACATAACTTCTTCGAGCATGGCGGAGATTCCATTAAGGCTATGCAGATTATAGGTCTCATGAAGAAGTACGGCTTAAATGCAGAGATAAGAACTCTTTTCCATAATCCTACAATTGAAAAATTCTCAGAATATGTATATCAGGGAGAATCACAGTCACAGGAAGCTTTGGAAGGTGAATGTCCTCTTCTCCCGATACAGAAGGAATTCTTCAAAGAAAATTATGCTGATAAAGATCATTTCAACCAAAGTGCACTGGTTAAGATCAAGGCATCCGTGACGAAAGAACAGTTGGAGCATGTGATGGACGGATTAATAGCTCATCATGATATGCTTCGTGCCAAATATATATATTCCGGTGATAAGGTTACTCAGTATATTCAGCCGGTGGGTGCAAAATCATATATGATCCATGAATTTGAGTCGTATGATAAAGCTTTTACTGATGATGAGATGGATAAAGAGATTGAGAATATCCAGAAAATGATGGATATCGAGAAGGGTATACTTATCCAACTTGGATTATTTAAGGAAAAGGAAGCGGCATATCTTTTCATAGCTGTACATCATTTGGTAATGGACGGTGTTTCGTTCAGACTGATCCTTAGAGATATAAGAGATCTTTTTAAGGGTGAGTTAAATAATGAAAAGACGATACTTACACCAAAGACGGTATCATACAGAGATTATGCAAAAGCTCAGGAAGAAGCAGAAATTAAAGAGCTTCCTTGGGATGAGACCGGCTGTACAAATCTTGACAGATTGTCCGGTATTTCATCTCCTGAAAGACAGCTTAAATTAAAGGACAGAAAGTCGGTTTCATTTATCCTGTCAGGAGACGAGAAGATTGGTCTAAATAAATATTTACGTCTGGCAAGAGGAGTCGAATATGCTGATGCACTTCTGACCATAATTTCCAAGTCAATAAGCGATACTTTCGGAATTAAAAAGTTTGCTGTGGATATTGAACATAACGGTAGAGGTTTTGGTAATCAAAGCTTTGATCTTTCGAATACAGTCGGATGGTTTACTGCTATATATCCATATATTTTTAATGATGATAATGATGACCTTGAAAAGCTGATAAAGAATACATCCGACATCCAGAAGAAATACAGAAAATACAGTTCGGAATACATGATCAGGAAGATAAGCGGCGGGACAGATAAAGAAAATGAGATAACTCGTCCGGAAATCTGTTTCAACTATCTGGGTGATTTCGATAATCTTGGTGAAAAGTCAGAAGAGTTTGAGATTGTTAAAAAGACTACAACAGGCAACAGATCAGAGGAGCAGAGAACTGATTATCATCTTGAGATCAATTCACTTTCCTTCGGCGACAGTCTCCGGATAATGATCGATTATGATGACAAGATACTTGATGAGAATAGTATAAATTCATTTATTTCGAAGATTAATAATTATATATCTCATCTTGGTGCTGTATCTGAAGATAAGTTTTATGAACCTTTCCCTCTTTCATCTCTTCAGATGGCTTACTTTATCGGTAAGCAGGATTTCTATGAACTGGGTGGATTTACGACTCATAACTACATAGAGATGGAAACAAAGGTTGATATTGAAAGATTAAATAATGCTCTTCAGAAACTTATCATTAATCAGGAAATGCTTAGAACGGTAGTGGTAAAGGACGGAACCCAGCGAGTTCTTCGCGAGATTCCTGAATATAAGATAGAACTTGAAGATCTGAGAGGCTTATCAAAAGAAGAACAGGAAAGACAGATCAAAGCTAAGCGAAATGAACTTTCACACTATGTTTTTGATATATATCATTTCCCATTATTTGATATTGGAGGCTTTATCCTTACAGATGAAGATAAGTATCTTTTCATAGGTTATGACACCATTATGCTTGACTCAGGAAGTGCAAATCTTCTTATACGCGATCTTGCATATTATTATCTTCACCCGGATGAGACACCTGTACCTCTCGATTATCATTACAGGGATTATATCTATGACTGGGAGAATCTTAAAACAGGTGATCTGTATGAAGAGGCAAAGGAATATTGGACTTCGAAACTTGAAACATTTCCTGAGGCTCCACGTCTTCCGATGATATGTGATCCCGAACAGGTTACAAAGGGGCATTTCCTTAGAAAAGTAAAGAGATATTCGGTGGATGAATATAATATTCTGAAACGTAAATCTGCATCTCACAGAATGACTATATCGGCACTTCTTCTCAGTGTTTACGCACATACGATGAATTTCTACAGTGGCATGGACAGATTTGCACTTAATCTTACTATATTCAACAGACCGACATTCAATAAGGATATAGAAAGATTATACGGCGATTTTACATCTACAATACTTCTTGATTTTGATCTTTCGGAAGGGAAAAATTTCTGGGAGGAAAGTGAAAAGGTTCAGGCTACTTTGGGTAAGGCACTTGAGTACAGAATATATGATGGTATTAATTTCTCAAGAGATGTTATGAGAAAGTTCCGTTATCCAAAGACTAAGGCTATGATGCCGATGGTATTCACAAGCCTTCTCTTTGAAAATGATATCTGGGAAGACGTCAAAAATCTCGGTGATGTTAAGTGGCAGATCGGTCAGACTCCTCAGGTTTATGTAGATTTCAATGTTCTTGAACAGGGCGGTGAACTTGTTATCCAGATGGATTATGTAAGTGAGCTTTTCGATGAAGATATGATTGAAAAGGTATTCAGCGCATATTGCCATATGCTTGATGATGTAGCGGGAAATAAAGATGAGATATGGCAGCCTTGTCTTTCTGAAGAAGAGGAAAGTAAGAGAGCGGCCTATAACGATACGAATGAAGAAGTTCGTGATGAAACAACTCTTATCAAACTGTTTGATACAGCATCAGCTTCACATGAAGAAAAGACTGCGCTCATCTATGGTAAAGAAAAGATAAGCTATAAAGAGCTGAACCGACTTTCTGACAGAATCGCTTATGATCTCATAAAGAACGGGAACAGTCATGAACCTGTGGGTATCATGATAGAAAGAACTCCGGGAACGATCATAAATATCCTGGGAATCTTAAAAGCAGGAGGGTGTTATGTTCCGATACTTCCTGATTTCCCTAAGGAAAGAGTCAGATATATCGAAGAGACAAGTAAACTTAAGATAATTCTTACTGCGGATAAATATAAAGATCTACCTGATGCGGACAAAGATATAGATCTTATGAGTTACAGACCTGAACCGGAAGACAGTGCATATATTCTTTTCACTTCCGGAAGTACAGGAACACCTAAGGGAGTAGAGATACTTCATAAGGCGGCCGCCAATACAATACAGGGTGCAAACCAGGTATATGGAGTTGACGAAAATGATGTGATCATCGGAATGTCCGAAATGAGTTTTGATATGTCGGTTTATGACATATTTGGTTCTCTTGGTGCAGGAGGAACACTCGTAATGGTTCCGGATGTACATGCTATTGAGGACGTAGCCATGATGGTGGAAGAGCATAAGGTCAGCGTATGGCAGACAGTGCCTGCATTGATGCAGATGTATATGAGTATAAGGAAAGCAGGGCAGGGTTCATCTATAAGGCATGTCATGCTCGGTGGTGACTTTATCCCGAAACAGCTTGCGAAGGATATCTTGGAAAAATTACCGAATGCAAGGTTTATGAGCATAGGCGGACCGACAGAAACGGCAATTATGGATATCTATTATGAAGTCAAAGAAGTGAAAGATGAATGGAAAAGCATTCCTTATGGTTATCCGATACGTAATTCACAGATTTATATTATGGACTCAAAGGGCCGTGAATGTCCCGATGAAGTAATGGGTGAGATTTGTGCCGGCGGAATGGGCATTGCAAAGGGATATGTCGGAATGCCGGAGCTTACCAAAGAAAGATTTATAGATCATGAGAAATACGGAAGGATCTTTAGAACAGGAGATTACGGAATCTATAAAAAAGACGGATATGTTGAAATATGCGGTCGAAAGGATGGTCAGGTAAAGATACAGGGAATGCGTATTGAACTTGGAGAGATAGAAAATGTTCTCTTGAAACATCCGGGAGTAACTCAGGCGGCTGCTTTAATCCATGAAGATAAGAATGGTTCAAGACAGATTGTCTGCTTTGTTGAAGCGGATAATGAAGAGTATCCGGCAAAAGAATTTATAGATTTTGCAGCAGAATATCTGACTGATTATATGAGACCTTCAATAGTAAGAGTATTGGATAAACTTCCTTTATCAGGCAACAACAAGATTGACAGAAGAAAGCTTATGGAAAGCCTTGCTGAAATTCAGTCTGAGAAACGTGAGATAGTTTTACCTGAAAATGAGATAGAAGAAAAACTCCTGGAAATATGGAAAGAAGTTTTATGTGTAGATGAAGCCGGAGTTACAGATGACTTCTTCGAATGCGGAGGAGATTCTCTTAAGGCTATGGAATTACTTTCGAAGATAAAGAAAGAACTTGACTGGAGCGGACTTCTTCTTACGGATATCCTTAAATCAGGTACTATAAGAGGTCTTGCTGAATTTAAATTAAGCGGCTCGAAAGGAAGTATTTTAAGAGAATTATCCGAGATTAGTCCGGATAAGAAGAAAGCATTCTTCATTCATGGAGGTAACGGAAGCGCGGATAGTTATAAGAAAATAGTTGCTGTGGTTAAAGACAGACTGAATTGTTATGGCATTGACCTTATGAAGGCAGTAACTCTTGAACCGAAGAAGATTTCTCTTAGAGAACTTGCAGAGGAGTATGCTGAAGCAATTACATCTGTAACTGTTCCGGAAGATGAGGTGACTCTTGTGGGATGGTGTATCGGAGGAACCATTTGCTTTGAAGCAGCATATATTCTTGAAAAAGCCGGATATACCAGGATAAAGCTTATGTTCCTTGATACTCAGGATCCGGGAAGAGATGTTATCTATGATTATACAGTTGATACTGAGCTTGAGTTTATAAAGAGTTTATCTTTCGATAAATATCCTGAAGGTCTGGATGATATAAATGATATTTCCGAATTCTGGGAAAAAGTTGTAAAAGCTATTGAAGATGATAAAGAGCTTGAAAAAGAAGTAAAGAAATCATTTATGACCATGACAGCGGGAATACTTATGAACCCTGAACAGCTATCTGTAAGAGAAACTATCATGCTCAACAACTTTTTCAGAAGTACTGTAGACAATGCTCACAATGTCAGTGTCAGCGGAAAACTTCATCATACGAAGGCGATATATATTAAAGCGGCTGAAAACAGTGTATCGGAAGATCCGAATAAATGGCAGGAATATTTCGATGAGGAATTACCTGTTATAACACTTGAAGGTACACATTTCAGCATTATGGAAGATTATATAGAGAAATATACAGATTGGTTGGGATAAAAAATATGAATGTTGTATTTTGCTTTCCATATGCAGGCGGTTCAGCGTCTGCATATGGAGATTTGAAGAGATTAGGCAGAACCAGAGATATTGAAGTGGTTCCGATAGAATATGCCGGTCGAGCATCGAGAATAAGCGATCCTTTATATAGTGATATTTATGAAACCGCTGAGGATTGTTACAGACAGATAAAGGAATATCTTTCAAAGCACAGAGTCAGTGAGTATGGCTTTTTCGGGCACAGCATGGGAAGCTGGGTCGTATATGAAGTCGCTAAACTTGTTCAATACAGAGAAGAGTTAAATAAACCGAAAGTCATTTTCTTTTCCGCTAATACAATACCACAGATTGAGATAGACAAGAAAATGAGCGGCCTGGCAAATGATGTTTTCTGGGAGGAGATGTACCTTCAGGGTGGACTTGAGAAAGAGCTTTATGAAGTTAAAGAGTTTAAAGATTACATCCTTCCGATCATCAAAAATGATTACAGGATTCTGGAAGAATATGCCGGACCGGATGTTGAAAAATACAAGATAGATTCCGATGTATGTGTTCTAGCCGGAAGGGAAGACAATATATCGGAAAGTGAGTGCCGTGACTGGAGCCAGTTTACGGATCATGAATTTGATATCAGATGGTTCAATGGAGATCATTTCTATATACGAAATGAAGGAAGTAAGCTCGTGGATTTATTTTGCAGAAAGATGAATCGGGAAGCATGAAAGGATGAGTTGTATGAATAAATGGATTGCACATGAAAGTAACGGCGACAAGGATATAAATCTTTTTGCGTTTCCTCATGCGGGAGGAACAGCAGCTTTCTTCGCAACATGGGGAAGGATTCTTAAAGATATATCGATCTTGCCTGTTCAGTATCCCATGAGAGAAAAAAGGATAAGAGAGAAACTTCAGGATAGTCTTATTGAGATGGCTCACTGTTTTGTGGATGAGAGTATTGACCTTATAAAAGAGAAGAAATTCGCATTTATCGGACATTGCAGCGGAAGCATTGTGGCTTATGAAGCTGCAAAATATCTAAAAGAAAAATATAACATTCAGCCGGAGGTTTTATTTGTATCTTCATGTTATTCGCCGGAAAATTATTCTGCGCCGATACTTAGCAATTTAAGTAATGATAAGCTTTTGGAAGTTATAAAAGAGTCGGGCTTTGTCTCCGAAGAATTAATAAATGAACCAATTATGTTTGAATATTTCGCGCCGATTGTGAAAAAGGATTTTTACCTTCAGGAAAATTACAAGGCCGGAGAAACGGTAAAACTGAATTCGCAGATAGTATGTATGTACGGAAAAGAAGATGAGGCATTAAGTAAAAGAGAAAATATAAGTGACTGGAGAAGATATACAGATACTGCTTTTTATATAGAGGAGTTTAATGGAAGCCATTTCTATCTTGAGAAGGAGATTGATAAAGTTGGGGAAGTTATAGAAAATCACTTGATAAGGAGAGACTAAAGAAATGGAAAAGAAAACATTACTGACTGATGTTCAGTTTGCATATATGATGGGTAGAAATGAACATCTCTATCTCGGAGGAATTTCTACACATTTCTATGCGGAATTTGAAAGAAATCTTGACCCGGTGTTGGTTGAAAATTCCGTTAACAGAGTTATAGTCCGTCAGGAAATGCTTAGGACTTATATTGCAGAAGACGGTACACAGAGAATTCTGGATGAGGCCCCAAGATATAAAGTTATATGTGAAGATTTAAGCGGATTATCAGATGATGAGAGAGAAAGAATCCTTTTGGATTACAGAAATAAGAATTCTGACAGGGTATTTCCTTTAGGAAAATGGCCTATGTTCGAGTTCCATATGTTTAAAGTCCGCGAAGACAGATATCGTCTGATAGTTGACTTCGACATGATGCTCGTTGACGGTATGAGTACAGAACTTCTTATACAGGAACTCTTGAGTAATTATGATAATGATGAAGAAGTTGAGAAGCTTCCGATTTCATTTTCTGATTTCATAGTCAGTCAGAGCGAAAAAAGAGAAGAACGCAGTGAGGAGGATATGAATTTCTGGAATGAAAGAATAAATGATTTCCAGGCAGGACCGTTCCTTAATAAGCTTGATGAAAGTATGCCGGACGTTCCGAAATTCAATTTTATGGAATATATCATATCCGAGGAGGATTGGTCGAAAAGGGAGAGTTATCTCAGAGAGAAGAAGATTCTTCCATCGATATATCTTCTTACTGCATATGCGAAGACTGTCTCTAAGTGGACGAATCTTGATAAGATAACCATAAATATGACGGTATCGGACAGAAAGGGACTTAACCTTTCAAAAGTTATAGGCGATTTCACAAAGATACTTCCTGTTGATTTTGATTTTAGTGATGACAAGGATATTTATGAGATAAGCAGGGAAACACAGAAGAAGATATCTGTCTATAAGAAACATCTCAATTGCAATATGATGGCTGTTGCTAAAAATGTCTGCATTAAAGATGATGTTGAAGATAAGGCTGCATTTCCATTTGTATTTACGGGAATGTTCTTTGATCTGGCAAAGGAGGGTTGGCAGGAATTCGGTGAAAGAATATATCAGGCCAGTCAGACTCCACAGGTTCTTCTTGATAATCAGATAACACTTAAAAGCGGTGCTCTGACAATTCATTGGGATTATCCTAAGCAGTATTGGAACAGAGACAGACTTCAGGATGTTCAAAGATATTTTGTTGAAACAGCGCTTTACGGCGAATCAAAGGTTCTGGATGAATGTGCTGAAGAAAGTTATGCAAAATATAATGATACAAAGGAAGATATTCCATATATTTCACCTGTGAAACTCATACATGATCAGGCAGTTAATAATCCGGATAATACTGCTGTTATGACAGCAAATTCCGAACTTACATATGAAGAACTCGATGAGATGTCAAGCAGGGAAGCAAATTATCTGATCAAAAACTATGGATATAAAAAAGGATATCTTATTGAAGGAGTCAGAGATTATACAACCATAGTTCATATGATAGCTGTTGCCAAAACAGGCGGTTATTATGTGCCTGTCGCTACCGGTCTTCCGGAGAAAAGAAAGGATTATGTTCTTAAAAAGAGTAATGCGGTAGAAACTCTTACTGCAGATTTTTATCGTGAGAACAGATGCGACGATCTGAGCGACAGTATGGATGATATTCCGGAAAACGGAGAAGATCTTCTTTATGTCATTTATACATCCGGAACAACAGGAAATCCGAAGGGTGTTGAGATAAGCAGAAAAGCTATGATGAATACGGTTCTTGATATGAACCGTAGATTTAATATTAACGAGGATGATAGATTTATCGGTATATCTTCTTTCGGTTTTGACCTTTCTGTATATGATGTTTTCGGTTCGCTCACTACGGGAGCAGCAGTATTTCTTCATGATAAGCAGGAGAATATCTACGGTATGATCGAAGAACTTGAAGAATTCCCTATAAGTGTTTGGAATACTGTTCCTGTTTTGATGCAGATACTTGTAAATGAACTGGATAAAGACTATGTAAATAATAACTTGAGACTTGTCCTTCTGAGTGGTGACTGGATTCCTGTGGATCTTCCGGATAAGATAAAGAAACATTTTCCAAAAGCAAATGTTATAAGTCTCGGTGGGGCTACTGAAGCATCGATATGGTCGATTTACTATCCGATAGAAGAGGTTAAGGAGAATTGGAAGAGTATACCTTATGGATATCCGCTTTCAAATCAGACCATGTACATACTCGGATATGACAAGAAAGCGCTTCCGGAGAATATTGAAGGTGATATTTATATCGGTGGTATCGGAGTAGCTCTCGGTTATCAAAATGATGAGGAGAAGACAAAGGCTTCATTTATCAATCATCCTATATACGGACGTTTATATGCAACAGGTGACAGAGGATATTTATCAAATGAAGGTTATATGGTCTTCTGTGGAAGAAAAGATAATCAGGTTAAGATACACGGTAATCGTATAGAGCTCGGAGAGATAGAAAGTTGTCTTAAAAAGCAGCCTAATATTATCGCTGCAGTTGCACAGGTTGTATCCGGAAGCGGCAATACGAAAAAGCTTTTTGGTTACTATGTTCCTGCCGACAGTATGCCATATGATAAAGAGTGGGTTGAAGAAACAGCGGCCGTACAGAAAAAGGCTATGGAAGAAAGTGAAAGAAATCTTCCGGATTATCTTACAACAGATGAGTATAAGGATATTTCCGATTCTCTTGAAGAAGTAAGTACAGCCATAATAAGCAATACATTTTATAAATTTGATTTCTTTACAAATAAAGATGAGATCTATACACTGGATAATCTCTTCCTGGAAGGAAAGATAATAGAAAGATACAGAAAACTGATCAACCAGTGGGCTGATGTAATGGTAAAGATCGGCAAACTCAGTAAGAAACGTGAGGGAGTATATCAGGTTACAGAACCTTTAAAAGAAATTGATGTAGATAGCCTTTATGATGAGATCATGAAGAAAAAAGGTGTATCTTATTGGGGTGGATCATTTGAATTTCTTATGCTCTGTAACAAAAATGTTCTTGATATACTGAAAGCTGATGTTAACCCGCTTACAATACTTTTCCCTGAAGGCGAGACTAACAGAGCGGAGAATATATATAGATCAAATCCTGTAGCTGAGTATATGAATATGCTTACTGCATCAGCTATAGAGGAATATATAAAGAACTGGAAGAAAGACAGACCTGTACGAATACTGGAATTTGGTGCAGGAACAGGTGGTACTACTGCTGACATTCTTGAAAGGATCAAGAATTATAATATTGAATATACATTTACAGACCTTTCAACATTCTTTACTGAAAAAGCAAAAGAGAAATTCGCACAGTATGATTTCATTAAGTACGGTATCTTCAATATCGACCAGCTTCCTCAGGCGCAGGGATATCAGCCGGAATGCTTTGATATTATAATCGGAGCAAATGTTCTTCATGATTCAAAGATAATCAATAAGACTTTGAAGAATTTCAGATATATGCTGGCTAAAGAAGGTATGCTTGTTGCACTGGAAGTAACAACCAACAAGATATATCACAAAGTTTCCATCGGATTCATTGAAGGATTTTCAGGATATAACGATGAACGACTTAAGAAAAATGAACCGCTTTTATCTGCAAGGGAATGGAAAGAGGAGATGGAAAAATGTGGATTCATATTGGCATCTTCTTATCCGGAAGAATCATCTCCGGCGGAAGTTTTCGATCAGCATGTAATATATAGCTATTCAGCTTCAAGTAAAGATTATAAGTCAGAAGAGGAATTATATAAGAAACTTGAAGAAGATCTTCCGGCTTATATGATACCTGAAAAAATATATGCTTTATATGAATTGCCGCTGAGTAAAAATGCTAAGGTAAATCTTAAAGAACTTCCGTATGAAATGGGAGATGGCCAGAGAGCTAATGCAGCTATAATAAAACCTGAAACAGAAACCGAGAAACTTTTATCTGATATTATATGCGAGACTCTCGGCTTTGATGAGATAAGTACAGATGTAAATATCTTTACTGTGGGTGCTGATTCACTTAAATCCATAAGCATTCTTACAAAGCTCAAGAATCACGGTATAGAGGTATCGCTTACAAAACTTTATAAATATGCGACGATCAAGCAGTTGGCTGAATTTATCGATCATTCAGAATCCGGTGACGAAGAGAAAGTACCGGATGAGAAGCTTGAACTGGCTGACTTTAAACCTGATCTTGAACATAGATATGATCCATTCCCACTCAGTGATCTTCAGGAATCTTATTATATAGGGGCTCATGAAACTGAGGGCTTCAGCAGTATTCCTACAGCAGGATATGTTGAGATTGAGTGTCCGGGATATGATTACGACAGATTGATAAATGTCTATAAAAAAGTTATCGAGCGACATGATATCCTCAGAACTTATATTGATGACGAGGGTATGCAGCATGTTCTTAAGGAACTTGAGGATTACAGTATTCCGGTAACGGATTTAAGAGGATGGAAAGAAGAAGATGTAAAAGATTATCTTGAAAATACAAGAAGAGAAATGGTTGCTACAAGACTTGACCTGTCCATAGCACCTTTATCTAAATGTAAGTTATCACAGCTTAAAGATGACTTTGCCATACTTCATATCTATGCCGATGGACAGATCATGGATGGTTGGAGTTTCCAGTTATTCTTCACTGAGCTCGGTACATTTTATAAGAATCCTGATACTGTTATGGAACCGCTTAAGGTTACATTCAGAGATTATATAAGGTATAGAGAAGCTTTAAAAACAACAAAGAAATATGAGGCCGATAAGAAATTCTGGATGGAGAAGATACCTGATCTTCCGTCTGCAGGTGTACTTCCGGTTATGAATGACATCGCGGATCTTGATACAGTTGAAGGTATACAGGTTGAATGCGGACTTCCTATTGAAACATGGAACAATATAGAGAAGAAAGCAATGGAGCATGGTGTGTCTGCGTTCTCTGTTCTTATGACTTCTTTCGCGGTTGCTGTTGCAAGATGGAATGATAAGAAGAGATTTCTGCTTAATATTCCTGAGTTCTACAGACCTCCGTTCCATGAAGATATTTTCAAGGTTCTTGGAGAGTGCGCATCATTTCTTCTTTTTACAATGGATGATGATCCTGAAGATACATTCTACGAAAAGGTAGTTAAGACTCAGCAGCAGATCATGGAGCTTAAGGATCACAACAGCTTCAGTGGTATGGAGATTACAAGAGAGATCTACAGAAAAAATAACGGATATAGCGAAGTTCTTGCTCCGCTTGTATTTGGTATGCTGCCGGATGCTCAGGAATTCCAGGACAGATTTATTGAGATACAAAAAGAAGGTATGAGAATCAGATATCAGGAGAATCATACTTCTCAGATATGGATAGATGTTAATACCTGTGTTTACAGTGACAGAATTGAATTTAATTACAACAGTCTTAAGGGACTTATCAGAAAAGAAGTTCTTGAGAAACTTGCAGCTATGCAGAAAAATATTTTATTTGAAGCTGCAACCAATGAAGAATACTGGAATAATAAAGTTAATATTCCTCTTCCTGATGAAGATAAAGCTGTCATCGACAGAGCTAATTCGACCAAAGAAGATTTGGGTAGCACAACCCTGACAGAAATGATCAGAGATTCATTTGAGAAATATAAAGATAATATTTTTGTAAAGATGAAGGGTATTGCTTACACATATGACGAGATTCATGAGATGGTCAGAAAGGCAGCCGGAGGCTTAAAGAAGATAGGTGTTATGAAGGGCGATAAAGTTGCTGTATATATAGGTAAAGGACTTGAGCAGATAGTAAGTGCTTTAGCTACCCTGTATATAGGAGCTGTTTATGTTCCGATTGAGTATGACTATTCATATGAAGTAGTTGCCAATACATTATCATATATCGATCAAAGATATGTCCTTGTTAATGATAAGGACTATGCAGAATTAAAGAAGCATATTGAAAATGTCATAACTGTATCAGACATTATAAATGATGATATAAGCGTTGTTGATCCGGTAAATGTATCGGGCAGTGATACAGGAGTTATCATTCATACATCGGGAACTACAGGAAGGCCGAAGGCTGTAATGATAAAGCATGAATCATTGATGAATGCCATTCTTTATACCAACAGAAGATATAATGTTTCTTTTAAAGATACTGCAATGGCGGTTACTAATTCAGCTCACGATATGTCACTTTATGATATCTTCGGAATGATAGCTGCAGGAGCATCGGTTGTTATGCCTGAAGAGGATTTTGCTAAGGATCCGGAATACTGGGCAGAACTAATGACAGAATATGATGTAACTATCTGGAATTCTGTTCCGGCCATGCAGGAAATGCTGATGGAAGTGATAAATGAAAGTAACAGAAAATCTGTAGAAAAACTTAGACTGGTTATATTGGGTGGAGATTATATCAAATCCAGCCTGTTGAACAGGATAAAAAGTTGGAACAGTACGGTAAAACTTGTTTCAGCCGGTGGACCTACAGAAACTACGCTTTGGAATATACTTCATGATGTAGAAGAAAGTGACTTGGCAGAGGAGACAATTCCTTACGGTAAGCCTATCGCTAACAACAGATATTATATTTTAAATGAAAATATGCAGCAGGTTCCTCTTGGTGTTACAGGAACTTTATACGGAGCCGGAATAGGTGTGAGTTCGGGATATTTTGCCGATGAGGAGCTTACTCAAAAGAGATTTATCAAATGGAATAAAGAACTCTTATATAATACAGGCGACAGAGGACATTACAGAGAAGATGGAACCATAATATTTGATGGAAGAGAAGATCAGCAGGTTAAGGTAAATGGAAAGAGGATTGAGCTTTCAGCTATTTCTTCAACAGCTGAATCGGCTGAACATGTTGAGCAGGCGGCAGCCATAGTAAATAGTAGAAATCAGATTGTATTATTCTATACCGGAGTGGAAACTCTGACTGATGAAATAAGAGCTGTGCTTGAATCAAAACTTCCTGATTATATGATGCCGAAAGCATTTATATACCTTGATACGATACCGCTTACAATCAATGGAAAGGTAGATAAAAAATCACTTGCATCGATCTATGAAGCGTCATCAAAGAATAAAGATAAAAAGGTAACTGATAATGGTGAGATGAGTGAACTTGAAATTCTTCTCAGAGAAAAATTCTGTGAATTGTTGAATCTTTCCGGAGATGAAATTGATCTTGATTCAGACTTCTTTGCCATGGGAGGTAATTCGCTTATAGCTATGAAACTGTTGTCACAGCTTAGAGAGACCTTCGATGTGGACATATCTTTAACAGATCTTTTTATGACTTCGACAATCAGAGAAATGAAAGAACTTCTTGAAGAAAGAAATGCAATCATAAAGAAATAATATATGCCCCTTTTGCCGGAAAATAACCGGTGAAAGGGGTTTTTTCAGGATAAAAAATTGTATAAAATTTTTTGCATTTAGGTATTGACAAAATAGGATAAGTGGACATATAATGATTGTACACAATTAAACAGCGTAAAACACAAATGATATTTTCCATTATATAATTTTTGAAAAGGAGGATTTATTATGTCATCAGTTTACGATTTTCAGGTAAAAGACAGAAAGGGCAACATGGTTAGTCTCAGTGATTATGCCGGAAAGGTTCTTCTTATAGTAAATACAGCCACAGGATGTGGCTTCACTCCACATTATGAGCCGCTTGAAGCTATGTATAAGGAGTTAAAAGATCAGGGATTTGAGATACTTGATTTTCCTTGTAATCAGTTTGCTAATCAGGCACCTGAGTCTGATGATGAGATACATCAGTTCTGTACAATGAAATTCGGAACAGAATTTCCACAGTTTGGAAAGATTGATGTAAATGGAGAAACAGCAGATCCATTATTTGTATATCTTTCGGAGAAGAAACCATTTGAAGGGTTTGGCAAAGGTATCAAGAAAGCTGCACTTGCAAAGTTTTCTGATATGAATAACAAAAAGTATGGCGAAAAAGCTTATATCAAATGGAATTTCACAAAATTCCTTGTTAATAGAAAGGGAGAAGTTATAGCAAGATTTGAGCCTACAGTTGAAATGGAAGAAGTTCTTAATGCTGTAAAGGCTGAGCTTAATAACTAATCCTGTGAAGTAAGGATACAGGCATTCTGCCCCGCATGGGTATGGGGTTACACGGATTCGCTAATAAAGCTGAGATCCGGCTGGGGCAGGAGTAAGCCTGTGCAACTTACGATAATCTCTCGGAGAACAACCTGTTATCTCTCGAAATGCTTTATTGAAAGCTGTTGTTGATTGGAAGCCTGATTGAAAGGCGCATTCGGTGATGGACAGATTCTCATATGAGAGAAGACCTATGGCAGTACGTACTCTTAACTTCGACAGATATTCCGGGAATGAAATCCGCATACATTCCTTGAATATTTTGGAGAAGTAATAAGGGCTTAGTCCAATATGAGCGGCGACTTCATTCTGTGTCAAATTATCTGTTGAATGTTCGGCTATATAGTCGCATGCGGTCTGAATATGGGACCATACAACGGTTGATGCAGGGGCGCCGCTCATTTGTATTTGCCACTCATTTATAGCATGTTCACCTATCAGGAGAAGGATTTTATTTATACATAATTTGCATTTCGTTTCCGTAAAATATTTTTTCTCGGAATAATATTTGCGCATTTCGGAAATGATATCATGTATATTTTTTGCCAGGGCAGGCTCGTTCTTCATACTAATATGATGGATGTCGTTCATATATTTGGACGCAGACAAAAGATCCAGATTATGTTCAAGAGGATCTGAAGAAAACTGGATTATAAGTGATGAGCCCTTTGGAACATGAATTACACTATGAAGTTCTCTTGGCCATACCAAGAGGAGGTCGCCTTTAGATAAAGTATAACTTTTTCCGTTGATCATATACTTGCCGCCACTCTTTAAGGCAAGGGTGAATTCGGCAGCATTATGCCAGTGATCCGGAAATTCCACAGGTGACTCTTCTTCTGTCAGTGCGATACCCTGGACTGATGGATATTGAATTATCTCTCTTGATTTATTCTTCATAATACCCCTGATTTTGATCATGCAGTAACAATTGAATATATAAAAAATATCATCACATCCAGTGATAAATGATTGTGAATATATCTCATCACGTCTAGTGATAAATGATAAGAAATTGTAACTATATCTCAACACATATCATGATAAATGATAAGAAATTGTGACTATGTTTTATCACGGATTACAGATAAAAGTAACTACTCTGATCCTCAATTGTAATCCGAGATTCCATACCCAGTATCTCGGATGAGTAGTACAAGTTAATAATTATAGGTGTAAGAGAGGGGTATGGATTCTCCCTTACAAACATGTGAGGCCGACTGGAAGGTTGGTCTCATTTTTGTTATACTTTGATTTCTGGCGGCTGGAAAGGAGCTACCATGTCAAGGTTTTTATCATATGAAGATCGTTTGATCATAGCCCAGCGACTCCAGGAGAGTGCCTCCTTCGGAGAGATTGGCAAAGAACTGGGACGTGATCGCACAACCATTGCGAAGGAGGTAAAAAAGTATTCTTACGAC
>NZ_FUXA01000030.1 GCF_900167085.1 Eubacterium ruminantium
TTTAATATCCTAAGTCCTTCGTTGAGAATATTAATGGCAGCATTAACATCTCTATCATGAAGTGCTGTGGAATCAACTTCTTTAAGCCACTCTAGTTCTGTTTTAAGTTGTTTCATATCGTTTGCACATTGAACATATGAGAAAGTTATTTTACTTTGCTCATACATCTCGATTCTTTTAGCAAGATACTTATTGTATACAAAACGACAACATCCAAATGTTTTAGTTATTATTTCTTTCTGTTTTTTATTCGGATATATTCTATATTTGTAAGCCTTTTCCACATTTTTCACCTCGCTTATCACATATTATTATGGCGATTCATCTCACTACTAAAGTGGTGAGTGTTCTCGTTTAATCTATAAATCTATGCCTCCAAAATCTTAAATCAATTTTTAATTTCCTCCTTTATTGTCACGATATCACAACATAATATTTTTGTCAATGTTTAATTTCTTCCTTTATCCCGAACCTCTCATAACTAAAGTTTGTTTTGCTTACGCTTTTAAAATTACACAAGATATATTAGGATCATACTCACAAGGTACTCCTTTATATTTCATAATAGCATTCACTGGTTGTTCTCTATGAATAAACATGGTGCTTGCAGTAATCATTTCTATAAAGTTTTTGCCGATATACATATGCGGTGCAACACCAAACTCTACTTCAAAATCATCAATAGCCTCATCAACGTCATGTTCCCAAAATGGATTATCTTTAATCTCTACTATCTGTGTCATAATCACACCTCCTAATATCAACAAGCTCTTGAAACCAATCAAGGTAATGCTCTGCATCATAAATATGATCTCGACAAAAATATGCAGGATACCCATTCTTATATGCAACAACATATGGTTCGTTTTTATCTATCATTTTAAAACAAGTATTACATCTTCTAAAAAGATCTGATATTATCTCATCAAAGAACTCTTCTTCTTTTGTCATATCTCATTCTCCTCAAATACGAACTTTAATGGATTTGTCTCTTCAACTGGGATTATATTTGCAGGAACAATTTTAACCGATATATTTGGTGGCAGATAATCTTTGACTTGATTTATATATTCTTCAGTTCCATATACTATAAACTCTTTGTCCTCAGAAGCACTTGCCTTGACTTTATCAACCAACTTTAAGATTTCATCTCTTGTTAATTTCCATTTTTCTTCCTCGCTTTCAAGAAGTGTTTTTGATGGTTTCCATGAATGCGGTACATCGGGTCTTTTATCTGCGTAAAACTCACATTTTTCAGCATCTATTGGTGTCATTGTTTTCATGCAAAAACAACCATAACCATAACCTTCAAAATATTCCCATTCAATACAATCCTCACATTTCATTCTTCTTCCTCGCTTTCCTGTGGCTCAACCTCTGTCCTCAAAACATCAAGAAATCTTTGAAGCATATAATCGGCACCAATGATCTTACCTTGTTCTTCTGCTATTCGCCTGTCGCAATCTCTTGCATAATCATTTCTATCTTCTGCTATTGCTTTGAGAATTTTATCCTTTTGTTCTTTTGTCATTCCTTATCCCTCACTTTCTCCAATTCCAATTTGTGTAGTTGAACACGATATATCCGAGGAAAACATTTATATCGAAACAAGTATCTCCGTTCTTCCTACTCGCCCCATTAGTTCTGATTCTCCATATCGGTTTCTGCCCGATTTCTTTCCATGGAACTTTATAGTTATGCAATCCGATGTATCTTGTATTGTTTTTCCACCAACGTTCAAGATATGTTTTGTGTCCGTTCATACTTTCTCACTTTCTGTCATATTCTTATTCATAGCATCGTAATACCCCTTTTTGATAAGCTTTTTCTAACATTGCTACATTCTGTATTGCTGAACAGCTGGCTTTGGTGACATCTTCCCCATACATATGTAGGTTCTTGGCATACATATAAGCTAAAGCCAACACTTGTAAATCTTCTTTGGTTAATTCTTCTAACAAGGTTTCTTTCTTCAACTTTCGCCCTTTATTTAAAAACATTCCTTATCCTCACTTTCCGCCTGTGGCTGGAAATTCCACCATTTTTCAAGCTCGTTATAGCATGATTCACACAAGTCGTACGGTTTATCAAGATATGGCTCAACCTCATCATATACAAATTCTGCGATGCCATACGCCTCAAATCTTTTCTGATTCCACTTTTCAAATTCCTTTTTACACCTATCACAATACGTAATGACTTTGAGCTTACGCATACCCTATTCCTCACTTTCTCTTTTGTACTTGTCAAGAATGGCTATATCTATCAAATGTGCTTTATTAGCGGCTGTCCAATCCGCTCTTAATCTAGCAGGTGTATTTCCACTTGTATCATCTTCAATGATATGGCAAGCTATCTCGGCTCTTATCTTGTCAAGAACATCTGATTTAATAAAATCACTAAGGTCAGACAGTTTAATGGTCATTGAAGTGCCAACATCATCCTGTATAGTTATCCAAGTCCCATCTATATTTGGCAAAAGTTTAAGGTTACATATATTGGGATATGCTGAACTAAAACCCTTTACTTCTTTTGATTTCATTCATCATTCCTCACTTTCTGCCATTCTTGCTCCACAGTTAGGGCAAAACCTATTTTCTTTTTTCCATCTGATTTCGTCATAGGTTTTCCATCTTTTGCGACATGACGGACACCTTACCGTTAACCCAAGTCTATCAAATATTGTTTTTTCAAATTCCCACTTTCCTTTCTTGCGTGTAGGTGTTACTGATGGCAAATCATTAATTGCCTTGCATACACTTTCGTAGTTTCCGTTCGATATCAACAAACCTTTTTCGGCAAGGTCAAGCACCGCCTCTCTGCTGATACAATCCTCACAAGGCTCTTGCTCTAATGTCTTGATAATAGCCTCATAAATATCCTCATTTTCCGACTCAAGTTCTGCTTTCATTTCGCAAAATTCGATTATTTCTTCTTTTGTCATTCCTTATCCTCACTTTCTTGTAGCAGTGCTTCATCTTCAATATCTCTTACATTTACCTTTTCCAAAACTCCAACGATATTCTGGCATCCACAATGCGGGCAATCAAAAGCATTATAGTAAACTGTACCTTGTGTTAAACAATTAAGCCCAACGGGTCTTCTAACCACCTCATATCTATTCTTTGCAAGAAGTCTAAATCTCCTGCCACATACATTACATTTTCTCATTCCTTATTCCCCACTCTCTGCTTTTGTGTTGTATTAGTGCATTTAACTCATTTACCTTGTCAACTAGCATATTTGCCGTATCAACTAACTCTTTATCTGTATAGCCATATTCATCCATAACGAGATATTCAGATTTAATTTTACTAATCTTATCCTCACTTTCTGTCCTGTATTCGTCAATAACATCTAATGCCATGCCAAATGCTGAATACTGCGATAGCAAGTTTAAATCGTTCGTATCGCACATTTTCTGTAATTTCTCTATCTTGGCTCTTATCTTGTCTAGCACCTCTGATGGCTTGCCCCAATCTTCTAAGCCATAATCAAGTAATGCTCTTCCGTAGCCTCTTCTATAGCCATTGTCCCAGATGTCTTCCTCATGTTCGCCATGTAAAGGGCAATCTATCTCCTCATCGGCATTACCTAACATCTGTTGTGCCATCGTTAAAGCTTCTTCTACCTCTTCTGTGTAATCTGTATCATCTACCATAAATTTGACCGCATGGATCACTTCTGCGCATCTTTTATTCGTCATCGTCTTCTCCTTTCATCGTTTCAGCAGCATATTCATATATCTTTAAAGTAAAATCAAGTTGTTTGTGGCAATTCGGGCAGTTTGTCGGTAAAACTTTTTCGCCCGGTTCAAAATGTTTATAACCGCAGTTAGTGCAGTAATGATAGTTGAACCAACCATCATTTATTTCTTGCCATCTTGCTTTAGCCATCCTCCCACCTCTCTAACTCATCTTTGCTCCACAATAAGGACAATAGTTATATCCCTGTATAAATGTGCCGAATAACTTAATTTCATCTTTATTTTTTAAAGAAAATTTACAATTACTACATTTAGCGAGGCTTTTTTCTTTGTTAACCATCCAATGCCCCACCTTCTTTGACTCCTCAACAGTCAACTCCACCATCTTATCAATGTAAGCCTCTTCAACTGCTTGTGCCCTGTCTATTTCTTCATCGGTGTACTTTGGTGTGACGGATGGTAAATCATTAATTGCCTTGCATACACTTTCGTAGTTTCCGTTTGATACCAACACACCTTTTTTAGCAAGGTCAAGCACCGCCTCTCTGCTGATACAATCCTCACAAGGCTCTTGCTCTAATACATTGATAATAGCCTCATAAATATCCTCATTTTCCGGCTCAAGTTCTGCTTTCATTTCGCAAAATTCGATTATTTCTTCTTTTATCATTCTGACTCCTCACTTTCTGCACAATATGCATAAGACTGCAATAACTGTATGTTTTGCGCAATACTGTCTCTAATCGATTGAAATACACAAGCATCTACATGCTGATTGTTATTGCATAGTCTTTCAAATTCTGCTCCTGCGTATATTCGTGCAATTTCTAAACTATCATGTAATTCCGTCATGTTAACATTGTTCATTTTCCAAATTTGATTCTATATTTGTTTTAATCGCTTCCCAATTTTCAATTAATTCAATAAAACTATTTTCCCAATATTTAGAATTACGCCTACTTATATTATTTGTTGCGTCTATATAATCATAATAATCATCATCTGATGGTTTTGATGATTCGTATGTACCTATCCACCATTTTATTGGATTTTCGGAATATTTATCATCATATAAACTAATACTCGCCCTATGCGT
>NZ_FUXA01000003.1 GCF_900167085.1 Eubacterium ruminantium
CGCGTTACTCACCCGTCCGCCACTAAGTACTTCAAATGATTCTTCAGAAGCAAGCTTCCTCAGTCTCGGGAGAAGTACTCCGTTCGACTTGCATGTGTTAAGCACGCCGCCAGCGTTCATCCTGAGCCAGGATCGAACTCTCAATAAAAATTTTGTTCGTCCTTAGTCAGTATTTTAAACGTTAGCTTAAAAATCCTGTCCTAAAACTTACTGTGTTTGGATTTCGTTCAAATCCGAATATCTTTTGAGATTTTCATCTCTCTTATTCTTATTTAGAATAAGTAAAATGTCTTAAAAGAATCTTCGGGGTTGTCATGTTGTTAAGTTGTTAATGTGCATTATAAAAGTCGCTTCAACGTTAGTGTTTTGTGTGTTTTCAAGTTGTCTGTATCAGCGACAGCTTCTATAGATTACCACCAGGTACCCACTTTGTCAACACATATTTTGCAATTTTTTTAAAAATTTTTTCAAGAACTTTTCGTTCCCTTGCAAATGGCTAAAATGCGTGGTTTATGCATTTTATTTTCTTGAATAGTTTCCTGATTTTATTGTGATATTATCATTTATTTCAAAAAAAATTTTGCATAAAAATATATTTCAATTGTTTATGCAAAATTCTATTTATTATCTTCTATGATGTTTATGGTGAGTATAATACGCTCCCCTATTGTTAGTTTAATTCTTCCCAAATATTTTTCCGACAAATGTGATTGCGGGTCCCAGGAATACTGCCATAAGAATTACGCCTATCACAGGTGTACTTCCCATAAGGATACCTACTACTATTACAAGGGCATCCCAAATCATTCTGACAAGCGTTCTAGGAAATGATGCAAATTTATTTCTGATCTTATCCGAAATAATTATTGGCAGACCGTCATAAGGAGCAACGCCTGTATTTGTATTTATATATACAGCGGCGCAAATTATAAATGCAAAAATAGCAATGAAAAAAATGATCCATCTGCTGAGATCATTTGTAAATGTATTCTGTGGAAGAATCATTTTCCATAACCAACAGAAAAAGTCGGCATAGTATCCTATAAGAACCATATTGAACAAAGTTCCTATTCCTATCAGTTTTCTTGAAAAGATCAATACTATTATAAACATTATCAGATTGGCGATAAATTGCATATTGCCAAAGCTGAGCCCAACTTTTGCTGCGATTGATCGGTTCATAAATGTGCATGGGTCCGTTCCCAGATTACACAGAATTAAAAACGACAGAAAAAAGCCCATACCGGACACTGCTATAAAACATATAATAATCTTCTTCCACTCTAATTTGAAATTCATGATGTTCCTCATTTTTCATATAATATATTTGTTGTATGACATTTTTCTTATTTATAATACTTTATTCTGTCATACATATTCATTTCCTGATGTTGTCATATATATTCATTTCCAAATACTACCATATATTTTTCTCAACGCTGTCATATATATATTTCCTAATGCTTCCATATATTCATTTCTCGATGCTGACATATATTCCCCAACGATGTCATATTCATTCTCAGATGCTGACATATATTCCCCAACGATGTCATTTTCATTCTCAGATGATGACATATATATATTTCCCAATGTTGTCATACGTATATTTACAGAGGCTGCCATATATACATTTCTCGATACTACCATATATTTTTCTCAACGCTGTCATATATATTTTTCCATATATTGTTATATATTACACAACCATCCTGATCAAAACAAAATATAGCATATAGTATTATGCTTCGGGGTGTTTGTTTTTTCAAGAGTTATCATATGACAAATTTTAAAAGCCCACTCTATTATGTAGAGCGGGCCAAAATAATTGACTTAGTTAAAATATGATTTTATATATCTGTCTTCCAAAGTCCATGAAGATTGCAATATTCGTAAGCTGCTACAGGCTTTTCACCATCAGCAAGTGCGAAAACAGCTTCAGGCTTTGTCTCAGGCTTAAGCTTCTTAATCTGGATTCCTTCTGTAGTTTCAAGAGCTATCCACTGAATATAATGAACTTCCAACATAGGATGTTCCACTGAACCAACCTTAACTTCAACTGTATTTCCATTTACATTAACAACAGGTACATGCTTCTCACCTGCTCCGTCTGATGTATTTGGAATAAGTTCGATCATAGTTTCTCCACAACACTGAACATCACATCCAAGCTTGTTGAGGTATGTAATAATATTCCCACATTTTGCACATTTAAATACCTTCATTTTAGTCCTCCTTAAAATTGTATTATAAAACAATCATTCTCGTATTTGAGTGTCATCCCGTATAAATGTAAACGGATTTGTCACTGCTTTATATTATACCAAATCACTTGCTATTTTCATACTTATTTTTTACTCTTAAAAGCAAAAATATATCCTATCAATATCACAGGGACTGCGCCGAGGATATCAAGGGCAGAATGCTGCTTCACAAAACATATTGATATTGTTATAAGAATGGCTATTGCCAGAATAACAATCCATCTGCTCATCTTTGAAAATCTTTTTGTTTCCTTTGCGATGAATACAACCGCAAATGCTCCTATCACGTGATCCGACGGACAAATATTTGTATTGTAGTCCGCTGCGTAGATCCGTCTAACCAGCCAGGTGCATACATTTTCCCTTGGAAATGTCGTCGGCCACATGTTATGACCTGTATGCCAGACTGCATAAATTACGAGGGAAATAGAAAACGTGATCATGAAATATTTCATGGCTTTTTTGAATACCGGAACTTCAAAGAAAAATGTATATGCAAGCATACAGATCCAGAATGGATACCAGAATGCATATGGTATTACAAAATATTCGCAAAACGGTATGATATCATCAAGCCCGCAATGAATAACATGGAAATCACTCATCGCAAGCTTTCCAATCGCAAAAAATGTCACTATATAAAATGGCCAGAACAGAAGCAGAAATATATGCCTATATTCATGCTGCGTGATCATTCCGATTTTAAAGCCACGATAAGCCCAATCTTTTTTTAATCTATTTATCATTTCTTTTATCTCTGTGTTACTACTGATTCTTTTTATTTTTTTGTTTGTTCTATTCCTGTTTTTGGTTTGGTACTTTGATTATAATTTTTTGTTTTTCGTTCTATTAATTCTGTGATTTTATTTATTGTGCTTTTCAAGATAATCTACGATGTCCTGAACTTTTTCAAAGCGAGCAAGCTCTTCATCAGGAATTACGATTCCATGTTCTTCTTCAATTGTCATGAGAAGCTGAAGGATATCAATAGAATCTGCCCCTAAGTCATCTTTAATCTTTGATTCGGGACGCACATCCACATCCTTTAATTTCAGTTGTTTAATGAGAATCTTTTTAACTTCTTCAAACATAGTAAATCTCCCTGCTTATATTTTTTGTGTCTTTTCTCTAATATTTATATGACTCATATTTTTAGTTTACCCTTTTATTTCTTTTTTCCATTTTTTAACCTAAACTATTAACACTATTGAACACTATTTCTTGTTCTTTCTCATTTAATTCCATTTATCTTTCTTTTATCGCATCTAATCTTATTTTTTCTCTTGCATTTTCTTATTTTTTTATCTTGTATTTTCTTGTTTTTTTATCTTGTTATCATATTTAATTTATTACAAAATCCTTCTGTTTTACAAAATTCTTCCACTCAAACCCTTGTGAAAATTCTTTTTTAAAACCTACGGATCATTATTTGTTAGATGATCTACTACACTCAAACCCTTATGAAAATTCTTTTTTAAAACCGGATATTATGTCTAAGGAAAAACCGGTTCGATTATAAGGATACGTGTTCGAGTAACCATTTAGCTACGCCATCATTTTCATTGCTTGCTATAATACCGTTAGCAACTTTCTTTAATTCCGGCACTGCATTTTCTACTGCGTAGCATTCATCTGACATTTCAAACATAGGAATATCATTAATAGCATCCCCGAAGGAGATTACCTTATCGCATCCCCACATTTCCTTATATTTCTTTATAGCATGTGACTTTGATGCTAGAGCAGGCATGATTTCGCACCAGTATTCCGGTCGATATAATTCCTGCTGAATTGTACATCTGTATCTATCATCTTTTGAAAAGATGTCATAAATTGGCTGGAGTTCTTCCTTTTCTCCTATGCATGTAAAGTAGAACATATCCCCCGAATATAATGATTCGATATCTTCTACACTTCTAAATCTCTTATCACCTTTTCTCGAACTCAAATAACGCTTCACGCCATCATTTTCATTTGCCGGGATCCAAGACACTTTTTCAACTCCGTCCACAAATGCATAAACCATAGGACTTATCCCGTGCTTTACCAGAATCTCTTTAACGTAGCTTCTTTCTTCATCATTAAAATCTTCTTTTGAAAGAATCTCTCCGGTTGATGGTTGAAATATAAATGCTCCGTTATACGCTATAACCGGGATATTTGCATTAAGCCCTTCTGTAACCTTCGAGGCAGACACAAGCGATCTTGCTGTTGCATAGGTAAATATCATTCCCTTATCTACCATTTCATTTATTGTCCTGATACTGAAATCACTTACTCTATCATGTGTATTAAGTAGTGTTCCATCAAGGTCTGTAACATATAAAGTCTTTTTCATAATCATCCTTATATATTTATAATTTAACTATCTGTATCATCTATACAAGACTCAGCAATTGATTTTGAAATCTTCTTATTAAGACCGCTCTTTTCCATTCGGTAAGCCTGAGCTATACATTTATATACAGCCTTTCGGTCGCTGCTGCCGTGTCCTTTTACAACTATCTTCTCGGTACCGAGCATTACACTACCGCCGTAATTCTGGTAATTCATGAATTCCTTCTCTTCTTTGAACATTTGTTTCATGAATAAAGCACCAATTTTATATCTTCTACGGGAATAAATGTCGTCTTTTATCTTCTTCATAAGAAGCATTGCCGTTCCTTCTACAGATTTAACGAGTACATTTCCGGAAAAACCATCGCAGACAACCAGGTCAAAGTCTCCTGAGAGCAAATCTCTTGCTTCCATATTTCCGGCAAAATTAATATCTTTCATTCCGGATAATATTTCATATGTTTCTCTTCTTAAGTCATCGCCTTTTTCAGCTTCTGTTCCTATATTCAGAAGTCCGACTCTTGGATTTTTGATCTTATATGCCGACTCGAGATATCTACTTCCCATGATGGCAAATTGAACGAGCAGTTCCTTGGTAACAGTTGGATTGGCACCGCTATCGCATATTCCGACGATACCGCCCTTCATAGTTGGCAGGATCGGGCAAAATGCAGGGCGTCTGACCCCATCTATTCTTCCTATCCTTAGAGTCGCCGCTGCAACAAGCGCTCCGGTAGCTCCGGTTGAAATGATTGCACTTATATCATCATTTTCTCTAAGAAGTTTTATCCCCTTCATCATGGAGCTGTCTCTTTTCAGTCTTATCGCATCCGTAGGTTTGTCATCGCCTGTGATAACTGTTGGAGCAGAAACTATTTCTATTCTGTCCATATTTTGATTTCTTTTATCTAAAATATTTTTTATACCGGTTTCATCACCTGTGAGTATTACCGATAAATCAGAGAATTTTCTGAGGGCGAGTATAGCGCCTTCGACATTCGCATCAGGGCTATTGTCTCCTCCCATACAATCTACAATTATCTTCATAGTTCCTCCAAATGCTGCCGTATTTATACATCAGTCAATTTTTTGACATATGATCTTCTTCTTTTATGCTGTACTGCTTTAAATCTCTTCCACTGATTTTGGATGGCATAATTATTTTCAAGATTTAAATTTGTTTCAGCATATTTAATGCCGTCCTCTTTAAGCATTCTCAAAAGTTCGGCTGTAATTATGGCATTTACGCCTCTATTTAAATATTCAGGATCAACGGCAATAAGTCCAAGATCCAGAATTTTCGGATGTTTAATAGCTCTTATAAGTCTTAATGCCGCTGCAGGTGTTAAGTGTCCATATGATTTCTGGACAGCCCTTGCGAGAGATGGAAAACAAAGTCCAAGACAAACCACCTTGTCATTCTCATCAAGAACAACTGCAACATGATTAATGTCTATAACCATTTTGAAGTTATCCAAAAGCATCTTTTTGGTGCCTTCCGTAAACGGAACTGTTCCATAAATATCATAATAAGCCACATCCAGAAGAGCGAAAAACTGCTCAGAATATCTATTGATAAAATCCTCGGTATCCTTCGCAGGACCAAAATGAAGATTGTATCTTTTCATGATAAAATCGGCCATTTTACGAAGGGAACCATCATCTTTTTCAGGCGGATAGATTTTACTCTCTACCCAATCAACCTCTTTCTTATAGCCACATTTTTCAATCAGTTTTCCGTAATATTCAAAGTTATACTGCTCTTCAAATGTAGAAAGTTCATTGAATCCTTCTATAAGAAGACCTTCTCTCTCCAGGTCTGAAAACCCGAGCGGTCCGCAGATAGTGTCCATTCCTTTAGACTTTCCCCATTTTTCTACTGCATCAAATAAAGCCTTCGCGACTTTGATATCATTTATGGAATCAAATCTTGTGAATCTGATCCTTTTTTCATTTCTTTTTTCATTACTTGCTTTTTGAAGAATTCCGGATATTCTTCCTGCAATCTTTCCATTTTTGAATGCAAGATAATAAACGACTTCACATGTTTCATAGTAGACATAGTCTTTACTGAAAATTTTCTTCTCATCTGCATATAATGGTGGAACAAAATATTTGTTTCCCTTATACATCCTTAATGGGAAATCCAGAAACATCTTCTGATCTTTTTTAGTCCTGACTTCTTTAATCTCAATCATTAAAAAATAATCCCTTCCCCGGTTCCGGATCTATTTTCCGAAATCCCGGTCTCCCCCAGATTTAACCTATCAGTTCCAATATCTATATCTTCCCAACAAATAAATCTTTTATCTATGTTTTGCGTAAAAACTCACGCCAACGGTATTCGGTCCGCAATGACTGCCTGCTGTAGGATTAACATTTGTAATCTCGAGAATCATGTCATTTCCATATTCTTTTCTAAGCATTTCCGCCAGTCTTTCGGCAAGTTCAGGTGCATCTGCATGTGCCACTATGACTCTATGTCCGTAAACATCTCCGAGTTCTCTGACATACTGAAGGAGCCTTGCCAATGCATTTGTCCTTCCCTTTTCTTTACCTATGCTTACCATCTTACCTTTATCATCCATATGAATTATAGGACGTACACCTAAAAGTGTTCCCATAGTTCCTGCTACTCCCGATACTCGTCCGCTCTTCTTAAAGAACTTCAGATCATCCGCAAAGAAATAAACCGCAAAATGCTCCACTTCTTTATCAGCCCAATCGAGAATATAATCTATGGATTTTCCTTTTAGATATAATTCACCAACCTCCTTAACTATGTTAAGGCTGCCTATGGTAATCCCCTTTGTATCGATCTCATAGAATCTTCTTTTCGGATACTTTTTCTTCAGCTCCCACACTGCCTTATCCATGGCATCGAAAGTTGATGACATTGCTCTTGAAAAATGAACATATAAAATGTCATTTCCTTCAGCAAATACTGGTTCAAAATATTCAATATATTTTTCTTTGGTAATTGCACTTGTTGTCGGAAGAACTCCATTTCTCAACTGCTCATAGAATTCATGAGGTTTAAATTCCGGATAATCCACATACGGAAAAAATGTCTTTCCGTCAATGCAATACGGCATACTAATAAGCGTATACTCATACTCTTTCGCTTCTTCCGGTGTGATATCTGTATCTGTATCCGTAAATAAAACTAACATTTAACCCTCCTTTGTAACTTACATCAACACAAGCATATAGTCGTATACCGGCTGTTTTCCATCAATCAATATAACTTCTGTCGAAGGAAAGCTCTCCTGCAGATTCTCCTTAAGCATATTGGCTTCATCCGCATCTGCTTCGTCACCGGCGATCAAAAGTACTACATCCCAATCTCCTGCATTTAGAATCTTTGCAAGTTCCATTACTGCAGAAGACCTTGTCGGATCATCTATAAGTACTTTATCATCACAAAAACCTATATAGTCTCCATTTTTTATATTAATCCCATCCTTCGAAGATGCTCTGTTTGCTTTGGAAATCATCCCGGTCTTTACCCCCTCAGCGACCTCTGTGAGTTCCTTTTCAATCTTCGTCGGATTTTCATAATTGTAATCTATCATAGAAATAGAAGCATATCCTTCTCCAATAGTCTTGGTTGGGATAACGATTATATTCGATGCTTCATATAACATAGCCGCCTGCTTTGCCGTAAGGATAATATTTGAATTATTAGGAAATACAAAAATATTATCCGCATTTATTTCTTCAAATGCTTTTATAAAATCTTCTGCTGACGGATTCATGCTCTGTCCTCCATCAACTACGGTATCACATCCCAGAGAAGAAAATAGTTCTTTCACTCCTTTTCCCGCTGCCACTGTTACTATTCCATATTTCTTTCTGACCTTATTCTTAAGCTCACGGCTTTGTTTGCTAACATTTCCATGATGCTGCAAGGTCATATTTTCAACTTTAACCATAAGGAATTCTCCGTATTTCTGACAATGGTTGAATACATCACCCGGCCTCTTGGTGTGAACATGAACCTTAACTATCGAACCATCTCTGAAACATACAACGGAATCTCCGACACAATTCAGATAATCGATAAGTTCATCCATATCAAAAAATTCCTTATCATTTCTCTTACTCTGAACTCTAAGAAGGAATTCAGTGCAGTATCCGTAAATAAGGTCTGTTTCCTCACCAAAAAGAGAGAGATCTATATTCTTCTTAGTCGTACCGCTGTCTGATTCAGGCTCATTGTCCGTATCAGCAGAGATATCCCCTTTCAGAAAATCCCTCATTCCTTCAACGATATATAAGATTCCTGCTCCTCCACTATCAACAACACCGGCTTCCTTTAAAACAGGAAGAAGGTCAGGTGTTCTTTCAAGTGAGTTACGAGTTTCCTCTAAAATATCATCAAAATAATCTTCAAATGTACTTTTATCTGTGATTTTACCGGATGCATATCTTACCGCATCCCTATAGACAGTGAGGATAGTTCCTTCTACAGGCACCGAAACAGCCTTATAAGATTCTTCCACACCACATTTCAACGCTTCCGCGAAATCATTGATATTAATCTTATCGCAGCCTTTTAAGCCACGATTAACGCCGGCAAAAATGCGCGATAATATAACCCCGGAATTACCTCTGGCTCCCAGGAGCATTCCTCTGGCTGCTCTTGAAGCAACTTCTTCTATCGACATTTCATCGCCCGAACAAACTTCAGTAACACCAGACTCTATAGTCATAAACATATTATCGCCTGTGTCACCATCAGGAATCGGAAAAACATTAAGTGAATTAACTTCTTCTTTATTAGTCCTAAGTGAAGCCGCGCCAGACCTGAGCATGTTTGCAAATGTATAACCATCCAAAACTTCTCTATTCATATGTCCTCTCGTTTCAAGTAAAGATTCTCGTTCCAACTTCTCCAAAACCCTACGTAAAATTATAACAGAACAAGATGAAATAACAACCCTCGATAGACCTCTGAACAGCCGATTTTATTAGACAATTTAATCGATTTGGTTAAAAAAAAATGACGCATGTACAGAAAACTGCACATGCGCCTTTTTAAAAATGTTGAGGACTATTTAAATATCCTATGTTTTTAAGCAACCTGACCAACAACGTCAAGAAGCTTATCTGAATAAATTGTACCAAAACCTTTATCCATAGGAACAATCGAAATTGCGCTATCAAGATCTGCAAGACCGATATCTGACGAAGATACATCATCCTGACTTGAAATATCAACAATGATAAATGCATCAAATCTTCTTGAAAGATCACTCATATTACAGCTAAGATCATAGAAGGTTTCAGAGTTGAGCTCATATGATAAAGAGATAATATCAAATCCCTTTCCTCCGGCAACCTGGTATCGATTAAACCACTTCTTTGCCTTCTCATTATCAGTACTGTCCTTAGTGCTGAATATTACTTTACAATTAGGACATGCTGCCTTAACTGCATTTATAACTGCATTTATAACTCTTGTCTGCTCTTCAAATCTTAATGATAATCCACCGAGTTCGGCGTAAATATCAATATTAATCATTACAAATTCCGGAACGGCACCAACTTCTTTAACTCTTGAAAAAAGCTTATGAACATTTTCAAAGCTTGCTCTTTCAGCCTTTCTGATAAACATTCTGCTGTCTGCGCCAACTTCACTTAAAACGCTCTGATATAAACCTTCCATATCAAGTTTAATACACCACTTAAGACCAATGGACATAATATCGCTTCCATAACCTGCTACAGATTCAAGCCCTTCACATCCGTCAGTTGATATACTTACTGTAGTGAGTATAGTATCCAGACCTTTTGTCTTAAGTGCATTGAGTTCCTCCTTATTTGCACCCATGGATACATCTGCCATTCTGCATAAACCATTCATAATATTACCTCTCGTAATAAACCATAAAATTACCTACTATACGACTATAACTAAAGAGTATTCAAATTTACTAAATGTGTCAATTCGTATTACTTAACGAAAATGATATTTGTTTTTGTGAAATACATCCAATGGTCTTTTTAAGCAAATTATTTCCGGTGCAAGTCTCAATATTACTCTTTCGAGCCCTCAATTTCCTTAGCCGCAACGTCATCAGGTGCCTGCTCATAACGTGCGAATTCGTATGAAAATGTGCCACATCCGCTGGTCATAGAATAAAGTCTGGTATCATATTCATAAAGCTCTGCATACGGAATGTCCGCAAGGATTTCATTGCTGCCATCCTCGACCGGATTCATTCCCATAACTCTGGCTCTTCTCTTATTCAGATCTCCCATTACATCTCCCGTATATGCCTCAGGTACAATTACTTTTAATGAAGCAATCGGTTCAAGAAGAACAGGGGATGCATCCATAAATCCCGTTTTAAACGCCTGCTCTGTTGCAACTTTAAAAGCAAGTTCGGATGAATCGACTGTATGATAACTTCCATCATATAAAGTTACCTTAACACCGATAACAGGATATTTTGCCAATGGTCCGCTTTTAACAGCTTCCATAATACCTTTCTCTACCGCAGGGAAATAGTTTTTCGGAACTGCCCCTCCTACAACTGTCTGCTCGAAAATATATGTTTTGTCCATTTCCCCTGAAGGTTCTATAACAAGTTTTACATGTCCGTACTGTCCGTGGCCGCCTGACTGTTTCTTATATTTATATTCCGTATCAACCTTTTTCCTGATTGTTTCTTTGAAGGCTATACGAGGTCTCATAAGTTCAATATCCACCTTGTATTTTTCCTGAAGAATACTTTGAACTGTCTCAAGATGCTGAGTACTTATTCCATATAAAAGAGTCTGGCCATTTTCACTGTCATTAACATTTCTAAGGGTAAGGTCTTCCATCAGCATCTTTGAAAGTGCCTGTGAAATTTTATCCTCATCCCCTTTTTTTACCGCTTTATACTGTCTGTAAACATAAGGCTTCGATATGGCTGCTCTGATAAAAGTTACCGGATTCTTCCTTGTTGATAAAGAATCTGTGGTAAGACTGACGCCGAGTTTTGCCAATGCCCCAATGTCTCCTGCATGAAGTTCTTCTACTTCTTCAACTTTATTTCCACTGATTACATACAGCTTTCCTATCTTTTCTTCCATATCACGGTGATAGTTATACAGAACATCATCTGTTTTAATGACTCCCGAATTAACTTTAATAAGTGAATATTTTCCAAGATAAGGATCTGCTATGGTTTTGAAAATATAAGCCGACTTCGGTTTTGCGAAATCATAATCAGCTTCAAATACATCATTGCTGATAGTATTGATTCCGGCGCATTTACATCTGTCAGGACTAGGGAAATACTTAATTATATCAGCCATAAGAGTATACATTCCTCTGGCTAATGTATTGGAGCCCATAAGAACAGGAACAACCGAACCATCAGTCACTCCTACACGAAGTGCCTGTCGGATCTCATTTTCAGAGAATTCCTCCCCATTAAAATATCTCTCCATGAATTCATCACTGGTCTCTGCGACAGATTCAACAAGAACATCTCTGCATATACCAAGATTTTCATATGAATAATCAGGTACATCAGATTTATCTACCGTACCTTTATCATTCCATCTCTTGGCTTTCTTCTGAATTACATTAACATATCCTACAAACTGCTCATTTTCTCTGATAGGAAGGTGGAATGGAGCTATCCTCTTCCCATACATTTCCTGGAGGTTTTGTACTACTTCTCTGAAGCTTGCTTTGTCATCATCCATTTCGGTAACGAATACCATTCTCGGAAGATTTCTTGTTTCACATAAATCCCACGCACGCTTTGTTCCCGTCTCTATGCCGGATTTTCCTGAAACAACAATGATTGCGGCATCGGCAACAGAAATAGCTTCTTCAACCTCACCGATATAATCCTGATATCCCGGAGTATCGAGAATATTTATCTTATATCCTTCCCAAGGAATAGGAATGACCGATGTCTTAAGAGAAATCTTCCTCTTAATCTCTTCTTTGTCATAATCACTGAGAGTATTTCCACTATCAATACTGCCCATACGTTTTGTCATACCCGCAAGATAAGCAATAGCTTCGACAAGTGATGTTTTGCCCGATCCCCCATGACCAAGCAGAACAACGTTACGAATTTTGTCCGTTGTAAATACATTCATGCAACCACCTCCATATTAAATTATCAGTCCGTAAGAAAACCCATGCTCCTGATCAACCGGAACTAAATATATAAATCCAGCCGGCGAATGATCATAATGCTCCTAAAGCATGTTTTGCAGCAATCATACCGAATGTGTAGCATCTGCCAAGTGAAAGCCCTGTCTGATGGAACGGATAATCATTTCCTCCATAGAAAGGTCCTCCGAGATTTCCTACACAATAAAGCCCCGGTATAGGTCTGTCACTCTCGTCAAGTGCCTGACCGTTTTCATTTATAACAACTCCGGAAACCTCAGCCGAAACCCTTATAAGTTTTCTTGCTCCCCAGAACGGAGCCTTCTCAATCTTGTGCATATATTTGGCCGGTTTTCCGAAATCAGTATCCACACCTTTTCCACCCTGTTAAAATGAACAAAGCTATTAGATAACAACTTTATTTTTACCTGATTTCTTGCCACTATAGAGTTTTTCATCTGCAGCCTGAACCCATTTTTCTATAGATTCATCACTTGTCTTTTCCGCAAGTCCGATAGTTACTGTAACCTTGATATCCTGATCATCAAATACAAACTTTTCGGAATCGACAGCTTTCCTAAGTTTCTCAAAAACATTCTTCTCTTTATCTATCTTATCTTCATAAAGAATGAGGAACTCTTCTCCTCCCCACCTGGAAACAGTACATTTCTTGCAGACACTTCGCATTATATCTGCAATATGAACAAGTACATAGTCACCTGCATTATGGCCGTAAATATCATTTATTTGTTTAAAATCATCAATATCTATCATGGCAAGAAATGCAGTATTTTCAGCTGATTCTATATTTTCAAGCTTATCCATCATATAATGTCTGTTATAAAGTTTTGTCAGATTATCAAGATTAGCCATGTAATTAAGCCGCTTTTCAGACTCGATGATATTTCTTACAGAAAATGATGAATAAAAGATAAGGAATGAAAGTACTATTAAACTATTGCATATCCAAAGAATTTTAGCAGCGTTTTTTTCGACTTCATAAACCGAACCGAAATGAAATACATAAAATGTACTGACCATATATATAACTACTATGGCTATACTGAATGGAAAAGCTTTAACTTTCGCTCTCTTAATCTTAAATGCAATATATTCTAACATAAAAATAATCGGGATCATTGACATGGTGTACAACTCGAAGCCGTATTCATTTCCCATGCATATTGTAGAAACGCTCATATAGATAGTCAGCCAGAAATAAACCATGATAACATATATATCAAGCCGGTCTTTAAAAACAAGAAAATAACCCGCAATATACACAAGCATGGTTGGTATGCTGAAATAGATCATAAACGTTGCTTTAAAGATAATAAAGAACGTCATAAGAAAAATGACCATCAACAAAATGACTGTATTAATAATATATGTAACCCGTTTTATTTTGTCTGTAGTCATCTATGCCTCCCCCGAACAATCAAATGAATCCCAAACAAATAAAGTACCCCATAGAAAGATTATACTACAAATGATGATTTTTAACATCAAAAATATCCATATTATTGATAAAACAGACAAAAATTTTCTGCGGATCAGGAATGTATTTAATACATATTTTCATAAATTGACATTTCTATTTATATAATTATACTTTAACTAGGAAATGATAAACGGAGCGGCATTATGAATTATCCAAACACGGAAAAATTATATCTTATGAAAAATACAGGCGACACTTGGCTGCCTGCTCATGAAAAACTTATGACATATATATCAGCCGAAAGAAAGTCAAAGATCAATCGTTACAAGTTTGATAAGGATAAGATTTTATCCCTTAACGGTGCTCTTCTTGTTAAGCTCGGAATATCCGAACTCCTTAACTGCCCTGCAGAAATTCTTGAATTCGATATGACTCCGGGGCATAAACCATTTCTTAAAGCCCACTGTCATCCTGACGCGGGAATTATCGACTTCAGCTTATCTCATACTGAAAATGCGGTGTTAGCCGGAATTGTTACAAATGAAAAAATCGGCGTGGATATAGAAAAAGTAACTGCTGCACCTCTTCAGGTCATGTCTACTGTATTTCATCCTGAAGAAATTAATTATATAAATGATTTCGATCAAAATGAAATAAATAAACGCTTCTTTACCATCTGGACCAAAAAGGAAGCTTATACAAAATGCACCGGAACAGGCCTTGTCTGCGACATTACAAAAATAAATGTTCTGGATCTTCCGGATGATGTGGCAGTAATTACAGAGTCTTTTGATGATTATATCTATTCTGTCTGTACTATTAAATCAGAAAAATGATCATATAAAATTTTGCTTGTTGTTTTAAATAACTACTTTTATTGTTGATAGTTTTTGATTATCGGCATTTCATTGTCAACCTTTATTAATTCAAAGGTTGACTTTTTGTTTTGATGAATTTATAATTATTTTTGTTTCGGATTTGAAGAAATCATTTTCAATCATTTTTCTATGATAATTCCCGAACGAATATTTATGGCGCAGCTATTTATCTGTATTTCACACAAAAATCAGCGCCGGAAGTAAGGAGCATCAACATATGTCAGAACAAAAAAATCTTATTGAACTTGCAAAGGAAATTATAAGTGGTCGCCGACTTAATAAGGATGACGACCTTTCATTTTTTATCACTTGTAATCTGGAGGAACTCGGCAAAGGTGCCGATATGATTAGAGAACATTTCAGCGGAGCAAAGGTCGATCTATGCACCATCATCAATGGTAAAAGCGGAAAATGCAGTGAAAATTGCAAATTCTGCGCCCAGTCGGCACATAACGATACCAACTGTGAAGTATATGACCTTTTGGATGAGGATCGAATCGTCGAAGAAGCACGATCTAACCAGGAAGAAGGCGTTGACCGTTTTGCTATAGTTACAGCGGGAAGAAGTCCGAAACCCGAGGATTTTGAGCGTATCATAAAATGCTATAAACGTATGAGTAAAGAGCTTACACTCGACCTCTGCACTTCTCTCGGTTTCCTGACACTTGAGCAGTTTAAGGAACTTAAAGCAGCGGGTGTAACAAGTTATCACAATAATATTGAAACATCCAGAAGATTTTTCCCACAAATATGCACTTCTCATTCATTTGATGACAAGATTGAAAATATAAAAAGAGCTAAGGCTGCAGGTCTTTATGTATGTTCCGGTGGAATTATAGGAATGGGCGAAACATGGGAAGACCGAATTGATATGGCATTAACACTTTCTGAGCTTGGAATTTCTTCAATCCCGATCAACAGTCTTACTCCAATTCCGGGAACACCTTTACATAACAATCGCATACTGACTGAGGAAGAAATCCTACGTACTATCGCTATCTTCAAGTATATCAATCCAACATCAAATATCCGTCTTGCTGCCGGTAGAGTTCTAATGAAAGGAAACGGCGAAAATGCATTTCATTTTGGTGCTGCCGCAACTATAACAGGAAATATGCTCACAACTTCGGGCTCAACTATTAAGTACGACAGAAAGATGCTAAAAGAAATGGGGCGTGAGGTGATTTAGGTAAAACCATCATTCAATAGTTTCACAATACATAAATATCAGTATTGAGGAATTAAATGTAGTTGAAATGTCTGAATAATAAATTTTATAACGTATACAGATAAAAAAAGGGATGCAATCGCATCCCTTTTCGTATCGGTGCGACGGGATTCGAACCCACGGTCTCGCCTCCCGGCTCGGTCGGTGCTAAACGGTGCCCACCGGGCACCAGCACCCTCTGCGTCTGAACGCACTTTTGTCACAATGAGAACTCAGTTTCAATTTTAATATATCAGCACAAAAAAAGGAATGCCAAAGCATTCCTTTTCGTATCGGTGCGACGGGATTCGAACCCACGACCTCTGCGTCCCGAACGCAGCGCTCTACCAAGCTGAGCCACGCACCGTTATTATTTTTGTTACATTATTTACTATTTTTTTCAACCGATGAACCCACGTTCTCGCCTCCCGGCTCGGTCGGTGCTAAACGGTGCCCACCGGGCACCAGCGGTCTCGCCTCCCGGCTCGGTCGGTGCTAAACGGTGCCCACCGGGCACCAGCACCCTCCGCGCCCGAACAGCGCTCTACCAAGCTGAGCCACGCACCGTTATTATCTTTATGTAGTATGGTTCAAATACAAGATATTGTCAAGGAGAAAATAAATTTCCCATTTTTTTGTGTTAATTTTGCAAAAAAATGAGCATTATACACTAAAAACATCTATTTTTTTTTATAACTAGAATTCTTTACAGTTCACACAGGTTATTGTATTATTAGTGAATAAGGATGTGTTCAAAAAGATGAGAATTAATTTAAATGAAATTTTATATGCTGTTTCTTTTGCGTTTGATGCAACAGAGGCGGAATATTATGAAAGAATACGTAACAACGGTATCAGCACTATCGGAGAAACAAGTATTCTTCGTGCTGACAATGTTAGATTCAGTTATAAGGATCATAGGAACGTTGTTGTTACCGTTGGTCATAGTAAGCGTATTGCTGCATTATCTATTTTGATAGGCAAGGAAATGGGGCTTGATGATAAGAAACTCATTGACCTTGCTGCTTTTGCTGTTCTTCATGATAACGCCCTGACTGAAGTTATTCAGGAAGAGAATCAGTATAAGATATATAATAATGGCATCGGTTACAGCGATGAAGATTACAACATCCGCTGTTCAACTATCGGTGAGAAGAACACTTCTCTTCTTCCATTCAGAACCAATAACAGAGATGTCATTTTATTCCATAATGAAAATGCAGACGGTTCAGGTCCATTTGGAAGACATTATGAGAATACGCCTATTAAGGCTCAGATTATTCATCTTGCAAATAATGTTGATACACATTGCGACTTAACTACTATTTCCAAGGAAAATCATCAGGAAATCTGTGATTATGTAAGAGCTAATTCAGGAATGCTCTTCTCTGTTGATGTTTCAGCTGCATTTTTGAAGATATTTAAACCAAAGGTTTTAGGTCTTCTTTCATTTGCAAATATCAACTCTTTCCTTAGAAGTTCAATCAAACGTCATGATGACGAATATTCATACAGTGAAGTTGATAACCTTGCCACACTTCTTGCTCGTATAGTTGATTTCAAATCTCACTATACATGCCGTCATTCAATCGGTGTTGCACAGAAAGCAAAGGTAATGGCTGAATATTACAACTTCCCTGATGACAAGGTCTCAAAGTACTATCTTGCAGGTGCTCTTCACGATATCGGAAAGCTCATGGTTTCTATCGATATCCTTGATAAGCCTGACAGACTGAGCGACCAGGAATTTGAAAAAATGAAGAGCCACGCTTATTATACATACAGCATTCTTAAAGATATCAAAGGAATGAAAGATATAGCTGTTTGGGCATCTCATCACCATGAGAAGCTGAACGGAACAGGTTATCCTTTCCACCTCACCGGCGATGTACTCTCACACGAAGAAAGACTTATGACATGCTGCGATATTTATCAAGCTCTCGCTGAGGAACGTATCTACAAAGAAGCTTATCCTCATGATAAGATTATCGCAATCATGAATTCTTGTGCGGAAAAGAATGAAATCGATGCAAATATCGTAAGAGACATTGATAAAGTCTTTAGAGATTATGACTTTTCAAAGTTTTAAATTATAGCAAACTAAAAGAAGCAACCTTGTGACGAGCGGTTGCTTCTTTTAGTTTTTGTATCTTCTCTATTGTGACCGATAGCTATATCATAATAATATCAATGATTTTCATTAATATCCTGCTGCTTCCATCTCACTGATAAAAGTGCTACAGCAAGCGAAACAAACATTCCTATCAATGCAAAATTATTTGCAAGGAAATCCGGAAGATTCAGGCCGGAAACAACCTTCGGGAAGTAAGAACCTATGAATCCGAATGCTCCTCCGCATATTACTGCCGCAACCCAGATTCCAACATGGATCATTTTCTTTTTATAGCAAAGTATAGCTATAAGAAGTGGGAAGATAACGCCAGGAGTATATACAGAATAAGCATTGCTTAAAAATGTTATGATGTCTCCATTTCCCATAAGTGCAAAGGCGAGGGCAAGACCACCCATAAAGATTATCACTATTCTTATAAGCTTTACACTGTCTTTTCTAAATATATCTTTTACAAGTATCGATGATGCATTTATAACGCATGTATCTATGGATGAAAGGATTGCCGAAACAAGACCAAGCGAAAGTACAACGCCAACTACTGAAGGAATCTTAGACTGGATAATGTACATAAGTGCATTCATGTTATTTAACTCTTCAGGCGAGATATTACATTTAATCCACATACCTATTAACACGATTATAAGTGAATATCCAACGAGCACACATCCACCAAGCAGTGCCGAACGTTTTGCAGTTTTACTGTCCTTCGATAAAAGGTTTCTGGACATAATATCAGGACCAAGGAAATATACACCGCCTATTATAAAAAATTGAGTGACCAAATTGATTGGTTTATAGCTATTATTTAACAACTCAACTTTATCGAATATCATTCCGGTATTTCCATCTGCAAAGAAATAAAGATAAATGAAACATGTGATTACGCCGAGCACTATTATGAAGAACTGGATCACATCTGTTTTAACAACTGACATCTGTCCGCCGATTGTTGTATAAAGAATTACAGCAACAGAAACTATTATAAATACAGTCTTACTGCTCTTTCCTGTAATAAATGAAATTACACCATTCATTGCAACAAGCTGGCCTGCGATAACTCCGATCCATGAAACGACAATGATAAGTGCTATTATGATTTCTGCCGGTCTGCCGAGCATAATTCCTGCTGCGTGAGGCAGAGTGTCTGCATTTAAACTTCTGAATTTTTTTGAAATAAATACTGATTGAAGAAATAATCCTATTGCTCCGAAAAGCAGCCACCATATACCCGGAAATCCAATATTGTAAACAGTAGTTGTAATTCCCATGGTTGTTGAAGCGCCGATGATCGTCGCAAGAAGTGATAGTATTACCACAAATGAAGTCTGCTTCTTTCCTGCTACAGCAAAGTTTGAAAAGTCTTTTGTTTTTTTGATATCTATAATCCCAATAACGATCAGTACAACAAGGTAGACAATAAGTGCGATCGTCAAAAATATTTTATCCATTATAGATATTCCTCCTTTGATATATTTATTATATGACGCAGGTGTCATAGGTACCATTTGGCATCAAGCGGCATACATTTGGTAAAACAAAAGCAGCATATTAGGCAATGAAAGTAATCTCTACTTCTCCCAATATGCTGCCCGAAGACTATATTATAATACAGCCCCGCTATTGTCAACCTTATTTTACCTACAAGGTGACAATCCGTATAATTCACTTTTATAGTTCTTTTATAGTTCTCTTATAGTTCTCTTATAGTTCTTATATGTTAATTCTTCTTACTGCTTTTCTTCAACATTTGCAAGCTTTGCTGCCTGATCTGCTGCTGTAAGACTATCAATAATTTCCTGAATGTCACCATTCATGATCTCTTCAAGTCTGTATAGTGTAAGCTTGATTCTATGATCTGTTACACGGCTCTGTGGGAAGTTGTATGTTCTGATCTTCTCAGAACGATCTCCTGTACCAATCTGGCTTCTTCTTGCTTCTGCTTCTGCATCATGTGCCTTCTGCTGCTCGATATCATAAAGTTTTGTACGAAGAAGTGCAAATGCTTTAGCACGGTTCTGAATCTGAGATTTCTCTGTCTGGCTGTAAATAACGATTCCAGTAGGAATATGTGTAAGACGAACAGCCGAGTCAGTTGTATTGACACACTGACCACCATTTCCTGAAGCACGCATAACATCGATACGAATATCTTTCTCATCGATTACAACGTCAACTTCTTCAGCCTCAGGCATGATAGCAACTGTAGCTGTTGATGTATGAATACGTCCGCCTGATTCAGTCTCAGGTACACGCTGTACACGGTGAACACCGCTTTCATATTTAAGCTTTGAATATGCGCCTTTACCGATAATATTGAAAATGATTTCCTTAAGACCACCGATACCACTTTCATTACTGTCGATAACTTCTATCTTCCATCTGTTACTTTCTGCATAATGCTGATACATTCTGAAAAGCTCTGCAGCAAAGAGCGCAGCCTCGTCTCCACCTGCACCTGCTCTGATTTCAACAACAACGTTCTTGTCATCGTTAGGATCCTTAGGAAGGAGAAGTATTTTAAGTTCCTGCTCACATGCTTCAACACGCTTCTTTGCATCTGCAAGCTCTTCCTTAGCCATTTCCTTCATTTCTTCATCAGACTCAAGGTCAATTATCTCAAGACTGTCAGCAACATCCTGCTTTGCCTGCTTATATTCATTATATTTCTCAACGATAGGAGCGATATCACTCTGCTCCTTCATAAGCTTTCTATATCTTGCCTGATCATTTACAACTGAAGGATCAGAAAGCTCCTTTAATATCTCATTTAACTTTTCTACAAGATCATCTAATTTATCAAACATGTTATTCTCCCTTTATCTAAATCTAATATTTTAACACACATTCTGTAAGTTTAAGCCCGGCTAACTTTCCGCAAGTCGTCCATAGACCACTCTGTCAAGCCCTGCCAAGTCTTTATATAATCTTATGTCTGTAAAATGATTATCTACAAGAAGTTTCCTCGTGTCTTCATATTGATCAAATCCAATCTCCAAATATATACTTCCACCCGGATTAAGATGATCCGGTGCATTTTCTATAATCTTTCTGTAAAACTTAAGTCCGTCCTCATCTCCGTCCAAAGCAAGCATCGGTTCATAATCCTTTACTTCTTCCATAAGCGTCGGAATAACATCCCTTCTGATATAAGGCGGATTGCTTAAAATAATATCAAATTTCAGAGAATTATCAAGTGCAGAATATAAATCCGACTGAATTATCGTTGCGTCAGCTCCAAGTTTACTTTTATTTTTCTCGGCAATCTTCAGTGCTTTCTCTGAAATATCAACAAGATAAACCTCGTCATTACATCCTTCGGCTTTTCTCTCCAGCTGAAAACTTAGGCCTATGCATCCCGAACCTGTGCACATATCAAGAACCTTTACAGGATTTTTTCCATAATGCTCTGATACGTATTTAAGTGCTTCTTCAACGAGTATTTCCGTATCCTGTCTAGGTATTAAAACTCCTTCGTCCACAAAGAAATCAAAATGCATAAATCCCGCTGAGTGTGTTATATACTGAAGCGGATAATGCGTACTTCTTTGGGCAATATACTGAAGATACATTTTCTCTTTTTCAGGAGCCGCCTCATCGAAGGTCCTTAGAAAAAGGTCTGTCTCGTTTAGTTCAAATACATATTTAAGAAGTTCTTTACTGTCAAATACAGCATTGTCGATATTATTTTCCCGAAGGATCTTCGCCCCTTCTATCTGCAATTCTTTTATCTTCATATACACTTCTCAAATGTTTATTTCATTATTCCTTACGAACGGTTTCAAGTATTTATTCGTTATTTAAACGAGTTCTTTACACAAACTAAATATGGTTCTAATATTATTTCTCAAATGAATTATTGTTGACACAACTGATATACTCGCGCCAATCAATAACTGCTTCAACAGATTTAATAGCCACCTCGCACATATCCTTATCAGGTTCTTTTGTTGTAAGCCTTTGAACCCAGAATCCAGGCTGACTAAGCGCCCTGGCAAATGCATTTTCATGGCTTCCTGCGTATCTTATAACTTCATAAGAAAGTCCTGCTATCACCGGTATCAGAAGAAGTCTTGATAAAATCCTAAGCCAAAGCAGCTTGGTTCTTATAAACATAAATAAAATGATACTGATGAACATTACAATAAAAAGAAAACTTGTTCCACATCTTCTGTGAAATCTTGTATGCTTCAGAACATTTTCCGGTGTAAGCTCGTCACCTGCTTCGAGACAATTTATGGTCTTATGCTCGGCTCCGTGATACATATACGTCCTTTTAATCTCCTTCATTTTAGAGATTGCCCAGACATATGTAATAAATATAGCGAGTCTCAGAACACCTTCGCAAAGGTTTACAAGAATGCTGTTATCCGTCACTTTATAAAGAAGACCGGCAACAAATGTAGGAAGAAGCATAAATACAGCTATTGCAAATCCAAGTGAAATGATAAGTGTTAAAATAAGTTCGCTTGAAGTTCCCTCTTTTGCTTTATCTTTCTCCAGATCAGCCTTTCTTTTCTCGACCTTCTTTTCAATTTTTTCAGCCTTTTGTGTCTTTCCTGCTTTCCTTAATTCCTCGGCTTCTTCGAGCTTTTCCTTGGCCCATTTTTCTTCTTCAATGGCGTCAGTATCATCATATTCTGCTGACTTCATCAAAGTACCCATTCCGATATAAAGCGATTCTATGAAATTAACAACCCCTCTTATGATCGGAATTCTGAATAAAACGGACTTACTTCCAAATGATTTATATTCAGTTACAGTTACCGCTATCTCATTATCCGGTTTTCTTACAGATAAGGCATAACTATCAGGTCCCTTCATCATGACGCCTTCAAGTACAGCCTGTCCGCCTATATGAACCTCTTTCATAAAAAGTTCCTTTCTGTCTCAACTTCCCCACGTTAACTGTTCACTAACTCTTCGTTAACAAAAATGCGGCAATCAGGCTTACTGCCGGACTGCCACATTTTTATAAAACAATATATACTACTGAACACCGTACTTCTTATTGAACTTATCGATACGGCCACGAGCCTTAATGCTCTTCTGCTGTCCTGTGTAGAATGAATGGCACTTTGAGCAGATTTCAACGTGAATTTCTTCCTTTGTTGATCCAGTTACAAACTCATTACCACAGTTGCAAACAACCTTTGCCTGATAATAATCCGGATGGATTCCTTCTCTCATTTCTTTTCTCCTTTAATATTAACGTATATGAGACACTATACCGCCTTAGCCGGTTTCCTAAAATCCGACTATGCTGTACCTCGATCCCATACCAGCAACATTTCAAATGATATCATATAAGTAAAGCCTTTTCAAGAGTTTTTTCTATTTGATATTTGCAAAAAATAAATGCCACAAACCGATCCTTTTCCGAGGGGGCAGAAAAGAAATCAGGCTTATGACATTTACATTAAAAGTATTCAAACACCACCAATTATCGCAGAACCGCATTTTATACACCGTAATCTTAAGCAGCCCAGAATACTGCTAAAGAAACTTTGTATATGATCCGGTAAATACTTTAAATGATTATGCTTAAATACCCCCGTAAGGATAAACCTCCGGAGTTTTTAAATGAAATCCGGCCGTGTGCAAGCCCGTTTCATTTATATATATCCAGTTATTATATTTCAAAATAGTGATTTAATCTTATCCTTACGATCATAAGGATATAACCAAATAACGTTTGCTGCGGTTTAATCACGCGTCAACGGTGTTCAACGTCTTATTTTCATAGTATTACATTTTCATTTCTCATAGTAAATTTTTGAATTCACAATATTACAATATCCTGCTTTGGTTTTTATAATTTGTGCATTTAAATTTTGTAGTGTAGTTTTTCGTAATAGTTTTTTAGTTTTTTATAGTATTGTTATTGTATTTATATCTATACACTTTGGGCATGTACACTCGTCAAATTTTCCGTACTGCTTATATGCATGATACATCATTTCATCGCATTATCTTTACAATGCGAAGACTTTATCAATATATATATCCCGTAAATATCCTGCTACTCATTTTGAATGAATAAAACTTGGACCGAAAGTACATATCAGGCCTTTATGCATCCCTCCTTTATTTACTTTTAAATAAGACAGTTATATCCTGAGAGTTAGAATGAGAATATACACAACAAGGCTACCTTGACGTATTCGGTCAAGGCAGCCCCTCGTATATCATTATTATCAGCAAACTTGTTTCAAAACAATACTCTAACCTTCGAAACAATAAAGCCAGTCATTCTATACCCCTATCGGTTATTATATTATCTAACGCCGGATAACACAACCCCAAATTAGGAATTGAATATGATTATTGTCAAAATTTCTCGCGCCCAATCTATCGTCTGATAAATATTTTACGGCAATATTCGAGAAATTCTCTGTTATTTCTTGTTTTAGAGAATATCTTTACTATATCCTCGGTTACTTCGTCGCTCTTAAGTCCTCTTAACTGAGCATGGATTGCGTCAAGAACTTCCTGCTCTTCTTTTGAAAGAAGAAGATCGTCTTTTCTTGTTCCTGACTTAGCTATATCTATTGCAGGGAACACTCTCTTCTCAGAAAGATTTCTATCAAGAACAAGTTCCATGTTACCTGTTCCTTTGAATTCCTCGAATACAACATCATCCATACGGCTTCCTGTATCTATCAAGGCAGTTGCAAGTATTGTAAGACTTCCGCCTTCACGCATATTTCTGGCTGCTCCAAAGAATTTCTTAGGCATATGAAGAGCTGCAGGATCAAGACCACCCGAAAGAGTTCTACCACTTGGTGGAACTGTAAGGTTATAAGCTCTTGAAAGCCTTGTAATACTGTCAATAAGTATTACAACATCCTTCTTACTTTCAACCAGTCTCTTAGCTCTTTCAATAACCATTTCGGATACCTTTTTATGATGTTCAGGAAGTTCATCAAAAGTAGAATAAATAACTTCTGCATTTGGTCCCTCTATAGATTCCCTGATATCTGTTACTTCCTCAGGTCTTTCATCAATGAGAAGAACCAGAAGGTTCATATCCGGATATGCAACGCTTATTCTCTTTGCAATCTGTTTAAGAAGAGTTGTCTTACCTGCTTTTGGAGGTGATACGATCATACCTCTCTGGCCTTTTCCGATAGGTGAAAAAAGATCAACTATTCTAAGTGAAACAGGTGCATTATTGTAATCAAGATTGATTCTTTCATTTGGGAATATCGGTGTCATATCTTCGAAATTCATTCTCGAAGAAAGCTGAGATGGGAACATTCCATTTACTGCTTCAATGTAAAGAAGCGCTCTGAACTTTTCATTCTGACCCATCTTCTGCTTAATAGGACCTCTTATAACGTCTCCTGTCTTAAGACCAAATCTTCTGATCTGGGCAGGCGCTATATAAATATCCTTCTCTCCCGGAAGATAATTATCACTTCTGATGAATCCATAGCCCTCGGGAAGGACTTCTAAGATTCCGACGGTATATTCACCACTTGCAAGGTTTGCATTGTATTCCTGGCCATCATAAACCTTCATAGCATTATTCTCTTCAGCCTGTATGTCAGCTGCCTTTACCTCAGCTGCTGCATTTGCTGAATCAACCTGCTCATTCACTTCATTTTCGCTCTTAGCCGGAGCTCTTCTGGCTTCCGGTTTCTGCACAACCTTCTTAGCCTGCTTTTGAGTCGGTTTTTGAGCCTGCTTCTGGCCCTGCTTACTTTCATTATTCTTATTGTCGGATTTAGCCTGAATATCGGATTTAGCCTGAATATCAGATTTCATCTTCTTATCAGAAGACTTTTCTACCTGATTCTGATTTTTAGGATCACCCTGCTTTGAATCCTTTGCTCTTCTGTCTGCATTCTTCTTATTGCCGCTGTTATTCCCGCTTGCGTTATCTGATTTTTTAACAGCAGGCTTCTTTGCACCTTTCGCTCCGTCAGCCTTTTTTGCAGGCTTGGTAGCTTTACCGGCGTTTTTATCTTCAGTATTCTGCTTAGAATTTTTACCGGCTACTTTCTCGACCTTTTGGATTTTTTCAGGATTGCTCTTCTTCTCAGACTTATCCTCATTCTTTTCTTTTGCAGCTTTTTCAGCCTTAGTTACGTCCAAACTTGCATTTTCATTTTCCGGCTGTTTTTTTGCTACCGGACGATTGATCATCTGGTCTACATTTGCTAGAAGTTCTACAAGTTCACCTTTCTTCAGCGCTGAAATATTTCTTAATCCTTTTTCTTTGGCGATTTCTTTCAGTTCGCCTATTTTCAGCTTACTGTAATCCATTCGTTTCCCTTTCTTTGATCGTTTCTTTATTGCATTTTTACTTATTTTATCGTATTCTTTATACCGTACTGCAAATATAACATTGCAAAAAATTACACAGGAGTTCATTATGGAAGGTCTATTTTTATACAAATTAATAATTTTATATATGCTTGACCGTATAGATGAATATATGCTTACTAATACTCAGTTAAATGATTTTATATTGGATAAGGGCTATACCAATAACCCTTTTAATATTCATGAATCTTTGAGTGAGCTAATTGATGCAGGATTTATCTCCAGAAACGTCATTCGAGATACAACACATTATAAGATAACAAATGCCGGTGAAGAGGCTTTGTCATATTTTGAAAATCGTCTGCCTATAGCAATTAAGCAGGACATTCTGGATTATTTTGCAGAACAAAGAATAAATCTTAAAAATGAATCTCAGATTTATTCGGATTATTTTTTTAATGATAATCAGGAATATACCGTTGAATGTATCATCAAAGAACGTAAAGATATAGTTCTTGATCTTAAACTTAGTGTTCCGACGAAAAGTCTGGCCACATCAATATGCGATAGTTGGCGTGAAAAGAGCGCTGATGTATATTCATACTTGATCAACGAACTTTTTACCAACGAAGACAAATAATAAAATATTATATAAGACTTTCAATCAGGTCGAGGATTTCATCTCGACCTTTTTTAGTTGTTGCTGAAAACGGAATAATCTTAATATCATTTCCGCCCAGCTTTATGCGTATAGCTTTGAGCTTTTTATCAAGCTCACTTCTTTTGATCTTATCAAGTTTTGTAGCAATAATGACAGGTTCATAACCATTAGATACTATCCAGTCATACATAAGCTTATCATTCTCAGAAGGATCATGTCTGATATCCACAAGAAGGAATACCATAACCAGCTTTTCTGACTTTTTAAGATATTTTTCAATCATCTTACCCCACTTTGCCTTAATCTCCCTTGATACGGCTGCATAGCCATATCCCGGAAGATCAACAAAGTAAAGTGCTTCATTTATGTTATAAAAATTAATGGTCTGAGTTTTTCCCGGTTGCGAAGAAGTTCTTGCCAGATTCTTTCTGTTAAGAAGCGCATTAATTAATGAGGACTTGCCAACGTTTGACTTTCCTGCAAATGCTATTTCCGGCAAAAGATTCTCCGGAAGTTTGCTTGTTATACCGCAAACCGATTCAAGTTGGGAACTTTTTATGATCATTATGCTATACCATTATCCGCTACTATCATTTTCTTGTTTGAAGAGGTACTTCTCTTCGCTTTGCTTGTTTCATTACGTATTACTTCCGGCTCACTGTCACCGATGATAACATCCTTTGTGATGATACACTTCTCAGCAAACTCATCTGACGGAAGTTCATACATAATATTTGTCATTGTTTTTTCGATGATTGCACGAAGACCTCTTGCTCCTGTATTTCTTTCCATAGCAAGTTTAGCAATCTCAATAAGTGCATCTTCTTCGAATTCAAGCTCAACATCATCTAACTCAAAGAGTCTCTGATACTGCTTGATTATCGCACTCTTAGGCTCTGTAAGTATCTTTACAAGAGCTTCCTCATCAAGCTGGTCAAGTGTTACTATAACCGGAACACGTCCTACAAACTCCGGAATAATACCATACTTAACAAGATCCTGAGGTTCTACCTGCTTAAGAAGCTCATTCTCATCGTCTGAATTCTTAGAATCGATTTCAGCATTGAAACCAATTGATTTCTTACCGATTCTGCTCTCGATAACTTTATCAAGACCATCAAATGCACCACCGCAGATAAATAAGATATTAGTAGTATCGATCTGGATAAATTCCTGATGAGGATGTTTACGTCCACCCTGAGGAGGAACAGATGCGACAGTACCTTCGATTATCTTAAGGAGCGCCTGCTGTACACCTTCACCTGAAACATCTCTTGTTATAGAAACATTCTCAGACTTCTTGGTGATCTTATCAATCTCATCTATATAGATGATACCTTTTTCTGCTCTTTCAATATCATAATCAGCAGCCTGAATGAGTTTGAGAAGAATATTCTCAACATCTTCACCTACATAACCAGCTTCAGTAAGAGTTGTTGCATCTGCAATTGCAAAAGGTACATTTAAAAGTTTTGCAAGTGTCTGTGCAAGATATGTCTTACCTGAACCTGTAGGTCCTGCCATAACGATATTACTTTTCTGAAGTTCAATATCAAGACTCTTGTCTGAAAGAACTCTCTTATAGTGATTATAAACCGCTACTGAAAGTGCTCTCTTGGCTGATTCCTGTCCGATAACATATTCGTCAAGAAATGCCTTGATTTCCTTCGGCTTCATAAGATTTACTTCTGAAGAATCGATATCTGAAAACTCTTCATCAATTATGTCCTGGCATATACTTACACATTCGTCACAAATATATACATTAGGACCTGCAATAAGTCTTTTTACCTGATCCTGAGATTTATTACAGAAGGAACATCTTAACTTTCCTTTTTCTTCTGTATGAGTAGCCATTCAACCACCTCTTACTTTCTGTTTGTAACTATCTTGTCAATCAGACCATACTCAAGTGCCTCTTCTGCAGTCTTCCAGTTATCTCTTTCTGTATCTCTTTCAATCTCTTCAAGTGATCTTCCGGTAGCCTCACTGAGGATAGTATTGAGTTTTGTACGTGTTCTGATTATATGATCAGCTGTAATCTTAATATCAGTTGCCTGACCCTGAGCTCCGCCAAGTGGCTGATGGATCATAATCTCTGCATTTGGAAGAGCAAATCTCTTACCCTTTGCTCCACCCGCAAGAAGAAATGCACCCATAGAAGCTGCCATTCCTACACATATTGTAGAAACATCACATTTCACATAATTCATTGTATCATAAATAGCCATTCCTGCTGTAACTGAACCACCAGGACTATTTATATAGAAATTAATATCCTTTGTTGAATCTTCAGACTCAAGGAAAAGTAACTGTGCAACTACAAGGCTTGCTGTTACATCATTTACCTCATCCCCAAGGAAAATAATTCTTTCTTTGAGAAGACGAGAATATATATCATATGCTCTTTCTCCTCTACTACTAGTCTCAATGACTGTAGGTACTAATGGCATTCTTATACCTCCTTACATTCAGCTGCAATAAGCTTGATTGCCTTGTTCATCTTGACATCCATTCTTATTGCCTCTATCTCCTTCTCACCTGCAAGTTCTTTAAACTTCTCAACATCAAGCTGATACATGCTTGCAGTCTTTTCGATTTCCTTATCTACTTCTTCGTCAGAAACTTCGATATTTTCTGTCTTAGCGATCTCTTCGATGATAAGGCTAGACTTGATTCTTCTTAAAGCTTCAGGCTTAACCTGCTCAAGCATATCTTCCTTAGTCTGCTTTGTAATCTGGAGATACTGCTCAAGCTTAAGTCCCTGATATGCAAGACGCTGCTCGAAATCACCAAGCATCTTCTCCTGATTGTATCTGAGCATAGCTTCAGGTACATCAATTTCACATGACTCGATGAGCTTCTCAAGAACCTTAGATTCCTTTTCCTTCTCAGCTGCATCTTTCTTCTTTACTTCAAGAGTCTTCTTAACATCTTCCTTATATTCTGCTACTGTTTCGAATTCTGAAACGTCGCTTGCAAAATCATCATCAAGTTCAGGAAGAACTTCTTCTGTGATTGAATTGAGCTTACACTTAAATACAGCCGGCTTACCTGCGAGAGATGCCTCTTGATATTCTTCAGGGAATGTAACATTTACATCGAACTCATCACCGATATTCTTACCAACTATCTGATCTTCAAATGTATCAATGAAGCTGTGTGATCCAAGAACGAGCTTGTAATCCTCACCCTTTCCTCCAGGGAATGCTTCGCCATCAACAAAACCTTCGAAGTTGATATTAACTTCGTCATTAAGCTTTGCTGCTCTATCTGTGATATCTACTTTACGCGCATTTTCCTTACGAGTCTTTTCAATCTCTTTCTCTACATCTTCATCAGTAACTTCTGCATTTACCTTCTCAATCTCTACACCCTTATACTCAGAGAGCTTAACAGGTGGCTTTGTAGCAACCTTTGCAGAGAAAATGAAATCTTTTCCTTTACCGATCTGTACGATATCGATTTCAGGGTTAGATACGATATCAAGATCACAGTTTTCGATCTCTTCAGGATAAACTTTATTGATAAGGTCATTAGCTGCATCTTCATAGAAAACGCCTTCGCCGTATACTTTCTCAATATAATTCATAGGAACCTTTCCCTTACGGAAACCAGGTGCAGAGAACTTGCTCTTATTTTTCTTATAAGCATCAATCATTGCCTTGCTGAAATCTTCTGCTGGTACCGTAATAGTAAGATTAGCCATATTACCGTCTAATTTTTCTGCTGTTAAACTCATTTTTCTTTCCTCCTGATGTGTAATCTTTCTACACATTATTTTCTCTTTTTTCGCTTTCGGAATAAATTTTTCCATAGTAAAGCGCAATCTGCATAGCATTGTATCATATTAATATGTATTAATCAATCAGTAAAATATGCAGCCCAAAATCCTTGAAAATGCTACTGAACAAGACCATTTTTGATGACGAATTTACTATTGCTGATTATTCTTGTTCCTGAATATTCCAACTGTACTCTTCCGGCTTTGACATACCATTTTCCTGTCTTGCCGTTAACAGTACCTTTGAATATTCCCGACTTTCCTGTACTGACTTTTCCGTTTGTCACGTACCACCAGCCACTCACTCCGTCTACAGTTCCTTTGACATATCCTGTTGTAGTTGTAATGACTTTACCATTCTTAACATACCACCATCCGGACTTACCCTCTACTGTTCCCTTGAAAAATCCATTACTTGTAAGAAATGCTGTTCCGTTTTTGATATACCACCACGCATCAACCTTATTGATTTTTCCTTTTCTGAATCCTGTGGCTTTTCCCGTAACGCCTTCTTTTACATAATAATATGAATCATTTCTCTTTGAGAATCCGGTATATTTATAAAAATGTCCCTCTTTCATAAAAAGAAATTTATCATTATAAGCTGAGAGACCCGAATAATCAGAACGCTGTGCACCATCCCTAAAAAGTATATATGTTTTATTGGTGAAGATAACACCTTTCTTGGACTTATCTATAACACCTTCTTTAAATGCATAATACAGGTTGTTATATTTCACTATACCTTCAAAGGTTTTATCAACAATACCGTTTTTAACATAGTAAATATTTCCGTTGTATTTTGCAGGTCCGACAAGATCCTTATCAAAAAGATAAGTAACTATATCCGAATCTTTTAATTCTTTAGTACATTCGGCATCAGCATATTTCTTACCGTCACAAATATAAAATGCGATATTACCCGGATTATAAAGTGTTGCCTCTTTTGCTGAAACTCCTGAAATCACAGGTGGCTGTGTTCCACCCTGCTCACTATTCGAGGATGAAGCTTTCTTACCATAAGCATATACACAGATATTTCTGAAATCTTGTCCAAGATTGAAATTACCAAAAACATCTGAACAATCTATCCATGTATTATTGGCAAATATAAATGATTCTCCGCTTGAAATAGTCGTAACTCTTGAAAGGCCGTCACTGCTAAGACTTCTGTTACCGCCTTCGAAGAAAATACGGTTTTTACCATTCATATCTTTCAGATTGATGCTTATTGCGAATTTTTCACCTTTTTTAACTGTAAATCCATGATCATAATCAACTTTATAAAAGCCTGCATTATCAACATGTCCGGAAACAGTTCCTCTGGTAGCACCCATATGAAAATTATTATTTGAAGGAATATCCGTAATAAAGTCTATTACGTAATCAGCTTCATAATTGGTATAGAAACCGATTTTATTGATGGTGAACTCCTCTTCAGCAACAAATACATTTACGCCTTCAAATGTATTTTTACTCATGGAAAGACCTTTGCCCATCCAACCTGCTTCAGAATGCGAATATACACACTCTTCGTTATCTACAGGATCCGAACTTACTGTATAATATCCCGGACTGCTGAGTGAGGCATCGTAATATGATATCCAGTCATATCCATTTTCACCATGATTTGTACTCCAGCTATTATGTATATAGAATGCACCCGGCTTATTACTTCCGGCAGATGTTATCTTTGAATCATCCCATCCTACTATAACCGCCTCATGGTTTGTTCCAGGTTTGTCTCCACCATTCCATGAAGTATAATATGACTTTTTACTCGAATCATATTTACTTGTTGATGCATCAAGTGCAATTCCAATTGCGTGACCGTTATTTATCTCTTTCTTGATATTATTTATAACAGCAAACCACTGATCTCCCGCATAATTACTGTAATCCTCAGGGAAATCCGGAAGAAGAACTGCTTCTTTGATATTATTGACTCCGGTTCCTATATCTTCCTTCGTTAAGGTTTTGCTTGTATCAAACGGATATTTGCTATCCAGCGCCATAGCCCTGTTCATTGCCAGAGTTCCGATTGCCATATAATTAAATCCACCCTGGTCATACCATGGATTTACACTCGAAACAAACTTATCTTTTTCACCATGAAACGTTGCATACAGAAGCTGATATTCCGAATAATTGATAGAATCTCCGAGACCTTGATTCAGATATGCTGTTTCAAGACATGTATTGGCACAATATGCCCAGCACACACCGTATTGCCCCTGATATCTGATCCCCGAAAGTTTTCCGAGAGTAAATTTATCCGGAATTGATGATGCCTTATTCACATCAACATCCACCTCTGAATCTTCTGCTATTTCTGCCGAATAAATCCTTTTACTCTCCGGAAGCTTTTCATCTGTCTCTACCACAACATCATCCCTATTATCAATAGCCATGATATTGTTCTTTACGAATCCGTCTTCTATATAGACTTTATCAGAAAAGTCTTCCACTTCAATAAGATCGTCACTATCGTTTCCATCCGCGCCATATGTTGCTCCGTCTGTTTCAGTACTTTCTGTGTCTTCTGTGTTTTCTATCACTTCGTCACTTTCTGTACTTTCTTCTGATACAACACTCTCTTCATCATAAGCCTGCCCCTGTGTATACTGATTGTTCCCTTGTACTGCAGGAATATTCCCGGTTGCAAGCCCCATCATGAGCGCAAGTGAAATGCTAAGTGTTCCTATTTTTTTCATTTAATCACCCTTTCAAAAACATCACTTAGGGTATACCAATCTTTCTTCCGAAATATTGTAAAGCACTTCATCAAGATACTTTTTAGCATCATATTTTGCGATATTAAGATTAATGTCAAGATAATTTCCACAATCATGAGCCGACTGTCCCGGAACCTCACCTTTGAAATCTCGCACAAATTCGAACATTTCTGTCATTATTCCGACTATATCTTTCGACTCAAGATCTCCGGCAAATATTACATAGAATCCTGTTCTGCAACCCATAGGTCCAAAATAAATTGTCTTCTCCGCCCAAACAGGATGATTTCTAAGAAATGTTGCAGCAAGATGCTCTATACAATGAATATCAGATGTATTAAGTGCCGGTTCAACGTTCGGTCTTGTCATCCTTATATCAAATGTTGTAATAACTTCCTGTCCTATATAATCTTTACGGGAAACATATATTCCCGGAAGAAGTTTGGTATGATCAACTGTAAAACTAGCTATTTTCTTAAGTTCCATTTTTCCCTCTTTATTTACATTTACAAATATTTGCTTATCTTCCATGCTTCACCCATGAAACAATCAGCAAAACGCCCTTATTGTTCAAATATAATTACATCCTGCGCATCATTTCTTCAACAAGTCGTACAGAATGAATGATTGCCTTCTTCTGGAATGAAGGATAATCCATATCAGCAGAATCATCTGCCTTATCAGAAATCGCTCTTATAACCAGATATGGCACATTATTCAAATAAGCTGTGTGTGCTATAGACGCACCCTCCATCTCGGTGCACATACCGTTAAATGTATTTACAAGGAAGTCCTTTGTCTCCTTGTCAGATACAAATTTATCTCCGCTTACAACTCGTCCTTCAAATACTTTGATATCAGGATTAACGGCTTCACAGGCTTCTTTTGCAATTTTTCTGATGTTATCAGCTGCCGGATATATAGAACATTCCTGATCAGGCACAACTCCTTTATCATATCCAAGACCTGATACATCCATATCATGTTCAAGAGAATCTGTGGAAAGAACGACATCACCTATATCGATCTTGCTGTTAAGACTTCCTGCAATACCTGTATTGATAACACATTCAACATTATATTTTATGATAAGTGCTTCTGTGCACATAGCTGCATTTACTTTACCAATACCGGATCTTACAAGTACTACGTCCTTCCCGCTTAATGCACCTTTATAAAATGTCATTCCGGATATCTTCTCCTCAGAGACATCTTTCATTACACTTTTAAGATCATCAATCTCTTTATCCATAGCGCCAATAATTCCGATCACTAAAACTTACCTCCTAAAGTCATTTCATTATAAATAAAGCCTTAACTTTAAGGTTTTATCCAATAAAATTATATCATATCTGTCAATTTATTGAAATTAAAAAGCACTTAAATTCACTTATTTTTCTTCACAAAAAACAGCGCTGAATAATCAGCGCTGCTTAAAAATATATAATTCGAGATTATATTAGTTTTCAGCCTTTGAAGCCTTAGCTGCAAGGATCTGCTTTGTAAGAAGTGGAACGATCTTGTTAAGATCACCAACTACACCATAATCAGCTACATCAAAGATAGGAGCTGTCTCATCTTTGTTGATAGCAATGATGATATCAGATTCTTCCATACCTGCAACGTGCTGGATAGCACCTGAAATACCGATTGCAAAGTATACATGTGGACGAACTGTCTTACCTGTCTGACCAACCTGAAGTTCCTTTGGCTTCCATCCTGAATCAACTACAGCACGTGAGCATGAAACTTCACCGCCGATAGCTGCTGCAAGATCCTCAAGAAGCTTGAAGTTCTCTGCAGAACCAACTCCACGTCCGCCTGATACAAGGATCTTAGCATCCTGAATATCAACAACGTCAGAAACTTCCTTAACGATTTCAAGAATCTCTACATAATTTGCATTTGGAGTAAATCCAGGGTTGAACTCTTCAACTACTGCCTTAGCTCCTGCAACCTTTTCCTTTTTCTGCATAACACCAGGACGAACTGTTGCCATCTGTGGTCTGAAGTCTGGACAAGCGATTGTAGCGATTGTATTTCCACCGAATGCAGGACGAGTCATAAGAAGCTGATTGTGCTTCTGCTCTCTTCCAGGGATTGCAACAAGTGGGAAATCACCGATATCAAGAGATGTACAATCGGCTGTAAGACCTGTATGAACACGTGCACAAACACGAGGACCAAGATCACGTCCGATAGCTGTAGCTCCGATAAGGAATACATCCGGCTTGAACTTGTCAATTACAGATGCAATTGCATGTGTATATGGCTCTGTTCTGTACTCTTTAAGTTCCGGATCATCAACAACGATTACTCTATCTGCACCATACTCAGCAAGCTGATCAGCAAGACCCTTAACGCCTGAACCTACAAGAACAGCTGTTACTTCTGTTCCGAGATCTGCTGCAAGATCTTTACCCTTACCAAGCAATTCGAATGCAATGTTGCTAATTTCATTATCAACCTGCTGAGCAAAAATAAATACGCCCTTATATTCTTCTAATGCCATTACTGTTATCCTCCTAATCTATTAACTATATAACGAACTTCTCTGCAAGCTTTGCAACGATGTAATCTGCTGACTCATCAGGTGTTTCAAGAACAACCTTCTCACCAGCACCCTTCTTAACCTTGTCAGAAGCCTTAGCGATCTGTGTAGGTGAACCCTTAAGACCAAGGTTCTCATCAAGTACATCCTTAAGATCTGCTCTACCCCAAGTTGTGATAGGAGCATCATCCTTGCATGCATCAAAGATTCCACCAGGAGTCATGTAACGTGGCTCATTTAATTCAGAAAGAGCTGTTACAAGACATGGCATCTTAGCTTTAAGCATATGATATCTATCGTCATACTGACGCTTAACTACTACTGAATCACCTTCGATTTTGATTTCCTGTGCATATGAAATTACAGGAATGTTGAGGTGCTCTGAAATCTGTGGTCCAACCTGAGCTGTATCACCATCGATAGCCTGACGACCTGTGATGATAAGATCATAATCAAGATTTCTGATTGCACCTGCAAGTGTCTGTGATGTAGCCCATGTATCAGCTCCACCAAGAACTCTATCTGTAACAAGAACGCCCTTATCAGCACCCATAGCAAGTGCTTCACGAAGAACATCTGCTGCCTTTGGAAGACCCATTGTTACTACTGTAACTTCTGCTCCATACTGATCCTTAAGACGAAGTGCAGCCTCAAGACCTGCCTTGTCGTCTGGGTTCATGATTGTAAGCATAGCTCCTCTATCAAGTGTTCCGTCCGCTTTAAACTTAACTCCGCCCTTTGTATCAGGTACCTGTTTTACACAAACTATAATTTTCACGACTTGTACCCTCCTTATTTAAGTAAGTTAGCAGAGATAACCATACGCTGAACTTCACTTGTTCCTTCGTAGATCTCTGTAATCTTAGCATCACGCATCATACGCTCTACATCGTACTCTCTGATGTAACCATATCCACCGTGAAGCTGAACTGCCTTAGTAGTTACTTCCATAGCAACTTCTGCTGCGTAAAGCTTAGCCATAGCTGCTTCTACGCTGTAAGAAGTCTTTCCGTCTGCATTGAACTGATCCTTAGCCTTAGCTGCCTTGTAAACAAGCATCTTAGCAGCTTCAACCTTAGTAGCCATATCAGCAAGCTGGAACTGTGTATTCTGGAATGCTCCGATTGCACGTCCGAACTGCTTTCTTTCCTGAACGTATGCAATTGTTCTCTCAAGAGCACCTTCTGCAAGACCAAGAGCCTGTGCAGCGATACCGATACGTCCACCATCAAGAGTATGCATAGCTATATTGAAGCCCTTACCCTTCTGTCCAAGGAGGTTATCCTTTGGAATACGGCAATCCTGGAAAATAAGTTCATATGTTGATGAACCACGGATACCCATCTTCTTCTCCTTTGTTCCGAATGTGAACCCAGGAGTTCCTTTTTCAACGATAAATGCTGAAATTTCCTTCATTGTCTTGCCACGCTTTTCAACAGTACCTGTTACAGCGATAACAATATAAACGTCTGCTTCCTTACCGTTTGTGATGAAGCACTTAGATCCGTTAAGAACCCACTCTTCTCCATCAAGAACAGCCTTTGTCTGCTGACCCTGAGCATCTGTACCTGCACCCGGCTCTGTAAGACCGAAAGCACCAAGCTTCTTTCCTGAAGCAAGATCAGGAACATACTTAGCCTTCTGCTCTGGTGTACCATAAGTAACAATAGGATCAACGCAAAGTGATGTATGTGCGGAAACGATAACACCTGTAGTACCGCAAACCTTTGAAAGCTCTTCTACGCACATAGCGTATGTAAGAACATCACAACCCTGTCCACCAAGTTCCTTTGGAACCGGAATTCCAAGGAATCCTGCTTTAGCCATCTTCTCAACAGTCTCTCTAGGAAACTTTTCTGTCTCATCAACTTCCTGAGCGAGAGGCTTTACTTCTTTCTCAGCGAACTCACTGAAAAGAGTTCTTGCCATTTCATGCTGTTTACTGAGTGTAAAATCCATGAATTTATCCTCCATTTATATATTATTACATGACAACAAAGTGAATCATAAATAATCCACTTTGCCGTCTATTAATTACATTATGTTATTTTGAATAGTCGTAGAATCCCTTACCTGTCTTACGTCCAAGCTTACCTGCACGAACCATCTTACGAAGAAGTGGATGAGGACGATACTTAGAATCACCAGTCTCAGACTGAAGTACTTCCATGATAGCAAGTACGATATCAAGACCTACAAGATCACCAAGTGCAAGAGGTCCCATTGGATGAGATGCACCGAGCATCATAGCTGTATCGATATCTTCAACTGTAGCAATACCTTCAGCGTAGATACCAACCGCTTCATTGATCATTGGGATAAGAATTCTGTTAACAACGAAACCAGGAGCTTCATTTACCTGAACAGGTGTCTTACCGATCTCTGTAGCAATCTTCTTGATCTCTTCAACATAAGCATCTGATGTGTTCTCACCAGCGATAACTTCAACAAGCTTCATTCTGTCAGCTGGGTTGAAGAAATGCATACCGATGATCTCTCTGTCAAGACCTGCACCAATCTCTGTGATTGAAAGAGATGATGTATTTGAAGCAAACTTACATGTTGCAGGAACAATAGCCTGAAGTTCCTTAAATGTGTTCTTCTTGATTTCCATATTTTCAGGAGCAACCTCGATTACGAGATCACAATCTGTACAAATATCCTTAAGTCCTGTCTTGATCTTTCCAAGGATTTCCTCACCCTTTTCAGCAGTGATCTTTTCCTTACCAACAAGGAACTTAATATTCTTTTCGATCTTTGCCTTTCCTCCATCAGCAAATTCCTGCTTGATGTCAACGAGACGTACTTCATATCCGTCTGTCATAGCGAAAGCCTGTGCAATACCTGAACCCATTGTTCCGGCACCGATTACACCTACTACCATTTTTATATCCTCCTAATAATATATCATTTTACCGAGAAACTGCCGTAGCAGTTTCTCACATTAAATACTTATTTATTCTGGAATGCAACAACCTTAACCTTAGCAGGATCATCCTTCTTACGTAAGAAGTTAGCCATTCCTTCTGTCTGATCGTATGATTCGAAGCAATCACCAAAAAGCTTCTCTTCTACTTCAACAGCCTTCTCAATATCAAGAGCAATACCATCATTGATTGCCTTCTTGCAGTTACGTACAGCGATTGGAGCATTTGCAGCGATGATGCTTGCAAGCTTCTTAGCCTGTGCAAGGAGATTTTCCTGTGCAGTTGCTGTAACATTTCCTGCTTCATCTGTAACTGCAGAATAAACTGCATTTACAAGACCGATACGAAGTGCTTCATCAGCTTTGATATTTCTTGCTGTATAGATAAGCTGCTTAGCCATTCCGATACCAACTGTTCTTGCAAGTCTCTGTGTTCCACCGAATCCAGGTGTGATTCCAAGACCAACTTCAGGCTGTCCGAATACAGCATTGTCAGAACAGATTCTGATATCACAGCTCATAGAAATCTCGCATCCGCCACCAAGAGCGAATCCATTGATTGCTGCAATAACAGGAATTGGGAAGTTCTCGATCTTAAGGAAAACATCATTTCCCTTCTTACCGAATGCTTCACCTTCTGCCTTAGTAAGTGTAGACATCTCTCCGATATCTGCACCGGCAACAAATGATTTATCTCCGGCACCTGTAAGAACAAGCGCTCTAACTGTTGCAAGATCAACATTATCAAATACTTCTGATAATTCATCTAAAACCTGGCTGTTAAGTGCATTAAGAGCCTTAGGTCTGTTAATTGTGATAATTCCTACAAAGCCTTCCTGCTCATATGTAATAAATTCCACGTTGTTTCCTCCTGTTAATTAGTCTCTCTCGATAACTGTTGCACAGCCCATACCACCGCCGATGCAAAGTGTAGCAAGACCTCTCTTAAGATTACGTGCTTCCATCTCATGTACAAGTGTAACAAGGATACGGCATCCTGATGCACCAACCGGATGTCCAAGTGCGATAGCACCACCGTTTGGATTAAGCTTATTAAGATCGAATCCAAGATCCTTTCCTACTGCTACTGACTGAGCTGCGAAAGCTTCATTTGCTTCATAAACATCGAAATCATCGATTGTAAGACCTGTCTTAGCCATAACTTTCTTTGTAGCTGCTACAGGACCGATACCCATGATTGAAGGATCAACACCTGCAAGTGCTCCTGCTACGAATGTTGCCATAGGCTTAACACCAAGTTCCTTAGCCTTCTCTTCGCTCATAAGTACAACTGCTGCTGCACCATCATTGATACCTGAAGCGTTACCAGCTGTAACGAATCCATCAGGATTGATTGTACGAAGCTTAGCAAGTGTTTCTACTGTTGTTCCAGGACGAGGACCCTCATCCTTTGCGAATGTGATAACTGCTTTCTTCTGCTTAACTTCAACAGGAACGATTTCCTTATCGAAAGCGCCTGCTTCCTGAGCTGCTACAGCCTTGTTCTGTGAAGCTGCTGCAAACTCATCGAGTTCTTCTCTTGTAAGACCCCACTGCTCGCAGATGTTGTCAGCAGTCTTGATCATATGATAATCATTAAATGCATCCCAAAGAGCATCCTTGATCATTGTATCAACGAGTACACCATTGTTCATTCTATATCCGTAACGTCCCTGAGGAATAGCATAAGGAGCCATAGACATATTTTCCATACCACCTGCTATAACTACATCAGCATCACCGTTCTGGATCATAGAAGCTGCTGCGTTAACGCAGTGAAGACCGGAACCACAAACAACGTTCATTGTAACTGCAGGTACTTCGATTGGAAGTCCGGCATTAAGAGCTGCCTGACGAGCTACGTTCTGTCCAAGACCAGCCTGGATAACGCATCCCATATATACATGATCAACTTCTGTTGGAGCTACTCCAGCTCTTGAGAGAGCTTCCTTGATAACAATTGAACCAAGTGTTGCTGCAGGTGTAGTACTAAGTGTTCCACCCATTGTTCCGATAGCTGTACGGCATGCACTAGCTATAACTACTTTCTTTGCCATAATAAATCCTCCGTTAAAAAGTATACTTTATAATTCAGTCGTCAAACCCCGTGATAAGTATAGATTTTCACAAAAATATATACTTGCGGAATGAGCCGACAAGCCTTTTTGAATCATAACACAAATGATATCTATTCGCAAGCAATAACTAATTGCTTATTCCTCTTCCATCTGACTCTTTCTGATTTCTTCCTGTACCATAATGTACTTACCAGCAAGCCCTGTACCAAGCGCAACCATGCTTTCAGAATCTTCGCTTGCAACTACTTTTATCTGCGATCTTGTCGCTATAAGTTTCTGCATACCTGCGATATGACTTCCTCCACCTGTAAGCATAATGCCTTCTTTGGAAATATCATTTATAAGCTCAGGCGGTGCAGTTTCAAGAACAGAATTGATCGCATTTATGATCTGACCACTGACTTCTTCAAATGCTTCAACTGTTTCATCAGCGGAAAGTTTGATAGTTTCAGGAAGTCCGGTAAGAAGATTCTTACCTTTAACTTCTATATAAATATCATTTTTTCTCTTCATAACCGAACCCACCGCTTCTTTCGCTTCTTCAGCAGATAAAATCCCGAGTTCGACATTGTATTTTCTTCTTACATATCTTATAAGAACTTCTGTGAAATCGTCACCACCACATTTAAGTGACATTCCTTCAGCGATACCACCGGCTGAGATAACAGCTATATCTGTTGTTCCTCCACCGATATCCACTATCATATGGCCATAAGTTTCAACTATGTCCATATCCGCACCAATAGCTGCTGCCATAGCCGATTCCAGAATAAAAACCTGCTTCGCACCGGTTCTTACAACCGCATCTTCCACAGCTCTTCTTTCTACTTCGGTTACTCCGGCCGGAATGCATACGCAAATATTCGGACGTCCCCAGATTTTTCTCTTGGTAAGTCCATTTTTAACGAATGCTTTGATCATTCTCTCGGCCAGACTGTAATCCGAAATAACACCATGCTGAATAGGTTTTCCAACACAGATTCCCTCCGGAGTTTTGCCAAGCATTCTCTTTGCTTTAGCTCCTACCGCTATAATATTCTTGGTCTTTTCTTCGTATGCAACATATGAAGGCTGTTCAACAACAACACCTTTGTCCCTCATAAATATGCGCACATTAGAGGTACCAAGATCTATACCTATATCTATTCTATACATTATGAAATCCTCTTAGAATTATCCTTAATAAGGCGTTTTTATCTAAAAAAGCATAAAGAAAACGCCGGCACATCCATTATACGTGTCGGCGTACTCTTTTTCAATAAATGATTTCTTATTTTTAAGCAAAGTCTCCAACAAGAAGAAGTTTCTTCTCGTTTCCGCTCGCCTTCTCTCTTTCGTCACACTTAGCAATCGCATCATCAACAGTCTTCATAAGTCTGTCGATATTTCCTGTCTCCATTGCAAGGAATATATTACTTAACTTGCTCTCAAGATCTTCAGCGATTGAGTATCCTCTCTGTACGCAGTATCCTTTACCGATACCAACCATGTCATCATTATCGATCATGTTAAGCTGAATAAGGTTAGTAAATTCAGACTCGATAACATCTGACTTAACAAGGAGTTTTGAAACAGAATCAAATTCACCTGTAAGTATGATAACTACATCATGCTTGTCAGCCTTTGATAATGCTATTACTTCTTCAAGTCTTGATGGTGTTAAAAGACCGCCGTTTTCGATGACCATACATCCACCTTCAAGCTTCTTCATAGCACCTTCAAGCTTTGTCATATCAAGCTTATTAAGAGCCTGAGCCTTAATCTTAGCAATATTCTTAGAATTGCAGATTCCCATATCATAGAAGCTTCGCGCGAAATCTTCTCCGACTCCGATAGAACCGAATCCCTGACGACCAAGGATTACAAGGTCTCTGTCTGTTGGGTTATCGGCAACTTCATTAAATGCATCGATGATTTCCTGACCGATTTCAGTAGCTGTGTATTTCTCAAGATAGTATGCAGCAAGTGGAAGTCCGCTTCCTCCAACTACTCTTGTAAGATCCATACTTGCATTTTCTGCTTCTTCAGCCTTCTTCTCAGCAGCTGTAAGAGCAACCTTTGCTTCATCAAGAATCTTCATAGCTTCAGCAGCTTTCTTCTTGAACTCAGCAACCTTATCTTCTGCATTCTTCTGAGCTGCCTTCTTCTTATCTTCAGCAGCTTTCTTCTTAGCCTTCAGCTCTTCTTTCTTCTTCGAAGCCTGATCAGCAAGTTTAACTGATTCTGTAGCGAGTTTCTTTAACTCTTCTTCTATAGCCTTAATCTTAGCGGCATTTGCAGCCTTAAGCTTTGTTTCTTCATCAGATACTTTCTTAGTACTATCTTCAGAAGCCATCTTAGCTGCTTCAGCTGCTTTGATTCTCTGTGCAGCTCTTTCTTTAGCTTTTGCTTCAGCATCTGCCTTTCTCTTAGCTGCTTCTTCAGCACGCTTCTTTGAAAGGAATTCCTTCTTATTCTTAGACTCTTCGAGTTTCTTCTCTGCTGCGTCAACAGCCTTAGCTGTTTCAGCGTCAGCACTCTTAGCATCTTCGATAGCTTTCTTCTGAGCAGCGATAGTCTTCTGGAGTTCAGCAATAGCCTTCTCACTGTCAGCAATCTTCTTCTCAGAATCTGCAATATTCTTCTTAACTTCTTCAGCCTTAGCCTTACCTTCTTTTATAACCTTCTCATATAAAGCTTCATCAGCCGCAATCTTCTTATCTTCTTCAGCATGCTTCTTAGCTATTTCTTCTTCAAGCTTACGTTCAGCTTCTGCTTCTGCCTTTGCTTCAGCCTCTGCCTTAGCCTTTGCTTCAGCCTCTGCCTTAGCTCTTGCCTCCGCTTCCGCCTTTGCCTTAGCTTCTGCTTCTGCCTTTAACTTAGCTTCTGCTTCTGCAGCAGCCTTCTTCTCAGCTTCATATCTATTCTTAGCTTCTGCAAGCTTCTTAGCTGTGATATCAGCTTCAGCATCTATACCTGACTCTTCAGCTGAAAGGATGTTGATCTCATCATCAATACCCTTAAGCATGCCTCCAAGATTCTTAGTTGCTTCTGCTTCATTCTTTCTTGCTTCTTCGATAGCTTTATTAGCTGACTCGACCTTCTTACGTGCTTCTTCGATCTCTTTATCAGCTTCTTCTCTTGCTCTCTTACGTGCCTTTTCTGCAGTCTTCCTTCTTGCTTCCTCTGCAGCCTTCTTACGTTTCTCTTCAAGAGCCTTTCTATTTGCTTCGTCTTCAGCTTTCTTCTTGAGTCTGGCTTCTTCTGCAGCTTTCCTCTTCTCTTCAGCTTCCTTAAGGAGTCTTTCTCTTTCCTTAGCTTCTGCTTCAGCTTTAGCCTTTTCCTCTGCCTTCTTAGCTTCGTCTTCAGCCTTCTTCTTAGCTGCTGCTTTCTGTCTTGCAGCTTCTATACGCTGTCTCTCAGCCTCAGCACGTTCAATACCTGAAGTTGCCTTCTTAGCTGCTTCAGCTGCAGCATCTGCTGCACTAATCTTATCATCCTTCTTCTCTTCAGCCTTCTTCTTAGGTTCATCCGGAATGATATCTTCAACAGTCTTATTATCAAATGCAGCTTCGTAATTATTACTCTTAAGCTGATCTTCGAACTGTGTATCCTCATCATCAATGTCATACATTGTATTAACATCGCTTGTAGGTGTAGTTCTATTCTCCGGAAGAATACTATCAAGTTCTTCTTTCTTCCTAGTTCCATCTTCAGATGCAACCCATCCGGATTTATTTCCACTTATGGTTCTAGTACCATCAGAAGAGAATTTATTGTTAGAATCATCGACAACCTTAACGTCGATGTCAGCGTTGAGTCCGCCTCCGCCAATCTTACCAAGACCGTCGCCACTTTCTTTATATTGTCCGAGACCACCATCGAGCTTAGTCTTAAGACCAATTCCGCCCTTAGCCTCTTCTTCAGCCTTAGCCTTGGCATCTGCCTTAGCCTTTTCGGCTATCTTGCTCATCATTTCAGCTTCTTCTGCTGCTTCCTTCTCTTCCGGTGCCGGTTCAGGCTCAAGCGGAGCATTCATATTTCTCTCATACTCCTCAAGTGTCATACCCATTGCTTCCGCACGTTTCTTTCTCTTTTTCTCTTCGATACGTGCAAGATCTTCTGCCGAAAGAGTTTTAAACTTCTGCTTTGATGACTCTTTCTTTTCTTTAACAGCCGCTCCGCCCTTCGCAAACATCATAGATTCCTGCTCTTTTTTAAGCTTCGCCGCCTTTTCTGCCCTTTCTTTTTCAACCTGTTTCCTGATTGCCTCAATCAGGGCCTCTCTTTGATCGATCGCCACCTAAGTTACCTCCTTCTGATCTATATGATACCAATTACAGTTTAATTCCAAGTGATGCAAGCAGTTCCTCTGCCTGTTTTTGCATTTCTTCTTCTTTTTTCAGCTGTTCATCAAGCTTTTCGCTTTCCTTCTTAGCAACCTCATCAAAATCATTTTTGATTTCAACAGTTCCCCTGCCAAGACCAGGGAATAAAGATGAACTGAATTCCGGATAATCGTCACCCTTAGGTGATGCCTTCAGGATTCCATCAAATCCCGATATACCAATAGATGTTCCATCTCCCTGATAGCTGTAACTATCACTTGAATCCGCATCAAACGACTTACCGTTTCTATCACTGAAAAATCCATTTGACCCGCCGGAATATAATCCATTCAGGCCAGCACTTGAATCGTAATCATCTTTTACCTCATCCGAATCAGCCGAGGCTTCAAATAATCTGTCAACCTTTCCAACAGAACTCTCAAATTTATTATCATCTACATGATCAGCATTCTCTGTTACATCCGATTTATGCGAATCATATTCTGTTACAGGTTCAGATGTATAACTCTTTTCTTCCTGTGCATATTCTTCTGATGCATAACTTACATCTGATGAATAGCTTGTCTCTGAAGCATATTCTTCTGTTGTGCTATCTTCTGATGCATAACTTGCATCTGATGAGTAGCTTGTCTCTGAAGCATATTCTTCTGTTGTGCTATCTTCCGATGCATAACTTGCATCTGATGAATAGCTTGTCTCTGAAGCATATTCTTCTGTTGTGCTATCTTCTGATGCATAACTTGCATCTGATGAGTAGCTTGTCTCTGAAGCATATTCTTCTGTTGCGCTATCTTCTGATGCATAACTTGCATCTGATGAGTAGCTTGTCTCTGAAGCATATTCTTCTGTTGTTCCATCTTTCGATGCATAACTTGCATCTGATGAATAACTTGTTTCTGTACTATACTCCTCTGATGTTCCTTCTTCAGATTCATGACTTGCTTCTGATGAATAATCTTCAGAGGCAGCAGATTCCTGATCTTCATCCAAACTATTTACTTCTTCGGATTCGTCTTCGTCTTTTTCGTCATCGCCATACTCAAGTTCAATACTTGCAGTATTATAAAGCGCTGCAGCCTTAATCTTCTCAAGGATACTATCTTCGTCTTCTATAACATCTCTGATGTCTTCTTCTTGTTCATCAGGCTCATAATATGATGTTGATTTATCAACATTATCAATCTCAAGTCCAATCCTAAGATCATCAAACGACTTATCAGAACTTTCAGATTCGGAAATCTTCTTCTCTTCCTCATCCTTTTTATAAGCATTAATGCTGTCAAATGGATTTGCAAAATCAAGACTTCCTTCATCATCAAGTTCCGCTATGGAATCGGATTCCGGAGCAAATCCATCATCAAAATCATACGAAATAAGATCGTCAATATTTGTTTCAGGTTTCAATTCCCTCATGCTCTCTTCGTCACCTTGTTCTTCTTCTGACTCACCTGTTTCTTCAGCAGCTGAGCTATCACTTTCATAGTTTCTCTCATCCTGAACCTCTGATTCAGCACCGTCATTTTCAACCGGTTCCTCATCACTTACTGATTCAGTATTTCCATAGTTTTCATTAGTATTTTCATTTTCTTCGGCAGAACTTACAGTATCCTGTTTTACAACTTGCTCTTTTAAGTAATCTTCAGTCTCACCCAACTCACTACTTTCTTCTGAATCGTCATCATCATTTTCTTGTCTGTTCATGATAGCAACGAATTTAGCGAAATAGTCTCTCATATCGTCAGAGCTTGTGTTGTTATCGCCGGATTCTTCAGCCGATTCATTTAAATCCTCAGATTTAATATCATCCACTGTTTCATCGGAATCATTTCCAACTTTGAAAATGCTCTCTCTGTCAGAACTTAATTCCTCTTCAGTGCTTTCATCACCCACCTTAAAGATACTTTCCTTTGTTATATGATCATCCAAGGATTCTTCATCGGAATCCTCAACATTTCCATCATATGACTTGCCGGAATATAATGTATCATCAGTTTCTTCATCATCCGAAATCATCTCAGTTTTAGATGTTCCGGTATATTCTTCATAAAACTCTGCATCGGAATAATCTTCCTCTTCTTCAGAGTTGTCTTCAATATTCAGTCCGGCATTAATAAGAGCTTCATATCGTCTCTGTACCTCTGCCTGGATTTCAGCCTCTTCACGAGCCCTTTCTTCCTCTTCACGAATACGAGCCTCCTCGCGGAGTCTTTCTTCTTCGCGGGCTCTTGCTTCTGCTTCCGCTCTGAGACGTGCTTCCTCACGGAGTCTCTCTTCTTCGCGAGCTCTTGCTTCTGCTTCCGCTCTGAGACGTGCTTCCTCACGGAGTCTCTCTTCTTCGCGAGCTCTTGCTTCTGCTTCCGCTCTGAGACGTGCTTCCTCACGGAGTCTCTCTTCTTCGCGGGCTCTTGCTTCTGCTTCCGCTCTGAGACGTGCTTCCTCACGGAGTCTTTCTTCTTCGCGGGCTCTCGCCTCCGCTTCCAGTCTTTGAAGCATTGCTTCTTCTCGAAGTCTTGCCTCTTCACGAAGACGTGCTTCAGCTTCTTCTTTAAGTCTCACTTCAGCATCATCTATATATTCAGCACCGGATATTTTCTCGCCGGATTCTTTATCAGGATAAATCTCTTCACCAAGAGACTTGCCCATAACCTGACTATATACTTCTTCAAATGCCTTCTTCCAAGATTCATCGCCCGAAGAATCATCTTCTGACTTGGACTCTTCTTGGCCGGCTTTCCCTGAATTTTCAGCTGTATTTTCAACCTTTTCTTCGGCCTTTTCTTCAGTCTTTTCTTTAGTCTTTTCTTTAGTCTTTTTTTCTCTCTTTTCTTCAGCCTTATCTTCTTGTGCTTTTTTATCTTTCTCGGATTTCTTAGCACTCTTGGCTTTTTCAGCTAATTGTTTTGCTTTTTCAGCTTCTTCAAAGACTATCGCACCTGCCATCTCATCAGTATAAACTGCCGTCTTTGCAAACACTTCACCAACAGGTCCTGTTTTGACTTCATCATCACTTTCTGGCGAAGCCTCACCGGTCTTCTCTGATTCATTTTTCTTCTCAGAAATATCTTCCTTCGACTTTTCGGAAGCTTTTCCTTCCTCTGATTCGGATGCTTCTGATTCTTCTGTATTTTCATCGGATGATTCATCACGCTTCAATGTTCGCTTAATCATCCTCTTAAATCCTTTTTTAAGGTTTTCTGCAGCACTCGTAACTGCATTTTCACCTTCTACTGGTTCACCGTCTTCTGATGTTTGATTGGAATCAGCATCTTTTTTATTGCCAAGAACCTCTTTGAGATTCTTCTTACGATACTTACGTTTTTGCTTATTAGACAACTCCGCAAACTGGTCATCTACCATGAGAAGTATTTCCGGATCCTTAGGATTTCTGACAAGGTAATCTTTCTCAAGCTGTGCAGCTTCAATCTTTCTTACCTCTTCCTCTTCCGGATCATCATCTTCCGTTTCTTCCGCATTAAAAATATCGAAATACTTAGCAATCTTAACCCTATTCTGGATAACTTCGTAAAGAATATCTATATTCTTACTTGTCTTAAATGTTGCCATATAGTCTGAAATAACAACATCTATGTCATCCTTATCCATAAGCAGACATAACAGAATCAGTTCAAAGCTCCAATCCTCATCCATATTGTCTCTGTAGTATGGATAGAGAAGGTCATAAAGCTCCTCGTATGGAGCCTTATCTGCTTTTTTCATAATATAGGTAAGGTCATCGATCTTTCTCTGGGAACTGCTCTCGATGAAAATATAATGTTCATAATATTTTTGAGCAAGATCTTTAAAGCCTCTTTTTAAATACAAAACCACAAGAGATTGCAAAACTTTGCTGTTACCGTCCGCCATAATATGCGCTCTTACATATTGTTTTCTGGCATCAGCATAACGGCCTACATTTTCATATATCTCTCCGCAAGTTCTGACAAACTGTGGATTGAGTGACTTCTCAAGATCCTGCGCATCCAAGATATCGACTGCAACATCATAGTTGCGAGCCGCAGCCAGTTCTTTTATTTTATTTACGCTGGCCATGCTTAATCCTGAACCCACTTAGAATCACCTCATATCAAGTCTTTATTATTAATTATCTTCGAAAACCTTCTCAACTTTCTCGATAACACTATCCTTCATGTTGCCTCGAGTTCTTTCGTATATCTGCCCTGATTCCATAATTTCGAGAAGCTGAAGTCTGTACTTAGTATCAATATCTTTGATGTAACTCATGAGCACATCTTTAAGTTCATTGACATATTCTTTTTCCTTCATCTCTTCGATCATCTTCTCGTAATCAAACTTGGTATTAAGTCTGATATCATCCTGCTTACGACCACAGACGATACATTCAGTATTGCCGGCTTCATTAACATGACCACAGTTGCAAGTCCAGATCATTCCGTCAGTTCTATATTTTTCTACAGCATCAATACCTCTCTTAGCTTTAAGCGCCTCAAGTCTTCTTGTGCTCATCGATACATTGATCGGACTGTCATTACAAGCAAATACACCTCGCGGTGTAACATATTTATTGATAATTACTTTTGCATCTTTCAAAAGCTTAATATCATTTGCCGAAAGATCGCATGGTACATAATCTGATTTGATGAGGGAAATGTTGCCCTTATCAATCACCAGATCCACACCCTTTATAACAAGTTTTTCATCATATAAGTTTGTAAGTTCTATATCAGCTCTTACAGCATTTATATCGTCAAGATTATAATTGTAAAACCATACCGAAAGATTTACATCATCATTTCTGCATTCTGCCACTACCTTAACAGGTCTAGGGACAAGTCTCGTATAATAATTCGTTACAAATAATTCTTTGTGAACATCCGGTATCACATTTTCTTTCTTCTTGATTCTTACAGCTGTACCTGTCATAAGCACAGCAAATGAACCTGATGCAAGCTGAGCATATTTCATCTCGATACCAATGATGGCATTTGCTCTTTTTGACTTTGCATTCTTAATGAGATTTTTCTTAACCTCATCATCGCAATCGTTAAGATCGCCAAGATCCTGATTTTCAGATCCCGGTATATCAGCTGCAATACCTTTTATAAAACTTGATTGATAAACCGCTTGACCTACTACAAAGCCCAGGTAATCGGTTATTTCATACCCTTCAAAATTATCACCGGTTGTAAGTAACAGATCTGCCATTTACTTCCCTCCCCAAATCATATAAAGCTTCAATTCCAACGCCGGCAGACCCTTCAACTCATATCTGCAAACGATAAATTATTATATCATATTTCAGTCAAAAAACCAACCCGTTTATACTAATCTTTGAGGAGTTTTATTAACATATCTCTGGTAAGTATATTCAATACTGAAGCATGTTTCTTCCTCGCTCTCCTCTACCATTTCCCAGCCCGGAAGTTCGTCTAGATTAGGGAAATAAGCATCCGCCTGATATTCATAATCAAGCTTTGTTACAAATGCCTCATCACAGTAGTCTATAAGCATTTTATAGACACTAGCACCACCGATAACAAAGATATCATCATCATAATCTTTCAGCACTTCTTTAAGAGAATCAATGCCATCAACAACGATTGCATCCTTCACTTTAAAATTCGGATTTTTAGAAAGTATGATATTGGTTCTGTTTTTCAGCGGAAGTCCATTTGGAAATCCATCCAATGTCTTTCTTCCGAGTACAACCACATGCCCTGTGGTTATGGTTCTGAACCTCTTCTGATCGCTTGGGATTCTTACCAAAAGGTCATTTTCAAAACCGATTGCCCAATTGTTATCAACAGCAACTATTGCTTTCATTTTTCATCCTCCGTCAAACTGATTTATAAGATTATACAGCTATAGGTATATCTTTTACCTGAGGTCCTGTAACATAATCTTCTATAGTGAAATCTTTAACTGTAAATTCGTAGAAATCCTTGATATCCGGATTAAGTGTTACCTTTGGCGCCGGATATGTTTCTCTCTTTATGAGTTCCTTAACGATAGGAATATGTCTGTCATAAATATGTGCATCCGCAATGACATGAACCAGCTCACCCGGTTTAAATCCCGTAACCTGCGCTATCATCATAAGAAGGGCGCTATACTGAACAACATTCCAGTTATTCGCCGCAAGAACGTCCTGAGATCTCTGATTAAGAACAGCATTAAGGCGGTCTCCCGTAACATTAAATGTCATGCTGTATGCACACGGATAAAGATTCATCTCATGAAGATCCTGATGAACATACATATTGGTCATGATTCTTCTGCTGTAAGGATTATTCTTAAGGTCATAGATCACTCTGTCAACCTGATCAAACATGCCTTCTTTGTACTGATGCTTAATTCCAAGCTGATAACCGTAAGCCTTACCAATAGAGCCATCCGGATCAGCCCATTCATTCCATATCTCGCTATTAAGATCATGGATATTATTGGACTTTTTCTGCCATATCCATAATATTTCATCAATAGCCGATTTAATATATGTTTTTCTTAAAGTAATTGCCGGGAATTCTTCCGCAAGATCATATCTGTTGACCACACCGAATTTTTTTATGGTATATGCAAGAGTTCCGTCTTCCCATTTCGGCCTGACCTTTTCTCCTTCAGTGCTATATCCATTCTCAATGATGTCAGTACACATATCTATAAATAATTTATCAGCGCGGCTCATAATATTCTCCTTTTTCCAGACTCCTGTGACCGATAATTTTCCATTTGAAAAATCGATCTTACTTTTTCCCGGATTCAATCCGGAAATATGTATTTTTAACAGGATATAATTCGTTAATAATCAATTTTTCACAGAATTCGATCCGATTTTTGTACATTTCGATCCCAAAATGCTTTAATTCTAATTTTATATGTTAACATAAATTTCAATCAAAAAAAAGGAGTAAAAGGAGAAAAATACATGGATAATCTTATATTTTGGGGTGAAATCCTAAGGAAAGCCCGAGTTGCCAGAAATCTCACACAGAAAGAAGTTGCCGCCGTGCTTCACATTTCGAGACAAACATACAGTAGTTATGAAACAGGCAGAACTCATCCGACACCTGAAATGATAGCCATCCTATCCAATATTTATGACATCAATCTCTTTGAGCATATAATGAAATATCTGCCGGAAGAATATGTGTCAGAGCAGCACGAGTTCAAATACTCTATGCCCTCATCTCCTGATATTACTTCCGGCAGATATGAACGTGTCAGGAAAAAGATTCATAAAATCTTTCCTGAAAATATTGAATTTGATGATTAAATCATCTGTTCAGGCATGCCATCCTATGATGACAATGTTTGAACAAACTTTCTGGTTATTGATTTAACATTCTGGAACTTCTTCTGATTGATGTTATGAAGTATATCATAAAGCATCTTTCTCTTCTCATCACTCATATCATAATCAGCGGCAGTTTCCAGAATATCTCTGGCTTCTGATGTGATATTTCCCTGATCCATTGAAACAAGAGCCTTATAAAGCATAGCCTTTAAATCTCTGTCACATATGAGAATGCCGTTTGTTCCTGTAGGATATTCATACTTAGCACCTGTCTCATGAATGCCAAGCCATATTTCAAAACTGTCAGTAACTTCACGCCACTTCTGAACAAGATTACGCCAGTTCATAGCAGCGACTTCAAGCGAATCTTCCTTTGCTATATTTACATGATCATCGAACATATCAGCAAGATAAGCAGCCCCAAGACCATCAACCTTATCTCTGAGATCTCTCGCTGTATTCATATAACCATTTTGATCTTCTTCATTGAGTGTTCTAAGCAGCGCCGATGAATCCTTCTCAAAATCTCTGCAGAACTTGCAAGCCGCGCGCCTGTAATTCTTGATATTTCCACCAAAGGTTTCAAGACCTTTACTAAGAAGAACTCCACCAATCTGAAGCTTCTCTTCCTGAACAGCAACAGCTTTGATGATCTTCACAAGTTCAATATCATCAGGAAGGGCTGACTCTTCAGAATTCTTGATAAGAAGATTATTAAAAACATACTTACCAAAAGGTTTTCTTATAACGCCTGTGAATCCCTTAGCTTTAAGAACTTCTTCATTCTCATTCTCTTCAAAGCCTTCGGAGATAATAACGTATACTTTCGAGTTATAGCATCGATTCATAGGCATATTATTCAGATTTTTAATAGTCTGAATACCGTCCATTCTCGGCATATATCTCGGAATGAAAAGTATGTCATATTCACTGCCTTTAACTGTATCGAGGCATTTCATTCCATTTTCAACAAAATCAATCTTTGCTCCGGCAGATTCTGCCATCGTCCTTAATTTCTCAATATCATCGGGATTATCCGAAACAGCAAGAATGGATAATGGTTTCTTAAGAACAAATGGTTTTCTGATGATAGTACCTTCGGTATTTACATCAACCCCAAAGTTCACTTCATTTTTCTTGAAAACCCCAATAAGAATACTGTCCTTTAAATTCCCGAGTTTTTTCTTAGCTTTTTTCGCCATATCTTCCGCCTTATTAGTCGCTCTCTCTTCCATTGTATAAACCGGAGTTTCCGGCTCTTTTTTATTTTCTTCTTCAACCATATTATGGTTTTCAGGAAGAACTACAGTGCCTGCAAAACTATCAGCGTCAGACCATCCACCTTCAGGCGAATCAGACTTATATGAGGATGTATCCTCAAAAGGATGAATCTGATTCCCGGTGAACATATCCGTCTCTACGCCCTCAAAATTAAACTCCTTTTGAGCATAACTGATGAGATTCCCGGTTTCTGTAGCCGGAATTCCAACAGTCCCCCTGGTTTGATCAGCTCGTGCCGCGGCAGCAGCTTCACGCCTTGCCACCTCTGCCCAATACTCCGAAGAGTTTTCCGCTTCCTTGTTTCTCAGAAGCTGAGCAGCCGAAACCTGCTTTGGTTCAGCATCACGAACCACAAATCCATTTATTTCCAGCGTAGCATTGTTAAATGATGAATAAGACTTTCCCGATGATCCGGCAGTCGTATCATTTCCTGACTCTTTATCATCGGAATCACCATTTTCATTGTTCCTTACAGGACCCGTTCTGGTACTGTTATATACCGGAATTTCATTAACATCATAAACAGCATGCTGCACATTTTTAGGGTTAAATTTTCTGTAAATAACATATACCACCACAGCAATGACGGTAATAATAATTATTGGCATTATTTCACCCCGCGTTCCCCACATTTAAACAATAATTAAAGAGTAATCTTTCTAAAGTTCTTCTTTCCTCTTCTTACTATGAAATCAGCACCAAATGCATCCTTCGTGTATGAAGCATATACATCAACTATCTTTTCATCATTAACGACAACGCCGCCCTGCTCGATAGCTCTTCTTCCTTCACTTCTTGATTTAACAAGTCCGGCCTTTACAAGAATACCGATAAGGTCAACCTTTCCATCAACAAAATCTTCGTCGGAAAGTGATGTCTCAGGCATATTTTCTGAAGATCCTGCCGAGAAAATATTCTTAGCTGCACTCTGTGCCTTTTCAGCTTCCTCTTCACCATGAACAAGTTTTGTAAGTTCATATGCAAGAATTTCCTTAGCCTTATTAAGCTCTGCGCCTTCCCAAACTTCCATAGCCTGAATCTCTTCTATCGGAAGGAATGTAAGCATCTTAAGACACTTGATAACATCCTTATCATCAACATTTCTCCAGTACTGGTAGAAATCAAATGGTGATGTTTTATTTGGATCAAGCCATACAGCACCCTTAGCTGTCTTACCCATCTTCTTACCTTCTGAGTTAAGAAGAAGTGTTATTGTCATGGCATGAGCATCCTTACCAAGTTTCTTTCTGATGAGTTCAGTACCACCAAGCATATTAGACCACTGATCGTCTCCACCGAACTCAAGATTACATCCGTACTTTTCGTAAAGCATAAGGAAATCATAACTCTGCATAAGCATATAGTTAAACTCAAGGAAATTAAGACCTCTCTCAAGTCTCTGCTTATAACACTCAGCCGCAAGCATTTTATTCACGCTGAACTGTGATCCGATATCACGGATAAATTCAATATAATTAAGATCCATAAGCCAGTCAGCATTATTGACCATAAGAGCTTTTCCTTCTGAGAAATCGATAAAACGGCTCATCTGCTTCTTGAAGCATTCGCAGTTATGATCGATTGTTTCTTTGGTCATCATAAGTCTCATATCTGTTCTTCCTGAAGGATCACCGATCATACCGGTTCCACCACCAACAAGAGCGATCGGCTTATTTCCGCCTTCCTGAAGTCTCTTCATAAGGCAAAGCGCCATGAAATGACCAACGTGAAGACTGTCTGCTGTAGGATCAAATCCTATATAAAATGTTGCTTTTCCTGTATTTATAAGTTTTTTAATCTCCTCTTCATTTGTCACCTGAGCAATAAGGCCACGGGCAACTAACTCTTCGTATAACTCCATCATGTCTCTCCTTAATACTTTATATATAAAAAGCCGATCAATCAGCTTTTAAGTGCATTTTCGCACACTTTTAAATATTATATCATTTTCTAACGTTTTTTTGAAGTAGCTTTATGATATATCTTATCAGCTTTTTTATCTCTTGCGACTCCTATACCCAATGCTAAGAGCACATAGAAAATCGGTGTTATTATAGGCTGTTCCGGATTAACCATAGCCTGAGCAAAATATGCTGTTCCACCGGCAATACATGCCATAACCGCAGGATTTTCCGCCGCATTCTTTATCATATAAACAATACTGCTCACAACAAATCCGACATACGCAGCAACGCCCACAATACCTGTTGTAAGAAGCTGCTGTAAGATTACATTATGACTGCTATCATAAATCTTCTTTGGAATGGTTCGCATATCTTCAAGATACCACTTCGAAACCACATCTCTCACAGATTCATTTCCAAATCCAAAAAACTTATTCCAAATATTTCCTTTGTTATAAGATTTCACCGTTCTATCCCAGATGAATCCTCTAAATTCGCCCCATCTGTCGTTAAATGTAAAATACTCATGGCCTGAATTAAAACCAATGATGAGAACAATGATCATTCCCACAAATCCTGCCGCTGTAACTATCAGCATCAACTTTTTACTCTGAAATTTTTCATAAACCGGATTTTTCTTAACTCTTACATACATTAATGCCGCAAAAATGATAAGAGCTGCAAAGAAAAATATACCCATTATCTTTTTATTTCCGATTATTTCCGCTATTCCGTTAAGATGACCTTTACTGCCCTTCTTAACCTCATTAAAGATGGACATTGCAAAGAATCCGGATGCAAGAACCAGAAGCGCCGCTGCCCATTCGACGATTTTCTTATAGTGAACCGCCAAATAGAAAAGGATTATAAATGCCGCACATGTTCCGATATAAACATTATCACTCTTAGATGTCATAACAGTGAATGCAGCCGCAAAAAGTCCAATCCCCGAAAAACATTTAAGTATAGGATTATTTGCAAATATTAAAATGGCCACCGAAATAGAAAGGAAAATGCAGATATATCCACCGAAGGTATTCATATTCCCTATGGTTGACATAAATATTGTCTTCTGATTATCTACAATATCTTTTCTCCATCCGCCAAAGTCAGTTCCAAAATGCTGAACAATACCGATGTAGAACATTATGCACGAAACAACCGTAAGCACTATATATATCACAACACTCACATGCGCTTTATATCCTACAGCAAAAAACATAATGACGAAAACAAGAATCATCATTAAACCAAGTCTTCTGCCCTGTTCTCCGGTCCATGCAGCCGTCTTATCTTTTGCGCCAAGAAATGAGATGAAATTTGCCAACAGATAAATTGCTGCCCAGAAGAAAGGACTCCTTGTCATTCTCTTCGGATCAAGGAAGAACAAATATTCCGTATCTCTCTCTTCACTCAGAGAATCCGACATGCAAAGCCTTAGAATATATGCAATAAAGATAAGTCCGATAAAACCTATTGTTCCATAGATGAAACAAAAAGCTCTCGTCTTTGTTATATCAAAATAAAGATCATGAAAAAATAAAAGATAAAAAGTTGAAAGATATGCCAAATAGATATTGGTCGCAATGTATACAGGTATATCTCTAAATTGATGTAGTGAATTTTTTTTCTTAGCCTTTCCCATAACTAACCTCTTAAAAAAGTTTCTAAAAAAATAAATACCCTTATATCGAAAAAAGCTCCGGAAGAATATTCCAGAGCTTATCTTTCGTGCGGGAAAAGGGACTTGAACCCTCACGACGTTGCCATCACTAGATCCTTAGTCTAGCCTGTCTGCCAATTCCAGCATTCCCGCTTATTTGCTTGTTTCGTGTGTGTTTATCACCCGCAACGTTGATTATATTATCATGAGGTATAGGTAATGTCAACACTTTTTTAAAAAAAATTTTTTTATTTTTTTTCGAGCCTATTTTCAGTCAGAAAAACCCTTTCTTTTTTTGGCTTTTTCAATCAAAAATGTCGTCTCATTCATCGCATCTTTCAGATAATCTCCCTGCCACTCTTTGCCTTCTTTTTCTTTCTTCTTTATTTCTTCCCACGCAGCATGTCTCTCCTCATCCGATTCATAATTAATCCCAGAGAAAACATGTGGATGGCGACGAACCATTTTCTCTGAAACAGTTGCTGCCACATCATCAAAAGTGAAATAACCTTCTTCTTCCGCTATCACCGCATGGAACATTACCTGAAGAAGCAGATCTCCAAGTTCTTCCTTAAGATTGCCCGGATCACCGGTCTTCTCAAGAATGTTGATCCCCGATACAACTTCCGCTGCTTCTTCAACGCATGCAGCCTTCAAAGTTTCATGTGTCTGTACTCTGTCCCATAGACATCCATCTTTAGCCCTGAGCCTTTTAACTATTTCCTTAAGATTATCTATTTCTGACATTTTATTCTCCATATCTAATATACAACTCTGTCACGTCCGCCGGTCTTACCTCTGTAAAGCTTTTCATCAGCTTCCTTAATGGTTTTATCGATATTTCCACTAAAATCATATTCCGTAAGCCCGAATGTCATGGTAACGCTTATCTCCTGTTCTCCAAATGTAAATACATGATTCTTTATCTTTTTTCTCAGCGTATCCAGCATAGTAAATGCATCATCACCATTTACACCGCTGAATATAAGGAGAAATTCCTCGCCGCCCCATCTGGAAACAAGACAATTTTCTCCGCATTCATTTCTTAGTATTTCCGCCATACTCTTAAGCACCAGATCTCCGGCATCATGTCCGTATGTATCATTGACTTTCTTAAAGAAATCAATGTCTGCGATACAAATACTGATTGCCCCAAGGGTACCGGCCTTCTTAACACTGTCAAGATAGTCCGACGCATATCTTCTGTTGTAAAGCCCCGTAAGCCTATCTGTATTCGCCTCTCTGGCAAGGCTGTCATTATACTTCATAAGCTTACTCTCCTCGATATTTTCTCTATGAGAATAAATATATGATATTATGACCGTCAAAAGAAATACAGCCGAAATATTTACACTCTGTATCATTTTTCCTGACACTTCACTTATCTCTGTTTCAGGAAGAGTTCCACTGTAAATAAATATCGTTACAATTCTTACACACAGCACCAAAAGTGTAAGAACTATCTTGAATGCCATTCCGGCATGAACCGCAAAATAGCACATCATGAGCATCGTGATAAAATAATTCTGCATTCCGGCACTCCATCCGAAACAAGGAATGAGCGACAGACTGAATATAAATGTGAACATCAAAAATAATGTCAGCGACACTTTGGTGCTTGAATTATATGTTATTGCAAAAAGGATAATAATGGCCGCAAAAATGAGACCGATCTTGTACGGTGAATACTTAACCGCTCCCCACCCGGCTATAACAAGATCAAGTAAAAACGCAACCATCATAACGATATAAATGATACGAAGCGTTACGATTCCGCGTTTAGGTTCATTTTGATTTCTTACATCTTTACAAATAAAATTTTTTAACCCCATACGCGACCTCTCTTCTCCGAAAAAAAACAAAGATCAAACTCTATATTTATTATATTACATTTATGTTTCACCCGCAATTATCCATAAAATAATGTTACGATCCGAAGCCTTATTTTTCTGATTTTTCATCTATATATAAAACGTTTTATCTACAATTTTATTCATATATCCTGATAATCCCTTCCATGCCTTCTATGGATAAATTCTTCGATAATATATCTTCCGGCGCTTCTATCTCAGTATATCTTTCACCATCATTGGAAATATAAGTTATTATGCCATTATCGATTATAATAACCATTTTATGATCACTCTCATTTATATCTAAACCAATATCTCCGATTCTTATCTTCTTGGTTGTAACAGTACCGGAATTCTTAATCTTACTACAGCACTCATCAATGCTATCCCTTTTACTGTCTGTAGTATTCCTCATATTACAGTAATTTTCATCCATACCAACTCGGGTACCCTCAACATCTTCAGTATTCTCTGCCAACTCCTGCGGCTTATCATTCCAATCGACAACAATAGCCACAGGCTTATCATTTAACTTTTCTTCGAATCTTTCTATGATTTTAAATTCACGAACCGTCTTAAAACGGTCCCATAACTCTCTTACAGGCTTTATATTTATCCTATAGCCTTTCTCCGTGCGTTTTAACGACATTTCCATGGGAATAGCCATCATTCCTCTAAAACCGCCCTTATCGTTCTCTGTGCGCAGCCAGGCAACACTTATACATCTATCATCTATACCGGCAAAGGTCTGAGCAGCGTAACCAAGCTTTGAACCATATGCAAAAAGCATATTCGATTCCTTCTTAAAAGTATAGCCGTCGAATTCTCCTATCATGTAATATCCGTCAGCTGACCAAAATACCCATTTTGTTTCATCACTTCCTTCAACCTTTAATTTAAAAAGGTCCGGACATTCCCACATTTTGTCCGCAGTAAACTTACAGCTTTCCTTCCAGTGAATAAGGTCATCCGAACGAAGGATCACAAAATCATTCCCCTCAAGATATAAAATCATGATATACGCTTTACTCTCCTCATGCCAAAAGACCTTCGGATCTCTGTTTTCATCCGCAATATGCTCAACAACAGTACATTTTTTTCGGAGTGTATAACCATTATCATTTGATACAGCTATCCTTTGAACATGTTTTCGTCCCTTAGATGCCGACCATTCATTCCGTCCGCCGGAAGCAGTATAAAAATAAATAATGCTGCCCGCTCCGAATCCGGCTGCATTTTTATCATCCGAAAAAGCACAGCCTGAATATACGGTTCCGTAATCATCCGGAGTTAATGCCGTATCAAGACACTCCCAATCTATCAGATTTTTACTGACAGCATGTCCCCAGTGCATATTTCCCCAGTCAATTCCGTAAGGATTCCACTGATAATACATATGGAACAAACCATCTTTATAGATAAGCCCATTAGGATCATTTATCCATCCCATTTCCGCCGTAAAATGCAGCCTCGGACGATATTTATAATTCAAACGAGGCTTTTCATCGCTCAAGCCGACAGAAGCCTTTAATACCTTTTCATCTGCATCCGACTCTATATCTACTTTCTCTGCAGTTTCTTCTCCGTCGCCGCAATTAATAGACTCTGAATTACCACAACCGACCCTGATATCGATAACCCGTCCAAAAAAATTACTTACATCCATAGGAAAATAATATTTCGCCTCGCCCTCAGCCAGACGTATATCAAATTCCATAAACTTATTATCATCTATATAGAAATGCAATTTTCTCTCTTCGCAGTTTTTATCAACCGCAAATAATATATATTTTTTTGAAATATCAAATCTCATATATACAGCCTTTCTGAATCAATAAATCTATAAATAATATTATCACGTTCCTGAATATTTATCACACATAATACCCCAAAAGTTATATTCAAGTTCTTGTTTTAAATTCCCGCCTGTGATACTCTCTTACTAGAGGCAAAACTTTACGAAAATCAACTGATACAGGCAAGATTTTCGCACGAATTTTGTCCGACAAAATATCTTCTTCCAGAATGGAACGAATGAAAAATAAGGGAAGGTGAAACATGTTAGAAAAAGTTTTCAAACTCAAGGAACACGGCACCAATGTTAAAACCGAAATCATTGCGGGACTCACAACATTTCTGGCCATGGCTTATATTCTGGCAGTTAATCCAAGCATCCTTGGTACGGTTATGAACCAGAACGGTGTATTCCTTGCAACAGCAATCGCTTCGGCTGTCGCAACATTTATCATGGCATTTCTTGCCAACTACCCTATCGCACTTTCAGCCGGAATGGGACTTAATGCATATTTTGCATTTTCAGTCTGTATGGGTGATCTTGCCAGTGAAGGAGCAGATGCATTTAAGATTGCTCTTACGGCAGTTCTCTGTGAAGGTCTTATCTTCATATTCATATCACTCTTTAAATTCCGTGAAAAGATCATCAATGGAATTCCACAGAACTTAAAATTCGGTATTACCGGCGGAATCGGTCTCTTCATCGCATTCATCGGTATACAGGGTGCAGGTATCGCAAAAGCTTCAGACTCAACTCTCGTTGATCTGGGAGATTTCTCAAAACCTGAAATGGTGCTTGCCCTCATCGGAATACTTGTAATCGTTATTCTTAGCCACTACAAGGTAAAAGGAGCCGTTCTTATCGGAATACTTGCAACATGGATCCTCGGAATGGGCGCTGAAGGTATCGGATGGTATAACGGAGTAAGCGTTTTCCCTGATTTTTCAAATGGACTTGTTGATTTCAGCGGTCTCGGTGAAACTGCATTCAAATTCAATTTTTCATGGGTTGGCGAACATATTGTTCAGTTCATCGCTATTCTCTTCAGTTTCCTTTTTGTAGACCTTTTTGATACAGTTGGTACAGTAGTCGGCGTTGCCGATAAAGCCGGTCTTCTTGATAAAGACGGTAAGCTTCCACGAGTTGGAAAAGTTTTCATGGCTGATGCAGTAGGAACAACTTTAGGTGCATGTCTTGGTACTTCAACAGTAACAAGCTTCGTTGAATCTTCAGCCGGTGTAGGTGCAGGAGGAAAAACAGGACTTTCATCAGTTGTTACAGGATTTATGTTCCTTATTTCTATCGTTTTAAGTCCTATATTCCTTGCTATCCCATCTTTCGCAACAGCTCCGGCCCTTATATATGTCGGAATGCTCATGTTCAGCTCCACACTTAAGATTAAATTCGACGGCGATATTGCCGATTCTATAGGCGCTTATATGGCAATCATCATGATGCCTCTTACATATTCAATTGCAAATGGTATCATGTTCGCTATAATCTCATGGGTAATCGTTAAGGTATTTACCAAGAAGGCTAAAGATGTATCTCCTGTTATGTGGTGCGTATTTATCTTATTTGCTCTTAGAATAGCCGCTCTGGTTACTAACTTCAGTTAAATACTTTCCATGTAAATACATAAAAAAAATACCTTCCGATGAAATATTCATCGAAAGGTATTTTTTTAAACTAAGCAATCTTAGCTTTAGCTACTTCAACGAGCTTAGCGAATCCTTCAGGATCACTTATAGCCATCTCTGAAAGCATCTTACGGTTGATATCAACTTCTGCAAGCTTAAGACCATACATAAGTTTGCTGTATGAGATACCATTGATACGTGCAGCTGCATTGATACGAGCGATCCAAAGCTTACGGAAATCTCTCTTTCTCTCACGTCTGCCGGCAAATGATGAAGCAAGTGCTCTCATTACTGACTGCTTTGCTACTCTATACTGCTTTGATCTAGCTCCTCTATAGCCCTTAGCGAGCTTAAGTGTTCTGTTGTGCTTCTTCTTGGCATTAGCGCCACCTTTAATTCTAGCCATTTTAAATTATCCTCCTAAACTGTTATACAATCCTCACCTTGCCTAAGTATCCGGCAAAGCCTTCCATTAATTCCAGAAATATAACAAACAAAATTAGATATATGGTAAAATCTTCTTCATTACCTTGCTGTTTGTCTTATCTGTAATAGTTGCTTTTCTAAGATTTCTCTTTCTCTTAGTAGTCTTCTTAGTAAGGATGTGGCTCTTATAAGCTTTATTTCTCTTTAACTTTCCTGTACCTGTCTTCTGAAAACGCTTAGCTGCAGCCTTCTTAGTCTTTAACTTTGGCATTATTTTATCCTCCTTAAATGCATCTAGCAAAATTAGTGTTTTGCAGCAAGAAACATTGTCATGCTTTTGCCTTCAAACTTCGCCGCCTTATCGACGGTAGATATATCTGAAAGCTGCTCTGCAAAATCATCAAGAATCTTCTTACTCTGATTTACATACGCAAGCTCTCTACCTCTAAATCTAAGTGTTACTTTGACTCTGTCACCCTTTGAAAGGAATTTACGAGCCATATTCATCTTGGTATTAAGATCATTCACATCAATATTTGGTGAAAGTCTTACTTCCTTAATCTCTACTATCTTCTGCTTCTTCTTCTGTTCCTTTTCCTTACGCTTTAATTCATAAAGAAACTTGCTGTAGTCTACGATCTTACATACAGGCGGTTTAGCATTAGGTGAAACTCTTACAAGATCCAACTCTGCTTCTTCAGCTGCTGCAAGCGCATCCTTAATAGACAAAACCCCAAGCTGATTACCTTCAGCTCCGATAACTCTAACTTCTTTGTCTCTGATCTGTTCGTTAATTAAGTACTCTATTGTTTTTCCCTCCAAACAAAAAAAATGATGGACAGCATCCACCATTAACAAAAAATTGAAATATCTTCAAAATCCTCTGTTATTTAACCCAAGTCATCCAAATGCTAAGGTGAGAGTGGATACTCTACTTTGTTTTCAACATGCATAAAGTTAACACACATATATAATGGTGTCAATAGATTTTTAAATATTTCCAGAAAATATTTTTATTTTTTTCCATAAATCCTTCAATACGATTCGTATAACAAATATAACGATAAGTAAACAGGGGCGAATAGTACTTATCAATATTAGTGAAGATTTATATGGAGGACAATTATATGAACAGCAACTTACCAAATGAAAATCAATTCAACAGTAACATTTCTCAGATTAACGATATGCCTATCGGAGCTAACAATTACGATAATCCTTTTTCACCATCTGAAGTTGATATTTATAAAGCAACAAAGGCACGTTCAAAAGGAATATATAAAACTCCGATACTCGTAACATGTCTTTTATCACTGCTTGCCGTCACCATCGCGCTTGCATCACTTTATATAGGTGCTAAAGAAAAAAATAATCATACTTCTAATACATTTTACACAAAAGACACAGTAATAGATAAATATGAGATACGTAATCCTGAATCCAAAGAACAGGACGTAAATATACCGGATACAGTGACTGAGGGTTTCGTTTCTATTCATTATACATCATTACATGATAACGATCGCTCAAACAAAAAAAACAACTTTAAAACATATTTAATATTTGATAGCGCCAAGGATGCGGAAAAATTTTATCATCATCTTTCAACTCAGTCTATTTTCACCACACGTAGCCATACCATAAATATCGATTTAGATGACTTTTATACCATAAAAAACAATTTGATAATTTATGATATGTCAAATATGACAAAATCAACAATTAATCGTCCGCACCCGGCAAGTCCTGATCCTATCTATATTGATGACGAGGAGTATTGCGATTGATCGCCAAAATATCCCTGTTAAAAATGTGATGATCGGATGATCAATACGTTCCCAGAATATCCATTTCATCGGTTTCGGCAGCTATCTCGCCTAAAGCCTTCATTACATTTTTATCAGTAATACGTCCATCAAATGTCACATAGAAATAATATTGCCATTTCTTTCTAAGACTCGGTCTGGATTCAATACTTGTCATATTAAGGCCATTACTGTTAAAGTGCTTCATGATGTTAAATAACGCACCAACCTTATGGGCTGTCTTAAAGCAAAGACTTATACTGTCAGCATCTTTAAGAGCGACTTTATCTTTTGTGACTATAACAAATTTTGTAGAATTATCATTGGATGTATTGATACCTTTTGCAAGAACCTTTAAACCATATAATTCCGCAGCCCTCTCACTTGCTATAGCAGCATTTGCAGGGTTGTTATCATCTCTGATCTTTTTTGCAGCCGCGGCGGTATTATTTACGCTGACGGCTGTAAAACCATTTTTATCAATAAATTCTTTGCACTGCATTATTCCCTGTGCATGAGAATAAACTTTCTTTATATCTTCTATACCTGCTGATGGAAGTCCAAGAAGAGAATGCTCAATATCAAGAACAACCTCAGCTACTATTACAACACCGCTGTTACGGATTATATCGTAATTACCGCTCACAAATCCTGCAGACGAATTCTCAATAGGAATGACACCATAATCAGCTTTTTTGTTAATAACATCATTTACTATGTCATCAAATGATTTAACATTGTAAACCTTTACATCGTCGCCAAAGAACTTATGAACTGCCATTTCAGCATAAGCTCCCGGAACGCCTGCATAGACCACTTTGCTATTCTCATTGATACAGAGTTCATCTACTATCTTATATGATTTATCAAAATATGGCTCGGCTGCATTTTCAGCTTCAGCTGATAATTCTTCCATAAGTGTCCGTATATTCTTCTTAAATACAGGATGCATCATAAATGGCGCGATTTCCTCAGCCGGTCTAAGCACAAAATCCCTCAAATGCATTTCCTTATGCGGAATAATGAGCTTTTCACTTGAAATGATTTCTTCATCATAAAGAAGAATATCTATATCAAGTGTTCTAGGTCCCCAATGGATGATTCTTTCTCTTCCGGCATCCTGCTCTATATCACTTGTTACACTCAAAAGTTCATCAGGTGTATATAATGTTTCTATAAGTACTGCAGCATTCATAAAATCAGGCTGTTCCACAGGACCATATGGCTCTGTTTCTATCATACCTGAAACCTTAAGGACCTTGATATAATCATCTTTTCCCAGCTGGTCCACTGCTGTTCTTATATATTTTTCTCTATCTCCAAGGTTTGATCCAAGGCCAAGAAGAACTGTATGTTTCTTTCTTTCAACCTCAACAGCCACATCTTCAAAATCAAGATCAATAGGAGCATTCGGCTTACTTACTTTGATCTTCACGCCTTCGATTGCCTCAAAACCGATAAGTATCTCTGAGGCTATATTTTCAGCAACCGTCTCTATAAGGTCGCACTTTTCTCTTGTTACAACATTTTCTATTAATTCGGCAACTTCTGCATAATTAACCGCAAGGTTGATATCATCTTTTTGAGCTGCCTTTCTTACAGAAAGATATAGTTCTGCAGATACTCTGAACAACTGTCCTTCTTTCTTTTCTTTTTCAAATACACCATGATAAGCAAATATATTAATGTTTTTAATGAGTATCTTATCCATTATCTCTCCGCTCCCGCTGTAAAAACTTTTCTTCCCGTTGTAATAACATTATTTACCTTCGGTCATCATTGCAAATGTCATATCAAGAGCTCTTCTGTTCTTCTTAACATCATGAACTCTGAATATTCTGCATCCTTTCATTAAACCAAATACAGATGTTGCTATAGTTCCTTCTTCTCTCTCATCCTTAGGAAGGTCTAATGTCAATCCGATCATGCTCTTTCTTGAAGTTCCGAGGAGAACCGGATATCCCAGATTGCATATCTTTTCAAGATTGTTCATCATAATAAGATTCTGACTGAGATCTTTAGCGAAACCGATTCCCGGATCAAGAACAATCTTATCGTCAGGTATCCCTGCATTTAATGCTATTTCCACCGACTTTTCAAGATCCGATATTGCATCATTTATATAATCATTATACTCGGCTGATTCTCTGTTATGCATAAGTATGACTCCGACTTTTGACTCAGCACATACTTCAGCCATACTCTTCTCATAAACCTCTTCGCTCCATCTAAAACCCCAAATGTCATTCAAATAATCTGCACCGGCTTTAATTCCCGCTTCTGCAACCTCAGCTTTATATGTATCAAGCGAGACAGGGATATCAAAATGACTTTTAACAGCTTCTATAACAGGACATACTCTTTCAATCTCTTCCTTCTGTTCAACAAATGTATATCCCGGTCTTGTAGACTCACCGCCTATATCTATCATATCAGCCCCATCTTTTATCATCTCTTCAACGTGGCGGAGAGCTTTATCTTTATCATTAAATCTGCCGCCATCCGAAAATGAATCGGGAGTAACATTTAATATTCCCATAACTATAGGCTTCTCATCTTTACGAATACTGTCAATAATATGCATACTTTAATCACCTGTCCTTTAATTCACGTCATTTAATAGATTATTGTTTTATTCTTTTTATTTTCATCCCAATAACATTCATCTTTTGCTTCACACATAAAGCAGTTTCTTGAAAGTTTATCTGCTCTATATAAAACATCCGAAAGGTCACCCTGGGAATCGCTCTTTTTCTTATGCTTTCTGATAGCATTACACATAAGTTCTATCTCTTCTTCAGTGAAGCCGGCTCTTTCCATAATAGGTCTCGCAACTATGGCACCTGCTTCATGGTGAGACATTCCTTCCTTTTCTTCCTTTGAATATCTTCCGATATCATGAAGAAGAGCTGTGCCGTAGATCAATTCCTTATCAAGCCCCAAATTTTCTTCAAGATTTATGATCTCGGCAATCCTTGCAACAGATAATGCATGTCCGAGACTATGCCTGCAGAATATTCTGTCAAACTCTTTTTCTTTTATCATCTCTGATAAGGCACGAAACTGTTTATCCTTAAGAATAGCATCAACCTTATTCATTATCTTTTTCCTTCTTGATCCTTATTATATCACCGATAAATGAAAGCGAACCGCAGGCAATGATCACACTGTCATCCCCCACTTCTTTTGCTAATGATTCAGCTTTATCAACAGCTTCCTCTTCACTTCCGATAAACTCCGCCGAAACTCCTCTTTCATTTATAAGTTCAGCAAGATATTTTCCATCAAGAGCTCTTATACTGCTGCTGGTAATCGTTATCGCATGATACATGTATTTTGTCAAAAGATTAAGCATCTTGTCATATTCTTTATCTTTCAACACACCTATTATAAATATAAGCTTCCTGTTTGTAAAATACTTATTAATATCCGCTGCAAGCCTGATCCATGCCTCTTCATTATGGGCGCCGTCTGCTATAAAAAGCGGCTTTTCTCCAAGTACTGTAAATCTTCCATCCCATTTCGTATCTTTAAGGCCTTCAATCACAGTCTCTCTGTCTATCTTCTTAAGCCCATAACTTTTTGCTATCTGATTAAATGCATTAATGGCTTCTATAGCAGTGATAGCATTCATTATCTGCACGGATCCCACAAGTGAGATACTATAATTATCCCCCTTATAATAAAACGCACTTCCTTTAAGATCCTGGGAAATGACCTTTAATGCTGATCTGTCTGCTTTATAATATTTCTTCAAAGAAACGGATTTTTCTTCTTCCACTGATTCTTTCTCTGTTTCTTTTTCCGTCTCTTTTCCTGTTTTTTCTGTTCTTGCTTCTTTTCTTATTTCTGTTCTTGTTTCTGTTCTTCCGGTATTTCTTGCGAAGTCATCAATGATTTTTTCAACCTCTTCATTCTGAGGATACGAAACCAAAATGTCACCGTCTTTTACTATCCCCAGTTTTTCATTTGCAATACTTTCCAAGGTATTACCAAGAAACTGCATGTGATCAAAACTAATGGAAGCGATAACATCTATAGGAGTTGATCCAAATACATTTGTCGCATCAAGCCTTCCACCCATTCCGCATTCAATCAAAATAACATCGCATTTATTCTTTGCAAAATAATGAAATGCCGCAGCTGTTTCTATCTCGAAAGAAGTCGGACTTCCTGCATTTTCCTCATCCATTTTATTTGTTTCATTTATAACATCAGTCATAATGCTACTGCATTCTTCAGCAGAGATATACTCCTTATTTATCTGCCATCTTTCTCTATATTCGTAAATGGTTGGAGAAATATATCTTCCGACTTTAAGCCCCGCCCTAATAAGCACAGTCTCCACATAGGCCATGATAGAGCCCTTGCCATTGGTGCCTGCTATATGAAATGCAGGTATCTTTTTCTCAGGATTTCCCAATCTCCCGAGTAAATTGATTATATTCTGCAATCCAAGAACACTGCCCATTTTATTTCTTTCTTCTATGTAAGCCACAACCTCGTTGTAATTCATGATCTGCTCCTTTTAAAAGTAAAATATCCTGCAAGTATCAACCGCAGGATATCTTAATATCTTTAGTTTTTATTTATCAAGGTCTCTATGTCTGACCGGTGTTGTATCAGTTGTAAGCGGAAGGATCTCATAACCTTCTGCTTTAAGCTGATCGATCAGATCCGGAAGAGCTTCTACAGTATTATGATGAGTATCCAGATCATGCATAAGGATAACCGAATCCCCCTCATTGCTTCTGACAAATCCCATAACATTCTGATTAAGTTCTTCAGGTGATATATAATACTCTACAGCATCGCCATTCTGAGCATTCCAATCAAAATAAATATAACCTTTTTCCTTGAGGTAAGCCGCACATTTCTTCATATCAACCGAAGAAACTTCATTGGAACTACCACCCGGGAATCTGTATAATTTCGCATCATATCCTGTAACATCAAGAAGCAGTTTATGAAGCTTTTCTACATCTTCTTTAAATGCATCAATGGATGCATAAATCTTATCATAATCATGTGTGTAAGAATGCATTGCAAGTGTATGTCCTTCATCAACGATACGCTGATATTCAGGATAAAACTTTTCGTCTTTTCCTACTACAAAGAATGTCGCCTGAACATCCTTCTCCTTAAGAATATCAAGGATTTCTCCTGTGCAGTAAGATGGGCCGTCATCAAATGTTATATATACCTTCTTACCGTTAAGATTAAGAGGTTTAACCAATTCCTTTGATGAAAGAACACTTTCTTTCTCAACCGCTTCCTTTGATATCTCTTCTGTTGAAGAAGTATCTTCAAGAACGTTTTCCGTAATATCTCTATCTACTATCTGAAGTTCAGATGTATTTCCTGCTTCATTACTCTGAAGAAGGTCATTCTTAACTTCGGAATACATACTTATCTGTTCATCAAGACTCTTTTGATGAAGACTGCCGAACCCGGTATCTTGTCCGCCCGATGGATTATTGTCAGCACTTTCAGCGTCAGCTTTAGTTGCGACTGCCAGGTCATTTTCCTCACTAACCTCTTCGGCATATGCTCTCTTCTTATAATCATCGAGTTCTTTCTCAAGTCTCATGACTTTTACAAAAAGACAGATTGAAATAACGGTCGGTATTATTATAAGAGCTGCTACTGTAGCAAGGATCATCTTCTTGATCCTATTAACATTCGCCCTGTTAAAACCGACTGATTCTTCATCCTGATCATCATCGTCATCATCCTGGTCGTCATCAAAATCTTCATTTAAGTCATATCCTGAACCATTATCTCTGACAGTATGATTTCTTTCCACAGTATCTCCGGATTCAAGATCTTTTCTTTCATCCTGACGTTTACTGCCGAAACTTTCTTTATCAGAATTGCTCTCTGAAGAATCATCCAAACTACTGTCCTCACTGCCTGATGTATCGATTGCATGAGTCTTATCTGTTGAATCTGCATCTCCCGCATTTTCAACCTTATCCTCAATCTCAACATCTTTAACTGTATCAACAGCCTCAGCCTTATCTTCAGATGCAACTTTTAAATTGTATCTTTTTCTTCTTTTGTCCATATCTTGTGCCTCATTTATATTAAACGCAAAATAAGCGAATTGTCCGTAAAATAGCGGAAATGCGTCACTTTTCAGCGGCGCATTCCCAATTATAATTTTATTCAACAGCTTTGTCAACGACCAAACGTATACTTTTTTGCTGCGTGAAAATTCTTATTATTTCTTCTTTTTTACCTTAAAATAACTTTCTGTTTTCCCTATCATCTCATCATATTGTTCATACATCTTTTGAACACTGTTTTCCAAAAGATAATAATGTGCACAATACGGAATGAGAAGCACAAATAATAAAATGATAAGCGGAATTATCTCAAGCTTACCTGTGGCAATAACCGTCATAATACTTATGACTGTACATACAGCAACAAGAGCAAATACAATAAGATGGATCAATCTCTCGTGAGCAAAAAAACTTATCTGATCCAAATGCTTTTTGATCACCTTATCCCAGTGCTCTTTATCATTCGAATCATCATTCTGTAGTATATCGTCTATATAATCCAAATATGCTAATATTCGTCTCTTCATAATCTATGCCTCTCTATAAACTATTACCTATAGCTTTCTTTCTTACATAGAGAGCAGCATCCGGTTTATCTGTGATAATACCGTTCACTCCCATACGAATATATTTTAACATTTTTTTCTTATCATTAACAGTCCAAACAAGTACAGGACATCCTTTTTTTCTCATCCTTCTTAAAAATGTATATCTTACCAGATGTTGGGCAGGCGAGATAAAATCGGCATGAGCAGCCCTAATACGTTTCTCAGGATAATAATCCTTAAGCATACGCCAAAACTTCGCATGTTTCTTTCCTATAAGAAGGCCCGTTGTGATATTACTGTCCAGTTCTTTGACTTTTCTTATAACCTCATCTTTAAATGATTTTACGGAATATTCATCATAATCAGCATTTTCCTGAAGAAGTTTAACTATCTTTTCTTCATAACCCGTTTCTTTGACTTCAACGTCCATCTTAATCTTACCATGGCAAAGTTTAACAACGTCGATAAGTCTCGGGATCTCGAAACCTCTTTCTCCCGCTGCCTTGACCATATCCTCGTAATTCTGCCATGCTATAGGCATCTCATTGAAAATACTGTCATGGAAAACCACCAGTTCTTTGTCTCTTGTTTCTCTAACATCAAATTCAACCATATCAGCCTTAAGTTTGATGGCAAGTTCAAAAGATTCCATTGTATTTTCTCTGCTGGCAAGAAATGAAGCGCCTCTGTGAGCTATTATTTTTGTTTTTGATTTCTTCCCGTTTAAAAACTGTATCACGATACATCCCCTTCTTAATTAATACAAAAAACTGTAAAAATATAAAACTCTTTTGCCTCTTTTTCACAAATCTAAATATATTGTAATACTTTTTATTTAATATTCAATTATCTAAAACTTACAAATCTTTATCTTCATCCGAAAGTATGACCATTAAAATTACCATGACATTTTTTCGGTTCAATTTTCTTATGATTAAATATTACTAATTTATTTTTATCTCCGCTTTTGATATAATGACAAGCAGATTATAAATATCATTTTTCGTTCCGACAAACCATAATATTGTCGGATACATTTTAGGAGGATTAAATGCCAGATAATATAAACAACAATAATAATGATGATGAATTCGAAAGATACTGTTATATGTGTCGAAGACCCGAATCCGAAACAGGCAAATTAATCGGTATGGCCGAAAATTTGTATATTTGTCCGGACTGTCTTCAGAAAGCATTCAACAGTCTCAGTAATAATAACTTCCAATTTATGGACTTTTCTAAATTTCCGGGATTCGATAACATGAACACATTCATGAATATGAACAATATCCCTAATTCGCAGAAAGTCAAAAAAAGGAAAGAAAAAGACGAATCAAGTGAAGATACCGATAAAAAGGATGAGGATGATTTCGCCAATCTTACATTAGATAAGATACCTGCACCTCACAAGATCAAGGAAATGCTTGATGAATACGTTATCGGACAGGAATATGCCAAGAAGGTCATCTCGGTAGCTGTATATAATCACTACAAAAGAGTTCTTACCAACACTATGGACGATATCGAGATTGAGAAATCAAATATGCTCATGATTGGCCCTACCGGTTCCGGAAAAACATATATGGTAAAAACCATTGCAAAGCTTTTAAATGTACCGCTTGCCATAACCGATGCTACTTCACTCACTGAAGCCGGCTATATCGGTGACGACGTAGAAAGCATTTTATCTAAGCTTCTTGCTGTTGCGGGAAATGATGTTGAAAAAGCCGAAAAAGGTATAGTTTTCATAGATGAGATTGATAAGCTCGCCAAGAAAAAAGAAACTCATTCAAGAGATGTAAGTGGTGAAGCTGTTCAGCAGGGTCTCTTAAAAATTCTTGAAGGAGCTGATGTTGAAGTCCCTGTAGGTTCCGGCAGTAAAAATGCCATGACACCTACAACAGTTATGAACACACGAAATATATTATTTATCTGTGGTGGTGCTTTCCCGGATCTTGAAGAAATAATCACAAACCGACTTACCAAAATGTCTTCTATCGGTTTTGGTGCAGAGCTTAGAGATACATATGAAAATGATCCTCAGATCCTCTCAAAGGTTACAAATGAAGATCTTAGAGCATTCGGAATGATACCTGAATTTATCGGAAGACTTCCTGTTATTTATACTCTTCAGTCACTGGATAAAGACATGTATGTTAAAATACTCAAAGAGCCAAAGAATGCTATACTTAAACAGTATAAGAAGCTTCTTGCTTTAGACGAAGTTGATCTTCAATTTGATGATTCAGCTTATGAAGCCATCGCAGATTTGGCCATGGAAAGAAATACAGGTGCAAGAGCTCTCAGATCCATCATAGAAGAATTCATGCTTGATATAATGTATCAGATTCCAAGAGACGACTCCATTGGATGCGTTGTAATAACCGGGGATTACATAAATAAAAAAGGATCACCTATTATTAAACTCCGTGGAACCGATATATAAACAACCTGCAAATCGTCAATAAGAATATAATTCAAAAAACCGGGAAGAATGCTCTTCTCGGTTTTGTTTTATGATATGAATTTTTATTTACTTTACGGTAAGTGTAACAACGTTACTTATAGCCTTATAATCCCCATTTGTAACTATACATCTGTACTTAAATCCATTCATTCTCTTCTCAGCCTTAAATGTCAGCTGTTCGGTTGTTCTACCCATGGCACCACTATTTTTCCAGGTTTTTCCATTATCCTTACTTATCTGCCACTGATAAGTCACACCATTGTATCCACCACCTTTAATATTGAAATTAACAGTTTTACCGACGGATACAGACTTCGATACAGGATTATTAACGATTATATCCCGTACTTCTTTAGCATCTAATGAAAACGGCTCGGAAACAACCTTGGACTTAAGACCATCGAATTCTATATAATCAATCCTCCTAAACTTAACTCCAATATATTTTGGCAATGCAGGAATACTCATCGTATAATCATGATTGTCATCATTATCATCACAGTTCGTCCAAGTACCATTTTTATACATTTGCCAAACATATTTAGATACATTTCTACTACTACTGCCAAAATCAACATTATCACCATAAAAAATCTTATCTTTCTTAAAAGCATTGATGCTTTTATCTTTCACGGCAACTTCTACGTCATGACCATAAAAAACAATTCCGTTCCTTTTATATTTAGGTCTGAATAACCAACCGTTCATATAATCTTTAACAATTATATATATATAATGATCGCCACCATCTTTACCCTCTTCATCAACCTGTTTACTTTTACTTACTTGCCATGTTTTGCCACCATCTTTACTATATTCCCAAATAGTTTTATCAGCAATAACCCCTAGATTATATGCACGCACAATATCTCCCGGTCTGCCCACTACACCCACGGATATAGAAGAGTAATCAAAATGACTTTGTATCGTATATATATGTGTATATTCTAACTCAGTTGTGTTATATACTTTGCAACGATAATAGAGATCCTTATACTTTGGAGTTGCATATGTTGTCAAACGATTTGTTTTATTACCCGTTGCTGAGCTGTTACTCCATGATCTTCCATCGTCGTGACTAACTTCCCATTGATATTTTATATTCGGTCCTGTAGCTGCTGTTGTAAATACTACTTTTTCACCATATGCAGCATATTCATAAAACAATTCATTATCCGAATTTATAATAATCTTTGAACCATTCGCAATATCTGCTTCATCTTCAGGTATTACTTCTATATTTTCTTTTTCTTCATATACATCTTGGGTGATCTTATCTTCTGATATATCATTTGTAACTTCCGTATTATTTACAGCTTCTGATTTTTTCTCTGTACTTACACAACTATCGGGAACTTCAACTGAATCTTCTGTAATCTCTTCAATATTATCTTCAGTTACATCCTCTGTAACATTCTCACTAATTTCTTCTGATACTTCATTATACGTATTTTCTTCATTTATTTCTTCTGAGGTATCATTTATAACTTCCTCCGAGGTTTCTTCGGTTACTCCTTCAGTTCCGGCTTCTTCGGCAGAAACATAATTAAGAGGATTACTAAATACACATCCAACCATTAATGCTGTAATAATAGCTTTTGAAACTATTCTTTTTTTAATACTTTTTCTATACATATATAACTCCTTCACTAAATGTCAACTATTTAACAGTTAAATTTGCCGGTTTAGAATATGTTGTAATATCTCCATTTTTCACAGCACATCTATACAAAAATCCATTCATTCTTTTTTCTGCTTTAATTGAGACTTTTGTATCTTTATTATAAGCCGCATTACTATTAACCCAAGTTTTTCCGTTATCTTTACTTACCTGCCACTGACATTTAGCTTCCCGTCCCCCGACTTTAACACTGAAATTAACCGTTTTCCCGGCCTGAGTTGTTTTTGAAACAGGCTGGCTGATTACATTAGATTGTGTTTTTAATGTATATGCTTCGGCATCATAATGCTTTGTACCATTCTTCATAACTACTACTGCTCTATATTTTTTTCCATTATTTTTTGACGTTGCTAAAATTTCAATGGTACGCCCGTTATCGAAATCTGGTTTTATCTTACTGTTAACCCATTTTTTTCCATCAAAATATTGCCAAATAACATGTGAAAACTCATCTCCATATGATCCGTCTATGCTCAAACTAATATAATCACCATAGAATTCTGCCCCGGTACCGAATACTTTTCGCTTAAGTAATTTCAACTTATATGGCTTCGAATACTCCGTTACTCTATTTCTTGTAGCTTTAAGACGATATTCCCATCCGTCCATATCTGTTCTCATAACATACTCAATACAACATAGCGCATCTCCACCAAAACTTGTATCTTCTTCTAATACATGTTTATATTTACTCTTTTTCCATGTTTTTCCGTCATCTTTACTTACTTGCCACTCGTATTTAGTTTCTTCCGGTACATCAACTTCTAATTTAATATGAGATTTTACACCCGAAGGGTGTTCTATACCATAATTAGCCCCACCTCCTATAAGGCTGCTTCCGCTAATCGACATTCCTCGTGTATAAACAGCTTCATTCGAATTATATACTTTACATCTATATTTTATTTCCTTATCATAGGCGCATTTAACTATAACCTTAATTGAGTTTGTCTTATTACCCTGACACGTACTATAATCCCAGGTTGCTCCACCATCTTTACTGTACATCCATTGATATTTAAGATTATTTTCTCCTATGGTATCAACTCTTAATTCCGCTACATCGCCCACATTAGGAAAAGGCCTTTTGTTTACCCATACTAAATCTGCAGTAATTGTATTTCTTGTATCAACTTCAGCCTCATCATCAATCTGTATATCAGTTGCCTTTACAGGTTCTCCGCCCTTTCTAACACCTGATAAATTATCATCTGTATTTTCTGTTTGATCTGCTTCTTCCTGAGCATTTTCTTCAGAAGTTTCTATGATAGTTTCATCATTAATAGAATCTTCACTTTGCTGTTCTGATGCAGTATATACTTCTTCATCCTCGTCCCCAGATTCGTTTGTTGCTTCTTCAGCTGCTGTTTCTTCAGCTGCTATTTCTTCAGCTGCTGTTTCTTCAGCTGCTGTTTCTTCAGTTGCTACTTCTTCAGTTGCTACTTCTGCTTCTTCAGCATGTACTGTACTTACAGAATTTCCAAATACACTACCGATCACAGTTGCCGCTGCAACAGTACCTGTCAGCACCCTTTTCCTCAAATCCTTTTTTCTCATTTTTTTCACCTTTAACCTTTACTTTTTATATATATAATCGGTTAACCGATATATTATTTCTAATAATCCGGCTAACCAATTAATCTCTGACTTAAAAGTTCCCCGTTATCCAGCCTATCAACAAAACTCTTCAAAGCATTAATATAACGGGGAACTAACACAATTATTTTATTTAGAAATTAGAAAGTTTTAAAACAAACATATCATCCTGAATATCATCTGTAGATAAATAGTTAAGACATTCATTTCTAAGATTCTTTATCATTTTGAGTGCTTTATCATACTTTCCACCAAGAGATGCCATGAGAAGCATTACAACAAAATTAGCACTTAAGAACTGATTTCCAAGACTGTTCGGTATTAAGAGAACATTTCCCGCCTGGGTATACAGTTTTTCAACCTCCTGATAAAAATCTCTCTTTCTTTGTCTTAGTCCATCAAATGTTATCTTCATATAATCATCAGGGAAAAAGCCATCATAACACATGATTATCTTTTTCTGAACCCCAACCGGAATCTTATTGACCGGTATTTCATCAGGCTTAAATGATTCAAGACATGATATCATAATCGTATAATCTATGAGGCTTCCGGTTTTATCAAACTTATCTTTAAGAATCTGATTATAATTATAATAAATAAATCCATTGAGTTTATGAGCTATCTTGATCTTATCCTCATCACTCATAAATTTGACGATATCAACAATTCTGTCAAACTGTCTATTATCTTCTTCTCTGCTATATACGTAGTCGATAGCGAATTTATCAAATGAAAGATTGAAGACTCTGGCTTCCATATCATAAAATCTATTGTCTACAGAAGTAGTTTCTTCTGTTTCTTCTGTTTTGTCTACTATCACTTCTGACTCGGCAGTTTTTTCTACCTCGTCTACTATTACTTCAGAGTTATCAGTAACCTCTGCAGATTCTGATAAAGATTCTCCGAGAACTTCTTTAACAATATTTTCTGCCATTTCATCAATACTAGCATCTGAAGTATCCGAATCAGCCATTTTGTATTTTTCTTCATAAAGCTTCTGGGCTTCTTCCATAATTTTCGCCCATGCATCATCAGCATTATATGAAACCTGATCTTCACCGCTTGTTGAATCAGAAATACTGTCTTCAGCATCAAGAAGATCTGATAAATCTTCAACCAAATCTGATGAACTAATTGATTCAGCCGAATTATCAGTAACTACAGTTTCAACCTGGGTTTCCGATGCAACCGGTTCTACCATTACGAAATTAACATTTGTATTATCTGTCTCTTTCTCTTCAATGTTATTCTCTTCAATGTTATTCTCTTCAATGCTTGTCTTTTCTGCTTCATCCTTTGCAGAAGCATCGGATTTATTTTCACCATTTATCTGTGATAATGGTGCATCATCTGAGAAAAGTCTGTCACTGAATGACATTCTTTCTGATGATAATAAATCATCGATTGAGATATCGGCAGGCTCTTCGTCCTTTACCGGTCCTCTTACTTCATCGATAGATTCTTTCAGTAGTTTTGAAACGCTGTCATCACCCTTGAGAGAATATTTTGGTTTTTCCTCAGCCACCTTACGGTTAATAGGTCTACCATTCTTCTCATCTCTGACAGCTGCAGCTACTAGATTAACGAGACTTTCAACTTCTTCATCAGATGAAGAATCTATATCAGCCTCTTCATTACTGTCTTTAATTATCTTTTCATCAACTTCAATCTTCTGAGAAACATCTCTGAGGCCATTTCCATTTTCATAAGAAACATAATTCTTCTCGACTTCCTCATAAAGATTTTTATATGTTCCTACCAGGCAGTCTTTAGTGAAAATCTTCTTTGGATTTTCTTTAAGTTCAACAATAAATCTGTAATCCTGAATAATAACAACGCTGACAAAGAATAAAACCGCAAACAGCATCTCGATAAATACCGCTACAGTCATTGCTGATTCCTTAACGATATTCGGAGTATACTTGAGCATATTCTTGTCTATTCTCATAAGTACGATGTAACGAAATACAGGAGCAATACATGATACAAGAAGTGGAATAACACATGTTATCCTGTCCATACCGTACCAGACAAATGATACTCCCATAAATATCAATGCAAGTACAACACCAACAGTCAGTGCTAATACTCCTGCGAATCTGCCTCCGGTATTCTTTATACGTCCGATATAAAGAATTAAAAGTGAAATGCAATTAATTGCACTCATCAATGAATATATGCCTATTGCATATGTACTATAAACTTCTTTCTCTTCATGATTTGTAAAAAATAAGTAACCGATAAATGCTACACAAAGAATTCCAGAAAGATGACTTAAAAACTCAAAAAATTTTAAAGCTCCCGACTTATATACATTATCGGAAAATATTATCATCAACTGGCTTACCAGAAAAAACACGCCAAGCATATACATGACTATCTTGGCATTTTTTTGAAAAGAATTCTCCCTTTCCACTTATAACCTCCCCCTGATCAAATACAAGATTTGCTACAGCGATTCCAATCTATATTCTACTATGTAATTACCCCCAATGTCAAATAATATAACCAATTTTAGACACGATTTTAGTATAATTTGACCAATAAAATCACAAGACAAGAATTATATCACTTCATTTCATATTTATCTTTGTAAAGAATATTCAGATCCACATCTCCGTCTATTCCATCAATACGTCCCGTACATCCATGCTGCCACATAAAAAAGTGTCCTGAATATGATGTTTCGGATGTATAATGCGCAAGCCATACCGGCTGATCATCATTATATTTCCAGATACTTTCAAGATAATATTTGCTTCCGTAAAGGCAGGCTTCATAGCCCCTATTTTCCAGTTCTTTTGCAAATAATTTAAAGTTAGTATTTATGTCATGGATATTCATGTCATATCTTTCGAAGTCATAAAAATCTTCCCAGTCATATGCTATCGGCAGATTCAGTTCATCATCACCAAGAACTGTCACAAGATAATCAACGCTATTTCTGATTTCTTCTGCATTTTTCTCTTCAGCATGCCAGTACACACCCACCTTAAGCCCGGCTGCCTTTGCACCGGCTATATTTCCGATATAATATCTGTCGGTATATAATTCGCCGTCATCATATCCACCGAGTCTTATATAAACAAATTCACATCCTGCTGCTTTTACAGCATCAAAATCAACAGCATCCTGCCATCTGGAAATATCTATTCCAACAGCACTATTATCGGTTTTGTAATCATTTATAAAATCAGAAAACTCCTCCTGATAACCGCTATATACATTTTCATCTTCAGTAATACTCGAAACAACATTAAGCTCCATTGTCTCGGATGAGCTATGGCCCGCATCATCTGTTATAACGATTTCCAAAGGATATACTCCTTCGACCAAATTATCAAATTCTCCGACAATCTTTATATCAACATCTCTGTCAACGTCATCCGCATATCCGACATGATCATCTATATCGAAATTGTCTCCCACTTCAATAACAGGAGATGAATCAAATGATAAGAAAAATGGTGCATCATTATCTTCATATGTTTCTTCGATCAATTCTTCTGTTGTAATATCTTTATCCTCAGATGATAATCCATTTTTATCACCGGAAGAGTCATTGCCTTCGATAGTTTCTTCGGTAGTTCCTTCTGTAGTTTCCTCGGTAGTTCCTTCCGTACTTATCACTTCAACAACTGAACTGTCGTAAGCCTTATCATTTTTATCTTTCTTTTTGGAAAAAACATCCGGAAAAATGTAAATCATAACAGCAAATATGAATCCTGCCACAAGAAGTATTTCCACGATGATCAAGAACACTTTCTTAAGTCTATCCATTGTAAATCCCCGCACATTAAATCGAAAAAACCCTGATAATACTATAGCCCGAAAACAGTTAGATAAACCATTTTCAGGCTATAATATAATTTATATAACTATTCAGTATAGTTTAATTTACAGATCAAAATCTCCCTTGATATCATCAGCTGTATAATAAACCTTACCTGTTTCAGGCTGATAATATACATTAAGATCCTTTATAGACTTCTTATCAGCTGCTGCAAGTGCTTTTGCAACGATCTCTTCATCTGTGAAATCTCTTCCCTGATACTGAATGCAAAGTGTAACCTTTGTCTTTGATGCAGTCTTCTTAACTGCTGCTTTCTTCTCAGCAACCTTAGCTGTTACCTTCTTAGCCTCAGCCTTTACTGCAGCCTTAACTGTCTCAGCCTTCTTAGCTACTGTTTTCTTAACAGCTTCCTTCTTCTCAGCTGTCTTCTTAGCTGCTGCTTTCTTTGCAGGTGCCTTCTTCTCTTCTGTCTTTACTTCAGCTGCCTTTGGTTCAGCTTTCTTTGCTACAGCCTTCTTAGGCTCAGCTTTCTTTGCTACAGCCTTCTTAGCAGGCGCCTTCTTCTCGGCAGTTTTCTTTTCAGCTGGTTTCTTTTCAGCTGTCTTTGGTTCAGCTTTAACTTCTGCTACAACTTCTTTCTTAGGAGCTTCAACTTTTGTTTCGTCCTTCTTTGCAACTGTCTTAACTGTTTTTACTACATCGTCCTTCTTCTCCTCAGCTGCCACTTTAGCTGCTGCTGCTTTGGCTGCGAGGTCCTTTGCGCTAGTCTTCTTAACTGCCATTAGATTTTCCCTCCATTAATGTAAAACTTTAGTTATGTAAACCACGTTGATTATTATTATACAAATACGGGAATAATTTTAAACTTTTTTTAATATTTATGCAATACTTTATGAAATTTTCTCTTTTTTACACACTTTTAAACTAAATATTCTGACAATTATAGACATTATGCACAAAATGCATATCTATTATTCTTCAATTTCTTTTACAATGTCTTTGAAATGCATACCATTTGATGCCTTTAATAATACTGTATCTCCGTCAAAAAGATTATTCTGCAGATATTCTATTGCTTCTTCTATTGTCTTCAGGCAGTGAATTTCAATATTTTTGTCTTCACTTGCTGCATTTGCTATATTCTTTGAAAGATCTCCAACTGTAACAAGTATATCGATATTATTATTTACGATAAATCTTCCCACGCCTGCATGAAGTTCTGCAGTATTATCTCCGAGTTCAAACATATCACCGAGTACTGCAACTCTTCTTCCGGAAGTTTCATGATTCTTCAACACCTCTAATGCAGCCTTCATTGAGTCAGGGCTCGCATTATATGTATCATCAATGATAGTAAAACCGGTCTTTGCCTTTACTACTCTCTGTCGCTGTCCTTCAAATTTCGAAAGTGATTCAGCCGCCTTTGAAAGATCAAAGCCGAGATGATCTGCCAGCCCCATGGCAACTGTTGCATCGATAACATTATGCTTTCCAAATACAGGAATCTTAATAGGAACTTTCTTATCACCATGAATATATGTAAATGATGTTCCCGCCTTAGTCTGTGTTATGTCAACTGCTCTTATTTCTGCATCTTCTGTTGTTCCGTAATAAATCTGCTTAACAGGCATTTTGCCTTTTACATCAAGAAGAAGCGGATCATCGGCATTTAAGAAAATAACACCATCATTATCCATTCGTGAAGCTATCTTAAGCTTTTCTGTTCTTGTATTCTCTCTGGTCTTGAAGAACTGCTGATGAGCATCTCCAATGACTGTGACAACAGCAATATCAGGAAGTGCGATTTCTGCAAGGTCATCCATTTCTCCAAAATCACTTATACCAAGTTCCAATACAGCTAAATCCGATGGATTATCGAGCATCTTGAAAAGTGTTATTGGTGCTCCTGTCTCGGAATTGAAATTTTTCTCAGTATGATAAACCTTATTCTCTGCTGATAAAGCAGCTGTTATCATCTCTCTTGTTGTTGTTTTTCCGACACTACCTGTAACAGCTATGACTGTCTTATCGTATTTTTTTCTGATATATCCCCCGAGCATCTGTAATGCTTTAATAGTATTCTCAACCTTGATGTAAGCCTTACCCGGAATATATGTAGAAAGTTCTCTGTCTGTAAATGTTACATTCGCCTTTTCGAGAGCGCCGTCTATAAATCTGTGGGCGTCTACGTTTGTCCCAACCAAAGGTACAAATATATCCCTTTCTCCGGCTTCCCTACTGTTCATGCTTATGTCATCAACGGAAATAGCTAATATATCTTTATATTCGCTGCTTCCTTCTTCAGCACCCAGAAGTCTTCCGTTTACAGCTTTAAGAATCTCTTCAACAGTCATATTCTTCATTTTGTTTAAATCTCCTGCTATCTTTTTCTTTTAATTCCGAGGAATTGCTTCCAGGGATTTATTATATTTATTGTATTTCGGTCATTAGTTATTACATTACTGATCATTCCGGTTATTAGTCATTCCTGTTATTAGTCATGGTCATCACAGTTACTAGCCATTCCGGTTATTAATATTGACCATCCCGGTTACTCGTCATTACAGTTACTGATCATAACTATCATGGTAATCAATAATGATTATCTTGGTCATTAATCAAGATATACTACCTGCTTACCGATCTCAATGGCCTTATCTTTAGAAATAAGCACTTCGATAATCTTTAGCGCAAAATCAATTGATGTTCCAAGGCCTCTGCTTGTAATGAATTGTCCGTCAACAACTACACTGTCAGTTTTTGGGCAAGCACCTACAAGTCCTTTTTCAAGTCCCGGATAGCAAGTTGCATTCTTGCCATTTAAAAGTCCTTTTTCTCCATAAACTGTTGGTGCAGCACAAACCGCTGCAAGGTACTTTCCGGCCTCATTATATTTTCTGATAAGCTGATCAACTTCATTACTCTTTTTAAGATTATTTGTTCCGATATTTCCACCCGGAAGAACGAGCATATCAGCAAGATCTGCTCCATCTTCACCGATAATATCATTTATTACAAGATCAGTCTTTAATTCAATATTATGTGAACCTAAAATATCTTTTGTATCTTTGATAGATACCATTTTTATATCTACTTTTGCTCTCCTAAGAAGATCCACTACTGTAAGACCTTCAATCTCTTCAAATCCGTCTGCAACAAGAATATAAACTTTACTCATACTCGTCCCTCCTATTTAATACATTTTCTTTATATATTCGCTTTATACATTTACTTTATATTTTTGTTTTATATTTTTGTTTTATATTTTCGCTTTATATTTTTGCTTTATATTTTTGCTTCAAATATTTGATTCATATTTGTTTATACATTTGCTCTATGTATTTATCTTACATGCTTGTTTTCTTATATTGTCTTTTACCTTTTAAGCCAATATAATTATTACATTGTAGCTAATAAGTTTTTACGGTTTTGCCTGTCCGGCACTGTAAAGGATTATATAACACACAGAAGAATTAACCAAGTATTAATTTACTTATTAATCAATCATAAAGGAGAATATATATATGGAAATCGAACGTAAATTTCTTGTTAAAAACCTGCCGGTAAATTTTGAGTCATACCCTCATCATATTATTTCCCAGGGCTATATATCCACATCACCTGTTATTCGTATCCGAAGAAGCGACGATAGATATATCCTTACTGTTAAATCCCAAGGTCTTCTTGCAAGGGAAGAATTCGAAACAGAAATAACCGCTGAGCAGTTTGAGAATCTTTCAAAGAAGGTTGATGGGAATGTCATCTCCAAGATCCGCTATAAGATTCCGGAGAAAGACGGTCTCACCATCGAACTGGATATATTTAAGGAAAAGTTTGACGGACTTATCTATGCCGAAGTTGAATTTCCGGACATTGAATCCGCGCAAAAATATAACCCCCCTGCTTATTTCGGCAGAGAGGTTACGAATAATTCGATTTATCAGAATTCATCACTTTCTTCAATGTCAGATGAAGAGATCAAAAACTTTTTCAAATCATTATAAATTCTAGGCATTCAGTTCCTTATCTCCGATATAGTTCGAGAAATAAGCGCTGATTCTTCTAAATGTCAGGAATATACCTATAAAACTTACTAAAAGCGGTGGCAACGGAGCATTTAATGCATGATTCAGATTTACGAGAAGAATACCAAGTGTCTGAGAAACCAGACATATTCTCGTAATCTCCTGCTCCGTGTGGATATTTCCTGTAACTGCATTTAATCCCTTTGCATAAAATCCGTAGAAGAATGCTAAAATCCAGTATTTAAGAAATACCAGCCCCATTCTTATTATGAATGCTAATATCAGTCCTATATATACAAATGGTGTTGCCTGCACAAAGGTATTATTATTCGTTCCATTTGCAAATATTTCCGATACATTCCAAGCAAATGAACTGTAATATCTTCCGTTTGTTCCCTGATTCATAACACGGATCTTGCTTTTACCTATGGTAATATAGGTATATCCATCTTTAAGTTTGCTTATCGGAACCGAGTCTTCAGTAGTATCAAAATAAATCCTGAATTCTCCCATCCTTATATCAAAGGTTCCTTCCGAAACGATCTGGTCATTTTTCACCACAAATTCCGGCATCTTTTTTTCAAAGAAATTTTTGAAACCACCAACATTTAAAATGAATATTATGATATTGAGTCCCATAAGCATAAGCGCGACCATAAAAACTATTATAATAATAAATCTTTTGAATCTACGCTTACTTAGGTCCAGGAAGTCTCTATATCCCTTCGGCTGCGCAATTGCCTGATAGATCATCTGTATTAAATTATTACTGTTGCTGATCTTCTCGTTATCATAATCATTATCATCACTACGATCAGGTTCCAGCCTTCTTATATCGTCTTCCTTCAATTGTCCGTCTCCATTTATATAAGTTCAAAATGTTTCATGGCATTATAAATACCATCATCAATTACGTCGTCGGTAATATAACTCGCTGCCTGAAGTGCAAGCTCACTACCTGCTTTCGGAACAATACTGTTCTTAACAAGATTTAGCATTTCAAGGTCATTATTACCATCGCCGAATACATAAGCATTATGAAGCGGCAAGTTGAAATAGTCAAGAACAAACTTAATACCTGTGGCCTTGGAATATCCCTTTGGTTCCATCTCAAAAAAGTTTCCTTCACGGTCGATATAAGTAAATTCGGACGAAGTATATTTCTTAAATCCTTCTATATCGCTTCCATCAAGGTACCAGCCTGCAAATTTATCAAATCTAAAATCCTTATCATCTATGTCATCAATAAATCTGTAGCCTGAATTTTTAAAACGGTCAATAAGGCCGTCGGCCTCCGGAAGTATATTCTCCTTATCAATGCATGTATAATCTCTATACTCAAAAAGCGAATACATTCCATATTCTCTGCATTTGAGAGCTATATCATAACATCTTTCTTTGGAACATTCCTTGTGAAGAAGTTCTTTCTTCTCCCCGGTTTTCTTATCAAAAAGGATAATATTACTGCCGCATCCACAGATAAGACCATCAAATCCTGCAGAAAGTATAAATTCATCTATATTGCATTTAACCCTTCCGGAATTGATGAATACAAGATTTCCTTTCTCTCTTGTGCGTTTTATAGCTTCCTTCGCACTTTCCGGAAATATCATCCTGCTGTCACCGGTTATCAACGTTCCATCAATATCAAAAAATAATACTTTTGTATTATCATTACTTGTCATTACTAATTCATTTCCCTCATAAGATTAACCATCTCTATAGCACCGAGAGCGCAATCATAGCCCTTATTTCCTGCCTTTGTTCCGGCTCTTTCTACTGCCTGCTCAATATTCTCTGTTGTAAGGATTCCGAACATTACAGGAATTTCTGATTCAAGAGAAACCTGAGCAATCCCCTTTGAAACTTCATTACATACATAATCATAGTGACTTGTCTGTCCTCTGATAACTGTTCCGAGGCAGATAACTGCATCATACTTTCCTGACTTAGCCATCTTCTTTGCGATAAGAGGAATTTCAAATGCGCCTGGTACCCATGCGAGTGTTATATCATCTTCATTTACATCATGTCTAACAAGTCCGTCAACAGCACCACTTACAAGCTTGGAAACTATAAATTCATTAAATCTTGCGGCAACAATGCCAACCTTCATTCCTTCTGCAACAACTTTTCCTTCAATCTTTTTCATTTTTATATTCCTCCATTTATTTTCAAATAATTGATCATTCTATTATGAATCCAAATATTTTTTCCTATCCAATAATGATTCATTTATAAATTAAAAAATACCCGTTTTATACATCATTTAACATATGACCCATCTTATCTTTTTTAGTTTTAAGATAGAATCTGTCAAATGTCTGTGGTTCGATTTCGATAGGAACTCTCTCAACTATATCAAGATTAAATCCTTTGAGTCCGTAAATCTTAAGCGGATTATTGGTCAGAAGTCTTAACTTATGAACTCCGAGATCCACAAGTATCTGAGTTCCTGTAGTATAGTCTCTTGCATCTTCAGGGAAGCCAAGCTTAAGATTAGCCTCAACTGTATCAAGTCCCTGATCCTGAAGGGCATATGCTCTGATCTTATTAATAAGACCGATTCCACGACCTTCCTGACGCATATAAAGAAGTACTCCGCGGCCTTCTTTAGCAATCATTTTCATAGCCGCATCAAGCTGTTCTCCACAGTCACATCTTGCTGAACCAAATGCATCTCCTGTAAGGCACTCTGAATGAACTCTGCAAAGTACAGGCTCACCATCTGCAATGTCTCCCATAGTAAGGGCTACATGATGCTCACCATTGATCTTATTTACATATCCATGCATTGTGAATTCGCCGTATCTTGTAGGAAGCTTTGCTTTCGCTACGCACTCTACGAAAACTTCTCTTTCTTTACGATATCTTACAAGCTTCTCAATAGTTGAAATCTTAAGTCCATGTTCCTTTGCAAATGCAAGAAGGTCTTCTTTACGAGCCATCATTCCGTCATCTCTCATAATCTCGCAGCAAAGTCCAACCGGCTTAAGTCCTGCAAGCTTTACAAGATCAACAGTAGCTTCTGTATGACCATTTCTCATTATTACGCCGCCTTCAACAGCAGTGAGCGGAAACATATGTCCCGGTCTTCTGAAATCTTCAGGCTTCGCATCATCATCTACAAACTTTCTTGCTGTATATCCTCTTTCTTCAGCGGAAATACCTGTTGTTGTATCAACATGATCGACTGAAATAGTAAATGCTGTGCAATGATTATCTGTATTTGTTAATGTCATCTGAGGAAGATTAAACTTATCCGCATACTCTTTATCCATAGGCATGCATATAAGTCCTCTGGCATATTTAGCCATGAAATTCACATTCTCAGTTGTAGCATGTTCAGCAGCAAAAATTATGTCTCCTTCATTCTCTCTGCCTTCATCATCAAGGATCACTACAGGCTTACCCACACGAATATCCTCAAGTATCTCCTCAATAGTATTAAACTCTTCCATCTTGTCCTCCCTCTATAAAAAACCATTTCTGGTCAGTATATCCATATTAAGTGTTCCGCTGGATTTTTTATCGTCAACCTTCTTAACACCGCTATCGATGCCCAGAAGTTTCTCAACGTATTTTCCGACTATGTCATTTTCAAGGTTAACTATATCTTTCACCTTTTTATCTGTAAGTGTGGTTTCACTGCTGGTATGAGGAATTATGGATACTTTAAAGCATTCATTATCCACATATGCAACAGTCAGGCTTATACCATCTATAGTAATACTGCCTTTTTCAACAATAAATCTAAGTATATTCTTATCAGCCTCAATGGTTACCCAAATGGCATTATCTTCTTTTTCAAACGATCTTATGGTGCCTGTTCCGTCTATATGTCCCGAAACAATATGTCCTCCAAACCTTCCGTTAGCAGCCATGGCTCTTTCAAGGTTAACATAACTTCCGGGACTTAACTTTCCAAGACTTGATCTTCTCAATGTTTCAGCCATCACATCAGCAGTAAATCCATCAGATGTCACACTTGTAGCAGTAAGACAGACTCCATTTACAGCTATGCTGTCGCCAACTTTCACATCATCCATGATCTTATATGCCTTTATATGAAGGACTGCAGATGCAGCACCGTGGGTTATCTTCCTGACACACCCTATCTCTTCTATCAATCCGGTAAACATCTCTATGATTCCTTTCTTCTGCACATTCTGATATAAATATCCTTGCCGACTATTTTTTGCTCAATAATATCAAACTTAAATGCATCATCAGGGAACGGAACTCCATCTCCGCCAACCGGAGTTAGAGCAACATCTCCACCGAATATCTTCGGCGCGATAAATACCCTGAGCTCATTTACAAGATTTTCTTTAAGGATATTCCAGTTAAGTGATCCTCCGCCTTCGACCATGATGCTGTCTATCTTCATCATGCCCAACTTTTCCATCAGATCTACCAAATCTATATGACCATTCTTCTCCTTGATAAGAAGAACACCAACTTTTTTTTCAGCAAGCTTTTTGATCTTTTCCGCATTTGTCTCTCCATTTTCTTCAATGGCTGCAACAAACGTTCTTATCTCTGAAGCCGACTCAACAAGATAACTGCTCATAGGTATCCTTAAATGACTATCGCAAACTATCCTTATTGGATTTCTTCCGTCCTCGATACGGCAGTTAAGCATTGGATCATCCTTAAGAACAGTACCTATTCCAACCATAATAGCCGAAAATTCATTTCTAAACTGATGAACCATATATCTTGATTCTTCACCTGAGATCCACTTACTGAGACCTCTTTCTGTCGCTATCTTACCATCCATCGTCATAGCATATTTCATAACGACATATGGCTTTTTGTGAGTTATAAAATGGAAAAATACATCATTAAGCTTGTCGCATTCTTCCTTCATAACATGAGTTACAACTTCAATATTATGGCTTCTCAGAAACCAGATACCTTTCCCTGCCACCAGTGGATTAGGATCATCCGATCCCACGTATACTCTTTTTATCTTATGTTCAATGATGGCTTCAACACACGGAGGCTGCTTGCCGTGATGGCAACAAGGTTCAAGTGTAACATACATCTCAGCCCCCTCTGCACTCTCCGTAAGATTTTTAAAGGCATCTCTTTCTGCATGAAGATCACCATATTTTCTATGATAACCTTCGCCTATGATCTTGCCGTTTTTAACAATGACCGCGCCCACAAGAGGGTTTGGATTTACAGCACCTATACCAAGTCTGGCAAGCTCTATAGCTCTTTCCATATATTTTTTCTCGTAGGCCATTTCTAAAAATCCATCCTTTTAACATGATATAAGCCCCGGTAAAAATACCGGGGCTGAAAATAGCATTATCAATAAGCAAACATTTTCTAATGCCGCTTAGATCATATAATCTTTTTCCTCTTCCATCCAGACTATACTGTCGGCTCTGGAATCTCACCAGATCAGCTAATTAAAGCTCGTGGGCTTCCAGCTTTTTAATTTCTAATTCTCACTGGTTACCACCGGTCACGAATCACACGTTGCCCCGAAGAAATATTTAATTATTCGCTCTTACCGATTGAAAGGAATCCACCCTCACTTGAACGGAGGAGAACACCGAGACCGATATTCTTACGTGTTCCTTCTGTATCGACATAAATCTCTCCTGATTCGACAAGCGACTTAGCAATCTTTGTTACCTCATCCTTGAACTGAAGGAGCTGACGTCTGTCTCTTGAACTCAGCTTAAACATATACTGGTTCTTAGAGCTTATAAGAAGTATGCTGAATGAATGTACTTCTTTCTTTGTCTCTCTGATTCCTGAACCGATCATTCGGCTGTTAGCAATGATGATCTCTGCTTCTTCGATTGGAAGATACTCAGAAATGATAAGTTTGTAGATCTTAAGATAATCATCTTCAGAAGCAACCTTTACAGGAAGTTCTGCAACAGCAAATTCGATAACCGAATCCGCAATCTTAATTGTACCACCGTCATCATTGATAGTAGCTGAACATTCTCTAGGAACAATAAGTCTGAAGAACTTATTCTCGATTACTTTCTCTCCATCTCCTGATTCCTTGATAACAAGTTCAGGGAATGCTTTCTCGAGTTTGTTCATAGAAATGATTGCTGAATCATCACCTGTTTCCGCTGTCTCCATGAGTACATCATAGAGCTGCTGAATTGCAGGTGTAACATATTTAACCATCTCAAGAAGCTTATCAACCGCAGGTACATAAGCCATAGCCGCATTCTCAAGATAGAGATTAACAGCCTGCTCATCTGTGATTCCTTTGCTTCTCTTATATTCGATAACCTTGAAAAGATTTTCTTTATCAAATCCGTCATAGTGCTGATCATATGCTTTCTCAAAGTACTTAAGTGACTGCATCTCACCCTTATATGCAGGATCAGCTTCATTTACCTGATAAATCTTACCAAGCTCATAAGCAGCCTGTGTACTTCCGAGACCAAGTGCCTCAAGGAAAGCTTTCTCAATATCGTACTTAGTTGCGATATAGAATATCTGACTCTGCTTCATAAGAGCAACCTTAAGTGCTGTAGCGCCGCTTCCTGCAGCAACCGCTCTCTCCCACTTCTCAACAGAAGCCTGAAGATCTTCACCCTTAAGTTCTTCAATATCCTTGATATATGGTTCTGCTTCACGTATACCATTATCTCTGGCCTGCTTAAAGTACTTGAGAGCCTTTATACCATCTCTCTGTGTTCTAAGGAGACCATAGTAATAAAATCTACCAAGATAGAATGGAACTCTTCTGTTGCCAAGTCTCTCAGCATTCTCATACCAGTTAAGAGCTTTCATGTAATCCTTAAGCTGCTGGTCGTAAATATTTCCCATAAGGAATGCAAGATCCGGATCTTTCGTTGCATCAAAGAGCTGTTTAGCATAACTTATAGTCTTCTCGATATCACGATATGGAGAATCTTCATCGTAATAAAGATCTATAAGAAGATAACTTGCTTTGATAGAACCAAGCTTAAGTGCCTGCTTAGCAGCTGTCATGGCTCCTTCATAGTCTTCAAGGTAGTAACAGTAAATTGCTTCACTGTAGTACTGATTATCCTTACGGTTAAGACTCTGATCACTTACTCGTGTAGGATTTACAAATGCAAACGAGTTTGCTGTCTCGAAAATGATCTCTTCGTACTGCTCAATGATCTCCATTGTAGCGCAGACAAATCTCATACATGCAAGACGTCTTCCCTGATAGAAAGCAAATGTAACGATACCTTTATTCATTCCCTTATGATAGAAGGTTGTACATATACCGTCTGCATACTCTGTGATATATGACTTAAGCTGAAGCTCTTCATCGAAAGCATCATTACAATATCTGAGGTAATTCTCAAGAGTTTTCTTGGAATCACGAGGGATACTGTCATAAGATACATACATCTCGAAATCCTTATATGTCATATTCGGAGCATAATACTCTTCATCTGTTTCTTCATTGATTGTCTTAACCCAGTCTTTTGGAAGCTTGTGGATATAACCATCAATCTGGTTATGTACATAAGTATACTGGTACTGAAGCTTAGCAGGATCGATAGCCTTGAATCTAGGCTCCTTACCCTTTTCCTTACGCTTCTCAGAAATTTCAGAATAGATCTTATCTTTCTCTTCGAACTCGATACTGTCTGTATGCTTTGATGCATAATCAACTCTATCATATGCTGCCTGAGCCTTATCATCACCCATATCAGCAAGTCTTCTGTACCAGAGCATCGCTTTATCAAGATCTACAGGAATAACATTTTCACTTTTATTTCCATACTGATCAACTCTTGAAAGACCATTTTCATATATGGAACCAAGATTCATGTATGCCGGCTTAATTCCCTTCTCAGCTGCTTTCTGGAAGAATGTTATCGCCTTAGCAAAATTCTGTGTCTCAAGATGCATCTTAGCAACTTTGTAAATCATCTCGCCGTCATTGGTCATATTAGTGAATTTCTCATAATAGCCTGCGGCTTTACTGAGATCTTTATCGGTAGTCGAATTACTATACTTACCGGTCTCGTAAAATTCACCAAGAATTTTAAGACAGTCTGTTCCGAGCTGTTTATAATTTTCGTCCATGATTCCAATATCGGCGATCTTCTCAAGAATCTCAACAGCTTCAAGACCGTTGGCATTCTCCATAAGACTCATTGCCTTATCATACTGAAGTTCGGTACTACTTTTGTTAGACCTCTTCTTGCCGATATTCGAAATAAAAGGAATTTTCTCTTTAAGATTACTGAAAAAACCCATTACATTCCCCTCCGTATTCTAAGTAATTCTCCTGATTTTATACGCAATGTCCCTCTAATCCGGGACACCACAAGTATATTTTATTGTAACACAAAAAAAAGTCATATGCAATAAAGCATATGACTTGTTATATTAGAAAATCGAGCAAAAAAATTATGCAACTGTACTCATATATCTGATAACAGCATCAACTGCCTGCTGCTCATCCGAACCATCAGCCTCGATACATAACTCCTCATTATTGTGGAGTCCAAGGCTCATCATTCCCATGATACTCTTCGCATTGATCTTCTTTGTACCTGAAATAAGGTAAATTGTACTCTCATACTGACTTGCTGTCTGAACGATTTCAGCAACAGGTCTTGCTTCAACATAATTTGGTAAACTAACCGTAAATTTTGCTGTAGTCATCTTCTTGTTTCCCTCTCTTTGTAAAAATACTATCACAGTTCTTCTCTAAGTTTATCAGCTAAAATACTGATACGTCTAAGTCTGTGATTTACACCTGATTTCCCAATTGGAGGATTCATCATCTCCCCAAGTTCTTTCAATGAAAGAAGTGGATTCTCAACCCTAATATCTGCTACTTCCCTAAGCGAATCCGTTAGGAAATCTCTCCCCTTAAGTTTATCAATGAATTCAATATCCTCAATCTGCTTAACCGACGCGCCTGCAATCTTACTGATATTGGCTGTCTCACAGTTGACTTCACGGTTGATCGAATTCCTGATATCCTTCACAATTCTGAAATTCTCAAATGTCATCAAAGCATTTGGTGCTTCGATCACACTTAATATATTTGCTATCTCATCCCCGTCTTTGAGATATACAACATAACTGTTTCTTCTTACCACAACTTTAGGGTATATGTCAAATACTTTTATTATTTTTATTATCTGCTCTGCCCTTAAGTCATCGGAATAATCCATCTCAAAATGATGTTTTTTCTCCGGTGAAGATATAGAACCAACAGCTAAAAATGCACCTCTGATAAATGCTCTTTTGCAACAGGTCTTCTCAAAAACCTGATCGTCGGAATATATTTCTTCCCCTTTTATTGATAATTTCAATGTCGAAATCATCTCATTTGCAAGGGATTTTTCTATCTTTATTACATTCTGACCGCTACAGATAGATGTATACATCATTTTTTCGCTGTTGTCAAAAGTTTTTCTGATCAATCTGGAAATTTTGGCAATGCACTGCTCTTTTTCCGACTTTATAATTATATTTTCATCACTGTATTTGCCCAACAGACTTGTAAGTGCGGACAGTTCAGCTATCCTGCAATGTGCTGCATGGACATATATTTCGGACAATTCTGTCTTAAGGTCTGATGAAAAGGACATTTATACTTCTCCCTTAACGTATTTATCATTCGCTATATCTCTATGATATATATGAATAGAATACGGAAGTTCTCTCAGCTTTTCACCAAGAAGATTTGCAATAGTCACGGATCTGTGACGTCCGCCTGTACAACCAATGGCAATAACAAGTCTATGACGTCCATCTTTCTCTATAAGTTCCGGAACGGTAAAATCGACTAACTGAACAATCATGTCCAGGAATTTTTCGCCTTTACCGTCTGACATTACATATTCCTGTATCTCTTTATCATTTCCCGTTTTAGGTCTAAGTTCTGTATCATAATATGGATTCGGAAGAAATCTCGCATCCATAACATAGTCGGCTTCCTGAGGAATACCGAATTTATATCCGAATGACATTATATTAATGACCATATTATTGTATATCTTATCTTTTTGATATATAGATTCTATCTCATGCTTTAATTCTCTTGAAAGAAGCATGCTTGTATCAATAACATAGTCCGCTGTTTCTCTTAAAAATTTAATCTTTTTTCTTTCAAGACTGATACCGTCCTCAACCATTCCTTTCGGTGAAAGAGGATGCTCGCGTCTTGTTTCTTTGTATCTTTTTAGGAGTGCCTGATCATTTGCATCAAGGAACATTATCTCATAGTTAAACTTATTCATTTTAAGTTTTCTGAGAACATCGGAAAGCTCATCCAAAGCAACCCCGTTTCTGGCATCAATACCAAGGGCGATTTTATCGTGGTCAAAACTTTTATCCGCTACTATCTCGGCAAAGTTTTCAATAAGCTGTACCGGAAGATTATCTACGCAGAAATACCCAAAATCTTCAAATGTTCGGAGTGCAGTCGTTTTTCCTGCTCCACTCATTCCTGTTACAATGACAAATCTCATATGAACACCTCGTTATGAAAAAATCTAAAACACCCCTATCAGTCTTACTTCAGGTTCAAGCTTGACTGAATATTTCTCATATACAATCCTTGTTACATCTTCAATAAGTCTGTAAATATCTTTAGCTGTCGCATTGTTATAATTAACAACAAACCCACAATGTTTCGGAGAAACCATAGCTCCTCCGACACTATAACCCGCAAGACCGCTGTCCTGTATCAGTTTTCCTGCAAAATATCCTTCCGGTCTCTTAAATGTCGAACCGGCACTTGGATATTCCAGCGGCTGCTTCTCTACTCTTCTCTTATTTAAATCTTTCATCTTATCCTTAATGGCATCTTCGTCGCCATGGACAAGATCAATACATGTTCCCACAACTATCATGGATTTCTCCATAACAATACTGTGTCTATATCCAAAGTCCATCTCATCACAGGTCATTTTTTTTAAAATACCGTTTTCGATGACATCGACATAATTAACAACCTGTTTCATCTCACCGTCATAGGCCCCTGCATTCATGAATATGGCGCCGCCGACAGTTCCCGGAATACCTGATGCAAATTCAAAGCCCGAAAGACTATTCTCTTTCGCAACTCTTGCAACAGCCGAAAGCATAGCTCCCGCTTCCGCATATATCGAATTTCCTTCGACGGTTATCTTATTCATTTTATCAGAAATAAGAATTACCGTTCCGTCGAAACCTTCATCCGATACAAGAAGATTACTTCCGTTTCCGATAACAATGTATTCTTCTTTCTTCTCTTCAAGTTCTTTTACTGCATCTATGATGTCATCAGCCGATTCAGGGACAAGAAATCTTTTAGCCTTTCCTCCAACCCTGAAGGTTGTATGATCACACATAGGTTCATCAAAAAGCTCTATCATTATGAAATAATCCTCTCAACTATTTTGTAGCAAGATAAGCTCCGCCATACATACCTGCATCATTTCCTAAAGTAGCAAGTTCAAATGCTGTACTTCTGCAAGCATGGAATGCATATTTCTGATATGCTTTCTTAACTGCATCTATAAGAATATCTCCTGCTTTTGAAACTCCGCCGCCGATAACAAATACTTCAGGATCCACAACGCAAGAAACCTGTGCAAGAGCGATGCCGAGTTTATCACCGAGTTCATCAACAAGTTCCATAGCAAGTTCATCGCCTGTCTTTGCCTGATCAAAGATCTCTTTAGCAGAAATATACTGAACATCACGAAGCTTTGATGGTCTGTCACTCTTATTAAGAGCGATCTTAGCCATTCTTACGATACCTGTTGCTGATGCATACTGCTCAAGACATCCCTTCTTACCGCAGTTGCAGCACTCTGTCTCTTCAGTATCGATAGTCATATGACCTATCTCACCGCCTGCTCCGTTAACACCGGAAATCATTTTACCATTGATGATGATTCCGCCGCCAACACCGGTTCCGAGAGTAACCATAACAATATTATCATGGCCTTTTCCGCCACCCTGCCACATTTCACCCAGGGCAGCCATATTTGCGTCATTTCCGGCTTTTACAGGAAGTCCTGTAAGTTTTCCGAGTTCTTCAGCAACATTGAAGATACCCCAACCGAGGTTAACGCATTTTATAACTGTTCCGTCATCCTTAACAGGTCCCGGAACACCCATTCCTATTCCGGCTACATCCGACTTATCAATATTCTTTTCATTTATCTTATTTGCAACAGATTCAGCTATATCCCCAAGGATGTATTTTCCTCCCTCATCTGTTCTGGTGGTGATTTCCCACTTGTCTAAAAGCTTTCCTTCTACTGAGAAAAGCCCAATCTTTACTGTCGTTCCTCCGATATCAACACCAAATACATACTTAGCCATTATTCTGTCCTCCAATTAATTATTTATTTAAAATGAATTTATGTTCCGTTTGCTCTGTAACCGGTAAAGATTACTGAGAATTTTTTGCAAGATTTTCTGTAACTCTCTTGTAAAATTCCTGAGCCGCATTGTAGCCCATCTTCTTTTGTCTGTGGTTAACCGCTGCAGACTCAACTATGATAGCAAGGTTTCGGCCCGGTCTGATAGGAATTGAATGCTTTGTGATCTTGTTGCCAAGGAATTCCACATAGCTGTCTTCAAGTCCGAGTCTGTCATAATTTGCATCCTTATTCCACTCTTCAAGTTTTATAACAAGGTCGATTTCCTGTGAAAGCTTAACACATTCAACACCGAACATAGTCTTAACATCTATAATACCGATACCTCTAAGTTCGATAAAATGTCTTGTTATCTCAGGAGACTGTCCTATAAGCTGATCATCACTGATCTTCTTAATCTCAACAACATCATCCGCAACAAGTCTGTGACCTCTCTTGATAAGTTCGAGAGCAGCCTCACTTTTACCGATACCGCTGTCTCCCATAATAAGAACACCTTCACCGAAAACGTCTACCAAAACTGCATGAATTGAAATTCTCGGAGCAAGTTCCTCATGAAGCCATCTAACAGATTCATGAACGAATGCTGATGTTGCCGAACCGCTTGAAAGAACAGGAATTCCGTGCTTCTTACCTGCTTCAATAATGAAATCATATGGTTCGATATTTCTACAGAATACAAGGCATGGAATAGGGAAACTGAAGAGTTTATCAAATATCTCTATATTTTCCTCTCTGGTATGCATATCCGCGAGATATGCATGCTCAACATTTCCGCAAATCTGCACTCTTGCAGTATCAAAATGCTCGAAAAATCCTGCCAGCTGAAGAGCCGGTCTGTTAATATCAGGATCTGTTATCATTATTTTGTCCGTATCAATTTCCGGAGTATAATTTTTTAAATTTAATTTCTTTATGAAATCAGTCAAAGAAACACTGTATTCTTCTGACATAAGCGTACCTCCCTAAGAAATCAGCAAAATGCTGACGACCATTATTCATAAGATCAAAAAACCTCGTTTTATTACCGAATACCAGCATATAATATCATACTCCCGAAATCATTTCCATACATTGTATGAATAACTTAAGAATACCGGCACAGTTTTTTTGTGCCGGTATCCGATATATGACTAAATATTTAATTAGTTCTTCTTAACAAGAAGTGACTCACCTGTCATTTCTTCAGGCTTTGGAAGTCCCATAACTTCAAGAAGTGTAGGTGCGATATCGCAAAGTCTTCCGCCTTCCTTAAGTGTATAATTCTCATCATAATTATAAAGGATGAATGGAACAGGATTTGTTGTATGTGCTGTATGTGGATTACCTGTTACGTAATCAACCATCTGCTCTGCATTTCCGTGATCTGCACAAAGGAACATAACTCCGTTCTTTTCCTTAACCGCATCACAAACAGCTCCTACACACTTATCTATTCTTTCAACTGCTGCTATAGCTGCACTGAGAACTCCTGTATGTCCAACCATGTCAGGGTTAGCAAAGTTAATAACGATAACATCAAACTCATCACGATTGATAGCTGCTACAAGCTTCTCACAAACTTCAGGAGCACTCATTTCAGGCTGAAGATCGTATGTTGCAACTGCAGGTGAATTAACGAGTGTTCTGATTTCATCTTTATTCGGCTCTTCAATACCACCGTTGAAGAAGAATGTTACGTGAGCATACTTCTCTGTTTCAGCGATTCTAAGCTGTCTGAGACCATTAGCTGCAAGATATTCACCAAATGTATTCTTGATCTCCATCTTCTTGAATGCAACCTTCTTATTAGGAATTGTCTCATCATAATCCTTGAAGCATACAAATGTAAGTGGCATATAACCATTTGCTCTCTTAAGTGACTTAATAGACTTAGAGTCAGAAGCATCACCAGGCTGAGCAGCGATATCTTCATCTGAGAAGCAGAATGCCTTTGTTATCTCTCTTGCACGGTCAGGTCTGAAGTTGAAGAAGATAACAGAATCATTTGGCTTAACTACCGAAAGTGGAGCACCGTTCTCATCTGTGATAACTGTTGGGATAACGAACTCATCTGTTACACCATTATCATATGATTCCTGCATAGCCTTTATAGGATCTGTTGCCTTATTGCCTTCACCTGTTACGAGGCTGTCATAAGCCTTCTGTACACGGTCCCAGTTATTATCTCTATCCATTGCATAATAACGTCCTGAAAGAGATGCAACCTTACCAACACCGATCTCAGCAATCTTATCAACGAGTTCCTGAAGATAATCCTTACCTGAAGCAGGTGGTGTATCTCTTCCGTCGAAGAATGGATGAACATATACTCTCTCGAAGTTCTTCTTCTTACATAACTCAAGAATTGCATAAAGATGGCTGTTGTGGCTGTGTACACCACCATCCGAAAGAAGTCCCCAAACGTGAAGATCACTGTTGTTCTTTACACAGTTATCGATTGCTTCATTTAATTCTTCATTTTCAAAGAAAACGCCGTCCTCGATATACTTTGTGATAAGTGTAAGATCCTGGTAAATGATTCTTCCCGAACCGATATTCATATGTCCTACTTCGGAATTACCCATCTGTCCGTCAGGAAGTCCAACAGCAAGACCTGAAGCATAACCCTTCTGGAATGGGCACTCAGCCATAAGGCGGTCCATAACAGGAGTGTTTGCCATGTAAACTGCATTTGATTCATGATTATCTGACAGACCGTATCCGTCAAGAACCATAAGTACAACTGGTTTTCTCATAATATAATCTCCTTTAAATATTTAATTCTTTATATATTTTATAGGCGTCAAAAACACCCAATCAATTGTTGCCCTGTATAAATTTATTAAGTTGCGAATCATAAATAAATCCTGCAGCCTTAAGTTTATTTTCTATCTCTTCCTTCTCTACACCAAGACTTAAAGTCAGGTCATCGAGTGAAGAATAATTATCTCTGAGTTGTGTATTCACAAAACTCATAAGCATTATAGGATCATTCGGTAAATTCATTTTCTCACCTTCCTATTTCCTTTATCAAAATGCGATATTTCTTCCCATCGGCTGAATTATCACAGAATCTCTGTCGAATGAGCGAGGTATTCTCAGTCGGTTCACTACTGAATCTTCGTCGGACGTGCGACATAGTTCGCGCCGGTTTATCACAGAGTCTCTGTCGGATGAATTCTTCACCGGCTGAACGCCGGGGATAATTGTAGCAAATATTTGCCGATAACGCAATGCAATGTTATACTTGATAAATGGCAAGCGCACCATTAACATATACTTTAATCTTGTATATAAATGGCAGGTGCGTCATTAATATATACCTTAATTCCGCAAATCATCGGAATAGAGTATAATATCAGATTTGATTTTTCAATGCAAGCTTTTTTATAAATTAGATTACTCGTATCAGATACTTTTATAAATAAACGAGTTTGTTCATATCAGATGTTTTTTAATAAATGAGGTTTTTCATGTCAGATAAGAAGATATTCAATATAGAAGAAGAATTAAATAAGCTTCCAAAAACACCGGGAGTTTATATCATGCACAGCGACACAGGAGCCATACTCTATGTGGGAAAAGCCGTGAATCTCCATAACCGTGTAAGACAGTATTTCCGAAATGGTCATGGTCACAATAACTCACCGAAAATAATCAAAATGGTTTCGCAGATTGCATATTTTGAATATATCATTACTTCGTCAGAGCTTGAGGCTCTTGTCCTTGAATGCAATCTCATCAAGGAAAACCGCCCGAAATACAATACGCTTATGACAGATGACAAGGGGTATCCATATATTAAAGTTACAGTTGAGGAAGCCATCCCTCGCATTTTCATGGTTCATCAGATGCACAGGGACAAATCCAGATATTTCGGCCCATATACCGACCGTGCAGCTGTAAAAGATATCGTTTCTCTTCTTCGCAAATTATATAAATTACGTCATTGCAACAAAAAGCTTCCTGAGCAAGCAATGAAGGAAAGGCCTTGTCTTTATCACCAGATTGGTGAATGCAGCGGTCCATGCAATTATCTGATCTCTGAAGAAGAATATAATCTTAATGTCAAAAAGGCTATGGATTTTCTGAACGGTGACTACAAGGAAACGATGAATCTCCTTACCGAACAGATGAAGCAGTATGCCTCCGAGCTTGATTTTGAGAAGGCCGCAAAGACTCGCGATCTCATCGAAAGCATTAAGCATATAATGGATAAACAGCGTATAACAGACGCAGGCGGCGATGATAAAGATATAATTGCCATAGCAAGAAATAAAGCCGATACCGTAATCTCCATCTTCTTTGTCAGAGACGGTCAGCTTATCGGTCGCGAGAATCATCATATGAGAAATGATGAAACAGATACTTCAAAAGATATTATTTCGGATTTTATAAAGCAGTTTTATATAGGCACTCCTTTTATTCCGAAGGAAATCATAACTGAATTTCCGGTTTCCGAAGTTGAGCTTATTGAGGAATTTCTTAAAGAGCGTTGCTCCCATAAAGTTACTATAATCAATCCTCAAAAAGGTGAGAAAGTCCGCCTTCTTGAACTCGCCCACGACAATGCCGCTCTCGTTCTCTCACAGGATATTGAGCGCATTAAACGTAAGGAAAAACGTACCATCGGTGCCGTTGAAGAAATCGCGGAAATACTTGGAATAGAAAAAGCTTCACGCATGGAAGCCTTTGATATTTCCAATATCTCAGGTTATCTTTCGGTTGCTTCCATGGTAGTCTTTGAAAATGGAGAGCCTAAGAAAAATGCATACAGAAAATTCCGTCTCAGAACCGTAACAGGTCCTGATGATTACGCTTCAATGAAGGAAGTCTTGTCAAGAAGATATACAGATGATAAACTAGGAGCGTTTCCTGACGTTATCATGATGGACGGTGGTAAAGGCCAGGTAAATATCGCCGAAACTGTTCTTAACAGTCTTGGTCTTAATATTCCTGTTTGCGGCATGGTTAAAGATGATAACCACAGAACAAGAGGCTTATATTATAAGAATGAAGAAGTCATGTTTAACAAAGGCAGCGAAGCTATGAATATGATCACTGCCCTTCAGGATGAAACCCATAGATTTGCTATTGAATATCATAAAAATCTCCGAAGCAAAGAACAGGTGCATTCAATACTTGATGACATTCCCGGAATAGGTCCGAAAAGAAGAAAAATACTTATGCAGCATTTCCAGAATATAGACACTCTGAGAAATGCCACTTTGGAAGAACTTTCCTCTGTACCTGACATTCCTCAAAATACAGCTTCATCAATTTTTGAATTCTTCCATAATGACAAACAGTAAGATCAATATAAATTAATCCGAAAATGCATCGGATCAATAAATATAAATCTACAAAAATCTATACTTTAAAGCAGGTAATACTATGTCTAAATTTTTATTTCCAACAGAATATTATGATTCAACTTATTCTATAGATTTCGAGCAGTACTATTCTCTTGGTTACCGCGCTGTACTCTTCGATATCGACAACACTCTTGTACCGCATAATTTTGCATCAGATGACAAATCAGTTGCGCTTATGAAAAGACTCAAAGAGATTGGATTTAAAATCTGTCTCGTTTCAAACAACAAAGAAGAAAGAGTTGCTTCCTTCAATGAATTTCTTCAGGTTGAATATATCTATAAAGCAGGTAAACCTAAAGCTTCAGGATATATAAAAGCTATGGAAAAACTCGGCACCACTAAAGGAAATACAATATTTGTTGGCGATCAGTTATATACAGATATATGGGGTGCCAACAATGCCGGTATCCACTCTATCTTAGTTAAACCTATAGATAAACACGAAGAGATTCAGATAGTCCTTAAACGACTTATCGAAAAACCGATTATCTGGTTATATCTTATGAAACATAAAATGAAAACCAAAAGAAGTTAAATGTTTTTTCGACATAATAAAAAAACTCAACCACCATTCGATGGTTGAGTTTTTTTATCTATAAAATCATTTACTGATTAGATAATGTCTGCTCTTAACTTCTTAAGAACCTGGAATGTCTTTCCTCTAAGCTCTTCAGCTTCAAAGAGAGGAAGCATTGTATCCTTGTCAAACTTAACTTTCATAACGTTGTTGAGCCAATCATTTACATATGACTTAACATATTCAACGTTCTCGTCTGACTTATCCTTAAGAGCGTTCTGGATATTGTTGATATTCTCAACAACTGAAGGTGTAGAGATCTTATTAGCAGATACCGGTGATGAGCTTCCCTCATTTGAAAGTTCGATAACCTTACCTGTCTTAGTAATGATCACCTTCTTATTTGGAGTAGGATCAGCCTTGATTACAGGACCAGCACCCTTCTTATCAAGAAGTTTTTCAACAGCCTTGATGAGGCAGATTACACTGTATGTAGCCTCTAATGGTGTCTGGCTTTCTGCTCCCTTATCCTCATACTGATACCAAAGCCACTCAGACTTAAGAAGCATTTCTTCAATCTTAGAATCCTCAAGGAGTTTCTTAAGATCTGTATCCATTCCAGGAAGAGAACTTCTACCGAAGAGTTTTCCGCCTGTGCTTCCTGTATCAGACTTCTTATATTTAGCAGGAACCGGAACATCATTATAATCCTTCTGAAGGAATTTCTCAGCCTTTCTAGGATCGTAATTACTATTGATGATTGCGATTCTTCCGCCATTAAGTCCATTCACGATCATATCTTCAGCAGCCATAAATACAAGTGTCTTCTGACGATCATCGATCATTGACTTGATTTCGTAATTTGTCTTTGACTTCTCAAGGATTGTATTCTTACGTACCTTAAATGCTTTGATCTTCTCTTTTACACTGAAGAAAAGCTTAAGGAGTGTAGGGTTAGCGTTAACGTAATCATTAATCCATGTAAGTTCAACATACTGATGCTCGATCTTGTTAGAAAGCTCATATACGTTATATCCATCGAATACAACATTAAGTGTTGTATAGAGCTTCTCAAGGATCTCATACTTCTCTTCCCATGAACGTGTAGAAACATCGCTATTTACGATTTCCTTGATACCGCATTCATAGAATACGAGGTTATATTCATAAAGTCCTTCAAAGATATTCGTCTTACCGGTAAGCTGTGCGCCGGCACCGAGTATCTGAAGATTCTTCTTCATGTCAGGTTCGTTTTCGATATAGAGATAAACCTTCTTGATGAATGCTGATACTTCACTGATGAGAGTATCAATTCTCTTATTGTAAATCTCCTGCTTTGTTATGGTTGTCATAACATTTCTGCTGAGTACGCTTGTATCCTGAGCATTATTGACATTTCTGATAAGTTCTTTAAAGCTCTCATATACAGCCATATTATCGATAGGGATGAATTCTGAGTTAAGACCATAGAATTCAAATGCCTTCGGATAATCGTTATTTGCAATAAATGTATTGAACATACCGATTGAAAGCTGTGTCTTGTAGTCATTTCCGACATGTGGATCTTCAACCACATAATCAAAAAGAACTTCAAGATTGCTGAGATAAGCTTCTGAGTTAGCCATGGAAGTTGGAAGTCCCATCTCCATAACAACATTGATAAGATCCAGATATCCCATAAGAGCTTTATCAAAGTTCTTTGGTCTGTCATCATCTTCGAGAATCTGGTAACTTACGTTGATAAGAAGCGGTGCGATACGCTCGCCGATAAGCTTCATTGCATCTCCGAACTTTTCTCTCTGATAAAGATAAATCAGCCAGATACTAAATCTATATATACCTGTTGTATTAATAGGAGCATCGATGTCGGAAGCATCGATATTTCCATATACAAAATTGAACAGCGGTTCAATCCACTCATCAATCTCATATTTTTCTTTTGCCTTGATGTTCTCGTCGACAAATTCACCAAGCTCATATAGCTTAGAGCACTGAGCCTTGACGTCTTCGTCAACCTTCATTGTCTTAAGATCGAAATTATTATCCTTCAGATAGTCGATAACCAAGGTGTAAAAACCGTCTTCAACCTGTTCATTAAGGAATCTTATAAGAAGACCCTTATTGTTAGATGCAGCTATTGACAGTACATTGTTATCACTACCTGTGGTAATATTTGCAGGTAAAGCCATATCTATCTCCTCCTTAAATTCTTATGGTCAAACCTAACCCCTGTCATTAATTCTAATATTTTATGAAAGAATAGTCAACGTCAAATTGGCGAATATTAATAATTCGTTTTGTGCATCTTCTACAAATCATGTGCAATTTGACTAAATTTTCGTCTTTTTTCACAAATTATGAGACCAAACCTGCCATTTTTAACAAAGTCATGGCATTCCTTGTTGTACATCTTCCATCCTTAATCATATAATCGAACTTCAATTCATCATCTTCGTAATACTCTTCGAAGTGATAATTCTTCACATCTCTACCATCAGACATCTTTAACTCGCATAACTCAAAATCATGAGTTGTGACAACCACGAATCCGCTTCCTTCTGAAAGCTTCTTTATAGCATTCTCCGCACCTACTATTCTATCTGCAGAATTAGTTCCCTTAAATATCTCATCGATAAAGCAGGCTGCAGGTATTTCAGGTGAAGAGGCTATATATTCGGCCATCTCTTTGATTCTGAGTATCTCAGCATAAAATGTTGATATTCCTCCTGCTACATCATCCATGACTCTCATAGAAGTAAATATCTTCATGAATGGCAGTTTCATGCTTTCGGCACATGTATTTGCGCCCATATATGCTAATGCCATATTGATGGCAAGAGTTCTGAGAAATGTTGTCTTTCCGGACATATTCGATCCGGTAATAACAGTTGCGCCTCTACTGATACTCGCACTGTTGGCAACAGCTTTTATGCAACCGATAAGCGGATGATATACATCCTTCGCATCTATCATTATGCTGTCTTTATCGGCATTATCAGCCTTAATAATTTTCGGTTTACAAGTATTTCCTACGACAGAAATGATGGAAAGGCTTGATAATTCTTCAACATCACCGATAACTTCCATACATTCATTTATCGAACCGGAATATTTTTTATTCCATCCGGCTGCAAACATTGTGAGCCAGAGATCCCATCCCAGTGTTGCATTAAGCGCCATGTGAACTATAGGATTAAATGAAATATTATCCGCCTCACTTAATCTTATAAGACTCTTAATCGCATTAATGATACCATTCTTCTTACCTACACGGTCTTTGATATCCTTAAGTAACTCACTGTCAAATTCTTCTTCATCAATAAGTTTAAGTAAAGCATAATAATCCTTCGAACCATTACCGAGAACGTGAATAGGATAAAGAAATTTATTCCTTATTCCGCTGCAGAATTCTGTTATTAAAAGGCATCCGAACATTGTGAAAATGATCACTTTCGGATCAACCTTACCGGCAATTGCCATAATGATAACAGCTGCATTCACAACCGGGATAAGTGCCATAAGTATCGGAACGATAAAAGGACACTTCTCCTTCTTTTCTTCAAACTCCTGAAGACTCTTTCTACGTTTTCTCTTGGAAATTCTTGCTGATACGGACTCAAAGCCCACAAGAAAATCTATCTTTCCCGAAAGCTCATTGACAGCTTCATTTCTCTCTTTAACTGTATCTATATGAGACTTTTTAAGACTGACTGTATCAGCCAGTTTCTTCTTACCGTTATCTGTATGTGCGATTGAAATAAATTGATAAAGGGATGCATTTCCAAGTAAATCTATATCTCTGGAAACCATATCTTCCTTCGCAAGAAATTCACTTCCGTTATCGGAGAATTCTCTCCATTTACCATCAAACCTTGCTATATATCCTTCATTTACTTCTTTCTTTGATTTAAGATTGATCATCTTATCATCAAGAACAGAATGGATCTTCAAAAAAACGATAAATAATACCGCTGCGGAGATACCCAAAATCGATAATAAATTTTTCTTATCCGACAAACCCATATAGAGCAGGATCACGGAAGCAAAAAACGAAATAAAACGCAAAAATGATATAAAATTATATCTTTTACCAATGGAACCAAGTTCCTTATCTATTAAATTATTCTTCGCTATAAATTCATCTATCATAGTGAAAATCTTAACACATCTGCTGAATCTTATCAAGAAAAGTTACTTGAATTTTGGGGTAATGCGTATTAAAATCTTAGTTAGACTTATGGCTTTTCTGAGTCAAAAAACGAAAAAGGAGAAAATGTATTATGGCAAAACACGGATTACTAGGGGGACTCGTAAAATTCACTGTCGCTGCTGCTGCAGTTTCAGGTATTTGTTACCTTTTCAGAGATGACATCAAGACTTCAAAGACATATCAGAAATACGAAGTAGATGAAAAGATCTCAAAGGCAAAAAATGTTGTCAAAGATAAAACCGCTACTATCAAAGATAAAGCTAAAGATACAACCGCTACTATCAAGGAAAAGGCTGCTGCCATCAAGGAAAAAGCTCCATGGAGCAAGGCTACTGATGAAGATATAGCAGATGATGAAATCATCCTTGACGGAGAAACAGCTGACAGAGATTATGTATCTCTCGATTCCGAAAAGGTTGCTGAAGCAGCTGAAGAAGTTAAAGAAGCTGCAGCTGATGCTGCCGCAGAGATTAAAGACGCTGCTGAAACAGTATTTAATAACTAATACAAAAGACCTTGAAACCGGCCAATTTGCTGATTTCGAGGTCTTTTTATTTGTCTTCACAACTTTTTATAACTACTCTTTATAGCTATAATTGTGTATATTTTATACGACTCTATATGATATCCATATACGATATGTAAAATCTATTATTCCTGCTCTTCCCAGTTTGTATAAACAGCTTCTACATCATCATCTTCATCAAGAAGATCAAGGATTCTCTGAATCTTCTTTACATCATCCTCATTTGTTACAGAAACATAATTCTGTGGGATCATAGTAACTTCTGCAGATACCATTGCTACTCCTGCTGCTTCAAGAGCTTCTCTTACAGCACTGAAATCATCAGGTGTTGTAATAACTTCAAAGCTGTCTTCTTCTTCAGCGAAGTCTTCTGCACCTGCATCAAGAGCTGCCATCATAAGTTCATCTGCAGACATGCTGCACTCTTCCTTATCAATGATGATCTGACCCTTCTGATCGAACATATAAGATACGCATCCTGTTGTTCCAACGCTTCCGCCACCCTTTGTGAAAGCACTTCTAACGTTAGAAGCTGTTCTGTTCTTATTATCTGTAAGAGCATTAACGATGATTGCTGTTCCTGCAGGGCCGTATCCTTCATATGTCATGTATGTATAGTTAGCTGCATTTGCATCACCTGTTGCTCTCTTGATACCTCTTTCGATAGTATCATTTGGCATATTTGCAGCCTTTGCTTTAGCGATAACATCGCGGAGTTTTCTGTTGTTATTTGGATCAGGGCCGCCTTCTTTAACAGCAACTACGATCTCTCTTCCGATGACTGTGAATACCTTACCTTTAGCAGCATCATTTTTCTCTTTCTTGTGCTTAATGTTGGCAAATTTTGAATGTCCTGACATTTTATATCTCCTTATCCTGTATATTATTTGGATTTATTGTTTTTAATTTATAAAGTGAACTTTTATCTACTCAGAAATCTTTTCATTCTTCTTTTCAATCTTCACTTTCATTATCATATTATCTCTGATCGTTATAGGTATGAAAATATACCCTCCGTAATCGATCTTAATGTTGTCATTTTCCTCAGGAAGACGACCAAGCATATATAATAAAAATCCGTTCAGTGTCTCAACTTCACCATCCGGGAAATCAATATCCGGAAGTATCTCTTCAAGATCGTTTAAGCTGAGAAGTCCGTCAACAACATATCCGTTGTCCGCCGTCTTTCTGACCTGATCTTCTTCTGTATCATGTTCATCGAAAATATTTCCGACTATCTCTTCTATAACATCCTCGAGAGTTACCATACCATCTGTCTGACCATATTCATCAATAACGACAGCCATATGATTCTTCTCTTTCTGCATTCTTTTCAAAAGCTTTGATATCTCATAAGTCGGATGAATGAAAATAACATCTTTAACTATAGTTTCGATGGTATCATCCGGATTCTTAAGATATGCCGCGATAAGATCTTTAAGATGCAGCACCCCTATGATATTATCTATCTCAGCATCATAAACCGGACATCTTGAATAATTGGATAAAAGCACTTTAGGAAGTGCATCATTTATCTTTTCTGATTTATCAAGAGCAAATATCCTGCTCCTGCTTACCATTATGTCCCTGACGCATTTATCATCAAATTCCAGAACATTACTAATCAGAATAGCCTCATCCTCGTGAATCACACCCTGTTCATGTCCTTCTTCGACAATGGATAATATCTCTTCTTCTACTTTATCTTCATCTTTACGTTTAAACATCTAGTGGCTTTTCACCTCACCCAACAGATAATTTATCTCTTTAACTTTTCTGCCATTTTTAAAATATACCCTTGGAACACGTCTTGCGACATTACAAACCAGCTCATAATTAAAACTGTTTGCAGGCTCAGCAACTTCTTCCACAGAGATACTTTTATCTCCGTCTGTTCCAAACAGAATAACCTCATCCCTAAGAGATGCTTCAGGAATATCACTTACATCAACCATAAACTGATCCATGCAGACTCTTCCGAGAATAGGCGCATATTTACCTCTTATGATAACTCTTCCAATTCCTGACTGAGCTCTCGGATAACCATCAGCATAACCTGCAGAAACAGTAGCTACTCTTATAGGTTTGTCGGTCACATAAGTCCAACCGTAGCTTATGCCTCGGCCTTCCTCAAGTGTCTTAATATGAGTAATATGAGCCTTTAAAGTCATAGCAGGTTTTATCTCAACCGACTTGTCCATTTCTTCTGATGGTTCCAGCCCATATATTACTATTCCCAGACGCATCATGTCAAACCCTTTTGAATGAAGCTCCATAGCTCCCGCGCTGTTATCTATATGTTTTACAGAAAACTTAAATCCTTTTTCAGTAAGAGCATTTATAAAATAAATGAATCTGTCTCTCTGACCTATAGCATCCTTTTTATCTACAGTATCAGCTTTGGCAAAATGCGTAAAAATGCCTTCTATATCGAGTCCCTTCATTGTAAGGAGTTTTGATGCTTCTTCCACACCTTCTTCATTACACTGAAAACCAATCCTGCTCATTCCCGAATCAGCTTTGATATGAACCTTTGCTTTCTTGCCGATCTTTAAAGCCGTTTCAGAAAGCAAATTGCATTTTTCAGCATTATAAACAGCCATTGTTATATCATTTTGGATCGCTGTTTCAAAATCATATTCATCTGTATTTCCGAGGATAAGAATGGGTTTAACAATTCCTGCATTTCTAAGCTCTACTCCCTCGTCTATACATGCAACTCCGTAATAATCTGCTATATCATCAAATTCCTTAGCTAATTCCACAGCCCCATGTCCGTATGCATCAGCTTTAATAACAAGGAGCACCTTTCTGTCTTCCGGATTTAATGACTTAATCTTTTCAATGTTATATCTTACAGAATCTAAATCAACATCTGCCTCAATACGATTATAATCTCGCATAATCCCGCCTCTATCTTTTAATCATATCTATAACCCCGTTAAGGTCAGTTACTGTCATACTTGTTCTTCCACACTTTAAAGCTGCTATATCTCCCGCTGCCCCATGGATAAATACACCGGCTCTCGCTGCATCCTGCGGTTTCATTCCCTCTGCAAGAAGCGCTCCGATTATACCGGTCAGACTGTCTCCGCTGCCTCCTTTGGACATTCCGGAATTCCCGTTTGTGTTGATAAAACACCTTGAACTTCCATCAGAAACCACGGTCCTCGCATCTTTTAATACCGAAATAATATTATATTCATTTGAAACATACTTTGCAACTTCAAATCTGTCCTTGAAAATCCTTCCGAGAGCATCTTTAGCATTTTCATCTTCGGTTTTTATAAGTCTTGCCATCTCCAACATATGCGGAGTAATTATCCATTTTTTCTCCTCGAATCTGAGATTTTTTAAAATGCTTCTATCTTCGGAAATGATATTTATGGCATCCGCATCCATTACAACCGGCTTATCATTTTCATATGCTGCCTTAAGTACTGCTTTAAGAAGATATTTGCTCTTCTCACTTGTTCCAAGCCCCGGACCTATAGCAATTGCCGTTGCCCATTTAACGAGTGACTCTATATCTGTTGAAGAAATGATTTCTCCCGATTGTTCCCCGCCCGGTGAAGTGATTTTTCCCGAACATTTTCCTGCAGAATGATTGGTCCCATCAGATGATTCTTCCGAATCAGAATTATATTCATAAACATCAAGCAGAGCTTCGGGCAAAGCCGCTCCTATGATATTTCTGTTGTCTTTATGAGTAAATATCTTAACAAGGCCTGCTCCCGCCTTAAATGCCGCCTGCCCAGCTATAACAGCAGCACCGGCAATAGAATCATTTCCCGCTACTATAAGAAGCCTTCCGAAATTCCCTTTATTGGAATCATCTTTTCTTACAGGCAGGATTTTCTTTATATCATCTATATCCAATCCATAATATTCAGGAGCCGTTTTCTCCACTGCACAGGCAGGAAACCCTATATCCTTAAGGATTATCTTTCCTGAATATTCTCTGCCTTTTCCAAAAAGCATTCCTACCTTTGTAAATCCAAATGTTACTGTCACATCAGCCTTAACAGCTACTCCAAGCAATTCTCCGTTATCAGCTGATACACCTGAAGGAATATCTATCGAAATGACCGCCAGATCATTCTGCCTTTCTTCTTTTGCATCATTTATTATATTAATCGCTTCAGCCTGAACTCCGCCGATTTCTCTGGATAATCCAACGCCGAATATTCCGTCAATCACTATATCATAGCCCACTAAAAGGCTTTTAAGGGAGTAATCGTCCGAAGCCTTATATATCTTCACGCCGCAATTTTCAGCTATCTTTATCTGTTCCAAAAAAGCTTCTGAAGTCTTTTTAATACCGCCGATGTAAAAAATATCCACATTAAATCCTCTCTCTTTAAGGATTCTCGCCGCTGCAACACCATCGCCGCCATTATTGCCGCCTTCAACGACTGTAAGTATCTTCTGCTTTTTGTCTTTAATAAATTCAGCAGCAGCCCCAGCAACCCCAAGCGAGGCCCTTTCCATAAGTACCATCTGTGGCATTCCGACTTCTTCGATGGATATTTTGTCAATCAATGCGCTTTTTGCCCCTGTAGTAAAGTATTTCATATAAACACCCCTTACATAAATCTGTCCATCCCCGGACCTTCTTCAAGCTTTTTAATATAGATCTCAGGATTCTTTTTCATATCAGCCATCATCATAAAGGTATCAAGAGCCAGGGCATCCTTATCCGTATCAGAATAATTCTTACCTACATCCTGCTGCATTTCGACATATCTAATGTTGAGGAAATACAGATCTATCATTCCATAACCTTTTACTTTGTACTTATCCATGAATGTATGATTATCAAGATAAAATACAAATTCTTCCATAAGTTCATGGTCTGAGATCAAAATTTCCCACAATTTTTCTGTATATTCTTTTGATTTTCCCGTATATTTTGAAATATCGGAAAGTCTGTCATATGCCTTTAAAAGCCTGTTGTCTATAATAATATTTCCGCTCATTTAACTTCCTTTTTTTCCATAATTCTTTTCATTATGATATGAACTACAATCGGAACCGTTACGCCGATGACTATTCCTGCAAGAACATCAGTCGGGTAATGTACTCCGTTATATAATCTCGAAAAAGCTATTCCCGCCGACAGTATGATCAGCGGTATTCCTATCTTTTTATTGTGTATAAATACAGCTACAGCCACCGCAAAACTGTTGGATGTATGTCCCGAAGGAAACGAGGAATCAAATGGTTTCCTGGTCAAAACCTCTATAAAATCATATGCTTCATACGGTCTTACTCTATGAACCAATCCCTTTATGATCACATTTGTTATTAAAGCTGTAAATATCAGAGTTACCGCTGCTTCGATGCCTATTCGCCTCGTTTTTTTGTTGATAAGAAGGATCAGAACTACACTTATCAAGAACCATCCGTAATCACATATAAACGAAAAGAACTTCATAAAAGCGTCCATGAATCCGCATCGGAGTCCGCTAAGACTCCGAAGAAACTCCGCTTCCCATTTCATCAAATATCTCCAATCTGACCATAGCCATTATAATCATCCAAATATATTCTGTCCGGCCGCAGTCATTATATTCCCTCAAAAAAATCATATAGCCCCTGCGGATTATTGATATAACCGAGGGGCTATTAAAGTCTGTTATTTACTTAGCAACAATATTGATGATCTTTCCAGGAACATATATTTCCTTGATTATTGTCTTTCCATCAAGTCTGTCACCAAGAGCTTCCTTACCAAGCGCGATAATAGTATCCTTATCAGCATCAGCAGGAACATCTACAGTTACTCTCGTCTTTCCTGAAACCTGTACAGGAAGTGTGATTGTATCAGCCTTAAGGTGAGCCTCGTCAAATTCAGGCCATTCTGTATGGAATACTGAATCTGTACCGCCAAGCACCTCCCAAAGTTCCTCTCCAATATGAGGAGCAAATGGAGCAATAAGCTTAACCATTGTCTTAAGTGTTTCTTTATCTACACCTGTACTCTTTGTAAGATCAACGAATTTGTTATTATATTCCATAAATGCAGAAATAACTGTATTTAAGTTGAAACTCTCAAGTCTCTGTGTAATATCTTTGATAAGTCCATGTCTAAGACGAAGAAGTTCAGGTGTCTCAGCAACATCTTTCTCCGCATTGTCGATTACCATTGAGTAGAATCTCTTGATAAATCTTGAGATACCATCGATTCCGGCGTCATCCCAGATTGAATCAAGTTCAGGTGGACCAACAAAGAGTTCATAAAGTCTAAGTGCATCACAACCGTAATCATTTACGATATCATCAGGAGAAACGATATTACCAAGTGACTTACTCATCTTGGTAGGCTTTCCTGTCTCTCTGTCTCTACCGCAGATCATTCCCTGATTGAAGAGCTTTGTAAATGGCTCATCAAATCCGACAACTCCAATGTCATGAAGGAACTTAGTATAGAATCTTGAATAAAGGAGATGAAGAACTGCATGCTCTACTCCACCGATATACATATCAACCGGAAGATACTTATCAGCCTTTTCCTTTGATACAAGTTCTTTATCATTATTTACATCAACATATCTGAGGAAGTACCATGATGATCCTGCCCACTGAGGCATTGTATTGGTCTCTCTCTTTGCAGGCTTACCACAGCAAGGACATGTTGTATTTACCCAACTGTCAATTGCAGCAAGAGGTGATTCACCTGTTCCTGTTGGTTCATATTTATCAACCTCAGGAAGCATAAGTGGAAGATCCTCTTCAGGTACAGGTACTGCACCACAATCAGGACAATGAATGATAGGAATTGGTTCTCCCCAATATCTCTGACGTGAGAATACCCAGTCACGAAGCTTATAATTTGTTGTAGCCTTACCAAAGCCCTTCTCTTCAATGATATGAGGAGCTTCCTTCTTGAGGACAGCTGATTCCATACCATTCCACTCACCGGAATTGATCATAACTCCGGAAGCCTCTGTATAAGCCTCTGTCATATTTTCAATTTCCTTACCATCTTTACTGATAACCTGGATGATAGGAATATTAAACTTTTTAGCAAACTCAAAGTCTCTGTCATCATGAGCAGGAACGCACATGATAGCGCCTGTTCCGTAATCGGCAAGTACATAATCTGAAAGCCAGATTGGAATACGTGAACCGTTAAGCGGATTTATAGCATAGCTTCCTGTAAATACACCTGTCTTCTCATGATCAGCCATACGGTCGATTGAAGAACGAAGTGATGTCTGATAGATATAATCATCTACAGCAGCCTTTGTTTCAGGTGTAGCAAGTTCTGCAGCAAGCTTATGTTCAGGAGCAAGCACCATAAATGTTGCTCCGTGAAGTGTATCAGGTCTTGTTGTATAAACTGTTATTGATTCATCTTTACCATCTATCTTGAAATTAACTTCAGCACCTGTAGATTTACCAATCCACTCAGCCTGCATCTTCTTAACCTTTTCAGGCCAGTCAAGCTTATCAAGATCTGCAAGAAGTCTGTCTGCGTATGCTGTGATCTTTAACATCCACTGACGAAGATTCTTCTTTGTTACGTCAGCGCCGCAACGCTCACATTTACCTTCTTTAACTTCCTCATTTGCAAGACCTGTCTTACATGAAGGACACCAGTTGATAGGCATTTCCTTCTCATATGCAAGTCCGTTCTTGAACATCTGAACAAATATCCACTGTGTCCACTTGAAATAATCAGGATCTGTAGTATTTACTTCCATGTCCCAATCATAGATAGCAGCGATCTGCTTAATCTGCTTCTTGATGCTTGCAATATTTGCAGCAGTAGAAATAGATGGATGAATACCATTCTTTATAGCATAATTTTCTGCAGGTAGTCCGAATGCATCCCAGCCCATAGGATGAATGACATATTTTCCATGCATGAGCTGATATCTGCTCCATACATCGGATATAACATATCCTCTCCAATGTCCTACATGAAGTCCATTTCCTGACGGATATGGGAACATATCAAGACAATAATATTTTGGCTTAACACCATCATTAACATTTATTGGCTTTTCTTCCCATTTCTTAGTCCACTTGGCTTCGATTAATTTGTGATTATACTGGGTGCCCATTTTAAACTTTCCTCCAACTTACTGATTTGATTTAGACATTCTACAATATTTCATATCAGATTTCAATAGATTTCGCCTGTAATAAGCCATGGCGAAGGCTGTGATACGAATACACTGTTTTTGTCTGTCTTACTGATGGTTACCTGAGTAACCTCCATATTCTTTATATTATGTCTCTCGAATATATCCTTTATAGTACTGAGCACGTCAAGCTCAAGTGTGTAGATGACAAACTGCATCTTAGGATTCTTCGTGATGAGTCTTTCTATATCTTTCTCAAGATACTTGGTAGCAACAATAAATGAAAGTCTCGGAACCGGTATTTTCGCCAAAGAATCATCTGAAAGATCAGGAATGATATTTACGTTATGAAGGCCGAACTTAGCGACGTTCTCTTCCATTGTTTTCTGATCCTGCTCATTTGGCTCAACTGCGATAATAGTTCCTTCACTTGCTATTATAGCCGATTCTATAACAATACTTTCACCGCTTACAATCGCGATGGTATCATGAGAATCAACTCCAAGCATGCTCATGATTATAGCTCTTATCTCATTTCCGACATATTTAACTGTTCCTTTACTGAAGAATTCATTCTTCATTCCGATACGATACGATTCTCTTGTATTTTCATTGAGAATAAATACAACCGATGGTACCGTAAGCTTTTTATTTACAAGCTCAACGACTTTTGTATGCTTAATATTGTCATTAGGTATAAGGCCTTCTGCGAACCATACATCATAATCACCTATACCCTTTTCCCATAATTCATAGAACAGGTTCTCATGTGTTGAATCCGCAAATATCATTACTCTCTTATGTGTTTCTATCGTCGGGATGATATTCTTCTCTTTCCCGCATATATTCATAAGTTTGATCTTCTCAGGACTTGTCTCCATAAAATCCGCAAAATAAGCGGTCCACGCAAGCATCTCTTTGTTGTTGTAAGCTGTTCTTGTTGACATAGTAACCCTCCTCCCGGCATCGCGAGACTTAAACAGTATAAAATAATCAGCGATTACTCGTTAGTCTCCGATTTTCCGTTCTCTTTTTTCTGTCCGTTTTTGTGTCCGGATTGGTTTCTTGTTTCGTTAGTTTTATTATTCTTTGGTTTAACGTTCTGAACTCTTTTTACATTCTGCTCAGATACATTATTTGTTTTTAACTGATCATTATTCTTTCTGACATTCGAAGACTTATTCTTATCATTTTTATTTTCACCGGTTCTATTTTCTCCGGTTCTATTTTCACTGTTTTTATTTTCATTATTTCGGTTCTGTTTTTTCTTTAGATACTCATTATACTGACTTGCAGCTCTTTCCTTAACAACTGCCATTTCTTCAATAGCCTTAGCTTTCTCATCATTGATCTTGTCGCCGATATTCATACCGACTTTCTCTCTGATATTTTCTCTTGTGGCCATGATATCTTTAGACTTTCTGTTGCCCATTTTTTTATTCTGTTTTCTGGAACGTCTGTCATTTCCTGAAGAAATGCGTCTCTTGGTCCTTATCGGATTACCTTCTTCATCAAAGCCATGCAGCGTCAGATAATAATCCGTATTATTCGTCAGTCCCTGTTTCTTCAGCTTGCTGTCGATGATCACATTAACAAGTGCATAAATACATGCAAATACAGGTACGCCCAGAAGCATTCCCATGAAGCTGAAGAGGTTTCCTCCTACAAGGATTGCAACCATTACCCAAAGTCCTGAAAGACCTGTTGAATCTCCAAGGATAAGTGGTCCAAGGATATTTCCGTCGATCTGCTGAAGGATGAGGATGAATATAACGAAGACAAGACACTTGATAGGATCCGCAACAAGTATCAGGAGCGCACAAGGAACCGCTCCGATAAACGGTCCGAAGAAAGGAATGATATTGGTTATTCCGACTGTAACACTTACGAGGATTGCATAAGGCATATCAACGCAGAGGCAGAATATAGCACAGATAATACCAATGATCATCGAATCAAGGATCTTTCCGTCAATAAATCCACCGAATACATTATTTACAAATGATAAAGAATCAAGGACAACTGTTCCTTTTTTCTTCTTAAATACACCATATATCATCTTCTTACCGTTAGCAGACAATCTCTCTTTGCTGTAGAGAATATATGCTGCGATGATGATACCTACGAAGAAGTTAAATACAAACTTAACACCACCGATGATACCTGATGAAATCTTCACAACAATGGTATCGATATTCGGAAGAAGTTTATTTACCATGATCTTCACAAGGTTATCCTGGATCTTATCAAGATTATTACTTACAGTCTCGTAGATATTTGGATATTTCTTAAGGAATGAAAGATTCTTTAACCATGTTTTTGCTTTATCGATGTATGTAGGAATTTCATTTGAGAGCATTGTTATACTCTTCTGAAGTTCCGGAATAAGCACGATAAGAAGTCCAAATATGATAGAGAGAAGGAAAATAAGTGAAAATGCAACAGCAAGAGTATTCGCAATCTTAACTGCAGTCATCTTCTTCTCTTCACCTAATACTTTAATGAAAAACTTTGAAAATACACCTTTAAGAAAATTCATTACAGGCATTAACAGAAATGCTATTACACATCCCATAATGATCGGTGTGAAGGCCCCTATTATAGTGCCAAGAAAATCAAGAACACCGGGCAGTCTTCCGAGTATTACATAAAATGCAACTACCAGGCATAATGATATTGTTAATATCGAACATTTTTTCCAGTCATCTTTATTCCATCTATTACTCAATTTATCGCACCTCAACCAGTTAGTATTCTTATCATTTTGTAAAGATGTAAACTTCTAACCCCCACAAAGAAATAAGTCATGAGCAAAAAAACACACTCATGACTTATGATAGCACAATTACATTGATTTTTAAATGGTATTATCTCGATTATTTAAAAAATTATAAATATTTTTTATTTGCTATAGGCTTTGACTTTTGTCCACAAATCCGCAAATTTGCTCTTAAGTTTGCTGTCCTGATATCTGAACACCTCATTCTTCTCTTTACCGAATCCCGGTGTGTATGATGATATTCCTTCGTATTCAGTCTCAGCAAGTTCATCTGCAACATCCTTTAAAGGAGATGTATACCCGACATAAGTAGAATTGGCAAGCGCATTGTCATATTCATACATAAAGCTGATGAATCTATAAGCAAGATCATCATCACTGCAACTCTTTGTTATGACCATACCGTCGCACCATTCATTGGTTCCCTGATCCGGTTCATAATATCCCATATCAGGATTCTCGGACATGATATATGCCGCATCACCTGAATAAACAACCGCAAGGGCCTTATTTCCGGAAATCATATTATCTATAACATCATCTCCCGCATAAACAACGTCCATCTTATCATTTTGATCTATAAGCCAGTTATAAGCTTCTTCAATCTCAGACATATCAGATGTATTCATCGAATATCCGCAGGCCTTTAAAGCCACCATAAATGCATCTCTTTCCGAATCATACATATAAATGTTGCCTTTATATTTTTCATTTTTCAAAACTTCCCAGCCGCTCTTTAAATCCTCTTCGTCAACAATGGTCTTATCGTAAAGTATGCCGACCGTTCCGACGAAATAAGGTGCGGAATAAACATTTCCGGGATCGTACGCAAGATCCATAATGTCAGGATTAAGCCCATCTGCGCCCTCTATCCTGCCCCAGTCAAGAGGCTTGATTATATCTTCCTTCTTAAGCTTTTCTATCATGTAATCCGAAGGAATTAAGATATCATACTCAGCACCGCTCTTAATCTTGGTATACATACTTTCATTTGAGTCGAAGGTCTCATAGACTATCTTGCAATCATTTTCACGTTCAAACTTTTCCAGGAGATCTGTATCTATATACTCACCGGCATTATATACTTTAAGCGTCTTACTGTTACTTCCGAGTCCGGAGAAGATCATTGTTCCAAGGGCAGCCACGACAAGAACCGCAAATACTTTCTTCATCGTATTCTTCAGCATCGCAGGCATAACATTTATGATTATCAGAAGTATAGCGATAACGAGAATAACTATGGTTGAAAGCGCATTGATAGTCGGATTTGTACGTTTTGTCATATTGTAAACAGTGATGGAAATATTTGATACTCCGTTTCCTGTTACAAAGTATGAAACCACAAAGTCGTCAAATGACATTGTAAATGCCAGGAGCACACCTGCATAAATTCCGTCTTTAAGCATCGGAAGGATGACTTTTGTAAGAGCCTGAAATGGTGTCGCCCCAAGATCCATGGCTGCATTTGCAAGTGCAGGATCAAGATTCCTTACTTTAGGATAAACGCTTGTGATCACATATGGAGTACAAAATGCCACATGCGAAAGAAGCATTGTAAGATATCCCTTCTCCATTCCGATCGAAGAAAAAAGTATCATAAGTCCAATGGCCGTAACAATGTCCGGGTTCATAATCGGAATATTATTTATATTTTTAATTGTCTCCCTTAAAACCTTCCTGCTTTTTGAAAGCCCGATGGCTGTCAGAGTTCCGAGAACAGTTGAAATGATCGTCGCAAATATCGCTATTGTGATTGATACATAAACCGCCTTCATGATGGAACCGTTGTGTATAAGGCTGCCGTACCATCTAAGGGAAAATCCCTGCATCTTAGTAAGTGACTTTGATGAGTTAAATGAAAATATCATCGTCACAACTATCGGAAGGTAGAGGAAAAGAAAACAAATAGCTATATATAATGCAGACAATACCCTGCCTTTCCTTTTTGTCTTCATCATTCTTCCTCCTTCTCTTCTTTGTCAATCTTCTTCATAACAGTCATTCCGACAAGGATTATGAAAGCGAGGATTATTGAAATGGCACTTCCGAAATTCCAGTTACCTACAGAAATAAACTGATTCTCGATAAGATTACCGATCAACATGTACTGTCCGCCGCCAAGGAGCTTTGGAATTACGAATGTTGAAATAGAAAGAAGGAATGTCATCATGATTCCATTTAAAACACCCGGAATGGACATTTTAAATGTCACCTTCCAGAAAGTCTGGATCTTATTTGCACCAAGGTCATGTGATGCCTCTATAAGTGACGGATCAATCTTTCTTATGCTTGTATGGATAGGAATTACCATAAACGGCAGAAGGTCCGTTACAAGTCCGAGTATAACCGCAAAATCCGTATACATTAGATTTAAAGGTTTAAAGCCCATCCATTTAAGAAATGTATTGATGAGGCCGTTATCGGAAAGCATACTGATCCATGCATAAGTTCTAAGAAGCGTATTGATCCACATCGGTATCGTAACAAGCAGAATAAGGAGGTTCTGAACCTTCTCACTCTTTTTACTGATGAAATATGCAAGGGCATAACCGAACACAAAACAAATAACGACTGATATAAGTCCAAGTACCAAGGACCTTTTCAGCACATTCAGATATATAGGTTCACCTATCTTCTTAAAGTTGTCCCAGGTAAAACTGATATTTACAAGATCATTTCCACCTGTTGTAACAGAATAAAGCATAATAAGCAGGATAGGCACTACGATAATGATAAAAGCCCAGACTATATAAGGCCTTACCAGTTTAACAAAATGTCTCACGTTGTCCTCCTTACTGTACCCAGTCCATTCTGTACATTACATGAATATCATCCGGTCCAAACTTAAGTCCGACTTTAAGCCCCTGCTCAAAATAATCCGTAGTATGAATAAGATATTCTCTATGTTCTGTCTCTACGACTATCTCATGATGCACACCCTTAAATACTATAGATTTAACAGTTCCCTTAAGACTGCTTTCTTCCGGCTTGACTATATCTATATCTTCAGGTCTTATAACGACCTCAACATCTTCATTTTCCTTAAATCCTTTATCAACGCATTCGAAATCGATTCCGTCAAAATTAACAAGAAGGTCCTTCTTCATAACAGCTTCGATGATATTTGATTCACCGATGAAGCTGGCAACAAAGCGGTTCTCCGGCTCGTTATAAATATCTTCCGGCGTACCAACCTGCTGAATGATTCCTTCATTCATAACAACAACTGTATCTGACATAGAAAGAGCCTCCTCCTGGTCATGAGTTACGAATATGAAAGTAATTCCAACTTCTTTCTGAATCTTCTTAAGTTCTGTCTGCATGTCCTTACGAAGTCTTGCATCCAGCGCTCCTAATGGCTCATCAAGAAGAAGCACCTTAGGTTCATTTACGAGAGCCCTTGCTATAGCTACTCGCTGCTGCTGTCCACCCGAAAGACTTGTAACATCTCTCTTCTCAAAGCCTGAAAGACCTACAAGGTCAAGCATTTTTGTAACTTTATGCTCTATTATCTTTTTATCCGTTTTCTTGATATTAAGACCAAATGCAATATTGTCATATACATTCAAAAACGGAAAAAGTGCATATTTCTGAAATACTGTATTTACTTCTCTTTTGTATGAAGGGATCTGTGATATATCTATACCATCAAATAGAATCTCTCCGCCGCTTGGATCATCAAATCCTGCAATGATTCGAAGAGTTGTTGTCTTTCCACATCCGGAAGGTCCGAGAAGTGTCAGAAATTCATTTCTGTGAATTATCAGGTCTATACCCTTTAAAACCTGCTGATCTCCAAAGTTTTTGGTAAGTCCTTTAAGTTCAATTAATGCATCATCCATTTTATAGCCCTTTCCCTTAAATCAAAATAGAATCGATGAATGGATAGTAATAAATTGTACTACCTATGTCAACACTATTTTACAAAAGGCTCTGAAGCCTTATAGAATATAGATTTGTCATACCCCATTTTATACCCCATAACCATAATATTAAGGCATATTTTGTCAGATTATGACAGACTATGACAGATAGAATGAAGGATAAGAAAATAACGTGTTTTCTAAGCTTTAGGCAACAAAAAAGGCTTGTCACAGATTATGACAAACCTTGATAAAATATAAGTGCGGATAACAGGAGTTGAACCTGCACGGGATTCCCCACTAGAACCTAAATCTAGCGCGTCTGCCAATTCCGCCATATCCGCTTATAAAAATAATATAAGCGAAAACCTCATGATTTCCGCTTCTATATATATTAATGAGCCACGCGGGACTCGAACCCGCGACAACTTGATTAAAAGTCAAGTGCTCTACCACCTGAGCTAGTAGCCCATATAAAAACGCACCGTTATTAAATGGTACGATGTTATTAAATTAAAAAAACTGGACTAGTTGGATTCGAACCAACGAATGCAGGAGTCAAAGTCCTGTGCCTTACCGCTTGGCTATAGCCCAATATGGAAGGCTATCAGTAGGACCTTCATAAAACAGGGTGGGTAGAGGGACTTGAACCCTCGGCCTCCAGAGCCACAATCTGGCGCGCTAGCCAACTGCGCCATACCCACCATAATATGAAAGATCAATAAATCTGTTCATATAAAAAATGTGCCCGAAGGGATTCGAACCCCCGACCCACGGCTTAGAAGGCCGTTGCTCTATCCAACTGAGCTACGGACACATTTGTGTCTCACAAAAATGCTTATATGCATTTTCGCAAGTAAAAAGCGGGTGATGGGAATCGAACCCACGTATCCAGCTTGGAAGGCTGGTGTTCTACCATTGAACTACACCCGCATATTATATATATATGCTTTTGTATTAGCGTCGGGGTGACAGGATTCGAACCTGCGACCTCCTGATCCCAAATCAGGCGCTCTAGCCAAGCTGAGCCACACCCCGAAATCGGAAAATCACTCGACACAACGAATATTATACATAATCGTGTTTTGTTTGTCAACTGATTTTTTTATTTTTTTTAAAGTAGCGGGAGGGGGATTTGAACCCTCGACACTGCGGGTATGAACCGCATGCTCTAGCCAACTGAGCTATCCCGCCATGAACCATAACCAAGTGGTTATGAGTGGGACCTACAGGGCTCGAACCTGTGACCCTCTGCTTGTAAGGCAGATGCTCTCCCAGCTGAGCTAAGATCCCGTGTTTTTCAGCACTTTTCCAATTATATAGATGAAGTACTGAAATGTCAAGCATAAAAATCAATTTTTTTTATTTTTTTGAAAAAGTGCTTTAAGCCGCGTAAATACGTCATTTTTCACCACTAAACTTTCTCTTGTACTAATAAAAATACATTCTTTTTTATTTACAAAGCCCCAAAAGATTTCAAAATGAATACCCACATAGTCAAAGTTACGGATGATAGTATGGTCGTTATAAGAATAACATTTGATGTTAGCACCTTGTCATTTTTCATATTATCCGCCATAACATAGCAGCTTACGGTTGTCGGTGACGCAAGCATCACAAGAATTGCCGCTATCTCACTCGGTGCAAACTTCATTAAAAGGGCCAGAGGCAGAAATACAGCCGGTAAAACGATCAATTTGACCACAGAAGCCGCTATAGCCGGTTTTAGGCGTCCCAGAGCCTCATTCTTATCAAATCCTCCTCCGATGGCTATAAGAGCTATTGGAGTGGCTGTATTCGATATATATGTTATGGTTTTCGCCGGTATAGCCGGCATGGATAATCCGGAAAGCGAGAATAAAAGTCCTGCCAGTATTCCGAGTATTATCGGATTCTTAAGGATATTTATAAAAGCTTTCTTAATATTTTTACTTCTGATCTGCCTTCTCTCCTCTTCCGATGCCGGATTTACTTTACCCATATCCGCAGAGAAGGTAAGGATTATTACGGATAAGATATTAAAAAATGGTACAGCTGCAACTATCATCATTGGAGCCATGCCCGAATTTCCGCATATATTTTCAACAAATGCAACGCCCAAAACAGCCGCACTTCCCCTGACTCCCGCCTGGGCAAATGCGCCAACCATGGTTTTGTCTTTAACAAATAAATACGTTAAAAGCCATACCAGCAAAAACATGACTATAGTTACGATCATACAAAAAAGCAGGAAATCACCTGTCATTTGATCGGCTACATCCGTTTCAGATATATCTTTAAAAAGCATCACCGGAAGTGCCACAAGAAAAACATATTTGTTTGCGGCAGATACGAATCCATCAGAAATGATACCCATTTTCCTGATGATATATCCCAAAAGGATCATAAGGAAAATAGGTATCGTTACATTTAGACTAAAAATAAAATTACTCATCATTCTGTCCTTCGGTATTTTTCTTAATAAGCGGGAATTTAAGAATAACCTTAAACATTTCTCCCGTTACTTCGATCAGGAATTCACCGTTCATAAGCTCTGTAAGGCTCTTAGAGATAGAAAGGCCCAGTCCACTTCCTTCGGTAGATCTTGATCTGTCACCACGCACAAAACGCTCTATAAGCTCATCCTCGGACACTTCTATCTTCTGAGCACAAACATTCTCGAGAGTCATGATGGCATTATCTTCATCATATGTAAGAGTCATATTGACTTTTGTATTTTCTTTTGAGTATTTAAATGCATTAGTAAGCACATTTTCAGTAATTCTGAAGAGATGACGTCCGTCTGCATTTATCATAACAGGTTCTTCGCAAATATTTGTAACAAGTTCGATTCCCTTCTCGTTGAATTTATCTATATATTCACCTTCCATCTGGTAAAGGAACTCAGAGAAATCAATCTGGACGATATCCATTTCGATTTCGCCGGAACTTGCCTTAGATGCTTCGATAAGGTCTTCAATCAGCTGTTTTAATCGCTGAGATTTATTATCCAGAATATCCAGATAACCAAGCACTTTCTCATTATCGAAATCTTCTCTTCTGATCAGTGAAACATAATTTATGATTGATGTAAGCGGAGTCTTGATATCATGAGATACATTTGTAATAAGCTCTGCCTTCATCTTTTCATCACGTACATTCTTCTCAACAGACTTGCTGAGTGCTTCATTCATTCCATTTATGGTCCACGCGAGGGTAAGACTACTTCCGCTTATACCTTCGGTATTAACCTTCGCATCGAGATTACCGCCTCCGATCTCTCTCGCTGTATTAAGGACACGGTCAACACCTTCCTCGTTTTTAACAGTTTTATAAAGAGACATCATATTTATGATTATGAATATAGCATCGACCAGCATGACATATTTAAATGACAATTTTGTAGTCTGAGTAAATATCAGTCCGGCTATATTAAATAATACAACCGCACCACCTCTGATAAATGCAACACGTCCGCCTCGCCCCTGTCTTGAAGCCATTTCGAACATGGAACTTACAAAGCTTATAAGTCGTAATACAATTAACTCTTTTATGATTACTCTTCTTCTGATTCTTCTGACTATAGATAAAAGTATCTCAACGCCAAATACATAGAAAAATGCAATGACAAATACAGTCGTCATTATAGTCACGGAATTTATATTATCATTCCAACTGTCATAAATGAAAATATCTCGATAAGTCTCGATTCCGATATTATACATAACCAAAGCTAAAGTCACAAAAACGGCTATAGGAATCTCTATAAGCATCTTATCAAAATAGAATATGCTTCCTTCATCCACTGCATCTTTTTCTCTAAAAGGTCTGGCAATCAGTAAAAGAATAAGGAGCAGGCATGCAAGGATTATTGTAAATACAGTTATATTTGTATCATAGTCCGGATAAGCCCATTTACAGAAATCATAAAAAGCTCTTTTCTTAATCTCTTTATTGTTATAAAAATTGGATTTTCCTTTTGTTTTCAGACCAAATACCATATTTGATCTAAGATTTGCATCATAAGTATCACGGTAATAATCAATATTCAGATTTGAAAGATACGAGATTGCATGCTTTTTACCTTTACGATCGACATAATAGCTCGTTTCTCCATCAAGTCCATCATTATTTATATTTAATTCCACGACGATATCGCAGTTATTCTTGATAAACTGCACAATGCTTTCCTTACTGAAATCACTGTAAATAAAATCATCATTCATGAACATATAAACATTATTATCACTTATACCATCATAATAATTCAATCCACTGATAGTATATGTATACATAAGAGAATCGTCCAAAAGAGATGTATCATGATTTGCATAGTATGTATAATCACGTATGATATTGTAATCTTCGCCCATGGCGCCAAATAATGGATATAATAAAGAACTATAGAACGGAGCATACAGAATGGACTCCTCAAATTCCGCATTAGAACCATCGATTGAAAGATAATCAAGTGGAATATAAATATACTCGTTATCGTAAAGATTTTTTATATCTGTCATTCCCCAGACATTATAGATATACGAAGACGTCATTACGGCATAATAACCGGAAGTTTCATTTCTTAAAACCCAATCACTGAAAGAAATATCCAGCTTGTCCAAATTGTCAATCTCATCAACTTTCACACCTGTAGAACCAAGTGTCATAAACAGCTTACGATAATCTCTTGAACGAATTTTAATATACTGACTTGATCCATGTGCAATATCAAATGTTTCACCAAGCTGCTCATAATCATAAGTATTTTCATAATTCAGTTCATATATGACATTATCTATATTGGCTTCATAGGTACTTGTCTGTTCAACATCGTTGATGGAAAATCTTTCTACTTGTGACGAAATATAAGAAATTTTGTACATCGGTTCATCTTCTTTACCGAGAATATCATTTGCGAAACTGTCTGATATATCAAAAACCATGAGTTTCTTGGCATATCTGTCAACATTGTAATATTTCTCAGAACGGAAATAAGTTTCGAGAAGCTGATCCGCCGAATGACTCATGATATACTTCACATGATCGGTTTCAGCATATTCCTGATCACCATAAATTGTTTCTTTTTCGAAATAATTATCCTTTATGAATCTGGCAACATTAAGAATGATCAAAGCAACAACACAAACAAAGCCAATAAGTTCGATAATAATCTTACTGGCTCTGCTCTGTAGAATGTAAATCTTTTTTGTTTCTTTTTCTTTCTTTAAAGATTCGTCACTCATGATCTTATATCTTCTCAAGCTTATAACCCTGCCCCCAAACAACCTTCAGGTATTTTGGCTCCTTCGGATTAAGCTCAATTTTTTCTCTAATATGTCTGATATGTACAGCTATAATATTCTCTGATGCAAATGCTTCCTCTTTCCATACAGCTTCATAAATCTGAGATGTTGAAAATACAGTATTCATATTCTCCATCAAAAATCTAAGGATATGGAATTCAATAGGAGTAAGCTTAACATCCTCTCCATCAACAGCTACTGTTCTGCTTCTTGTATCAAGAACAAGACCACCACTGATAAGTTTATCAGCATCAGCTGAAGGAACTGCTATATTTCCGAGAGTTGTATAACGTCTAAGCTGGGACTTGACTCTTGCAACAAGCTCAAGCGGATTAAATGGTTTAGCCATATAATCATCTGCTCCAACATTAAGTCCGAGTATCTTATCATTATACTCTGTTCTTGCTGAAAGAAGAATAACCGGAACATTGCTGAATTCACGAATCTTCTTTACAACATTAAGTCCATCAACCTTTGGCATCATAATATCAACAACTAAAAGATGAATCTTTTCATTAGCAATTATTTCCAAAGCTTCAGATCCATCATATGCTTTAAAAACTTTATATCCTTCTGCTTCAAGATAGATTGAGACAGCTTCCACTATCTCTTTCTCATCATCACACATTAAAATATTATACATTTCGCACCTCATATTCCATCCGTAATCATCTTTACAGAATAGTTTATTTCGCTTCTAATAAAACAATCGTAACAGATTAAGGTCATATTGCAATTAAGACTTTATGAAGATTTCCCAACAAAAAACAACGTATTTTCCAGAAAAAAGACCGCCAAATGATACTTTCATCCAGCGGTCTTCTGCTTTGTTTAATGCTGACTGCTTATGCCTCTGCTTCAGGCTTAACATCCTCTGTGATTTCCTGATCGTCATCAAAGAAATCATCATCAAAATCATCATCAAACTCATCAAAATCATCAAGATAATCAGGTGTAAGATACTTATATACTGCAACTGCAATTCCGGCAATAATTGTAATCACACCAACAATGATCGCAATTGAGAGAAACGCGTTCTTTGCGCTTTCAACTGGTTCATCTGTTCTCTTCTCTACGTCTTTCATATCAATACCCACCTTTCAACAGTTTAAATATAGCAAATTTATTATAGCACAGCATTTTTAGATATGCCATACCAAATAGAAAAAAAAGATTAAAATTCGTGAATTTTTCACATTATCTAAAGTTTCTTAAGTTTAGCTAAAGATGCAAACATTTTCTTCTCTCCGACTCTGTCAAAATTAACCATGACTTCATAATCGGAACCCATTTTGTCAATCTGAGTCACGACGCCTTTTCCGAATTTGATATGCTTAACAGTATCGCCTACGCTGTAATCAATATCTGTATTATCCGGCATACCCTTCTTAAGCGAAGACATGTTTACACTGCTGTATGGTTTTTCAACCTTGAGGCTCTTCTTACCGGAACCGCTGCCACCGGAACTGTAGCTGTTGCCGCCGTAACCTCCTGAACCATAACTACTTCCGTAGCCACCACCGTAACTGCTTCCGCCTCCGTAGCTTCCCGATCCGTATCCACCTCCGTAACTATTTCCGCTGCCATAACCGCTTCCATAGCCACTGTAATCATCCGAATCATATGAAGAATTCTTTCTCATATATGATGGCGCTTTATCAGCTTTACGGATAATAAGATTTGAAGGTATCTCTTTAATGAATCTTGAAACATCACTGTAATTTCTGGATCCATTGATCATTCTTGTAGATGCACCGCTGAGGCGGAGTTCCTTCATAGCTCTGGTGATTCCTACATAGCAAAGTCTTCTTTCTTCCTCAAGCGCATCAGGATCATCAGAATCAAGAGCCATTCCGCTCGGGAACAGTCTTTCTTCCATTCCCACCATGAATACATATGGGAATTCAAGACCTTTAGCACTATGAAGTGTCATAAGAGAAACCCTGTCATCACTTTCGACTTCCGTATCCGTATCAGCAACAAGTGCTATCTCTTCAAGGAGTTCGGTAAGATTTGGATTTTCAGCTCCTTCTTCATAACTTACAATTTTGTTTCTAAGTTCTGTAAGGTTCTCAAGCCTTGTCTTTGCTTCATCGGTTCCTTCAGCCTTAAGGAGCGAAGCATAATCTGTAAGTTCCATGATCTTATCAAAAAGAGCCGTAAGCCCTTCTTCATGATATTCATCAACCAATTTATAAATAAGATCCGTAAATGCTGTAATCTTTGCAGCAGCTCTTTCGAGGCCTTTAATCTCATTTACCATATCCATAGCTGTAAAAAGATCTATGCCATTTCCGACTGCATATTCAACAAGCTTATTTACAGATGTATCTCCGATTCCCCGTCTCGGAACATTTATTATCCTTCGAAGTGCGATCTCATCATCTCTGTTATTGACAGTCTTGAGATATCCGAGAATATCTCTGATCTCTCGTCTGTCATAGAAATTAGTTCCGCCGACAATCTTATAAGGAACGCCTTCCATGATAAGTTTTTCTTCAAGTATTCGTGACTGATTATTGGTTCTGTAAAGAATAGCAATATCAGAAAGTCCCTCTCCCCTTCTCATCAGTTCGATGATCCTTCTGACAACACTTTCTGCCTCCGAATATTCATTATCAAAACATTCGTAAATGAGCTTCTCGCCGTCTTCTTTATCAGTCCAAAGACTCTTGTCCTTTCTGCCTTCATTATTGGCTATAACACCATTTGCAGCATTAAGGATATTTGCCGTAGATCTGTAATTCTGCTCAAGTTTAACTACCTTTGCCTCAGGATATTCATTTTCAAAATTCAGAATATTACTTATATCAGCACCTCTGAATTTATAAATGGACTGGTCATCGTCACCAACAACACAAAGATTTCTGTATTTGGAAGCAAGCATCTTCACAAGAAGAAACTGTGTTCTGTTAGTATCCTGATACTCATCAACCATTATATACTTAAACCGGTTCTGATACATCAGAAGGATATCCGGATTATGTTCGAAAAGTTCAATAGTTTTGTAAATTAAATCATCAAAATCCAGCGCATTATTGGTCTTCATACGCTTCTGATACTCTCTGTAAATCTTCGCCTTATTCTGTCCTCTGAAATCAGACCCCTGACGTCTCTCATACTGGTCCGGCGAAAGATACTCTTCCTTAGCCTTTGAAACCTCGGAAAGCATCGCTCTTTCCGGATACTGCTTAGGATCAAAATTCAAATATTTCAGAACTTCTTTTATCACTGTCTTCTGGTCATCGGTATCATAAATAGTAAAATTATTATTACCGCCCAGAACTTCATAATGCCTTCTTAAAATCCTAACACACATGGAGTGAAACGTACTTACCCATATGCTTTCAGAGCCAAAACCGACTATGCGGTCAACTCTTTCTCTCATCTCATTTGCAGCTTTATTGGTAAATGTAATCGCCAGTATATTGTATGGATTAACCGACTTTTCATTTATGAGATATGCAATCCTGTGTGTAAGTACACGGGTCTTTCCTGAACCCGCTCCTGCCAAAATAAGAAGAGGCCCCTCGGTATACGAGCAGGCCTCCTCTTGAACTCTATTTAGACCTTCCATTATTCAGCTGAAGGAGCAGCTACGCCGAGCTTAGCCTTGATTGCTGCAATTTCATCCTGAACAGCTGCATCAGGTGCTGCATCATATTTACCTGCAAGATTCTGTATCTCATTTGCTGCAGATGACTGATTAAGATCAGCCATAGCATTTGCTGAATCAAGCATTGAATTAGCCTTAGCTTCCATACGTTCAAAAGCTGAAATGCTTGATGCTGAGTCGCCAACAGAAGATGTAAGCTTATTGATACGCTCCTGTGTCTTAGCAACTTTAATCTTAGCCTTGATAGCATCACGTCTTGCATCAAGTTCACTTATATCATTAACAAGCTTGTCGTGCATCTGACGCATCTTGATAGCATTTGCTGCAGCAACATCATATGTCTGCTGAAGACTAGCCTGCTTTGTAGTAAGTTTAGCTTTCTCCTGAAGGAACTTAGCTGCATCAGCATCATTTCCTGCAAGAACAGCCTTCTCTGCATATGCCTGCATTTCAAGGATTTCCTTGTTACACTGATCGAGTTCTCTCTTACATCTCTGCTCATCAGCCATAACTGCTGCTGTCTCTTCCTTAACCTTTCCGAGATCAGCTGTAAGATTTCTCATTGTCTGATCGATCATCTTCTCAGGATCCTCTGCCTTATCGAGAAGCGCATTAATATTTGCTGCCATGATATCTTTGAATCTTGATAAAATTCCCATTAAAATACTCCTCCTTTAGTAGAATATTATTAAACTTAACAAGTAGTTCCATTATACATTAAAACGGTTCTGATTACAAGGTTATGCAACAAAATGTAGCCTCCTTCAGTATCACCGATCATTTATCTTATTATATCCTTTATGAGGGCTTCCGGCTTATAATCCGATGCGTCGTCTGAAATAGAATATGCATCCAGTATAAGCCCCTCAACTTCCTCAAGTTTATCAGTATTATTTACATACAGAGTTGCTATCTTCTCACCTTTTTCTATCCTGTCACCAAGGTGTTTATTGATGACTATACCCACGGAAGGATCAATCTCATCAGTCAGTTTCTCTCTTCCACCGCCAAGTTTTAAAGAAGCAAGCCCTATCTTTTCGGTATCACATGAAATGATGACTCCGGATTTTTCACTGCATACATTTTTAGTCATATTTACGGAAATAAGCTTCTCCGCCTCATCGGAAAATCCCGGATCACCGCCTTGTGCCGCAACAAATTCTTTCCACTTTTGATAAGCCTTTCCGCTTTCTATCACTTCATTTACCTTATCAAGAGCAGCTTTCTCATCATCTGACATAACTGCCATCATATACATCTCGGCAGCAAGCTTAAATGATAATTCTTTAAGTCTTTTGTCTCCTTTACCTTGAAGAACCTGAATTGCCTCAAATACTTCAAGAGCATTCCCCACATAGCATCCCAGTGGCTCATTCATATCGGAAATGACCGCTGTCACGGAACGTCTTGCATTTTTACCTATCTGAACCATGATCTTCGCAAGTTTTCTTGCAGACTCAATATCTTTCATAAAGGCGCCGCTTCCGCATTTTACATCAAGGACTATACCGTCTGCACCTGCTGCAATCTTTTTACTCATAACCGAAGAAGCTATGAGCGAATAATTATCAACCGTTCCGGTAACATCCCTAAGTGCATATATTTTCTTATCAGCCGGTGCAAGATTCTTAGTCTGGCACATATCCGCAAATCCAACCTGTTTCACCTGCTTTATAAAAGCCTTTTCACTTAGATCGGATGAAAATCCGGGAATGCTTTCAAGTTTATCAATGGTTCCTCCGGTATGCCCCAGGCCTCGACCACTCATTTTAGCAACCGGTACCCCAAGTGCCGCAAGTATCGGTCCGATTATAAGAGTTGTCTTATCTCCGACTCCTCCGGTGGAATGTTTATCGATTATCCTGCTTTTTTCTCCGTCGCTTTTTTCTCTTATTTCCGCAAGGTCAAGCATATCGCCGCTTTCAGCCATAGCCGTTGTAAGAAATGTTGTTTCCTCATCATTCATTCCCACGAACCAGACAGCCATAAGAAACGCAGACATCTGATAATCGGGAATATCCCCATCTGTATAGCCTTTAACTATATATTCTATCTCTTCTTTGGAGAGCACTCCGCCATTTCTTTTTTTCAGGATAAGATCATTCATGCTTAACATATCGCACCCCCATTTCTTTTAATACACCTTCAACCACTACATCATTTATCTGCTTTTTTCTAATTTTAATTCTTTTAAGAATCTTCCCACGAATGCAAATATAACAGCTAAAACAACATAAACAAGATACATAAATACAGAGCCTGCTCCCGGAAGAATAATATACGGAAGTAACATTACCGAAAATACAAAAATCGTCACGGACATTCTGTTGGTTAAATATGCAAAAATAAGCGGTGCTGCTACAGACACAATAGGAAGCCACACAGTCACATAATAGAATAAAAATCCCGCTGCAATGCCCGGAAATACAGTATTTATAATAAGCGGTATTAAATATGCCGCAATCATTACGATAAAAGCAAAAGCCACTGCATATGGGATAATGCTTTTTTCTCTGTTATCATCATTCATTATTTCTTATAATCCAATCTATGTTTATAATTGGATTTTCTCCTTTCTCATACCTCATCCGATTTATATATATGAAATTAAATCCATTTAGAAATGATACCGGGGAATACCCCCGGTATCACAATTTATAAATCTTCATTTAATTCTTCAGTACCCGGAAGAACAAATTTACCATCCAGAATTATGTCAACTTCTGAACCATCTTCATATACAGCGTATATCCTTCCAAGTTCATCAAAAGGAATAGTAATATCTGTATGACAGTTAAAATATGCCTTATCCGGTTCTGTATTACGTTTCATACTGAAACTGTTCTCTTTAGATACTATTTCTTTACCGTCAGGATTAAAAATCCTTGTATCCTCAGAATGTCTGTAACATGTATCACCTACTGCAAAATGAGGTCCTGTCTTCTCCATGATAAGTATAGGCAGTTTACCCATGATATCATATTTGTTGCCCATTTTATATGCAGCAGTATTGGTTCCTATGGCAAACTCACCAAGCGGAAGTGTTTCTCTGTTCTGTAGAACATTTTCCTTGATGTAAGCCTTATTCTTCTCTTCGTCATCAAAGTTCTTACAAGTATATGATGCAACACATCCGTCTTTAAATTCCATCTTAAGATCTTTGTATAAAAGTCCGTTAAGATAAACATGACTTACATGAAGCATTCCGTTTGTTCCTTCAAGAACAGGTGAAGTAAACACCTCACCAACAGGTATATTTACATCAGCCACGCAATTTTCAAACTGTGATTCATGCATAGGATCATTTAATTTTCTCATTTCCACACGGATATCTGTACAGTTTCCGTTGCGTCCTTCAACCTTAACATATGACGCAAGATCAAGAGCATCGATGATATGCTGATGAATCTTTGTATATTTATCATTATCAAGTGTGTTAAGTTTAACTGTCTCCTCGAATACTTCCTCGAACTTCTCATGAACATCAGGAACAGGAAATGCAATTATCGTAAAGCTTACCTTGTCACCCGGAAGGTATTCATTGGTTATAGCTCCGCTTCTTGTTGCATATTCAATATAAAGTTCCTGCTGTGCATCATCATAACTGATAGCTGCATCCTTAGTAACAGGAGCAACCGTATTCTCTCCGAAGCTTTCAATGACAGCTATACCGGCATATACAGAAGCCTCTTCCTTATACTCTTCATAGACTCTCTTAAGAACATCCAGCTTCCTTTCAATAAATCTCTTATTTAAGAAAAGAGCATCGTCGCATCTATGATCATAATCATATTGCATATTGAAAGAAATATTGGTAAATCCTCTTCTCTGGATCTGTCTTCTGTTAACACGGTTCACTGCATATCTTCCGATGATAGTATCAAGTCCGATCTCTTTAAACTTTTTGATAGCAGCTCTTACTATTCTTTCCTGTCCGATAGAATATGTAACAAATACCGACTTCTTTCCTTCGAAAGGCACGTTCATCGTCACAAAACCTTTGCGGAATCCATTTACAAATGTCGCAGCTATGCTATCAATCTTCTCCTGAGACTGCTTTGCAAGATAAGCCGAGATACCTCTTTCATTATCACCAATATATTCACCGTAATCATAAAGATAATCTTCTGTAGTAAGATCGGCTTCCATACATATTTTGTACGCAGGATTTTCTGAAGGTATAAGAGTATCTTCGGTTCTTTCCCTTACCAGCTCTTCAGCATAATCAAAATTATAATAATACAGTGCTTCTTCAACAGCCTTTATATTAACAGGCTTTTCTTCACATATTGTATGTATTTCCAGGAAGAGTTCAAGAAGGATCACAACATCAAATATCTTTTCATCAGCCAAAAGCATCGGCAATGTATAGATTTCCGAAAACAAATAAGAAAGTGTACTTCCGAGTCTTCCAAGTTTCTCGGCCGCATATTCAGGATTTAAGAAACTATTCTCATACTTCTCCGGCAGGATCTCCTGAAAGATTTTTTCATTCCTTTCTCTCTTGGAAACCTTATCATCCGGCTCAAGAACATACATAATATATCTTGCAACAACCGCAAAATACTCATCACTGGATTCATTTATCAAAGACCTTATCCTCTCAACAGAAAGATCATATCTTTCAGCGAGTTCTTCGGGTATATTATTCACTATTTTCCTCCTTATTAGCCTCCGGCAAATTTATATAAACCACAAAACAAAAAGAATTACCAAATTCAGGACCGCAAGCCATACAGATACTCTCTTAGTATTATTATTTCCTGCATCCTGTTTGAATGAAGTAGCCCCGAAAAAAAGTCCGTTTATGGTAAGAATACCGGAAATAATGAATAATGTACCAGTGAAATCCGGTGTTTTCCCATTCTTCACAGTAGCTAAAACAATGATCGAAATTATTAATACAAGCGCAATCCCGCTTGAAACAAATGATATGATGCTATCAGAACATATCAGGTCATCCGCAAAGCTGTATCCTTTTTTTCTTCGTCTAAAAAATTTCATATCAATACCTTTTAAGTTCCGGCCTAATCAACGCATCCGCGAATTTCTGAAATATCATTTATTCCCTGTGCCTTCATGAATTCCTCAATCCCCTTTATAACATCAAGAGTAACTGACGGATTTCTAAAATTTGCTGTTCCAACCGAAACAGCTGTTGCACCTGCCATGATAAATTCAATGGCGTCTTCAGCTGATGCTATACCACCCATTCCGATGATAGGAAGCTTAACAGCTTTAGCAACCTGGTAAACCATCCTTACTGCGATTGGTCTTATTGCAGGTCCGGATACACCACCTGTTTTATTGGCTACAGCAAAGCGCCTTTTATATATATCTATCTTCATTCCGGTAAGGGTATTAATAAGCGACAAAGCATCCGCTCCGCCTGCTTCTGCTGCCCTTGCCATTTCTGTAATATCTGTAACATTTGGGCTGAGTTTCATGATGATAGGCTGTTTTGCAGCCTTCTTTACTTTCTTTGTTATTTCAAATAAAGCATCAGGATTCTGCCCAAAAGCGATACCGCCTTCTTTAACATTTGGACATGAAACATTTATCTCAAGAAGATCAGCAGGTGAATCTGCGAGTTTCTCAACTACATCAACATAATCATCCTCTGACTTCCCGCATACATTTACAATAATCTTTGTATCATAACCTTTTAAGAAAGGAAGATCCCTCTCTAAAAATGTATCTATTCCGGGATTCTGAAGTCCTACGGCATTCATCATACCACTTGGAGTTTCAGCTATTCTCGGAGTAGGATTTCCCTGCCAGGGAATATTTGCAACACCCTTTGTTGTAACAGCGCCAAGAGCAGAAAGATCGACGAAATCAGAATATTCCATTCCGGATCCGAAAGTTCCGGAAGCTACAGTTACCGGATTTTTCATTACAACTCCGGCTATATCTACCGACATATTCATTACAGTTCAACCTCCTCTGACAAAAATACAGGACCATCCTTACAAATTCTCTTATTCTTAACCTTTGAATGACCATCAACATCACTCGATTTACATACACAGGCAAGGCAGGCTCCTATACCGCAAGCCATTCTCTCCTCAAGTGAAATGTATGCTGTCACCGAATTCTCAGCAGCATATGCGCTTATACCTTTAAGCATAGGTGTAGGTCCGCATGCATAGATTACATCAGGTTTAATATTATATTCTCTCAAACCGTCAATAACATTTCCCTTAATTCCAATCTCACCATTATCACTTGTTATAAATACCTGTGAATATTTTTCAAGATCTTCTACAAGAAATGTATTCTTGTCTCTAAATCCTATAACTGTTTTTATATTATCCTTTGGCACGCCTGCTTCATTTAACTTCTTAGCGAGATACAGCATAGGAGGAATACCTATACCGCCTCCGAGAAGCACATGAACTTTATCTTTATCAGCATCTTTTATATCATATCCATTTCCCAAAGGTCCTACGATTTCAACAGTATCACCTTTTTCATATGTGGAAAATTCAGAAGTTCCTGCACCAACTGTTCTGAAAACAATACGCATTTCTTCTTTCTCACTGTCAACATCGCAAATGCTTATAGGTCTTGGAAGCATTCTGCTCTTATCATTTGAATACAGATCAATAAATTGACCCGGAACAGCCTTTGATATATTTTCTCCAACTTTAATTGTAAGACTGAAGATGTCATCCATCAAACATTCCTTACTTACAACTACAGCTTTAACTTTGTCCTTAGTCATCATTTTCTCCTTATAATCCAACACCTGTTCTGATATCAAGAAGCATGTCTTCAACAGCCTTACGTGATGCATCATTATAATTCTCGCTTCCGAACTGCTGATACTTCTCACTCTTATATGCTGCAATGATTCCTCTTGAAGAGTTAACTATCGCTCCAAGTTTATCCTCGTTGAAAAATGGCTTAAGGTCGCTGCCTTTTCCACCCTGTGCACCGTATCCCGGAACAAGAATAAGTGTTCTAGGCATGATCTTTCTGAGCTTCTCACCCATTTCAGGATATGTTGCACCTACAACTGCTCCAACATAGCTATACTCATCGCCCATGAATTCATCGCCCCACTCACGAACCTTCTCTCCTACATGCTCATAGAGAGGCTTTCCGTCGATTATTCTATCCTGGAATTCGCCTGAAGATGGATTAGATGTCTTTACAAGAACGAAAATACCTTTATTTCTCTCTTTACATATATCAATAAACGGCTTAACTCCGTCACTTCCGAGATATGGATTAACTGTAGCAAAATCACCGTCAAATGGATTATATTCCTTTGAGCCGATCTTTATAGTTCCAAGATGACCTAATGCATAAGCAGCACTTGTGGAACCGATATCTCCTCTTTTAACGTCTGCAATTATAACAAGTCCTTTACTTTTTGCATAATCAACAGTTCTTTTATATGCTGCAACACCCGGAACACCAAACTGTTCATACATTGCTATCTGAGGTTTTACAGCCGGAATAAGATCATAAGTTGTATCAATGATACCCTTATTGAAATTAAATACAGCTTCAGCAGCAGCTTCAAGAGTTTCACCATATTCTTTTATAGCTTTATTCATTATATGATCCGGTATCATACTAAGATTTGGATCAAGTCCTACTACTACAGGTGCATTTTTCTTCTTAATCTCATTCATCAACTTATTAATCATTTTAATTCCTCCGTTCGTTGACTTTTTATATTAGGTGTTACAATTATTAAACGACCATACTAATCTTAGATTATATCAGTTGAAACATTTTTGTTCAAGGCACTAAACCTCATGCTTTCCATATATTTTTTAAATCTTTTTACGCCTTGATCCGTAAGAAATATCTCCTTAGCCTCCCAGTCAAGCATTATTGATTTCTTTTTCTTGTCATACCTCTTTATATATTGAGAGTTGACCATATCCGATCTGTTGCAATAGATGAATTCCTTACTCTCCAGATTCTTAAGTAAACTCTTTAGTGTTTTCTTCGGAAGCCGCTTTTCTTTCTCTCCTTTAAGATACAAAAGATCATATTTACTGTGGATCTCAATAAGCACGATATCTTCAACATTTATCTTACATATCGAGTCCTCAATCTGTATATGAATATAGTTTTCTTTAGGATATTTATCTCTTAATCTTTTCAGTTCCATAAAGAATTTTATTGTTATCAGATCGTCCTTCATTTCCTGTCTGTCATAAGGAATTTCATGGAATTTGAAACATCTGAAATCTCTGTATAATAATAGCTGTTTATCGATAAGTGCAGAAATTGCAATTATATAAGTATCAAAATAATCCCTTGTTGCTCTGAGCCATAAAATATAGTCTATTCCGGCAATCCTTCCGCTCACAGGATCATTTTCAATATTCAATATAAATATATCTATATGATTTTGAGAAGCTGCAACATATGCCTCTTCGACATTTTTACACATAAAGATAACTGCATTATCATCTGTTTCTTTCACCATATATTCAAATTCTTTGCTTTTTGTATTTTTCCCTTCCAATACCAAACAATTCATGGCCTTTTCACGTAAAACTGTTAAACGTTACTTACCTCCTTTGTTTAATATATCAGTTTTATGCCTAACTTTTTATTTACCATCTCCTCACGTCCTTAAATGTTATTTGCTTCCCCATAAGACCAGATATATATAAAAAGGGCCTGGAATCATTAAATTCCAAACCCTTATAAGACAATATTAATTATTCTCCGGATTCGCCCGAATCACCCGAATCACCTGAGTCTCCAGAATCATCACCCGAGTCTCCAGAATCATCACCGCCATCACCAGGATTATCCGGTGGTGTCTGCTGCTGATCATTAGGCTGTGGGTCAGGTTCCGGCTGTGGCTGAGGTTGCGGCTGTGGCTGAGGATCCTGATTTATCTTTTCAAATACAGCGTTAATCGTCTGTCCTCTATCGACGTTGTTAATAGCCCACTGAGTAACAGGTCCTACGCTCTGACCATTGACGGTTACATCCTTAATGATGTATCCATCGTGTGGCTTGATAAATACAGTTACACTTGAATTCATAGGTACCGAAGTGGTTCCTGAAATCTCACCGCCTTCAGTTGCCGATGTTTTGATAACCGGACGTCCCTCTTCATCCAGGCCAAGCTCTTCCTTAGATTTATGTTTGTCACATGATGAACTGAAGATTGATTCATCATATTCAAAGTCAGCATCATGTATAGTTTTCTTTCCGGTCTTTCTGTCTGTTGTTACTGCATATTCTTTTGCATCCGGACACATATCTGTTGCAATCTTGTGAGTTTCCATACAGACTCTTATTGTTTCATGTCCCTCACAATAATTGCTAGGAAGGCTGTCTACAGCACCCCAGTCCGTATTGGTTGGACATCCACCCGAAGGGAGATCTCCGGATAATTTACATACAGTTACCTGTGTGAGTCCCTCAGGCTGTTCCATGATAAGTCTATCAGGATCCCAATGCTGATGCTCACAAATCTTATCCATTACATCACGCCATATACGCTTATGATCTGTACGATCACCAAGTCTTGTCTGTGTTTCATATCCATACCAAACTGAAGCTGTATAATATGGTGACATACCACAGAACCAAAGGTCATATGTGCTTGATGTAGTACCTGTCTTACCAGCTCTATCGAAATCATTTCTAGGAATGGCAGCATCACCTGTACCTTCCCATGAAATAACGTCTCTCATACAGTCAATAAGCATCCATGCTGTAGTAGGTTTTATAACTCTACGTGCACGAGTTTCATCATCATTAGAATGATCGATGATCAGATTACCGTCATGGTCATATACCTTAGAATAGAATACAGGCTTTCTGTATATACCACCATTTGCTATGGTTGCATATGCTGCTGTAATCTCAAGGTTTGTTACACCGTATGTAAGTCCACCAAGTGCAAGTGACTGAGTAATATCGGTTGCACCGTTCTCATTTTCTCTTATAAGAGTTGTAAATCCAAGTTTTTCACAATAATCAAAAGCAACTTCAGGTGTGACAAGTGTTATTGTCTTAACAGCGATAACGTTCATGGAATCTCTGATACCATCTCTGATAGATCCCGAACCATGATAACCACCATACCAGTTATTTACGATACCACTTCCGTCTGCGAACTCATAAGGTTCATCCTTCTGAGTAAATGCAAGGTTTCCGCCTGTATCAAGGTATGGAAGGAATGATGCAATAACTTTAAATGTAGAACCCGGCTGTCTAACACCCTGAGTAGCAAGGTTTCCTGTAAGATTACCCTTTTTCTCGCTTCTTCCGTTGGCAATTGCAACAACATAACCTGTATGCTGATCAATTATAACCATGGTTGCTGTTGGCTGAGGAGTAACCTCAAAGTTTTCCGAATCAAATTTATATCCGGTTTTCTCTATCATTGCTTCTTTATATCTTTCAGCAGCTTCTCTAGCTGTATCCGGACTGCTGTAGATATTGTTGTATGTAGGATCTCCGGTAAGCTCTGAATAATATGAAATAAAGCTTCCTTTACCATAATAGAATCTCTCACCGACACTATTTACGAGTGTAAGATCGTAATCGAGAGCAACTGTTGAATCGTCAGGATAATAATCCGGATCTCTTACAGTTTCTTCGCAAATCTTCTGAACAGCAGGATCCTGAGTAGAGATTATCTTATAACCTCCTGTATATGCCTCATCATAAGCCTCATCCTCAGTCATACCATACATTTCTTCAAATTCTGCAGCGAGCTCTCTTAAAATCTCATCTTCAAAATATGTATTCCAATGTTCTGCTTCTTTTCTGATATTCTGTGCTTCTTTAATTCTGTCATAAACATTGTCTGCAAGACATGCATCATATTCTGCCTGATCTATATAATCAAGTTCAAGCATCTTCTTGAGAACCAATTTACGTCTTTTGGCATTGTCTTCAGGATTATAGTTAGGATCGTAAGCGTAAGGATTCTGTGTAATACCTGCAATAACAGAAGCTTCTGAAACAGTAAGCTCACTTACCTTCTTGCCGAAATATGTTTCTGATGCGGCCTCAACTCCGTTTACACCACTTCCAAGATAAATAGTATTAAGATAATACTCTAATATCTGCTCTTTTGTATATTTCTTCTCAAGTTCTATTGCAAGAGACTGTTCCCAAATCTTTCTTTCGAACTTTTCAAGGAAGGATGTTTCATCCATACCAACATTAAATACGGCATTCTTTATAAGCTGCTGTGTTATAGTACTGGCACCCTGGTCAAAGTTTCTTGTTGTTATACCTCTGATCGCAGCACGCATGATTCCTCGTATATCGATACCATTATGCTGCCAATATCTTTCATCCTCGATGGCAACAAATGCATTACGTACTGATTCAGGAATATCATCATAGTATACATATACTCTGTCTGAGTTTACCTTCGAAATGGACTTCGAAACCGTTCCATCCTCATAATAAATTGTACTCTTAAATCCTTTTGGTTTAATACTGATTCCATTGATATCCGGAGCGTTGTCAAGAATACCTTTCATCATTCCGAATCCTGCACCGGCAGCAACCACTACTAAGAATACAAATCCTGCCAATACAAATTTAAATAGCGAAATGAAAACTTTCCTTGAATATCTTTGAGATTTTGATACAAGCCTTTCTTTTATTACCTCGGCCCCGTGTTTACTGTAAATCACTTTTTTTCCTCCTGATCAACAACCAATTCCATAATCGGTTGATAGTATGCTTGTTCTAGTAATCACATTTTTTTACATACAGAGCGATTATAACAAAATCAATTATTTTTTACAAGCACGAAGTCCCGGAGGAATATTCATTCATCCGAGAGAGTATTTGATCATTCATTTACTCATAGTTGCATAATTTTGATTATATTGTGAATTGTTGATTATTTATTTTTCCGTGTAGTTCTATTAATATTGTTGAATTGTTAATTATTAATCATGTAGTTTCGATCATGTTGTGAATAGTCGACTATAATTCATATAGTTCCGATCACATTGTAAATTGTTGCCTATAATTCATGTAATTCCGATCACATTATGAATCGAAAATCATTAATCATGTAGTCCCGATCATGTTGTGAACTGTCGGTTTTATTTGTCACACATTCAATGTATCTACTACCTATTATACAACAATTCGATAATATATAAAACCACCGTTAACATAATATTATTGTAACAAAATCGCCACTTAGTAACAAGTGGCGATTTAATAAAGATTACTATTTGATTATATTAAGTTTTCCGTCAGTTTCATCTATAAGCAAATGCTGTCCAAGACTTATATTTCCTGCAAGTATATATCTTGCTATCAGAGTTTCCACATTCTTCTGCAGATATCTCTTTAACGGTCTAGCACCATAAATCGGATCATATCCTCCTTCAATGATAAGGTCTTTTGCCTTATCTGTAAGTCCTATGGTTATCTCCTTATCCTCTACTCTCTTATTAAGATCTTTAACGAGAAGATCAATGATATTCTTGATGTTTTCCTTTGAAAGCGGCTTGAACATTATTATCTCATCAAGACGATTTAAGAATTCCGGTCTAAAATGCATTTTCAGGAGGTTATTAACCTGTTCCGAAGCATCCGGTTTGATATTTCCATCATCATCAATGCCCTCAAGAAGGAATTCGGAACCGATATTTGATGTCATTATAAGTATTGTATTCTTAAAGTCTACTGTCTTACCCTTAGAGTCCGTGATTCGTCCATCATCAAGTATCTGAAGCATTATGTTAAATACATCAGGATGAGCCTTCTCCACCTCATCAAAGAGCACTACAGAATATGGTTTTCTTCTTACAGCTTCAGTAAGCTGACCGCCTTCATCATAGCCAACATATCCGGGAGGCGCTCCAATAAGTCTGGCCACGCTGTGCTTCTCCATATATTCACTCATATCAATTCGGACTATACTTGCTTCATTATCAAATAATGCCTCTGCAAGAGTCTTTGCAAGCTCTGTCTTACCAACACCTGTAGGACCAAGAAAAAGGAATGAACCAATAGGCTTTGTCGGATCCTTGATTCCCGCTTTTGAGCGGATGATTGCATCACTTACAAGCTCAACCGCTGTATCCTGACCTACAACTCTCTTGGTCAGTTGCTCAGCGAGGTGCAGAGTTTTATTTCTTTCTGTCTCTGTAAGTTTTGCAACAGGGATACCGGTCCATTTTGAAATGATCTTTGCTATCTCATCTTCTGTTACGGTTTCATGGATCAGCTGTCTATCTTTATCATTTACCTTATCTTCAAGCTCTTCTAATTCTTTCTGGAGCTGTGGGAGCTTACCATACTGAAGTTCCGCAGCCTTATTCAGATCATATTTTCTCTGAGCGATTTCTATATCATCTTTGACTTTCTCTATCTCGGAACGTATTGCTCTAACCTTATCAACCTCGGCTCTTTCATTATCCCAGGTTGCTTTCATTCCCTTTTCCTGTTCTTTTAATTCAGCAAGTTCTTCCTCAAGATTCTTTAATCTTTCGTGACTGAGATTATCTTCTTCTTTTTTCAACGCTTCCTTTTCAATCTCAAGCTGCATCACTCGTCTTGATATTTCATCAAGTTCTGCCGGCATGGAATTAAGCTCGGTTTTAATCATGGCACAGGCTTCATCAACCAAGTCGATTGCCTTATCAGGTAGAAATCTGTCTGTGATATATCTGTTGGATAAAACCGCTGCAGAGCAAAGTGCACCATCAGAAATCTTTACACCATGATATACTTCATATCTATTTTTAATTCCTCGAAGAATAGAAACCGTATCCTCAACGGTAGGCTCAGAAACCATAACAGGTTGGAAACGTCTTTCAAGAGCTTTATCTTTCTCAATGTATTTTCTGTATTCATCTATTGTAGTAGCACCTATACAGTGAAGTTCGCCTCTTGCAAGAAGTGGCTTGAGCATATTTCCTGCATCAAGTGAACCATCGGTTTTTCCTGCACCTACAATAGTATGAATCTCGTCGATAAACATTATTATCTGTCCATCGCTCTTCTTCACCTCGTCAAGAACTGCTTTGAGCCTTTCCTCAAATTCACCACGATACTTGGCACCTGCAATAAGAGCCCCCATATCAAGAGCAAATATTTCCTTATCCATAAGTGAATCCGGAACATCGCCTTTAACGATTCTCTGAGCAAGTCCTTCAATGGCTGCGGTTTTACCAACACCGGGCTCACCAATAAGTACCGGATTATTCTTAGTCTTTCGTGAAAGAATACGTATAATATTTCTTATCTCATTATCTCGGCCAATGACAGGATCAAGTTTTTGTTCTCTCGCTCTTTCCACCAGATTGTATCCATACTTCTCCAGTGCATCATAAGTATCTTCCGGATTGTCGGAATCAACCTTTTTATTTTTTCTTACATCAGCAAGAGCGCCTAAAAATGCATCCTTTTTAATATTATATTTCTTGAAAATATTCTTTACATTATCGCTAGGAGAATCAAGAAGTCCAAGGAAAAGATGCTCAACAGAAATGTAAGCATCGCCCATCTTCTTAGCCTCATCCTCAGCTTTCATAACAACTCTTCCTGCGTCGCTTCCCATATAAAAATCAGAATTCGATCCGCCCACCTTAGGAAGAGACCTAATAACACTTTCCGCATCAGCTGTAATAGCATCTGTATCTATATTCATCTTTTTAAGAAGCTTTACTATAAGGCTATCCTCTATTAAAAAAAGACTATACAGAATATGTTCTGCCTTTATTTCCTGATTTCCAAAATTCATTGCCAGCTTCTGACAACTTTCAAGTGCTTCCAATGATTTCTTTGTGAATTTTTCTGCATTCATATACCATTACCGATCCAATCAGCTAAAATTGGACTTTCCCCTTTCCCCCTGTAACGGGTTGTTAATTACATATTTTAGTTTGAAAATTTTTACAATATTTTTGTGAATAAAACTGCTGCTTCATTTTGAACAACCTTGCATTGTACATTTGCATAATCTGATTATTCCGTTTAAACCCGTTGTTTTTCTTGTTTTACAACGTTTTTTCTAAATATAGTTTTTTGTTAGCACTCGCATCACTTGAGTGCTAACAATTATGTTATACACCCATTTTTATAGATAGTCAATATGCTAAATAGACAATATTTTCAGATATTAACACTACCATCTTCTGCCTATACTCTACGTGAACTCTGCCTTTGCGTCCCCTTTATTGTGGCCCAAATTCTCTACAGCAAGATTATTTTCCAACAAAAAATAGTTGAAAAATCGTAATTAATTTTACCTAAACAACCATCAAATTCTATACTTTGTATGTATAACCCCTCGATTGATTCCCCTTGTTATAGACCTCTCTTTGTATTACAATAATCATAAGAAAAGGAGTTTTTATGAAGATATCGGATAATCATTCTACAACTGAATCTTATAGCACTCCTATCAGGTACCGTCAGCCTACATCTGATTACAGCGGACGTGTCCTGAGAGAGAATATCGAGGATGTATCCTTCTCCTCTGAATCAAATGTCCGCATTTGGTATAACACGCAGGACGAAGGCTATTCTCTTCATGCCCATGACTCATTGGAAATAATCATTTGCGTTCGCGAAAATTATGAAATTCACGTCAATAAGCAAGTTTATAATATGACTAACGGCGATATACTCATCATTCCACCAAATACACTTCATGAGTACATAAATGATCATAGCGGAATTCGTTTTATTTATCTTATCCGTGTTTCAGAACTTTTCGAAATGAATGATTATAACCTTATCGAGCAGCAATTTTTCAACGGCCTGCTTATTAACAGAGCTAATTATCCTGTTATTTATGATAAGGTTCATTCCATTCTTATGGATATGCAGGAAACATATTTCTCTCAAAATGCTTTCTGGGAATATCGCATATTTGCAAAGCTTTATGAAATGTTTGCCATAGTTGCAGACAGACTTCATAAAGACAGCCCTACTCCTGTTGTTCCTGAACAGGGAGGTTATGACACTATTCAAAAACTAATTAGTTTTATAGATAATAATTATGCTTCTGACATGAAGATAAATGAAGCTGCAGCCATCACCGGTTTTTCTAAATATCACTTCCTACGTCTTTTCACAAAATATACCGGATATACATTCCATGAATATGTTATGTTGAAACGTATACAGGCTTCAGAAAACCTTCTTTCAACAAATGCATCAATTACTGATGTTGCTTATTCAACAGGTTTCCAGTCATCTTCATCATTCAGCAGAGCATTCAAAAAACTTACAGGAAAAACACCGCGCGAGTATAAAAAACTGATAATATCAGAAAATATCGAAGAGCATGATACTTAATTCTTTTCTTAAACTTCTTCAAAAACGTACATTAAATAGAACCTATATAGAAATAAAAAAAGGAAGTAAAATGAATTATTCAAATTACTTCCTTTTTTACCGACAAACATTTCACTACAATTAATTTAATTGATACAAACGCAATAAATTCAATTGTTACATTTTATTCAAGGGATACAATTTACTCAATTGATAATATATACTCGAGTACTTTAAGTCCCTTTTTCTGATCTGTGGTCATATTTGTAAACACAAAATAAACTTTTGTATTTTCACCGATATGTTTCTTTACAAATGGAATGTTACTGATATCAACAGCAACATCATGTTCTACACCATTTTTATCGGATACATTTCTTACTTTAAGTTTATATGAATCCACAAGGCTATTTGCCTCTGAATCTGTAACCGTAGTTATTACATCATAAGTTACAAGCTTATTAAGTCCATATTCACTTACGATAGCATAATCATACTCGCCTGCGTAAAACTGTGTTCTTGTTACTTCATCAATAGTTGGCTCATCATCACTATAATAATTATCAGTACTTATCGAACCATCCTTCTTGCTGTTAAAATTCGATTTAACACCTTTGGAAAGTGCTTTCTCACCTTCCTTATCCATAGGAAGATCTATAACAATTCCCGAAACGCAATTTCCTCTATTTGCAAAAACAACATCTTTAAGGAAAAAGATTGCAGCGATAAGTGCAGCAACAGTGAGAATTACAGGCCACATGTAATAATCTTTGAAATAACCGAGTTTCTCTTTGCGAGACATCTCACTGATCTTTACTTTTTCTTTTGCTATATGCTCAGATAAAGATTCACCTTGAATCATATTATATCAGTTACCTCTTCTTTCCTTTATTCTTGCCGCTGTTCTGCCCGTGATTTGTGCCATTTTTATTGTCAGCCTTTTCATTATTAACAGAATTTCCAATTACAGAATTAGCACTCTTAATTCTCTCTGAAATACTCTTTTCTGCCGGCTTACTCTGAGTTCCTTTTTTAGCCGAACTCTGCTTATTTGACTTAACATTATTATTATCTTTATTATTTGCTTTATTACCAACTGTACTTTTAGTATTGTTGCCAGCTTCATTTTTATCAGCTGTATTATTTGCTATATTTTCGGAACTCTCGGATTTATTTGAATTGTCATTTGACTTATTTTCTAATTTATCTTCAGACTTTTTGATTGCTTTTTCTTCTGAAATACTTTTAGAAACTGCAATTACTTTTGTTTTTGCTTCTTTTACATCGGATTTTTTTTCATCAACTTCTTTCGTATCAGCATCTTCAGCATCATCTTCTGAATCTTCGTCTGAATCTTCTTTATCTTCGTCCAACTCATCATAGTAGAGTTCATCGTCATCTTCGTCACCGTAAGCATTAGCTCTTTCGACCTGCTTAAATTTCTTAACGAAGAACATACTGTTAAGATGAAGCATTATAACACTTGCAAAAAGCATTATGAGCCAGCCCCATTTAAGGTAATATTTTGCTATTACTATAGGTGCAACAATCATAATAATACCGATTAAAACTCTTAAAAAGTTTGCAAGTGCAAAAACAAATGAAGACTTTATAGCTTCAAAATTTGTAATCTGAAAACGAGCAACCATTGGAAATAATGAAAATATCGCCATAGCTGTCAATACCGTAAGAACTCCGAGTGCATATTTCATTGCCGGTATAAATTTCACACCGGTATAAAGGATTAAATACCAATCCCATACAAAGAAAACTACAACCGGTAACATTATAAGTGTTAAAATTACACCCTGTTTAAAATTCTCCTTAAAAGACCGAAAATATGATTTTATAACTACAGGTTCTTCACCCCTCACCATCTTCATGGATACATAATATTTTGCAATAAATGCCGGACCAATCGTCACAATTGGAATACAGCATATTAATGTTATTATCGTTAAAAAAACATAATCGGTTATTCTACTGATAGTTTCCATAAGAGGACTATCATAATCGAATATTCCCATTTTTCCCTCCTCATCCGTTTTTTTATATAAAAAAGCAGATCCTGAAATAGTTACTTATTTAACCACTGAAACCGCCGGCACAGCCGACGGTCATTCTAAATAATCTCTCAAGTGGTTATATCTACATAAATTATTTAATAATTCTGTAGTTTCCGCTAAGAATAAGATATGCGAAGAAATAAAGACAATTATCATAATATCTTCTGTCTCCATCTCTTAACGGAGTTTCAAGAAATTTCTTAATCCAATAATCACCATCAGAGTTTTCAGCCAAAATTCCTGCAACAGCATTTGAAGCTATCATCGCAACCGGATGAAGTGCCGGATCAGGAAGTTTTGTGCCATCAACTTCATAAATATGAGCAAAATCATCTTTGTTTTCTGTCATAATACGAAGAAGTTTCTGAGCCACTTCAGCCATCCATGGCTCTTTACCGAACCATATGCTGTCAAGCGCAATATTCATTATAGTTCTATAAGCATCGCTATAATACCAATCGTGTCTTCCACCAAAGATTTCATAATCAGCCCTGTGTGGACCACCATCATAATCAGCATATTCAGCATTCATTCCGGAATCCTTATGGCAAGCAAGCTGTAAATACTCTCTGCTGGCCTTAGCTGCTTCTTTAAAGAACTCTCTATCTTCCGGATATGCATATTCTGCATAAAGCTCATAGAAATGTGGTAAATGATATGAAGGATCACTGAAATCTACTTCAGCAATGAATCTAATGTAATGATTATCTTTATCAAACATAGCTCTACCTTCAGAGCCATCATATCCTTTACTTATCATTGTATGGAGCAGATCTGCTGCTTCTTTATGATAATTCAAAATACCATCTGAATTACCCCACCTGTTACCGGCAAAAATAAGTGCCATAGCGAAGAACTCTTCGCCATCAGGTGCTGCTCCCATCGAATTCTTCTCACCATTTGTCTGGCATGACCAGGCAAAATAGCCCTGATTTCTACCCTCTGTAAGATACATATGGGTTCTTGCCCACTTCCAGAGTCTGTCGAATTCGTCTTTCTTATCCATCTGGACACACATCATCATACCATATGACATACCTTCTGTTCTGGCATCATGATTTCCTGTGTCTTCCATATAACCAAAATCACCATCCACATGGTAAAACTTCTCCTCTGCTTTGCCATAGAAGATGGTATTAAATATTTCATTACACCTCAGAACCGCTTCGTTGTTAGAAACACCGAAGCGGTCAAGGTAATTATTATATACATTTGTAGTATATGCGTTGCTCAAATCTTACTCCTTAACACCACCGATTGTTACACCTGATACGAAATATCTCTGTAAGAATGGATATAAACAGAGAATTGGAAGAGCTGTAAGAATCGTAGCTGCTGCTCTGATTGCAATAGGAGTAATTGCATCTGACTTAGTAGAACCTGGGTTCGCACTACCACCTGTCTGAGACATGGCAGAAGTAAGAAGCTTCATAAGTTCCCACTGAAGTGTTGTATTCTTTGTCTTATTACGGTTGTAAAGCATTGTATCAAACCATGCATTCCAATGATAAACCGCAATGAAGAGTGCTATTGTAGCATAAACCGGTTTACAAAGTGGTGAAATAATTCTTACGAATACCTTCATGTAACCTGCACCGTCAATCTGTGCAGCTTCTTCAAGAGCATCCGGAAGACCATTCATGTACGTTCTCATGACGAGCATGTTAAACGCACTTACCATACCCGGAATTACGTATACCCAGAAAGTACCTGTGAGTTTGAGGTTCTTAAAGAGTACGAGTGTTGGAATCATACCACCGTTAACATACATTGTTACTACCCAGAAAAGTGAAAGCTGATTTCTGAATAAGAATCTCTTTCTACTTACGATGTAAGCAAGAAGTGCGTTAACAGCGAGTGATGAAAGTGTACCGAAAACAGTTCTTGCAACTGTGATAAGTGCACCCTGATAGATACCCGGTCTTCTAAGAACGGCTTTATAGTTTGATATAGAGAAAATTCTTGGCCAAAAATGGATACCACCTCTAGCTGAATCTATACCATCATTGAATGAAACCGCAAGTGTGTTAAGAATCGGGTAAAGTGTGATGATAAGGAATAATGTCATGATAATAGTGTTAATTACTGTAAACGCCTTATCAGCACTTGAAGTTTTCATTTTTTTACGTTTGTAAACTACTTTCTCATCCATAGTGCCCCTCCTAGAACAATCTTTCTTCGCCCAGTCGTTTTGCCAATGAGTTGGCTGCGACTACCAGGACAATGGATACCAAACTCTTAAACATACCGGCTGCTGTACCCAATGAATAGTCATTCTGTCCAATAGACCATGTAAGAGTATAAATGTCAATTGTATCTGCTACGCTCTTTGTAAGACCGTTTCTTAACATGTACTGTACTTCGAAACCAGCATTGATAACGTTACCAATGTTGATAAGAAGAAGAACGATGATTGTAGGTCTGATAGAAGGAAGAGTGATATTCTTGATCTTACCCCATCTACCAGCACCGTCGATAGAAGCTGCCTCATAAAGATTAGCGTCTATAGCCGTAATTGCTGCGAGATAAACGATAGCGTTCCAACCTGTTTCTTTCCAAACGTTAGCAAAAGCTACCATAGGCCAGAATCCACCCGGCTGTGAAAGGAAACTTACAGGTGATTTAATAATATGAAGCTTAACTAAAACTTCATTGATAATACCATTCATAGAAAGAGCATCATGAAGAAGTCCGCACACGATAACCCATGAAAGGAAGTGTGGCATGTATGAAATAGTCTGAATTGACTTCTTGAATACTTTATTTCTTATCTCGTTTAAAAGGATAGCGAAAGCTATTGCGAACACAGTTGTAGCAACGAGATTTATAATACCCATTGCGAATGTGTTTCTTATTACTTTTTTGAATGTATCGTCAGAAAACAGGAATTTGAATTTCTGCATTCCAACCCAGTCTGATCCGAATATACCTTTTCTTGTCTTGTAATTCTTAAATGCCATTACCCAACCACCAAGTGGTAAGTAATAGAAGACAACACCATAAATGAAGAAAAGTATTGACCAGATAATAAGTGCCTTCTGTCTCTTGATCTCTTTGATCGAGAGCTTTGGCTTATAATTATTCTCTTTTCTTTTCCTAATTTTAACGTTTCCAGCCATAAATGCTCCTAAATTTTTAAATTATAGCTAATGGGCTGCCTTGAAAGAGGGGGGGGACCAAAGCAGCCCATCACTATATTTGCAAAGTTATTAATTATTTACCAGCTCTCTTGTCGAGCTCTTCCTGCATCTCTGCAAGGAAATCTTCTGGCTTTGTCTTTGAGTAAGCCTTCATGTATGAATCCCATGCTGCTTCGAAGTCATCAGCCATAACAACCTTTGGAAGGTGTTCATGCTTAACTTCACCCATTCTTGTAAATGCTGTACCACCTGCTGTAGCAGTTGTCATTGCATTTGAGTAAGAATACATTGGGAACCAAGGAGCGTTCTCCTCAACAACTGATCCAATCATTTCAGGATATGTTGTTACATTATAAGCTTCAAAGCACTTCCTAAGTGGAGTAGCAAGAGTATCCAAGAACTCTGAAGGCTGCTCTTCAGGTCTTAATGCGTTCTTGCCATCATCTGATGTTCCACCGTACTGTGGTAAATATGAGTAAGCACATACATGCTTAGCCTTGAAATCACTGTTTGACCAGTTATCTCTCATTTCCTGTGTTCTGTAGAAGAGACCATTGTCATCTACAAGGTAATCCTTGCCTTCTACACCCCAGAATCTAAGGTTGTGAATTTCTTCATCAAGAAGCTGATCAAGGAAAGCGAATGCTCTATCTGGATCTTTACACTTCTTTGTGATACCTACACCACTTGAGTTGTTAAGTGTATCACCGTATGTATGCCATCTGTTATCCATACCCTTATCAATAGTAAGTCCAAGAGGAACGTAGTTACATCCCTTCTCATCAAGACCCTGCTGCTTAAGTACATCGTTTACAGTGAATGCGAAATCCCACCACTGATCACACATACCAAGTACGCTACCTGTTGAAAGAGCTGCGATATACTCATCGTATGTACGTGTTGCAAATTCCTTATCGATAATACCCTTATGGTACTCTTCGTTAAGTTTCTGGAAATATCTCTTAGCTGTTGGAGTTGTGTTATAGTCAACGATCTTTGGATTTTTTGGATCATCCTGGTTAACGATAACAGATCCATCATTTGGATAACCATCAAGGAATTCAGGAGCGTTCTCAATACAGAAATATCTCCAGTCATCACAGAGCATTGTGTAAGGAATTACATCTGCTCCTTCAAACTTAGGATTTGCTTCTGCGAACTTCTCGAGAAGATCGAAGTACTCATCAAGAGTTTCAATCTTTGGATATCCAGCCCACTCAAGAACTCTACACTGTACCCAGAAAGCTTCATCGTTATGTGTTGTAGCCTTTGAAGCATTCTTTGTGTTCTGGAAGATGTTTGCCCAGTAGATCTTTCCATCTGCCTGTCTGAACATGTTCCACTCTTCATCAGTGTACATTCCCTTGAGGTTAGGATACTTGTCAAGATAGTCATCCCAAGCAATAAGGCATTCCTCATCGTAGAGCTGAGCCATACCATCACCACCATCGATGAATACAGGTAAGTCATCACCAGCGATAAGTGTTCCTACTGCTTCAGCGGCAGTCTGTCCTGTAAGCCATGTTTCTTTTACCTTAACACCTGTCTTCTCAGCGATGATTTCCTGAATTTCATTTCCATCATCGATTTCAGCACCAGGCATAGCAATGAACATGTCCCAGTTCACAACTTCCTTCTTATCCGGAGCTTCTGTGCTTCCATTTGAAGAAGTTCCTGCAGCTGTTGTCTTGTCGTCGTCTTTCTTACCACAAGCTCCCATAGATGCAAGAGCAAATGTCATGGCAAGTCCGAGTGCGCCGACTTTTCTTATGCTTTTTAATCTCATCCTTTTACCTCCCAAAAAATGATTTATGTTTTTGTTTTCATTAACATTATATTAAATACTATTTAATGTTTAACCCGAAAAACTTTTATAAAAACCCCGATAAATTATTGATAAAAAACTGGATAAATTATAGTTAAAAAACCTTAGAAAATACTTATTTTTTAACTATAAGTCCTTCTGTATTTGGATGGTGTACATCCTTTTCTTTCAATAAACTTCTGAAGGAAATAATCGCTGTCTTTATAACCAACCTCCTCAGAAATGTTTATTATCTTTTTATCGGTCTTTAACAGAAGCTTTGCTGCTTCCTCAATACGGTAATCGGTAAGGTAATCTTTAAAGGATTTTCCATATTTTTTCCTAAAGAGCTGTCCGAGGTAGGAACTGTTTATATAATACTTTCTGCTCAACTCTTTAAGGCTGAGGTTTTCTGCATAATTTTCTTTAACTTCATTTTCTATATCCTGAAGCACTCCTCGGCTGACATTTTTTCTCAGCTGAGACATGTACTTCGAATATTCAATTGAGAAATATCTGAGGTGACTCTTACTGCCTCTCTTAACGCCATCTTCGAAAGCGCTCTCACTTATATAATCAAGTATCTCTTCCTGATTCACTTCACTATCCTGTTCTGTAGCAAGATGTATGAGTTGGAACAGGAAATAATTCAGGTTAAGACTTACTGTATTCTCATTAACACCCATGTTGGACATTTCTTTATAGAAGCCATCCACGGATTCTATGATCCTCGCTTCATCGCCTTCATCGATGGATTTAATAAGTTCATCAAGACTCTTCTTACATAATAATACATTTGCCTTATTGACTTTTATCTCATCTTCATAAATGTAAATATCTTTCGTATCATGGAAAGCGATCTGCTGTCTCAGTATCAATGCGGTACTGTATGACTTTGAAATAGTTGAAATATCTTTAACACTCTTTCCGGCTATGAGATGTATCGGTTTATTGATACTTCTTTTAATCTTCTGAAGGAATTTATCTAAAAACTCTTCATCTGTATATTTGCCGCTGTTATCTATATTATCGCCGTTAAAAATATATCCAACTCCGTATCCGGTGCTGCTCCATGCCATATCCAGAAGAATTCCTTCATCATCCGGAAGCGCATCTTTACATGCACTGAAGAGTATCTTCTGTTCCGACTGAAGAACTTCATCTTCCTCATCATTGCCACCACCGTAAATCTCTATGTAGACATATCTTATTCTTCCGTAAAGCTTGACATTTTCTCGAACCCACATAAGATTCTCTTCATCAAACCTTCCTTTGATGAGTCGACTGAGATTTTTCTCAAGAAGTGCATCATCGGCAGCCTTAAGATGTTCCTCTGTCATCTTATCATTTTTCCTGTTTTCGGAAAGCTTTCTCAGTACCGTAAGAAGCTCATCCTTATTTACCGGTTTAAGCATATATTCAACGCAACCGTTACGCATTGCATCTCTTACATATCCGAAATCCGCATAACCGCTGAGCACAACAAAATATGCATCCGAAAGATTTTCTTCTCTGATTTTTTCAAGAAGTTCGATACCCGTCATCTCCGGCATTCTGATATCAGCAATGATAAGATCTACAGTTTCCTTAGTACTTTTAAGGTAATCAACCGCTTCCAGACCATTATTGGCTATATATATAATTTTATATCCTTCTTTTTCCCAGTCGATGATCAGTGATAATCCTTGTGTTATATATGGTTCATCATCGACAAGCATAACATTAAGCATATGTCCCCTCCTTACACTCTGCTTACATCTCGTCAAATGGAATTCTTATCTCAATAAGTGTGCCTGTCTTATCTTCACTTTCAACTCTGAAGGAGACACCCTTATTCATCATTTTTAATCTTAGACAAGCATTCATTATACCTACATGCTTGTTGGTCTTAAGGTTCTCAATACTTGACGTTGCCATTAGTTGCTTCATAAATTCTGCCTCGTCATCCGTCATACCCGCACCGGTATCCTCAACTTCGATCACAGTATATCTTTCTTCCTTATATACTCTGACAAAAATCCATCCCGGTTTAGCCTTTTTCTCAATACCATGTATGCATGCATTTTCCGCGAATGTAACTATTGTAAGTTTTGGAATGACAATTTCTTCACATTCCTTATCTATTTCTATTCTGTATGACAATCTATCGCCAAATCTATATTTTTGAAGTTCAAGGTACGCTTTTACGAATTCAGCTTCGTCGCGTACGCTGACCATATCATTTCCCCAGTTAGTATTATTTCGCTGCATTACAGCAAGACATTCAACCATGTCAGCTGTTTCATATTCTCTCTTGATGATACTGTGCATTCGTATACTCTCAAGAGCATTAAACAGGAAATGCGGATTTATCTGACTGTGCAGCGCAAGCAGTTCAGCATTTTGTCTCGCAATGTCCATCTCTCGTTCATTAAGCTTATCCTTATATACAGTCTGAATAAGCGAATTGGTCCTGTCGACCATCACATTGTAGTTGTTCATCAGTTCTGAAATCTCATCGGATCCCGGAATATCTTCTATCTTATGTAATTCTTCATCATTAACTCTTGAGAAAGCCTGTTCAATGATATTAAGTCGTCTGATAAGTGATTTCTCAAGTTTTGACAATACATATAAAGGAAGACAGATGTTCATAACAACGAAAAGGAGGACCAGTGGAAAAATCCTGATAAGATTCGCAAATTTCAATCCGCTTTCTCTTATGATACAGATTTCCATATCAAGGCCGTAAAGTTTAAACTTTGTGCTGTATCCTACATCTGCTTCTTTTGTGAACTTTTTAAAATTCTGACTGGTATTATTGGCCTCTACATTGGAATAGATAACTTTATTATCTCCCAGGATATAAACATCATATTCCTTGGCAATACCCGCCAGTTTGTTTGCAAACTTAGAATAATCCATTTCGATCTTGAGAACTCGTTCGCAACCGTTATAGGATTTTGAATCAAGCTTTCTAAGGAAAAAGATTTTTCTCTTCGCTGCCACATACGGAACCCTGGTCGTATCATAGTAAAACATAAGCCTTGTTCCGCTTTTTTCTTTTGCAAGTACATTATACCACTGAGTCATCCTGACCGGCTTGAGTTTAAAAAACTCACCGCCGTTCAGAATTGTCTCATTGTCTGCATAAATCATAACCCTGGCATTGTCCATGCCCATGTTACTTCCGATCGTTGACTTTGATGTGATCGAAAGATATGCCAGGAAATATTCGTAAGGACTTGAATACCTCTCGCTCAGAAATCTTTCAAGATAATCATTCTTGTACATATTCTGACCGATGGCAGAAGCATAATCAAACTCGCTATAAATGGTATTCTTCAGAATCTCTGCCTCATTTTTGTGCTTTCTGCTGTCTTTCTCTTCATAACTCGAATAAACCGAATTAATGATGATAAGACTTGATACTATAAGTGGCACAAAAACAAATGCAATGAAAAGGTATCTGAACTTTGTACCAAGTTTCATATTATTGATATTTCCGAGAAATCTTATAAGCTTCTTCGTCCTTCTAAACATCTTTTATCCATCCTGTTGTTAGGTCTACTGTGACAACAGTGTATAAAAAGGTACAGTCGGCTTATCTTCTTTATCATAAAGATTTGCATCATCCGGACTGTTATTCCATGCATAGCTGATCACATCAAATGACTGATCAACAGGAAGCTTAACAAATACACTTCCGTCCGCTTCAAGTTTTCCTTCGGCAGGGATAAATGTCTTACCATTTTCATTTTCTTTAACAAATGAAAATCCCTTTATCACGCCGTCTTCACTTCCTTTTGCAACAAGTGAAGTCTTTGTCTTGAAAGTTATCTTTATTCCGTCATTTACGGTCTTGATATCTTTCATGGAAGGTCCTTTGAAATAAGGCTTTTTCTCGTAAATAGTCTTAAGCGCCGCCTCGGCAACTCTTTCTCCTACCGGCTTCTTCTTAACCGGATGAAGATCATTATATTCACCAAGATCATAAGCCTGAACCATGCATGAATTATCTATAGATTCGCACTGAAGCTGAGCCTCTCTAAAGTCAGCCCAGTCATACTTTTCAGGTTTGATATCTCCCTCGGAATAAGATGCGATCTGAACAGAAATGAATGGAAGTTCAGGTTCTCTGAAGATTCTTCTCCAATCTGCAGTCATTGCCGCAAATTCCGATCTGTATGTCTCATATCTCATGACATTTGACTCACCCTGATACCAGAATACACCTTTTACACGCTGTCTCTGTATCGGATATATTATACCATGATAATTGGCCGTTGGGTAATAAATAAAAAATGTTGCATATGGAAGCTCTTCCATTGTTTTAACAACATGGATGTCAAGATCATTTCCTTTAAGATCAATGACTGTTCCATCTGCCATCTTTATCATATAATCCTTACCCGGCATAGCCCAACCTTCGCCTCTGTTAATATACAGATTTACCTTAAGTACGTTCTCGCCCTTTTTAAGTGTTCCGGCAGGGAGCTCATACTTACGCGGAGGATAACGATATAATGTTTCTCCAACAAATTTTCCGTTTATATATGCTTCATCAGCATCTCTGAAAACACCAAGAGTAAGTCTTGCAGGCTGAGATACGTCAACATCATCTCCAACAACAAACTTCTTGGTAAGAACTACAGAACCACAGAAATCGTGACCGATATATTTGCCGTAATATCCAGGGAACTCAACTCCGGTAAAGCTCTTCTCTGAAATTCCATCTTCATCAAACTTCTTGAAACTTGCTTTAGCTTCATCAAGCCATGCTGTATCACGCTTTAAATCGGCCTCTTCAACCTTCTTAACATATCCATCCTGCTGCGCTTTGTCAAGGTCTTCTGTATCAAGTGAAAGTCTTCTTACGGACTCTTCACTGAGCCATGAACAAATAGGTGAACCACCGACGGCTGTCTGATACATACCAATCGGAACTCCTATTTCCTTGCGGATCTTGATTGCCGCAAAAAGTCCAACAGCACTGAAAAGCATAAGATTTTCCCGATTAAGTGACATCCATCTTCCGGTCTCAAGCATCTCTTCAGGATTCTTGAAAACAGGATTTCTGTCAATCTGAAATGCTCTGATATTATCATCATCAAGAGTATCAAGATAATCTTTGTATTCATCATATACTCTATCGATCATAAGCTCCATATTTGACTGACCGCTCAGTACAAATACATCACCGAAAAGAACATTATTTATAACCTTTTCTTCTCCGCCTGATGATACTTTAATACAGTAAGGTCCGCCCGCAGGGATAGCCGGAAGCTGAACCTGGAAGAATCCCTGAAGATCACATACTGTCATTCCGGACTCGGAATAACCATCACCTGTTATACTCAATGTAACTTCACTGTCAGGACCCGAGATTCCCCAAATAACATTTTCGGTTGTATCTCTCTGTAATATTATCCCATCACTGAAGATCGCTGATAATTTAAGTTTTCCCATAATAAGCTCCTTTTCCAATACCCCTTAGGTATATAAGCTTTAGTAAAGCGGAATTATCGTCTTAACGATCTCATGGAAATTCTGATATCTCTCCTCATATCTGGCTGTAAGTTCAGCATCCGGAGTGATTGTTTCCTTGTATCTGATGATATTCTTCTTTGCTTCAATAACATCTTTATATCTTCCGCATCCGACAGCAGCAAGTATAGCACCACCGAGTGCAGGTCCTTCATCATTTTCAACTGTCATGATGTTAAGGTTCATTACGTTAGCGATGATCTTTCTCCAAAGTGGGCTCTTAGCTCCACCACCACAGATTGTTGATTCTGTAACTTCGATTCCAAGACTTCTTGCTACTTCAAGAGAATCTCTAAGTCCGAATGCAACACCTTCAAGAACTGCAAGAGACATATCTTCTCTTGTTGTATCCATTCTGATTCCCATGAATCCGGCCTTAAGTCTTGGATTGTTGTATGGAGATCTCTCACCCATAAGATAAGGGAGGAAGTAAACATTGTTTGTTCCGATCTTATCCATCTTCTTCTGCTCTGCAGCATAATCAGTATCACGGATTATATCATCCATCCACCATTTGTTGCATGATGCAGCTGAAAGCATACATCCCATAAGATGGAAACCGCCGTCTGCATGGCAGAAGCTGTGAAGTGAATTGTTATCATCTACAGCAAACTTATCTGATGTAATGAAAATAGTTCCTGATGTACCGAGCGAAAGGTTACACTTTCCTGCACCGCAAGCACCTGTTCCGATAGCTGCAGCTGCATTATCTCCGGCACCGGCAACAACCTTAACTGTACCTGTAAGTCCAAGGTCACTCATAATGCTGCTCTTAACTTCACCTACAACATCATAACTTTCATGAAGTTTTGGAAGCATCTCTTCCTTGATTCCGCAAATGTCAATCATTTCCTTTGACCAGCACTTGTGCTCTGTATCAAGAAGAAGCATTCCGGCTGCATCAGAATATTCTGAAGCAGAAATTCCTGTGAACATATAAACAATATAATCCTTAGGAAGCATGATCTTCTTGATCTTGCTGAAGTTCTCAGGCTCATTAGCCTTCATCCAAAGGATCTTTGGTGCAGTAAATCCTGCAAATGCGATATTACCGGTATATTTTGATAATTTATCTTTACCGATTGTATTATTGAGGTAATCAACCTCTTTCTCTGTTCTTCCGTCATTCCAAAGAATTGCAGGACGAATAACATTATCATTTTCGTCTAAGCATACAAGACCGTGCATCTGTCCGCCGACGCCGATACCTTCGATCTTATCTGTATATCCCTCAGAGATTTCTCTGATTCCGGCTATTGACTGCTTTAACCAATCTGACGGATTCTGCTCTGACCAACCATCCTGTGGAAAGAAAATAGGATATTCCTTTGAAACTGTTTTGATTATAGTACCGTCACCATCCATAAGCAGAAGCTTAACTGCTGAAGTACCAAGATCAACTCCTATATACATATTGTCCTCCTAAACACTAATCATCAGATATCCGGACAAAGTAAACTCCGTCCGGACACCATGATGATCTTTTTATTTTATTTTTTTAAATTATTCACCAAATACTGCAAGATAATCCTTCTTGAACTTCTCAATACCCTGATCTGTAAGAGGATGCTTTGTCATCTGCTCGATTACAGAGTAAGGAATTGTTGCGATGCTTGCGCCTGCAAGTGCACAGTCTGTTACATGGATTGGATTTCTGATACTTGCTGCAATGATCTCTGTCTCAAGGCCATAGTTATCAAATATCTGTACGATATCTTCAATAAGATTGATACCAGGTGAGCTGATATCATCAAGTCTTCCGAGGAATGGAGATACATATGTAGCTCCTGCTCTGGCTGCAAGGAGGGCCTGATTTGCACTGAAGATAAGTGTAACATTTGTCTTGATGCCTTCTTTCGAAAGAACCTTAACTGCCTTAAGACCTTCTACTGTCATAGGGATCTTAACAACCATATTTGGATGGATTGCAGCGATCTCGCGTCCTTCCTTGATCATTCCTTCTGCATCAACCGTAGTAGCCTTAACCTCTCCACTGATAGGCCCGTCTACTATCTCAGCGATTTCCTTGATTACTTCCTTGAAATCTCTTCCTTCTTTTGCGATAAGTGATGGGTTTGTTGTAACTCCACAAATAACTCCCATGTCATTAGCTTTACGAATGTCCTCTACATTAGCTGTGTCGATAAAAAGTTTCATTTTGCTTTCTCCTTCTCTAATAAAATTTTATTCTACAGATCGATCTCGATACTTATCGGTGATGAACCCGTAAGATTTCTACTAAGTTCATCCGGCTGGCTTCCACCTACGTAAATAGTATATTTACCGTGAAGCAGTTCTTTTGAGCCATCTGACAATACTGTCTTAAAGCTGTCTTTATCAAGCTCGACCGTAATACGCTTCTTCTCTCCCGCATTAAGGGATGTTCTTTCAAATCCTGCAAGGCTCCATTTCGGCTGATTATCAATCTCCATCTTACCGAGATATGCATCATTCATTTCATTTTCAGCTTTTTCAACTATATGTCCGGCGATATAAATCTCCGATACTCCATCTCCGGAAATGTCACCGATATTAGTAACATTAAAGCTGCAGATGATCTTGTTACTGTCCTCAGAATTTCTAATATTCAGTGAATCATAACTGAATTTTGTATAGCTAAGTCCGTATCCGAATGGATATTCCGCATCCTCATAGAGGTAACGGTAAGTACGGCCTTTCATGCTGTAATCTTCAAAGTCAGGAAGTGTTCCGTCTTTATAAAATGTAACCGGAAGCTTTCCGCTTGGATTATTTTTACCAAAAATAGTATCTGCAAGAGCAAGTCCGCCGTATGCACCACTGTACCAACACTGAAGTATAGCTGATGCATATCCTTCTTCTTCAGTGAGATCCATCGCACTTCCTGTATTATTTACAAGAATCATCGGTGTACCTATCTCTGCAAGTTTTCTGATAAGTCTTCTCTGGCAATCCGGCAGGAAAAGATTAACCTTATCACCTGCTGCAAATGCATTTCCCGTATCGCCTTCTTCACCTTCGAGAGTTGCATCAAGTCCGACAGATACAACTATCACATCACTATGTCTTGCAACGCTGAGCGCTTCGGCGATTCTGTCATCTACTTCGCCAAGTGGCTGCTCTTTATCAAGATAAAGGTGACTTCCTTTGGCATAAAGAACTCTTATGTCATCTCCGGCAACTCTCTGAATTCCCGTAAGATTTGTAATATATTCCGCTGCTGTTCCGTTATAATTTCCGTTCAGGACTTCGATTGAAGCTGCTGTCGGTCCGATAACGCCTATAGTCTTAACATTCTTCAGTGGAAGTATGCCGTCATTTTTAAGCATTACGATTGATTTACAACTTGCCTCATATGAAAGCTTTCTGCTTTCCGGAGTATCAATATCCAGCTGTCCGAGACTATCATATTCGCAGTCGTCCGCAAACATTCCAAGCTTCATTCTTGTTGTAAATAAACGCTTAGCAGCTGTTCTGATCGCTTCTTCAGTAATAAGTCCTTCATCAAGAGCCGTCTGCATACATTCGTAACTGTTACCGCAGTTAAGATCGCATCCTGCATTGAGCGCCATAGCAACCGATTCAAACGGTGCGTCAGTAACTTTGTGATTGGTGTGAAAATCTCTTATTGCCCAGCAGTCCGATACAACATGTCCCTTGAATCCCCACTCTTTTCTGAGTGTTTTATCAAGCAGTGTCTCACTTCCGCAGCAAGGCTCACCGTTGGTTCTGTTATATGCACCCATTACAGTCTCAACATTTCCTGCCTTAACCGCCTTTTCGAATGCCGGCAGATAAGTTTCATTCATGTCTTTAGGTGATGCCTCAGCATTAAAGCTATGTCTTACTGCTTCAGGACCTGAATGTACAGCAAAATGCTTTGCACATGCCGCAGTCTTCAGATATTTGCCATCTCCCTGAAGCCCTTTTATAAAACTAAGTCCAAGTTCTCCGGTAAGATATGGATCTTCACCAAATGTTTCCTGACCTCGTCCCCATCTCGGATCCCTGAAGATATTTATATTCGGTGACCAAAGTGTTATGCCTTTATAGATTCCTCTGTCGCCGTCTTTAGTACATTCATTATATCTTGCTCTTGCTTCTGTAGAAACAACATCTGCAATCTTCTGCAGGATATCTCTGTCAAACATTGAAGCAAGTCCCACTGCCTGCGGAAATACCGTTGCGGTTCCACTTCTGGCAAGTCCGTGAAGTCCTTCATTCCACCAGTTGTATGAAGGAATACCCAGTCTATCAATAGCAGGCGCATTGAATCTAAGCTGTGTCATCGCTTCTTCGATAGTCATCTTACCAACGAGTTCTTCTGCCTTATTTATAAATTCCTCGTTCAACTTACCCCTCCTTTCTGTATTTTTCATTTCTATCTCTTATGTTCCATGAGTCTGTAAAATATCATACCTCTGAAACTTTATATACTGTTTTTGTTGTATATACTTTTCCGGCTTTAAGGATTGGTGCTTCAAATGCATCGAAGTCAGCAGCCTTATTGATACTGTCCGGATAGTACTGTGATTCAAGACATAATCCGTCCTGAGAATTGTATTCTTTTCCTGCTTTACCTTTAACATTTCCGATGAAGTTTCCGCTATAGAACTGAATTCCCGGAAGGTCTGTGTAAACGCTGAGTTTTAATACATCATTTGTAACTTCAGCGCAAGGTGCAAGAAGCATATTTGAATCATTATCGAAACTGATTGAATGATCAAGTGCGAAGTTATGATCAAATCCTCCTGTAAGATTCATCTGCTCATCACTTAAATCAAAGTTATCTGAAATCTTAGTAAATTCTCTGAGATCGAATTTTGTTCCTGCTACACTTCTAAGCTCGCCTGAAGGGATGAGTCTCTTGTCAACAGGTGTAAAATGCTCAGCTGAAATCTTAATCTTGTGCGATAAGATACTTCCGCTTCCTTCACCATTAAGATTGAAATAGCTGTGGTTTGTAAGATTCATGACTGTATCCTTATCAGAAACAGCTGTGTATCTTATTACAAGAGCCGCATCAGCTGTAAGAGTATACTGAACTGTAATGCAAGCATTTCCGGGATATCCCTGATCCATATCAGCACTCTTTAATCCAAATGTAATGCTGTTCTCAGCACTTTCTATATAATCCCATATTCTCTTCTCATAACCGCAAGGTCCGCTATGAAGATTGTTGGTTCCGTCATTCTCTGTAAGTTTGTACTCTTTTCCATTAAGCTTAAATGAAGCATTTCCGATTCTGTTGGCACTTCTTCCAACTGTTGCTCCGAAGAACTTATCGCCATCTTCATAGCCCTTAACATCATCATATCCAAGTACGATATCTGTCTTCTTTCCGTCTTTTGATGTATATATAAAATTAACAAGTGTTGCGCCAAAATCCGTTACGGAAACTTCTGCATTACCATTCTTTACAGTATAAAGATGAGCTGTCTCACCTGTACTGATCTGTCCAAAATCTCTGACTACCATTAATTCGTACCTCCTCATATTATCGCCCCGGATATCCCCGGCAGCAGTATACAAAGTTACACTTTTTACTATACTTAAAATATACAATATGCCCCGGTATTTTTTCTTGTCAAATATTGCTATCAATTGTTCAAAAATTGTTAAATGACTATGCAATTGTACAAAAAAATATACAAAAAAATCGCAAAAAAGCTACAAAATGCATGAAAAATAGTGTATAATCATACATTATTTTCGAAATTAAGCTCACACAGGAGGTATCATATATGGAATTCGGTTTTGGTTCTATGATTGAGAAACTAAAAAATGACCCCAAAAAAATCGTACTTACCGAGGGATCTGACCCAAGAATACTCGAGGCTGCCTCGAGACTTCTTGCAAGTAACTTCCTTCACCCTGTTCTTCTCGGAAACCGTGATGAGATATGGAAAGCAGCTGAAGATGCCGGATTCAATATACGCGGTGCCGAGATTATAGACCCTGAAAACTATGACCGTTTCGATGAAATGGTTGATATATTTGTAGAGATCAGAAAAGCAAAAGGAATGACAAAGGAAAAAGCAGAAAAGATCCTTCGCCAGGCAAACTATTTCGGAACAATGCTTGTTCAGATGAAAGTTGCCGACTGTCTTCTCGGTGGCGCTACTTATTCAACAGCCGATACCGTAAGACCTGCTCTTCAGATCATCAAAACAAAACCTGGTAATTCAATCGTTTCATCATGCTTCATTCTCGTTCGTCCATCTGTTACAGGTGGTAATGAAGTTATCGCCATGGCGGACTGTGCTATCAATATCAGCCCATCAGAAGATGAACTTGTTGAAATCTGCGGTGAAACAATCCAGTGTGCCAAGGTATTCGGTATAGATCCAAAGGTTGCATTCCTTTCATATTCTACTCACGGATCAGGCGCCGGCGATACAGTTACAAAAATGAGAAATGCAGCACAGAAAGCAATCGAAGAATATCCTGATACACCTATCGATGGTGAATTCCAGTTTGACTCAGCCGTTTCTCCTAGAGTAGCTCGTCAGAAATGTCCTGATTCAAATGTTGCCGGATATGCAAATACATTTATTTTCCCTGACATCAACGCCGGAAATATCGGTTACAAGATTGCCCAGAGAATGGGTAACTTCGAAGCATATGGTCCTATTCTTCTCGGACTTAATGCACAGATAAATGATCTTTCAAGAGGATGTAACGCAATTGAAGTTTATTCCATGGCTATAATCACCGCTTCTCTTGCATAATATTTTAAACATATAAAAAAAGCTCCGACAGATTTCAGATAACTGATTTCTGTCGGAGTTTTTTTATTCATCGAATCAATTGATCCACACTCGAGCATTCCACCCGTCATACGATTCATAACTTGGTTTTATTACTCAGTCGACCAATTAATCCGCTATGAAATTTCACACTACCCGCCGGTTATTTAATAACCTCGGAAACGGAAATAATGTCGCTATTGTCGAATTTTTCATTGTAACGAACTGTAACAGTCATACCACTTTCAAGAGTTATAAGATCTTCTGTAAATGAAGTCTTATAAATCGGGCCGTTTTCTGCTTTTATGTAAGCCACAGTATTCCCTTCTATAACAATATAATTTATTTCTTTGACTTTAATTTTTTTATCAATATATTTTACATCTTCGTCCTTATTGTCTTCAGGTTCATCTATTCCAAGAAGAGTAATATATTTTGAAAATGCTTCTGTCTGAGTATCCGCCACAACAACCTTAGTATAGTTTTCAAGATTTACCATGGCATATTCTTTTACGATATTGTTATTATCTTTAAGAACCATTATATATGTCGGCTCACCATTTACATTGATGATTGATGGGAATGATGCAGTGTAGCCATACTGCTGAACTTCACCTTCCGCTGCCTCCATTGCCGAATGCTCATCCGCACCGGCTATCTCATAGAACTTAGTCTCACATGTTCTTTCATTAACGAGAACAACTCCGATATTTGAAGAGTCTCCCGCTGCAGATGTGATACCTGTATAATAATAAATATCTGTTCCAATGGAAATATATCCATAATCATCTGTTGTTTTACGACATCCCTTTTTAGCAAAGAGACTGTTGAGGAATCCATTCTGATATTTACCGTTCCAGTTAAGTTTCTCTGTTATATAATCTCCGTCATAAACAACATCAACCCATTCAGGAATATCTTTCGCCTTATAATATTTCGACTCACCTGTCGAAGCATCCATTACAACCGCACCATCGATTTCCATACCTGAAAACCATCCTATTGTTGGCGATTCAGTAGCGGCTACATAATAAGGATTTCCTTCTTCATCAACTTCAAAATATACATCATAGAACATCTTTGTAGGATATTTACGTCTGAGAGTTCTCATAAGATCATTATGGAAATACTCTGACGGACTATAATGAATCGGCTTTTCAAGCTTTACATATTTGGAAGTATTATTTACAGGATCAACAAGAACATATCCCGGAATACCGTCTTTCTTATTCGCAACCCATTTCCAGAATCCTTCATACTGAAGAGAGGAAACCTTCATTGGATTACCCTGATAATTTATCTGCGCATATTCACCTGACAAGTCATACTGTGAAACAACATCCGAAAGGGATCCGAGAGTTCTCTCTCCGAAAACCTTTGCTGTTTCCGTATCCATAAGAGCAATATTATTTACTGATTTAACCGGCTGTATATCCTCCTCAAATTTACCATTCTCCACTTTAATGATGTTGGCATATCTTTTTGAATTAAATATCATAGCGCCGATGATAGATAATATAAAATAAAGTCCTATCAGAACAAATGGTATAGCACAGACTATCTTATCTCCTATCGCCATTCTGTAACCATTTTCAAAAAGGCTCAGCTCATAAATGGCCATAAAAAGAAGCGTCTCAAATATCATAAATCCCCAGAAACCTCTGCTATGGAGATTCCATGCCGGAAGGGCAACATAATTAATGCAAAAGCCTATCACCCCACATACTAAAAGTGCAATGATAACTGCTTTAAACCTTTTACTTCCGGGAGGAGTGGCCTTATCGGATTTTGTTTCTGAATCCTTTTTCTTTTTACGTTTTTTAAGCTTTGGATCATCAGGATCCATCACTTCAACCTTAAAAGAATTCTTTTGATTCCCTTTAACAATAAAATCTAAAATACTTTTAGATATTTTACTCATACAAATCCCTTTCTTCACTTTTATGTTCTGTCATTCTTAAATGCTATACATAAAATTCGAATCCCTTACAGTGTTTTAAGAAACTCCATAAAGTTTTCTTTATTTTCAAGTGCAGTTGTTGTCGGACGACCAAGGTCTGCTCTCGCCCCAAGAGAACATTTAATTTCGATAAGGCTTAATTCTTTACGTGCCTTAGCATTTTCAAGTTCCTTATCAAGATCATCAAAATTATCTACACTTATAGCATTCGGATAACCGCAGGCTTTTGCGATTTCCACAATATTAATATTTCCCGCAACTGTAGGCATTCCTCCTACTGTTTCATGAGCCCCGTTATTGATAACGAGATGAATAAGATTTGAAGGCTTATTGGAACCGATAACAGCCATAGCACCCATATGCATAAGCGCTGCACCGTCACCATCGATACACCATATTCTGGTATCCGGTTTATTGATAGCGATTCCGAGTGCTATTGATGAACTGTGTCCCATTGAACCAACAGTAAGGAAATCATATTTATGAGACTGCTTATTGGCCTCTCTTATCTCAAAAAGTTCACGACTTGCTTTACCTGTAGTTGATACTATCGGATCTTCACCTGCCGCCTTAACAATATGCCCGATTATCTCTTCACGGACCATCTTGTTGTCATTCTTATAAACAACCTTCTCATCATATGAGATTGCGCCTTTTCTGATGACGAATGCAACATTCTTACCTGTCTTAAGGATCTCGTTAAATTCTTCCATCTTCTTCGCAACTTCTTCATCAGTTGTTTCTTTACCGATGATAAATGGTTCGATACCCATATCTTCAAGAAGTTTTACAGTAACTTCTCCCTGATAAATATGCTGAGGCTCATCATGAACACCCGGCTCTCCTCTCCATCCTACGATGAAAATAACAGGGATAGCATAAACCTTATCATTTAAAAGTGAAGCAACAGGATTAATGATATTTCCTTCACCACTATTCTGCATATAAACAACAGGAACTTTACCTGTTGAAAGATGATATCCTGCAGCAATTGCAGCACAGTTACCTTCATTTGCAGCTATTATATGATGCTTCTGATCTATACCATATGTATTCATTAGATAATTACAAAGTGCCTGAAGCTGACTGTCAGGAACTCCTGTATAAAAATCCGAACCGATTATCTCAACTAACTTTTCTATCTTCATTACTGTCCTCCGGAAGAATATTAAGCTTTTTCATTAAGCTTAGGTGTAATAATATTATCAATTATAAATTTTGCTGTCTTATCGATATCATCGTAAGCAACCTTCTTAGGAAGTGTTGCACCGAATGCTTTCTCGGCCTTAGCGATAAGAGCATCTGTGTAGATAAGATTTCCGTCTACAACATCTTCAATTCCATCAAGAGCCATTGATTCTCTGTCAGCCTTGTTCATCTCTTCAAAGCTGAAATCAGATTCATCAATATATGCTGAAAGCTCATTGTTCTTATATCCTACAATTACAGGATATCCACCGATCTGTCCGTCAAATCCAGGAATGAAAAGCTTCTGATCTTCCTGTGTACGAACAGCATCTATTACAGCCTTTATGATTTGGAAATTACTTGATGCATTCATCATATTTCTTGTCTGATCTACAGGCATTGAAATACTGCATGCTTTATAGATTTCTTCGTGTGAAAGATTTTGCTCTTCGCCCTTATAATAAACCTTTAAAGGAAGTGTAACGCCTTCTGTATGGCCTTCCTTACTGATAACAACATCATGGAAATGACCTGCTGCAAATGCAATCTCAACATTCCAGAAATCCTTTACCTTAAGCATATCAGCTACTGCAAATTTCATTCTTGGAATAAGATGATTAAGATTTCCGCTTCCGAAATCAGGATAAGCCTTACCTGCACTCTTAAGCCATGGAATAACTGCATCAGAATAAGATGTATTGATGACTACTGCATTTGTATCAGCTGCATCACAGGCATCCATTATATTCTTTGTGAATCTGATTGAAAGCGGGCTCCAGATACCGTATGCTCTTACATTTGACCAAGAGATACTTCCATACTTAAGTCCCGGATAAGCTCTGCTTGAATTTACAATAAAATCAGGATCATGCTTCTCAATAGCCTTCTGAATGCTTGCGATATCATTAAGGTCAACATTTCCTTCAACAGCGATATGTGACTTATTGAGTCCTCTTATAAGAGCGCCGACTCTGATGATATTTACCTTCTGCTGCATTTTAGCTTCATCACGTCCAACAACAACGACACTGAGAGCAGGATCATTCTGGCTTACAAGATAATCCAAAAGATATGAACCAACACTTCCAAGTCCTATGATCATAACTTTTATTTCTTCTTTTTTGATATGTTTCTCAACTGTCTTGAGTCTCTCATTTAATGTTTTCATTTTCATCTTCCTCCCAGTATGTAAGTAATTTTTTATAATCATCTCTGGTATTACAATTTGTCCATCTGTCTATGCTTACAAGACAGAAATCATCCGATGAACATCTATTGATATAATTCTGAATGATCTTCAAATTGGTTCCGTCTTTTTCCTTCTCATAGAACTCATCATTTGCTTCTTTAAGCTTATTTATATCAGTGAATTTCCATGTTTGTCCGGAATTAAGTATGACAGAAAACTGATCATCTATCTTAAGCAGCCCGTGACTGCTGTTAAATGCATATTTAAATCTATCTTCGCCATCTTTATAAAGAACTACTGCTTTCTTAGCATAAATAGGTTCAAATGAATATGTAAGCACGCTCTTATCAGCCTTAACGATCTTATCAAATGATGTCTTATCCACATCAAGATCACCTTCGATAAATAATACTTCCTCGATATTCTCTTTCTCCTTAAAAAGCTCATTAAGGCCTACGTAAAGGCTGTAACCTGAAGCAAGATCTTCGAAATGCTCATTGTAAGTAAGAGTGATCTTCTTTTTATATTCATCAGGAAGACTGTCTATATAATCCTTTATATCATCATACTTATATCCACCAACAAGGATTATCCTGTCAGCAAATATACATTTTTTCAAAAGATGAAAAAGTATCGTATCCTTCTTCTCACCCTCGAAATAAATACTCTTATGAATCTTCTCAGATTCCGGTATTCCTTCATTGAACCTGCTGGAAATTCCGGCAAGTGTGATAATAGCTGCTTTCATATTACCTCCGTAATCTCATCATGCTATGAGTCGTATATTTAAGGAATTATTGACTGAATAATCAAATCTCCTATAAAGCAAAATATTCACCCGTATGATTACGGGTGATATTTTATGATTAACTGTTAAGATAATTCTCGATACATTCATCAAGTCCTTTATCAAGACTTATAACAGGTTTCCAGTCAGTTCTTTCTTTGATCTTCTTTGTAGAAAGAATTCTTCTTTCCGGATCCGACTTTCTGTATCCTTCAAATTCTATTACAGGATCTGTGATTCCCATCTTAGATGCACAGAGCTTTGCAAGATCTATCATAGATATCTCTTCATCTGTTGCAACATTATAAACTGTACCGTCAAGTGCAGAATCTGTCTTGGCAAGCGCAAGAACAGCACTGCAGCTGTCATAATTATTTAAGAATGTTCTTCTGTTTACTTTTGAATTTTCAAGAAGAACTACTTTTCCGTTATCTTTAAAACTATTGATGATAAACGGAATGATATGTTTTGGATAACGTTCATTTTTGCTATATACATTTGCAAATCTTATAGAACATCCGAGAATCTTTCCATTATCTACCGCGTCCTTCATGAAGAACTCTGTAAGAAGCTTTCCTACTGCATAACTTGTACGCTGTGAATGCTCTGCATTTGATAACGTAAGATAATCCGACTCGCTTACTCCACCATTTTCATTCCATGAGCTCATAGAATAAACTTCTGATGTAGAGCAGTTGATATATTTCTTAGCGCCGACTTCTATTGCCTGCTGAAGGAAATTATTCATACCTGTAACATTTGTCTCATATGTTTCATATACATGATAAAAATGTTCTGTATGAACTACTGCCGCACAGTTGATATAAACTGTTTCATCGAAATTGCCGGTAAGGTTCTTCACCTTATCCTTTATATCATTCATCTCTGATTCGTTATTAAGATCATATTCATAGAAATCAAAACGCTTATCATCTAATGAATCCTTAACGGTTTCAATGGATGATGCGTAGAAATTATCGAAACCAATGATGTGATCCTCACATGCTTTATCTGCAAGAATCTGTCTAACAAGCTCATTACCTGTCATTCCGGTAACACCGCTTATAACATATAAAGTCTTCAAATCATTTACCTCTTTTCTATATCAGCACATTTGATATGCTTTATCTTTAAACGCCTCTTGTAAGTCTTGTTTTATAAAAAGCATCTATCTCATCAGGGAAAAGTGACTGCTCATATTCAATATCATATTCAACAGCACGAAGTTCAACCCTCTTCGAAGGAAGGCTGAGAACAGCATATTGCGCCATAGGATTATGATTTCTAGGCTGTCCCACCGAACCCGGATTTATAAATGTAACTGCCTTTTTATTCCTGTTTTCCGGATCGTCCACATCATAGAATTCTGCGAAGCAATGCGGATAATGTGAATGTCCCGAGAGTACGAAATCATATTCTTTATAATCGCCTCTCAATTCACCTGGCATGATCGACTTCCAGAAATTATCCTGCATAGATCCGTGAACGGCAAGGAATTTAAATCCTTCTATCGTAACTTCTTCGAATCCCGCTTTATTCATCTTGGTATTAATGTATTCAACCGAAGCATCCGTAAGATTGCCGGCTGTATATTTCGCCATTACTCTTCCTCTGTCGGATGATAATCTTTCAAGATCTTTATCTACAACCAGTTTCTCATGGTTTCCCCAGATATTAACCAATATCTTGTTTTTCCACTCACCGGCACCAAGCTTTATGATGGATTCAATTATATCATTCGATCTCATCCCGTAATCTATACAATCACCAAGAATTATAATGCCTTCAAATTCGTCATTCTTACAGTCTTCCAAGACTGAATTAAAAGCACTGACATTTCCATGTATATCAGAAAGAATAAGATATTTTTTATTATTCATAATTAAATATTCCCTATTCCAATACGATTCAAATAATTTATTTTATATCTCATCGATAAGTCTGATGATATCCTTGAATGGCATAAGTGAATCATCAACTTCTTTTGCTCTGTGAGCCTTAAGTATACCTTCAGCTGTCTTCTTCATAACAGGAAAAGCTGCTCTCATAAGCTGGTTAGCATAGATAACAATATTTACGCCATGTGATGCAAGTTCTTCTTCAGTAACCTGGTTAAATGAAGTAGGAACAACAACGATAGGTGTCTTCTTATCTTTCTCTCTAAACTTATCGCAGAAAGTAAAGATCTCTGTTGGGTCTTTCTTACGGCTGTGAATCATGATACCGTCAGCCCCGGCAGCTGCAAATGCAAATGCTCTTTCAAGTGCATCTTCCATTCCACGCTCAAGAATAAGACTTTCGATTCTGGCAATTATCATGAAGTCATCAGAAAGCTGAGCCTTCTTACCTGCTCTGATCTTCTCAGAGAAATTCTCTATACTATCCTGAGTCTGAACAACCTCTGTACCAAAAAGACTATTCTTCTTTAAGCCTGTCTTATCTTCGATGATTATGGCACTTACACCCATTCTTTCAAGAGTTCTTACATTATATACAAAATGCTCTGTAAGTCCGCCTGTATCTCCATCAAGGATAATAGGCTTTGTAGTAACTTCCATGATATCATTTATGGTATTAAGTCTTGATGACATATCAACAAGTTCGATATCCGGCTTACCTTTATCTGTACTGTCGCAAAGAGATGAAACCCACATTCCGTCGAACTGATCGAGTCTTCCGTTATCACCTTCAACAACAGTCTTCTCAACGATAAGTCCTGTAAGTCCCGAATGAGCTTCCATTACCTTTACAACAGGTGTCATCTCTATAAGCTGACGAAGTCTCTTTCTTCTGTATTCAGGCATTCCAAGTTTTTCTCTAAGTCTGTCATCAACCTTTTTAACATCTTCATTATATGTATAAGGCACGTCGATGATCTCACCGCCATATGCATTTAAAAGCGCTTCAACATGATCTCTTACCGACTTTTCAGCACCGCTCTTCCAATTATCTCCGTGAACAACATAATCAGGATGAAGCTTCTCGATAACATCATCATAAAGCATATTGTCCTGAACAATTACTTCATCAACTCCATCTATTGTTTTATAAAGTTCCATTCTTTCTTCAATGGTTGTTGTCGGGAATTTTGTGCATCTGATCATCTCTTTATCAGTGAGACAACCTACGATAACCTTTCCGTACTTTTTTGCATTATTAATGATATTAACATGACCATCATGAATAACATCAGTACTAAAACAGGTATAGACAGTCTTCATAAAAAAACCTCCGAAATGATTGATAATATTAATGCGGTCAACTACTTCATGACCACTATACTAATATGACAGTTTAACATTTTTACATATTTAATTCAACACCTTGAATTTCAGCTTAATTAAATATCAAAAAACATTCATTGACAGAACAACTTATATTAAACTATAATTTGCTCGAAATACAATAATGAAAATGGAGATAAGCATTTAATTATGGATAAAGAGACACTCAGAAAATTACAATTAATGGAGTTTGATCTTTTAAAAGACTTCATAAGAGTCTGCGAAAAGCATAATCTCAGGTATTATATGCTTGCCGGAACTCTCCTTGGTGCCGTACGTCATGACGGTTTCATACCATGGGATGATGATATAGATGTAGGAATGCCTAGAGAGGATTATGAGAAGTTTATCCGCCTCTCCAGAAAAGAGTTCAAAAAAGGCTATTCTCTCATGATGTATCAGAAAGGCAATTCAAGATATCCATGGGCCAGACTTATCACAAAAGAGATGAAGCTTGTTATCAACATGGCTAACATCCCTCGTGAAGAATATGTTTGGATCGATGTCATTCCTCTTGATGGTTTCCCTGGTTCTAAACTTAAAAGTACAATCCACAAGATTCATCTTAGTTTCTGGTGGAATCTCAACAATATAGTTCAGTATGATCAGTTAGTAGATCAGAAAAGAAAAAGAAGCCGCAAAGGAAAGATTGCTATCAAAATAGCTTCTCATTTCAAATGGATCGGCAAATTTGTCGACTACCGTTTATGTCTTCATAAGCTTAATAAGATACTTATGAAATATCCATTTGATTCAAATACAAAATATGTTATTGATTATCTTGCTGCTTTTGGGTTCGACGAGATATTCGACAGAAAATATTTCAAGTCAGCTAAGAAATATAAATTCGAAGGTGAAATGATTAACGGACCTGTTGACGCAGATGGCGTTCTTACAACTATATTCGGTCCGAATTACATGACTCCACCTCCGGAAGCCGAAAGAAACAGACACTACGCTGAGATAGCCAAATAACATTTCAAAGGACAATATCATGGAAATAGTAGAAAACAGTAAAAAACTTGAGCTGATGCAGTCAGTTCTTTTTGAAATAATATGTGATATCGATGACTTCTGTACCGAGAACAATATCCGTTACTATCTTTCCGGTGGTTCATGCATCGGTGCTGTAAGACATAACGGATTTATCCCTTGGGATGACGATGTAGATATCATGATGCCGAGAAAGGATTATATGAAATTCCTTAAAACCTTCGGCAAAGCATATGAAGCAAAATACGGTCTCTCATCTTGTGAGATTGACAAGACCTGGGTCAGACCATTTGCACGAGTATGGCGTAAAGGAACATCTGTTGTTTACAAAAATGTAAATGATAAAGAGATCGGAATATTTGCAGATATTATGCCAATAGACGGACTTCCTGACGGTCGTCTCGCAAGAAAATTCTTTTATAAAAAGCTTCAGGTTCTTGAAATCATCAGAAACTCAACCATCAGAAAAGCATTTGTAAAAGATGAGAAATACAGAACCATCAAGAAGATCATGGGACTTTTCACAAAGCATCTCAGTGCTCGTGGTATTGCTCTTCGTATGAATCTTTCAGCTCGTAAATATGATTTCGATACATCAAATCTTGTCGGTGTAAGTTTAGCTGTTCATTATTGGGACAGAGAAACCATCGAAAGAAAGCATATGGCAGAAGCTGTACGTGTTGATTTCTGCGGAAGAAAACTTCCTATTCCTGTCGGATATGATACTTACCTCAGCAATCTTTACGGTGATTATATGGTAATACCTGATAAAGAACATCAGATAACTCATAATGAACTCTACACATTAAAGGTAGATACAAATGAGATTAAATATTAAATATATTTCTATCAAGAAAACCCGCGGAACTGTTGTCCCGCGGGTTTCTTATTTTATCTTTACAAATATTTTTTTGTATCAATCATCTGCCTCTTCACTATATCTTCTTTCAAGGACAAGACGCTCCTTCTGCTCTTCTATATCCTTAATTTTCGCCTTAAGTCTCGGATATGTAAGTCTGTCTCTGATTATAAAATATACAGCAGCCAAAACAAGAAATATTGCAAGTACAGATGAGAATATATTAGATACTCCCAGAGCCGGAAGTGCTTTATAAATTGTTGCCGCACTACCAATCAATGAAACTATGGTCCTAAGAAATGATAGATGAGTCTGCTCAACAGAAAGCTTCGTATTGCTTATTGCAAGTTCGGTTCTGATGATAGAAAGATCGGTTCTTTTATAAGCCAGATTCATCTGTGTTATCTCGTGACTGTTTAATTCGTTTTTATCCTCCATAAGTTATCCTTTCCAGATAATCCGATCGGATATTGCTATTTGTGTTATGTCCGTAATAATCAGTCTGCTTTTTTGAGGCATTTTTCAATTGCCTGCTTTGTGAAATATCCGCTCTTTAACTTCTTTGAAAGGAACTCTGCTCCCTTCTTCATTTCACTATACTTTTCCAGTGTAAGATTCTCTATGAATTTCGGAATGTCATATAAAGAATCAACTGCGAAACCGGCATTATTATTACAGATAAATCCCGCAAGAGCTGCTTTACTCCAAATGATCACAGGAATTCCCGATGCGAGATAAAGTGATGTTTTATGAGGGTTATTGATCTTCAGATACTCACCATATACTCCCGAACAGGTTTCAGAAGTATTTCCGTCCCAAACAAGACCAAAGCTTCCATCAAGACTATAAGGAAGTTCATCAGGAAGGAATGATCCCATATAATGGATATTCTTCTTCTCCTCATCCTCGTAATTTACACCAAAGAGATTAAATTCCACTGTCTCAGGAAGACTGTATACATATTCAGCCTTCGCCTTAAGAAGATTTCCGGCAATTATAACCGGCATATCCTTACTATTCTTTCTCTCAGTCATCTTCTGAGAATCATAATCCGGAATAAGATAATCAAATATCTCCAGTGAAACAAGTTTCTTTCTGTTGAAGCCAAGCTCTACCATCTTATCTATCATCGCCTCATTATGAACGATGATCTTATTTCCAAAATGAAGTGCTTTCTGCTCAAGCTCAAGTCTCTTACTCTTTGCACTTGTCATTTCCTCATTTCCCGGAACTGCAAGTCTGATATATTCAAGATCATGAATCAGGAAATAAATCTTTACTCCCCTTTTTCTAAGATCTCTTAAAACAGAAGTAAGGAAAATGCTATGCTCGATAGTAGGGTACTGGATAACTAAAATATCGCCTTTACCCATATGTTTTGTTTCCTTGTTCCACACATTTCTTATTCTGAAATGTGCCATGAGCTTCTTAACTTTTCCTGCTTCTTTTCTATCTTCATCGCCAACAGTCGGAATAAGAAGTTCCTTAAATCCGGCATCTCGAAGGATTGCATCTACATCATCTCTCGCCTTAACGCCGGCCGTCTTGTAGATATATCCGTCTTTTTGTATTTCCTTGCTAAAATATTTCATGAAACAGCTCCTTAATTTCCAATCATTTATCAAAGATCAACTTATCAGTCTTTAAGCCAATCCGATCTTTTCGCCATCAAAAGTGCTTTAAATATATCAATATCTTCTACTGTCGTAAGTTTGATATTCTTCTCTGAACCCTTAGAGAAATATACCTGGTTACCCATTTCAATCATAAGAGTACATGATGCAACTGAATTGGTAATGCCTTTCTCAAGTGCATCTCTGTGAAGCTGACAGATATCTCCAAGCTTAAATCCTTGCGGTGTCTGTGTTCTCTTAAGATTATCTCTTGGATAACTTCCGCATGAAACGACGCCATCCTCAGTCTGCATCATAGCTTCAGCACAAGGGATTACAGTGATTGCATTACCTTTTTCCTGTGTAATTCTTATGCAGTCGGAAATGATCTCTGCTGAAACCATAGGTCTGATAGCATCATGAATAAGAACAATATCGTCCGGACAAAAATGCTTTTCGAGTTCGTAAACACCATTTCTGATTGAGCCCTGGCCATTTTGTCCGCCCGGCACAATGTATTTTAGCTTTGTGATATTAAACTGACGTGCATATGCAGATAATACCTGCTCCCATCCTTCGATACATACTACCGCAATAGCATCGATCATAGGATGCTCCTGAAACGCCTCAAGTGTATAAACTATAACCGGCTTTTCATTTACTGTTATAAACTGCTTTGGGATATCCTGATGCATTCTCGCACCCGAACCTCCTGCTATAATAAGTCCAATATTCATATTAGTCTCCATTTTATAATATATTTAGTAGTTCTTTAATTCACTTCTTTAATTCACTTCTTTAACCTTCTTACTGATCAAAAGCTTCGGTGCATAAAGGATTACTATCAATATAAGAAATGCTCCAAAATCAGTAAGGCATCTCATCAGAACCTGAATCTTCTGAGATGAATAATCAACCCACAGCTTGTCCCATATCATATCGAGACAGTGGATCATATATAAATATAATGAATTTTTACCTATAAATCTAAGTATGATCGCAAGGCCCGGAATCTTATCTATAAGACAACAAATCTTACAAAACATAACAGTTCCTGCTATCGCTATTATAAAACACAGCGGGTAGATTGGATAATTTCTCGGAGCCAGCTCAAGGTAACTAACATGTCTGTAATCCGGGAAAGTTACATATAAAAGGCCTCCCCAGACAGCCCCTGCTATGAGCGCGTCTCTTATAATGATAAGCGGTTTCTTATTCTCGAAATTCACATTTCTAAGCTTATATCCGAAACAAAAAAGCGGAAGTATCGCAAATGCTATATCAATAGCTAAAAATGTCGTTGTACTTTTTCCAAGTGTTACTCCGACAATAGAGCAAAGAGCGCATACCGGAAAAACATACTTCTCTTCGAACACAAGATGGATATAATCAAATAATACTCTTGCTACAAATAAAACCATCAAAAACCAGATCATTCCGAATGCCGGTACATCCAATCCTGCGAAATTGATTCCTACACCACTTGAAAAGAGCAAGCTAAGCGATTTTTTTATAAAATACTCAAGACTCACTCCACCTTCCGTAAGTATCTTATCATACATAAATATTCTTATGACGAATATTATCAGTGAAGGTATCAAAAGTCGCTTCGCCGATTTAATCGCAGCCTTTTTAAACTGCTCCATATTTTCTGAAAAATGGAATGTATATGCACTTAAGATAAAAAATAACGGCATATGGAAAGACATCGCCATCCCTCTACTGATCAGCGGGAATGATTTTTCACCTTCGGCATGTACTGTATGTGACATAATTACCACAAACATACAAAGTCCTTTTGCAACATCAACCCACATAACTCTCGAGTTCTTTTTACATAAATTAAATGCATTTTTTTCTGCCACAATACCACTTCCAAATCTTTAGCTTTATAGTAAATTTCCTATTGTTTTTCAATCACGATAAGCGATGATTTATCACTTATTCCGCGATAATAACCTTAACAGAATCAAAGTAATAATGCAACTATTCATCATTTTTTAGGCCCAACTTTTCCGCCTTTATATAATAATCCAAAAGTCTTATTACATAATCCGGAGCATGCCTCTCATCTCTCTCCCATTCAGTAACAGTTCTGTATGGAATCTGAAAATAATCGCAGAATTCTCTCCTGTTCATTCCGGTCATTTCCCTAAGTTCTTTTATCTTCCCTGCTTTGTCCATATTTCCCCCTTCTATCCTCTTTCAAATACTTTTAACTTCATCGATCAACATCAGCCCCTATCAGTTGATCAAATGCACACTTCAACTAATCAAAATAAAGGCTGCAAATACATTCAATGGATTTACAGCCTTAGAAATCACTTTGTTTTGACCCACATATAACAATATGCCTGTGTACGCGCTGCAAACTTCTCAGTCTTAAGAAGTTCTCTTACTTCATCCCTGGTATACCATCCTGCTTCTATCTCTTCGAGAGACGAATCACTTCCGGTAATCTCACCTCTGCAGCATCCGACAACGCATATATTTTTTTCATTTGAAAAACCTACAGCACTGTAACTTTCGGCAATTACATCTTCTATCTCTACAAGTTGCAATCCTGTTTCTTCTCTAAGTTCTCTCTCTGCAGCCATCTTATAATCTTCACCCGGATCTATAAGTCCTGCAGGGAAATTAAATACCCATTCACCCGGCGCAAGTCTGAATTCTTTATTGATAAGGATTCTCTCGCCATCTTCACTGTGCATAATAAGAACAACAGCATCTGCCGGTCTGTCATGTAACTCTTCAAAACTCTTTATGTCATTATCACGGCTTATCATCTCATAAACCTTATCAAAACCGTCTTCGGTTTTATATGTAAGATCATATCTTGTAATGAATCTGCCTTGATCTTTCTTTACTATGCCTTTAAATTCCATAGAACAGTATCTCCGTCCTTATTTGTCATTGGTATCATCACCATTGCCTGAAAGTGAAATCTTGTCACCTGATACTTCAGCTTCAGGTTTAAGTATACATGTAACAAAATCCTTATCTCTTGCAAAGATTTCTCTTACATTATTATGAAGCACCTGGCTCTGTACGTCCTTAGCTCCGACACCATATGCATTAATGCCAAAACGCTCAGCTATATAAAGCGCTCTGTAAACATGATATTCCTGAGTTACGATGACCATTTTTTTAACATCGAAAACATATTTAGCTCTGTAAATACTGTCATATGTCGAATATCCTGCATGATCGAGGAATATATCTTCTGATTTAACTCCTCTTGAAATAGCATAATTTTTCATTACATATACTTCGTTGTAATAATCTGTTTTATGATCACCGCTCATGAGGATCTTTCCACCATTTTTCTTATATAATTTGATAGCAAGATCAAGTCTCTTCTGTAAAACCTTACTAGGTGTACCATCAGAATGCACACTGCAACCAAGCACCAGGATGCAGTCATAATCCGCAGGTGCACTATTAACACTTACTACTCTTCCTTTAACATGAAAAATGATATATAAATTTATAAAAGTCGTGACAAATATCGCCAGAACAACGACGGCTACGACGATACGTAAAAATATCCCGAATGCTTTCCTGAGGATATTTTTTCTTTCTCTAGAATTTTCTGAAGTTTTCATTCCTGTATTCCCTTGGTGTCATTCCTGCTTCTTTCTTAAAGACACTTATAAAATAACTATGCGATGTAAATCCCAGATCTGTTGCAATCTCTATACTTGTCTTATCTGAAAATCTAAGCAGGCTCTTTGCCTCTTCTACCTTTTGACTTCTGATATGTTCACTTATAGAACATTTCATCTCTTTCTTAAATAGTTTAGAAAGATAAGTCTCGTTTAGTTTAACATATTCTGCCAAATCCGTCACGGAAATATTATCATGAAGATGATCATTTATATAATCAAGACAAAGAATTATCTGAGATGACTTAACGTTGATATTTCTTCTCTTACCCATCTCACTTGTAAATGCTTCTATCATGACTTCCCTGGTTGCATCTATCTCTTCTTTTGAACGCGCCTTATCAGCTCTTCTGATAAATACATCGCTCATTTCATATGCAATCTCAGGTTCCATACCATTGCTTATGCAAATTCTTGAAATAAGACTTGCCATAGCAACAAAATGGTACATTGTATTTTTAATAGGATCATCTGAAAGTACCCCTCTTTCTTTTGCATTAAATGCAGGTGTACTTTTTCTATATTCTTTCATATCTTTCATCCTGCCCTGGGCAATAAGATGATAGAATGTCATTTCTGATTCATACCCCGGATGTCTGATATCATTCTCACGTTTTTGAAATAAAACGTCCGTAAATTCGTCTTCAAACCTTGCCATAAACACCAACCTTCATGAAAAATATCGATTTGTCATAAATTTTATACATAAGCCATTATTTTTGTATACTAATACTTTTAAATGCCTTATTATAAGCACATAACAAATGATTAATACGCCCCCTGTTAAAGGAGATTTTCTAATCTTCTTTAATCATATAAATACTTTTAACCTTCACTAATGTAAAAGGATGGATTGTAATGGTCCATCCTTTTATCTTTGCACCATTTCTAATTATAGAATATTTCAGTTAATAATACAACTGTTAACTTAACAATATTACTAACATTTCATACAGTAAAACAGACGTAGCCACAAATATTATGGCCACGTCTGTTTTAGTATATTTCAAACATCTTATAGACATTTAAATCAAAATATTGCTTTTTTCGATAGTAAGAAGATCCAATTCCACTTCTTCTTCAGTTGCAACGTCGTCATCATCACAGATATACGCTTTAACTGTAAGATCCGTAAACATTTTCTCCCTGCTATCATCATTTCCGGGAATTTCAAAAATCTCAAAACAATCCAAAGATGATGGAAGCGTAACTTTCTCGCCTATACTGAAAGGACAAGGAATATCAACATAATGATTGATAATATCATCTGTTTCTCCTCTTTCCCACAGTTTATTGTCATTAATAACATCCAGGCCAAGATCAAATCCAAGGACATCAAAAGATTTATTTATAAAGATACGACCCTTAAACATACTTCCTTTCGGATCATATATCTCAAGTATCATATCGTTAAATAATCCCTCGTCACCCCAGACTTCTTTATAGTCATCACGGGCAACATCAAATCTGTTATATACTCCGTAGAATTTATCATTCATAGTAAGTACATAAACAAGATCATCATGATTTTCCTTGATAAAACTTCTGAATGCTTCAATCCTTTTAACAAGTTCAACTGCACATTTCCCTGCTCTGTCATCATCTGTGAAACTCATTAAAAATGCCTGTTTCATATCGATATCGCCCTTCATATTCCAGACGATAGCAAGCATATCTTCATTTGAAAGGCTGAGATTTCCCGAAGCATAAAGTCCGTTCAGATACTTTCTCATAGTTTTTGATTCTATGAATTCAATAGCTTCAATAATCTTATCCATATGATATTACTCTCTCTCCGGAAGTCCAACCTCCGGCATCATTTCGTTACTTATCTTCTTAAGGATCGAATTAAATGTTTCAAATTCTTCTGCAGTAAGATTTTCCTCAAGTCGCTTTTCAACGATATCAAGATACTTCTCACTGAGATTCCAATATTTATAAAATTTCTCGGTAACATCAAGATAGTATTCTCTCTTATCTGTCTCCGACTGAACCTTTACTACATATCCCTTCTGAATAAGTGAATTAACTTTATATGTCGCATTCGGCGAAGAAATATTTATGAAATTTGCAAATTCATTTATTGTTGGTTTATTCAGTGCCTTAATGATCTCAACGCAATAAACCTCAACTGCCGAAAGTGATAATTCTCTCGCCTGAATTCGATTAAACACATCTCTGTAATAATGCACTCTGAATTTACCATAAACCTCTGATAACGGATTTGACATATTACTCCTTATCTTCCCCAATAACAAATGATATTTCAGCTGTTGCTGCAATCTTTCCATCCACACTTGCTACTGCTTTTCCGAAACCAACGGATCCCCTCATTGAAGTGATCTCGCATCTTAAATTAAGTACATCTCCCGGTTTAACCTGCTTTTTAAATCTTGCATTCTTAATACCGCCAAAGAAAGCAATCTTTCCTTTATTCTCTTCCTTTGAAAGGATACATACGGCGCCTGTCTGTGCAAGAGCCTCAATGATGAGCACCCCCGGCATAACATGCTCCTGTGGAAAATGTCCACAGAAAAACTGCTCATTTACAGTTACACATTTGATACCTTCAGCAAATACTCCCGGCTCAAAATCAACAATCTTGTCAACTAACTGCATAGGATATCTGTGAGGTAAAATATTCTGAATATCATTTGATGAAAGTTCCATCTTTTTATGCCTCCCGTTTAAGCCATAAATACTCTTAATTATTTATTTTCCCATTTTTTAAATACAAGACATGCATTGTGTCCGCCGAATCCAAGTGAATTTGACGCTGCATACTTAATATCAACATTTCTTCCTTCATTAGGTACAATATCAAGATCACATTCAGGATCAGGATTCTTGTAGTTAATTGTAGCAGGAACATATCCGTCACGAAGAGCCTCAGCACAAATGATTGCTTCAAGAGCGCCGCTTCCTCCAAGAAGATGTCCTGTCATTGACTTTGTCGAACTAACCATAAGTTCCTTTGCATGATCGCCGAAAGCAATCTTTATAGCTGCTGTCTCGCCTGCATCATTAAGATGAGTAGATGTTCCGTGAGCATTGATATAATCAATATCTTTAGGTTCAATTCCTGCATCCTTTACAGCCTTGCTCATACAATTTGCAGCTCCCATTCCTGTCGGGTCCGGAGCAGTGATATGATGAGCATCACAAGTTGCACCATATCCTACTATCTCAGCATAGATCTTAGCGCCTCTTGCCTTTGCATGCTCAAGCTCTTCGATTACAAGGATACCGGCACCTTCACCCATTACAAATCCGCCTCTTTCAGCATCGAATGGAATAGATGCACGCTTAGGATCATTTCCTGTATTAAGTGCTTTCATTACTGTAAATCCGCCAAGTCCAAGATCACAGATACATCCTTCTGAACCACCGCAGAGCATAACATCTGCATAGTTGTCACGAATATAGTGGAAAGCCTCACCTACTGCATTGCTTCCGCTGGCACAAGCAGTTACGATACTTTCACAAACACCCTTGAAACCTGCTTCTATAGCTATCTCACCTGCTGCCATATTGGCAATACTCATAGGTATGAAATAAGGAGATATCTTCTCAAATCCTCTTGACTGACCCTTGATGTATTCATTCTCGATAGTCTTAAGTCCACCAATTCCACTTGATATAATTGTTCCGCATCTGTATGGATCTTCATTTTCAATACTGATGCCTGCATCCTTAAATGCTTCTCTGAATGCAATCATGGCAAACTGAGTATATCTGTCCATACGTCTTGCTTCTTTTCTATCAAGATACTTATCTGCTTCGTAATCTTTTACTTCTGCAGCTATCTTAACTTTATACTGAGATGTATCTATCTGCTTGATGAAATCGATACCGCAAACACCATTCTGGATTCCTGTCCATGTCTCTTCAAGATCATGACCAACAGGATTAATAGTGCCCATACCTGTTATTACAACTCTTCTCATGTATATCTCCTTCTTGATTAATTCATTCCGCCTGATACTTCAATAACCTGACCTGTAACATATGACGCATCATCTGATGCAAGAAATGCTACTACATTTGCTACATCTTCAGGTTCACCTATTCTCTTAAGAGCGATATTAGCAGCAAGATTTGCTTTTACTTCATCAGAAAGTACAGCTGTCATATCTGTAGATATGAATCCCGGAGCAACTGCATTACATGTAATGCCTCTGCTTCCAAGTTCCTTTGCAAGTGACTTGGTCATACCGATAACTCCTGCCTTACTTGCAGAATAGTTGATCTGTCCGGCATTTCCGTATACACCTACAACACTGCTTATATTGACAATACGTCCATAACGCTTCTTCATCATAAGCTTTGCAACAGCTCGCATTGCATAGAATGTTCCTTTAAGATTTGTATTGATAACATCATCAAAGTCTTCATCCTTCATGCTGATAAGAAGCTTATCTCTTGTAATACCTGCATTGTTTACGAGAATATCTATAGCACCTGTGATCTTCTGAGCCTCTGCTAAAAGCGCTTCAACATCTTCTTTAACAGAAATATCAGCTTTTACACATACAGCATTTACGCCGTACTCCTGGCAAAGTTTTACTGTTTCTTCTGCTGCTGCGCTGCTGTTTGCATAACATGTAACAACATTAGCACCTTCTTTAGCAAGACGAACACATATTGCTCTTCCTATACCTCTGCTACCACCTGTAACAACCGCTGTTTTACCTTTTAAATTCATCTATTAAAGTCCTTTCAACGAATTACTTAAGCGCTGAAATAAGCGCATCAACATCCTCTGCCTTCTCTACATTGTAACAAACCGCACCCGGAACAGTCTTTGCAACAAACTTTGAAAGTGTTTTTCCCGGACCGATCTCTACAAATGTATCAACACCGTTTTCAGACATATATTTAATAGTATCTTCGAAGAATACGCTGCTCTGTACCTGCTTCTCAAGAAGCTCTTCGATAGTCATATCAGCAGGCTTCTCTGTTCCAAGAGCATTGAATATTACAGGAACCTGCATCTCGCCAAACTTTTCACTCTTGAATCTTTCGCGAAGCTTATCTCCTGCCGGCTTCATAAGAGATGTATGGAAAGGTCCGCTTACCTTAACAGCTACACATCTTTTAGCGCCGAGTTCTTTAAATACTTCTGCAGCTCTGTCAACAGCTTCAGCATCACCTGATACTGTTATCTGTCCAGGGCAGTTAAAGTTAGCAGGTTCAGCTACTCCAAATTCTTTATCCTTGAATTCTTCTGCAACTAGCTTGCATCCTTCATATATCTTGTCTCTTTCCAGGCCAAGAACTGCGATCATCTTGCAATCTCTTCCGGAAACAGCTTCCTGCATTGACTGTCCTCTGAATGCAACAAGTTCAACAACCTGCTCATCAGATAAAACTCCTGCAGCATTTAATGCCGAATACTCTCCAAGACTGAGTCCTGCAGCCATATCAGGCTTAATACCTCTCTCTGCAAGTATCTTTGTAACACCTACAGCAAATGCAACCATACAAGGCTGTGTATATTTTGTTTCATTAAGAACTTCTGCAGGTCCGTTGAAGCAAATATCTTTTACATCAAAGGAAAGCTTTACATTATCCATAACTTCCTTAAATTCAGGATATTTTTCATAAAGATCGCTTCCCATGCCGACTGCCTGACTTCCCTGTCCTGCATATAAAAATCCTAACTTCATATATATTCCTCTGATTTTCTGATTAATTAAAGACTGATATTCTTAAGTCTGTCCAGTTCTTTTCTTGCTCCGTCCATAAGTCCGTCAAGAATCTCAGCTACTGTCTTTATCTCTTTTAACTGGCCGCAAACCTGACCTGTCATTACAGATCCTGTATTCATATCACCATCAAATACGGCACGTCTGAGACCACCAAGAGTGATCTGTTCAAGTTCATCCCTTGAAGCTGCATTCTTTTCAAGCTTAAGATAGTCTCTTGCCATTTTATTCTTAAGTATTCTTACAGGTGCATCAAGAGAACGACCTGTAACTACTGTAGAATTATCCTTTGCCTTAATAAGTGCCTGCTTGTAATTATCATGGATAGGACACTCTTCACTTACAAGAAGACATGTTCCGATCTGAATACCGATTGCTCCAAGTGAAAGAGCTGCCGCAAACTGTCTTCCATCAGCGATACCACCTGCTGCAATAACAGGAATATTAACACTGTCGATAACCTGTGGAACAAGCGCCATAGTTGTCATATCTCCAACATGTCCGCCGCTTTCTCCACCTTCAGCTATAACTGCATCAGCGCCCTGCTTCTCAACTCTTTCAGCAAGAGCAGTTGAAGCAACTACAGGCATAACCTTTGCACCGGCTTCTTTCCATTTATCCATATATTTACCCGGCATACCCGCACCTGTTGTAATAACGCTGATCTTCTCTCTGTAAAGAAGGTCTGCAATGTTATCTGCATCAGGATTCATGAGCATGAGATTTACACCGAAAGGCTTATCTGTTGACTTTCTTGCATCAGCGATCTCTTTCTCAAGTTTCGCTGCATCAAGTCCGCCTGTTGCAATAAGTCCAAGTCCGCCTGCATTAGAAACTGCTGCAGCAAACTTTCCTGTTGCTATATTAGCCATACCACCCTGGATTATAGGGTATTTAATGCCAAGCATCTCATTTAACATATTATTATTCTCCATTATTTATCTGCTTCGTTAAGCACAACTTTGTCTATATTTCTAAACTTCTCATATCTCTGTTTTGCAATATCAGAAACCGAAAGTTTCTTCAGCTTATTTAATTCGGAAGTAAGCATACGGTCTATTGCCTGATATACTTTATCCGGATCATGATGGGCACCGCAAGGTGGCTCATTTATGATTCCGTCTATTACTCCAAATCTGTGAAGATCCTGAGCTGTAAGCTTCATAAGCTCGCATGCCTCAGCGCTTCTTGCTGAATCTTTCCAAAGAATTGATGCGAATCCTTCAGGTGATAATACCGAATAGATTGCATTTTCAAGCATATATACTTTATTGGCTACACCAAGAGCAAGGGCACCACCACTACTTCCTTCGCCTGTAACAATAGCAATTACAGGAACTTTAAGAACGCTCATTTCAGCAAGGTTGCTGGCGATTGCCTGACTCTGTCCATGCTCTTCAGCCTCAAGTCCCGGATATGCGCCGGGTGTATCTATAAATGTAATAATCGGTCTGCCGAACTTCTCGGCCTGCTTCATCATACGAAGCGCTTTACGATAACCTTCAGGTTCAGGCATACCGAAATTGAATTCCATACTCTCTGTGATATTTCTGCCTTTTCTGTGTCCGATAACAGTTACCGGCATATCATGAAATAATGCTATACCGCCATATATACTCTTATCTTCTTTTCCAAGATAATCTCCTTTTTCTTCAAAGAAATCATCGAAAATGGCATTTATATAATCATCGACCTTTGGTCTTTTTCTATGTCTGGCAAGATAAACTCTGTCATGAGCACTAAGTGTTCCGGCCTGAGCCTGAAGAACCTTAAGCTCCTTCTTAAGTTCAGAGACCTTTGAAACATCTGCCTCTTCATTAAGCGCATTTTCTATCTCTGTAAGCTTCTCATCTATATCTCTTATCATTTTGACCTCCTTTTCTTGTCATGCAGACGTAAGATATGTGCCAATACTTCTCTCATATCTTTTCTGTCAACTATCTGGTCAATAAAACCATGTGTTTCAAGATATTCTGCACGCTGGAAGCCTTCCGGAAGCTTCTGCCCAATTGTCTGTTCGATAACTCTAGGACCTGCAAAACCGATAAGCGCTCCCGGCTCCGCAAGTGTTATATCTGCAAGTGTTGCAAAACTTGCACTTACACCACCAGTTGTAGGATGTGTAAGACATGATATATAAAGTCCGCCGTGTTCACTGAATTTCTTAGCCGCTGCACTTGTCTTTGCCATCTGCATAAGAGAAAGGATACCTTCCTGCATTCTGGCACCACCGCTGGCTGTAAATATAATTAACGGAAGCTTTAACTTATCTGCAACTTCAAATGAATTTGTAATCATTTCACCAACTGCTATTCCCATACTACCCATGAGGAATTCACTACCCATGACAGCAATAACAGCTTTCTCACCTTCGATCTCACCAACGCCTGAAAGAACTCCTTCATCGAGTCCTGTCTTATCTTTAAGCTGGCTGATCTTTTCATCATACTCAGGATAATCAAGTGGATTCACAAAAGGAACACTACACTTAAGCCTTCTGAAAGTACCAGGGTCTACAATGTTTCTCATTCTTCTTTTAGCCGATATCTTAAGGTGCTTACCACACTTCGGACATACATAGAGATTCCGTCTCATCAAAGTGATCGGAATCTCCTCATTACATCCGCTGCATGTAACCGATACCTCTTTATCAGCATCAGAAACAACCTCTGGAGTATACTTTTCAGGTTCAAGGCTTACCTGGTTCATAGCGTCCTCGAGATTGATATTACCAGTTCCGTTATTATGTATTATCCTACTCTTAATTCTACTTCTGACAGTTCTTCTGGATCTATCAGAATCCGAAAATCTCTCATCGATCTTGCTTTTACCAAATATTCCCATTTTACCACTCCATGTTTGCGTTTATTAACATCAATTATTTGTGTGACTCAACGTAGTCAACGATGTCCTGAACTGTCTTAAGTGTTGGAAGATCTTCATCAGAAATAGCAACACCTGTCTTTTCCTCAATGCTGTTTCCGATTTCTACTGCATCAAGAGAATCAGCTCCGAGATCGTCTGTAAGACTAGCTTCTGGTGTAACTTCGTCCTCGCTAACTCCTAAAACATCAATGATAACGCTCTTTACTTCTTCAAACATCTTCTTTTCTCCTTTTCTGTGTTTGCATTGAATTAATAGTTAAAACTTTTTATTTAAAATAATTTATTTAAAAAAATTTAACTATCACCTATTATAATTACATAGAACGTTTTGTCAACTATTTCATAAAAACAACACAATGTTGTATAAAAAGAAAGACCATACCACTTTATATAGATATTGGTACAGTCTTTCTTTTTGTTTTTTGTCTTATTTATGTATCTAATTTATATATCTTATTGACCACTACAGTTTATGCATTATATTTCTTGATTATAAGACTTGCGTTCTGTCCGCCGAAACCAAATGCATTACACATTGCAACATTTACAGTACTCTTTCTGCTTTCATTTGGAACAAAATCAAGATCGCATTCAGGATCTTTCTCGATCTGATTAAGTGTTGGTGGAAGTATATCTTCTTCAACAGCCTTAACGCATGCTATTGTCTCTGTTACTCCGCCTGCACCCATAAGGTGTCCTGTTGCTCCCTTTGTTGAAGAAACAGCAAGCTTATATGCATGATCTTTGAAAAGAGTTTTAATAGCTTTAACTTCGATAACATCACCCTTCGGTGTTGATGTTCCGTGAGCATTGATATAATCAATATCTTCAGGCTTAAGACCGGCTGTCTTAAGTGAATGTTCCATACAGAAGATAGCTCCGATTCCTTCCGGATGAGGACTTGTTACATGGAAACCGTCTGTGCTATTTGCATATCCGGCAAGTTCAGCATGTATCTTTGCATTTCTCTTCTTAGCTATCTCTTCTTTCTCGATGATGATTGCTCCACCGCCTTCGCCCATAACGAAACCATTTCTTCCGGCATCAAATGGACGGCTGGCTGTTGCAGGATCATCATTTCTCTGTGAAAGAGCATGTGTTCCCGAAAGTCCGAGAATTGTAAGAGGACATGTTGCAGCCTCTCCACCTACACAGATAACTGCATCCGCAAGATCTTCTTTGATGAGCATAGCGCCCATTGATACAGTATCAAGTCCTGATGAACATGCAGTTGAAACAGTATAACTTGGTCCGTGAAGTCCCTTAGCTATAGCTATCTGAGCTGCACCTATATTTCCAATGATCTTTGTGATGAAACGTGGGTTAGTCTTAGTATGTTCTCCGCTTGTTAAGCCTTCCTGAGTAGCGGCAACATTTGTAATACCGGCAAATACAGATCCGAATACGATACCGATTCTTTCAGGAGCTATTACAGGCTCTTCTGAAGAAGGATCTATACCTGCGTCACGAAGTGCTTCATCAGCAGCAACATAGCCATACTGCATAAATGGTTCCATCTCTCTTGCAATTTTCTTGTCCATATACTTAGCCGCATCGAAATCTTTAACCATTGCAGCAATCTTAACAGGAAGGTTTGTTGTATCGAATCTATCGATTTCTGCAACTCCTGTCTTTCCTTCAACAAGGGCTTTCCAGTACTCTTCAACACCGATTCCTATTGGAGTCACAGCACCCATACCTGTAATGACTATTTTACCATTATTCATCTTTTCCATCTTTATTATCTTCCTTATTCCAATCGTTCTCTTTAATCTCTGCACGTCGAACTTTTCCACTGGAAGTCTTCGGCAGTGTTTTGACAAAATCAACTATCTTAGGCCTCTTGTATGATGCCAGAGCGCTTCTTAAAAATTTCATCGTCTCTTTTCTAAGCTGATCTGTAGCTTCGATTCCATCTATTAAAACAATGGATGCTTTAATCGCCTGACCTCTTATCTTATCAGGAACTGAGGTCACCGCACACTCTAAAACATACGGAAGTTTCATAATCTCACTTTCAATTTCAAACGGTCCGATTCTGAATCCCGCAGACTTGATCAAGTCGTCAACCCTACCAACATACCATAAATAGTTATCTTTGTCCATATAAGCTGTATCACCTGTATGATAATAACCATTATGCCATACTTTAGCTGTCTTTTCATCATCGAGATAATATCCCATGAAAAGACCTATCGGAGTTTTGTCCGAAGTTTTGACAACAATCTCTCCTACTTCACCAATATCACATGGTGTTCCATCCGGTTTAACTATCGAAATATCATACTGAGGACTTGCCTTACCCATTGACCCCGGTCTAGGCTCAACACCCTTTAAGGTTCCGACTGTAAGTGTTGTCTCAGTCTGTCCGAATCCTTCCATTATCTTAAGCCCTGTGGCTTTGTAGAATTTATTGTATATTTCCGAATTAAGTGCTTCGCCGGCTGTTGTGGCATTCTTAAGACACGACAGATTGTAACCGGCAAGATCTGTATGAACGAGAACTCTATAAACAGTAGGAGGTGCACAGAAAGTTGTTATCTTGTACTTCTCCAGCATAGCCAGAATTTCCTTTGCGAAGAACTCATCATAATCATATGTAAATATCGGAGCTTCACACAGCCACTGTCCATATAATTTTCCCCACATGGCCTTGCCCCATCCTGTATCGCTTATAGCAAGATGAAGACCTTCCGGATCAACCTGGTGCCAGTATTTTGCTGTAATGAAATGTCCTAAAGGATAATTAAATGTATGTGCGGCAATCTTCGGATAAGATGTTGTTCCCGATGTGAAGAACATAAGCATCGGATCTTCTCCGCCTGCTGAATTTGCAGGTCTTGTATATTCTTTAGCGAAATATTTGATTTCTCTGTTGTAGCTGTTCCATCCTGCCTTAATACCGCCAACAAGAACCTTAGCCTTGATTCCGTCATAACTTCTGCAGGCTTTATCTATCTCTCTTGCAACATCGCCGTCTGAAGTCGAGACAACTGCATCGACTCTTGCCGCTCTGAATCTATATTCAAAATCCTTCTTAACAAGAAGATATGATGCAGGAATAATGATCGCACCTATCTTATGAAGAGCCAAAACAGTGAACCAAAACTGATAATGTCTTTTAAGCACTACAAGTACTCTGTCACCCTTCTTAATTCCCAAATACTGAAAATAGTTTGCTGTACGAGATGAATATTCCATCATATCTTTAAATGTGATACGTCTCTCTCTTCCATCCTTCGAAATATGAAGCATTGCTGTTTTTGCAGGACATTTCTTACCCAAAACATCAACTACATCATAAGCAAAATTAAAGTGCTCATTGTTATGAAAATCTATCTTCTGAAGCACACCATTTTCATCAAGTGCCGTTGATATATATTTTCCGGCTACACCCTCTTCAGGGATCAGTTCCAACTCTGTCATTTTATATCTCCTATTACGTAAGTAGTATGAAAAAATATTACATGTAGTTTTCAATACTACATCAAAAAGCTACTAATATATTAGTATTCATACCGGAATATGTCAAGAAGAGCGCTATAAAATCTATTCGCCCTGCTTAGTACCCGTTCCCGGATTGATCTTATACTTTTTAAAAAGATGTTTCATAATCAGATCCTGAAATATAAAAATAAGAATATATCCAACAATAAAGCAAAGCCCTAACGACTTTAAAAATGCCGGAATAAAAGGAATCCCCTCTCCGTTACCGCTTGCATTTTTTGCTTTAAAATAAGCAAGAGTCACCATGCAAAGAGTAAGGATCGGTGTATATATTAGATTAGAAACAAGAGCTTCTATCCCTCTAGTCTTCAGTGCGCCCGGCCTAAGGTTATGCTTCATTTCAAGAGACTTATTAACCTTTCCCATCGGAACGAGAAAGCTTATGACAAGCGAGATCATGAAACTTACCAGGAAACTGACTATAAATCCCGGAATATTAAAATGACCTGAAGCCCCCATTCCCGTAAGCGCCAAAAAGAAACTCATGATAAGACTCATATAAATCCCCATACTTATACCAATCTTTTTCATTACTACATCCATATACCCCTCCAACCTTCCGCGATCAATGTCACAGAGCCATACACATTTTAATTTCTCCATATATAATTATAATAGAAAATGATAATTATTTCCATTAATTCCTATCCCAGATTTCCCCTATGTCATTTGTATTCGTTATAAGAAAATCTTTTTGCCGGCTATAGTTAATACAGATAACGCTATTATATTTATAACTTGTGCTTATATCAAACCATAATGTATAATAACCAAGGTTAGATTATATTTTTCAAGGCAACATGAGCCATTGGAGCAAAACAAGCCTTGTTGTTTAAAATAAGAATTATTTATATCAGGAGGTATATGATGGAAAGAGAAACACTCAGCATTCATGCTGGATACGCACCAAAAAATGGCGAATCAAGACTTCTGCCAATCGTTCAGAGTACAACATTCAAATATGATACAAGTGAGGATATGGGTAAATTATTCGACCTCGAAGCAAGCGGATATTTCTATTCAAGACTTCAGAATCCTACATGCGATAATGTAGCTGCTAAGATTGCTGCTCTCGAAGGCGGTACAGCTGCTATGCTTACAGGTTCTGGTCAGGCCGCTTCATTCTTCTCAACATTTAACATTGCCGGCTGCGGCGATCATATCGTTGCATCTTCTACTATCTACGGTGGAACATTCAATCTTTTCAATGTAACTATGAGAAAGATGGGAATCGATTTTACTTTTGTTGATCCTGATTGTTCAGATGAAGAACTTGAGGCAGCATTTAAGCCTAATACAAAAGCTGTTTTCGGTGAAACAATCGCCAATCCGGCACTTATAGTTTTTGATATCGAAAGATTTGCAAATGCAGCTCATAAACATGGAGTTCCTCTTATCGTTGATAATACATTTGCTACTCCTATCAACTGCCGTCCATTTGAGTGGGGTGCTGATATCGTAGTTCATTCAACAACAAAATACATGGATGGACATGATGCTACAGTTGGTGGATGTATCGTAGATTCAGGTAAATTTGATTGGATGGCTCATGCAGATAAATTCCCTGGACTTACAACTCCTGATGAATCATATCACGGAATCACATATGCAGAGAGATTCGGAAAAGAAGGAGCTTTCATTACAAAATGTACAGCTCAGCTTATGCGTGACCTTGGATCGGTTCAGGCACCTATGAATGCTTACATCCTTAATCTCGGTCTCGAATCTCTTCCTCTTCGTATAGAAAGACATTGCAGAAATGCAGAAAAGGTTGCTGAGTTCCTTAATTCAAATGATAAGGTTTCATGGGTTAACTATCCGGGACTTCCTGGTAATAAATACTATGAAAGAGCTAAGAAATATCTTCCAAACGGAAGCTGTGGTGTTATCTCCTTTGGTGTAAAGGGCGGACGTGCAGCTGCAGAAGTATTTATGAAGAACTTAAAGCTCGGTATGATCGCTACACATGTTGCTGATGCTCATACATGCGTACTTCATCCTGCATCATCTACTCACAGACAGCTTACTGACGAAGAACTTGTAGCTGCAGGAGTAGGACCTGATCTTATCAGATTATCTGTAGGTATTGAAAATGTTGAAGATATCATTGCTGATGTTAAGCAGGCTCTTGAGCAGATTTAGTGATCCGGTTTCATTAACCGGTCATCTGTGACTGATACAAAACAGATTTCAATTACCGGTAACTCTTTCATTTACCGGTAACTCTTTCAAATACCGGTTCAGAACACTAAATAATCAAATTATATAAGCATAAAAAAAGAGATAGATTCAAATGTGAGGTGTGACCCCTCCAATGTCTATCTCTTTTATTTATGTTTTTAGAAAACAATCTTACCGCCTGATACCTTAAACGGAAGGCCCTTATATTTGATTGTTCCGTTAAAATCAAATCTTACTTTTCCACCTATACAGTACCACCATACAGATTCACGTTTTACCGGACCTACAAAACTGAAATCAACCTTACCGTTCTTGCAGTACCACCAGCCATTTTCATTCTGACCAAGGCCTGTATAGCTGAAGTCTAACTTTCCGTTCCTGCAGTACCACCAGCCATTTTCATTCTTAGCAATTCCTGTATAGTTAAAATCAACTTTTCCGCCTTTACAATACCACCAGCCATTTTCATTCTGGCCAAGGCCTGTATAGCTAAAATCTACCTTTCCGCCCTTACAGTACCACCAACCGTATTCATTCTTAGCAATTCCCTTATAGCTAAAATCAACTTTTCCGCCTTTACAGTACCACCAACCGTATTCATTCTGACCGAGCCCTGTATAGCTAAAGTCTACCTTTCCGCCCTTACAGTACCACCAGCCGTATTCATTTTTAGCAACCCCTTCATAGTTAAAATCTACTTTTCCGTTCTTACAATACCACCAGCCATTTTCATTTTTAGCCAGTCCTGTGTATTTAAGATTGACACTGCCATTCTTACAATACCACCAGCCGCTTTTTTTATTGACCGTTCCTTTGTAAAGACCTGTTGCAGTTTTTGAAACTTTACCCTTTACTACGCAAATATATTTGTTTGAAGTTTTGTCCTTAACGACACCTGTATATGAATAATCTACAAGTCCATTTATTACATAATACTGAGTTCCTTTATAAGTACTTCCTCCCGTATATTTACCGTTGAAGATTCCCTCAATATAATAAGCAAGTCCGTTCTTATCGATTCTTTCAATATATGTAAGACCATTCGGCGGATTACTCTTTGAATTTTTCTTAGCATTAAATCCAAGTGCTTTAACAAATAATCTCTCAAGCGCTATCTGACCATCTACATTCGGATGGAATCCGTCACTACAGAATTTTCCGCTCTTAAGCACTTCATTATTATCCGTACAAACAAGAATATTAAGCTTCTTTGCACTTCTTATGATCTCATTCTGTGCCTTGATAATGCTTTCCATCTTACCCTCAGTTTCTGTCCATTCAACCGGAAATACCCAGATTCTGGCATTTGGATAAGTCTTTCTAATGTAATTCACATAGCTTCTCATATTTGCATAAATGAGATCAATATCACATCTATCATTATACCCGGAAATAGTTACAATATCTGTTATCGCCTTAGGCTTCTTTACAACAGGCTCAAGCTGTTTAAGAAGTGTTATATACTTATGTCCGTTTATGGCGAAACCATATCCGCCGACTTCATTTCTATATAAATCTTTTATCTCATTTCTATGATTACGGATCAGATAATCAAGCCATGAATAAGACCTGTCAGCCCCTAAAACTCCATACTGATAACTGTCACCGATAAATATAAATGATCTTTCACCCGATATTTTTATATTGGGATTTTCAACAAACTGACGCTCAGGAATAATAACTTCAGGTTCCGGCTCTTCTGTTGTACCTTCTTCATAAGTAACTTCCGTATTTTCCCCAGTATTTTCACCGGTTGTTACTTCAGATGAATCATTCAACACCGAAAAATCATTTCCAAAACTATCAATGCTGATGTTCTTATTTGTTGTATTATTTGTCCCGCTCTCCTTAGCATATGCATTTCTTCCGGCGAATGCACTCATGATGATCATGCTTCCGAGTAATATCTTTCTTACTTTCATGCCACATTTCCATCCTTGTCATATATTAGGTATTTTGTACCTTTCATGTATATGACGATCCTAACTCCAAAAAAATTGTATATTTTAAAAATTATTTTATTCGAAGAGCTCTTGTGGCATTAAGAACAGCAAGTATCATAACTCCTACATCTGCAAATATCGCAATCCACATATTTGCGATTCCTACTGCTCCAAGCAAAAGACATATTAATTTAACCCCGATTGCAAATACTATATTCTGCCTTACTATTGATAATGTCTTTGATGAAATACGTTTTGCAAGGGAAATTTTGGCCGGATCGTCATCCATAAGAACTATATCCGCTGCTTCTATCGCAGCATCCGATCCAAGTCCCCCCATAGCAATTCCAATATCCGCTCTCATAAGAACAGGTGCATCATTTATTCCATCACCGCAAAATGCGAGTTTTTCTTTTCCATTCATGCCTTCAAGCATCTTCTCTACTTCAGCAACCTTATCCCCCGGAAGAAGTTCACTGCAGAATCTGTCTACTCCTACTTCCTTAGCGATACGTGTTGCGGCTTTTTCAGAATCCCCTGTAAGCATAACAGTTTTTATTCCGGCACTCTTAAGATCAGCAATGGCTTCTTTAGCCGATTCTTTTAAGTAGTCTGATATCACGATGCATCCTGCATATATTCCATCTACTGCAATATAACATACAGTTCCTTCATCATGGATACTGCTTATAACAATATTGCTTCGGTTCATCAGATTCTCATTTCCAACAAGAATTCTTCTGCCGAAAACCTCCGCAGAAACACCATGTCCTGATATCTCTTCTATATCTTCTACTTCATCATAACTAAGCTCATTTCCATATGCTTTCTTCAGGCTGACACTTATCGGATGACTTGATGAAATCTCAGTATATGCTGCGTATTTCAATAATTCTTCCTTACTCATACCCTTTTCAGGATATACAGCTGTAACTTCAAATACTCCCTTTGTAAGAGTACCTGTCTTATCAAATACTATAGTTTTCGCGTCAGCAAGCGCTTCCAGATAATTGGCACCTTTTACAAGGATACCTTTTGACGATGCACATCCGATACCTCCAAAGAAACTTAAAGGTATGGAAATGACTACCGCACATGGACAACTTATTACAAGAAATGTAAGCGCACGGAATATCCAGTTATTCCACATTGGACCGTAACCCATTATAAGTCTTATAACAGGTGGAAGTAAAGCCAAACCTAACGCACTATAGCATACTATAGGTGTATAATATTTTGCAAATTTTGAAATAAAATTCTCTGCTTTAGCTTTTTTCATACTTGAATTCTCAACAAGATCAAGTATCTTCGAAACAGTAGACTCGCCAAATTCTTTGGTGGTCTTTACCTTTATCATTCCGGAAGTGTTGATACATCCGCTGATAACTTCATCACCTTCATTTACACTTCTCGGAACAGACTCTCCGGTTAATGCAGCAGTATCAACACTGCTTCTTCCTTCCACGATGATTCCGTCTATAGGAATCTTCTCACCCGGATTAATCATAATGATCGAACCGATCTCAACATCATCAGGATCTACAACCTCGACACTTCCATCTTCATTTATAAGATTTGCACTGTCAGGTCTTATATCCATAAGGCCGATGATATTCTGACGACTCTTTCCAACTGCGATACTCTGGAAAAGTTCCCCAATCTGATAGAAAAGCATAACGGCTACGCCTTCTTCATATTCGCCGAGAACCATAGCACCAATAGTCGCAACAGCCATAAGGAAATTCTCATCAAATATCTGTCCATTCTTTATGCCTTTAAATGATTTGATCAGTACATCATATCCGACGATCAGATATGCCGCAAAATATAACGGAAATGATACAAAAAACGGCATATCAATATCTGTCAGATGTTCTATGATCATGAGAGTTGCTACTATAATAAATGCAATAATAACTCTATATAGATTTTTCTTTTGTTTCTTATTTAAACTAAAGCTATTCATATTTTATTCCTTAATCCAGAATGATATCCATATCATCCTCTATCTTCTTACAATTCTTTCTTGCTTCCTGCATAACTTCTGCCGGATCTGCGCCCTCTTCAAATTCAACCTTACATTTAAGAGTCATGAAACTAAGAGAAGCATCCTTTACTCCCTTAGTATTCTTTATAGCTTCCTGCATCTTCTCAGCACATGCTGCACAATCAACTTCTACCTTATATGTCTTCTTCATATCTTTTTCTCCTTTATTTTGATTTTTGTTTACATAATTCATCTCAGCTAATTGCTGTATTTCACTATACATCTATTGATTTATACCAGTCTGTTTTACTGATATATCTGACCTTCACTTATAACCTTGCTTTATTGATCGACTTACTCTTCAACATGCTCCATACCGAGACTAAGTATTGTTCTTACATGTTCATCATCCAGCGAATAATAAATACTCTTTCCTTCTCTTCTGAATTTAACCAGTTTTGAATCCTTGAGTATTCTAAGCTGATGACTTACCGAAGACTGACTGAGGTTAAGAATCTTTGCCATATCTCCTACATTTAGCTCTGTATCGAACATTGAATATAAGATTTTTATTCTTGTTGAGTCACCGAAGATCTTGAAAAGCTCAGACAGATCATATAAATATTCATCGTCTGGCTGATTATCCAAAACTTTTTTCACAAGTTCCTCATGAGTTAACTTTTCCTTCTGTTCCTTCTCCATATTTTCCCTCCATAGATCTAAATTTATACTTTTAATATATAATCCAACTTTTTTGAACAGATAACATATGGTTAATCTATTCATATGTAAGTATATTCATATGTTCATAAGTTGTCAACAGATATTTTTATAAAATATACTTTTTTATTCCGATTTATGTTATTATCTAAATATCGTGCAAATAATACCGGAAGGAAGAAAACAACTAATGAGAGTCTCAAATAATAATCGTATTTCAAATAAGCTTGATGCTGCAAATAAAGCTGTATCAAATCTTGAAAATAAGAACAATCCTAAAACCGGCGATGAAAAAGTTGATAAAAATGATAATGCTGGAACCGGCAAGAAAACTACCGAGGCGGATGAAAAAAAAGACGGAAAGAGCGATAACAAGAATGCAAGAAAACGCCACAGAGTTCCTTTCAAAGAATTTATAAAACCTCTTATCACTCCGTATTGGGTCACTGTTGCTGTTCTGATCTTCCTCATCTTTATATTCAGTATAATGATCAAATCAACAGCATTTTGTAACGCATTTACAGCAAAAGTTCTTCCTATATTCTTAAATACATACGGAAGATTTACAAATCTTTTTTCATTTTCATTTGGTGAAGTTCTACTTTCACTTGTAGTTCCAATCCTGTTGGCAGTTGTGATAATGCTTATATTAATGATCTTCCTCAGAAAAAATCCTATATTTGCGAAGATCAACCGAGTATTTTTCAAATCATTTTTCATGATCTTCTTATCAGTATGTCTTATTATGATACTTAACTGCTCCATCCCTTATGGATGTTCAGAACTTGAAGTAAAGAAAAATGATAAGAACTATAGTGTTGAACAGTTGGAAATTCTTAGAAATTATATAGTTGAACAGTGTAATGATTATTCCGAGAAGTTTAATAGAGATGAAAAAGGCGAGATAATCTATAATACATCGGTAAAAGACATAACCAAGGAAGCAAAAGCTTCTATGCACAGAGTGTCGAAGGAATATGATTTCCCAAGATTAGCCGGATATTATCCTAACATGAAACCTATCAGACATTCCGTTCTTATGTCTCAAGCCGGAACAATGGGTATATTCTTCCCATTCTCCCTTGAATCAAATTATAATCCTTTGATGAGCAAGTTGAATTTTCCAGCTACCTTCTGCCATGAATATTCCCATCTTAAGGGTTATATGCAGGAGGATGAAGCTAATTTCATAGCATATCTTGCATGTCTTGGTTCTGAAGATCTGTATTTTCAATATTCAGCATATTTAAGCGTTCTGCATTATGTAGATAACGAATATTACAAAAATGTAGATAAAGCTCATTATGAAAAACAGATTCCTATAAGCGAAAATGCTTCAAGAGACAGCGACTTCCTTACAGAAAGCGCTACAGAGAAAGTTGAAAAAGAAGCTGTTATCGATACAAAAACCGTTTCGGAAGCAAGTAATAAATTTACCGAATCATATCTTGATTATTATGATGTAAAAGACGGACTTGCTAATTATGACAGAGTGACCGACCTTCTTCTCCAGTTCTACGATGGTAAATTATACTAATTCAATAAACATAAAAAATCCGTATTCTTCTGAATACGGATTTTTATATTGCAAGCTCTTAAACGCTTGAAAGCGGTTCGATTACCGGCTCGTGCCATAAATCTTTCTTGCCGAACATTTTATCTACTCTATAAAGAAAATATTGCGGTCCATTACTGATTATGTAATACATCTTGCTCTTGGTTTCAAGCTTATAATGTACATCATCACATGCAAAACGACTGCAATAAGCAGACTTTGCCGCAGGTATGACCGGCTCCAGCTTATATTTCTTAACAGCCTGAGCTACATTCACTTTTTTCACCTTCTATCCCTAAATAATACCCTAAACCGAACTAAATAAATTCCAGTCCGAATTTCAAATCACATTCTATACAAAAATATATTTTTTGTCACGTTAAAAGCAAACTTCTTAAATAAATATTAAGACACTTTGGTAAACATTTTGTCATTTTACTAAATTTACTAAAACTTGTCCCCTTCCGATCATGCGTTTGATATCACTGCTATTTTCTTTATTTAATTGTATATTTATATATTTTTTTTACATACACATTCATTTACATTTTAAATATGTAAGTAAATTATTTTCCTGAGTTGAACTTTTCCTGCTGTGATCTTATAAGTTCTTTATCCTCGAAGTAATTAATCTTCATAGCCGCTCTTACTTCAGCAAGAGTTTTAGCTGCTTCTTTCTTTGCTTCTTCGGTACCCTTACGAAGAATGTCATAGATTGCAGGAATATCCTTTTCAAGTTCTTTTCTCTTTGCTCTGATTGGATCAAGTTCTCTATTGATAATATTAAGAAGAAGCTTCTTGCACTTAACGTCTCCGAGTCCGCCTCTCTTATAATGATCTTTCATCTCATCGAGATTCTTGTAATCAGGACAGAATTCTGCAAAATCAGAATCCTTGGCAAAAGCATCAAGATAAGTAAATACTGCGTTTCCTTCAATTTTACCCGGATCGGAAATCTGGATATGATCAGGATCGGTATACATACTCATAACTTTCTTCTTAACTTCTTCTGCTGAATCAGATAAATAAATACAGTTACCGAGAGACTTACTCATCTTAGCCTTTCCGTCTGTTCCCGGAAGTCTTGAACATATAGAATTTTCAGGGATCAGAGCCTGTGGCTCAACAAGTACTTCTCCGTATGTAGCATTGAACTTTCTAACGATTTCTCTTGCCTGTTCGATCATAGGAAGCTGATCTTCACCTACAGGAACTGTTGTAGCTTTAAAAGCTGTAATATCTGAGGTCTGGCTGACAGGATATGTAAAGAATCCTGCAGGAATACTTGCTTCAAATTTTCTCATCTGAATTTCAGATTTAACAGTCGGATTTCTTTCAAGTCTTGATACAGTAACAAGATTCATATAATAAAATGTAAGTTCTGTTAACTCTGTAAGCGCTGACTGAATGAAAATATTAACCTTCGATGGATCAAGTCCGCATGAAAGATAATCAAGTGCAACTTCGATTATATTATCTCTGATCTTTCCCGGATTATCAAAGTTATCTGTAAGCGCCTGAGCGTCTGCTATCATTATAAATATCTTGTCATATTCACCACTGTTCTGTAATTCAACACGTCTCTTTAAAGAACCAACATAATGTCCTAAATGAAGTCTTCCTGTCGGTCTGTCTCCCGTAAGTATGATCTTACTCATTTCCCTAAACCTCGTTTCAAAATTAGTCGTACAAATTTTATCTATACTCAATACAACATATTAAAATTTTCTATATAAATTGTCAAGGCTGGCAAGGCTCCGAAAATCCCTTAACACAGGCATAAATCCTGCCTTTTTCACCCTTGTATCTACACTTAATCTTGGATTCTGTATAACCTGCTCGGCCTATGAGCTTCGCCGCTTGTCATTTTATCTGTTTCTTCTATATAAGGCCCTATCTTCTTCCTGAAATTTGCCTTATATAATCTCCTGCCTAAAAGTATCTCATAAACCTTCTGAAGCTCAGGAAGAGTAAATTCCTTTGGCACAAGATGAAATGCGACTTTAGAATAAATGACCTTATTCTTCAGTCTCTGCCTTGCATATGTCAAAATATCCTTATGATCAAAAGCAAAATCATTTCTTATGCCCTTTTTATCACTATCTTCTGCAAGAAGTTCATCAACATCAATAAGAAATGCATCCGTCGATCTTGCTCCCGCCTTAAATTTCAGCTTTTCAAAAGGAACAAGCGCCATATATGAAACTGAAATGATTCTCATTCTTGGATCTCTCTTCACGGCTCCGAATGTATATAATTGTTCGAAATAAATTCCTTCAAGTCCTGTTTCTTCTTTTATTCCCCTAATAGTCGCTTCTTCTAAGGTTTCATCTATTCCAACAAATACTCCCGGAAGGGCAACCATTCCCGCGAACGGTTCTTCTTCTCTTTCTACAACAAGACATTTCAACCTGTTATTCTCTATAGTAAATACGAGAAGGTCCACTGCCACGGACATTTTTTCATATATAGATGAATCATAATCCTTCATTTCCAATTTTGATTTCCCCTTGAAATATATTTAAATTGAAACCCTACCTGCCAGGATATCATTATAATCAGCCAGGTTCTTTCTTAAATATCCGGCTTAATCGAACCCTGTAACTTTTATATTAATCAGTATATAACTTCTTCAAATCTCCTACAACCATAATATGTTTCATAAGCATTGTTCCAACTTCAAGAATAACCGTACCTTTTGGAAGCGTTTTGCCTGTTGCTGATTTGTATTTATTTGTAAATATTAACTTCACGATAAAAAAAGAAGCCTCACCATAATTTGATGAAGCTTCTTTTTGTATAGCCTGAAAAATCTCAGTTATTATTTCTCATGATCATAAGGAATAATTGTTTCGATTGTACCATCTTCATTTATTGTAAGCTTTGTGTACTTAACACATCTCTTGTGTGAAATACCCTTTGAAAGCTCAGCATCATGATAGAAGAGATACCAATCACCATCGATCTGAACGATTGAATGATGCGTTGTCCATCCAATAACAGGCTCCATGATTCTTCCCTTATATGTGAAAGGACCTGCAGGATTATCACCTTCTGCATATACAAGGTAATGTGTTGTACCTGTTGAGTATGAAAGATAATACTTTCCGTTGAACTTATGCATCCAAGGATCTTCGAAATATCTTCTGTCCTCATCTCCTGCTGTGATTGGATCACCGTTCTCATCAAGAATCTCAATCATCTTTGGAGCTTCTTTGAATGCTGTCATATCCTGAGTAAATTCAGCGAAAAGAGGTCCGAGAGACTTATCTTTTCCTTCAGGTCTTCTCTCATCAGGATTGAACTTTCCTGACTGCCACATCTCAAGCTGACCTCCCCAGAGACCACCATTGTAGCAGTAAATTCTTCCATCATCATCAAGAAGAACCGCAGGATCTATACTATAACTTCCCTGGATATAATTTTCCTGTGGCTTAAATGGTCCAACAGGTGAATCAGATTCAGCAACACCGATACGGAAGATTTCATCTTTATCCTTTGCAGGGAATACAAGATAATACTTGCCATTAACCTTAACTGCATCAGGAGCCCAAAGCTGTCTTCCTACCCAAGGAACATCTTTCTCGTGAAGAGCAACACCGTTATCTACACATTTGCTGTCAAGATTATCCATAGAAAGTATATGATAGTCCTCCATCTTATACTGTTCTCCGTCATCATCTTCAGGACAATCCCAATCAAAATCATGTGAAGGATAGATGTATATCTTTCCATCAAATACATGTGCAGATGGATCTGCTGTATAAATATTTGTAACCAAAGGTTTTCTTTCGTTCTTTCTCATTTTTAACCCCTTTCATATTTGTTATAATTCTCGACACGATCAATTCATATCATGATATGATCTTACATATATTTTCTTAAAAAATAAAAAAAATTTCTTGCTAAAAATTGCTATTTCCTTATCTAATATTGCTTTTATTATATAGATAAAAATTATTATTTGTATATTTATTTATCAAAAATATGTGCTATAATACATTTCATGCTGCCAGCACAGCTGTCATAGCTAATTTATCTTTTAAGCACAGCTAAGCTGATACCGGATATTAAGGAGGTTAAAATAATGGACTACAACATGAATCAGGGGTCTGATCCAATGAATCAGGAATCAAACCCAATGAACCAGAGCATGAACCCAATGAATCAGGGCATGTACAATGCACCTGCCCAGCAGGTTAACTCACCATCACCAAAAAAGAAAAATAATAAGGCTGCATCTATAATAGCCGGAATTCTTATCGGTGCCCTTGCAATCTTTATACTTGCATCTGCCATAATCGATCTTACAAAAATGGGCAAAGCTAAAGAATACAATCCACTCAGCGGTGCCACACTTAATGAAGGCGATTATGTTGAAGTTACTATTCATTTTGGCGCTAAGATAGGTACAAATAAGCACACAATAAACTTTATCCCTATCGGAACCGAACATTACTATGGAGCCATCTGTGATGATCGTGCTACCCTTTTATTGATCAGAGAATCAAAATCATTCGATGAAAATTTTGATGAAGATTCATTATCAGAAAAGGATGTCATCGTAAAAGGTAAAGTTCGTAAATTAGATTCAAAACTCCAGGATGAATTAAGTTCTGAGCTTGCTCAGTTATCAGCTTCGGGACTTAATATTCCTACTTCAAGATCATCGTATATTTTTATCGATGGCATGACTAAGACTTCTGCTATTTTAAAACTTATATGCTTCGGAGCATATATCGTAGGAGCTCTTCTTCTTATCATCGTATCAAAGAAATCCGGAGTTAATAAGAAGAATCAAGCACTTGGCGTTGTCGCAGGTATTTTACTTATCGGTGCAACAATAGTACTTTTACATACAACGATCTATATGTAATCATAAAATAAAACATCCGTCTGTAAACTGTTTTGATAAGCAGATTACAAACGGATGCTTTTTTATATTTTATTTTCTTTGAACATTCTCATCATTTCATTTGTAAGACTAAGATTATTAGGCTGGAGAATTATATCCTCTCTCTTTACCCACTCAGCATATTTTAGTTCATTTTCATCCATGTGGATTACTGAATCTTCCTCTGCCTCGCAATAAAAGCCAACCAGAATATCCTGTGCCATGCCCCAAGGCTGGGACTTATAATATCTAATATTCTTGATCTTTACACCGGTCTCCTCCATAACTTCACGAATGACTGTTTCCTCAAGAGTTTCGCCTATCTCTGTAAAGCCTGCCACAAGTGCGCTATGAGCATATCCTCTTCGATACTTAGTTATAAGTAAACTATCATCTTTTATAACTCCAACTATTACAGCAGGATTGATTCTTGGATAGATGACATTACCACAATCCGGACATGCAAGAGCTCTTTCCTTATCATGAAATACAAGTTTTCCTTTACATTTACCGCAATAAATATTATCACGATACCATTTCCATAAATGAAATGCTGTAAATACGGCAAAAACTTCTTTTCCGGAGAATACATCTCTGACTTCTCTCATTGTATAATAAGAATAATTTTTTTTAGCAATTTCAATATCAGATGTTGCAAGGAAGAATCTCTTATCATCCAAAGAGAAAAGATAAACTACACTTTCTTTATCCGAATTACTTTCAGTAGAGTTATGATCATTTATATGACACATATCCGCTTTACATGGAAAAATGACTTCATTTTCCTTCTTTCCCAGAAGTATCTTTCCTTCTTCATTAAACATGAGCAGATAATCATTATCACTTATCTCATACTTATGAAACTCATTGTAAAGTCTGCTTGGATATATGTCCTGAATCATTTTAAACCTGCCTTTCGTAACTACATAACAAACATTTAATTGCTCTTTTTATTTAAAAATGGCTTAAAGTATACTGTGTCAGATATTCTCCTCCGGTCTCTATAATAATGAATTTATAAACTTTTCAAGTATATATACATCTCACATCAGACTATCTGATCAAGTATAAAAGGATCTTTTATCTTCTTGTCCTCTGCAAAGAATATGATCTTCGACATGATTTCAGATGTCTTAGGATCATCATCCACAAACGGAAGGAATATACGTCCTCTGCTCTGAGAATGAACAGGAAGCACATTTATCATAGGACCGCCTTCCTGATGGATAACACCACTTCCAAGATGTACGGTATAATTTCCTCTCGTACCTTTGATGATTGCATGAGAATCTGTAAATGTAACATTGTCCAGCTTAAACATAGGTACTACAAACTCTGCGATAGCTTTACGCATCTCGATGGTAGAATGAGACATCTCAGGATCGATCTGTCCGGCATGAGCCACACTTACTGCAAGATCCACATCTCTCATTACCTCTGAGAAAATGATATCCGGAATCTCACATATAGGCTTTCTTTCAAATGTCTTTCTATCGTAGAAAGCAACCCACTCAAGAGTCGGAGCCTCTATATCACTTGGAGAGAACCAATCTGCAAGCGCATAAATAGTTGCAATGATATTCTCCTTATAATAAATCTTCTGAAGTCCGTTCTCCTCGTCAGCAATCCATCTCCTATTACGAAGTGCACCGACAGTCTGCTTTGGATTAATCTGATTGCCTGCATATCTTCTACTTTCTGTCAGATTCTTCTCCTCATCAGTCATGACATAAAGTTCTCTGAAGATCTGCTTAAATGGCTGCTTGATCTGTCTATCGAAACATAACTTCTGGAACTCGTGCCATCTTCCTGCATCATATAAATGATAAGGATGTGCCACGATCACTGTATCTGTACCCTTAAAGCCTTCTGCCTCAATATCTTCAGGGAATCCAAAGAAGTCTCCCTTCTTAAAGAGCAGTCTTCCAACAAGCTTACCTATTACAGGATCTTTAGCCATATCCAGTATCTCAGAGACATAGTACTCATTTTCGCCCTCCATGGATTCTTCCATCATGAGCTTAGTTCTTCTATACTGCTCAGTAAAGGTCTTCTTTGCCTCACCTATATCAACTATATATTCATCCTTCTTAAGGGAAGCAGGAACTGACTTAAGCTTTTTGCCGGCCTTTTCCACATTTAGTGCCACCTTACCTGAATCATCAGGTTCAAGCCATACTGCATATTCGCCTACTTCATGTGGCTCAAGGAAGCCCGTAAGCTCTGACGAAATTTCCCTTTCCATCTTAAGGATAAATCTTGTTTCATCATCATAGCCTTCAACTTTAGCAAGATTCTTTACAGCCATTTCAGATGCCGCCTTCTCGCTGGCTCTTCTCTGGGCACCAAACTGTTTAGAACTCTTCAGGAATTTCTGAATAAACTGATATTTCTTCACAGTTTCATCCTTCTTACCCGGAATAAGAGCATAAGCCATAAGTAAGTCTTTATTACGCTTAGATTCTATCTCTGCAGCCGTTTTCTCAGCATCCATTTCACCTCTTGCAGCATCTGCATACTTTCTGGCTCTGGAATGTTTTGCACCATCGGAAATGTACTTAGCTGCCTTATATATAGCATCGAATCTCTTCTTGCCCAGCTTCTCATATACTTCTTTAAACCAGTCTACATCAAATGCACCGGTATTTAGTTCTTCTGGAGTAAGCGGTGTATACTTAGCTATAACAGCCTTTCTCTTATCATCAAAGTTCTCATTCATGTGCGCCATGAAGTAATAACATCCTGATGTGAAACCTTCCCATCCAAGGTACTGTCCTATGATAGGAAGCCACTCAGGACTGAAAAGACCTGCCTCAATAAGACGGGATTCACCAATGTCAGTTTCTTTCACAAGTTTCTTAAGCTTCTTAGTCTGTTCTTCTACTGTTCCATCCTTAGGATCCGGAATACAAACTGACAGAAGGTGTGAGAGACTTTCCTTCTTAGATACATTATTATAGCAGTAGCCCGTATAATGATATGTATTTCTGTCCAGTGTATCTTTTCCAAGAGCAGACAGAATTCTTACCAGGTATTCTACGCCATATACTCTTGATAGATTATATATATACTTTGAATACTCCGTCTCCGTATCACCTCGAACAAGCTCAGTTCCAAGTATAAGGTCACTTATATTCTTGTAAGCTTCGTCCACAATCTCCATGGTCTTCTGCTGCTTTTCATTTAAGTCTTCCACCGACTGTTCATCGAGATTTATGTCCAGAAGTGTCTGAACATAACTGCGCTGTTCATGCGTATGCCATGAATAAGTTCTGTTCCTGGTTGCAACATTCATACTGGCTTCTCTTACAAATCTTATGACCGAGGAAATAGTTCTCATAGAATCTGCAATATATCTCTCACTAAGAAACATCTTATACATATAATCTTTGCTTATGACTCCAGCGGCGGCTGCTTTTATAAAATCTATAGACTGCAGCGGCTCATAGCTATAGCTTCTTCCTCCGTAAATGGTTGTTTCCAGAGAACCATCCTCAAGCGCAGGAAGGTATATCTTATCCATAAAGATATGATTTATAGGATAATTCCTGATATCACCTCTTAAACCAATCAGAATAGTTTTAACAGAATCGTAGAGAAGAATATGCTTCAAATATTCCTCATTTTTGTCCTTTCCTCGTCTTCTCCACTCATCTACGATTTGATCTGTTTTATACTTATATACAAGTTCGTCCTTACAGCTGAGCAGATAAAGAGCTGCTGCAGCCGAATAGTACATCCTGTTCTTTGGAATCTCAGACTGACCATAATAACATCCAAAGATGTGATACATCTGCCCCAGATACTTAAATTTATCCAGCTTTTTACTATCCAGATATAGACCGAACATTCGGTCCAGCATTGGGTCGAAAAATTCTCTGTATCCATTTACCTCATCTCTATCTGAATGTAGCTGAAAAGCGGTATAGATAGCCTGAATCTCCCTGTCTGTTATCTTATTCTTTTCCTTAAAATCATCCCAAAGATCTAAGAATGGATAATTTCCATACTTACCATTAATATATTCTCTTTCAAGGCCATTACCAAGAAGCTGTGGTCCATCCCAGCCTTGATATTCTCTATCCTTATTATCATCAATAAGCTGACTAAGTTTTTCAACTAATTCTAAAAGTCGCTTCTCTTTTATATCGCCTGATGATTTAACCTTCTTAACAGCAGCCTTTTCACTGTCATTTAATATATCTCCCTTAGTCAGAACCTTAACAATATCTGAACCCGGGAAGAGTTCTAAGTACTTTTCAACTACAAAAACTATATAGTCGGAATCAAGAGTTGGTGTATAGGTTGCCTTTTCATCATAGAAGGCTTCCTGCTCTACGTGGCCTCCACTCTTATCGCCCTGAATCTCATTTATAAGAATACTTTCCTTTGTCGTCGGTTTCTCTATAAGTTTTATCTTCTCTGCAGCAGCTGAAAATATAACATCATCATCCTTTTTAAGCTGTATTATGATATCAAGTCCTGCTGTTACCCTCTCTTCTTTTCCGTCCTTGAAGAGTCTCTCCAGCATTTCCAGCTTTTCCTCCGGACCACGAGTTGAAATCAGCTCTATAACATGGCTTCTTATATCTTCTCTCTTTGAACGGAGCTGATCCTCTAAAATGTCGTAGCAAAACTCAGGCAGCTTTCCGGCCTTAGTCGCCATTTCTCCACCCAGAGCGGTTCTATCAGCTTCCAGTTCTTGTTTCAGAAGCATATACGCATAATTTCTTGCATCAGTATCTGCATTTGAAACTTCCTTAGTTAACGCCTTAAGCAGTTCAGGACAATCAGGCTCTCTAAGAAGGAGTTCAAGTGCATCCGTACGATTACCATCCCATCCACCTGTAACATCTTTGATCAGCTCAGTCGACTGTATGATAAGTTCCTTATCTTTTAACGCGCTGGCACAGAATATCATACGTACTGCTATATCACTACGCTTAAGTTCTACCTTATTCCAAGGAAATACAGATGGTTCAAAGCTATATCCTTTCTTTGGAATCTCATCCAAACATCCCTTTAACAGATCGTAAAACTCGCGGCATTCCTGCTCATTCTCGAAATACTCCGTATAATCAGCATAAACCTTCTTCTTATATTCATCTCTACAATTAAATCGACTGCTGTTTCCCGGATAAATCGTACTCATTATCGCAGCTCCGGTGCCCCCCATGAATCTACTGAATATAAGAGCAAGTGTCTCTTTATCCTCTTTGAACTTCTTAACTATTTCTTTTGAATAATTCTGAAGGCTTCCACGATATTCTATATTCTTCAAGAAGAAGCATGCAGTCTTTCTCTGGTGATCTGTACCTTCCATACATAGCTTATATGCTCTTTCAAAAGAGTTAGTGATATTAACACTGCCTGAAGCCCAGAGTCCGATATATATCTTCATGGAATCCTCAGTCTTCAAGTATTCCTCTATGACCTTATCATCATTTAAGGCATCAACGATCAGACCGAGTTCCTTAGCCGTTACTCTGTCCACATCTTTAGTACCATAAGCTCCAAGCCCTGTAAATGTCATGATTGCTCTTTTTACAGAAGCAAATCTTATCAGATTATTATCATTTATTATGGAAAGCATGTATTTAAATGCGTCCGCCGTACCAAAATCTATATTCTCACAGATAGCCTGACGAAGTCCCTCCGAAAGCTTTGCAGCAAGAAGAGTCTTTCCAAGGATCTCATATATTTTCTTGTTATGGCTCATTACCATGGCACGGATATAGGAAACATCCATTATCCCCTCATCTCTATAGAATATGCCTTCTATAGCATCTTCTACTTCTGGATTCTCTTCGTCCAGAAGAGCCGCCAGGTAATATAAAACCTTTTTTCTTTCCCATTCATAATTCTTCAGATAGATTCCAAGATTTTCAGATACCTTCTGTGTGATGATTTCCGCAAGGCTATACTTCTTCCCCGCGTCATAATTCATTATATTGGTCACAAATCTGTAATGTTCTACGATTTCTGAAAGTCTTACGAAATAATCTGAGTATACTCCCTTATTTCTAAATGACTGTCTGTAATATGAGTTCCAATTAAGCTGCCAATCATCAACTGAGTCCATGGATTTATACATATATGGAATCAGATCCTTATCAATATATCCTGTAAGTTCTTTAACATTCTTCTTGAAATAATCCGAAGGTTTACCGCCTTCAACAAGATGTTCTTTTAGTTCTTTTCCAAGCTTATTAATGACATATTTGCCATCAACTTCATATCTACGAATTCCTCCATGCAAAAATTCATAAAGATTTTTCGAAAACTTGGATTCTATTTTCTTATCCTCTTTCTGAAATTTTTCACTCACTGCATATCCGATATTTCTACGTTCATCTTCTGTCATATCTTTTATCCCCTTCTTTCTGCTTTAACATACTTAAACTCACATTTTTGCAAAATAAATATGCAACGCCAAAATATACTTACCAAATCCTGCCCGCCAGCATGGCAAGCCTGACAAATGTTACTTCATCCCCTTCACCGAGACTTACAGACGTTCCTTCTTTCTTAAATTCCACTTCTTCCCCATTAATAAATAATCTTACCATCCCATCTTCATATGCAAGAAGAGCTGTATCAACCGCTTTCTTCATATCAGGTTTTTTATCATTATAGACATATCCAAATGCAACTTTACCTATCTCGGCCATAGACTTTATTCGTTCTTCCGTTAACGGATCCGGAACATGTCCTTCCTCTGACCATTTCTGCCTATTTATAAAATTATTCACCATTATTTTGACAGTTTCTTCTATCAATTCTTCTGCTGTCGATGGTATTTTCTCATACTCAAAAGGAACCGGTTGTATCCTTCTTCCTTTCTTACCCATATTTTTGATATTGATATTTATCTCCATAACGCCTCCATACCTTATGAATAAAGCTGCACATAGATAATTTTATCATCATACCGGTGAATTAAAAACAATCAAACTATATTGTTCATAAAAAATTCAGCATTTCACGTTATATGAAATGCTGAACCATATTAGTCTTCTATACAATCGTATAATAATTTAACTATTTCTTTTTTCTCATAACCTTTTCCGATAAATACGACCTGATTGCATCTATCTCCGTATTTTTCATCCCAATCATCTTTAATATCAGGGAAATCCGCCAAAACCTTATCCATTTCTTCGTCCGGCCATGCTGAAATCCACTCTGAAAGTTCTGTGATCGATGCATTTCTGCCTGCCTGTTCAAACAGCTGTACATGATTCCAATCATCAGAAAACCATATATAACCTTTGGTTCTTATCAATACTTCCGGATAATTGTCCACTAACTTATTAAATGATTCTCTGTTGAAAGGTTTTCTTTCTTCAAATACAAATGACGAAATGCCGTATTCATCAACACATGCTTTTTCGTCATCATGCTCGCAATTGTTCAGCGCCTTTTGAACTGCACTATATGCCTCAACCTCTTCGAAGTCAAAATCCTCTCTGTCTAGAATTATATCAAGATCTACATTGCCATTTACGCATTCGATCATCTCTGCTTCCTGCTGAATTCCTCTAAGTCCTTCTTTAACTTCGACCAGCTGTTCCTTGGTCAAGAGGTCTGTTTTATTGAGTATCATAAGATTACAGAACTCTATCTGATCCATAATAAGATTGATAACATCGCCCTCTTCTGCATCCGAATCGGATGTAAGGCTATGGAGAAATTCTTTATAAATCCTGTCAACGTCAACAACCGATACAACACTCTTCAGATATACTCTCGTATCTTCGGTCATTTCCTCATAATTTAAAAATGCGCCGGCGATGGATGATGGCTCGCTGATTCCTGATGCTTCAACAAATATAGCCTCAATACTTTTATCAGCAGACAGTCTCTCGATCTCAGCCATAAACTCGTCACGAAGTGTACAGCAGATGCATCCGTTCTGCATTTCAACCATCTCGATCTGTGCGACACGGTTTCCTGTTTTATTAAGTATAGATGCATCGATATTGATGCTTCCCATATCATTTACTATCAAAGCAATCTTACGCTTCTCCTGCTTAAGGATGTTCTGCATAAGGGTTGTTTTTCCCGATCCAAGATAACCTGTTATTATAACTATAGGAACTTCTTTTGTAGACATATTCATTCTCCTTATCAAAGCAAATTTGCAAATCATTTGCATTTCAATTGCCTATTATAGATATGAATCATTTTATTGTCAATACTTTTGCAAATCATTTGCATTTTCACTTTTTGTTATTTCCATATTTAATGCATTTTTAATCTAAACATAATGTAAACTTCGTTTTTCGTAACCACCATCTCCATATATAATATCTTTCGCAAATAACACTATTTATAGAATAGTGTTATGAGCAATATATGTTGCGCGGCATATATTCAGAAAATATTTCACATGAATAAGCAATCAATAAAGGAGACATTAAAATGAGTATTTTTTTGAGTATACGAAAATATATAGGAGGAATTATCTTAGCATTTGTTCTTATGTTTCTACTGCCATCCGGAATAATACAATGCTTTAATCTTGATAATTCTCCCTATGTTGATTTTATATATCTAGGTATTGTCATAACCATTCTTACTGCTATAATCATCGCCTTCGGGCAGAAAAAAATCTTTGCATTTTCATTCAAAAGCTTCGGATCAACATTTATTATAGGCGGCGCAATGACTGCAATAACCGCATTCTATTTGATCACAAATATTTATAAAGGAATAAATGATTACGGCTCTCCGAAAATGAAGAGTACAGCAATCTTGTCTTTCCTGCTTTCCTTATTTATCGGCGCCGGAATCCGTGAAGAATTGATCACTCGCGGTCTGCTTCTCACGTTTTTCAAAAAGGCATTCGGCAAAAGCAAAAAGTCCTGTATTTTAGCTATGTCTTTATCATCTGTCATATTCGGGTTGATGCATTTAACTAATTTAAAGGGTGCCACCAATGCTACAGCCATATATGCTCAGATAATTTATGCTGTGGGTATCGGCTTTTTCTTAGCAGCTCTCTATATAAGAACCGGAAATCTCTGGGGAAATATAATCCTTCATTTCCTTTTCGATCTAAGCCTGATGTTATATCCGTGTATTTTTGAAAATAGAGATGACATAGATAATCTTATCGGCGAATGGCTTGGTTCCGGAATGATCATCAAATCAATTATTATAGCCACAGTTGCCGTATTAGTCGGCCTTTTCCTCATTAGAGACAGCAAACTCAAACCGATTCTTGATGCTGAGGCTGAGTAAATGATAACTACGGTAACTGATCAGCACATGACTGAATCTGAGTGACGCTGATTTTTAATAATCAAAAAGCCGGTCCTCAGGGACCGGCCTATTAAATATATCCACACCATTCAGATATATTTATTTACTTATTTGAGTTTTCCCGCTGCCCCTTTAAACCTTGAGAGTGTCAGAAAATTTTGTTACAGCTTCCCAGCCGTTACAGCGATGATAATTATCTCCCGGAAGATCACAATATGAATTCCATGGTCTGTCAAAAACAACGACCTGAAGATCCGAAAGATGATCAAAGAATTTAAATGCAGCCGGAGAATCTTCAACCGCAAGATCAAAATGCATCTTTTTATAATCCTCAATCTCAAGACTAAAATCATTTTTATTGATAAATCCGTCTCTGGCATATTTATTCAGGCAATATAATTTTGCCCTCTTAAGATCATGTTCATCAAGCCATTTTCTTGACGGTTCATATGAACTGAATGGACGACCGGTGATTATATTTACGTCGTGCCCTTCATCGATCCAGTTATTTATAGCATTAACCGCCCCGGGTGTCTCATCATAAGAAAGAAGGACCTCGGGTCTATGCCCCTCCGCCATAAGCTTAACATACTGCTCGTCAGTCAGAGAAAATGCATCTTTAAGATTAAAATATTTGATATCTTCATATGGTACAAATTTATCAAAGCACTCAGCTACAAGAGTTGAAAAATGTCTTGCTGTTTCACATAAACAGTCATCAAAATCTACGTAAATATTCATATCAACCTCTGGTTTTTCGTCTTTATTTTGGTCTTATTATATATTTTATTCTTCACCTGTTCTAGGTTCTATTTCACCGTTTTTCTTTTTATTCTTTGGTCTTAATAATTTTCCTATTTGCTTATCAAGTAAACTCAGGATAAATGCAGCAGGTATCGACAGCCCCATTACCACCAGAACAAATAGCGGCATATTTTCTATATAATGAATAGGTTTAACGCCTTCATAGATCATATAGTACCCAAACATATGAATAAAAATTCCATGAGTCAAGTAAAGTTCAAGTGTGAATTTCCCAAGGAAACTCAGCATTTTATTTCCAATCCTAAGTTTCATACTTAAAAGATAATATAATGCTACAAAACAGAATGTATAAAGCACCTGAAAAATACATGTGAAAAGGTTAGCCCTGTAAGCGTAAATATAATTATAAGGATGATGGAATTTTTTGAAATACATCTCTCCCGCATTATTTACAAGATGGATAAGGATAGGACATAAAATAATAACTATCCCAAGCTTTAAGGCATAAAACTTTTTACAGCTTTCAAAAATTTTTTTCTCATATTTCGCAGTTATTATACCCACAAGAAACATATGCGGCGTATTGATCCACCATGTGCCGTAACGGAACTTTATACAGAAAACCGTATATGCTACAAGTCCCAGAAATACTGTTAAAATTCCGGCCCAATCCTTTTTGAAAAGTCTGAACCCTATGTAAAATATCAGATACATCGTGATTATTGCCGGTACATACCAGACATACGGATGTAAGGTTTCATGACCGTTTACCTGAAAAGGATTATCATATCTCAAAGGGATTTTTCTAAGATGTCTCAGCCAAAGATAAACAGATAAAGTCAGCATCGTCGGAACAAGTATTGGTATTATCCTGACCGGGATAAATCTCCTCAGAAAGTCCGGCTTTGTCTTTAAGCTTTTATATAAACCAAATCCGGAGCAAAAGAAAAATGTAGCAACCATCGGATATCCCGCGGTAAGAAATGTATCAAGTCCATGTCTTATATACCTTGGATTAAGCCAACCGGCGCAGGTTCTCTGGGCCATATGATGAAATACTACTATCACTGCGCAAAATCCCAAAAAGCATTTTGTATGCTCCAGTGACATATTTCCTTCATTCCATGTTTTTCTCTTACATATCTTAGTTCCCCAAAAAAGTAACACAGCTAATGCTATATACCATAAAATGATCGGATTCATTTTGCGTCTCCCCACAATTATCTATAACAAAACTCCTAGATCACACTATACTGAAACATCTCATATAAAAGTCTTGTTCCTTCAGATACTTCAGGCGGAAGCAGAGCTCTTGCGACGCATTTCGGTTCTTCATCCGGCATTGCTTCATTTCTCAAATGTGCATAATCGCCGTCTATCCTTACAACTGTATATTCAATACTTTCTAACATATCTCATCCTCCGCATCATAATTTAGAAGACCTTCATTTAGAATCTCATTATATCTTCCGTTCGCTTCTATGCTTTCTTTCTTGGCTTTCCAGCTTTCTATCTCCGCACGTATTGCAAGCATCTCATCCACAACAAGTTCAGCACTCTTAGGTTTAACATTTTCAAGATATGCCGTTTTTATTTCAACTTATCTTTGATAACTGACTTTCACCTATCGGAAGTTTTCCAGGTATCTCAAGAAATTCTCTGACGGTTTCACCGCTATCTGCAAATGAAGTGGAAGTATGAAGATTTATTCCGGCCTTTACCGAACTTCCGTAAATCAAAAATGGAACATATTCTCTTGTATGATCCGTGCCTTTAAATGTCGGATCACATCCATGATCTGCGGTTATCACCAAAATATCATCTGATGGTTCACCGTTAAATGAGCCCATCTTCTTCATAAGTTCACCAAGTCTTATATCAAATGCTTCAAGCCCCTTGGCATATCCTTCGACATCACGTCTATGTCCCCATGTTGAATCAAATTCCACAAGATTGGTAAAAATAAGTCCGTTTCCGACTTTATCCAGGGCTTCAAGTGTCTTATCCATACCATCTTCATTATCCTTTGTATGAACAGCCTCTGTTATTCCCACTCCTGCAAATATATCTTCGATCTTACCTACAGCATAAACTGTCTGCCCTGCATTTTTTATCATATTTAAAAGATTTACTTCATCCGGCTTTCTTGAAAAATCTCTTCTGTTGGATGTTCTTACATATTCTTTTCCATCGAAAATATAAGGTCTTGCAATAACGCGGGCAAGATTATGTGGACCGACAAGTATTTTCCTTGCCACCCTGCACATCTCATATAATTCTTCCGGTGAATAGACGCTTTCGTCGCATGCTATCTGAAATACACTATCTGCCGATGTATACACTATCGGCATTTTCTTAGCCTTCATTTCGTCACCGAGTTCATTTATTATCGCAGTTCCCGATGCAACACAGTTACCTAAAACTCCGGGAACTCCAGTTTCTTTTATAAATTCATTTATTATATCCTCAGGGAATCCATCAGGATATGTAGGAAATCTTTCCGGTGTATGAATTCCCGTCATTTCCCAATGTCCGATGGTTGTATCTTTTCCTGCTGAAAGCTCCCTAAGTCTTCCAAATGAACCAAGAGGCTCTTCAACCGGCGTGACGCCACTGATTCCGTCTATATTTCCATATCCTATACTGCGAAGATTCGGTATCTTGAGATCCGGATATTTCTCCATTATATGTCCTATGGTATCAGCTCCTAAATCATCAAAATCAGCCGCATCCGGTGCTTCGCCCATTCCTACACTGTCTAATACTATCCAAATAACCCTTTTCATATTTATACCCCATCTTTCTGCCAATCACTGTGTCCGAAAGGCACAATCTTATAAGCTTATTATATTATTCTGCATGTAATGTGATTTTCACGATCTCCGGATAGTTATTGATCCTGACAGGAATAACACTGTTGCCAAGACCCCTGCTTATGATCATGGTTGTATCATTAAATGAATGACGACCGCCGTAAAACTTCGGGAAGATTTCCATATCCGGAGAAATGAAGCCTCCCTTTCCCGGAACTACAAACTGACCTCCATGATTATGTCCTACAAGAACAAGATCTGCCCCGGCACTGTTGTAGCTTTCCAAATAACGTGGTTCGTGAGCCAAAAGTATCATTAATGTATCTTCATCTCCTCCCGAAAGAGCACACTCTTCCTTGATGGAATCTACTTTAGATTTAATATTTCCTCCGAGAGAACTTTCCGAAATACCTACTAATTTAAATCTTCTGACTACGTCGCCATTCTGATCATTTTCCCCGCTGTCGCTCGACTCGTCGAAAATCTCATCACTAAAACCGGTAGGTGTGCTATCGATGCATGTCATTTTATCATCAAGAAGTCGCACGCCCATTTTCTCTATATCTGTCAGGAATTTATCAAACCGCTTTCCCTTCAACCACTCTTCATGATTTCCGGTTATATAATATACCGGCGCAATATCAACCGCCCCACGGAAAAAGTCCTCAGCAAACTCATAACAAGTATGCCCGGAATCAAGAACATCTCCGGTCACAACAATCATATCCGGTTCACATTTTCGAATTTTAGAAAGAAGGATCTTCTCATCGAATCCAAACCACTGATTGTGCAGATCTGAAATCTGCACTATGACATATCCGTCCATTGATTCACTGACTTTCGGGCTCTGATAATCATATTCCGTAATAACTATATGATAATTCTGATAAAGAAAAAATGCATTCAATATAATATAAAATACCAAAAGAATCGGTACTGTTATTCGGAATTTTTTCTTTTTTGTTTTATGATGAAATACCAGCATACCGGCAAAAGCGCCTAATGCACCGCCAATGGCAGCAACCATTATGAGAGTCGCTTCCGATATCCTTCTCGAATGATTTATAGCCTTCCTTTTATCTATACCATACAGAACGAATGCTGTAAGATTTATCATAAAAAGATAGTATACGAGTATCATTTTTATCTACCTTTAACTCCTCTAACTTTCCTGATTTATGCGAAATGATCTTGTCCCCTCAACCCATAAGATATTAGTACTATCTATATCAGTCCTATCTATATCAGTCCGAAATATTTTCATTTTTATAAAATCAGTCCGATACATCAACATCCGGCGATATCTGTATATCATAACCCGGATAATCTTTCTTTAATTCTTCGTACAGAGTGGCCATTGCATCCCTGGCATTTACCTTAAAACTTATGACCACGTCAAATCTCATTTCCTTTTCTTCTATATCAAGATAAAATCCATGAAGCTGTATGGCCCACTCATGACTAAGGACCTTTTCTCTTACTGCATTAAGTATCTTTGCAGTTTCATCATCACTTGTATTTATCGAATAAAGTCCTACTCCCGCAAGTATTACACCGGTTTCTTTGTAAACCTTTTTTTCAAGTTTTCTTGTGATCTTATCAACTTCTTTGACTGTCATAGTGTCCGGAAGCTCGATATGAACAGATGCATAATTTTTGTCCGGACCGTAATTATAAAGTATAAGATCATAAGCGCCGCTAACTTCCGGCTCCTCAACCATAAGTTTCTTGATTTTGTCTGTAACTTCCTTATCAGCACGCACACCGAGAATTTCATTTACGGTCTCTATCATCATTTCAATACCTGATTTAATGATGATCACGGATATAAATACACCAACCCATGCTTCAAGAGAAATGCCTGTTAAAATAAAAATGATTGCTGACGCAAGAACCGACATAGAAAGAATTGCATCAAATAATGCATCTGATCCTGATGCTATAAGAGAACCCGAATTAACCTTCTCACCCTGACCTTTAACATAACGTCCGAGAATGATCTTCACAACTACAGCCACGCCGATTATCACAAGTGAAATCGTACTGTAATCCGCCTTTTCAGGATGGATTATCTTCTTCACTGATTCAACCGCTGAAGTAAGACCTGCATATAAAACGATTCCCGCTACTATCATGGCTGTAAGATATTCCATTCTTCCGTATCCCAGTGGATGCTTCTTGTCAGGAAGTCTTCCGGCCAGCTTCGTACCGACTATTGTTATGATTGACGAAAGTGCGTCCGACAGATTATTTACAGCATCAAGTATTACTGCTATCGAATTGGAAATAAGACCTATTCCCGCCTTAAATGATGCAAGGAAAACATTTGTAAGTATTCCTATAATACTGGTTCTGACTATTATCTTGTCACGACTGACCGCAGCACTATCCGGTATATTTTTTTCTTTACTCATATATTTACCCTCTCTTTACCCGCAAAAACACTATTTATATAATATCATATATTTATAGTTTTCGAAGAATAATTATAACTATTATAGCCGTTTTTAATTTTTTTCTTTCAATATAGAACCTTTTTCTATATAATGGTGGGAGTGCCAAAAAATTTGGAATAGATTTTTTATGAAAGGATTATATATAAATGAAAATTGCAGTATCTTACGAAAACGGACAGGTTTTTTCTCACCTTGGAAAAACTAAAGAATTCAAGATTTACGAAATCACAGGACAGCAGATAGATAAAACTGAAATGCTTCAGGCAAATGGCGAAGGACATAACGCTATTTCATCTTTACTCAATGAGAATGATGTTGATGTAGTTATCTGTGGAAATGCCGGTGCAGAAGCACAGAATGCACTTTTAGAAAAGGGTATCCAGCTCATTTCAGGTGCATCAGGAGAAGCTGATAAAGCTGTTCTTCTTTATCTTGAAGAAGAGCTCGTTTCAGCAGGTGCAAATTGTTGTGCAGGCTGCGGCGATAATTCAGATGATGAGTCATGTGGAGGTTGCGGATGTGGAAGCAGCGACAGTGACTGTGGTGGATGCGGAAGTTCCGAAGGCGGTTGCGGCGGATGTGGCGGCTGCGGTAGTTTCGATCCAAAGTCTCTTCCTATCATTCATGAGGGACCAAATGCAGGAAAAGTTGTAAGCGTTCATTATACAGGAACACTTGATGACGGAAGCAAGTTCGATTCTTCTTATGACAGAAATCAGCCACTTTCATTTGTCTGCGGTACAGGAATGATGATTCCTGGATTTGATAAGGCTGTTGTAAATATGTCTGTAGGTGATAAGATCGACATCCATCTTCTTCCTGAAGAAGCTTATGGAGAGAGAGATCCTCGTGCCGTACTTACACTTCCTCAGAATGAACTTCCGGGAGCAGAGAATCTTAAGGTAGGCGATCACATCGTTCTTTCTAACAGTAACGGTCAGCGTTTCCCTGCTGTTGTATCGGAGAAGACTGATGACATGATCACTTTCGATGCAAATCATGAACTTGCAGGAAAGGCTCTTAATTTCCAGATTGAAGTAATCTCTATCGAAGATTAATCATATAAATGTTGTTATACAAAATCAGATAAGTATTTTGATAACTAGCCGCACACTTGTGACTTCAGTCGTGTGAGGTTTCACATACAATTAGATAAATATATTAATATATACAGCACAAGGGACCGGCAATTTTTGCCGATCCCTTGATCACTTTAATTTATGATTCTGTCAATGATCATGTTTATCTAAACGACCTGACAATCTGTCATAAGTTTAGTTAACAACCTTACCACCCTGAATCTTATATGTTTTTCCGTTGTATTTTACAGTTCCGGTATATCCAAACTGAACTTTTCCTCCCTTGCAGTACCAAGAACCACTTGAGTTCTTAGCAATACCATTGAAGTTAAAGTTTACTTTACCCTTCTGGATAACCCACCAGCCGCTGCTGTTCTTCTCTACTGAATCAACAAACTTAGCCTGTCCGCCATTTACGAACCACCAGCCGGTCACACCATTTATTGTTCCCTTTACTACATCTTTCTTAGCAAAGTTAACTTTACCATTTTCACAATACCACCAGCCATTCTGATTCTTGGCAAATCCTGTAAAGTTGAAGTTTATTTTACCCTTCTGGATTGCCCACCAGCCGCTACTGTTCTTATCTACTGTATCGATAAATTTAACCTGTCCTGATTTAACAAGCCACCAACCTGTTACACCTTTGACAGTTCCCTTAACGATATCATTCTTTGAGAAATCAACTTTTCCGTTTCTGCAGTAAAACCATCCGGAAGCATTCTTGGCAAAGCTTTCGCCTGTACCCTTAACCTTACCTCTTGTAATGTTATACCATCCGGTTACACCATTGATAGTAGTCTTAACAAGTTCTGTTCTTGAAGTATCAATCTTACCATTTACTACAAAGTACCAGTCACTTCCGAATTTAGCTTTTCCATTATATGTCTTGTCGAAAATACCATTCTTTGTGTAGTAAAGTCCTCCATTATATCTCTGAAGTCCTGTTATATTCTTATCAAATACGTAAGCATCAACAGTCTTAGATGTCTTATAAGTCTTTCCGTTAAATGTTACAGAAGCTGTAACTGTCTTCTTTCCTGCTTTATTTATTGTAGGCTTTGGATTGTATGTTGTCTTCATAGATGCGTCAACAACTACAACATAATTACTGTTATTCTTATCTTTGAATTTTGCTGCAGCACTTGTTGAACCGTTCCATTTCCATGTTGGTTCAGCAAAAGCATGTGCATTAGCCTTTCCATTATTTGATAATGGTATATTTGTTGATGTTGAGATTTTATTCTTCTCAAACATATTTTTAACCATTTTTATGAAATCGTTACGAGTAACTCTTCCGTATGGATCGATTCTCTGCTCAGACTTTGGAGCACCCTTAGCTCCCTTGCCTTCCATGATATTCCATGTAGCTGCCCAGCATATTGCTTCCCAGTGTTCATAATCAATATCATAGTAATCGATATATTCATCACTTCTACCGAAGTCTATTGATCTCTCATACTTCTTATACTCTGAATATCTCATGAGCATAAATACAGCATCCTGTCTTGTGATATACTCACCAACACCGAAAGTATCAGATGAGAAATATGGATAACCCATACAAAGAGCATTCTTCTGTCCCCAAAGGAGTGCATTTGTATACCACTGACCTGACTTAACATCCTTAAATCTTGTCTTTAATCCTGCAACACTTGGACTTCCTGCCATTTTATAAAGAGTATCAACAACTGCTTCTCTTGTAAGAAGATCCTTCTCTGCAACACTTGTTCCAAGATCTGAATATCTGATCTCGTTACTGATCGTACTTGCCTTTGTTGCCTTTGTACTAAGTGTTACCGCATCATCAAAGCAAAGGAAATATATATTATCTCCTCCGGTAGATGTATCTCCACCGTAATCAATCGTCCATGAATGTCCCTTACATACTTTGTATTCTGATTGCTTTGTACCTTCTTTGTATGTCTTTAAAAGAAGTGGGTTGTTACCAATATTAAGTTTTGTAAATGGATTGGTAAATGCCTGTAAGAAATATAACTTCTGATTATTTGAAATATCTAAGTTTGTAATTCCGTCACACTCGCATGCAAGATATACAAGCTTTGGATTCTTGCTGATATCAAGTTTCTTTAAATCGCCATTATAACTGCATATAAGCTTATTGAGCTCCGGATTCTTTGTAACATCGATACTTTTTACATCATTATGAGCACAGTTATAATACTGTAATCCCGGATTATGTGTAATATCAATACTTCCAAGTCCTCTGTTATCCCAGATATCCAGACGCTTAAGCTTTGGATTCTTTGTAACATCAAGTTTCTTGAAATGATTTCTGAAAGCATCAAGATGCTGTAAGTTTGGATTGTGAGTTACATCAAGTGTTGTAAGTTCGCAAGATCCTACTGTTAAATGCTCAAGTAATGGATTACGTGATACATCAAGTTTCTTAAGTGGATTAGTATTTACTTCAAGATATGATAATTTAGGATTATTAGATACATTAAGTGATGTTAATCCATTCTCAAAACAATAAACCCATTCAAGATTTGGAAGTGCCGAAAAATCCAGAGTTTTGAGATTATTATTAGAGCACCATATTCCGGTAATAAGTTTATTCTTGCTGAGATTAAACTTATCAGATGTTATTTTATTGTGCATACAATAAAGTCCACGTAACTCTGTGATAAGTTCGATACCTTTAGTATCTTTGATACCATAGTTTACGCACCAGAGATTTCTTGCGACAAGAAGCTCATCTGAATCAAGGACATTATCCTTGTTCTTGTCGAAGTTATCCACGATAGCTCTTCTGAAATTAGGATCCGGAAAATTTGTAGAGTTAATAGTTACAGGTTTAAGATTGTAACTTGCTGCAGAAACTTTTTTTGCCCCAGCAAAAGGCATAGCTCCGCTGACAACAGCGATAACCGTTGCCAAACAGCCGGCAAGGATTCTGGATGCCCTGCCCTTAATGGTCTTTTTCATATTCATACTTCCCTTCTATAAAACTACCCGATCGTTAAAAACGATCATTATTTAAGAAAAGTATACATATAAATATCCCCTCACATTTTTCATAGCTTTCATAGTTTTCATAGTATTTGTACATAAAAAATGCATACCTATATGTATCTCAAAAAAAATATAACAACGTTTATTTGCCATTGTCAAGGGCTGAGCCGGGCTACAAAAGGCGCACCAATTACATAAGACTGGTTAACGCCTTATAACTAGCCATATTTAAGATTTATTAATTTTTGTTAAGAATTCAATTATATATCGCAAACAGATTTATATATCCATCAGAGTTGCTCTGCATGGCGAACCGTCTGCTCCACCAAGGTTTAACGGAGCAGCATTCAGTAGATAGACTCCCTCAGGAACCTTTGCTAATCTTATTCCTTCAAGAAGGACTATCTCCGCACCAAGCATTATGAGATGTACTTCCTTTGGTGCCTCAAGCGGACCCACTGTCTGAGATTCATTTCCGAAAAGTTTAATCTTTGCTTCCGCAAATACTTCAGCAGCTCCTTTTGTAACAGTTGCCTTACCTTTGACAAGTATCCTCTCAACTGCTCTCTCATCTTTCGCTTTAGCTGATTCAAGTATCCTCCTTGCATCATCTGCAAGGATATCACCTTCATGTTCCGCAACATAGACATATCCAATGAATCTATCAAGATCAACCTGATCTATGGTCTTTCCTTCATCTAAAAAATGATAAGGTGCATCCACATGTGTACCATTATGTGCACACATATGAATCTCCGTAAGATTACATACATCACCATTTTTCAGACTTAATGCTGTTATCTTTTCCGGCTGCGGATCTCCCGGAAAAACTTCACATCCAAATACTTCCTGAGCAATATCATATATCATTTTCTACCCCTCCGTTAATCTATACCTCTCCGTTAATTTACATCCCGGATAACCCGAGTCAAATCCCCATAAATACATACAAAAAATTCACCCTGTCATCGTCCAGCTTTGATTAAATGGCGAATAATATAAGGTGATTTTCTTGATCATATTGATAACCAGGATCTTACATTCAAAAATAAGATTGTTATCTGTCACAAATACTCCATCTGCAGTTGTATAACTTCCTTTATGTGATATATCCATATATTCTTTTATATTGAATACCTGCCTCTGTCCGTCCTCATCAGTTAATCTTATTCGAAGCGGTATAACTGTTCCGTCAACCGAATGCTGACATATCACATCCACTTTTTGCGGTGCTTTACAATCTATACCCATATGCTCACCTCTTATCGGAATTATAGAACATATGTTCGTTTTTGTAAAGGCTTTTATTTTGTCAAAATTTTTTTATGAAATGATTTCTTTTATTATCCACCCATGCATAATTAAAATCAACCCGATTTTGCCATATCCCTTGTGTGAAAATCGATTATTTACGGAATGACAATTATAGTAAAATTAATATCCAATGAATATGTATCCTGTCACCCTCGAACACATCCACGTTCTTCATTTCTTCTATGCTCATACCCATAATAAAAGACCTCCAGATATTTTCTCTTTCTGAAGGTCTAGGTATCAGTTTTAGTGTTCTTCCGATTTTTTCTTACGGAATTAAGACGGATCGTCAAACAATGCATCTATCTCTTCTGGCGAAATATCCTCCAATATTATCGGGACTTCGTCTATGTCGTCAAATCCATCTCTGAGCATCGCCATCTCCGTCATTCCAAATACACTTAACGCATATGAATATCTGTTTCCATCTCTTGTGAAAATATGTCTTTTCTGCAAGTATGAGATGATCTTCTCTTCTTTAGTAGGTTGAGCATCCAGGTCATATGTTTTTGTCTTGGCATTACATACTCTATAACATTTTCAGATACACCGACTTCTTCAAGTTCTTTTATATAGGAACTGAGAAGTTTTCGTACCTCCTCCTTAAAATCATCTGTATCAAATTCTACCGGAATCTTATACTCCGGTTTTGAAAAAATGGCATTCAGAATATCCAATATAATTCTCCCACATGAGTACTATGTATCACTTTTACACTCTATTGTTGTGAGTTTCGGAACATATGATAACACATCTAATAGCCAAATCGTACTCCCATCAGCATTTTCCTTTTCAAGTGTAAATCCCACGTTCTCGTAAAAGTCCTTTACCATATTATTTTTGCTGGTTGGATAATAATAACCGTATACCCTTTTTATTCCTCTATCTCGAGCCTTCTCCAGCAGAACATTCATCATCAGATCTTCCAGACCTCGCTTCAACACTCGACAGCTCATAAGCCATAATCTGATATGTAAGGCATCCCCCATTATTTCCCCAGAGACAACCGTTACAATTCCATTATCTGCGAATTTGTCAATCAGCCTTCCACATAAGCAAATATAATTCTGACTGTCTTGCATCCTACGAATATCATCCTCGCTACATCTTAATGTCGTAAGATTAAACTGATTAGATTTGTTGGTCAACTGTGCTACGCGCTGAATGCTAATGGGTTCAAATCCGGTTATTTCTGCCCTCATTTCCAAGCTCTCAAGGTATTCTTCATAATTGCCAAAAGAAGCCTGAGCAGTTTTCGCTTCTGCCCTTGCCTTGTATTGACTTGTTTTCGACAAGTCTTCATCTGAGATACCAGTCACTTCAAAGTATCCGGATCTGTCTAGAATCTGGATGTATTTTTCTGCTCCATCCATTGCTGGAACAGACACCATAGGGAGTTGCTTGCTTACTATTTCCCGCTCGGCTGGATTATCATCTGCAAACACAAAGCTATCCATTCCTAATGACAACTCCTCGGATATCTCGCGTAGGTTTTGATCTTTCGTATTCCAATTAGCTTTTATTGATACAAAATCCTCTGGCTTAAGCACCCCGTCAGGATGGTTTAACCCAGAAAGAGCGTTCTCTTCATCATTTTTTGAATCTACCGCAAGAACTACCCCTATTTGCTGTAAATCTTTGCAGTACCTTTGAAACTCATAAAAAACCTGACCCTTAGGAATTTCGGAGCCTATCTTTATTCCCTCTACTCCATCATCTCCGACAACGCCTCCCCACAAGGTATTGTCAAGATCCAGGGCAAGAAGCTTTTTATTCTTGCCAAAAATAGATTTGATAATATTCGCAACGCTGAATGAAACATAAGGAATAGCATTCATCGGGCAGGCATATTTATACATATTCCAATAAACAGAATCACTCCACTGAGCCAAGCCATATTCTTGTGCAATATAATCTATATCGTTAATATAAAACGATGATTGCGACTTGGCATAATCATAAAGCATGCTGTTCAAATTAAAGATATAATTACTCCTTCCTCTATGATCCCAAATGTCTCTATTGCCCATCAAGCGATAATTTGGTCTGTCAAAATTATTCTGTATGATAGGGCACGAAAACTTGGATTTTAAAGCTGCCCACATAGTTTCATAACGAGCGAACTCATCCTTCAACATATCCGATACTTCTTCTGATGAATTCTTGATCTCAGGATAACGTAATATATTTCTCCAACTGGTATGAATAAAAATAATATCCGGGCAAAACGAATCAAGTATTTCATTTCCGAACATAGCATCTTCCCAGAATTTTCCATATTCCGATTGATAGAACTTCGCTTTTATTCCGTAATAAAGAAGCGCCAATTCAAGCTGATCAACTATTTCATTAGTAGTAGAGCCGCCCAGAACGGCGACTCTCTTTTCTGTCCAAACAATATCCTGTTCTCTTAACTCTTTCTTGATTGCTATTTTCTTCCGAAGCAATGTCTTTGTATCCAACGGATATGAAAAATAGTCCATTACCTACACCTCTTTCGCCTAATTTGGTCTATCTTGATCACCGTCTCCTTTAAACAAAACAATATCCGGATCGCCAGAAAAATAATAAATATCTATATTTTCCTGTGTGAACGGGGCATAATAATTTGGAATGATATTTCCAGAACCCTCTGTTCTTTTCCATCCCGCCTCTTGCATAAGCTCTTCCTTTACACCGACCTCATAGCAATCAACATATTCTGCCTCGTTTTCTTTCAAAACGGAATCCAGTAAAGAAGACATAAATCCCATATAATTGAAATCACCGATACAATCAATAAGCCTTACTATATTCTTGCCATTGACCTGAATAACCCTAAAAACAACGGCAAGCACTACTTTTTTACTCTCATCTAAAAGGCCATAAACGTTGTATTTATAAATCGGATGATCATAATACCTCTTCTTAATATACCAAGCTTCCTTATATGGCTTGCTCTCCTTGGAATAACTCGAAAAATCAAAATTCTTCTCAAACATATCCCAGTTATCCAAAAGAATAAACTGAGCCCCTTCTGAAACTACTGGAATGTCGTAGTCATTTATTACCGCTATTTCATACTTGTCCATTTTTCGCAGTCTATACCACTGTGTCATTTTTCCAAACTGATATCCCAAATAATGATATAGCCCCTTTAGTTTAGGATTGCTTCCGGGCGAAGCCATTATTCTTGCATCACCATTATCCTTAAGGAATTTAAAAAGCTCAAGGCCAAGTGACGAATGTGCTGTATGATTGGCTTTCCACATCACTGTCATCAGGTCTCTATTTTTATTACCATAAGGTATATAGCCCAAGATCGCGTTTATATCTCCGTTTTCATCTTCAGAAATTACATAACTGACACCTTCTGGAAGTAAATGTTCATATTCAAAAAAGCTGCGATTGTTGCCAAGGATATGTCCTTTTCTCCAGTATGTATCAATAAAATGCATAATCTTATCAATATCTTTTTTCTCAGCAAATCTAATCATTTTTCACCCTCCTGCAATAATTCAATAATACCCATTCTTGAATGCATCAAAAAAACAACAACTGCTGTTTCAGAAATCGCTGGAGCCGCCTGCTTATCTCTGAACAATAAATAACCCTGTTTTTTTAATTCGGACACCTCAATATCGATATCCTTCACTCGATAGCACATATGATAAATGCAATTATTGTAGGTTTTTAGAAGTGGGAAAATATCCGATTCCTTTGCTGGCTCTACCAATTCAACTCGTGTGTCATCCTTAGTCATGAAGCAAAAGTTAGACATTCTCTCAGCATCATAAAATGGATTTGTTTCAATCTCATAACCTAAAGAGCCAAATGCATTCATAGACTTATTAATATCCTTCACAAGATATCCGATATGATGAACTGATCCCAACATCACTTTATCTTCTCCGCTATAGCAGCTATCATTTCGCCAACATTTTTCATTGCAACTATTTCATCTATTTCGAATGAAACAGAGAACTCATCTTGAACAGCTGCTAATATAGTGATGTTAGTAAGACTATCCCATGCGTCTATATCATCTGCATTTGTTTCTTCATTTATAGAAAGATTATCGTTTCCAAAAACATCCGCAAAAATTTCCTGTAGTTTTACCATAATATCTTCTTTTTTCATGCTGCACTCCTTTCAACTAAAATGCCTTTCGGGAACTGCCCAACATTCGAGGTGCCATCCCCCCCGAATATATAAGCGATATGTAGGATTTGCGTCCTTCAAGTACTTAGCAATCTCAAATAAATCTTGAATCTTGTGATATAAGCAAATTGCCAAATATGGCTCTTTATCACTTATTAGTTTTTTCATTCCTTTTAATGCATCCAATTCAGACCCTTCTATGTCCATTTTAACCATTGCATCACCAATAATCTCAGTATCTAATTCATCAAAGATTTTTTGCTCTAATGTATTTTCCCCTTCATCGGAAACAATACTAAACAAACCAGAACTTGATAAATGAATAGTTTTATTTTCTGATCCAAGAGCATATGGATATATCTCAGTCTTTGCAGACAATCCCTTCCTATCAACATATTGTTGAAGCTTAACGCAAGATTTATCATCTGGCTCAAATGCCATAATTCTCTTTATCCTATCGCCGTAAAAACTTACAACAGGCTCTATACTATTTCCGTCATAAGCACCAACATCAATATATGTCACGTCCCCCTTAGGAGCTATATCAGCGTCACAGAAATATTCTAAGTTTTCTCCCGTCCCTTCATAATCATCTGGTCTATATAAATCGTCTTGGTTATGCTTTCTAATCTTGCATATTACATCAAAATACCTTTGAGTTTGCTTGTCCTCTAAAAAATACAGTTGTCTTAGTTCCGTTTCATGCTGAATAATATCCTTGTATGCCACATCGTTATCATAAATATGCTCTAGCGTTCCATGGTAAAAATAATACGGAATAACAACGTAATCATTTTTAATCCCCATATCACTCATTGCTTTCTGAATAGCTTTTATCGAAATAGTATTTATAATCACAAGAGCATCAGGATGATAACTTATAAAGGATGGATCATAGACACCTATCCCGAGACGTTCTCTTCCATGCAGCTCCTTTTTGCTATCAACTATCCCAATAACCTTATTCCAATAATTGTTTGCTTCCAAAAGTTCCTGCAAACTTTCAATTGCTCTTCCATGAGATGTTGCATCCCCTTCAACCATTCCTTGAGGAAAAGATGCCCCCCCATATTATTATTTCCTTATAAATCGACAAATCCATCATTGCTCGTTCTCCTTATACCCATTGTTTATAATTCTCACTCTTCGGAGGAAAATCATTACAATCCAGTCTTGGAAGTTGAAGTGCAGGATCCTTACCGATTTCTGCCACCCTCACTTCTGTAGTCAACCCCACACAAGCACCATTTTCTTTGATGTATGCAAGAACATCGTCATTAAAACTTCCGTATGGGTAGTTCATAACCCATTCTTTGCGATCAATAAATTCCTCCATAGTTTCCAATGCCTTGGAGATATCCTCTCGCATCTGCTCCGGAGACAAATCACCAAGCCAATAGTGATCATAACCGTGCAAACCAATAAACATTCCGTGTTCTCTTAAGGTACGAATCTGCTCAGGCGTCATATATAGTTCATATGCCAGCTGCTCCTCCGTCACTCCAACATATTTTTCGAAAAGGTCACTTGAAATCTGATTCCTTAATTTCTCCGGAAGAACCGTTTGCAGTATTCTCTTTACAAAGACAGTATCTTTTCCATCAAATCTATCATCTGTTGCATACTGATTCCATAACTCTTCAGTAGAAGGATAATCGTATTCCTGCCCTCTATAAAAATCCATCTTTTCTTTAACATCAACAACAAGTTTCTTAATATCTGCACTTGCAAGTATGTAGTGGATCTTATTTACATCCAACAGCTGATGTGTTGTGAATGTCTTTCCAGGAATGAAGAAAGAACCCTGAAAACCGAATTCCTCAAGAATAGGTAAAGCAAATGTAAAATTATCAACATAACCGTCATCAAAGGTAAGCAATACTGCTTTGGGGGGAAGTTCAGATTTTCCCTTCACAGCATCTATAACCTGTTCCATCGTAACAACATTACAGTTCTCTTTAAAAAACTCCATTTGCTTCCTAAGGAGAGGAGCATCAAGTCCTTTAATCTCGGGATATCTACTATGCTTTAAATCCCTTGTGTAATGATACATTGAAATGAATAATTTACCTTCTGACATCGTTGAAATCCTCCTATGGTTTTTATTTCCGGTGGTTTGACTCCAAAACTCTCTTTAGTGAATTTGGAAATATCCCAACGTTCTCGATTTCCTCCCTTGTTACGGGATTAAAGTAGAAAACAAACAACAGCGCCATGAAATTACTCCATGTCATTCTGCGTTTCCTTGTTTCCAACACCGAGTATGTTTGGCGGAATAATCCTGCAATCTCACTGATTTCATCCTACGTCATGTCTATACGCGCCCGAAGAATCGGCAGCTCATATACGGATTTGTCTATCAATTCTTCTTTATTGATCTGATCCATCATTCCGTTCTTATCCAAATTCTGCTTTATCCCCCGATTTCTTCGCAGAGTATGCAACTCATAGTAAAAATCCCGATATCCCTTGAAATATAGGGATATCGGGATTCTATGACCATTTATTTGACGGCAAATAATGCCGAAAGTTTATCCATGTTCACACGTTTCAATTCCATAGTGGGGTGGACATAGCGGTTCAATGTGATGTTCACATTAGCATGTCCGAGGATCTCGCTTAGACTTTTGATGTCAAATCCAACTTCTACACATCTTGTGGCAAATGAGTGCCTGAGCGAATGAAAATTTGCATCTTCTATTCCGCATTTATCCAATATCGACTTAAAGCGGTTTTCCATAGTACGCGGTTCCACATAGGAAATTCGGCTTCCAGTAAGAACAAAAGCATCATTAACATAAGCACGGCTCAGATCATCAATAATGTTGTCTGGTATGGGTATGGTACGAATAGAACATTTGCTTTTAGGCTCATCGATGCTGATATATGTCTTTGTGGCCGCATCTTTGTCAAGGTTCTGCAATCGTTGCATTGTCCTCTTAATGCTCAACTTCTTGGTGTCCAGTGATATGTTATTCCAAGTAAGAGCACACAATTCTCCGATACGAATGCCTGTGAACAGGCAGATCAAGATTCCTAAACTGGTTAAATCCGGATGTTTCTGCAGGAAATCAAGTAAGGTGGTTTCTTCTTCAAGTGATAAAACACGGATTGTTCCCTGTTTCTGCGGTATGGTAATGCATTCTGGTACAAAGCCGACCTCATATCCATTTATCAGGGCATATTTTCGGATGGATTTTATGCGGGAAATGATATCGGATGCACTTTTTGTGGATAATCCATTGTCACCTGTAAGAAGAGTGTTGCTAAAGTCTATCAACGCCTCATTACTGATCTCTGATAGGATTTTATTACCAAACGCGGGTAAAATATGCTTTTCTAGCTGGTTGCTGTATTTGACTATGGTTGAAGCCTTCCGTGTTGAACGCAGACTATTAAGCCACATGGAAGAAACCTGCCTTAGATTTGGCTGTGTGGGCAATGCTACGACTTTTTCAGTTTTCTTCAAATTTGCCATAACTTCTGAACGTCTCTTTTTTGCTTCGCTGTAGGACTTTCCATATACAGAGCCATATACAGCTTTTCCGAACTGGTGGGACTTAATAAATCTCGCTTCCCATCGCCCGTCTTTTCTTTTGTAGATGTTTTCTCCTTTTCGAGCCATCTATTTTCCTCCTTTACGACAATATAATTGACGGCGAATATACAAGATTTCTCTCGTATACTGCCACCATATAGGTTATTCGGACATCAAATTCAACAAGTATCGTCAGGAAAATTTGATCATCTTGAAAAATTTTGCGACATTTAGTATAATTTTGAATTATATTTTGTGGGATTTTTTTGTTCCGCAGAGTTGCATACTCTGCGATAATAAAATAGACGGCTCCATATCGGAAACCGCCACCATAACGCACCATATTGTAAAAACAGATTAGGCACTTACCACCTGCTCCGTCAATGTATAAGTGATCTTCATCGTCTTATCCGCGTTCTTGACCACGGCCTGAGACAGATTGCAGATCGTAACCAGATACGGAGCGAACAGGAAATTATACCTGTACTCATTCCCGTAGGAGCCACCCTATCCGACTATAAATTCCTTATACCGAAACAGTGGCGTTGCCAGGTTATTGCTCATCCTTGTACCACCGATTGTCTTCTCCACCCTGTCACTGACATCGATGATGAAATCATATTCGATGATCACATCACCGATCATCATTAACCTCACCTCGCAGCTTCCGGATGTACAGATAGACTTTGCTTCTGATGTGCATCGGAAAGCATCCAGCTGCCTTCCGTAAAGGTCATATCAGCCTTCTTAATCTTAATCCAGAACATCTGCCATCACCTACATATAACTGCATTTTAATATCAATCACTGCCAATATACCACTATATCCAAATATCAGTCATTTGAAAAAAAATACCCGGCAAAATAAAAACTCCCCGCAGAGATACAATCTCCGCAGGGAATCTTCATTACGTATATTTATTTATCATCATTAATAAGACGTGTCTTATTTAGCTAATTCTCTAAGTTCTTTAGCTGCTTCTACAAGATTGATAAGACTCTTCTTTGTCTCAACATCGCCTCTTGTCTTAAGTCCGCAGTCAGGATTGATCCATAACTTCTGATCATCAATCTTTTCTCTCATCTTCTTAACTGCATTTACGATCTCATCTACAGAAGGTACTCTTGGGCTGTGAATATCATATACACCAGGACCAACCTCTGTTTTGAAGTTATTCTCTCTGAGCGAATCAAGAATCAGAAGGTCTGAACGCGAAGCCTCGAATGTGATTACGTCAGCATCCATTGCATCGATTGCAGGGATAATATCTGTAAATTCACTGTAGCACATATGTGTATGGATCTGAGTATCAGGCTTAACTCCACTGGCAACAAGACGGAATGCAGGGATTGCCCAATCAAGATACTCTGAATACCAGTCAGAACGTCTGAGCGGAAGTTTCTCTCTTAATGCTGCTTCGTCGATTTGGATGATGTCAATACCATTTGCCTCAAGATCAAGAACTTCATCACGGATAGCAAGTGCAATCTGAAGTGTGCTTTCCTTAAGTGATATATCTTCTCTTGGGAATGACCAGTTAAGGATTGTAACAGGGCCTGTAAGCATTCCCTTAACTTCTTTATCTGTACAGCTCTTTGCATACTTAGACCATTCAACTGTTATTGATTCTTTACGTGATACATCACCCCAGATGATTGGTGGTTTAACGCATCTTGTACCATATGACTGAACCCAAGCCTTCTCTGTGAAGATATAACCTGCAAGGTGCTCGCCGAAGTATTCAACCATATCATTACGCTCGAACTCACCGTGAACGAGTACATCAAGTCCGATTTCTTCCTGAAGATCGATACATTCCTTAATCTTCTTCTTGTTGAACTCTATATACTGATCCTTTGAAATGATGCCTTTTCTATATTCAAGTCTGTTCTTTCTAACATCAGCTGTCTGAGGGAATGAACCGATAGTTGTTGTTGGGAAAAGAGGAAGGTTGAATTTCTCTTTCTGAATCTTCTCTCTCTCCTTAAATTCAGGAAGTCTTGTATAATCTGAATCTTTGATATTCTTAACTCTCTCCTGTACAGCTGCGTCGCTGCTGTTAACTCTGCTTACGAAGAGTGATGCATTATCATCAAGAATCTTTCCTTCTGCCTTATCAACAAGAACAGAAAGATCTGCGAGCTCTCCAAGCTTCTCCTCAGCAAATGCAAAATGCTTCTTATAATCATCTGTAAGCTTTGTTTCATTATCAAGAGTATAAGGAACATGAAGAAGTGAGCATGATGTACTAAGTACAACAGCATCCTTATCTCCTACAACCTTAATGATTTCATTAAGCTTCTCAAGTGTCTTTGTATAATTATTTCTCCAGATGTTTTTACCGTTTACAAGACCGGCAAAAAGTAATTTACCCTTAGGGAAACCATTTTCTTTAAGGATATCAAGGCTCTTACGTCCCTCTGTAAAGTCAAGTCCGATGCCATCGAAATCTAGCTCTGTTACTTCTTTATAGATATCTCTGATATCTCCGAAGTACGTCTGGACAAGCACTTTAACGCTGCCTTTAACACCAAGTATTTTATTGTAAAGAGCCTTGAATATCTTTTTATCATCATCAGAAAGGTCATGCACAAGATAAGGTTCATCGAACTGAATCCACTCTGCGCCCTTATCATTAAGTTCTTTCACAAGTTTAGAGTATTCTTCTGCAAATATATCTATGTAATCACCTAAAACCTTCTCACCTGTAAATCTAGTAAGCTTTAAAAATGTAAAAGGACCTGTGATGACCGTCTTTGCCTTAACACCGTTTTCTTTTGCAAATACTAACTCGTCAAATGCTTTTGTTCCTGTTAACTTTACTTCTGTATCGTCTTCAATTTCAGGAACAATGTAATGATAGTTTGTGTTAAACCATTTCTTCATTGCAAGAGCTTTAACATTACCCTTATCTCCCTGATAACCTCTTGCCATTGCAAAGAATGTATCAAGAGCGGAAAGTCCGAGCTCCTTATATCTCTTAGGAATAACATTAAATATTACTGCTGTATCAAGAACATTGTCATAAAATGAAAAGTCATTTGAAGCAATATATGTAATTCCTCTATCAAGCTGTTTCTTATAATTGATCTTACGGATCTCATCAGCTACGTCATTTAATTCCTTTTCACTGATCTCACCCTTAAAATATTTCTCTGATGCGAATTTTAATTCTCTGTCTCTTCCTATTCTAGGATATCCGATTACCGATGTCTGCATTTTAACTCTCCTTTTACAAACTGCTATTTATATAACATTCTCGATCATTCATATTTTTAAAATGTTTCCGCGGTATAAATTTCTTCGTTGATCTTGTACCCGAGTATACGTTAGATTTTTAGCAAAATAAAATATATAAAAGTATATATTTTTGATAGATTTTATCTATTATAAATGATATTATATAGTAGAAATCTATCTTATATAGATAACAGCTTTTATCAGATATAGAATCAGCCTATAACGGAGGATACCATGACTTTAAAACAGCTTTATTATGCCGTAACCGTATCGGAAACAGGCAATATAACAGAAGCAGCCAAGAAATTATTCATAGCTCAGCCAAGTCTTACTGCATCAATTCAGGAGCTTGAAAAGGAATATAATATAACTATCTTCAGAAGAAGTAAGAAGGGAATAGAGATCACTCCCGATGGAGACGAATTCCTTGGTTATGCCCGTCAGGTACTTGAGCAGGCAAATCTTATAGAAGAAAGATATAATGGTATCAAGAAGGGAAAGACACGTTTCTGCGTTTCTTCCCAGCATTACTCTTTCGTAGTCGAAGCCTTTGTTCAGCTTCTTAAAACTTACGGCGGTGACAAGTACGAATTTCATATGAGAGAAACCGAAACCTACGATATCATAAGCGATGTCACAACCCTGCGAAGTGAAGTCGGAATACTTTATATAAATTCGTTCAATGAAACCGTAATCCGTAAAACATTGAAAGACAATAACCTTTCATTCACCAAGCTTTTCAAGGCTAAACCTCATGTCTTTGTTGGAAAGGATTCTCCTCTTGCCAAGAAAAAGAAGATCACTCTTGAGGATCTAAAACCTTATCCTCGTCTTTCATATGAGCAGGGAAGCCACAATTCATTTTACTTTTCAGAAGAAATCCTAAGCACTCTGGATTGCGACAAAGAGCTTATCGTTCGCGACAGAGCGACATTATTTAACTTTCTTGTAGGAATGAACGGTTATACAATCTGCAGCGGTGTTATAAATGAAAGCCTGAATGGTCCAAATATTGTAGCCCGCCCGCTGAATGTCGATGATTATATGGAAATCGGTTATATACTTCCGAATTCCGTTACGATTTCAAATCTCACACATGAATATATAGATATCCTGAAAAATATGGTCAGCTAAATTGCTCGGAAACTGTTGTATTTCTAAAAAACTAAATTAATCTGAAAATAAATCGCCCGAGAATTAAAATGCACGGAATATTAATTGTCCGGAAATATAAATACTCGGAAGCATAAAAAATAAAGGAACCCGGCAGGTTTTATCAACCTCCGAGTTCCTTTATTTCTTCTTCACTTACTTTGTCGCCTCTGAATCTCACAAGATAATATTTGTCAAATATCTTCTTGAGTTTTTCATTAGCTTCTTCATCCTCTTCAAAATTTAAATAGTCATAAATAGATGAATTATTACTTCTGAGTGTCTTCTTTTGTTCATCATCTTTGATCTTTTTCTCTATAGCTTTACATCTTTTTTTAACGATCTCATGAAGCTTTCTTTCTGAAGAAAGATGCTTATACCATAAGGCTTTTATACCTATGATCATAAGGAAGAATATACCTGCCGTGCCAAGGAAAAGCACCAGATATTTAAAGAGCATCTTCATGACTTTCACTCTTTCCGAATCGCCCTTCTTACCTGACTTATTGTAACGGCCGTCATTTATCTTATCATCTTCTCCGTCAATCTTTTCATACTCCTGATCGACCTTTTCCATCTTATTCTTATAGTAATTTTCCCAGTCGAATTCTGTCTTTTCTTCATCCGGCTTATAATGCTCTTCATTTACCTGCAAATGCCAGCTGCTCTCTTCCGAACTTGCCTCATTTGTGGTAGGTTCAAATGAAACCCAGCCCATTCCGTCAATATATCCCTCAACCCATGCATGAGCTGATGTATTCATGATGTCATGCTTATCACCTTTTTGAATATATCCACTTACGTACCTTGCCGGAATACCTGCTTCACGCAACATAAGAACCATAGCACCTGCATAATGAATGCAATATCCGCTTTTGGTTTTGAAAAGAAAGTCCTCTATATAATTTTCGCTGCCTCTCAGATTTACGCTGCCGTCATATTTGTATTTTCTGAGATAACCCTCTATAACCTTCGCCTTCTCGTAATCATTCTTACAGTCAACAGTAAGTTCCTCCACCAGCTTCTTAATCTTAGGAGTAGACATTGATATGTCCATATATTCATCAAGGTTCTTGTCATAGGTGCCTTCATTTCTTATGTTATCAGCTATTTCATTATATTCAGACTCGCTCATAACCTCCGAAAGATTAAAATGAAATGTTGTATTCATATAAACCTTAACATCATTATATGAGTTGATCTTTTTTGTGACATCACTTGTTGATAAATGATCCGCAAACTCAAGGAAATATGGATTGCCATAATCCATCATCATGAAAATAAGATTATATTTATAACCCTTATAAAGTCTTTTTTCATTCGCTATATCCTTGTCAATTTTAAGAAGATTAAGCGGATAAATGATATCATCGGTTCTTATATAATCATACTTAACTTCCGCACGTTCTATTCTTACAAAACAAAGAACCTTGGCCGTACTGAAGCCCGAATCCATAAGTCCGTTAACAAATAAAACAAACCAATTATTGTAGTCCGGAGCAATTCTTCTCTTATCTTCAAATCCATTCTTTGTGATAGTCCTAAACTCTGCACCCTTTAGGTAAACATTTTTGGTAAGGCTGCTTCTCTTAAATATAAGTTCACGTCTGGCCTTACCTTTACTGATACTTCCTGTAAGAGATGCCACCTCAGAATAACCTGTATATGCATTATAATCACCGGTAATGTCCGACGTTAAATATTCTATCTCATAAAACATTTGAGAATTTGTCACATAATCAGCCAACTTCTCAACCCACTGCACCCTGAGCGGCTTGTCCTTAAATGACATGAAAATAATAAGTAGCATCCCCATTATAACGACGTAATTATAATCCACTTCTTTTTTGAAAAGTCGTCCGAGACTGTATATCCCGCCGATGATAAGACAGATTACAACTATCTTTTCATTTGTATTATTTATACACCAATATGTGATATTTCCGATCATAAAGATCAGAAATCCGAATCTCTTGATCTTATCCAAGCTTAGAATATAGAAAAGTATTATTGATAAAACAACTATAGCTATATTAACTGTCAAGATAAGGTCCCGATAAATAAGCATGAGAACCCCTGAAACGATCAAGATACCCGGAATGCTATATTTTATCTTGCGATAAATAGATGCAAGCCACATCAACCCAAGAAAGAAGCCAATAAAACAGCAGGTAAAGAATAGATTCATGTGCTTTATACCAAGATCACGCATAACAAAATAAATCAGGAAAATTGTTATCAAAAATCCCGGAAGGAGCATTATCATCTTCTCTGCCACAAGATCATCTTTAGTTTTAGAACTTTTTATCTCCATAAGCCTTCTTTAACTCAAAATTCTCTTCTCTGAAAATCAATACACTTCTATATTTTCCAGATACTGCATTTAATAATTCCTTTTCATATCCCGCTGCCGAATTCACGCCGACCTTGGTCGTCACTTCCCTGAAGAATTCTTTGAATCCCGCAAGATTGTCGACAACACAAGTCATGACACCGAGATTGTAATAATATACGACAAGATGTTTGCTGGAAACACCGATAGAAACAATATATTCCAGATATCTGTCTCTTCTCTTTAGTGCCTCTACACTTCCATCAACTGTGGTTGTTACAAGTACAAGACAGGTTGTTTCAGTCTCCTGTTTTTCCGGAATTCTGACATACATCTCTCCCGTCCTTGCATAATTTTTCCAATGCACAGTATTAAGGCTGTCTCCCTGCATATATTTTCTTATATCATTTCCCAAATTATCATCAGGAAGATTTGTGCTGACATTATTACCCATTTCTTTAATGCGATTAAGACGCCTCTGTTCTTCGTCCGTCAATTCCTTTACCAGTGGCATAACATGAAGTCTTACAGGAATATCAACTTTCTTCTTAATCCTTATAATTCCAAAAAGATCCTGCAAATAAAATCCTTCAATACCCGCATCGTAACTTCCTGCAAATCTGCATACCATTTCAGTACTTATTTCCAACTTCTCTTTGTACGACAGATTATAACTCTGAGATGTAAAATCATCCCTAAAAGAAGTGATTTCCTTATTGTAATAGAACCTGACTCCGCTTATCGGAAATGGCCATACATTTTCAATTATAAGCTGATATTTCTGTGGTGAATTTTTACGGATTATCTTCTGATCAATCTCCTGATAAATATTGAGCATGAAGATTGAAATAATGATATATACAACAGAAATCGGCAGATACAGAATTGCCACATAAAAAAATGCATACGAAACAACCCCGCCATGATTGGTCACATTAACTGTGGTCACCACAACAAGTATAATATAAATGATTATCGGAACTATCCTTTTATGCATGATCCGACTCATTCTGCCAAATAAATTACTTATCTTACTAGATACTATTTTTGATTCATTCATATGATTGGCCTGCCGAAGATTATCGCGGTCTGTTTACTTTATCAATTATATCTACAATCAGCTGGTAACCTGTATATCTATTCATCTTTGACTGTGTTGTAAATACGAGTCTGTGAGGAAGTGTAATCTTTGTCATATTTATAATGTCTTCCGGAATAACATAATCTCTTCCGGCAACATATGCAGCTGACTTTGATGCGGTAAGGAGATCCAGTGCTGCTCTTGGACTGAGTCCATATTCCAGATTTTCATTAGATCTTGATTTATCTACAATATTCAGGGCATATTCCACAAGTTCATCCGTCATGACAACCTGCTTCATTTCCTCACGCATTTTAATGATATCCTTTGATTCAACAACAGGAGTAAGTTCTTCATCGAGAGCTCCCTCAAGATATTTCTTTGCCATTTTTATCTGCATATCCATTACCGGATATCCAATTGAAAGTTTCATAAGAAATCTATCCAGCTGAGCCTCCGGAAGCATATATGTACCTATCTGTTCAACAGGATTTTCCGTAGCTATAACCATAAAAAGCGGAGGAAGCGGGTACGTTTTACCATCTATTGTAACCTGATGCTCCTCCATAGCTTCAAGAAGTGCTGACTGTGTCTTAGGTGGAGTTCTGTTGATTTCATCCGCAAGAATTATCTCATTATCGATAGGTCCCTTAACAACCCTGAACTCTCCCTTTGATGCATCATAAATAGACGTTCCTGTTATATCTGTAGGAAGCGTGTCCGGCGTGAACTGGATTCTCGAAAATCCGGCACTTACAGACTGTGATAAGGCTTTGGCAAATGTAGTCTTGCCGACACCGGGAACATCTTCAAGAAGAACATGACCACCGGCTATAAGCGCGATTATCACATTATCGATCACTTCTCTTTTACCTATAAACTTTTTTTCTATATTTTCTCTTATTATGCTGATTTTTTCCTGATACATTTTTCCCCTCTTTTTTCATTAAAAATAGGAAGCTTTTGCGGCTTCCTATTCAATAATTAATTCATTATTAACTCTGCCCGTCATTTTTATGCGCTTCTTTTTTCATTTCATACATAGCTTCGTCCGCCATTCTGAAATATTCTTCAATACTTGTATTATTATCCGGACTAACTTCAACATATCCGACACTTATACTTAATTTAAAAGGAAGCATCATCTCTTCAGCCTGGCTTCTTACCGCTTCTATAAGATCCTCCTTAAGTGCCTCTATGTTATCATCAACCCCATATTCACCAATGATAACGAATTCATCTCCACCGTATCTGACCGCTTTCCATTCTCCTTGGAAAACTGATTTAATAGCCTTTGCAACAATCTTGATTGAAAGGTCTCCCTGAAGATGACCATATTTATCATTGATCACTTTCATTCTGTTTATATCGGCAACCATTATAACAGAGCGGCTATTCTTATGACGAAGTGATTCCAGATAAGGAATAGCTATCTTTTCGTAACCCATTCTGTTATAGAGATCTGTAAGTTCATCTCTCATTGAAATCTCAGCCAGTACTCTGTTAAGATTTTCAAGCTTAACATTCTGACGTGCTTTTTCCATGGCTGCAGAAATATGCCTTACCATTGAATTAAGATAGAAATCTCTGATTATCTTATAATTGTTCTTAATAACAAGATATCCGATATTATCACCATTATTATGAAGCGGAACAAGCAGATATATCATTGCTTTATCAGAATTCGGATTATAATAAGGAACCATATCTGTAGTATTTATGGTATCTCTCGGCATGGATTTGCCATCTTTCATGCCATAGATTATATCCATTGTTTTACTGTATCCCACTCTTCTGAGAGGAGCATTACCATCCATTGAATTGATAAATGACTGATCCATACAAATACAGAATTCATCACCTTCATATTGATGATCAACCTCGAAAAGACGAACAAGCGCCTCATGAATATCATCGACTGTTTCAACATTGGCAACTGCTTCATCTATAGCTATAAGATGCCAATCATATATTGTTCTTTCGATAGGAATACTATATGTTCTTCTGCAGGCTTCCCTTTGAAGTTTTTTATCAACTTCTGTCATAGGACATCCGCAACTTTCACCCGGATCAAATTTGGAATTATATACCTTATCACCTTTTCTCTCCTTGCCTTCCATGAGACCGAAAAGATATTCTGCACACTGATAACTGTGCTCATTCCATCCTCTGTCTACCGAAGCAATGATCGGTGAGAAAAAGCTTCCGCTTACAAGATTATCAAATCCTGTTACTCTGACGTCTTCCGGAACACGAAGTCCTTCTCTTTCAAGAGCAAGACATACACCCATAGCCATAACATCATTTGCACAAATAAATGCATCAGGTAAAGGTTTTTTACTTTTAAGAAAGTCTTTCATAAGATCCTGGACGATAGCATAACTCCATCTTCCGTCAATTACCTTTTCCGGATCAACTGTTATACCATGCTCAGCCATCGTATCAACTACAGTCTTATATCTTTCCTGATTTTCGGTATTATCTGCCGGGCCACCAACCCAATATATATCTTTAACTCCATGAACTGTTATCATATGTTCAACGAGTTCTTTCATTCCATTTATATTCTCAGTACGTATCGAATCAATTCCGTCCATCTCGTACTCGAGACTTACTGCAGGAATTCCGGTTTCAAGAATCTTCTTTCTGAGAATCTCATTTTCTCCCGCAGTATTAAGTGTATTTCCAAGCAAAAGAACCCCATCAAAATCATTTAACTGGGGCAGATTTAAAATATTTAATTCACCTGATATGATATCCTGATTTTTGTCATAAGAAGTATATTCAAGAAATACAAAGACATCGATGTTATGTTCAGAAGCGCAGTTATAGATACCTTGCAAAACGAAATCAAGGTATTCATCATTCCATCCGTTTGTAAATACCGCTATCCTCTTCTTCATAACCCACCTCACTAGAATCGTGAACTACGATACTGATAATAATATAATAAATCATTTTCGAATAAATTACAATAAAATAAAGCAGATAGCTGTGGATTTTTCATACCTTTTATAGCATATCCAATATTAAACTTCTACTCCATTTGCCGTTTTTTAATCCATTTCTAAATCAACGTTCTACTACATAAATGAATTACTTTTCAAAAGATATCCTGCTCTTTTCTCCTACTCTCATAGAAACAGCTATAAGTGCTACTATGCCGAATATCATGTACATGAGTCTTGTACACAAATACTGTGGGGTTATGGTAAATGGAGTCTCACCTCCCTTAAGTGATTCAAGGGCAGCTGAAACAACCTCAAAGTAATTTGCTCCATTTATATCTATTCCAAAGCCTCTTAGAATAACTGCCATTACTATAATAACAGCCATAAATATATATACGAGCGCAGGACTTATCCTTCCAATAAGATTACCAACCCCCAGCATGATAAAAAGACATGGAATGGTTATTAGCAGCCACTCAACTATATAAGTTCCTATATATATTTTTCCAAAGATAGCATAAAGAAATATACAGCCTTCCACAAAGATCAGAAGGTTACTTAGTAGAAAGAAGCCGCCGATTATAACATTTCTTATCAGCATTCTTTTCCGAATAGAGAAGCCTGTTACATCAGCCAGTACACTGACCTTCTTCTGTCTCTTTGAATAAAGATTTGAAAGAATAAAGAAACTTACAAGAAGTGAAACCATAGTAGTTTTTCCAAGGAATGCTCCGAAGCTCCAGCCTGAGAAGGGAGCTGTGTCAGATATTCCAAGTATTATCTCACTTGATAGAATGAGATAAGAATATATAAGTTCAACTATTAACATAGCAAATACATATGGTTTTAGCAGAATGATCTTAAGATCATATTTAAATATCTTACTCAATCTCCAAATCCTCCTCTGTAAGTCCGGCTATATCCAGAAAATCCTGCATTGTACAGCCAGTTTCTAACTCCTGATACTCTATGTTTTTTGAATATAATTCTTGCAGCACCTTGTCCATCTCTTTTTCTCCGCCAAGCCTTTCCTCTGCTTTAAGAAGCATAAGTGGCATAAGACTGTATTTTTTTAGAGAAGATACACTTGTTTCTATATCAGCTCTATAACTATCCGGGAGCTTATCTAAATACTCCGGATGTCTGTAGTAGAAGTTATTATTCAGATGCTTAACATCCTGCTTCCATTTATCCACATAATACTTCTCTGCATATAGTTCACCGTATTTTTCTTTAACTATTCTATATGTAGTAAATACCGTAAGACCTTCCGCTGACCATAAGCCATCATCTTCAAATTTCAGTCCAAGATCTCCCCAGTATAGATGAATAATCTCATGCATGAAAGTTTCATTCATATTGGTTCCGGCTTTACTATCCTTAAGAGTACTTGGCGACATGAAATCTTCAGACATCGCCACGACCCCATTTCGGGCATATCCACCACCATTTTCAGCACTAGTTTGAATAATCTTTATATCAGGCACTTCTATTCCATCTGAGTATTTATTAATCTCACCTATATGTTTATCACAGTATTCAAATACATCACATATGGCTGCATCAAGGTCATTACTCTTAACTGTATCTGCATATTTAGAGCTATATTTAAAGTAAACATCCTCTTTCGAATAAGATACTTTATCAGAATTATATGAGCCTGATACCAGATTCCCCGTTACATAGTCAGCTTTCCAGCAAACAGTACCATCATCATTTTCTCTCTCCCGTTTCATTTCATCTGCTTCAATTAGTGGTGTGTCTGTGGGAAATGTGGAGTTTTCGTGAAGATTATATCTGCTCCACCTTAAACTTTACTCCATCCTCTGTATTCTCAATCTTATACTCCGCTCCGAACATTTCCAGAACCATTCCAGTTATATAAAGTCCCAGCCCACTGCCGTCCTTATTACTGGTGTCTGCCCTATAAAATGCTTCAAAAAGATGAAGCAAATGCTGTTCATCTATATGAGCTGGAGAATTGGTAATCGTCAGGTTTACTTTGCCCGATTTATTCTCAGCTTCCTTCTGACTTTCAAGCCGAACGGAAACCTTACCACCTTCCGGAGTATACTTAAAAGCATTTCCAAGTATATTTCCCAGTGCCTTTTTTAGAAGCTGTTCATTACCTCTAAAGCCCACATTATCCGGCACTTCATATTCCAGCTCAATATTCTTCTCCGTGATAAGTCCATCATAAAATGCAATCTCTTCATCCAGTATGCTGTCTATCTTCACTATCTCCTGAGAATCCATATCTCCCATATCTATATGGGACACAAGAAGAATCTCATTTATGAAGCTTACAAGCTCATTCAGCGTATTACTGCATTTTTCAAGATACTTGTCTCTATCCTTATAAACTCCTATACCAGAACGCATGCCTTCTATCTGCCCGATAACAACTGAGATTGGCGTCTTTAGTTCATGGGATACTCCTGAGAAAAACAGCATCCTTCTTCTTTCACGCTCTTTTTCAAGAGTTATCTCATTTTTCAGATATAGATTCTTATCACTGAGCTTTTCGAGAGCGGCACTCAGTTCGTCCGAAAGCTTATTAAGACTCTTTGCCAGTCGACCTATCTCATCATCTCTTTCATCAGGACAATACCAGTCAAAATCCTGCTCCGCCATCCTCTCAGCTATCCTGCTCATTCGGACTATTGGCTTCTTCATATTGTATGAGAAAATACGGGAACCTATAATGGAAAGAATCAGCGCTATTATCAGCACTGTAGGAATGCTTTTTATAATATTTTGCCGGAAGGACTGAGCTCTGTCGTCGCTCCTTGTAATACATAGCATATACTCCTGCTGCTGATCACTGAAGTGAAGTGGATATGCTTCCTCTATCATGGAATCCTCCCGCTCAAGATAGTTCTCAGCTTCCAGAAGTTCTGTATATGTCCCTGTCCTGCTGGCAAATCCATGTATAAGTCTTTCCGCTTCAGCCTTTGAGAGATTCATACATTTATCAGCTAGTGTCTGAGACTCTGTCTCTATATATTCACGATTCTTCTTCACACTGGAATATGGTGTAACTAAAAACAGTGTCAGATAGACAGTTCCCATAATGAGTAGAGATAAGAACATAAATGTTATAAATGTTTTTATGGTCATATTCTTCATATTTAACTCAGCTTATATCCTATTCCTCTAACAGTATCAATGCAGTCACTCTCTCCCAGCTTCTTTCTTATATTCTTTATATGAGTATCAACTATCCTTGTATCCTCATAATATTCGTAATCCCAAAGCTTTGAAAGAAGTGACTTTCTGGTTACAACTCCGCCGCCTGCTTTCATCAGTTCAAAAAGTATATCGAATTCCTTCAGAGTAAACTCCGTATCTTTCCCATTTACCTTAACAGTATGCATACTTACATCCAGAACTATATCTTTATGAGAAAGTTTCTCTGCTCCCATATCCTTTCCACTTCTCCTAAGGACAGCCTCAACCTTACTCACAATAAGTGGCATGGATGTGGTCTTGGAAATGTATTCATCCACCTTCAGACTGTATCCCTTCAGCTGATCTTCTTCACTGAACTTAGCCGTCAGCATAATGATAGGAACATCCGTTTTTTTTCTGATTAGTTCACAAAGTGTAAATCCATCTATTTTAGGAAGCATTATATCAAGGATTATAAGGTCGAACTCCCTTTCCTGCATACTGTCAAAAGCTTCCAGTCCATCATTTGCAGTTGTAACTGCAAAACCGGCATTTGAAAGAAAATTAACCAAAAGCTCTTGATAATCTTCATTATCCTCTACAACAAGAATCTGATTCATATTCTATCCTTCTATTCTCAAAAATTTTCTAATGTTACTATTCACGGTTAACTCAAAAAGCATTCTAATCACAAATTATATTAAATCCTCATGAAAAACCATGTCAATAAATTTACACGCTCTATATTTCAATTATATATGAAAACATATAGATAATAAATCTTCTCCGGAAAAACAGCTTAAGTTGAAATGTACTATTTTATTATGCTATACTTATTCAGCTTATGAATCACTTTTCAGGAGGAATAAATGGATACAACGTACTCAAAATTTGCTCTTGTATATGACAATCTTATGGACAATATTCCATACGATGAATGGACATCATATCTTAAAAAGCTGCTGGATGACTACGATATCAAAGAGGGTATCATCGCTGAGCTTGGCTGCGGCACCGGTAACATCACCGAACGTCTTGCCGAATATGGCTATGACATGATAGGTATAGATAATTCTCCGGAAATGCTGGACATCGCCATGCAAAAGGGAGCAGCAAATAAAAGCTCTTCTCTTTACCTGTGTCAGGATATGAGGGAGTTTGAACTTTACGGTACTGTCCGCGCTGTTATCAGCCTGTGTGATTCCATAAATTATATAACCGATAAAGATGATCTGGTCACTATCATGCGACTTGTAAATAATTATCTTGATCCGGGCGGTTTATTCATCTTTGATTTCAATACTCTTCACTACTACAGAGATGTTGTTGCAGATAATACTATCGCCGAGGATAGAGATGATATAAGCTTTATCTGGGATAATTACTTTGATGAAGACACAAATATAAATGAATTAGCCCTTTCCCTTTTTGTTAAGGATAAAGAAAGTGAATCTGATGATATTTATAAAAAATACAGCGAGCTCCACCTTCAAAAAGCTTACACTCTTGATGAGATCAAAGAAGCTATTGCTGCTTCCGGTCTGGAATTCATCACTGCATTTAATGCTTTTACATCAAATGCACCGGATGAGGATTCCGAAAGAATCTATATTATCGCTCGTGAAAAAGGAAAAAATGTTTAGATATTACAATAAGGAGATTTATAATGTCAGACTGTATAATTAAAGGCATGGCCCTCGGAAATGAGGTAAGATTTTTTGCCGCCTATACAACAGATATTGCTGAAAAAGCAAGACAGATACATAATACAAGCCCAATCTGTACAGCCGCTCTCGGCCGACTTCTTACAGCAGGCGCCATGATGGGCTCAATGTCAAAAAATGATTCCGATATCATTACACTTAGGATCACCGGAAACGGACCTGCAAAAGGTCTCACCGTTACCTCTGATTCTCATGCAAACGTTAAAGGTATTGTCTATGAACCCATTGTCGATCTTCCACCTAATCTTGAAGGTCACCTGAATGTTGGTGATGCTATCGGAGATGGTATACTCTATGTCATCAAAGATATCGGACTTAAAGATCCATATGTTGGACAGGTTCCACTTGTTACAAGTGAGATTGCCGAAGACCTTACTTATTATTTTGCAACAAGTGAACAGATTCCTACTTCTGTTGGTTTAGGTGTTCTTATGAATCATGACAACACAGTTGATAAAGCCGGTGGATTCATTATCCAGCTTATGCCATTTGCAAGCGAAGAAACAATCAAAAAGATTGAAGACGGACTTGCAGGTTTCAAATCAGTTACATCTTTCCTCAGCAGTGCATTTCATGACAGATCAAAATCCGAAGATGAAATTCTTACTGATATGATGCGAAGCATCCTCGGAGATGATGTTCATGTCGAAGACAAGATGCCTACAGAATATAAATGCAACTGTAGCAGAGAGCGTGTCACAAAAGCTCTTATAAGTGTAGGACGTAAAGAAATCGAAAATATGATAAATGATGGTGAACCAATCAATATGCATTGCGAATTCTGCAATACAGATTATAAATTTTCCATCGAAGAACTTAAAGAACTGCTGGCTTGACCGGCAGTTTTTCTTTCTCTTTCCATCTTTGAGAATATACATCCGCAGTAATCTTGTCTATAAAGGGAATACTCTTCCGAAAGCTTTATAGAATGTCTGTAACCATCTTTCTTTTTAAAGTCACTGAAAAGAAAGATAGGTCCACTGCCTTCCATTTCTCTTTCAAGTTCCATACCTATCTCATTTATCCATGATGATTTCTTGTAAGGGCTTATTGAAAGAGTTGTGGAGAAATAATCGAATCCATTCTCCTTTGCATACTTAGCCGTCTTTTCCATACGGAGTTTATAGCAGTCATAACATCTTTCATTTCCTTCAGGAAGATTCTCTCTTCCCCTGGCCATTTCGAAAAACTCTTCAGGACCGAAACCACCGTCCACTACCTTTGTTCCTGCTGCAAAATCACATTCGGTAACAAATCTTTTCAGTTCATCCAGGCGTTTATGATATTCTTCCTTATCATCAATATTAGGGTTGCTGAAATAAACCGTAACATCAAAAAATTCGCACACAACTGACAATACATGAGAACTGCATGGTGCACAGCAGGCATGAAGAAGCAATGTAGGCTTTTTAATATCTTCCTGAGTCTTTTTTATATTATCTATTTGCTCTTGAAAATTTTGGTAATAATTCATGTTTTTCCTTTCAAACCACCTTTATTTATTGTATAATATCACAAAGAAAACAAATCCTTCAAACAATTTCTATAGTACAATTTTGAACATTTGGGTCATTTTTTAACAGTTGACTTTGTTGATAATATACAATATACTGAACTTAGACGATATAAATAGGGTTATAATCGGGTTATATAATTTGTGGGAGATTTTGCTTATGACGGTTGAACAGGCTATTAAAAAGTACAAAATGGAACCGGTAAACGTTTATACCGCTAAGGTCAAAGCCAAAGAGTTAAACGTTGAAGAAGTTTTATACATGAATGTACAGAAGAATAAGTATGCATATATCATAAGAGATGGTCCTCGTGGTACATATCTCTACAAAGACGAGAAAAGTATGTATACCAAATTATTTAAAGGTCTTAAGATGTACAAACTAGAGACATAATATGATATATAAGCATTTAAACCGGACAGATATCTGTCCGGTTTTTACTTATCTTCGTCGTATTTTATTCTTTTGTAATCCTGTCACACCAAGCATATCATATATCAAATATATTATATTCTATATCTTATATATTCTTTACGCTTCTGCTCCCGTTTCATCTTCCTTCTTAGTCTTCTTTATATTCTTCACACTGAATTTTGACTTAAGGAATATCTTCATATGTTCAAGACAATTTTCATCAAGATCAAGTACAAGAAGAAGGTCGTTACCTGTAGTTTTTACATAAACCGCATAATATTCTTCACCTTCAACCTGCTCTGTAAAATCATAAACATCAACCTTCTCACGTCTTGAGAGGTCATTTTTAACTTTATCAGAAAAAATGCTGTCGAGATTCTTGATATCCTCAACATCGATATGCATAAGTTCTTTTCTCTTCTTCGCAGATGCGATCTTAGCAATCTGAATATCACCATTTACAAGAGTATATTCATATTCAAGATTCATCCATTCAAGTGTCTTAATGAAGAATAATCCACCTAATACAAATAAAATAAAAAACAGCATTGAGATCTTCATCATAAGAACGAATGATCCAATAATAAATAAAACCGCTATAAACAGTTTAAACTTTGTTGCCGGTTCCGGTTTTCCGTATACCAGTCTCTCATTATATCTATCCATTTTTATCTCCTACATATATGCAGTAATCTTACTGCTTTTTTCATCATTTCCTGTATATTCAGATCAGCTGATTTCGTATACTCAGATCATTTAATTTCGTATATTCTGATCGTCTAATTTCGTATACTCAGATCATTTAATTTCGTATATTCTGATCGACTAATTTCGTATATTCTGATTATCTAATTTAATAAACAGATTGCCTGACAGGAAATTCCAAGGCCTTCTCCCGTAAAACCAAGCCCCTCTTCTGTTGTCGCCTTAATATTGATATCATCCACACTTATCATAAGTGTATCAGCAATGATCTTTCTCATCTCAGGGATAAATGAAGCCATCTTTGGTCTCTGCGCTATGATAGTCGCATCGATATTTCCAAACTTATATCCCTTTTCATCAAGCAAAGTTTTTACAACCTTAAGAAGCTCGATGCTATCGGCACCTTTATATCTTTCATCAGTATCAGGAAAATGCTTTCCTATGTCTCCCATAGCCGCAGCGCCGAGAAGCGCATCCATTATGGCATGTGTAAGACAGTCTGCATCCGAATGTCCAAGAAGTCCCTTGTCGTAAGGAATATTTACGCCTCCCAGTATAAGAGGTCTGCCTTCGACAAGCTTGTGAACATCATATCCCATTCCTATTCTCATAATGTTCTCCATCTGTAATTTATTCTTTAAATTCTCTAATGAATATCCGCTTTTCAGAGAATTTATCTTCCAATTACTTATTATATAAAAATCCCATCAAACATGCAAATTAAACATCGTAAATATTTTCCCGAAATGCAGTACTGTAATTTTATATTTACGCGCTGTGATTTTCAATTTACTTATTATATCTTCTTTACTATTTGGGTAATTCATTGTAAAATTATGAAGGAACAGGATTTATCCTGTTCTGTTTAAATATAAATATTAAGGAGGTTAGGTTTATGGCTAGATCAGCAGGCGGCGGTGGCGGCCGTAGCTTCAGTGGCGGAGGACGTTCTATGGGAGGCGGTTCACGATCTTCAAGCAGGTCTTTCGGAGGCAGCATGAAATCCCACTTAAGTTCCGGCTCATTCGGAAGCTACCGACGTGCAGGTTCCGGAAGCAGTTCATCTTCCTATTCAGGTCATCGACCATCCGGTAGTTATAGAAGAGATTATGGTTATGGCTACGGAAGTGGCCTGGGATATTACAGACGAGGCGGTGCATCCTACGGAGGAGCCCCTATAGGTGGCGGTGGAACAGGATGTTTCACTACTATCATCATAATTGTCATTATGATGATCATCTTCTCCAGTCTTTCAAAGAAGAATCCGGATGATTATAATTATAATGGACATAATACATCATCTCAAAGTCTTTATCTTAATAAACCTAAATACGAAGGTAAAGTTGATACCAGTCATGGATATTACACGGATATGAGTGAAGGTTCTGAAAAGTTCATAGACCACAGCAATGAAGGCCGACTTATTGACGGTTTCAAGAGCTTCTATGATAAAACCGGTGTTTATCCACACCTCTATATCATAGAAAAAGCCGAACCTGATATGGATGCTTATGTCGTTGAACTTTATGATAAGCTCTTTAAAGAACAAGGAAATCTTCTTATCGTATATGTAGCTGATGTTGATGATTGCTGGTTTGGTGGTGGACGTAATATAGGAGATACTATCGATGATAAAGCTTTAGATGTAATTATCGGTAAAATCTATTCTCTCTGGGATAATGGTAATCTTGCAGTAAGATTCGGTGACGGACTTGATAGAGCCGGAAAGGATATAACAAGTAAGAGCCCATGGTATGGTGTTATGATAGTTCTTATCGTTGCACTCGCTGTTATAATCCTCGTATTCATACTCTTCAAGTGGTGGCAGAAGAAGAAACAGGCAGAAAGAGAAGAAGCTGAACATCTTGAACAGATTCTTTCACAGCCTCTTGAAACTTTTGGAACAGAAGGCATGAATGATCTTAAAGATAAATACGATAATGCCGGAAATAACAGTAACAATACTCCGATTCAATAACTAGATATACGGCAACAAAAAACTGCTTATGAAATAAAATTCATAAGCAGTTTTTTTGTTGTTATAAATATATATCGATTGATTATCTCTATATCATTTAAAACTATTTCTTCATTACAACATCTTTACCGTAAACAACATATCCGTTGTTAAATACAAGGAATGCATTTGCAAGGTTTACAACTCCGATCACAACAAGGAATATACCGATTATAGTTGCAATACTGTGTGGAACAAAAAGAAGAATTATTCCAAACAATGCTGTGATACCATCTATACACATGAAAACTTTCCAGCCGGCTTTATTTCCTTCAAACTTCTTCTGAAGTTTGTAAGCTTCCCATAACTTCGCACATGAGTTAACAAGAATGATAAGTCCGAATACCTTTATAAAACCACTAGCAATCTTTCCTGAAAATACAAGAAAGACAATTCCGAGTATTCCGAACAAAGCGGCAATGACTACAACATTAGGTGTCATCTTATCAAATTTCGATATTACAGTTATCACGCCGGCTATAATAAGCAGGATACCAATGACTTTAACTACCGTTGAAAGAATAGCTCCCGGGTTTATTATAAAAATGATACCTAAAATGATCATCAAAACCGGAACAACCATACTTTTAGAATCTTCTGTCATAAATCTAAAAAAGTTTTTCATTTTATCCCTCCGCATGAAAAATTCATAGAGTAATTATATCATATATTTTTTATTTATCCATATGAATCATATTATTTTTTCAGCCATACAAAGGCTGTTTATTTAATAAGTTCAAATATCTCCTTGGCTACACTGTCCTCACTATTCGGACCTATAACTATGTCGGCTGCTTCGATACAACTTTCAGAAGCATTTGATACAGCATATCCCTTTCCGGCATAACTTATCATTCCGCAGTCATTATCCGCATTTCCAAATGCAGCCATCTGCTCTTTCGGAATTCCAAGCTTTTCACCGACTATCTGAAGACCTTTTTCCTTTCCGCATTCCTTATATGATATCTCTATAAGATGCGGGATAGATGATGTGATATAGATATCGTCTATTCTCTCAAGCTCCTTCAGAAGCTCTTCTCTCTTATCCTTATCATGGATCATGACATTAAGACAATCCAGTCTATCGATATTATCATAGATGAATTTTTTGATATCCTTCTCCGGAATTCTCGTCCTCTTTACATAGCTGATCCTATGCTTTGTAAGATTGGTCCTTTCGTCAAGAGAATTTAGATAATCAACAGATGAATGAGGGATGCCATCCATAAATGCATCTGTGTAAAGGCCGAATTTATCCGCCACCCAAAGCACTTCTATAACAGACTGCTTTGTCATGAAAAATGAATGAATCCTTTCCTTCGATACATTATCAACAACATTCGCACCATTTGAACAGATTGCATATCTTATACCGGGAATATTTACAACTTCCTCAGGAAGTGAATTGTATGATCTTCCACTGGCAATGACCACTTCAACGCCCTTTTCAACAGCTTCCTTCAAAGCATTTCCGGCATATTCGGTCATATTTCCTGTTGCGTCTAAAAATGTATCATCCAAATCTATCGCTATAAGTGATGTCTTCGGCTTTATACCGGCTGCAGTAAGAATTCTTTCAACTGCATTTCCATCACACATAGTCATATATTCTTTTATATCATCCTCAAGAACCTTTTCCGGAATCATGTAACTTCCGTCTCTCATCATGGAATATAATTCCTTAAGGCTCTTCGTTACCTTTGCCCCCAGATTATGAGGTTCAAGATAAAGTCCTCTTCCGTTTTTATAATGATCATAATCAGGAACAAAGAAGATAAATGGTTTCCTGTATAACATATGATCATAAACTATTGATGAGTAGTCTGTGATCAGAAGATCTGCTGCAGGAAGCATCTCATATGTATGCATTCTGCATTTATATTCAGGATATTTCTTCTGAAGCAGTGGATGTAAAGTAATGATACAGAACCATTCATCCGACAGTCTGTCAAATACCTTATTGATACCTGACTTAAGACCTTTACAATCAGGATTACCTGCATTTCCGGAGAAGCTCGGCGCATAGATACATATCTTCTTACCCTTTGCTTCCGGATATAATTTATAGAACCTTTCCCTCTGCTCAGCATTCTTCTCTTCATCATAATAACTGTCTGTCCTGGCCATACCAAGTGGCTTACAAATATTATGAGACAGCTTTAGTGCCTTCTCAATAAAAGGCGCAACGGATTTTGCACTTACTGCAAATATATCCGTATTATTCATAGGACTTTTATTATAATATGCAGGAATATCATCCTTCGCATCAAATCCCATTGTTTTAAGAAGCCCACCGGAATGCCATAACTGCACTACCTTAGTCTCCGGCCTTTTCTTACAAGAAGCAACCGGCAGAAAATAATTTGATAAAAAAACATATTCTGCCGTAGCATATTCTTTCATAAATTCTTTGACATGAGCAGTCTTTTCCGATGTACTCATAAGACTATAATCCCTGCACATATCAATATACGTATAACCATATTTATTCAGTCTGTCAGCTACAGGTCTCATATTTTCATCAAGACCTTCATGATGACTTGCTGCAAATATTATCTTCCCTTTTTCAATCGGAAGATCTTTATATTTATTGTAAATACCCGGAAGAACCACATTTTGCAATGCCATCTTCGAATATTGCTTTATAACATACTTAACAGACATGATACTTATCTATACCAACGAGAAGCATTATGATCACTCATTATCGATCATATTATTGATGTCGGTGTCAGAAATACCGTTGGTACCCTTTTCATCTTTTTTATCATTATCGCCCTTCTTGGATGCATCTTGCGATGTTGCATTTCCAAGATCCGGACTTGAAATGTTATTATCATTAATAACTTTCTGAAGCTTACTGTTCTTCTCTTCAAGCGAATTAATCTTATTATTCAGCTCTTCTTCAGACTTTTTCAAATCTTCGATAGTTTTGTTAAGAGCTTCCTTTTCATTTAAAAGATTATCCGTCTCAGAATTCTTTGAAGCCAGTCTCTCACTGTAGCTAGCTTCAACCTTCGCCATTTCAGTCTTATTTTTCTTATCTCTTACAGGTATCATCATCAGATAAAGAACACCTACACCTATGAGAATACCCACCAAAACGTAGATATTCGACATTCTCGCGCGACTGATGGTTCTATATTTTCTGTTGAGAAGACTGTCACTTTTAACTCTTCTGTCAGGAACTTCAATCTTACGTGCAGGTCTTTTTCCGTCAGCCGTCACGCTTTCCATTCCATAATAATCATCCTCAAGAGTTTCTTCTTCTCTTGCGGCATCTATATCTCTTACGATATCCCCTTCGGATTCACCCATTTCTCTAAGGAAATGAAGCGCTCTCGGATTATTCTTATCTATGGCAAGAACTCGTCTTATTGTCTTCTTTGCTCTTCCTGTTCTTCCCTGCTCATTCTCTATAAGACCAAGCAGAAGATATCCCTTAACAAAATGTTTATTAAGCGATATACATTTTTTTAACTGAATAACCGCAAGATCAAATGATCTGTCTGCGGCATATCCAAGAGCAAGATTATACATCCTCGCAAGATCATTTGCTTCTTCGAGGGCTTTCTTATCGTCACGAACTTCTTTAAGATAGTGAACAGCCGGATTATCCTTTGCCTGATAGTTAACACTCATAACCCAGTGTTTAAGAGCTTTAACCATCTCTCCTACTTCATAATAAATAAGGCCCAAAAGATTTCTGGCATCGATATTTTTCTTATTATATCTAAGAGACACCTTAAGGGATTCTATAGCCCCATAAAGATCTCTCATCTTAGCTTTTTCGAGAGCGATATTATAATGATATCCCGAAGTATTTCTTGCTTTTCTAAGAAATTTATCCGGAAGACGGCATTCAGTACAATAACCATTTGTACTTACCGGTGCTCCGCAATAAATACATCTTTTTCTGATAGCCATTTATTTATTTCCTCTCAAGTCTGCAGTCATTTGCATAACAACATCCGTTATATCTTTAAGATCGTTGTTGTAAATCGCATCCTCGGTCTGATCAACCTCATAATTCTTAGTGAAATTCTTTAATTCTTCATCAAAATCAAGCATTATGTATCTCCTTATATGCTTCTATCTCACCTGCAAGATAAAGCGACCCCGCAGTGAAAAGCATCTCATTATCCAAAAGGCCTGAAAGAACTGTATCCAGGCATTCGCTCAAAATAGGAATCGATCTTACAGTTTTGATCTTCTTACCGTATTCGGCATTATTATCAATCATTTCTCTAAACAGTTTACAGATACTGTCGGCATCTGTTGTTCTGTATGAATTAAATGTAGTCAGATAAATCTCATCAAACAGTTTCGATTCACATATCATCCTGACCATGGCAGGATAATCTTTATCATTTGAAACCGCAAATATGAATTTAACATTTGCAGGCTTCTCTCTATCAACCATATCCCTTACAGCTGAAAGAAACTGCGGGATTGCATCAGTATTGTGAGCTCCGTCTATTATAACATTATTTTTTATTTTTTCCATACGTGCAGGCATTTTGAAATTATTAAGAGCTCTTAATATCACATCGTAACTCTCTAAAGCCTTATCACGGGTAAGTGACATGATGGATTCAAATGCTTTTATGGCAGCCGATGCATTTTCCTTCTGGTACTGCACATAAAATGCAGGATTATTAACAGCCTTCACGGTATTTTCAGAATTCTTTAACCCCAGCCATTCATTAAGTCTTTCATCGACCTCTGATATGAAAATGCATTTTGAATCATTAGCCTTTGCTGTATCTTCAATAACCTTTGATGCTTTGATCTTTAAATCCTTATCAATGTCACCATGATCTATACAGTTATGGATCACAGGAACTCCCGGCTTTATAATGCCCGCTTTCTCATATGCAATCTTCTCCACGGTATCACCCAGATACTGCATATGGTCCATACCTATTGAAGTTATTACAGTAACGACAGGATCAATGATATTGGTAGCATCAAGCCTTCCGCCCATTCCTGTCTCATAAACAACATAATCTACATTCTGTCTTTCATAATATACGGCAGCCATCGCAAATATATATTCAAAAAATGATGGATGCATAAGAGAATACTTATCGACCACCTTCATGACATCACGAAATGAAGCAATAAAATCCTCATCACTTATATCAACGCCGTCAATCTTAATTCTCTCATTTATCTTAACAAGATGCGGTGAAGTAAATGCTCCTGTCTTATATCCCGCTTCGGAAAGCATAAGTCTTATCATCTCGGTTGTTGAACCTTTGCCATTGGTTCCCGCTATATGAACCGCCTTAACCTTATTCTGAGGATTCCCCAGCTTATCCATAACTTTCCTAAGATTTTCAGTTCCTATCTTCTCTGCAAATTTAGGGATTGCCAGTATATATTCGGTAACATCCTGTATACTCAGCTTCTTTTCGTCATTAACTATATCTTCAACCGTAAGCATCTCATTTCCTGCCATTTCTATCTATTGTCAACTTTTTCAGGGTACATATCATGCTGCGCAAGTCTGTCCCATGCAACATTTTCCCACTTTGTTCCCGGTCTTCCGTAATTACAATAAGGATCTATGGAAATACCTCCTCTTGGAGTGAATTTACCCCAAACCTCGATATACTTAGGATCCATGAGTTTTATAAGATCCTTCATTATTGTATTTATACAATCCTCGTGGAAATCGCCATGATTTCTGAAGCTGAAAAGATACAGCTTTAAAGATTTACTTTCAACCATCTTTACATCAGGAACATAAGAAATATAAATGGTTGCAAAGTCCGGCTGACCTGTGATCGGACATAAACTTGTAAATTCAGGGCAATTGAATTTTACAAAATAATCATTCTCCTGATGTTTGTTGACAAAGGTCTCCAGCACCTGTGGAGCATAACCCGAAGGGTACTTTACACCCTGATTTCCAAGTAGGGAAATTCCTTCTGTTTCTTTCTCATTTCTGGACATAAAAACACCTCCGTTTTTCTTTATTTATCAGCATACTAATGAATATATTAACACATTTTTTCTTCTTGTCATATATTAAAAATAAAGTTATAATTTTAGTATGAAAGCGAACCAATTTTCCGGTTATTCAAGCTTTCGTGAAACGTGGGGAAAAACAGTATTGGAGGGCACAACAATGCAGACTTATAAGATTACTTCAAAGTATAATAATCTCATTAATCTCAAAGTTACACCTGGACATTTTGCAACTTCATCATCACATATCAATTACTTCATCGATCTTACCACCCTTAAGGCAAGATGCAGTGAAGCTAAAGCTGTTGCAAAGTCTATGGCTTCTGATTATATCGCATCAACCATAGTTGATACTATAATCTGTATGGACGGAACCGAAGTTATCGGTGCATATCTTGCAGACGAACTGACAGCATCGGGAATCATGTCCATGAATGCACACGGTACAATATATATCATTGAACCGGATCAGAATTCCATGGGACAGTTAACATTCAAAGACAATGTTATTCCTATGGTCAATAAGAAGAATGTACTTCTGCTTCTTGCTACCGCAACAACAGGACATACCATAGAGAAAGCTCTTGAATGTATCGAATATTACGGCGGTATCGTAAGCGGAATTTCAGCTATATTCTCCGCTAAGGACGAAGTTGCGGGCCATCCGATCAACGGAATCTTCCATGCAAAGGATATTGATAATTACTGCTCATATCCTTCAAATGATTGTCCACTTTGCAAAGGAAATATTCGTCTTAACGGAATCGTTTCATCAACAGGATTTTCAAGTTTATAAGATTATATACATCAAACAAAAAACACATCAGAGAAAAATCTCTGGTGTGTTTTTTTATTTCTTCCTCCAAGTAGCGAAGTTAAATAATATAAGCATAGGGAATATCTCAAGTCGTCCCGTTATCATATCAAAAATGAATACCCATTTTGATAAACAACTGAATCCTGAAAATCCTCCGTAAGGTCCAACCACGCCAAGACCGGGTCCGATATTATTGATAGTCGCCGCTACTCCCGTGAAGCTGGATGTAAAATCAAATCCGTCTATACATATGAGCAGGAAGGAAATCGCAAATATAAATACATAGGCTCCAAGGAAAGCATTTGCAGTTCTTAGAGTTGTATCATCGATTGCCTTTCCGTCCATTGTTACTCTCTTGACACTTCTCGGATGAACAAGATATGAGATTTCATTTTTAATCTCTTTAGCATAGATTATAATACGTGAAACCTTGATTCCACCACCTGTACTTCCGGCACACGCACCAACAAACATAATGAGTACGAGTACACACTGCGGAAGTGTTCCCCACAGATTGAAATCTGTGGTTGCATAACCTGTAGTAGTCATTATGGATGCAGCCTGGAAACTTGCCTGATTAAGACTTTTTCCAAAACTTCCGACCTGTCCGATAATACTTACAACAATTATAGCTACTGCTACTGCATATATGCCTAGATACCATCTGACTTCCTGCATTTTAAATGCATCCTTTATCTTCTTGCAAAGAATCAGATAATAGAACTTGAAGTTAATACCGAAAAGGAACATAAATACAGTTATTGTCACCTGACAGAATACATTATAATCCGCAATTCCGCTTGCCTTAACTGAGAATCCTCCGGTTCCGGCTGTACCGAAACTTATACAGAATGAGTCAAATACAGGCATCTTTCCGCATATAAGAACCACTATCTCTATAGCTGTCATGGCAAAATAAATTGCATAAAGATAAAATGCAGTCTGTCTTACTCTCGGAACAAGCTTATCAACCGACGGGCCCGGGCTTTCAGCCTTCATAAGATGCATACTGTCTGCCCCTGAAGGCATAACAGCAAGGATAAATACAAGAACACCCATTCCACCCAGCCAATGAGTAAAACTTCTCCAGAAGAGCATACAATGCGACATAGACTCAACATCCGTAAGTATACTTGCTCCGGTTGTTGTAAATCCTGATGCAGTCTCAAAAACGGCATCCGTATATGAACTTATCTCTCCACTGATAAAATAAGGGATAGCTCCTACCAAGCTTAATACTATCCAGCCAAGAGCAACTATTATCATACCTTCTTTGGCATGCATTCTCTTGTCTTTTGGTTTTTTAAGTCTAAGCAACGAACCAACAAGAAGTGCACCCGAGGCAACCAGCAGGAAATACAAAGCATTTGTCTCATGATATATATTTCCGACTAACTCGGGTATCATCATAAATCCGGCGGTAAATTGAAGCAAAAGTCCCAGAACATAAATTATTATGGAATAATTCATTTTGATTCTCCTCTTTACGCCAGAATATCGTCTATTTCATTCAGTCCCTTTTTGGTCGTAACAACGATAACATTGTCCCCGACTTCGATGGTATCATTACCACCCGGGATGATTACTTTTCTATTTCTGTAAATACAGCAGATAAGAGTATTAGGAATTATGGAAATATCCTTAAGCGCCTTACCTGAAAGCTTAGAACTGCTCTTTATATTGAACTCAAGTCCCTCAACTCTTCCTTCCATCATTCTGTAAAGAGTTTCAACGTTACTTCCTTCTGAGTTCTTCATGGAACGAATATATCTTGTTATATATTCTGCAGTGATCTTCTTGGTTGAAATGATATTTCCCACAGGCATCTCAGCAACCATATCTTCATACGATTTTCTGTGAACCCTTGTCATAACCTTCGCCTCTGTCTCTTTTTTGACAAACAGCGAAAGTAATATATTGGCCTCATCACTATGCATAAGTGAGCATACAGCATCCATTTCCTTGATTGATTCTTCAAAGAGAAGGGATTTGTCTGTAGCATCACCATTTATGACCATGGCACGAGGAAGAAGCTCGGACAGTTCATAACATCTCTCTGAATTCTTCTCGATAATCTTAACATTAAGTCCTGATTTAATAAGACTGTCCGCAAGATAATAACTTATGGTTCCGCCTCCGGCAATAAGTACACTTTTGATCTTCTTGGTCTTAATACCGATCTTATTTAAAAATGTATTAACTGATGAAAGAGGTAAAGTAACTGATATTGTATCTCCGGCAGCCAGTATGAAATTACCGTCAGGTATTATGATCTCGTCATTTCTCTTAACTACACAGATAAGAGCACTTTCCTTAACCTTTGGATAATAATCTCGAAGTCTTAAACCATCAAGAAGCGATCCTTCAGGAATGACGAGACTTATAAGATTGACTCTTCCTTTTGCAAATGTATCAACTTCATATGCAGAAGGAACCTGTATAAGTCTTAATATCTCATGAGCCGCTGCACTCTCAGGATTTACCGACATTGAAAGTCCGAGTTCTTCTTTGAGAAATCCGATTTCTTCAGAATACTGAGGACTTCTGACTCTGGCTATGGTTTGACAATGTCCTGTCTTACGCGCAATGAGACATGTAAGCATATTCTTCTCATCTTCATTGGTTGCAGCTATAAGAAGATCTGTGTTCTTAATCCCCGCTTCATGCTGTGCCCTGAAACTTGTACAATCGCCTATATAACCTATAACATCACAGTCTGCGGAAACACCATGCACTGCTTCTGCATTTATATCCATAACTGTGATCTGATGTCCTTCACTACTCAGCTGTTCGGCAAGAGTATGACCAACCTTGCCGCATCCGGCTATGATAATGTTCATTTCAACATACCTCTACTGTCCAAGAAAATAAGATAAATCATAAAATCTAAAAATACATTACGTAATTTTAACAATTAGTTGATTTTTAGTCAACTGCAGGTAAATAAATACCCCTATCCCTTTTTAAGCAGTTCCATGATCTTATCGTAATTTTCTTTTTCATGCGGAAATGTACAATCTGTACATACCTTGATCATTCTGCCGTCCTTCTCCTTATATTTCGGATTCCCCGGACAATTCTCATAACGATATAAAGGACAAAAGCAGAACAGACAGTTTATATGCTCCGTACCCTTATGACACGGATAATATTTGCAACTTCTATTTTCAAAATACATATTTGAGAATGAATAGTCCTCCATCTGCCTTTACCCTTTTTAATCCTTTCTTTTTACTCAAGGACAGCTGCAACCTGCTCAAGATACTCAACTATCTTAAGATGCTGCGGACATGCCTTTTCGCATTTTCTGCACTTGATACAATCAGAAGCCTTTGACTCCTCTGTATTCCATGAATATGTTTGGCGTGCTCTGTCAAGATTATTGTACATAAGATATGTATTCATCGAAGAGAAAATATCCGGAATTCTGATCTTCTTCGGACATCCCGGTGTACAGTATCTGCATGCTGTACATTTGATCGAATCGATACTCTTAAGAGCTTCTCTTGCTTCTTCAACAACCTGCTTCTCGTCATCAGATAATGTCTTAAAATCTTTCATGTAAGATACATTATCTTCAACCTGCTCAAGGTTTGACATACCGCTGAGTACAACCATAACATTCGGAAGTGATGCAGCGAAACGTACAGCCCATGATGCAGGACTTGCTTTTTCATCTGCCTTTTCAAATACTTCTCTTACAACATCAGGCGGAAATGCAAGTGTTCCACCCTTTACAGGTTCCATTACTACAACCGGAACATTGTATCTTTCAGCTATTTCGTAACATTCACGTGACTTAACGATCACGTCATCCCAGTCAGCATAATTGATCTGAAGCTGAATGAATTCCACATCAGGATGATCCTGAAGAAGTTTCTCAAGTACTTCAGGCTGATCATGGAATGAAAATCCGTAATGCTTAACCTTTCCTTCTGCTTTAAGCTGCTTAACATAGTCCCAAAGATGATATTTCTCATAAAGAGGAATATTGTTCGTATCTAAAGCATGAAGCAGATAGAAATCAATATATTCGGTACCGAGTCTTTCAAGACTGGTATAAAACTCCTGCTTTGCCTCTTCTTCGTTTTTGCATGCAAATGAAGAAGCATTCAACTTAGTAGCAAGATAGTAAGATTCTCTCGGATATCTTTCGACAAGCGCTTTCTTTGTAGCCACTTCCGAACCGCCGTATACAAATGCGGTATCGAAATATCTTCCACCATTCTCGAAAAATACGTCAATCATTTTCTTGACCTGTTCAACATCGATCTCGTCCGATGAATTACGTGGAAGCCTCATAAGACCAAATCCAAGCTTCATACAATCTTTAATAGGAAAATCCATAATAGTACCTCCGTTTTCCTCATGAACCTTAATGGTTCTTTTTTATATCCGAAAACCCTTTATTCAGGATATTTCTTCATTTAATCTTTGTCTTACCTCTGCTATGGAGAGATCATTCTTCTCTGCAATCTTCTTAAGATCACTGAATTCTATCTTATGACGTGATGTCTTATAACCCGAAACAAACTTTACCGAAACATCTCCTAAAGTCGTAGATATGGTTTCCTCATTTCTTTCAAGGATAAATCTGTCATGTTCCGTCAGTCTTATACCGATGGTTGTTGTATATTTAAATATACATTCCGCCATACGTTTTCTGTCATTTTCTCTGCAAATAACAGAAAGAAGAATACCCGGTCTGTTCTTCTTCATCTCTATTGCAGTTGTAAATACATCAAGCGCACCTTCTTTATGCAGCTTATCCTTTGCAAAGCTTAAATCTTCGCCCGTCATATCATCTATATTACATTCAAGTGTATATACCTTGTCTGTGGCATCTTTTGCCTGGCCAAGAAAAACTCTTAGACAGTTTGCTGCTGCAAAATCCTTTTTGCCCATGCCGTAACCGATCTTTTCAGCGGCCATTACAGGCATATTTCCGAATTCATCAGCATAATATCTGAGAAGTGCCGCTCCTGTCGGAGTACAAAGCTCTCCTTCTATCCTTCCACCGTATATCGGAACACCCTTTAAGATAAATGCTGTCGCCGGCGCCGGAACAGGCATTATGCCGTGCATGCATTTTACTTTTCCGCTTCCTACGTGGATAGGAGAAACCACAACTTTATCAGGTGAGATCATATTCATAAGTATGCTTCCCGATGTTATATCCACTACCGCATCCAGGGAACCGACTTCATGAAAATGGATCTCTGAAACTTCTTTACCGTGAGCCGCACTTTCCGCCTCCGCAATCATCTTGTATATTCCCATTACGTCAGCTTTTATCTTGTCTGATATAGCGAATCCTTCAACCATATCCAAAATATCTTTCAAAGAAGTGTGATGATGGTCATGGTCGTGCTCATGGTCATGCTCACCGTGGTCATGATCGTGCTCATGGTCATACTCACCATGATCATGGTCGTGGTGGTGATGGTCGTGAGACTCCTCCTCCACTCCCTTTATTTTTACTTTAAAATGAGTTCCGGTTATACCGCATTTAACGGACTTTTCCATATCTGTATTGATTTCTTTTCCGGCAAAACATTTTTCTAAAGTACTACAAAATACCTTCTTATCTTCTTCAGAAAGAAGTTCATAGAGCGCTGCGGAAAACATATCTCCTGCAGCTCCCATATTACAATCAAAATATAAAATATTCATTTATCATCCTCTTTTATGGTTTATCATTCCGGCCTGATATGCCGCACCAAATCCGTTATCGATATTTACTACCGATACACCGCTTGCACAGCTGTTTAACATCGAAAGCAGTGCGGAAAGCCCCTCAAATGAAGCACCATATCCTACGCTGGTTGGAACAGCTATAACAGGGCAGCTGGCAAGCCCTCCAACAACACTCGCAAGAGCACCTTCCATACCGGCTATGGCTATTATCACATCTGCAGCCATTATCTTATCAAGATGAGAAAGAAGCCTGTGAAGTCCGGCTACACCGACATCATAAATCCTTTCAACTTTATTCCCAAGAAATTCAGCCGTTATCGCCGCTTCCTCAGCAACAGGTATATCACTTGTACCTGCTGTTACAATTGCTATATATCCTTCTGTATCGCAAGGTTTAAATCCTCCGACTACAGCGAGTCTTGCCTCCGGATAATACTTTGTCACATCACAGAGATACGACTCATTTACCAGAGCTTTTGCCTTCTCATCATCCAATCTTGTAATAAGTATATGCTTCTCATCATTTAAAAGCATAGTACGAACTATTCCTATGATCTGCTCCGCAGTCTTACCGGCGCCATAAATAACTTCTGTATTTCCCTGAAGTATACTTCTATGAGAATCGAAGCTTGCATATCCTATATCCACAAAAGGTTTCTTCTTGAGTCTAAGGATAACTTCATCCTCATTTATATTTCCTTTTTTAAATTCCTCTAATGTTATCCTCAGGTCATCCATTTACCTAACTCTCCAAAACTTCATTCATACTTCCGGTTCTGTATCCGTTAAGATCTACAGTGATATATTTGAAGCCCAGCTCGTGAAATCTGTCAGAGATAACTCGTCTGCTCACTTCTCTTATAACAAGTTCAATGTCTTCCGGAAGAACCTCGATTCTTGCCAATGTCTGATTATGTACTCTCACTCTGTACTGTTTAAGCCCAAGTGTTCTAAGCACTTCTTCCGCTGCCTCAACCTTCTTAAGCAGTTCCGGAGATATAGCTTCTCCGTAAGGAATTCTTGAAGCAAGACAAGAAAATGAATTCTTATCGAATGTCGGAAGATTGAGTAATTGCGACTTTTCTCTTATATCCTTCTTGGTAAATTCATACTCAAGAAGGGGACTTGCGATATTTAATTCCTTAACAGCACGAAATCCCGGTCTGTAATCGGCAACATCATCTTTATTGGTTCCCTCAACAACCGTATCAATACCTTCTTCTTTAGCTAAACTAATGATCTTCTCGAAAATATATTTTTTGCAATAATAACATCTTTCATTGATATTGGATGCATACTCAGGAATTTTATATTCTTCGGATTCAAATATAATATGTTTTATATTTTCCTTCTTACAAAAATCCTCTGCTTCCTTTATCTCGACCCCCGGTACTCCCGGCGACTTTGCTGTGATCGCAATACATTTGTCCCCTAATATTTCATGTGCAACTTTCAAAAGAAAAGTCGAATCAACGCCGGCCGAAAATGCAACCGCAACCCCATCAAGCCGTTTGAAATATGTTCTTAATGCTTCGTATTTTTCCATTTGTTATCACCCCCGAATCATTCCTTTGTTTCATAAAGGTCTTTTATATGTTTCGTCTCCAACGCCTCATAAGCAACGGTCTTATCAATTATCTCTTTTAAAAGTTTATCAAGCTCAGAACCTTCTCTGTAATCCGCAGGAGCAAAATATCTGATCCTGTTATCTCTAAGCATTTTATATACCCTGTCCTTATTATTGGTATCAGGGTTGTAAACTCCTATGGAGTGACCGCCATTTATATTTACAAGCTTCATACACGGTATATCCGTGTCACTGTCGCCTATATATACCATATTTCTGAAAGGAACCCTCATATTTTCAGGTGCAAAATACTCATTTACCTTATCATCATTAATATCGAGTACACCCTTCTCGATTCTGAAAAGATACTGAGTCTTGTTGGTATAATTTATAACCTGGGCCGGCCATACAGCCATGCCTCTGTCATCATAGAAAAATGAGCTGGCATAAATCTTCCTGAACACACCCCTTCTCGCTATCTCGGTACCTTCTATCATTTCTTTAAGTCCCGATGAAATAATATAATGTTCAACCGTTATACCTCTTTGACAGCCATATTCATTCAGACGGTCAAACCAGTCTTCAACCCCTTGAAAAAGCTGAACATTTTTACCATATTCCTGAAGCTTTTCTCTATTGAATATAAGACGTCCTCTTGCTTCATCCATCATTACATACATGTAAGCAAGATTACTGTCCATTTCATTTTTCTCTGCTAAAATATTGGTTTTGTCCCAGAATTCCCCAACATCATACCCTACTGACTGGATGTAGCCCTGAGCCTGCATATCTGTAGGAGTAAGCGTTTTATCAAAATCATAACATATAGCCAAAACTATATTATCTCTTCCACTATAGCTTGCCATCTAACCCTCCTGATATTTCTTTGCTACCTCTATAAAGTGATAGACATATTCCGGATTCGACGGATAATAAATATGCGGAAATCCCATCCATGAAACCTGACCGACTTTCACTTCGTCCCAACTGTTACCCGATACAGGTTTTTCAACAATGCAGGAAATACCATTATCCGAACTGTCATAATAATGAAATTCATGTCCCTTTATCACTTCGGATTTTCCTAAAAATTTACTATTCTTCTCCCGGATATTTACATATCCGAATCTGACCAGTTTCCCCATATTGCAACATTTACCGTGCACTATACCGCACATTTTATAATCGATTCCATCACTTCCCGTTATGGCATCATGCATATACATAAAACCTCCGCACTCAGCTATAACAGGCATTCCGCCTTTAACAGCATCTCTGATACTGTTGATCATATTGAGATTAGCCGAAAGCTCCCTGAGATATAATTCAGGATAGCCTCCGTAGAATATAAGACCGCTTAAGTTATCCGGAAGTATATCATCATGGATCGGCGAAAATGGAACAAGCTCTGCTCCCGCAGCTTTTAATGCACGAAGATTATCTTCATAGAAAAATGAAAATGCCGCATCTTTTGCGATTCCTATACGTATCTTCTTTCCACCGCTCACATCTTTAATATCATACTTATACCGGGACAGATTTTCTGCCATAGAAGAAAGTTCTTTTAACTTATCAAGCTGAAGTGTCTTATCCATAGTCTTCGCCAGGATATCAAAACTTTCTCTCAGTCCTCTTATCTCGTCAGGGCTCTTAAGCCCGAGATGTCTGCTGTCAACTTTGATTTCTTTCATAACAGGAATATATCCTATCGGAATGACTCCAAGTTCACTTTCCACAAGCGGGCTGATGGTCTTATATACTTTTTCACTCATTTTATTGAAAATAACACCCTTTATCAGATGTTCTCTGTCATAACGAAGAAAACCTGAAATAAGTGGAATGATCGATCTGCTCATACCATGAGAATCAACCACTAGAATTATCGGAATACGAAGTTTACAGGCCAGGTCATAGGAAGAACCTTCTTCCTTTATACCGCCTAATCCGTCATATAGACCCATGACACCTTCTATCACGGAAATATCATGAGTATAGCTTTCCTCAGGTTGCTGATACAGAGCCCTTGTCATATCCTTTCCGGTAAAAAATGTATCAAGATTTCTGGAAGGTATCCCCAGAACTTTCTTATGAAACATCGGATCGATATAATCAGGGCCGCACTTAAACGCACGCGGTTTATAGCCTTTCTTTTTAAGAAGGCTTAACATACCGCATGTAATAAGTGTCTTTCCGCTGCCCGAACCAGGTGCAGCAATCATAAAAGCCGGTTCTCTCATCTACTCCTCCGAATCGCTCTTTAAATATTGCCGTTGAAAACCCTTTTATAATTGAAATGTAGCTACGAGGATACCATTTTCCGCCTTCATCATATGCTGTTTACCAAGTCTGACAAGTTTGGAAATATTTACCTCTACTACCGAAAGATCATCGACTGTATCTTCATCAGCCAGCTTTAAGATTTCATTTCTCGTTTCAAGTGTAACAGCTGTCATACAGACTCTGATTTTTCTTCCGAACTTTTTTAACTCTCTTATTATATCACGGAACTGCCCCTCAGTTCCACCTATAAAAACTCTGTCCGGAGGATTATTTTTGATAATCTCTCGCACATAATTTTCATATTCATTATCATTTTTGACAAGATTATTTTCATCAAATAAAGCAAGTGTTTCTGTTGCATTTCCTGTAAGAGGCGTTACATTACGCAGTCCAAACTTATCGATATTCTTACGGATAAGTTCTGTTCTCTCCGGCCTCTTCTCTATAGATATAACTTTTATATCAGGAGATATCTTTGCAACATCAACCGTTACTCCGCCTGTACCGCCACCGATATCATAAAAAGTACATCCTCTGAACAGTCTTAATTTGCTTAAAACTATCTCCCTCACCTCTTCTTTGGTGATGGGAACATTTTCTTCTCTTATGTACTCTTCTGTCGGAATACCATATGAAAGATACTTTGTCTCAGGCGAAACATTTTGAATGAATGCCGTATATAAACCTTCTTTTATCTCTCCTTTTAGGAATTCTTCCTTCTTATCGGAAGTTATGGTCATTACTTCTTCATCATCATAAGAAAGATGATATCCGAGATAGAGGATTACATTTTTGATATTTAGGATTTCATCTGTAAGCCTTATAACATCAGATGCACCTGAAAGAAGTACAAAAGTCTTTTCATTGTATCTTGCAGACTCGATAACTTCAGGAACTCTGCCTTTATATTCTCTTCCGTGAAGGCTGTAAAGCTTTGCATCCTGCCATGATATACCGATTCTTGAAGCAAGATAAGATACTGAAGAAATCCCTGCTTTAATCTCAATATTTACATTAAGATCTGCATTTTCTTTCTTCTTCTCTTCCGCCCATTCCTTAACCCTAAGATATGCTGCTTCCGCACCGCTGTAGAATCCGGAATCCCCGGAATATATAAATACAGCTTTTATATCTTTATCAGCTTCTTCGAGTTTTTCAATCATATCATTTACTCTATATGTATCTATAACATTCTGTCTGTCACTGTCGCCAAAAGAGTTACTTAATCTTGCTGCACCAAAGACGATGTCTGCATTATCTATAAGATTTTTAACTTCTTTTGTAAGGCATGATTCACTTCCCATACCTGCACCCACAAGGGCTATATCTATATTGTGCGCATTCATATTTAACCCTTTCTTCTATGAGCTCTTTTTCCCTGTAAGATAGTATACCGCAAGTGCTGTCCTATGTGACAGATTTTCTTTTGATAATATTCCGGAAATATAATTTTTAACCGTACCTTCGGAAATGAAAAGCTTTTCTCCTATCTCCTTGTTGGATAGCCCTTCTGCAACTGCTTTAATGATCTCAAGTTCTCTTTCGGAATAAGGTGAACTGTCGAATCCTGAAGTCATATCAACTTTATCTACTTTAGTAACTTCTGCTGCTAAGTTATGAAGTATATCACCATCCATTACACCCGCTCCGTTATATACGGATTTTATCATCTGTTTAAGATGTTCGGGAGTATGATTTTTGATAAGATATCCCTTTGCTCCATTGCTGAGAGCTTCTTTAACAAGCTGATCATCATCAAATGTTGTAAGTATCAAAACCTTACCAAGATCATTTTCAACTATATGTTTGGTAGCCTGAATCCCGTCCATAACAGGCATCTGTATATCCATCACAAATACATCAGGCTTACATTTCTCTGCCATTTCTATAGCTTCTTTGCCGTTTGCAGCGGCACCCAATACTTCAAAATCCGGATCGATATCAAGGATAATCTTCATCCCATCTCTTACAAAATCGCTATCGTCCGCTATGATGACTTTAATCTTATCCATATCACTTTCCTCCGGTCTCTTTTACAGGAAGTATCATATTAACAGTGAAGCCCGGCTGCGTTTCAAAGCTTATATTTCCACCCGCTTCTCTTATCCTTCTACGCATTCCTGATATACCCATTCCATCTTTTATCTCAAAACATCCGACACCATCGTCGGAAATGCTGCATCTAATAAGCTTATTCATAACAATGATCTTAATGTTGATATGAGAGCACTTCGCATATTTCATCGAATTAGACACCGCTTCATATGCATTGTCCAGTATGATCTCCCACTGTTTCTCATTTACATCCGAAAGATTTCCCTCTTTGACAAATTCCGTTTCAACTCCCTTGCTGTTGCAGTCCTCACATAATTTATATATCTGAAGAAGAGCCATTTGATTCTTATCCGGCTTCTCCTTCCTAAGTATTCCTCTTATCTCATCCATACCGCCGCGAAGCTGATCAATAACCGCCTGAGTCATTTTCTTAGTTCTCTCAGGGTCATTATCTATAAGGAGTTTTATCGCTTCAAGCTGATAGATGGAACCATTTATATTATGTCCAAGCTTATCATGTAATGTCTGAGAAATCCTTGCCTTTTCTTCAAGAATCTGATTCTCGGCTATAAGTCTGTTCTTCTTAAGCTCCATCTCAGTCTGCTTATTCTTAAGCTCCAAATTCTTTTTTAATGCCTGCTCTTTCTCCGTATCTTTTGAAATTCTGTTGATATAATAGATTATCATTCGGCTATGCTGTATATAAATCATCAAAAGATAAAATGTTATAAGTATGATCAGATAAAGATTCGATACCTTTAATATAAATGGAATTATGATTGCCGCTAAATACATCTCCCATGGTGGATGAAAATAATCGATAATTTCCAAAATCATTAGTACAAACAACAGAATAAATGCATCTTTATAACGATATACCAAAGGCACGCAGCTTGCTGAAACAACAAATGTAAGTATCAGTTTTTTGTTTCCTTTAAGCATTTCTTTGATGCAAAATACCCCAATTATAAACGCAACCAGCAGGAATACCCTTAAAGGTACTCCTGCCGAATGATTCATCCTAAGAATTCCATATACTGAGAACAATATCAAATTGAATATCCTTAAAATTTCAAAATAATTTTCACGTTTCATTTTTCTTATACTTAAGGATTACCCCTCCAAGACAAAGTATTACGAACAGATATGCTCCTGTAATACATAATAACATAAAATATGCATTATTGTCCTTACAAATAATCTTTTCCGACGCTTCCATAAACCATCTTTGCGGCATCAGATATGATATGGATTTAAGTCCTTTACTCATATCATCTATCGGGAAGAAAAGCCCCGAAAATACTGATGATAATGACCATACAGTAAATGCAACATAATTTGCGGTAAGGATATTTCCTATCAAGGCTCCCATAAGAACACTGAATATACTGAATATTATTCCCATGAGGAACATCATTAATACCAGCTTTTCTCTGGACATACCCAGGCTTTCTTCTTTTATGATAAATAATTCAATCCAAATTGAGACTGTGATCATTACCGATGTGATCATCGCTGTAATTATCTTCGCTCCGAAATATGTAGTGGTTTTTGTCCCTGTAAGTTTAATTCTTAAAAGAACCTTATCCTTTATCTCTTCAACAATTGTATGTGAAACAAAAACTCCGCAAAAAACATAGCAAAGAGTGAGAATTGACATTGCATAACCTATCTTACTGCGCTGTCCATACTGTTTTTCTGTTAACGTTTTCTCATTTTTGTCCTGATATTCGATCACTTCTTTCTCAAGACTCATATTGTCTTTTTCACGAAGAATCTCCAGTGCCCCATCGATTCCGCCCGCTTTAGATATAGCTCTTCCCATATCATTAAGTAAGTCTTTAAAACTCATACTAAAGAGCTCATACCTCTGATCATCAGAAACAACATATAATGTCATTGCTTCATCAAATTTCCCTTCGGACACTGCCTTATCAAAATCCGGATTAAGATAGATTATCAGCTGCGCTCTATCATTAAATGCATCAAAATCAGCTCTTTTGTCTGCTTTATCTTTGGTCATTGATAGATCTTTATATCTGCAGACTTTAAACATTCCGCTTTCACCAATCTTTGTAAGCATATATTCTGAAAGATCACTTCCGGATGCGTCATAAACCTTTACAATATATTTATTCGTAGAACCATATGTTGCATACGCCACTCTGTCATCTTCTTTTTTCAGCTCAATAATACCATCCTTATCTTTCTCTTTATAGAATGTTCCTTCACTCTTCTTGGCGAGAATAAGTATGGAAAGAAATGGAATAATCACGATGAAAAACCAGAAGGCTTTATTTCTGAATATTAATTTTAAGCTTGAACGAATAAGTTTACTCATCTTTTTCCTTTCCTCCTAAGATAACTTACAAATATAGCAATTACAGAACAAATTACCGATATGGCTATCATGTAAATAACAGCACTTACAACATAATCGCTTTTTCCGTTGCATGATAATTCCACCAATGCTCTGTTTGTATGATATATCGGAGAAATATGTTTAACTTTATCCGGAACCCATGAAAACATATATGTTTCAAAGCTTCCGCCGATATATCCCATAGTCCATATGATTGTAAAAAGAATGATGACCGTTGCAATCATATTATCTACAATGGCATTGATCATAAGTCCAAATGCCATAGATGCAAAAGACAGAAGCATGATGATCAGCGTCGTTATAAATAAATTACCGAAATGAACACCATTTAGGATATGTTCAAATACAACACCTATTTCCAGACAAAATACAGTCACTAAACCAAGTGGTATATATTTTGAAAAATAAACTTTTGCAGTGTCCAGCCCCGAAACATAAAATCTTTCCACTATCCTGTTTTTCTTTTCAGCACTTATAAGGATTGCGCCAACAAGGATCGAACACCATCCAAAATATACAATTTCAATTATTCCATAGTAATCAGTTGCATCTATCTCTTTCATAAATTTCGGATTTTTAACATCAAGCGTTATATCCGAACTGCCTTCATTACCGCCAAATACAGCCATATCGCTGAACTTATCAAAGGCAACATAAAGAACATATTCAAGTTTCTTTCCTTCAACTTCACTGTCTTTACCCTGATAAATCTTATATCCTTCACTATCAAAAAGTATAAACGCAGGATAAGTACCGGCCTCTAAAACTTTATCCGGATCCTTTTCATTTATTTCTACAAAACTTATTCCGGAAGATTCTGCGAAATCTATCATCTTTCCCATAACTTCATCCGTAACCGGACCGGATTTATCATCCCCCAGAGAATAAGCCACTTCAAAGTTTGTAATATCCTTTTTATGCTTCGCCATTAATGACGAAAAACCGCTGGAAAGAATTGCTGTCATGAGAAGAGGTGCCACAGTAAGAACAATGACGAATATGAAATTTCTCATCAAAATTTTTACATTATTTTTTATGATATATCTAATCATGTCTTCTCCTTAATAATCCCTAAGCTTCTTACCTGTAAGTGTCAGGAATACTTCTTCAAGTGTTATCTTTTCAATATCATCAACAACAAGTTTCTTCAATTCTTCACAAGTACCGCTGGCAATTATATTTCCATTGTCCATAATTGCTATCCTGGTACATATCGCCTCAACTTCTTCCATGTAATGGCTTGTATATATGACTGTTGCGCCCTTTTTGTTGGACTCTTTGATCTTCTCAAGAATAAAATTACGAGACTGAGGATCGATACCAACTGTCGGCTCATCGAATATAAGAAGATCCGGCTCATGACCTATTGCACATGCTATATTAAGTCTTCTTTTCATTCCTCCCGAGAAATTCTTTGCATATTCATTTCTCTTATCTAAAAGTCCTACATAATCAAGAGATTCATCTACTATATTTTTAAGTTTTTCTCCCTTGATCCCGTAAAGCGATGTGAAAAGTTCAACATTTTCCCAAGCCTTAAGATTACCGTGTATAGCAAGTTCCTGCGGTATATAACCAAGTTTTGAAAGTAATTTTTTTCTGTTCTTTCTTATATCACCGCCCATGAATTCAATAGTTCCGAGAGTAGGTTTTATAACCTCGCAGATCATATTCATGGTTGTACTTTTTCCGGCACCATTCGGTCCAAGAAGTCCGAATATCTCACCCTTCTTTATCTCGATATTTAAATTATCTACGACTACCTTGTCGCCGTATTTCTTTGTCAGATCTTTTGTTTTTAAAATAACTTCCATATATGTCTCCCAAATTTATATTTCTATAGTTCTTTATGCATAAAGTAGTTTTATTTGTCTTGATCATAATATAATATCTTCATGAATTCTTTTGTAGTGAATAAAGACATAAAGTCATTATGACTTTAGTCATATTATAGATTTTTATTGTCTACATTTTGGCATAAATAAAAGCGATACAAACCACAAAAGACAAATGCTGTCTTTCGTATGGTTCATATCGCTTTAAATATTTAACGAGTCATCAAATCTATTACTTCACTTATGGAATATCCGTTGTCATCCGGTCTTCTTATTACCAAAACCGTGACTCCTTCTTTCGATGCCGCACTGATCTTATTATGAAATCCGCTTCCCGATCCGCTTTCTTTCGTAACAAGATATTTGATCTCATATTTTTGTATATGCTCTATATTGGTTTCCTCTGAAAATGGTCCCATCATAGCAATTATATGATCTTCAGAAATTCCGGAACTCAGTGCTTTATTTATACTTTCATCACTTGGAATAACTCTGACATATAGCTTTTTCACATCCACTGAATCAACAAAACACTGAAGTTCTTTACTTCCGGTTGTAAGAAGAACATTCTTTCTTTTTTCTTCTGCATCACTGCTATCCCTTGTCAGCATTCTCAGTTTATTCCCCGCGTCACTGCTATTCCCTACATCACTGCTATCCCTTGTCAGTGCCTCCAATTTTTCTGCTGCATCAATGCAGCTGTTGCAGTAAAGTATATTGTCACTTTCCTGTCCGGATACTTTCTCCTCATCCCTTTTCAGTCTGATATATCTCCTGTCACATTCTTTACAGGAAGATTTAATATTCTCCGTAACTTCTGTAGCAAAAGGATGAGTTGCATCAATTATGGTTTCATAATTTCCATCTTCAATAAATTGGATCATTTGATCCTTATCAAGTCGGCCCACATGAATATTTACAGGAATATTATTCATCATCTTTTCGCCATAATCCGAAGCAACGCAGACCGTGATACTATCCTCTGCTTTTTTCTTTTCTGCAAGTTTTTTAGAAAGAACCCTTCCTTCAGTTGTTCCGCCAAATATAAGTATATTCATATTAATCCTCTGTACTTTATAATCTATAATTCACTCTTGTAAAACCCGCAAACCAATGTTGTGAAATCCTGCCCAATTTTTTATACCACTGATCTTGCTGTGAATAGGCAAGCATTCACCCGGATTGTACATAAACAGATATACTAAGCCGAGGCTTTTGGAATCCTGCTATCGGTGCGAGCAGACAGGCATTCACACGTATTATTTATGAACGTAGTACTAGAATCCAAGATTATCATTTACAAGTATCACATGAATTCTTCCTGCATGTCTTGAGAATCTTGTTATAAGAAACTGACAGCAGATAGTATCAGGTGACTTACAGTTCATGCATGAACCTGTTGCCTTACATGGAGTATTGATATCAAAACGCTGTGCATTAACAGGAGCGGCAACATTTCTTGCTCTCTTCATCGCACCGTCCACATCATCACAAACTTTATTCATACCAACTATAAAAAGAACTTTTTTAGGTCCCTGGGCTATGGCAGAAACTCTGTTGGAATTTCCGTCAATATTTATAAGAACACCATCTTCTGTCATGGCATTTACACTTGAGAGAAATACATCAGCATCATATGCAGCTAACATTGCGGCTCTTTTATCTTCAGCCTTATCTCTGTCGATGAAATTATAATTTCCTTTTTTCAGTTCTTCCACAAGTCCGATCTCATGGGCACTCATGGCACCGCCCATAGTTACCGTGCTTCCCTCGCCGATTATTGAAAGAGCCTTCTTTAAAGCCTCTTCTTTATTTGCGGCATAATAGCCGGTCATATTTCTTGATTCAAGGCCTTTTATAACCTTTTCAGCCAGTTTCTCATTTCTTACAAAAATATTCTCGTTCATATAATCCTCCTTAAGCACAAACGAAGTATAAAATTCTTAGTTACAAGAATAACCTCGTCTGGTTATCATTTTCCCTTCTCTTATAAATGAAGCGCTGTTTCCGATAAATACTGTCGTAAACATATCAACTTCCGCTTCATGAAGTTCCTTGAATGTCAGCACAGTCGCTTCCTCACCCTCACGACCGATATTTCTTACATAGCCGCAGGCTCTGTCTTCCGGAACAAAGTCCTTTATTATCTCACAAGCCTTTTTCAGATAATCTTTCCTTCTATGACTTGATGGATTATAAAGAACTATAACCATATCAGCTTCCGCCGTAAGTTTGAGTCTTTTCTCTATGATCTCAAATGGTGTCAGAAGATCACTCATGCTGATAACTGCAAAGTCGCCTGATAAAGGAGCTCCGAGCACAGCCGCTCCACTGGTTGCTGCAGTTATTCCCGAGATAACCATAATCTCGGTTCCCGGATATTCCGGAAGAAGTTCAAACATAAGTGATGCCATGCCATATATTCCCGCATCGCCGCTTGAAATTATCGAAACTGTTTTATTCTTTGCAGCTTCTTCAAATGCCATTCTGCACCTGATTACTTCCTGCTTCATAGGTGTTGAAATGATTTCTTTTCCTTCCGTCAGCCCCTCAATAAGTTTCAGATAAACCGGATATCCAACAATGGTATCACTTTCTTCAATGGCTCTTATTGCCTGGCCTGTCATCATTTCATTATTCCCCGGACCAATACCGATGATATAAATAATATTTTTTTGATTTTCCGTATTCATATTTTTATCTTTTATTTCCATATTCTTATATTTCCTTGCCGCTCCAGATGCCCTCCGCCAAAGCAAGTGTTATGCCGTTATAAACTGTTTTCTCTATGATAATATTTTTCTTATCTGAAGTTCTTTCGGAGAACTGCACAGCTGCAGCCACCGCCGCCCTTTCGCAAACATTATCAATTCCAATCTTCTCCCTAACAATTTCAGAAGATGAAAATCCATCACCCAGTGATAGTAATTCCTCCGAACTGTAAATAACAAAAGGCAGTCTGCTCTTATCAGCAAATTGTCTTATACCCATTTCATCTTTTTTCAGATCAATGGATGAAATCGCGGAAATAAGCGAAATATCAATCTTATTTTCCCTGAGGAATCCATTTACAGCTTTTTCTATCTCCTCAAAACTCTTTCCTCTCCTGCATCCGATACCAAGATAATATTTCTTCGGAACGAGTGCTTCATCATTTATCATTTTTCTTATCAGACTATCTATCTCTTCATCCGAAAGATTTTTATCATCATCAAAATGAGTAGATGCCACCTTCTTTATGATTTCTCTATCGGCAATATGAAGCTGATGAGACTTTGCATAATTGTCTATCTGAAATGTTCCGTTTATATCAGTCGCTGTTGTAATAGCTTTAAAAGCTCCTATCCTGTCAGCGATAACTTCCGCCAGGCGGTTAGCCCCGCCCATATGTCCCGAAAGAATAGGTATTACAAATCTTCCGTCCTCACTGATAACTATCACAGGACTGTCACATAATTTATCTTTAACAAATTCAGCTATACTTCTTACAGCTATTCCCGCTGCACTTATAAATATAACTGCTCTTTTATTCTGAAAACTAAATCTTAGACGTTTTTTCACTTCATCCATATGGCATCTGAAAATTCCTGTTTCAAGATTACCCATATCAGCCAAAATAGATTCAATCTTATATCCAAGCTTCTCTGCCCTATCCGTAAATACAAATATATCAGCCTCCGGATATCTATTTACAACCAATCCCTTCAGATTAAAACTATGATCATTCTTTTGATCACATCCGGCACACGCTTCTCTGAAAATAGTGCTGAACTCTTCGGAATATAATCTTGACTTTTCATAACCTCTCTGAGCTACCGCATCTCCCACTAGGATTACGGCAAGATTCTTTATTCCCGCCGCTTTTGCATCTTCAGCCATTTTGCCGACTGTCGACACTATCCTCTTCTCATCAGGCCAGGTTGCCTTATAAATTATGGCAGCAGGTGTATCTTCTTCATAACCGCCATTTATAAGTCTGGCAGATAGTTCACTGATCATTCCCGCGCTGAGATATATCGCCATGGACGTCTTATGAGATGCGAACTCTTCTATACTTTCGCCCAGAGGAACCGCAGTTCTTCCTTCCATCCTTGTGATGATAAGCGACTGAGAAATTCCCGGAAGTGTATATTCCATGTTGATGGCAGCAGCAGCTCCAAATGCAGCAGTTACTCCCGGACAGGACTCATAGGCTATATTTCTTCTATCAAGTTCATCCATCTGTTCTCTTACAGCACCGTAAATGCTTGGCTCCCCTGTATGAAGTCTCACAAGATCAAGTCCTTCATCATGAGCTTTCTGCATAACATCTATAACTTCCGGAAGAGACATATCCTTACTGTCATAAATCTTTGTATCTTTTTTTGCATAAGAAAGTAGATCCTTATTTACCAAAGAACCTGCATAAATAATGATGTCCGCATTTTCTATAAGATTTTTTCCCCTTACTGTTATCAGATCAAATGCACCGGGACCGGCGCCGACAAAATGAACCATTTATATTTTCCCCATTTCTGTATTTGCAAATCAGTCTTCTACATTTTCCGTCAGGTCAGAAATGATCTTTTCTGCAAGAGCAGACTCTGCCAACAGACCATGAACATTAGAAAACATGACAACATATATTTCCATCTTATCTTTACAAACTTCACGAAGTATTTTTTCTATTCTTGCGCATATACTGTTCATTATTACCTTTATGATGCTTTCACCATTATGTGACGAAGCATATTCTTCCGAATAATTCTTCAGTATATCTATAGCCGCATCTGTTGAAATACATTTAAGAATCTCTTCCTTAACTTCCTCTGACCCGCCAGCTTTCTCTGCCTCTTCTGCTATAACCTTCATACGGTTGTCTCCGTATTTCGAATGAGTATTGAGCATTCCACCGGCAAGCTTTACCAATTTTCCGATATGTCCAATGAGAATGAACCTCTTAAATCCCATATCTGTTGCCATATTCACGGTATCTCCGATGAAGTTACTGCATTTTACCGCTTTATCAAGGTCATAGCTGTAATGCTCTTTTATAAATGACAAGCCGTAATTTCCGGGCGATACCACTAGTGAGCTGATACCGATAGCTTTATTCATGGATAACTCAACCCTTATTGTTTCAACCAGGGCCTTTTCACTCATCGGTTCAACTATTCCGGAAGTCCCAAGAATTGAGATTCCTCCAACAATTCCAAGTCTCGGATTAAAAGTTTTCTCTGCGGTTTCAACTCCTTCAGGCGCTGAAATCTCAACTGTGAGATTCTCATTATGATCAAATAGTCTGCAAACCTCACTGACTTCTTTTTGAATCATTTCCCTTGGCACATGATTAATGGCATATTCTCCAACCGGCTGATCAAGTCCCGGAAGAGTTACTTTTCCTATACCAATTCCGCCCTTAATCCTGATACCACCGCCTGATTTATTGCAGATATTACCATTTTTGCTTTTATTACCGATACTTTCGGTTTCTCTGTTTTCTTTATTATCTTTATTTTTTTTATTTTCATCGATTCCATGGATTCCGTCGATTACCTCGTTATCATCTTCATTATCACTGAAAGATACTTTGGAATAAATAAGCATGCCATCCGTAACATCAGGATCATCTCCCGAAAACTTTCTGACAGCGCAGCTTACTTCATTTTCTTTCCGCACTATCTCAAGTATCTCAGCATTGAATGTTATCCCCTTTGGAGTTTCTATGGAAATCTTATCTTTAACAGTTCCCGAAAGCAGCATAAATGCAGCTGCCTTTGATGCAGCAGCCGCACAACTTCCTGTGGTAAAACCGAATCTTAGTTTTTTACCACCTTTTTCATTTTCTGAATTATTTGTAACCTTCTTATCTTCCACACCAATATCCTCTTACCATGCCAATATCCTCTTACCATGCCAACCTACATTTTTATATTCCACAATTTTATTTTACATTTTCTATTCCGCATTTTTATTTCGCATTTTCTATTCCTTATGTTCTATTCCACATTTTTCCACATATGCTATGTCGTATGTGAAACCTCACACGACAAAAGTCACAAGTGTGCGGCGGCTAGTTATCAACCGGAATATCATATATAAGAGAATTGCAGATAGCCGCTGCTATATTACTTCCGCCCTTTCGTCCTTTATTGATGATATAAGGTATATCCGTAGTCATTATTATATCCTTGGCCGCTTCCACGTTAACAAAACCAACAGGAACTCCGATGATAAAATCAGGAATGAAAATTCCCTCTTTATACATTTCATAAAGTCTTATAAGCGCAGTCGGAGCATTACCTGAAGCAAATATCTTCTTGCCCGGAAGCTGCGATGCTTTCTCCATACTTACAGTCGCCCTTGTAACTCCTCTTTCTTTTGCTTCCGCAGCTACAGCCGGATCAGCCATGAAGCAGTAAACTTTTCCCCCGAAATTAGAAAGCCTTTTCTCATTTATACCTGCCTTCGCCATGTTGGTATCAGTAATGATACTTGCTCCTTTTTTGATCAGATCCTTGCAGATATCCACTGCATTTTCGGAAAATCTGAGAGTTTTAGCATAATCAAAATCCGCACTTGTATGGATACATCTTCTGATGATCTTATCCTCTTTCTCAGGAAGTTTTATCCCCATCTGATTCAGCTCTTCAAGAATTATTTCAAAACTTCTTTTTTCTATATTTTCAGGCTTAACTATTTCTGTTTTAAATTCTCCGTAAATATTATTATCTGCCATATTTTTACGTATGATCCGCTTCTCCATAGATGTGATCGGATCATTTCCTTTCTCCCGGATATCTCCTTATATTAGTCTTCTATCATCTGGATACTTGTTTTGATTCACATAACCAAATACCCTTCATCCGGTATTTAACAGTCTAAGAATACTATACCAAATATTCACCCATTCCGCCTTAAGAAATTGCGAAAACTCATGATAGAAAGGTCTTATCATAAAGAAAAATGAGTGACATCATCGCGCCACTCATTTTTCTTAAACTAAGTAATTATCTGATTAATTATATAAAAACTTATCCTATTCAAATATGATAAGTTTTTGTACTGACATTAATTATTTTTGTCATAGTAGAAGAAATACCCATCGCTTCTTTCTTCATAGGTAAAATCCGATGTTTGACTTGATTCCGGGCATACACTATAGCCTTCTGAACTCGTATCTTCCGGACTTTTGTACTTAACCAAAAATCCATCTTTTTCCCATTCAATCTCCGGAGACAAATCCTCACTGTATGTGAAGAATACTCTTTCAAATCTATTACCCGAAACCTTCTGAGCATAATGCATATATCCGCTGGATGTACCAAATATATCCTTATCACCGCCGGCTTTATATAAACAATGCTTACCATCAGGGCTGACAGCATCCGGTTTTTTAATGTAACTCCCAAATCTGTTAGCATAATTCGCTACGATACCTACAAATACAAATAGCGAAACGCTTAAGCCAACCCCCAATACTCTTCTTATTTTTTTACTTTTTTTGCCGCTTAAAGATACAAGTAATAACCAAAAAATTCCCGCGACCGAAACAGTGATCATAATGATAAATGTTCTTATATAAAATTCCGATGTCAGCCCCATTATAAGCACAAAACTGTTGGATGTATCCTTTGGAAATATACATATAAGTACAATATTTGTAATAATGATCAGCACCAATAATGCCAATAAAAATTTGGTTACTTTACTATATCCTTTCTCTTCTTCATTCTCTCTTCCCATATCCCTCTCCTAAATACCTTTAAACACGAACCCCTTCGCATTAGTGGAAAGTTAAAACTTTCTCATAGTTATACCCTCTATCAGGAGTAAATTCTCTCTCCTTTAACTCGAAATAAATCACTGCATTTTTTCCAGCCTTTAATGATAAATCAACTTTACCATCTGCAGCTTTAATAACATCGGTCTTAATACTTGGAAATGCAGAATCTTTAATTATCTTAACCTCTTCTTTGTCCGGATTTGCCGGCTCTCCGAGATCATGCCATACCTTTAACGGATTACATGTCTCTTCATCAACTGTTTTGGTAATAAGAACATATTCCTTATCATCAGAACCAAGTTCGAATTCCTTTAAAAATTCATCTTTATCTATATTCCATACTATTCCGGCATACTTCTTATCGCCTTTGATAATTATGGAATCATCATCTCTATAAATGCATTTGTCACCTACTTCTTTAAGCTTTTTATAAAAAGCAAATGTCCAGAATGTAGGCTTTGGAATGCAATTTGCTGCAACAAGACCGAAACCACCGTGGAATGGAGTAAAAGGAACTCCCACTTCTTCGAATACATCTCCGAAAGTCCAATATGAATATGACTCATTCATATCCCCGAGTCTTGAAAGCTGCTGTGCTATATATGCTGCATTAAGATTTGTATCATGGATAACGCCTCTTGCAGTATATGAAGTATTGAATTCTGTTATATGCATCGGAAGATTTTTAAATTCTTCAAATGAATCAATTATATCTCTTGAAGACTGAAGATTATCAAATCTCATCTGTGCATCTTCAAGTTTTGAATATGCATACTGTCCATCATATTCAGGAAATTCAACTGTATAATGATGTCTTGTAACCGAATCCGGTTTAATATTATTCTCCTTACAGAAAACAAGGAATGAACGGATCCACTCTTCATCATTTACACCGCATATTGCAGGTCCGCCAACCTGAAAACGTTCATCATAAGCTTTAATAGCAAGGAATGTTTCCTTGAAAAGCTTGAAATATTCAGGCATATCAGCCTTATACCAGAATCCCGGAAGATTTGGCTCATTCCAAACTTCTATTGGCCATGTAAGAACCTCTTCACCGTAACGGGCTCTTAAATGCTTAAGAAGGTTTACAACCATATCTGTCCAAAGCTTATAATCCTTTGGAGGTGTTGTATTTCCTTCCCAGTAGAAAATAGTCTGTGTACCACTTGCCATTGCCTTTGGCATAAATCCAAGCTCAAGGAAAGGACGGATACCAAGCTCTATATATTTATCAAAAATACGGTCTACATATGTATAGTTATATTCAACCTTTGTGACGCCGTCTTCTTCATACTCATGATAGATTGCTACATCATCCGTAAAAAGACCATGTCCTCTGATATATTTGAAACCAATCTCTCTCTGAACAAATTCAAGTTCATCAAGATACTCGGATGTGAGCGCAAGTCCAAGTCTTCCTGTACCTACACAGAAATCAACTTTATTATTGAATCTGATCGATTCATTATCATTTACAATAATCTTGTTAGACATAAAAAAACTCCCAACTGATATTATCATGCAATGAATATATCTTAAGTAGGGAGCTTTTCTGTGATAACGCTTTCGAATGTCTTTAAAAAAATATCATTTTTTTCTTTGCTTCTAATTGCAATCCTAAAGTATCCCTCACCTAACCCATGATATTCACTGCAGTCTCTAATGAGTATACCTTCATCAAGCATTTTTTTATACAGATTTATATGACATTTTAGCAGGACAAAATTCACATCACTCTTGAAAATTCTTATTTTCACGCCTGTTTTGCAGGCTATATCTTCTATCTTTTCAATCACTCTTTCTCTCTCTTCGGAGATGAAGAGTGCACTTTCTTCCAGATAATCTTTCTCCTTCAGCGCTGCCCTTCCTGTTTCTTCGGCAACACTTGAAACATTCCATTCGGGAAGCAGGGCTTCAATCTTCTTTGCCAGCGACATCTCAATCGTAAAAAGAAATCCGAGTCTTATTCCCGGAACAGCAAAACTCTTTGTGATTGCATCTATCACCATAAGTTTCTTCTGTCCTTTTCTAAGGAATTCTCTTCCTCCCGCCTTTACTCCTTCTCTTGTGAGACTTATAAAGCATTCATCCAATAGGACATAAATTCCTCTTTCTTCTGTTTCTTTCAAAATGCTTTCAAGTTCACTTTTTTCAATCAGCCTTCCGTTCGGATTATTGGGATCCGTAAGTATAAGCAAGTCGCCGCTTGATAGTTTATTCAGGCCTTCCTTAACAGCTGAAATATCAAAATCGTCTTCCGGCTTTAAATCTATAAAAACTTTCTCAACTTCAGCACAGTCCGCAGCCGCCTCATATCCTGTAAATGAAGGTGCTGTCATTGCTACCTTATGGCCTCTGAAAGCCCTTATCACTGCGGTAATAAGTTCCGATGCACCATTACCGACTATGACATTTTCCGGTTGCAGACCTTCTGTATTTGCAAGATCATTTCTTAAAGCCTCATAGATGATATCCGGATAACAATCTGCTTTTTCAAGTCCTCTAAGCATGGCTTTATCAACAGCCTCCGGTCTTCTTACCGGATTAATATTGACTGACATATCAAGTTTTACATTATTTCGATAGATATCTCCGCCGTGAGACATTTTTATTTCCTCTCAAAACTTACATTGTTATAAAACCCATCAAGAACATAACACCCAGCATCGCTATCACAGAAAGAACCGCCGTTGCAAACATAAGATCATTTGCCCTCTTGATATCTTCCAATTCGACAGCCCTGTCAGGATCACCAATCGTATCTTTATGATGAACCTTTCCAAAATAAACAGCATCTCCTGCAAGCTGTACATGGAGAGCGCCTGCAGTTACAGATTCTGTCTGAGCTGAATTAGGACTTGCATGCTTGAGACGATCTCTTTTCCAAATCCTGTATGCGTTTTTCTTATCAAATAAAAAGTTACTTCCGCACGCCGAGATCATCATCAATGCCGAAAATCTTGACGGAATAAAATTAAATATATCATCAATCTTTGCCGGAAAAAATCCAAACAAAAGATATTTATCATTCTTATATCCGACCATGGAATCCATTGTATTTACCGCTTTATAGATCATACCGAGCACCGGGCCTCCTAAAGCGATATATATCATAGGTGCTATGACACCATCCGAAGTATTCTCGGCTACTGTCTCAACAGCAGCTTTTATAACACCTTCTTCATCAAGGTTTTCAGTATCTCTTCCGACTATCATGGAAACAGCCTTTCGGCCTTCATTAAGTCCAAGTGTCTTGAGAGCCATATAAACTTTCATACTCTCGACTCTCAGCTGCTTTGCCGCAAGACACTGATATATCATTATAGTTTCAACCGCAACACCAAGGATGACATGACATTTATAAGCAAGATAAATGATTCCGTACGAAACGCCTCCTGTGACAGCAAGGACTATTATCACCATAAGAAGACCTTTCATCTTTCTGTCGTCGCCCTTATTCAGTTTACGGTCCAGCCATCCGATAAGCCTTCCCATTGCCTTTACAGGATGCGGAAAACTATGCGGATCACCCAAAATACAGTCTAATAAAAATCCAAGTAAAAAAGCTATTTTCAAATACATATCTCTACCCTGCTGAACATGCCGTTATCTATCATATGATCAAAATATTCCCCACCTTCTACCGAAGACTTTATGGCCATTACGGTTCCGCCGTGAGCCACTACCGCGACTATTCTTTCATCACTATCCTGAGAATTCGTATAAAAATCTCTGCAATAATCCTTTAGAAACTCGAAGCCCTTCATGATCCTCTCTGAGAAGCCTTCCAATGATTCACCCTCAGGAAATGGCGCTTTCCCATTACTGTCTATCCATTCCTGATAACGTTTATCACCGTTTAATTCCTGATAATTCTTACCCTCGAACAATCCGAAATTTATCTCCTTAAAGTCATCGACATATACTATCTCTCTGCCCGGATAAATTATCTCAGCTGTCTCCATGCATCTTTTCATCGGCGACACAAAAATAATATCCGGATCAGCCGGATAAATTCCACTTTCTTTATTCTTGGCTATCTTCTCTCTGCCTGTATCAGAAAGAGGAGTATCGGTAATCCCGACATAGCGCTTTTCTTCATTTTCTTTGGTTTTACCATGTCTGATAAGATAGATATTTATTTTCATTTCAGTCCTGTCTTTTACTTAATCTTTTGCTCTATTCCACAAATAATTCTATAAACATTCTTGGCCTTACTTGCGATTCTTATAAGGATTTTGCCGTTCACATCTCTCCATAATCTGTCAAACGGATCCATCGGAACAAGGCCGCATCCTACATCATCCGAAATGATAAGAAGTCCATCTTCTCCGGAAATATCACATTTCCCGAAGATATCATTCCAGATAATATCAACTATCTCATCGACACTCATCACTTTATTCAGCTCAGCAGTACCGCCCTTTTCTTCACATAACTTACAGAGTTTCTCACGAACCTCTATATGAAATTTATTGATAACGCGGCACTTTCCTTCGCTTATTTGATCTTCATATTTTTTGCTGACAAGCTGCCATTTTCCTGCCGCATGTCCTCCGATATATAATTCCATTAAATACCTCACCAGATAATAGTTAATGCTGCCAAAAGTTCTGCCATAGTCACAAAAAATCCTGCCGTATCTCCTGTAACTCCGCCTAATTCTTTATAGCATTTATATCTATAATATATTGAGAAAAGTAAAACAGCGAGAACCTCAAAAAGGAAATAAACCGATACAAATATAGACATCAAAGAGGTAAGTATAATGAATTCTGCCACCAGAATTCCCGTAACCTTATTCTTACTTGCAGTATCGCTGAAATATCTAAACATCCCGCTTTCCTTTGCCGGTTTCAAATGAATTACCATGAAAGCGCTGAATATTCTTGAGAGTACAAATCCTCCGCCCAGAAGAAGAACCTTCTTATGATCATTTACTTCCGACACTGTGCCGATGAATAAAATATAATACAACACCAGCATGATCACCGAAAATGCTCCTATGTGAGGATCGTTCAGGATCTTTAATTTATTTTCTTTACTTTTGTATGAATGCATGGCATCCATATAGTCCATATATCCATCAACATGAAAGCCGCCTGTTACAAGGATTGGAATAGCTGCCATCACACAAAGCCTGAAAATATATCCCACTGAAAGTTCCATAGCCAGTGCATGCCAGCCCACCATTAAAGCCGCTATCACAACCCCGACAAAAGGAAAGAAGCATAAAGAATATTTCATATCTTCATCCTTCCATTCACTTTGAGGCATAGGTATCTTTGAATAAATTGAAAATGCAACTATAAAACCTTTCATTACTTTATCTCCACAGGAATACCGTAAACAACTTCTGTTGCCGTGTCAGCCTTTTCCACAAGTATTTTATTGATCTCTCCAAGGTTTATTATATATTCTTCAACCGAATCATCATATAAGCCGTCCTCTCCGAAAATGTCATTACTGACAACCACGAATTCCTTATATTCTTTCGAAAGACTGATGATTTCTTCAGCTATGAGTGAAGGATTATTCCTTGGATCTGCCGAATACATCTCATTGGCAAGAAGATTTGAAACACATTCCAGCATGGCAAAATCACTATGTTTTTCACCTATCATTTCAGCAACTCGGGAAGTCTTCTCTATGGTGATATAATTACTTCCAACTCGTCTGTCCTTATGCCTTTTTATACGTTCCTTCGTCTCTTCATCAGAACATTTCATGGTAGCTATATAATCAACAGCCTGTCCATCGGCCATTGATAATATAAGCTTCTCAGCATATTCCGACTTTCCGGAAGAGCTTCCGCCTATAACAAATCTCAGCATCAGTATTATAACCCTTCAAATCTTTCATATTTTTTAAGCTTAATATCATTAAATAATGTTCCGTTTTTATATAAAGCAAGAGCTGTATCAAGAAGCGGAAGAAGCATTACCGCACCTGTTCCTTCTCCGAGTTTCATTCCTGCATTTATAACAGGATGAAGATCAAGCTCATCAAAAATGAATTTCATTCCCGGCTCTTTTCCGATATGAGAAGCAATCATAAAATCACGAGCTCCCGGAACTATTCTTTCGGCCACAAGGGCTGCGGCTCCGCTTATAAGTCCGTCAACTATGATAGGAATCCTGAAAATGGAACCACCTATGAAAACACCTGCAAGTCCTGCAATATCAAGTCCACCCACAGAAGAAAGAGCATCAATCGGATCTGCAATACCTGTATCAAGCTCATGGAATCTGAGTGCATTTTTAACTACATTTATCTTGTGAAGCAGCTTTTCATTTGATAAACCAGCTCCTCTTCCGACTATTTCTTCGGGCATTCTGAAAAGAAGTGACGCAATGATTGCAGAACTTGATGTAGTATTACCTATTCCCATCTCACCTGTTGCGATTATCTTATATCCATCATTTTTCAGGCATCTGACCATATCTATACCTGTCATGATTGCTCTGAACGTATCATCGATCTTCATAGCAGGAAGTTTAGAAAAATTGTTGGTTCCATCGGCAATCTTCATATCGATAAGGCCGTCAATCGGCTTTCCTTTTATGCCTATATTTATCGGAAATGTATCACAGTCCGCCACCTTACTTATAACACCCACAGAACTTCTCTCATCGCGCATAAGTTTAGCGACGTCTCTTGTAACAGAGCTGTCAGACTGTGTGACGCCTTCTTCAACTATTCCATTATCGGCGATCATGATAACAACCGCTCTTTTTGAGATATCAATATCTTCAGTGGCAGTTATCGCACCTATCTTCTCAATGATCTTCTCGAATTCGCCCATTCCGTCAATAGGCTTAGCGATATTATCGAACCTATCCGATACTGCTTTTTCAATATCTCTGTCCGGTTCCTTCGGACTTCCAAAATTATCTCTTATTATATCTCTGATATCATCAGTTTTACTCATTCCCAACCTCCGTCAAAGCCATTTCCCACAAAGTCATTTCCTTACTTCAGGACTGAATAAATATATTCCATATCCAGACTTTCTCTAAGCTTATCAGCAAGAATATCATATTGCATTTCTTTATATTCTTTATAAGTGATATTACTCTCTTCTATATCTTTAATTCCTCTCTCTTCCGCAATTATCCTTACAAGAGAAGAAGCTATATCCGAATCATCAAATATTCCATGTACATAAGTTCCGTAAATATTTCCTGATTGAACTATCACAGGGAAATCATATTTCGCAGCATTATCACCGGCCTGATTACAATCACCGGTATTTACATTACTGCAATTTTCATTTATAGACCTCTCATCACCTCTCCGGATAATGCTTTCGCCCATATGAATCTCATATCCTGTATATTTTTTCCCTGATAATCCTTCGAATATTCCTGTTAATTCCGGAATATTACCCCGAACCTGTTTCCTTGTTTTTTCATCTTTCATTACGGTGTCTATCGGAAGAAGTCCCATTCCTCTGACACTTCCCAAGACCTTTCCGCCTGAATCAACACCTGTCTCATCAGATACTGTCTCTCCAAGCATCTGGAGACCGCCGCATATTCCAAATACAGGAATACGCACAGACGCATATTTAATTGCAGCTTCAAGTCCGCTTTCTCTTAACCAAAGCAGATCTTCGACTGTATTCTTACTTCCCGGAATAATGATCATATCCGGATTTTTAAGTTCAGCTGCCGTATCAATATATCTTATCTTACATCCTTTTACTGAGTCAAATACATCGAAATCAGTAAAGTTTGAAATCTTAGGTAATCTTATCACCGCGATATCTATCACATCCGGTGAATTATCTTCTTTTCTGAATCTTTCAGTCAGACTGTCCTCATCATCAAGTCTGACATTCATATATGGAACAGTTCCGCAGACAGGCTTGCCGCCTTTTTCAACAAGCATATCTATGCCCGGATCAAGGATAGTTTTATCTCCTCTGAACTTATTGATGATAAGACCTTTGATCCTTTCATTTTCATCTTCTTCAAGGAGCATCAAAGTCCCTAAAAGCTGAGCAAATACACCGCCTCTATCTATATCTCCCACAAGAAGAACATTTGAATCGAACATCTTGGCAACGCCCATATTTACTATATCATTCTGCTTAAGATTAATCTCCGCAGGGCTTCCCGCACCTTCAATAACTATGATGTCGTATTTCTCCTCAAGCTTTGCAAATGCATCCTTTATAACGGGAATAAGATTAGTCTTATATTTGAAATACTCCTTCGCATCCATATCAGTCATGACTTTTCCGTTTATTATGATCTGAGAACCTTTATCACTTGTAGGTTTCAGTAAGATTGGATTCATCTCAACCTCAGGAAGTATGCCTGCAGCTTCCGCCTGCATAACCTGCGCTCTTCCCATCTCAAGTCCGTCTTCAGTTATAAATGAATTAAGGGCCATATTCTGAGACTTGAAAGGAGCAACCTTATAACCGTCCTGCTTAAATATCCTGCAAAGGCCGGCAACTATAAGACTCTTACCTGCGCTGGACATAGTTCCCTGTATCATTATCTTCTTAGCCATTATCTAATCTCCAAAATGAAATAATTTATCATGACAGATATTCTTTTGCTGTATATACCAGCCCTTCATTAAGCGGTATAAATTCTGCCCCAAGAATTTCTTTAACTTTAGTATTACTGTAATATTCCGATTCTTCTTTCTTAAGTGGGAAAGGAAGCATGATGCCCTTTTCTTCAACATCTTTAACAGACAGATCAACCTTTACAAAATCCTTCCCAAATACTTTTTGAGATGCTTCCTCCAGTGAATTTTCAAAACTTTTATAAGTTTCTTTTTCTTCACAACAAACATTAAATGCCTCATTATATGCGGCTTTATTCATGCAGCATTTATAAATGACCTTTGCCACATCAGATACATATGACATCTGAAAAAAGCCATCAGAATCAGCCGGACTGAGTATCTGTCCGGCTCGAATGATCCAATTAAAATAAATTCCTTCTCGTGGAGCATAATTATCCGGACCATAGATAAAGGCCGGACGGATAACCGTATAGTTATGATCACTATCGGCTGATAATTCTTTTATCTCTTTCTCTAAAGCGACTTTGCCAAGTATATAACTACCTGCTTCACCACCATAATCTACAGTTTCAAAATCTGCTTCTTCCGTGATAACTTTGCCGCTTCCTCTTTTATAAACATCTGTGGTACTGATGAAAATATACTGACCGAAACCGGATGACAAATTCTCAGCTAAAGTCCTTATATCACCAGCACTATAGGCGCAAAAATCAACGACCACATCAAAATAGCCGTGATCAATCTCCCGAATCTTACTAACATCATGTCTGTCAGCCACGATGGTTTTATTCTTAATATCCTCCGGAAGTTCCGAAAGTCTGCTTCCCCGATTAAGGAAAAATATTTCATTTTCCTTTTTTTCACCGGCTATTCTCGCAAACTCTCTCCCGAGAAAATACGTCCCGCCAATTATAAGTATTTTCATATCAGTTTCCCAACATAATTTCACAGTTTATATATTATTGAAACATACACACCAAGGATATTTGGCATGTTCAATATATCAATCTTCTTCAGAGTATTCTCCTACCGAATCAACGATTGATTTCTGTTTATGATCATCATGATCATCATTATCTTTAGCTTTTTTTGAAAATGGTCTTGCTACCTCTTCGTAGATCAAGAAGATTATCATCATAGCAGCAAACATAAAGAAGCTTACTGTACAAAGTGTTCCGGGATCACATACTATATCATACCATTTTACATGTCCGAAACTTGCAGAGAAGATTATTGCAACACCTGCAATAGCAAGTGAGCATACCGCTGCAATGATCTGTGTGATGACACACAAGAACCTCCACTTGAAACTTAAACCAGCAATCTTCAGCCAGTCTTTATGAAGAAGCGCTATCCATAAACCGATAAATCCTATCACTCCAACAACTACACCAATTATATAAACGATATAATTGATCTTATAGATCTCGGTTCCGTTAATTATTGCGCCCTCTTTGTTCTTTGTATAAGAAACAAAAAGATACTGGATAAATACACTACCGAAACAAATGATGAGCATAAGCCCCCAATGTAACAGCATAAGAACGTAGTCCTTCGTTGGTTTGTTTTCACTTTTCATACTTTACCCCTTTAACATAACCAATGAACCGCAAGTTCCCCGGCGGCCCGTTCACTGTTTAACAACCTTCATCAGCATACAAATCCGGCTATCGTAAATAAGCCGTTTTCATACACTTAATCGCCATTTTTCTCAAGAAGACATACACATTCACTATTATCAGTCCAAGGGAACTGATCAAATGCGATTCCTCTTCTTACACTATAACCCTTTTTCGTCAGAAAATCAAAGTCTCTTGCCTGAGTTTCCGGATTACATGATATATAAACTATCCTGTTCGGATTAAACTGAACAAGTGCATTCAGGAATTCTTCACTGCTTCCGGAACGAGGCGGATCCATAAATACAACCTTCTCGCCCTTAAATTCCTCTTTCTTTATATCTTCCGATGAATTGACCATGAATCTTCCAGCATCACCCTGGGTGAAACGGACATTCCTGATCTTATTTATTATAGCATTTTCTCTGGCATCTTTCACTGCTTCGTTATTTAATTCCACGCCAATGACATTTGATGATTTCTTAGCTGCTATAAGCGAGATTGTTCCGATTCCCGAATAAGCATCAATTACCAAAGTGTCTTTCTTAAGCTTTGCAAAATCAATGGCAGTTCTGTATATTTTCTCAGTCATCTCAGGATTGATCTGGAAAAATGATTGCGGCGAAAGTAAAAATGTTGTATCGCACAGCGTATCCTTTATCTTTCCCTTTCCGTAAATGACTATATCTCTGTCTCCAAGAACCATACTTGTATGTTTCTTATTGATATTAAGAACAACCGTACTTATCTCCGGATGTTTCTTAACCAAAGCCTTAACAAAATTATTTTTTGATGGAAATACAGGATCTGCAACAACAAGTATTACCATTGCCTCACCGGTACTTCTGCTGATCCTTACCATAACATGTCGAAGAAGTCCGCTTCCAATATCTTCATCATAGATTTTGATCTTAAAGGATTTTAACATTCCCTTGATATCTCTTATGATACTGTCAGCTTTTTCATTCTCGATAAGACAGCTGTCTATATCAACAATCTTATGACTTCCTTCTTCATAAACTCCGGAAATGATCTCACCCTTTGCTGTTCTTCCAAAGGCCGCATTAACTTTATGCCTATAATGATAAGGATTTTTCATCCCTATCACTGAAATCCATTTACCGGTTCTTTCTTTATCCTTTTCGGATCTGACTGTATTTACAAATCTTTCTCCAAGATATTGTCCGAGAAAACCATTTATCTTTTTCTCTTTATCTTCCAGATAATCCACATAAATCTCACCGATATGCGAACATCCTCCGCATTTCTTTGAATATTTACACTTTACTTTTTCCATAAATCTATACTCCTGTCAGATCAAATGCAGGTATAAAGCTTTCCTCAGCAGTTTCTCCTACCTGTATATAACCATTTGTCACCCCGATATTTGCTGCATGATCGGTGAGACTTTTATATTCATATTCCGTTACCTTTCGGTTTATCTCCGGATATTTATCCTTTAGAACGAATTCATCCGGAGTATATTGATTCATAAGGCTTATATATATTTTGTCACCATAAGTCTGATATAGATAATTCACTATAAGCTTTGCCTGAATAAGCATACCGGGCATTAGAAGATGCCTTACCACAACGCCCTTCTTCATGATACTGCTGTTATCAAAGAATACAGGAACCGGCTGCTGACGAACCATTTCGGCTATAGCCTTTTTCGCTATTTCAACATACCCCGGCGCATTACTGTACCTGATTGCTTCATCATCGCGAATATATTTCATATCAGGAAGATAAATGTCGATAAATCCTTCAAGACTTTTCACCGTATCTTCCTCGATATAAGAACTTGTATTCAACAAAAAAGGTAGATCAAAGCCCTGGTCTTTGGCTTTCTCTATACATCTTCTGATAGTAGGAACAAATATATCGCCTGTAACAAGATTAATGTTATTGGCACCCTGCTCCTTAAGCATGAAGAATATTTCCACAAGTCTTTCTTCAGAGATATATTTGCCTACAAGGCCTCTGCTGATTTCTTTATTCTGACAGAAAACGCATCCCATGTTGCATCCTGAAAAGAATACAGTTCCGGAACCTTTTGTTCCGGAGATACATGGTTCTTCCCACATATGAAGCGCCGCTCTGCTGACATGAAGAGTATCCCCTTCATTGCAGTATCCTTTATTTATCTTTCTGTTAACTCCGCACTTTCGCGGACAGACTGTGCATTTATCATATTCATCAAACATAAATAGTCCTATATTTTAAAATCAAACTTATTCTTCGTTTTTGGTAATGATAACATTTCCTGTCTTAACAATACTCTTCTCAGGTATGAACCCTCTGATAGGTGAAAGAGGATAAATGTTAGTATTTCTGCCTATTACAGTACCCGGATTAAGAACGCTGTTACATCCGACTTCAACATGATCACCAATCATAGCGCCGAACTTCTTAAGTCCTGTCTCAATATGAATATCACTTAAATCGTCATTTCCTTTTACAGTTACAAGAGTCTTATCAGACTTAACATTTGAAGTGATAGAACCCGCACCCATATGTGATTTATATCCAAGGATTGAATCACCTACATAATTGTAATGAGGAACCTGAACATTATCAAAAAGGATAACATTCTTAAGTTCTGTGGAATTACCTACTACACAGCCTTTACCGACAAGAGCGTTTCCTCTGATAAATGCACACTGTCTTACTTCTGTATCAGCTCCGATGATCACATTGTCTCCGAAAAATACACTATCCCATACTTTTGCACTTTTGTGGATCCATACAGAATCACCGCGTTTGATATACTCATCAGGACATGTCTTATCAATCTTCTCACCAAGCTTCTTAATGAAGGATCCTATCTCCGGAAGTACCTCCCAAGGATAATCGAATTTCTCCATTAATCCCTTTGCTTCTGTATGATCGAGATCATAAAGATTTTTGATCATAAGTAATTCATGATTTGACATTTGTATACCCTCCCTTTACTTATGCCTTCTTACTTTTGGCCTTTTTCTCTTTAGTATAATATACCGCAACTTTGTCGAAAATAAATCTCATATTGTTCTGATTATTGATACTCTTCACAAAATTAGTATACTTTCTGACATAGTCGCACATTTTACTGCTATATTCTTCTTCGGTAATCGTACCGCTTGCAACCATATCCAGACCCTTTTCCCAGCTTGCTGTAAGGTCCGCACGAAGCAGTCCGTTTACTGAATAAAGCACAACATCATTTATTATCTCTCCCAAAAATGTAGGTGTAACAACCTGCGTTTTCTTGTTGAGAGCGATATATTTATTATTGATAAGCTTTGTGATTATCGAGTCTCTGGTGGCTGAAGTTCCTATACCGCTTCCTTTGATCTGAGCACGAAGTTCCTCATCTTCTATAAGCTGTCCTGCATTTTCCATAGCAAGGATAAGCGTACCCGATGTATATCTCTTCGGTGCCGATGTCTCACCTTCTTTGATATTGAATCCATTACAGCTAAGAATACTTCCTTTTTTAAGACTCTTTACCATCTCAATGAATTCTTCACTATTGGCTACCTGACCTGAATCACCGTCTTTATCATTATTCTTGGTTTCATCGGCAGTATTGTCATTTTCACTGCCATTCTTTTCGGTATCATTTTTCTGACCGAATCTTCTGTCCGCAACTGCAAGATAACCCGGTTTAGAAAGAATCTTCGCACTTGCAAAGAACTTCTCTCCGTTTCTGTCCATTTTAACAGCAACTTTCTGATACTCTGCAGGTGGAAGGAATATTGATAAAAATCTTCTTACTATAAGATCATATACTCCTTTTTTCACACCATCGAGAGCCGAAAGATTACCAAGTCCCTGACCTGTCGGAATTATCGCATAGTGGTCTGTTATCTGCTTATCATTTACATATTTAGACTTGGCTATATTCTTATATCCGCCCTGCGTAAGGATATGCTGTGCGACATTACCAAGCTGCTCGTAACGACATAAACCGTTGAGATTTTTATCTATCTCTTTAGAAACCGCTGTAGATAAAACTCTTGCATCGGTTCTCGGATAAGTAACAAGCTTCTTCTCGTATAATTCCTGAACTACACTAAGGGTGTCGGTAGGATTTATCTTGAATATCTTTGAACAGTCATTCTGAAGCTCCGCAAGGTTATAAAGCATAGGCGGATTCTTCTTTTCCACCTTCTTTTCAACATTTTCAACCAGCATATTTACCGGTTCAGGCTGCGACAGCTCCTCGACAAGTTTCTCAGCATCCTCTTTGGTTTTGAAACCATTTTCCTTATAGAGTAACGGGCTTTCAAAATATTTACTGCCCTTCTCGGATTTCCATTCTGCTTCGAAACGAGCATCGTCATTCCCGACATTTGCAAGCACTCTGTAAAATGGTGTAGGAACAAAATTCCTTATCTCTCTTTCCCTTGAAACGATCATACCGAGAACACAGGTCATTACTCGTCCTACTGCGATAACACATTTATCAAGGCCAAGATACTGCTTTACAACATATGAATATTTAAGCGAAAGAGCTCTTGAGAAATTAATACCCATAAGGTAATCTTCCTTCGCTCTAAGATATGCTGCCGTGCTGAGATTATCATATTCTGACAAAGGCTTTGCTTCTCTTATACCTCTAAGGATTTCTTCCTCAGTCTGAGAATCAATCCAGACTCTTCTCTTATCTTTGGCATCGCTGACATTCGCCTGCATATCCACAAGTCTGTATATATACTCTCCTTCACGTCCGGAGTCGGTACATACATAAATAGTATCTACATCGTCTCTGTTTAACAGTTTGCTGACTATATCAAATTGTTTTTTAACTGATGGTATAACATCATATTTATAGGTTTCCGGAATAAATGGTATCGTTTCCATCGACCATCTTTTCAAATTTATATCATACGCTTCCGGATAACTCATGCTCACAAGATGACCCACACACCATGTAACTATATGTTCATCATCTTCTATATATCCGTTGGACGTACGGCCTTTGACTCCCAGAGCCTTTGCAAATTCCTGTGCAACGCTGGGCTTCTCGGCTATAAACAGCTTCTTCAAAATACTAAATGTATTCTCCTTTCATGCTACCATTATCCATAACATAAAAATATGTGTCACAGGCATAACAATTCGTCCTCTGACACATATTCTCAAAATCATTTTGATCTATAGACAGTCTATCTATAGCTAAGTATCTCTTCAACTGATTTACGTGGAACAGGAGGAAGCTCTTTATCAGAATATCCGACAGGTATAAGTGCTGAAACGTTCTGATCTTCAGGAAGACCAATGATCTCAGCTACTTTAGCATCATCAAATATACCAAGGATAACACTTCCTACGCCTTCTTCATGAGCCGCAAGACAAAATGTCTGAGCTGCGATACCTGCATCAAACATCTCCCATCCCTGACCTTTGGCTGTTGTAAATGAACCATCTCTCTCATAACCGCTTCTCTTAGCAACTGATGCAAGTATTACAAGACTTGCTGATGCTTTAATGATCTCTGTATTATGAGCAAATCCAAGAACTGCTTCTTCAGCAATCTTGTTCTTAACTGCTTCATCTTCAACAACAATATATCTTGCTGTCTGTGTATTCTTCCATGAAGGTGCCATCCTTGCACTATCAATGATCTTCTCCATTGTCTCATGGCTGACCTTCTTGTCAGTATAACTTCTTACGCTTCTTCTCTCTTTGATAGCTTCTTTTAATTCCATCGTTACCCTCCATTTATAACCATTCCGTAACAAAAAATTGTCTCATCGGTACTACATAAATCCACTTAACAGTAGCATTCATATACTATCATAAAATGAAGGATTCTTCAACAAAATAGCGATAACTATTGCATATTTCTGTCATTCTTTTTCTTGAGAAGTTCTGACATATCAAGACCCGTTGTCTGAGTCTTAACATCCTTTTCTTTCTTAGCTTTTTTAACTTTCTTAGAATTTACTGCACCTGCTGCATTTCCGGAAGGAGCTTGTGCTTCCTGTTTTCCGTCCACAGTATTTGCTGCATTTCCGCCTGCTCCTGTACCGGCCACCGCTCCTGCTGCATTAGCCGCTGCATTTGATGCGATTTCTGCCTCAACAGAATTAACTTTAGTTTTGACTTTCTTCTTTTTCTTAAGAGGGAAGTACATAAATCCAAATTTTCTAAGTGTTACATCTGCGGTAAAAAGAAGTAATGAAAGTAAAACTATGATCCATGTAAGATCAAGTCTGTCTCTATGCTTTTTATTCATAGATTTCCAGATATTATCATTCATTGTTATATTCTTACCGTACTTCTCGATATAATCAGTAAAATTCCTGTTACTTATATCATATCTGTATTCCTTCGGATACTGAAGTACTGCAGCCGAGAGAACGGAATTCACTATCTTTCCGTCATCTTTTCTTACCACATTGAGATTATATATACCCTGAGTATCTTCAGGAAGTACAGCCTGATATACTCCCGGTTCAATCATCTGGAAAGTAATATCACCTGTTTTATCCTCACCTCCGGTATATCCTCCGGAAATCTCCGTCTTATCATTAAAATCATTTGTGGTATAAGTAACTACTATTTTTCCGTCTTCTTCATGACTTTCCACCTTATCATTAAGGCTCATGCTGTCATTTATAGAAAAATCAACAATTCGCTTCCACAGCGCTGCGTAATCGGATTCGCCCTCAAGATTTGAAGACCATTTTCCGCTGACATCTGTATTCCATGCTATGGTCTTACCAAGTCCATACTGCCAGCAACTGAGTATAGGATCATCCTGATCACTGACAGCCAGCACTGTAGCCATATCTTTCGGTGTCGCTGCAATATAACCAAGTATACTCGGCCAACCACTACTGAACAGTCCCTTTGTTATAGCATGGGATGGCGATACATCAAGTCTGAAATCACCATTCTGTATATAACTGTTCATACTGAGATATACTTCCTGAGTAAATATTCTCGGAATATCCTTGGCAGATGTTGAGTTATAATATCTACCTCCGCACTTTGCCGCAAGTTCACTCAGAAGCATGATATCTGCACTATTTCCGATTGCGATAGTTGAAAGTGTGATATTGTTATCGTTTACATCCTGGATAACATCGTCATAATTAGCACCTTCACCCATACCGTCTGTAAGAAGAAGTATATGTTTTACCTTACAATTAAGTCCGATAGCTTCATTTACAGCATCTCTGACTGCAGGATGTATTGTTGTTCCGCCTCCGAGGCCGATATTCTTAATCCCCTGTACTATTGACTCTTTCTCACTTACTCTGGTTATCGGAACATCCCATGTGAATTTATCATCGAAGCTTACAACACCGACATAGTCCGATGGAGAAAGAGAATCAACAGCAACTATAGCAGCATTCTTAGCTACTTCAAGGTTATCTACGCCTCCCATATTTCCGCCCATACTTCCTGAGCGGTCGATAACCATGATAACCGCGGTTTCGGGATATTCAACCATTCCGCGCATGTTCATGTTAACCGGAAGGATCTTCTCAAGAACAGTTTCCTTATATCCACCAAGCATAAAGCTGTTCTCACCACCACAGCAGATAAAGCCGTGACCATAATCTTTTACGTAGCTTTCTATATTTGCAAGGAACCCTTCAGGCAGATCATTCTTAAATACGTTATCGAAAATAATACTTTCATAAGCAAGAAGCTCATTGATATTGTCAGGCGCAGTAGACGCTGAAACTGTTTCATAATTCACACCTGCTGCCTTAAGAACGCTTTCAAATGCATCGTCATGTGTATTTCCACCGATAACAACAAGTACAGGGGCTTCATCGCCCACAGCAGTAAATAGATTAAATACATTATTGTCAAGATTTTCATCACCCTTGGCATTTACCGTAATCTTATACTTACCTGTTGATTCTTCATCAACCGCACTCTTGAATGTATATCTGTTATTTCCTTTAACAAGCTGAATATCTGCCTTCTGTTTATTTCCGTTATCATCTTCAAGGAATACTTCTGCTTCTGTATCATAATTACTCATGATATTGACATTAACACTGAAAGTTTCATTCCAGCTTACTTTTTCCGGAAGAGTAGCATTTTCAATATATACATCATCTTGCTCTTCTTTCTCAAAAATGATGCCGTATAGTTCGACCTCTCCGCCAACTACGGCTGAGGCTGTATTCATTATATTACCTTCCGTTTCCTTACCGTCCGTAAGAATAACAATCCTTCCGGAACTCTCAGGAGGGATCATAGAAAGTCCTCGGCTTACCGCCTCTTCAATATTCGTTGACTGCGTATCAACCTCTGTCATGACACCGGCATATGACTTATCCTTTGTCACGAACTGGTCGATTATCGATTCGTCTCCGAAGGCAACAACACCGAATCGGTCTTTCCCGCTCATCTTCTTTACTTCTTTGGAAATATATTTATTGATTTCCTCAACATTATCTTTATTACTTTCCGATACATCTACAACAAATATTGTTGTCTGCTTAACAGCTTTAACAGGAATACTTATGTGAAGCTGTGACAGGATGAGAAGCGCTGCCATTGCTCCGCGAAGGATGTAATAAAACTTTCCTTTGTATCTCATCTCCTTAACATAAATGATCATCTCAAGGAGTAAGAGGATTATTGCAGCTATTACAAGCAGTCCGCTGATATTCCTTTTTGCGAAAGAATTCTTATACTCTCCCGTACTGACCGTTCCCTCTGAAACAGCTCGTCCATCTGCTTCTGAACCAGGAAATCTTACAACATAACTTTCTGTATCTTTACCTGCAGTAATATCAAATACACCGCTTTCTGTAAGTTTTGTTGATAAAACTGCAGCATCATAATCAGCTGACGGATTAACAAGAAGAACATCTCCTGCTGTATATGTATTTTTTACAAGAATACCCGAATCAGAAAGATAATTCATTGAGTTTGCAATGAATATCGGAAATTCTGCATTAAGCGGGAAATCAGTTTCCCTTATATCAAAACCAAGAACTATATATCTTATTCCATCATGCTCACCGAAATATCCTACAGATTCACCGTTGTAATCCATAAAACTTTCAGCCCATTCAGGAACCTTAAGAACCGCTGCTTCATTTACACCCAGATTAAAATTGGAAAGTCCGTTTGTAAGCGCAGTCGTCTTTGAATCAATATAAACTCCCTCAAGTTTCTTCTCGATACGCGCTGAATCTTCAGGTATACCAAACTCCATGATACCTGTAACATTCTCGCCTTGTTCTGCCTTCTTGGCAGGATCAAAATTATCTTTAAACCCGCTGTCATAGATAATGATACCGGCATTCTTCTCTTTGATCACAGTTTCATCGGTAGAAACAATCAGCGGTTTCTTTGTAACTGCCTCAAAAGCCTTTTCTATAAAGATATTACCCTGTCCGATAAGAACACCTGACATAGTATTCTTTTTATCTTTAACAACGTATGTCTCATTATCTTTTTCTAAGCTGTCTTCTCCGCCATTTGAAAATGTGATGTCGGAGATTTCAATATGCATTTTATTGCCGTTCCAGCTTACATCATTAAATATAGCTGTTGCTGAAATGCCGCCTTCACAGCTAAGAATCTGCACGCCGCAAACTGTTCCGTCCTCATCATAAAGAGTAACTTCAAAGCTTGCCTGTGAATCACTGTAGTTGATTATCCTACCAGCAAAATCATAAAGAGGATTTTCCACGGTTGATTTGTCTGAATTGGCAAATGTAAGCATCTGTGCTGAAAGATTGCTTGAGCCTCCGCCGTATACTTTTACATCGGCCCCAAGATTACTTACATATTCTCCGGCAGTCTCTGCTCCGCTTCCGTCTGTAAAAATGATTACATGGAGAAGATCGTCTCCACCGGTTTCTCTCATTGTCTTTACAACTTCATAAGCAGAAGTAAGATTCGACGCTTCATCTGTACATTTTAATCCTTTAAGGATTTCTTTTACTTTTGTCCTGTTCCTAGAATTTGATATTTTGATATCTACATTTCCGCCACAGGAAATAACGGTAAATGATGCCCCATCCGAATCATCAACAAGATTTACAGCTTCATCCACCGCCTTTTCAAATCTTGTCTTATCACCGTCCTTATGCTGCATTCCGGCACTTGTATCCATCAGAATAAGAATATTACTTCCGTTCTTATACTTCGAACGAACACGTGGACCCATAAGTGAAAGAATAAGCATGGCAATAATCAAAAGCTGAAGCAGCAGTAACAGGTCTCTTACAAAACGTGACCTCTTAGTCCTGCTCTGTGTTCTTTCAAAAATCTGCTTCCACAAAAGGTTTGAGGATATCTTGGTATCCTTTCCTCTTGGTCTAAGAAAATATAAAATTATTAAATAAGGCACAAGGACCAAAAGTCCAAGTGGCAATAAAGTACTAAATGTCATAGATTTCTCTCAAGTCCTCAAATAATATTCTATCCATACTTTCATTTGTAAATACTTTTATATATGAAGCATGGTATTTCCTGGCTGTTCTTTCAAAGGATTTACAAAAATCTTCAAAACCTGTTTTGTATTCATCTATGGTCTTACTGTCCATAGTTACACGAATTCTGCTGGAATTATCTTCCATATCAATAAGATTATGTGTTCCCATAAGCTCCGGATTTTTCTCCGTCTTATCAAGTACATGAACGAATACAGCCTGTTGTTTGTTGTATTCAAGCAGTTTGAATATCTTCTCAAGATTGGATGTTCTGTTCTCTCCAATAACAAGTCTTTCATCCATAAAATCAGAAATGATTATAGTAACACCACTTCCTGAACGCTTCATCTTTCGAAGCGTCATATATATATCCGTATCACCCTCAAACTGACATGTATCGAGATAGTCTCCGACTCTTGGAAATACTCTTATGCCGCCATTTAAAGAAAGAGGCTTATCGATACGCTGAAGGTCATATATCCTTACATGATCACTTCCCGAAAGTACGATATAACTCAGTGCCGATGCTATCTCCTTTGCCACTTCGGATTTTATAGGATCGCCATAATCCATGGATGCACTTGTATCAAGAAGGATGCTTATACTGCTCTCCCTCTCTTCAACATATTCCTTGATGAACAATCTTTCTGTTCTTCCGTAGGCATTCCAGTCAATCCTTCTTATATCATCTCCCGGCATATATTCCCTGAAATCAGAGAATTCGGCAGATGAACCTTTGGCCGTGGATTTTCTTGCACCCTGCATTATATTTGTACTTTTCTTTTTGACAGCAATCTTAAATCTATTTAATTTCTCATAATAATTTCTGTCTTTCATAAAAGATTAACCAAGCTTTCCGTTAAGTATAGATTTTATAACATCATCTTCCTTAATTCCTTCTGATACAGCATCAAAGCTGAGGATCAGTCTGTGTCTAAGTGCCGGATATGCAACATATTCAACATCTTCAAATGAAACATTATATCTGCCTTCCATAAATGCTCTGGCTCTTGCACCTCTTATGATGGCCTGAGCAGCTCTTGGGCTGACACCTTCACGGATATATTTGTTGGTTGCATGTGTCTCCATGATTATATCCATAATTCTGTCGAGAACAGCATCTGCAATAGGTACAGTCTTAACTGCTTCTCTGATCATCAGAAGTTCTTCTCTGTTGGTAACATTAGTTGCTTCAGCTGTAAATCCGCCTTCTGTAAGTCCTACAATTCCTTTAAGTTCTTCCTTAGTTGGAAATGGAATAAGGATCTTGAACATAAATCTATCCAGCTGAGCTTCAGGAAGAGGATATGTTCCTTCCTGCTCAATAGGGTTCTCTGTAGCCATAACGAAGAATGGTTCATCAATCATATAGCTTGTATTTCCCACAGTAACAGTATGTTCCTGCATTGCCTCAAGAAGTGCCGACTGTGTCTTTGGAGTGGCACGGTTAATCTCGTCGGCAAGGATAAGATTTGCGAAGATCGGACCCGGTTCAAACTTGAATGAGTTTCCGCTATCGCTATGCTCTATGATATTTGTACCTGTAATATCTCCCGGCATAAGATCGGGAGTAAACTGAATTCTCTTAAAAGGAAGTCCGATAACCTTACTTATAGTATTTACGAGTCTTGTTTTTCCAAGTCCCGGCATACCTTCAAGAAGAACATTTCCACCTGTAACAAGTGAAAGAAGAGCTGTTCTTACAGTATCCTTCTGACCAATGATCTCCTTACCTATCTCTGCTTCACACTGTATAAACTTCTGCTGTAAATAATTGATATCCATTCTACTCCTCCGATAAATTCCCAAAATAATCTTTTATAACATCCTCCATACCTGTAGGATATTTTCCACTTTCTATACCCTCATAAGCTTCCTTCTCATACTGTCCGATCACTTCATCATGATTGACATGATAGCCTGCCCATGCCGGACCGTCCTGTGTAGAACCAAAGCCTGAGTTACCACCGTTCTGACCGGTTTCTTTACCATTTATATTTAAGTCTCCGTTTGTTGGAATACTTATATAGTCATGCTGAACATTCTGTGAGCCGGTTCCTCTACCTGCTCCACCGCCCTGCTGGCCTCCGCCTTGCTGGCCGCCCTGCTGGCCTCCGCCTTGCTGGCCGCCTTGCTGGCCGCCCTGCTGGCCTCCGCCTTGCTGGCCTCCTTGCTGGCCGCCCTGCTGGCCTCCGCCTTGCTGGCCTCCTTGCTGGCCTCCTTGCTGGCCGCCCTGCTGACCGCCCTGCTGACCGCCCTGCTGGCCTCCGCCTTGCTGGCCGCCCTGCTGGCCTCCACCTTGCTGACCTCCGCCCTGCTGGCCTCCTTGCTGGCCTCCTTGCTGACCGCCCTGCTGGCCTCCGCCTTGCTGGCCACCTTGCTGGCCTCCGCCTTGCTGACCTCCGCCTTGCTGACCGCCCTGCTGGCCTCCGCCTTGCTGACCGCCCTGCTGGCCACCTTGCTGGCCACCCTGCTGGCCGCTGTCTTGTTTATTCTCCTGAGCTTTCTGAGCCGCATCTCTCATTTTCTGTGCACTATCAGGATCATTCTTCACCTGTTCTCTGGCATTGGCCATCCTGTTAAGGCTGTCTGAAATCTTATCATATTTGAAATCAGCCTTATCCCTGGCATTCTTTAATCCATCTTTGTCTTTTGCATTCTCAAGATCCTTTTTAGAAGCCTGAAGATTTTTCAGCATATCATCAAGCTTTTTCTTTTCATCTTCTGTAAGTTTCTTCTCAGGATCTTTTCTTATCTCTTTAATATCATCTATAACATCCTGTATTTTCTTTATATCTTTATCAGCTTCTTTATGAATTATATGTGTATCTCTTGCTTCGATCTTAGTTTTCGAAGGTAAAAATACAAGCACAACCGCTGCCAGTAAAAGCAGTGAGAAGATTGCTATAAGTCTTGGCTTTGGTATAACCTTAACCTTGATGCTTTTTTCTCTTCCTCTCAGATGATTAATCGCATCTTTTCTCTGCATTACATGAACAGCATCTTCTTTATCAACAGCTTCGAACGCTGTTATAACTCTTTCCTTGAAACCTCTTTTGTCTATATCAAGGGCGGCTTTTCTGCTCGTTGTTCTTTTACATATTCCTATCACTATTCCGGCAATAAATCCCACTGCCACAAATGCTATTGCAAAAAGATTTGCATAATAAAACGGAACTATAAAAGCTATCCCTAATACGACAAGTGCCGCAGTAAGTCCTGCGGACACTCCTGTCAGCGTCCATTTAAGAAGTATTGCGGCATTCATCTTGTCTTTATGTTTTTTGACTAATTTTTTTATATACTCTCTTTCTTCCATATTGATTCACCTCGCTAAACTATTACTTTTTCCTCTTCAACGGGTTAATCTTTCTTGCAGATAATAAAACAAGTAAAATACTTAAAATTACTATTGCAAGTGTAGATAAAATTATCCATTTCGTACCATTTGCATCATCCAAAAATCCATTTGCAACAAATGAAACAATATGTTTGTCAGATGATACATAGAAAAGTTCATCAAAGTAAACTATCGGATTGAAAAGAAGAAATACACCGCTGAATGTTGAACGGCCTATACTCGCTCTTTCAAACACGTTCCATAACAAAGATCCAATCGATATGAAGAAAATGATACCATATGAAAAAATGATCGATGTAATGGTTTTCGCACATATACTCGATGTGAAAATACCTATAGCTGCCACGAACAGTGAATAAACTGTTGCCATGAGTACAAATAAGAAAAGTATTTTCCACTGTATACTTCCGCTAAGGAATGATAATGACATAAGCGGTATACTTGCGATGATGAACATCATTACTCTTACAACTGCTGAAAGCATTTTCCCCCAGATAATCTGGAATGGGCTAACAGCTGTTGTTAACATAATATCAAAAGTCTGTTTTTCCTTTTCACCGGCAATTGCTGCACCTGTCATAACAGGTATGATCATTGTAATTACAAATAACTGTGTTATAGCAACTACAGGGAAAAGTCCGCTGAGCTTTTGATAATCTGTAACATAAATTCTCTCTTTCCCCATTATTGTTCTTAATGATAAAAGGAAAGCTATTAAAAGAATCAGTTCGTATACAAAGAATTCAATAAAAAACTTTGCACCTCTTGCTGTAATCTTTATCTCTTTTTTAGTTATTGGATTGATTCGCATAATTCACATTATCTCCTGTTAACTGCATAAACAATGTTTCAAGACTGTTCTCTTCTTTAATGATACCTGTAACTATCACTTCATTTGAAATAAGCTGTCCTACATATCTGTTCATAAGTGTATCATCACTGCTTCTTATGATTATCTGATTCTCTCTTACCGAATCCAAAAGTATTTCCGGATTCTCTTTTGCGATCATAGAAGCCTTTTCTATATCATTTGCTATTCCTATAATAACTCTGGTATCCTGTCTTCCTCTTCCTAAAATATCATCGATAGTTCCTGCAGCAACTATCCTACCTTTATTCATAATGCCTATACTGTTACACATTTCCGATAATTCAGAAAGAATATGCGAACTGATTATGATGGTTTTTCCCATACTCTGAAGGTTCATAAGAAGTTCCTTCATTTCAATTCTTGCTCTTGGATCGAGACCCGATGAAGGCTCGTCCAATATGAGAAGTTCCGGATTATGAAGAAGTGCTCTTGCCACACAAAGCCTCTGCTTCATACCTCTTGATAAAGAGTCTACATTTTCATCAAGCTTATCAGACAGATTAACAAGCTCCAAAAGACCGGCTGTCATATTTTTAATCTCTCTGTATCCTATTCCGTAAAGTGAACCATAAAATTCCATATATTCACTAACTTTAAGATTATCATAAACTCCGAAGAAATCCGGTACGTATCCAATCTGCTTCTTCATTAGATCAGCATGAGCCGCCTGAGATATACCATTGATCCATATACCTCCCGATGTTGGTTGAAGAAGCCCGCATGTCATTCTTATAGTTGTTGTTTTTCCTGCACCGTTAGGTCCTACGAACCCAAAAAGATCACCCTTTGGAACGTGAAGATTTATACCTGCAACTGCAAGGAAATCATTATAATATTTTACTAAATTTGATAAATAAAGCATCTTACTCCAATCTGTTCAATATAAATTGATCAATTATTTGTCTTTGGCATTGTCAACGGTATCATAGATTACTCCGTAAGAGTTTTCGCTTATGTCACCCTTTGTAATTCTCTCGTAATTCTCAGTAACACCTATAACAAAATTTGACTGTCCATCGTAAACGGCATTTGCTCCAAGATAAAGACATGATATAACATCAAGATTTTTTTCAAGTGTGTCTGAACCAAAAAATGATGGTACACTCTGACTTCTTACATAATTTCCTGTATATACCTTATCTTTTGCAACGTCTGAAACGCCGCCCTTCTTACATCCATTAACGATAATAAATTTATTCTTACGTAAAATAAGGAAATATTTGAAATCGTATTTCGTATTATTTTCAATCTTTGCCTCATTAAGAAGTTCATAGCTGGTATTATAAGTTACATGAATATTTCCTGCTTGTTCATTATCTAATTTAAGGTGGAAATAACCTTTATCGAATTTCTCTTTTCCTTCATGTATAAGAGTTACATCATCTCCGTTTGTAACTGCTCTATATACTGCTCTATTACTGTTGTATCTTCCGTAGTAGTCATATCCTACAGTATCAATAGCATTTAAATCACTACGTGTTTTGAACTCAATCTTGCCGTCTCTTGTTGAATAAGCAGATAAAAATGTCTCTCTCTGTCCGCTTCCGTTTGCTGAAGCAATCGTAACCGAAGCAGCTTTCTTATCTTCAAGCATAAAACGACGGCCATATATCATTATTCCTACCATAAATACAGCTGTAACCGCCGGAATCGCCACCCAGAAAAATTCTCTTTTATTGCTCTTTTTCAAAAGCAGGTAAAGAACCGGTCCTATAATAAGTACATATAAAACTATGATGATCTTTAATCCGCCCGACTCAAAACTACTTAAGCCTTCAATATTACGGAAGAAACCTTCTATCATATCTATTGACATAACACCGTCATCATAAATTCTATATGCTTCGGTTCTATCAAGCATATTGTAGAAGTCAACAATATAACTCTGTGCATATGCCGATCCGGTTATAACAGGATCCGAAAAGCTATAGTTTGAAATATAAATATATCCTCTTCTCTTTTCATCTCCGGCGCCCTGAAATTCCGAACCAAATGATTTGAATCCTGTATCGAATCTTATATCCGCTGCTTGTATTGCCTTACCGGCAAACTGGTATTGTCTTGAAGACAAACCGGAACATGAAGCTTTTATAAAACTTTTACCGAAACCTTTTAAAGCTGAATCAAGATTCTTTCCTGTACCTATAACAAGACTTCCGCCTTTATATACATAATCTTCGATAGCTGATATCTGTTCAGGAGAAAGAGTTGATGTATCAAAGTCATCGATAAATAACATATCAAGCTTAGAAATTTCACTTATGAGATTATCAGGAGTTATCTCCACTAATTTACCTTCACTCTCAGACATGTTGTACATTCTGTTGATCTTACTGCCTGTAGCCTCAAGGTAAGAAAGTTTTTTGTAACTGTTTGATAAAGCTCCGATATACATATATTTGTATAAAGCTTCTCTGAAAATGTCGTTATGTTTCTGCGAAAATAAAACAACATCTTTTTTATTTACGATCTGTACTGTAAGATTATTTGTATCAAAATAATCGCCATCACTAAACGGAACATTTATCGATAAGCTTTTCTCAGTACTTGCAGGCAATGTTATATAATAATCATATGTCATAGTATCCGAAGCTTCTCGTTTAGTCTTCAGCCTGATATATCCGTTGAAGTCATATTCGCAGGTCACTTTTACATCTACAACGTAAACTGCTTTACCTCTATCTGCTGTAACATCAAGTTTAACATCAAATGATTTACGACCACTCAGATCTACATTTTCATCACCTTCATCTTCGTCTTCGTCGTCATCATCCTCAGTAGATCTTTGGACCATTCTGCTGATTTTTTCATCATCCGTATGCTGACTATCACGTCCTGTATTCTCTTTTGCATTTACTTTTCCGGTAGAAATTAATACGCTGATAATAGCGAATAAGATAATTGTAAATAGAATTATTTTTTTGTTTTGTTTTTGAATTTTCAATTTTTCACCCATCCATATAAATATAATTTGCCTATTATTATTTAACCTTACACTGTTTTTAATACTATCACACAAAAATGTTTTCATCAATGATGATGTATTTATATTTATATACGTTTAATATTTTGTAATTTATGGGAATTCTTTAAAAAATTGTTATAATTTCAAATTGCTTAAAAATATTGCCTGTGCTATCATCTACTCTGTAAGCAGGACAGGTAATCGCGGATGATATATCATTTCCGATTTTGTATCGGGAAAATGATATCATATGAGGAAAGTCCGGGCTTCACAGGGCAGGATGCCGGATAACGTCCGGGAGAGGTGACTTTCGGAAAGTGCAACAGAAAATAACCGCTGCCTTCGGCAGTAAGGGTGAAAAGGCGAGGTAAGAGCTCACCGCTCTTCTGGTAACAGAGGAGGCTGTGTAAACCCCATCTGAAGCAAGACCAAAACGAAGCCATATGGCTGCCCGCCATACTTCAGGTAGGTCGCTTGAACCGTGTGGCAACATACGGTCTAGATAGATGATTACCCACGACATAACCCGGCTTATCGTTCTGCTTACATAACAAAACAGCTGCAATTGATCGATTTACTCGAACAATCACAGCTGATTTTTTTATTTTATTCTATTTTTCAAATGCATTTATCAATCAGCTGCCGGCATATTTATGCTAAATTATCTGTCTTTTTTCCGGACCGACCGCTGAAACTTTTATATATCGAAGCAGCCTCCACCGATAAATTCTCTCATGATGGAATTCTGCGGGATGTTGGAAACATCAAATCCAAGGAAATAATCCAGGAATTTAAGAAGTCTCTTTGCTTCAAAATATTCTTTGCAATCATTTGGCACTCTGAAAAGAAGCGGCTCAACAAACTGCTTTATAGCCGAAAGTTCATAAATAAGCGCTGAGTTAAACATTACATCAGCTTCCTCCTGGAACGGGAAGATATTCTTCTCCTCACCCCTTCTTACTGAAGGCCACATATTTATGGTCTGCTGTGCATCATTTCCTCTTGTTCTAGCATCTCTGACTATCCTTCGAAGAAGTCTGCCGTCTGTAGTAGCGATTCTGTTGTGTTCATCAACATTTAAGAGGTTGAGAGCACTTATATAGATCTTGAATTTGTCCTTATCAGGAAGCGCCACTGACATCTTAGGATTAAGCGCATGAATTCCTTCACATACAAGAACATCACCCGGCTCAAGCTTCATCTTCTTACCGTCATACATTTTCTTACCTATAGTAAAATCAAACTTAGGCATTTCTTCTTCATTTCCGTTAAGAAGGCTTATAATCTTATTGTTGAACAGCTCAAGGTCAACAGCTTCAAGACATTCAAAATCGAAATTTCCGTCTTCATCTCTCGGAGTTTCATCTCTATCCTTGAAGAAGTTATCAAGAGCTATAGGATGCGGATGCATTCCATGTGCTCTAAGCTGAATACTGAGTCTATGTGAAAATGTCGTCTTTCCTGATGACGAAGGTCCTGCAATAAGAACAACCTTTTTATCCTCATCAATTATCCTGCATGCTATCTCAGCAATCTCCTTCTCCATAAGAGCTTCCTGAACCAGCATAAGATCGTTGATGTCACCGTTTGTAACAACATCATTTATGTCGCCCACGCACTCAACATCCATCATATCGCCCCAATCCTCACCTTTTCTGAGAACCTTATATAATTTTTCCGGAGCGGTATATTCAATCTTTTGCTCCGGATGCTTATTGTCCGGAACTACAAGTACGAAACCGTCATCATATGTTACAAGATCAAAATATCTGAGATACCCTGTAGACGCCGGCATATATCCGTAGAAATAATCAGAATAATCCCCAAGATGATAAAGATTTATCTTAGATACACGGCGGTATTTAAGAAGCTTTTCCTTATCTTTAAGACCGGCGAGACCGAATTTGATTCTTGCTTCATCCGTGCTTACAGAATTCTTATTAATCGGAATATCTTCATTCACAAGGCTGAACATCTTCTCTTTTACTTCTGATATAAGCTTTTCCGTACACTTAACATTTTCACTTACTATCCTGCAGAAAAATCCTTTTCCAAGGGAATACATAACATCGATGTAATAATCATTTCTCTCACCAAGAACATCCTTGAATGCCTTAAGCATAAGAAGTGTAAGTCCTCTTTTGTAGATATCAAAACCGATGACAGTCTCCATTCCCACAAATTCTACAACAGAATTTCCTTCAAGCTGATAACGCAACTCTCTAAGCTTTCCGTCTACAAGAGCCGCTATATATTTACGCTTTGAATCCGGAAGCGCAAATTCCGTAAGGAATTCAAGTCTTGTATGTTTATCAACACTTATGGATTTACGAATGTCTCCTGCAACAAGTTCTATATTGATCTTTTCCATATTGCTAACCCTCCTGATAATATTTATCTAAAATGAACCTGAAATTCTCAAGTTCCTGTTCTATCCGTAATTTCTTATCCTCCGCTGTCCCCTTCGCCTCTTTGTTCATTTTATCAATGATCTTTTCATATGATACTATCCTGCCGGTCAGATACTCTTTAAGGGTTGCATTTCCCTTCTTCATAAGTATCTCTCCAAACAAAAGATTCAACTCATCTGCTGTTTCCTGAATATCCCCACAATACTCAGCGCAAATGATGTTGTAGTATTTTCCGGCATCCTTCATCATATCCTCATCAACAATCCTGAAACCATTTTCCGTTAGATATTTACGAACCTCATATATATCCGACTGAGGAGAAAGAACCAGTTTGTAACCTTTTTCAAGGCACTTTGCATTCTTAATTATATCTATTATAAGGTATCCACCCATTCCGGCTATAACCGCCATGTCGGTTTCACCTTTTTCTATATTCTCAAATCCATTCGACTTTCTGACGGTTATACTGTCACCAAGTCCGTAATCACTGATATTTTTCTTTGCGATTTCAAGAGGACCATCATTTATATCTACAGCATAAACCTTATCTGCTATATCCTCCTGAATAAGGAAAATACTTATAAATGCATGATCGCATCCTATATCAACTATCTTCGGTTTATCAGCCTTATCATAACAGAAAAGCCCGCAGCTCTTCGCCATGGCGGCAACTGCGAGCATTCTGTCAGAAAGTCTTCCTTTAACACTTTTAGCCAAAATTTATACTCCCTGCTTACTCAAGGAATTCCTTAAGCTTTCTGCTTCTGCTAGGATGTCTCAGTTTTCTGAGAGCCTTAGCTTCTATCTGTCTGATTCTTTCACGTGTTACGCTGAATTCTTTACCTACTTCTTCAAGTGTTCTTGCTCTTCCGTCATCAAGACCGAAACGAAGTCTTAATACCTTCTGCTCCCTGTCTGTAAGGGTTCCGAGCACCTCAACGAGCTGTTCCTTAAGAAGTGTAAATGCTGCTGCTTCAGCCGGAACAGGTACATTTTCATCCTGAATAAAGTCTCCAAGGTGGCTGTCTTCCTCTTCACCGATAGGTGTCTCGAGAGAAACAGGCTCCTGGCTGATCTTTAAGATTTCTCTTACTCTTTCTACAGGAAGATTCATCTCTTCAGCGATTTCATCAGGAGATGGCTCACGTCCAAGTTCCTGAAGAAGCTGTCTTGAAACTCTGATAAGTTTATTGATAGTTTCAACCATATGTACAGGAATTCTTATAGTTCTTGCCTGATCCGCAATAGCTCTTGTGATAGCCTGTCTGATCCACCATGTAGCATATGTACTGAACTTATATCCCTTTGTATAATCGAACTTTTCTACAGCCTTAATAAGACCAAGGTTACCTTCCTGGATAAGATCAAGGAAGAGCATACCACGACCTACATATCTTTTGGCGATACTTACAACAAGTCGTAAGTTTGCCTCAGCAAGCTTCTTCTTAGCAGCAAGGCCTTCCGGTCCGTCATCTTCCATCTTTCTTGCAAGTTCAATCTCTTCTTCTGCTGTAAGAAGAGGAACCTTACCGATATCCTTAAGATACATACGAACAGGATCTTCGATACTTACACCGTCAGGAACACTCAAATCAATCTGTTCCATATCGATTTCTTCTTCGTCATCAAGTTCAAATAAAAGATCGTTCGGTTCAACATCATCATCGTCATCTGTGATAGTGAGCACGTCTACTTTGTTCTGCTCAAAGAATTCGATAACTCTGTTCATATTATCATCTGTAAGGAATTCCTGCTTATTCTTAAATGCATCTATGATTTCTGTATCTTCGATAACACTCTTTCTGCTTTTAGCTATAGCAAGAAGTCTTTCAAGTGTATCATTAAAGAGCTTTTCATCTTCTTCACTGAGCTTCTGAGCTTCTGCCTTTGTGCTTTCTTCGCCTTCAGCAGTATTTCCTTCCTCAGTCTTTTCACTCTTGTCTGATTTAAGCACTTTAACTGTTCTTGTCTTTGTAACCTTTTCGGTCTTTGAGTCCTTATCAGCCTTGGATTTCTTTGTGGTTTTCTTACCAGCCTTATCCTTCATATCCGCTTCTCTGAGGAGCATATCTGCTGCTGCCTCAAGCTCACGACTGCTAATGAACTGCATTTCATCATCTAAACTCTTTCTTCTTGCCATTTATATTTTTACCTCCAGTCTATCAAGACTTTTTTTCCTTTGTATAAGATCCATCAGTTTTTGCGGATCTTTATTGTTTTTAAGAGCACTTTCTATACTGTTGCTCTTTACACGCTTTACAATCTCTGTAAATGCTTTATTTTTCTCATTTCCATCAAGCATTCTCGGAAGCTCGGTATTCATTATCGCCGCAACCACCTGCTGACTTTCAAGACTTTCAAATCTGTCTATTATAGCCGCCGGGCTGACTTTTCCCTGCTTCTCATACTGCTCATAAAGGAGCTTCGCAACTGCATTTATATTATCATCAGTGAAGTCTTCCACGGAAATGACATTTTCAAGTTTTTTGAACAGCTCCGGTTCATTTACCATCCAGGTAAGGAGAAGTTTCTGACTTTCAACCGCTGCCCCATCAGGCGAAATGTCCCTGACTCCCGGATCATTTACCGGTGAACTGTCTCTACTGTCTACAAGTACTGTTGTATCTACAGCCCCTCGTAAATATTCTTTTTCTATCTGATATTTATTGCTGATGATCTCAATATAACTATTCATCCTGACCGGATCTTCAATAGGTTTCAGAAGTCTTGCAACTCTGCCTATAAATTCCGTTCTTTCCTCAGGATCATTTTGTTTATATTCTTTTGCAAGGAGTTCGGTTTCAAACAGAAGTCCCGGTTTTGCATCCTTAATCCTCTGTTCGTATTCTTCCGCTCCCAATGCTTTGATAAATTCATCCGGATCCTTATAAGGACTCATATCTATAACTCTTTGAGTCATATCAGCATTTCTAAGTATTTCTATAGCTTTAAGCGTTGCCTGCCTTCCGGCCCCGTCACTATCATATGCCAGATAAACCTCTGAAGTATATCTCTTTATGATCAGCGCCTGCTCTTCTGTAAATGCAGTTCCGAGGGAAGCAACAGCATTATCGAATCCCGCCTGATGCATGGAAATAACATCCATATATCCTTCGCAAAGTATAATGCCTCGCCGCCGGCTTCTCTTCGCAATATTCATAGCGAAAAGATTTCTTCTCTTGTTGAAGATGTCGGTTTCTTTGGTATTGAGGTACTTAGGTTTTGCATCTCCAAGCACTCGTCCACCGAATGCTATGACTTTTCCGCCTATATCTGTTATCGGAACCATTACCCTGTTCCAGAAAATGTCCTGAGCACCATACTTTTCAGTGAAGTTCACCAGTCCGCTGTCTCTCATAAGATCATCAGAGTAACCTCTGCTCTTAAGATATTTATACAGGCCGTCGCTGTATTTGTCCGCATATCCCAATCCGAAATTCGCTATGGTCTCTTCCGTGAAACCACGCTTTTCCATAAAATAATCCCGGCCTTTAATACCATTTTCCGTTTTAGTGAGAATATAGTGATAATATGCGGCTGCGCTCTTACTTACTTCTCTAAGAAGCTCTCTCCTGTTTTCTACCTTTTTCTGCTCCGGCGACATCTCATTCTCCGGAAGAGGTATGCCTGCTCTGTCAGCAAGATATTTCAAAGCTTCCGCAAATGTATAATTCTCGTACTGCATAAGAAATGTAATAACATTTCCGCCTACACCGCAACCAAAACAGTGATAAATCTGCTTTGTTCTGCTTACGTGAAATGACGGTGTCTTTTCATTATGAAACGGACAGCAGCACATATATGAATTACCGGCCCTCTTCAGACCGACAAAACTGCCGATAACATCGACTATGTCATTTTTTTCTCTTATCTCTTCAACCAATTCTTCGGAATAAAACATATTCTCTCCAATTCAGCCAAATTATAATCTATAAAATGTTCCATGAATGAGGAACGTAAATATCCTGAAATTTCATGATAGCATAATTATCAGTCATACCTGCTATGTAATCACAGACTACCGTATCCTGTCTCTCGCCACCATCTATCATCGCAAGGAATTCAATACTCATTTCCTCCGTATGTTCCATATAATGTTCAAACAGTATACGGATTATCTTAGTAGCTTTTATTTCCTCGCTCTTGGCCTTCATGTTGGTATAAAGATTCTTGAACATGAACTCCCTAAGTCTGAGAAGTGCATCCTCATACTCCTTCGAAAGTGATACATCATTTTTGTCCATAGAATTATTTATGGCATCATGTATCAGATTATTGATCCTGTCTCTGGTACTGTGGCCAAGTATACTACTGATATCGGCCGGAATATCCTCTTCTTTAAGGATATCTGCCCTTATGCCGTCATCTATATCATGACTTATATAAGCCACTTTATCGGAAATTCTTACAATCTTTCCCTCAAGTGTCGATGGCATAAGTGATGTCTTATGATTAAGAATCCCGTCAAGTACTTCCTGGGTAAGATTAAGTCCCTTTCCTTCTTTCTCAAGTTTTTCAAGAACTCTTACACTTTGCTCGTTATGAAAAAATGGTCTGTTCAACGCCTCCGTAAGTGCTCTCTCTCCGGCATGGCCAAATGGAGTATGCCCTATATCGTGTCCGAGAGCTATGGCTTCCGTCAGATCTTCATTTAATCTAAGGCTCCTGGCAATAGTTCTTGCTATCTGCGAAACCTCAAGAGTATGTGTAAGTCTTGTTCTGTAATGATCGCCGTAAGGTGACAGAAATACCTGTGTCTTATGCTTAAGTCTTCTGAATGACTTACAGTGCAGAATTCTGTCCCTGTCTCTTTGATAAACAGTTCTCAGATCACAGTGCTCTTCGTATACTTTTCTGCCCTTCGACTCATCACTAAATGCCGCAAAAGGACTGAATATCTTATGTTCTCTTTTTTCAATCTCTTCTCTTACAGTCATTTTCTCACCAATTCATATCTTGTGAATAAAGTGTCACAATATATTCTTCTATAAAACTTTCGAAATACCTTTTTTTGTTTTTAATTTTTTTAACAATATCTACTTATTTTTACAAAAAGAGAGCACACCCGCCAAAATGATAGTGAGTGCGCTCTCTTCCTTATTACCTCTTCTAAGTTAAGGTAAAATGTATTTTATTCGAAAGGTCTTGTTACTCCGTAGATTGTTCCGTGAACTTCATGGATAAGTCCAAGCCAGTCCATAACATATGGTGCAACAGCTTCAATAACCTTATCATCACCAAGATAGATAGCTACATGGTTGATAATATCTGCATTAGGACTCTTATAGTAAATAAGATCTCCTCTTCTAAGCTTAGAGTAATCAACATTACCCTTTTCTGTGTATTTCGATCCGTCCTTAGAAACATTGATATGTTTCATAGGAACGCTTGACCAAAGTGTTCTTGAGTCATATTCATTTTCAGGATGTGAATGGTGCTCCGGATTAGCAGGTGATGGATCAAATCCGGCTGCATAGAGACACTGCATTACAAGTCCACTACAGTCAACCTGCTCACCAGGTCTTTCTGACTTACAGATAGCATATTCTGTATTGAGATACTCGTAAGCTCTCTTGATCATAGCTTCGATTCTCTCTTCTCTTGTATTGAGGTTACCTGCATACATATTGCTGATAAAGAATCCAGGCATCTCTGTCATAGGAACGAGACCGTCTATCTCATCGATAACATGTCCCTTACCATTGAATTTGTATGTCTTTCCACCCTTAACTAAATATCCGTTAGTGTAGAATACAACCTTACCGTCTTTACAATAAAAACGTCCATACTGATTCTCACCAACTCCGTTAAATGAAAAATCAACCTTACCGTTCTTACATTTGAACCATCCATACTGGTTCTTCTCGATTGTATTACAATCAAAGTCTACTTTACCATTCTTACACTTGAACCATCCATACTGGTTCTTCTCGATTGTATTACAATCAAAGTCTACTTTACCATTCTTACACTTGAACCATCCGTACTGGTTCTTTTCGATTGTGTTACAGCTGAAATCAACCTTACCGTTCTTACACTTGAACCATCCATACTGGTTCTTCTCGATTGTGTTACAGCTGAAGTCTACTTTACCGTTCTTACACTTGAACCATCCATACTGGTTCTTCTCGATTGTATTACAATCAAAGTCTACTTTACCATTCTTACACTTGAACCATCCATACTGATTCTTCTCGATTGTGTTACAGCTGAAATCTACTTTACCGTTTTTACACTTGAACCATCCATACTGGTTCTGCTCAATTGTATTACAGCTAAAGTCTACTTTACCGTTCTTACACTTGAACCATCCATACTGGTTCTTTTCGATTGTATTACAGCTGAAGTCTACCTTACCATTTTTAATTCTCCACCAACCATAATCATTCTTTGCTATGGTATCAGTGAAATTAACTTTTCCGTTTTCAACATACCACCAAGCATCTTCACCTTTAACAGTTCCCTGTAAAACGCTTGTAGTCTTAGTCATTACTTCGCCATTTACGATATAAAGCCAAGAATTTTTGTTGTTGAATTTAGCCTTAACAAAACCGTTTTTACCGAAGTTTACAGCACCATTTTCAACATACCAGTATCCGTACTGATTGCTCTTAACTCCTGTGAAATTCTTCTGCACTTTACCATCAACTACATAATTCCAAACACCATTGTTTTTAACAAGTCCTGTAGGCTTTTTTGTTACATTTTTGTTAGGCTTTTTCTTATCATTTGTTTCTTTTTTAACGTCTTTTGTTTCTTTTACATTTTTTGTGTCATCAACACTATCAAGCTTCTCCGGCTGAGTTTCTTTGACTATACTTTTTGCAGATTCTTTTTCAACTTCTACTTTCTTCTCCTCAACCGTCTTTTCATCTGCTGCTTTTTCTTCAACAGCATCTGCATTTTCTTCTGTTTCTGTTGGTGCATCCACACCGTCCTCAGCTTCATCTTTTTTCTCTTCTGAAGCTTCTTCTGTTTTTTCCTCCGGATCAGTTACTTCTTCAGTTTTACCATCTTCAGCTTCTGAAGTTTCGCTTTCTGATTCTGTCGAAGATACCTCTTCTGCTTCAGTATCATTCGCTTTTGAATCATCATCAATATCTGATGATTCTTCGTTATCATGTTCTTCTGATTCAACCTCAACATGATTAACTTCATCTGTTGCCGCGTATACTTTTTTTGCACCTACTGCTGTACCGGCAAAAAGGAGTGTCATGCTGAATACTCCAGTTAAAACGATTCTCTTTACGCAAGATAATTTAATCATTTTCCCTCTTCCTCTCATAATATTTTTTGAATCGAACTACTTAAATGATAACATTCGTTAACAGATAATACTAGCTTTTTTCTATTAAACATATATAAAGATGTTCTTGAATTATATTATGAAAAAATGTATAATAACTGACGTTAGTTTTTTGTTTTTTTATATAAAAATTAACATTTATATTTATAATTGCTTCTGTGGCTCAGTTGGTAGAGCAATTGATTCGTAATCAATAGGTCGTGGGTTCGAGTCCCATCAGAAGCTTAAGCCTAGAAAACAGCCAATATAACGCATTTACGTTGTTTGTTGGCTGTTTTTTCTTGTTTGTAAAGTAATAAAAAGTAATTATATGTAAGCATAAGCAATTGTAACCAACGTGTAACCAAGCCTCCATTTTGACTCTAATGTAACCAAAATGTAACCAAAAAGAGCAGGTTTTTAGCCTGCTCTTTCTTAAGATTTTAACTTGTCTATAGTTGCAAAGTATAGTTTGGGTAACAGCACTTGTATCGTTTCCATTAACTCATCCAAGATGGGAAGTATAGGTTATGGTCCTTTATGACTTCAGGAGAGTGATGTTCAATACGAATATTATTTAACATTACGACACCCCCTAATACCAAATAACGACTTTTGATTCGGGTAAATTCTTCTTGTAATTATTTCTCAAATAAACACAAGCCATAGTCACATGAACATCGCAATGCTCATATCCTTTAGGTAATTGATAATCCTTTTCTCTCGTCTCCGGATTGTATTTCAATATAAACCCATCTTTATTGTCCTCTGGAAATAAGACGCACTCAATTATATTATTTTTTATTTTTATTTTTTCTATTCTTACCATTGAATTCGTCCACCTCTTTTGCGTAATTATACACCTTTTCAGTTATTTCGTGAGCCTCTGCTATGCTATATCCCTCTTTTACCAAAATCCATGCCCAATGACCGCATATTGCAAGCTAAAATTTGATGTTTTCCGGAAAATACTGTATAGTTTTATTTGCGATATTCTTCTTTATAATACCATTCAATTGAGAGGATTCAACATGAAAAGCGATGAAAAATCATTAAAACCAATAGATAACAAGAAGATACTTGAATCAGATAAAACAAATGAATCCGATAAACCAAGCGGTTCAAATAAAACACGTGTTGCCGAGAAATTTATCTTCGGCAAAAGCGAATCAAACAAAGCCAAAGGTATAGCAATAATACTTCTTGTTTTCCATCATCTATGTTTTATGAATTCTTTCTTTAAAACATACAGTATGAAGAGCATCTTGCCACAAAGAATCGTTGTGGACATGGCGGTGCTTGCACGTATTTGTGTTCCTATATTTATATTTATCTCAGCCTTCGGAACTGCAAAGATATATATCGCTAAGAAAAATGAAATGTCTGTTTTCAGATTCATCTGCAGTAGACTTATCATTCTCATGTCTGCAAGATGGTTCATTTATCCTTTCCAGCTTCTACTGGCTTATACCCTTCGTGGAAATACAATCGGCTCAATCTATAAACATAGTTTTAAATATGCCTTTTTTGATTTCATGGGATGGGGAGATTTCTTCAAAACTCCAATGATTGCCGGTATAAACTGGTATATCTTCCTTGCGCAGTTAATCATCATTTTCACACCGGTTGTATGTAAAATGATTGAAAATTACGGAAAGGCCTCACTGTTTTTCGCATATATTCTTATGATATTACTGAAGGGAAATATGGTATCTTCCTTCGGTGGTGATTATGTGAATTATATTTTTATCTCAATACTGGGATGCTTATTCGCAAGTGAATGTCTGTTTGATAAGTTAAAATATAAGCATAAATACATTTTAGCATTTTCTCTTTTTGTAATTCTATTAGGACTTTTGTATTTTAAAAGAGCTGCTTCTTACTCAAAATTTGATTACAAAGGCACACATATGGTTGGCTTTGCATTTGCCGCTTTAATAATATGCATGCTGGTTTCTATCTTCCATAAGAATATTCTTCTTAAACCACTTGAAGTTCTTGGAGAATATTCCGGAAATATCTTCTATCTGCATATTTTTGTCATCAAGTGTGATCTGCTTCATGACAAAATCGACAGTGTTGCACTGCTCTTGATAGTTTCATTGGTTATATGCTTTATCTTATCGGTTATTATTGAACTAATAAAGAAATTAATACATTTCAATCAATTTGTATTATTTATAAAGAAGAAGATAAGCTAGATTAGATTTTACATTTTCGTCCGCTTATGACTTCAAAATGATATTTGACGATTCCCAGATCTACTTCAGCAAAAAAACCTTTTTTGGCGTCGATGGATACTTCTCCATCTTCGCCTAAAGTAATATAAAATTTCTGCTGATTCATTGCGGTTGGTGCCTTCATGGCTGAAACCATACCATTCTTGAACCATATAGGCATGTCATTTGGTTCAACATTGCAGAGTTCTCTTACAGATTTAGATTTATGGCCTGTGCCCTCCGTCTCTCCGTAACCGAGTGCGATGACACAGACCAATTTTTCATTTTTACCAATCTCTGCTTTACATTTTCCTTTACCATAGGTAAGTCCAACCCAGCAGGTATTGAGACCAAGCTGCTGAGCGCGGATAACCATTTTCTCACCAAAATATCCCGACAATTCTTCAAGATCATCAATTGACTTATCGCCGACTATAGCTATATAATTTCTAACATTTGTGAACTTGCCATAGTGTGCCAAAAGGGTATCAAAACATTCAGCATCATCATAGATTACCTGAATATTCAATCCGCTCAGCCCATTGCACTCTTCCGCAAGCATATCGAGTTCATCACGTTTTTCGAGTTCAATTGAATCGCTCTTAAACTGTCTTACAGAATGTCTGTTTTTGATAGCTTCTCTGATATCCAAGACTTACCTCCTTTGGAAATATATACATAATCAATAAGCAAAATTACTACTTTTGATTATAAAGGTGTCTGACAATTTTGTCTATATTTTTAACTTGCAAGAACTTTTTCAACATCCGTCTGGGAAGCCGGATAATATTTCAAATGTCCTTTTCTGCAGTCAAGCAGCTGAATCCAGATATCAATATCCGAATTTTCAACATAATCTATGACAATTATCTCCACATCCTTTAGAGGAAGAAGTTTCTCGATGATTCCCTTAAAGGTTTCCTGATTTGTATCGCTGTTTATCTCAAGGATCATCCTGTCCTTTCTTCCGGAATCATCCGGCTCAAGATCCTTATATCTTGTTGCGATGCTTCTGAAAAGCTTCTTTATTCCATCTTCAGAAAGGCCAAACGCTCCTTTATGCATCTTGGCAAATACTTCTGCATTGTAGTCTACTTCATTTACCTGTTCCTTCTTAACAAACTTACCCTGTCTTATTCCGTGGAACTGATGCAGCACTTCATTTTTACTGTTAATAACAATCTTTACATTTTCCTTTGCAACTCTGTAGGAAAGTTCAACATCTTCAACTCCCCATTTCTTAAGCTCTTCTGCAAATCCATGTACTTTATTGATCTTATTTCTCGGCATGGCGAGATTGCATGTATAGCAGAAAAGGCACGGATTATTCATATTTCCGGCATTATAAGAAAGATCCTGGAATACATCTTTACGGAACTCCTGCTCAGCATGTGCATTTTCAAGATATTCCTTCTCGAAGATCTTTTTATTTCTTATATCTTCAATATCAACATCATTCTGAAGAAGCTTTCTTGTTCCTACCACAATGATATCATCATCGAATCTATATGCCCTTTCAAGCTCCATGATATAATCTTTATTCACTATTATATCCGCATCTATGAATACAACAATCTGTCCCTTAGCCTTCTCGATTCCCTTATTTCTGGCTCTGGCACGGCTTGAATTCTCACATCTTTCAAGATAGATATAATGAAGCTCGTACTTTTTGTTGATTCCGGAAATAACACTGTATGTATCGCATTCCGAACCGTCATCAACAACTATCGCTTCATATTCAATTCCTTCCGGAACACTAAGATAATTAAGAGCTTCCAGACTATTCTTCAAAAGTTTTGCGTTATTATATGTTGGAATAATAAAACTATACTTAATCACACTTTAACCCTCCATTATTTTATAAGCAGCAATTCACTATGTATCTTTCCAAGAATTTCCTTCTCGTCCTTCGATAGTCCCCTCAGCTCTTTTATCGCCCAATCCAACTCTTCTCTCTTATGTTCATTTATCTGTTCCCTCTTCTCCACATGAGAGAATTCAGCCATAAACCTAAGTCTCACTTTATTGAATCTTTCGCCTATTTCTTCATACTTCTTAAAATCATTTTTTAATTCATCGGAAATTTTATATAACTTTGAAATATACGAGAATCTGTCCACAAGACCTCTCGACCTCTCTGCAAGAAGATGTATCGCACGATAATCAATATAAATATCCCCCTGCTTCATCTCCTCAAGTTTTTCTTCAACCAGCTTATATACATCCATTCCGAAAACGGCATTTTTCACATCGAATTCAAATGAATAATATTTATACATATCAGCTCTCGAAGTAAGATAATCCGAAAGTTCATCCGTGAATCTTCTAAGATCAAAAGGAAATGCAACATCCGGTGTTTTCGGCTTGATAAGCTGAACTGCAGACCATTCACACCAGAAAGCTTCCGGCATGTAGTTACTCTTACTTTCCTCATAAGCCTCTCTAAATGCATCAAATGAAAATGTCATCTTTCTGAATGTCATATCTTCATCGAAACCGATGCCGTAAAACTCTCTTTTTGTCATGTCATAGCCATAACAAAGAGAGGCGTGAACGAAATGAGTTTCCTCGTACATCCCTTTATCAGGAATATAAAATTCATCGATATGTACTACAAAATAATATCCTTTGTTGATACATTCGATCATGTATGATACAAAATCCGGCACATGATCCAGCAGTGGATAGCCGAGGGATATAACCTCAGCTATCTCACAGTAACCATCTCTTGGAGTAAGATAGTTAAGCTCGATCTCACCATTCTCCAATTTATTTGAAAATATCTGAACAAAATTGGTATTAAACCAGCCCCTGTAATTATCATTTGTGAGCATGATACACATCGGAAGACTTCTGTGAAGATATGTTGTCATCTCCCTCTGCATTACTACAGGCAGTTCAAGATGATCCGGATAATCTACCAGGCTGTCCTCCAGATTCACAGGTCTATAATCAATAATCATCTTTAAGCACCTCCCCTAATGCATTTTCCGATCTGTTCAACCGTTCTGTTTTCATATAATGTAGCTATGCTAAGCTTAATATTTCGCTCAAGAAGCTTTGACTGAAGCACTATCATTCCAAGCGAATCTCCGCCAAGATCAAAGAAGTCATCATGTCTTCCGATACCATCTATATGAAGGATGGTACTGAAAAGTTTAGCTATAACAGCCTCTTCCTCATTCTTAGGAGGATCTGTCTCAATCTTCTCTTCCTTCGGTGGAACATAAGCTTCCAGCGCTTTTCGATCCAGCTTTCCATTCGGTGTTACAGGCATTTCTGCAAAATGAATAAGTCTCGACGGAACCATGTATTTCGGAATGATACTTCCGAGTCTAGCTCTCAGCTCGTTTTCATTCATAGCTTCATCGCTGACATAGAATCCGTGAAGTTCTTTTCTTCCGCCTTCAAATTCCTTCACGATGACAACGCTTTCATTTATCTCAGGAATACGGAGCATTGCTTCTTCAACTTCTCCTGTCTCGATTCTGTAACCACGGATCTTAACCTGATTATCCATTCTTCCGAGAAATGCGATCTCACCATTTTCAGTCCAGCTTCCCATGTCTCCTGTTTTGTAAATTCTTTCACCGTTATAATCCCATGTGATGAATTTTTCTTTGGTAAGTTCTTCTCTTCCAAGATATCCTCTTGCAACTCCTCGTCCGGCAACACATATCTCACCCTTTACTCCAACAGGTACAGGCTTCATATTTTTATCAACTATGTAAGCACTGCAGTTTGAGATAGGCTTTCCGATAGTTATCACATCCTTATGGATAACATCTCTGAGGCAGGTACTGTTTACAGAATTTTCTGTAGGACCGTACTCATTTGCGATCTCAACTTCAGGAAGATAAGAAGCCGTCATTTCCGCAAGTTCGGAATCAAGTCTGTCACCGCCGAGGGTTACCGTCTTAAGTTTCACCTTGTCCTGAGAAAGAAGTCCTGTAGCAAGGATTCCCTTATAAAGAACAGGTACAAGGAACATATGAGTAACCTTCTCTTCAATGATCTTCTTCGCAAGGTATACCGCATCTCTGGTATGCACATCACTGAGAATAAATGTAGTCGATCCGGAAACAAGCGGTGTGAAGAAACTGCTGACAAAGCCGTCAAATGCAAATGAGAAAAACTGCATTGCAACTGAGTTCTTGTCAAAGCCGTAATCTTCTCTTCTCCAAAGAAGTGTATTTACAATATTTCTATGTTCTATCATTACGCCCTTAGGTTTTCCTGTGGAACCTGAGGTATAAATGATATATGCCAGATCACTTGAATCATTGATCCTTGCCGGATTGCTGTTATCAAATCTATCGATATCGTCCTTATCGATCAGGATACATTTTCTTCCTTCTGTATATGCACCTGCAAATGAACTGTCAGTGATAATAACCTCTGCCTTACTGTCTTCAAGAAGGTACTCTTTTCTGTCATCAGGATAAGATGGATCAACCGGAAGATATGCACCACCCGACTTAAGAACAGCCATAAGTGAAATAGCCATTTCAAGACTTCTTTCAAGCATAACCGCAACGATGGTATCCGGTCCGACGCCTTTATCTCTGAGCATATTTGCAAGAGAATTTGCCTTCTTATTCATTTCATCATATGTTATATAACTATCCTCGTAGATGACTGCCTTCTGAAGAGGATTCTTACTAACCTGCTCTTCGAATAATTCGTGAAGGAGTATATCATTTGGATAATCAACCTTATTGTCATTGAATCCTTCCGTAACAAGTTTTTCCTCTTCCTTACTCATCACGCTGATATCGGAAATCTTTATCTCCGGTTCACTGAGAACTTTTTCCAGTATATTTACGTAACTCTGATAATACTTTTCGATATCTTCTTCGCTGAATATCTTGTTGCAGTACTCAATTTCAAGCATAAGCTTTCCGTCATTTTCAGCAAATGTCCAAGTCATATCAAACTTAGAAGTAACTTCTCCGAGAATGTAACTGTCAACCTGAAGGTCTCCGAACTTTCCACTGACTTCGTCGATATTTATAACATTAAGGACAGTGTCAAATATTGGATTTCGACTTATATCCTTTGCAAGAGAAAGCTTTTCAACAAGCTCATCAAACGGATAATCCTGATTCTCATATGCATCGATGGAATTATTCTTCACTTCCTTAAGGAACTGTGTGAAGCTCTTATCTCCTGAAGGATTATTCCTTATAGCAAGCATATTTACGAACATTCCCACAACTCCGGAAAGTTCTTCTCTGCTTCTTCCAGAAACAGGGCTTCCAACAACGATATCGTCTGAAACACTGTATTTTGCAAGAAGGATGTCATATACTGCCATAAGTAACATCTGAAGTGTTACCTGATTCTTCTTAACAGCATCCGAAATCTTCTCATACAAGCTGCCGCTTATCTCGAAATCAATGCTTCTTCCTTCAAAGCTCTGCATAAGTGGTCGGGTATATGTTGAAGGAATGCTTAATTTAGGCACTTCCTCTTCAAATCTATCAAGCCAGTATTTCTCCTGTTTTTTGTACCAAGCCTTATCCTTCTCCTTTGCTTCCCAACATGCATAATCAATATACTGAACAGGAACATCAGAAAGTGATTCGCCCCTGTAAAGTTTGAGGAATTCATCAATGATTATCTCATTCGAAATACCGTCGCAGATAATATGATGGATATCAAGCATAAGGAAATATGTCTTCTCCTTAAGTTTTGCCAGCTTCGCTCTAAATAAAGGTGCAACCGAAAGCTTAAATGGTCTCACAAATCTTCTGACAAGATCTTTAATAGCTTCCTCTGTATCTTCCGAATCCTCATAATGCATTTCAAAAACAAGATCATCTTTAATCTTCTGTACAGTCTCGCTACCGAGCATTTCAAATCCTGTTCTTAAGGATGCATGTCTTTTCACTATCGTTCTAAGCGCTTCTTCTGCCTTTACAGGATCAATGTCACCTTCGATACGATACATGAAAGGAATATTGTAATTGATACTATTTTTCGCCAACTGATTAAGAATAAACATTCTTCTCTGAGCTGCTGAAAGCGGATAATAATCCATAACTTCGCAAGGTTCAATCCTGCTTATCTCTTCATAACCGCCATCACTTCCCTTATCAGATGAACTGTTCTTTCCGGCAAGGGCATCATTTATCATGCCCGCAATCTTCTTAACTGTAGGATTTTCAAATACATCCTTAAGCATGAGACGAACGCCAAACTTATACTCGATCTTATTGATAAGATTTGTAGCTCTGAGGCTGTGACCTCCATTCATAAAGAAATCATCTTCCGTTCCGATCTTAGGAAGTTTGAGAATCTCTTCAAATAAATGACAGAGCTCTTCTTCAGTTTCATTTTCAGGTGCAACATAGATATTTATTTCTGAAATATCCACCTTCGGAAGTTTCTTTCTGTCCACCTTTCCATTTGCTGAGAGCGGAAGACTTTCCATCTCAACATAAAACGAAGGAACCATATATTCAGGAAGCTTGTCCTTTAAGACAGCTCTGATCATCTCTGTATCGAGAGTCTTGCTCGCGCTGTTCTGACTGTCGTCCTGTCCGGCATCCCGATTGTCGTTCTGACTGTTGTTCTGTGCGGTAATCTGTCCTACACTCTGTCCAACGCCCTGTCTGTCATTCTGACTGTCGTTCTGTCCGACGCCCTGACTATCATTAACTGTATAGTAAGCCGCAAGAAGCTGACCTTCTACAGGTGCGACAACCGCTTCACTTATACCGTCTATAGCAATAAGCTGGTTCTCGATCTCTTCAAGTTCGATTCTGAATCCTCTTATCTTAACCTGGAAATCTTCTCTTCCGCCGAACGCTATACGCCCGTCAGGAAGCCATTTTCCCATATCTCCTGTCTTGTAAAGTCTTTCCTCAGTATCCGTATTAAATGGATTTATCATGAAGGCTTTTTCAGTCTTTTCAGGCTGATTTACATATCCTCTTCCGACGCCGATACCTGCTACGCAGATTTCTCCTTCGACGCCTATCGGACAAAGTTGCATATGCTTATCTACTATATAAATACTGTTATTATTCAGAGGTTTACCGATTGGAATCGAAGCTTCTTCAGGAACCTTTGTCATAACATACTGCACAACGTCATCAGATGCTTCGGCAGGTCCGTAAGCATTGATAACTCTGGTATCCTGGAGACTGAACCATTTTTCTATAATGTCCTTCTTAACAGCTTCACCTGTAACGAGAACATTTTGTAATTCGGTAAGTCTTACTCCGTTCATCTTCATATAGTCAAGCATCATTGCTGCATATGAAGGAACGATTTCAAGCATATTTACCTTCTCTGTCTTAATAACATCAATAAATCTTTCTACATCAAGAACAGTGTCATTATCGATGATCACACTTGTTCCGCCCAGTGCAAG
>NZ_FUXA01000017.1 GCF_900167085.1 Eubacterium ruminantium
CGGAAGGCGGATTTTCAGAGCCTCTTTAGAGGCAAGCAGGGAACAGCGGCTTATAGCCGCAGAGCAAACCACCGGCTGAGCCGGTGGTCATGATTTTGCCACGGACTATGTAACCCGGGATTATGAAACGCTGTATTTATGCCGCTTTTTGGAAGGATAAAGGACCTGGTATGCGGCAAATTGTATAATTCAGGATTGATATTTTATGAAATAATATGCTGGACTAAGTGCTGTTTTCTTAGTAATATATATGTGGTGAAATTTGTGAAATATGATTGACAGACTGTTTACAAATTCAGGGAGGTAATAGGTCTGTTTTGATATAGAATATATTTTTCGAATAAAAGAGGGAAAAAACAAATGGATATTATGTCAGTTTTACAATTGTTTGGTGGATTGGGACTTTTCCTTTACGGAATGAGTCTTATGTGTTCATCAATCGAAAAGATTGCAGGATCCGGACTGGAAAGAGCATTAGAGAAGGTTACTACAGGTAAGAGTAAGTTTACAGGCAGACTTAAAGGTTGGGGCTTTGGTGTAGGTGTTACCGGCATTGTACAGAGTTCAGCAGCCGTTACCATAATGCTTAGTGGTTTTGTTAATGCAGGTATTATGAAACTAGCCCAGGCTATGCCGGTTGTATTCGGTACAAACGTAGGTAGTACTGTTACAGCTCAGATCCTTCGTTTAGGTGATGTTAGTTCGGACAATATTCTTCTTCAGCTTATTAAGCCGGCATCATTTGCACCTATGCTAGTAGGTACGGGAGCATTCATAATGCTTTTCGGAAAGAAAAAGAAGCCAAAGCAGATAGCAGGTATTGTTGTTGGTCTTGGTCTTCTGTTTTACGGTATGACTCTTATGGAGAAAGTATTCGAGCCACTTAGAGAGTCGTCTAAATTCCAATCTATTTTTTCAAGCTTTAGTAATCCGTTTTTTGGATTCTTAGCAGGTCTTATTATCACAGCTATTATTCAGAGTTCAAGTGCATCAGTTGGTATACTTCAGGCTCTTTCTGCATCAGGAAGTATCACATTTGCAATGACAGTACCTATCATCATCGGTATGAATGTCGGTAAGTGTATGCCTATAGTTCTTAGTATGCTTGGTTCCAATAAGAAAGCCAGAAAGGTTTCATTCGGTTATATTTTATTTAACCTCTTAGGTGCATGTATACTCATGGCCGGAATCTACAGCATTTATTATACAATTGGAATTCCTTTCTTTGCGAAGGTCGTAAATAGAGGTGATATAGCAACTATTCATCTTCTCTTTAATGTTATTACAAGTATGTTAATGCTTATATTCACAGATAAGGTTGTTAATGCAGCCAATAAGGTTGTAGGCGAGGAGGAAGATGCTGAGCAGGATAAGGAACTTGCGAAGCTCGATGATATGCTTCTCAATACACCTACTATCGCTCTTGAACAGTGTAAGAGCCTCATGAATAAGATGGGTGAAGCAATTCTTTGGAACTATAAGACAGCTACAAAGATGATTTACTCTTATGATGCTGAGATGTTCCCGCAACTTGAGCAGAATGAGAATTTTATTGATAAATGCGAAACAGCTCTTTCGTCTTACGTGATCCGAATCGATAGAAAGAGACTTACTGATGATGATAAACTTCTTGTTTCCGAGATTCTTAACTCAATCAGCGACTTTGAGAGAATGGGTGACCATTGTATGAGTATTGCATATGTCGCAAGGGATAAGAACGAAGGTGGATTCCATTTCTCGCCTGAAGGACATAGAGAAGTTGATGCAATGATAGCGGCAGTTGGATATGCACTTGATACAGTGGTTGATTCTTTCTTGAATGATGATGTTAACCTTGCTGTAAGAGTTGAGCCTCTTGCAGAATCTGTTAAGAAGCTGGTTGAGATAATCAAGTCAGATCACGTTGACCGTCTTCAGGATGGGCACTGCAGTATCGAAGGTGGTGTATACCTTTTCGATCTCCTTAACTGTTTTGAAAGAATCGTATCGCATTCTTCAAATATTTCTCTTCATGTCATTAAGAGAATCAGGGATGATAGAGACTTTGATGAAATGCATGGACATGCAAATGACAGTTTCAGTGAAGAATATAAGGCACTGTACAGATACTACGAATCTAAGTATGTTGATCCGGTACTCATTCCTATGACACAAGAAGAAAGAGAGAAACTTCTTAAAGAGGGCGAAGAGAGAGAAAATGCATTCAGAAAGAAGGATGAAGAAATTGAAATCACTTCTGCTCAATCATTTACAGAGAATGAAGATAAGCAGTCTGAGAATGACAAAGAAAAGCCGGAGAAGAAACATAAGGATAAAGGTTCTAAGGTCAGATCTAAATCCGATAAATCAGTAAAAGATATTTCGGATGATGAAAAGCATGACAAGAACAGTCAGGAAAAGGCTGAGAAGAGCAAGATAGAAAAAGAAAAAGCATCAAAGGGCAAGCATGATAAAAACGGAACCGACAAGAAAAATGACGGAAAGAGTTCGGGAAAGAAATCTAAAAAATAGCTATTTTGTCCATTGAATATATAAAAATAGTATGTTATCATCGGAAACTGATAAAAAACGTTAATGATCTTATTTTGGTCGGGCGGCATAATGATGCCGGCTTTAGAGGAAAGGATTTATTATGATATACAGAAGTACAAGAAATGCAAATGAAACTGCATCAGCATCAGAGGCTATTTTAAAGGGACTTGCAGAGAACGGAGGACTTTTCGTTCCTGATGAAATTCCGGCACTTAATATCAGTCTTGATGAAGTTGCAAAGATGAGTTATCAGGAAGTGGCTTATGAAGTTATGAAGCTCATGTTCACTGATTTCACAGAAGAAGAGTTAAAGTATTGTATTAACAGTGCTTACGATGAGAAGTTCGATACAAAGCTTATCGCACCTGTTGTTAAGCATCATAATGCAAATTACATTGAGCTTTTCCATGGTAAGACTATTGCATTTAAGGATATGGCACTTTCAATCCTTCCATACCTTCTTACAACTTCTGCAAAGAAAAATAACATAAAGAATGATATAGTTATTCTTACTGCGACATCAGGAGATACAGGTAAGGCTGCTCTCGCAGGTTTTGCTGATGTTCCGGGTACAAAGATTGCTGTATTCTATCCAAAGAACGGTGTAAGTCCAATTCAGGAAAAGCAGATGGTTACTGAAAAGGGTAAGAATACATTTGTTGCAGGTATCACAAGTAATTTCGATGATGCTCAGACAGGCGTTAAGAAGATGTTCCAGGATAAGGCTCTTGAAGAGTATCTTGACAGCAAGGGATTCCAGTTCTCTTCTGCAAACTCTATCAATATAGGACGTCTTGTTCCTCAGATGGTTTATTATGTATATTCATATACAAGACTTGTTGCAGACGGAACTATCAAGGCAGGAGATAAGGTAAATATCGTTGTTCCTACAGGTAACTTCGGTAATATTCTTGCTGCTTATTATGCAAGCATTATGTGCCTTCCTGTAAATAAATTCATCTGCGCTTCAAATGATAACAAAGTGCTTTATGATTTCTTTACAACAGGAACATATGACAAGAACAGAGATTTCATTCTTACAACATCACCTTCAATGGATATTCTCATTTCAAGTAACCTTGAAAGACTCATCTATCACATTGCAGGAAATGATGCAGCAAAGAATGCTGAACTCATGAAGTCACTTAATACAACAGGTAAGTATGAGATAACTGCTGACATGAAGGAAAGACTTACAAGCTTCTACGGCGGATATGCTACAGAGGCTGAAGTAGCTGAGCAGATAAAGAAAGTCTATAACGAAGATGGTTATATCATGGATACTCATACAGCAGTTGCTTCAAAAGTTTATGATAAGTACAGAGAAGAGACAAATGATGATACTGTAACTATCATTGCTTCAACAGCAAGTCCATATAAGTTCACAAGAAGTGTACTTACAGCTATTGATCCTGAGTATGATTCAAAGGGTGATTTCGAACTCGTTGATGAACTTGCAAAGCTTTCAGGAGTTAAGGTTCCTAATGCGGTTGAAGAGATCAGAAATGCTGATATCATCCACAATACAGTTTGTGACAAGGAAGATATGGAAAAGGTTGTTAAGAAGTTCCTTGGCGTTGAATAATTCGTATTGACCGGATTCAAATAAATAATAGCAGTTCATTTGCACCATCCTGCTTATCAAAACTAGGGCTATACTTTCAGAGGAAAAGTTTATTTACTTTTTGTTTGGAGTTTAATTAGTGTAGAAACAGGATGCGGAGAATGTATCCTGTTTTTATTTTGTACAAATTTATTAAAATGTTTTCTAAGACTTGGGTTTTATTTAGAGAGGATTAGTAATGTATATTTTATCTACAAAATCAGATTTTGACAGTGCGCATTTTCTTAAAGGGTATGATGGAAAATGCGCAAATATTCATGGACACAGATGGACAGTAAGTGTTGATGTTAAAGGAAATAAACTTATAGAGTCGGGTTCTTACAGAGGAATGGTTGTTGATTTTTCAGACCTTAAGGGCTCACTTAAAAAGCTTACAAAAAATCTGGATCATTCTTTGATAATAGAGGAAAACAGTCTTAAAGAAAAGACGATGGAAGCTTTGGAAGAGGAAGGGTTCAGAATCATAAAATTCCCATTCAGACCAACGGCAGAAAATTTTGCAAAATATTTTTATGATGCCATGAGTAAAGAAGGATATGAAGTTGTGAAGGTTTCGGTTTATGAAACTCCGAATAATGTAGCAACTTATATGCCGGGAGAATAAAAATGAATAAGTATAAAATAGCTGAAAAGTTTATAAGTATAAACGGCGAGGCGAGAAAGGCCGGTGAGCTGAGTGTATTTATAAGGCTGGTGGGATGCAATCTGAGATGTAACTACTGCGATACCTTGTGGGCCTGCGACAATAGTGCTCCGGGGGGAATGATGACCGAGGATGAGATATATGATTATATCAAGAAGTCAGGTGTCAAGAATGTAACCATCACCGGAGGAGAGCCGATGCTGGCGGATAATATCAAAGCTCTGCTGCTCCGACTTTCAAGTGATAAGGATCTTTCTATAGAAGTTGAAACCAATGGTGCGGTTTCATTGACTGAGTACTATAAAGAGATGCCGGCCAATATCTCATTTACGGTTGATTATAAATGTCCGGGAAGCGGGATGGAGAAAGCGATGGTTCCGGAAAATTTTGCAAATATAAGAAATAATGACACAGTGAAATTTGTTGTCTCTGACAAAAATGATCTTGATAAAATGTGTGAGATCATCGAGACAAATAATCTTACTGAAAAATGTATGGTTTATGTAAGTGCGGTATTCGGAAGGATAAAGCCTGATGAGATAGTAAACTATATGATCGAACATAAAATGAATGATGTAAGATTACAGCTTCAGATACATAAATATATTTGGGATCCTGATAAAAAGGGCGTATAAAAAGTGTTACAGTGCCTGTGCTGTTAAATGATCCATAAACCGGATTTACAGCACGTTTAGTTATATGAGAGGAAGAAAAAATGGCAATAGATAAAGAGAAGATCAAATTACATGTAAGAGGTATACTTGAAGCTTTGGGAGAAGATCCTGACAGGGAAGGGCTTTCTGAAACTCCTGACAGAGTGGCAAGAATGTATGAAGAAGTATTTGAAGGAATCGGTTATACTAATGATGAGATTGCCGAGATGTTCAGCAAGACATTTGAAGCGCCTGTAAAGAGAAGTAAGAATGATATAGTTCTTATCAAGGATATCGAAGCTTTCAGTTACTGCGAGCATCATATGGCGCTTATGTATGACATGAAGATTTCTGTGGCATATATTCCGAAGGACAGAGTAATCGGTCTCAGTAAGATTGTAAGAATAGCAGATATGGTAACAAAGAGACTTCAGCTTCAGGAAAGAATAGGTTCTGATATAGCGGATGTAATGATGAAGGCAACAGGTTCAGAGGATGTTGCGGTTATCATTGAAGCAAAGCATAGTTGCTTAACAGCAAGAGGAATCAAGAACAGGGCATCGAGCACTCTTACAACAACATATAGAGGCCTGTTCGATACAGATGCCGAAACAAGAGACAGACTCATCGCAATGTTGAAGTAATGATAAGAAAGATTAAACATAACATTAAACAGAACGTTAAACGGAATAGAATATATTTCAGGTAGTATTTTAAATTTGAGGTAGGATTATGAAAAATAAGGATGCAGCTTTAGTAGTATTAAGTGGTGGACAGGATAGTACAACATGCCTTCTCTGGGCGTTAAAGAATTATAAACGTGTCGAAGCGGTTTCATTTGATTATAACCAGAGACATGTAAAGGAACTTGAGTGTGCGGCAAAGATCTGTGAGAAGTTTGGAGTAAGACAGAAGATTATGGATATGTCACTTCTTTCGGAGCTTGCACCGAATTCACTTACAAGAGCAGAGATTAAGGTTGATGAAGAGGCACCAAAGGAAGGAACTCCTAATTCATTTGTTGAAGGAAGAAATCTTCTTTTCCTTACATATGCAGCAATCTATGCTAAGGGCCTTGGAATAAATGATATTATCACAGGTGTTTCACAGAGTGACTTTTCAGGATATCCTGATTGCAGAAATGTTTTTATTAAGTCCCTCAATGCAACACTTAACCTTGCTATGGATTATGAGTTTGAAGTTATCACACCTCTTATGTGGCTTGATAAAGAGGAAACTTGGGCTCTTGCAGACAGCCTTGGCGGACTTGAGATCATCAGGGACATGACACTTACTTGTTATAATGGTATAATGGGTGAAGGTTGTGGCCATTGTCCTGCTTGTAAGCTCAGAAAAAGAGGATACGACAGGTATATGGAAAGAAGATCGCAGTCCAAATAATTGTGATCGGGGAAAGTATTTATATGACAAAATTAACGAGACATAATGCTTAAAGAAAAGACAGATTATCAGGGAGAGTAGATTATGAAGAAAATGCTTTTTGTAGTTAATCCTAAAGCGGGTAAGAAAGTTATAAAAAACAGGGTTTATCAGATAATCAATATATTTTCACATGCCGGATATAATGTGGAATATCATCCTACCAAGAGTGCAAATGATGCGGCCGAGTACGTAGAAAAACACGGTACTGATTATGATATGATAGTTTGTGCAGGTGGAGACGGAACTCTTGATAATACAGTTACCGGACTTATGGGATTGAGGAGAAAGGGATTGGAAATTCCTCCACTCGGATATATACCATGCGGTTCGACAAATGATTTTGCAAAGAGTCTTAAGATATCTTCCGATCCTGTTCAGGCAGCGAAAGATATTGTAAGAGGAACACCTTGTCCTATCGATGTAGGTATATTCGGTAAAGAAAATTTTATATATGTTGTTGCATTTGGTATATTTACGGATATATCATATTCAACATCTCAGAAGCTGAAGAATAAGCTTGGACATTCGGCATATATCATTTCAGCTTTTAAGGAACTTGCAAGGGTTAAGCCTGTTAAGCTTGCAGCAAGAATAGACGGCAAGGTTATCAGCGGTGAATTCCTTTATGGCCAGATTACAAATTCACGTTCGGTTGGCGGATTCAGAGCAATCGGCGTTAAGGATATGTCATTCAGCGACGGAAAGTTTGAATGTTTATTTATCAAGAAACCTAAAAATCCGCTAGAGCTTGCAAAGATACTTACAGCTATAGCTACAAATAAAATGAATCCAAAGCTTATGTATAAATGTAATGCAAAGGAAGTTGTTATTGTAGGTAAGGAGCCGATTCCATGGACTAAGGATGGAGAATATGGCGGAACGTTCAAAAAGATCAAGACAACAAACGGCCATAAGGCTATTTCGATAGTTTTAAATGATAAAAGTGCCTATAATAAGGGAATATAAATGTATGTAAATAAACAATTAATCAAATGTTAATAAAATGTTAACATGGGGTTGTGTTTTCTATAGAAATATAGTATAATAAAATCACAATAGATGTGTGGTGTGGGTAATTGAATATTGTATTTATCAGGGTGAATATTGTATTAACGAGGTGCTGATTTAGAATGGGTGGTTATTATGAGAAAAGAGGGTATTTTCAGACGCAAAGTTAATAAAGGTTTTTCGCTTGTTGAACTTATTATTGTTGTTGCTATCATAGCGATTCTTGCGGCTACTATTGCTCCTATACTTATTAGGTATATTGATAAGGCCAGGAAGCAAAGAGATGTTGCTGTAGCAGAAACAATTTATCATGCAGCAAATCTTGCGCTTGCATCTTCAGATGATAAAGTTCGTGATTCGTGGGAGCAGGATACCAAGCAGAAAAAATGGAGCGTCGTATCAAACGGTGAGTCTTATCAGATTGAGATCATTGCGTGGGCAAGAGGTTCTTATGATTATCGAAGAGAAAACGGAGAGTTCAAGAACGGATGGAATGCAGTTGATAATCAGTGGGATTTTGTAAATGAATTCAAATTAAATCTTACACAATATGGTGGAAGAAAGTTTAATACCGAAAATGAAGTAATTCCTTTTAAGTATAGAAAGACAAAAGACCCATATCGTAAGTCAAAGCAGTATGCTGATAGCTGGATATTGTACAGAAGAACTGACAACTATCAGATGGAAGTATGGATTGGAACTAAGGTTAACGGTGGTGGACTTGTAGAGCCATATTATAGATTGTTCCCGGATACTGATAAGAGATGGCTCAAGTGATGAATAATGTTAAGAAATGATAAGTCATTACTACATCGAAATATGGAGAAAGATAAAACAGACAGCGGAGGCTGTCTGTTTTATTTTTCTTGAAGTGAATATGAAAATATATTATTATATTGATATGACTGCGGTTACGGACCGTTCTGATTCATGGAGGAAAAAATAATGAATAATGATAAGTATGTAAGTCCACTTTCTGAAAGATATGCATCAAAAGAAATGCAGTATATCTTTTCACCTGATATGAAATTTACTACCTGGAGAAAACTTTGGATAGCTCTTGCTGAGACAGAGAAGGAACTGGGTCTTAAGGATACAGAAGGTAATCCGAGAATTACTGATGAAATGATAGATGAACTTAAGAGTCACATCGATGATATCAATTATGAAGTTGCAAAGGAACGTGAAAAGCTTGTAAGACATGATGTTATGAGTCATGTATATGCTTACGGTCAGCAGTGTCCTAAGGCAGCAGGTATTATTCATCTCGGAGCTACCAGCTGTTATGTTGGAGATAATACAGACATTATCATTATGAGAGAGGCTCTTTATCTTGTAAGAAAGAAGCTTCTTAATGTTATAAATGAACTTACAAAGTTTGCTTTAAACTATAAGGATCTTCCTACTATAGCATTTACACATTTCCAGCCGGCACAGCCAACAACAGTTGGAAAGAGAGCAACACTTTGGCTTCATGATTTCTATATGGATCTTGAAGATGTTGATTATATGATCAGCCAGCTTAAACTTCTTGGTTCAAAGGGTACAACAGGTACTCAGGCAAGCTTCTTTGAATTATTTGACGGTGATCATGAAGCATGTCGTAAGGCTGACAAGATGATAGCTGAAAAGATGGGATTCAAGGAGTGCTTCCCTGTTTCAGGACAGACATATACACGTAAAGTTGATTCAAGAGTATTAAATGTTCTTTCGGGCATTGCTCAGACAGCTCACAAATTCTCAAATGACATTCGTCTTCTTCAGCATCTTAAGCAGGTTGAGGAACCATTTGAGAAGAACCAGATCGGATCATCTGCAATGGCATATAAGAGAAATCCTATGAGAAGTGAAAGAATCGCTTCACTTGCAAATTATGTTATGTGCGATGCTCTCAATCCTGCACTTGTGGCTTCAACACAGTGGTTTGAGAGAACACTTGATGATTCTGCAAATAAGAGATTGTCTGTACCGGAAGGATTCCTTGCAATCGACGGTATACTTGACCTTTGCTTAAATGTAGTTGATGGTCTTGTTGTATATGAAAAAGTTATTTACAAGAAGTTCATGGAAGAGATTCCATTTATGGCAACAGAGAATATCATGATGGATGCTGTTAAAGCCGGCGGCAACAGACAGGAACTTCATGAGAAGATCAGAACTTACTCTATGGAAGCAGGTGCAAATGTTAAGAGAGAAGGTAAGGAGAATAACCTTCTTGAACTTATCGCAGCCGATCCTGCATTTAATATGACTATTGATGAACTTAAGGCGCTTATGCAGCCTGAGAGATATGTAGGTCGTGCACCACAGCAGACAGAAGAGTTTATAAATGAAATCATCAGACCTCTTCTTGATGAGAATAAGGATGTGCTCGGACTTACAGCAGAGATTAATGTTTAATTGGATCCTGTAATGAAGAAACAGACTGAGATAGAAAAATATTACAATAAATTTAACGAAGATAAGAGACTTCTTTCCAGACATGGCCAGGTTGAATATCGAACAACGATGCATTATATCCACAAATATCTTGAGGAAATATATGCTAAACGAAAAGATGCCGGCATGTCCGGAGAGGATGATCTTCGGATAAAGAATGATATAAAGATACTCGACATAGGAGCAGGAACGGGAGCATATTCGATTCCGCTTTCGGAAGAAGGATATTCCGTGACGGCAGTAGAGCTTGTCAAATACAATCTTGGAATACTTAAGAAGAAAAGCAGTCTTGTTGAAGCTTATCAGGGAAATGCGCTTAAGCTTTCAAGATTTGATGATGATACATTTGACATGACTCTTCTGTTTGGGCCGATGTATCATGTTTTTTCGAAAGAAGATCAGATCAAAGCTCTGAGTGAGGCCACAAGGGTTACAAAGAAAAATGGAATTATCCTTGTTGCGTATGTAATGAATGAATATGCAGTCATAACATATGCATTTAAAGAGGGACATATCCATGAATGTCTGAAAGACGGAATGCTGTCAGAAGACTATCAGACCTTATCAGAAGAAAAAAATCTGTATCATTATATGAGAACTGAAAATATAGAAGCATTGAATCGTGAAATTGGGGTTGAACGAATTAAGCTTATATCGGCAGATGGACCGGCGGATTATCTGAGACCGGTATTAAATAAAATGGATGATAAAACATTCGAAGAATTTATAAAATATCATATGGCAACATGTGAGAGACAGGATACTATAGGAGCTGCAGCACATACTGTAGATATTCTTTTAAAAAAATAAATAACTATGGGGAACGGTAAAGTTAATAGGTAAGTAGGAAGTAATTATTAGGCTATATATATCAAGTATTGGGAAGGGGTATTTGCTATGGAAAAACGGGCCGAGAAGGAGTTAATCAATCTTATCAAAATTGCGACAGAGAGGGAACTTAATCCTGATGATTTCGCAGGAATCTGCGAAAGTGTAAACGTTGTTAAGATGTACTATGATCTTGCTTTCGATTCTGAAGGATACAGGGGACTCGAGAATGATACTTCGAGATTCAGAGTTTTTGAACTTTATTCAAATGGCAAGGAAAGTAATCTTAAGAAGAAATATACATATTACTACAACGGTTCCGAATATGTTCATGCGATAATTGAGTTTGAAAAGGGCATAGATGAGGAAGATATAGACAAAGTAACTTGTCAGATTCTTGCTGATAATATCTATCTGCTTGTCAGCAGACAGAATATGAGGATCATGCTTGATTTCCTGGAGAATAATGATGTATTAACCGGAATTCCGAATCTCAAAGCCTTGACCAAAAAATATATGAAATGCACATGTAAAAATCACGATGCAGATTATGTTGTTATATATGGAAATGTTAAAAATTTCAAATATGTAAATGACAGAGGTGGAGTCCATCTTGGGGATTATGCGATGGCTGCACTTGCTCAAAAATTAACAAAGTATGTGAAGGAAGATGAAGGTGTTTGCCGTGTGGGCGGTGATAATTTCGCCTTTTTTGTGAAAAGGGATAATCTTGATGTTCTTCTTGTTAAACTTAAAAGTGTAAAAGTCGAAGGACTTATGGGTATGAGAAATGGATGCCATAAGTTTTCATTTTACGTCGGTGTTTCTGACACGGATGTTAAAGAGTTTGCTACAAGAATCGAAGAAGCAAGCACTGCATGTATAGTGGGTAAGACGATATTAAAGAAAGATCTTGTAATCTTTAATGCAGAGCTTTCTGAACTTATAAGTCATAATAACCTTATTGTTGCAGCATTTCCGGATGCACTTTCATCAGGCGAATTTGAACCATTTTTCCAGCCTAAAGTTAATATGAAAACAGGTGAGCTGATAGGAATGGAAGCTTTGTGCAGATGGATTCATAATGATAGTGCTATCGCAGCAGATGAATTCATACCGCTTCTTGACAGGAAGGGAATGATACATGAGCTTGATATGCAAATACTTCACAAGACATGTGAATATATCAACAAATGGAAAGATCTCGGAAGAAAAATTCCGATTGTTTCTGTGAATTTCTCTAAGAAAAATATATTTGTTCCTGATATTGAAAAGCTTATTGTTTCAACAATCAAGAAACAAGGAATCGATCTTTCGATGATAGAGATAGAGATAACCGAAACAGCCAAAGAATCAGAGATAGATAGACTTATTGAATTTGTACATAATCTTAAAATGCAAGGGATCAGGATCAGCATTGATGATTTTGGAACAGGATATTCGTCACTTTCTCTTATTCATAATATTGACGCCGATGAAGTGAAAATCGATAAGAGTTTTGTTCAGAAACTTGGATCTGATGAAAAGGCAAATATACTTATTGAGAGTATTATCAGTATCGCTGAAAGACTCGGTATGCAGGTGATTGCTGAAGGTGTTGAGACGGTTGAAGAAGGAAAGAAACTTTTGGAAATGGGATGCGTTAATGCTCAGGGATTTTTCTACGGGCATCCTTTATCTCATAAAGATATGTCAAGACTTTTGGCTGCTCCGTCTTTTGAGATTATAGATGCTGAATAAATATTTCAGAAAGTTTAAAAGTAGCTATGAAAACAATTTTAATTATAGAAGATGATAATGACATAAATAAAATGCTAACGAAGCTTCTTATGATGAAGGGATATGCTGCAAAGTCAGCATATTCCGGAACTGAGGGGCTTCTTTTACATGGAGATGATATAGATCTTATTTTGCTGGATCTCATGCTTCCGGGAAAAAATGGTGATGAAATAATCTCAGACTTAAAAGCGAAGAAGGAAGTGCCTATCATAGTAATGAGTGCCATTACGGATGTGGGCAGTAAGGTAAATCTTTTCGAGCTTGGAGCTGATGATTATATTACAAAGCCGTTTGAAAATGAAGAGCTTCTGGCCAGAATTTCCGTAAGACTTAAGCGTGCGGAAGCTGTGGCAGGAAATAAGGGCGACGATGGCAGCTCCGGAGATGCTTTGGCAGGCGAGCATATATTGGAATATGGAAATATAAAACTGGACAGTGATAATTTCATGGCGGAATGTAACGGCACGGTTATGGACCTTTCGAAACATGAATTCTTGCTTCTTGAATTATTCCTCAAAAACCAAAAACGTATATGTACAAAGAGTATGATCTACGACCAGGTATGGGATTACGAAAATTCTGCGGATGATAATACTTTGAATGTGCACATAAGTAAGCTGAGGAAAAAACTTAAAGATGCAGAACCGGATTTTGATTATATAGAAACCGTTTGGGGAATAGGATATCGATTGAGAAAAAATACTAAATGATAAATTTTTCATTTAAGGGTTTTTTAAGACTTTTGTTAAGAGTTATTTTATAAAGTGCATGTATCATAATACTTGTAAGACATAAATAATGTTTTTTATCTCAGATATAGCTTGAATAAATATTATAAAGGTTCTGGCATTATCAATATTTAAGCAAAAGTTTGAGTAAAGATATTCAGGAGGAAAATATGCAGGAAGTAATTCTTAAAACCAAAGGGTTGACAAAAAAATACGGAAAGGTTACGGCTCTTAACAGTGCGGATATATCTGTTAATAAGGGTGATATTTGCGGGCTTATCGGAAGAAACGGCGCCGGAAAAACTACACTTATGAAACTTGTATCAGGCCTTACCGATGCAACAAGCGGAGAATTTGAAATCTTCGGTAAATCAGGAAGGGATGCGGAAAAAGAGAGAGACAGAATCGGATGTTTGATCGAAAATCCGGCATTCTTTGGAAATATGACTGCAAAACAGAATCTTATGTATTACTGTAAGCAGAAGGGCATTGTTGATTATTCGCAGATTAATGAGATCCTTAAAATGGTTCAGCTTGAAGAGGCGCAGAACAGAAAATTCAAAGGTTTTTCGCTTGGTATGAAGCAGAGACTTGGAATAGCTTTTGCAATCTTGGATAATCCGGATCTGGTGATTCTTGATGAGCCGATCAACGGACTTGATCCTATCGGAATAACTCAGATAAGAGATACATTTTTAAAGCTGAATAAAGAACGTGGACTTACATTAATGATATCAAGTCACATTCTTTCAGAATTATATGCGACAGCAAATAAATTTTTATTTGTAAATAACGGAAAAGTTGTAAAAAGTCTTACAAAAGAAGAACTTGATGCTGAATGTACAAAATGCATTGTAGTTAAAGTTGATAACAATAAGAAAGCTTTAAATATATTAGAGCATAATCTGGCAACCTCGAAATACAAAGTCATAGATAAGAACGAAATCAGAATTTATGAAATGCTGGACAGGATTCCGGTGATAAACAGGGAACTTGTAATGAATGGCGTTGAAGTAAGCGGCATTTATGAGTCAGGCGTGAGTCTTGAAGATTATTTCGTATCACTTGTAGGGGAGGACGAGAAAAATGATTAATATGATTAGAGCGGATTTTTATAGATTAAAAAGAACAAAAGGTTTTTATTTGTTTTGGATAATAACATTCGCATTGTATGCCATAACAATCTTTTCAAAATTAAGCGGTGGCGTAAATGTTGGAAATAGTACAAACGGAGCGGTAGGTAAACTTGATCTTGAACAGGTATCATCTAATTTTAATTTCTATTTTCTTTTGATCATGCCGGTTTTTGCTTTTATTTTAACTGATTTTAGTGAGAAGACAGTTAAAAATACCATATCTTCAGCTATAAGCAGGAAAAGATATTTTATTACTAAATATATTTTAACAGAAATATATGCTGTTATGGCATTTGTTATATCGAATTATGCATTCTATTTTGTAAATAGAACAGTAAACGGAGATGAGTATTCATCAGATATTATGGTATTTACCAAGGCTGTAGCTAAACAGCTTCCATTAGTATTTGCAATAGTATCGGCATTTATAATGATTGCATTTATCACAAAGAAGGCGGCTTCATTTAATGCAATAACTATTATCTTCCCATTTATATATATGGTTATTGCACAGATACTGAATGCTTGCGGCGCAAAGAAATTATTTATGCATTTAAGAGACCTTGATGTTTCATATAACTTTACGAAATTAGCCGGAGTTACAACAGATCATTATCTGATGCTTTGCTGTATAGGTTGTGCTATAATCACAATTATTACAGGAATTATAGGATATACGTATTTTACAAAGTCAGAGATTAACTAATTTTCTTAGCCGGTGACTATTGTAACTAAGAATGATCGTTTCGGGCGAGCCGGTGACCACCGTATAATAAGAATGATCGGTTTTGTGTGAGCCGGTAAAATAGAAGTATTGAATTACTTGATTATATAATAAAATAAAAAATAGGAGGACACAGTATGATAGTAGCGATTATAGCATTAAGTATATTGCTTCTGTTTGCTGTGTCCTTAATTATTGTTTTGAGAAGGGATATGAGGAGGATAAGCCTGAAGGCGAAGAAAATCAGAGAAGATGGTTCGAATAATCTGATCAGAAATGAATCCGGATTTATGTCCAATGAACTTATTGAAGAGATGAATATCCTTCTTAAAGAATCTAGAACCGGAAAGATTTATTATGAGCAGAAGAGGCATGAGGTTGAACAAATGATGACTAACATTTCTCATGACTTAAGAACACCCCTTACTTCTGCTCTCGGATATATTGACATCCTTAAAAATGAAGATATTCCTTGGGAAGAAAGAGTTGAAGAACTCTGGACAATCGAGAGAAAACTCATACGTCTGAATGAACTTATTGATTCATTTTTCTTGTATTCCAAGGTTATCTCAGGAGAGAATAAATTTGAAAAAGAGAAAGTTAATCTTATAGCGCTTCTTGAAGAAACGGCCGGACTTTTTTATGATGATTATTCTGCTAAAGGAAGAGATATCATTATGAATTCTAAAGAGAAGAGGGTCAACATTCTTTCGAACAGAGAGCTGCTTATTCGAGTATTTGATAATCTGATGGGAAATAGTCTTAAGCATGGCGAAGGCAGTCTTGTTATTGATATAACCAAATGTGAAGATGAACCTATGGTAAAGGTAGTGTTCTCAAATGAACTTCATGATGACGATGTTCAGATTGATAAAATATTTGACGAGTTCTACACAACGGACATATCAAGAACCAAGGGACATACAGGTCTTGGGCTTGCAATTGCAAAACAATTTACGGAAATACTTGGCGGAAAGATAAAAGCAAGTTATAATGATAATAGATTTTCTATAATACTTTTTTATAGTATTTCGTGAAAGGGTAAGGGCGAGTATATGAGTTTTGCAGATAGACTTAGAGAATTAAGAACAAATAATAGATATTCACAGGAGCAATTGGCGGAGAAGCTCTGTGTGAGCAGACAGGCTATATCAAAGTGGGAAACAGGGGATTCTCTTCCTGATATTGATAAAGCTATGGCTATTAGTGAGTTCTTTGGGGTGTCTATGGACTACCTTCTCAAAGAACGTGAATCATTTTCCGAGATATCTACTGATGATAATATGGATAGAGCGATCATTAAATTCATGGCATCAGCAAGACAGATGAATGAGATTTCCGAAGAGCTTGTTGCTATTGCGATGGACGGAAAGATTGATGATGAAGAGATGCTCAGACTTCAGGAAATCAATGTTACACTTGATTCGATTACAAAGATCATCAAGAATATCAAAGAGAAGATGGGAATGGATATGTAGACGCGAGAGGTGTTTATATGGGACTATTCAGTAAGAAGAAAACATTTTCGGGTGATAAAGAGATTGATGATATCATCAATGGTATCCGCGTTGATCTCAGTAATAATTATAAAGATAATGCTGTGCTTGGTATAAAAAAGCTTAAAGCTGTTGTAGAAGAGAAGTATGATTCCGGGAAGCTTCGGGATAATCTCTATACGAGATATGCCGATATTATCAAAGAGTTCGAAACAGATGTTGCCGGCTTCAAGAGAACATACTGATCCTACAAAAGTTCAAGCAGTCTTTGGGCAGCAAATGAAATCATATTGGTGCTGTCGGTTATAACACAGATTTTTCTTTTAGGGATGTCTTTACTTAGTTTAAGTTTAAAGACGTCCTTATTTTTTATATATTCTTCAGCGAAGTCTGCAACTACGGAACCTATTCCGAGATTTCTCATAACGAACTGAACTATCATATTGCTTGTGGATAATTCAAATTCAGGCGCAAGAGTTACACCTTCCGACTTAAGAAATCCATCAACATATTTTCTTGTACTTGTATCTGGCTCGAGACAGATAAGAGGAAGATCTTTAAGATCGCTCAAAGAAAGGGATTTGTTGCGAAGATTCTTAAATCTGTTTCCTGCGATGAAAATATCTTCTATATCACGGACTTTTTTGACATTTATACTTCTGGCGCTGTTATCCATAAAATCCGCATAAGAATTAGATGCCGAAACAACCCCAAGGTCGATCCTTCCTGAAGAAAGGTGTTCAAGAGTTCTTGGAGTCGGAGCATTTGTTACCTGAACTTTAATCTTTGGATAAAGCTGGTGGAACTTTTCAAGATAAGGGAGGAGATAATACTGAAGCGTCATATCGCTTGCGCCGATTCTTATCTCACCGGAATCAAGGGAGAGTATCTCTGAAATTTTCTGTTCTCCTTTAATGAACATCTCGTAGCCACTTTCGACATAGCTGAATAATGTTTCGCCTTCGTGGGTCAGGACAGCGCCTTTGGCAGTACGTCTGAAAAGCTGAAGACCAAGAGAGTCTTCCAACTGCTTTATTCCCTGGCTGACAGCAGGCTGGGAGATGCAAAGTTCTTTGGCTGCTTCGGTAAAACTACCGAACTTGGCAACATGATAAAATATTTTATAATACTCAAGGTTTGTATTCATTTTGCACCTCCTGGGCCACATAAGTATACATTATGATAAGTATAATAAATATTAATTTTACTTATGTCAATATATAGGATATACTGTTATTTGTGTCAAGGTGGGAAAAGGGAGAATGATCACCTTGGTGTGAGGGGAACTATAGATGTTACGATCATAATTACGGGACCGGATCACAGATACCGGTATATAAAGGAAAGGTGGTATATTAATGGTTACAGCAATAGTAGGAGCTAACTGGGGCGACGAAGGAAAAGGCAAGATGACTGACATGCTTGCTGAGAATTCAGACATAGTTATAAGATTTCAGGGCGGAGCAAATGCCGGACATACAATCGTAAATAAATACGGAAAGTTTGCACTTCATACACTTCCATCGGGAGTATTTAATGATAATACAGTAAATATTATAGGAAATGGTGTTGCACTTGATATTGAGAAGCTTCTCAAGGAATACAATTCAGTAGTTGCTGATGGCGTTCCTGCACCAAAGCTTCTTGTATCTGACAGAGCTCAGATGGTAATGCCATATCATGTTCTTTTTGATGAATATGAAGAGGAGAGACTTAAGGGTGCATCTTTTGGATCTACTAAGTCAGGTATCGCTCCATTTTATTCAGATAAGTATGCTAAGATCGGCTTCCAGGTAAGTGAACTTTTCGATGATGAAAAGTCTCTTAAGGAGAAGATTGAAAGAGTTATTATTCAGAAGAATGTTCTTCTTGAGCATCTTTATCATAAGCCACTTCTTACAGTAGAAGGTGTTTTTGAGACACTTATGAGATATAAGAGTCTTATCGAGCCTTATGTATGTGATGTTTCTTCATATCTTGATAAGGCTATCAAGGAAGGAAAGAATATCCTTCTTGAAGGTCAGCTCGGAACACTTAAGGATACAGATCATGGTATCTATCCAATGGTTACATCTTCATCAACACTTGCTGCTTACGGTGCTATCGGAGCAGGAATCCCTCCATATGAGATCAAGAGAGTTGTTGTAGTATGTAAGGCATACTCAAGTGCTGTAGGTGCCGGTGAATTCGTAAGTGAGATCTTCGGCGATGAAGCAGATGAATTAAGACGTCGCGGTGGTGACGGTGGTGAATTTGGTGCAACAACAGGACGTCCAAGACGTATGGGATGGTTTGACTGTGTTGCTTCTAAATACGGATGCAGAATGCAGGGCGCAACTGATGTTGCATTCTCAGTTCTTGACGTACTTGGATATCTTGATGAAATCCCTGTATGTGTTGGATATGATATAGACGGAGAAGTTACTACAGACTTCCCTACAACAGCAAAGCTTAAAAAGGCTAAACCTGTTTATAAGGTACTTCCTGGATGGAAGACAGAGATAAGAGGTATCAAGAAATACGAAGATCTTCCTGAAAATTGCCGTAAGTATATCGAGTTTATCGAGAAGGAAATCGGTTTCCCTATCACAATGATCTCAAATGGTCCAAGCAGAGACGATATCATTTACAGAAATAACTAATTTAGATAAATTTACGGACTTGGTCCTTTAATAAAAAGACTTCATGTTATGCCCGGCCGGCTGACGTGGAGTCTTTTTATTATATAGAAGAAAGATAAGGTTCAATCTTGTGAATCTCTATATCTTGAAGTATAAGCGGCTTTAGTTTATAATGCATAGAGTGTTTATTTGATTTTGGATTCGGGAGATATTTATGATAGCTTATTCAGTTAAAAAAAATAAACGTTCAAGAATGACATTCAGGTTACTTGGACTTTTCTTTGTGGCTTTTACGTCGCTTCTGATAGTTCCGGTTATTCTTGGATATGATAAACATAGTGTCTTTACACTCATAATAGCATTCTTGCTTGGTTGTTACGGTTTGGCACTTTTCTTTCATTCCTTCGGAAAAACACAATATGATATAATGTATGAATTTCATGAAGATGAGATAGTTGTTAAGCATCATAGAGGCCAGACCATATATAGATATGAAGACGTTGTGGATTATTCAATTGTTTCGCCTATTGATCCAAATGTTTACAGCATAATTAATTTGAAGTTTAAAAAGGAAGATTATGTGATTCCATTTTCATTTAAGAAGGAATTTGCAGATAAAATATATACTCATTTAAATGAGAGAGTTACATCGAAACTTTTACAGGATGAATTAGAGGGTAAATAATTCATCAGACAGTATCATTTAACCGGGATGGTTAAGAAAATATTTTATAGAGGTTATTTATGATCAAACTTATTGTAAGTGATATAGATGGTACTTTGGTTCCTGACGGTACCGATCAGATAGATCCGGAGATGTTTACTCTCATTAAAAGGATGAAAGAGTATGGCATAAAATTTGCGGGTGCCAGCGGAAGACAGTATGTCAGTATGAGAAAGCTTTTTGCACCTGTAAGAGATGATATCTATTATATTACCGATAACGGAAGTATTCTTAGAGATAAGAATAAGGTTTATTCGATGAATGTGATAGAGAGAGATGTGCTTTTTGAACTTATTAGAGATGTCAAAAAGTTGGATAACTGTGATATAATGCTTTGCGGGCTTGATACAGCATACTGCGAAGACAAAAGTGAGATGTTCCTTTGGATGAGGGACTCTTACAAATATAATATTAAAGTTCTCGGTGACTTTGAGAGATATCTTGAAGATGATATCGTGAAGCTTTCTATTTATAAGAAAGACACCGTTGAGCAGGAAGTTATGGAATGGTTCTATCCGAAATGGAAAGACAGATTTGTTATAGCATCTGCCGGAACCATGTGGATGGACATAGTTAATCCGGGTGCCGATAAAGGCAGTGCGCTTAAGATACTTATGAAAGAGCTGGGACTTAAGAAAGAAGAAGTAATGGCCTTTGGAGATAATATAAATGATCTCGGACTTCTTCAGGCAGCGGGTGAAAGTTATGCGATAGGAAGCGCCAGAGAAGAGGTTAAAAATGCTGCAAAGCATATAGCGCCGCCACTTTCGGAATATGGAGAAACTATTGCCATAAGAGAATTCCTGGATAAAAATTTTTAACCGAACTTACTAATAGGAGGAATATAAAATGAGTAAGATTGAGATGAAAACACCACTTGTTGAGATGGATGGAGATGAGATGACAAGAATACTCTGGAAGTATATTAAGGATGAACTTCTTCTTCCTTTTATCGACCTTAAGACAGAGTATTATGACCTTGGACTTCCTCACAGAAATGAGACAGATGATAAGGTTACATTTGATTCTGCATATGCTACACAGAAATACGGAGTAGCTGTAAAATGTGCAACTATCACACCAAATGCTGCCCGTGTAGAAGAGTATAACCTTAAGGAAATGTGGAAGAGTCCAAACGGTACTATCAGAGCTATCCTTGACGGTACTGTTTTCAGAGCTCCTATTATCGTAAAAGGTATTGAGCCATGCGTAAAGAACTGGAAGCAGCCTATCACTATCGCGAGACATGCATATGGTGATGTTTATAAGGCTTCGGAGATGAAGATTCCGGGACCTGGAAAGGTTGAACTTGTATATACAGCTGCAGACGGATCACAGGAATCAGTTCTTGTTCATGAGTTTAATTCAGCAGGTATAGTTCAGGGTATGCACAATCTTGAGCCTTCTATCGAAAGCTTTGCTAAGAGCTGCTTTAACTATGCCCTTGATACAAAGCAGAGCCTTTGGTTTGCTACAAAGGATACTATTTCTAAGAAGTATGATCATACATTTAAGGATATTTTCCAGGAAATATATGATGCAGAATATAAAGAGAAATTCGAAGCAGCAGGAATCGAGTATTTCTATACACTTATCGATGATGCTGTAGCAAGAGTTATGAAGTCTAAGGGTGGATTCATCTGGGCATGCAAGAACTATGACGGAGATGTTATGAGTGATATGCTTTCATCTGCATTTGGTTCACTTGCAATGATGACATCTGTACTTGTTTCGCCAAGCGGAGTATATGAATATGAAGCTGCACACGGAACAGTTCAGAGACATTATTATAAGCATCTTGCAGGAGAGGAAACATCTACAAACCCTGTTGCTACTATCTTTGCATGGACAGGCGCACTTCGTAAGAGAGGTGAACTTGATGGAACTCCTGAGCTTATGACATTTGCTGATAAGCTTGAGAAAGCTACTATTGATACTATCGAAGGCGGTAAGATGACTAAGGATCTTGCACTCATTACAGAACTTAGCGATGTTACTGTTCTTAATACAGAAGATTTCATAAAGGCTATACGTTCAACACTTGAGAACATGTAATCAGACTTTATAAATGCTATATAAGCAATACTTGAAATTTGTTATAGGTGAATGATTTGAGTATCTGGACCATACTTGGTATTGACGAAACAAAAGATCTGGACAAACTAAAGAATGCATATAGAGCCAAGCTCTCCGAGAATAATCCTGAGGATAATCCGGAGGGCTTTAAAGTCCTGCGCGCTTCTTATGAAGAGGCAGTAAGGCTTGCAAATGAAAAGCATTCTGAAGAGGAAGTGCAGGACGAGGATGGTTCGGATACTTTTAATGAAAGAGAATATAATATAGAAGATCCGCAGGATTCTGAAGATTTCAGAATGGCTGTGGAAGATATCTATAAGAATTTTTACAGAAGGATAGATCCAAAGGAGTGGCAAAGACTTCTTGATACAGAATTTGCAGTCAGCCTTGATACTTCAACAGAGGCTATGGATGTGATCCTTCGTTTCTTTATGGAGAATATTTATATTCCCCAGTATATTTTTAAGATTTTTGTCGAAACATTCTCAATAGATGACAGAAGGCAGGACCTTTCTGAGGTATATCCTCAGGATTATATTGATTATTTCATCAATAATTCTATTTATCCGGATATGATCGACTACCGCCTTTTTACAGGACCGGAAGATGCTGATTATGACGGGTATATCAATCGTTTTGCCGATCTTCTTGGGGCTATCAAAAAGGGAGATATTGCTGAACAGGAATCTATCCTTCAGGAACTAATTGAATCGTCTATTAAAAATCCTTACCTGGATATAAATATATGTAAAATGCAGTGTTATAAGGGAGAACTTGATGAGGCCCTTGAAACAGCTAAGAGTCTTGTGGAAAAACTTCCGGGGAATACAGATGCACTTACCTGTATGGGCGATGTATATCTTGACCGTTCAGAATATGAAGAAGCAAAGAAATGCTATGAGGATGCTTTAAGCATAAATCCTTCTTCAATAGTTCCGAAAGTAAGACTTGTTGAGATAAAGTGCTACACAGGTCAGCCGGTTAAAGCTAAGGAAGACTGCCTTGAGCTGACCAAAGAAAGACCGTATGATGCATATATTCTCGGTCTTCTTGAGAAATGCAACGAGCTCATAATTAAAGAAAATAAGGAAAAGAAGGATGAAGATATGTCTGATGAAGACAGACATAGATTTGTTCTTGATACTGCATGGGCGTATTATCAGTCTTATGATGCTGCAAATTCGGTTAAAATTTTGTCAACTATCGATCCGTTTGATAATGAGATCATTGAATATAATAATCTTAAAGGACGTTCATATCTGGTGCTTCATGAGCCGGTTAAAGCGAGAGAATGCTTTATAAAATGGATGAATGAACTGGACCGTCTCGATTCGGAAGATCCTTTCTCTGAAGAAGGAATTAAGCAGTTGAAGAGAAGACCATATGTTAATTACCTTTTGGGCTCAACATATTTACAGGAAAATGAGCGTAAGAAAGCTGAAGAATATATAGATCTTGCGCTTGAAAATGAATTTGAGGAAAGAATCGTTGCGGAGGAATCAAAGTGCGAACTCCTTTATGATCAGGAAAGATATAGTGAATGTCTCAATATGTGTGAAACAGTTCTGAAAAATGAAAAGAATTTTGTGGCACAGCTGTATCTTGCCAGAACATATTTTAAACTTGGGAATTACCTTAAGGCTCTTGATGAGGCGTATAAGGTTGAAAAGATCTATCCATATAATGTATCTCCTTATAAGCTTGAGATGGATATATATATCAAGGTCAAGCAGTACAGGGATGCAGAAGAAATAGTTAAAAAATACAGTGGCCTTAATCCGGAAAGCAATCTTTGCAAGATGATGAAAGCGAAAATTCTTGTGGAAGAAAAAGGGGATTATGTGAATGCTTTGGATATCATTAAAAATATTGATATGCAGGTGGAGCATAATGACATAGAAGATAAGGCTGAATTCTATCTTCTGAAGGGCGACTGCTATCAGAATGTGAATGGTCTTCCGGAAGCGGAAAAGTCATATAATGAGATTCTTAAATTTGATCCGGACAATAAAAAGGTTCACAGATGTCTTGGAATGGTTTACAGGAAAATGCTTAAGTTCCACGAAGCAGTTGCTGCATATTCAAGACAGATAGAACTTGCCGGAAGGGATACGGATTATCTTTTCAGAGCCTTGACTTACAAGGTTTTAGGTGAATATAAAAAAGCAGATAAAGATTATGATGTGGTATTACAATATACAAAACCACAGGCATATGTATATACATTGTCGGCAGAGAACAAACTCAAAATGGGAGAGTATCAGGAGGCAGTAGACCTTTTTATCAAAGGATATGATAATTCTACAAATGCTCTTGATAAAGACAGGGCGAGATTTGGACTTGTCGAGGCATATAGATATCAGGAAAGATATGAAGAAGCTTTGGAAGAGATAAAGATTCTTTGCAGTGAAGCAGGTGATAAGGCGAGAGCGAATTTCGAGTATGCTTCCATACTTTCTTTCCTGGGAAGATTCGAAGAAGCAGAAACTGTTGTAGGCAAGATGCTATACAGCAGTTATAAAGTAGATAGAAGAGTTTATGAAGAACTTTGCAATATGAAATGCGCAAAGGGCGAACTTAGTGCAGCGGAGAAGCTGGTTAAAAAAGCAGGGGATGAGGGCATAGATACTCATACCATGGAATTATATATAGCCCGTCTTCTTCTTGACAGGAAGGAGTACGCAAAGGCAGAAAAATATTTCCTTAGGGCAAATGAAGGTTCATATAAAGCATTTAGTGAGCTTTCGGAAGCTGCGGCCGGACAGTTTGGAGGAAAGACCAGATATAAAAGATATAAGGATATGTTCCTTAAATTATCGGATGGTAAAATAACTCCTGAAACCTTGGTTGAAACAGCCAGGATCTGTAGGTTGGAGAAGGATTTTGATAAGGCTGAGAGGCTGCTTAAGGAAGCAATCAGCATGAATATAGGATCTTTTGGGTCTACTATTTTATACGGAGAAAGCTATAAGGAGTTATGCAAGGTATATATAGCTTCAAAACAGAGGAGCAAATTGGCGGAAGTTTTGGAACAAGCCAGAAGATATATGGGCTATAGTGAGTGGCTGGAAAATCTTGCAAAAGAGATGAAATGATAGTTGGAATCGATCTTGGAACAACAAACAGTTTAATTGCATATTACACACCTGAAGGACCTGTTGTTATACCTAATCGTTTTGGCGAGAAACTTACTCCTTCTGTCGTCAGTGTAGACAGTGAAGGAACAGTTTATGTGGGAAAGACAGCTGAAGAAAGAATGATCAGTTTTCCGAGAGAGTCAGCGTCTCTATTTAAAAGAGATATGGGTTCTATGAAAAAATATACTCTTGGAAATGATAAGTTCACTCCTACAGAGTTATCAGGATTTATTCTTAAAGCATTAAAGGAAGATGCGGAAGCATTTCTTGGAGAGAAGATAGAAGAAGCGGTAATCAGTGTTCCTGCATATTTTAACGATCATCAGCGTAAAGCTACGAAGGAAGCGGGAGAGCTGGCAGGATTCAGAGTTGAAAGAATCATCAGCGAACCTACAGCTGCGGCTATAGCTTACGGGCTCGATAAAAAGGAAGCGGATACAAGATTTCTTGTATTTGATCTTGGCGGTGGAACCTTTGATGTTTCAATACTTGAATTATTCAATAATATCATGGAAGTAAGGGCGGTTGCCGGTGACAATTCTCTTGGCGGCCAGGATTTTACGGATGAAATTTATAAGCAGTTCATCAAAAAAAATGATATAGATGAAACTGCACTTAGCGATAAAGAAAAAAGAATACTTAAAAGACGAGCGGAAGTGTGTAAGATTCAGATTTCGCAGAGCGGTAAAGGCAGTATTGATTTCGTAAAGAATGATAAAGATTATCATTTTGAAATGGATTCTGATGAACTTGAGAAGGCATGTCAGACATTGTTCGGCAGGATAAGACGTCCTATTGAGAAAAGTCTTTCAGATGCGAAGCTGAAGATCAAAGATATTGATGAGATCATTCTTGTGGGTGGCGCGACAAAGCTTCCTGTATTAAGAAAATTTGTGGGCAGACTTTTTGGAGGGTTTCCGAATGTCGGCATAAATCCTGATGAAGTTGTAGCATCGGGAGTTGCGATGCATGCAGCTATGAAGGAGAGAAATGAAGCGCTTCGAGAGATGATCCTGACCGATGTATGTCCATTTACCCTTGGTACTGAGATAAGTGTCAAGAAGGGTGAAGGCGAGGGTGTCAGAGAAAATGGCCATTATCTGCCTATCATTGAAAGAAATACAGTCATACCGGTAAGTAGAACTCACAGGGTTTATACAGCAAGTGATAATCAGAATATTATCAGAATACTTGTGCTTCAGGGTGAAAGCAGATTTGCTTCCAATAATCTGAAACTCGGAGAACTGGAGATACCTGTTCCACCGGGACCTGAAGGAAAAGAAGCTGCAGATATAACATTTACATATGATATAAATTCCATACTGGAAGTTATGGTAAAGGTTGTATCAACAGGAGTGACCAAAAAGGTCATAATTAAAAATGAAACAAGTATGCTCACGGATGAAGAAGCTGAAGCCAGAATGGAACAGCTTGCGGATCTTAAGATAAATCCGAGAGAGCAGGAGATCAATAAATATCTTATTGCCCGAGGTGAAAGATTATATGAAGAGGCAACGGGTACAAGAAGAGAACGTATTGAAAGGGAACTTATCAGATTCGATTCGGCTTTAAATACGCAGGATAAGAGAGAGATAGAACTTGCGGGAAGAGAACTTAAGGAATTCCTGGATAACATAGATGACGAATCAGATGTTGAAGATAGGGACGAATAATTTATTCGAAGCAAATAGCCGTTGTTTTGGCAAAAATGAGGATGATTGAATGAAAGAAGCAGTTGTTATACTGAAAAAAGGCGAAGGAAGAACTATCAAAGCCGGCGGTGCATGGATTTTTGATAATGAGATTGACCGTATTGACGGAGATTTTACCAATGGAGATATTGTTGATGTCCGGGATTTTGACGGATATCCTATGGGCAGGGGATTTATCAATACTGTCTCTAAGATAACTGTCAGAATGCTTACAAGAGACAGTGAGCAGATTATAGATGAAGATTTTATCGAGAAAAGAGTCAGAAATGCATGGCAGTACCGCAAAGATACTGTAGATACAAGTTCGTGCAGAGTTATATTTGGCGAAGCTGATTTCCTTCCCGGACTTGTTATCGATAAGTATGAAGATGTGCTTGTAGTAGAGTCTCTTGCTCTGGGAATTGACAGATTAAAGCCGCTTATTATCGAAAAGCTGAAGAAAGTACTTAGCGAAGACGGAATCAAAGTCAGAGGTGTGTACGAGAGAAGTGATGCCAAGGTCCGCGTTAAAGAAGGTATGGAACGTTATAAAGGATTTATAGGAGACGAATTCGATACCAATGTGGAGATAATAGAAAATGGCGTCAAGTATATAGTTGATGTTAAGGACGGACAGAAAACAGGTTTCTTCCTTGATCAGAAATATAACCGCCTTGCTATGCATAAGATTTGTAAAGGCAAGAAGGTTCTTGACTGCTTTACACATACAGGTTCATTTGCATTAAATGCAGGTATAGCCGGAGCAAAAGAGGTTCTTGCTTTAGATGCATCGGAACTTGCCATAGAGCAGGCTAGAAAAAATGCAGAGCTGAATAATCTTTCGGATACTGTGAAGTTTGAAGTGGATGATGTCCTTGAAAGACTTCCAAAGATGGTAAATGATGGTGAACAGTATGATGTAGTGATCCTTGATCCGCCTGCATTTACTAAGTCCAGAGAGACTATCAAAAAAGCTGCAAAAGGATATAGAGAGATCAATGTTTGCGGAATGAAACTGGTTAAAAACGGTGGATATCTTGCTACCTGTTCATGTTCACATTTTATGGATTATGATACTTTTACAAAGGTGATAGCCGATTCGGCAAGAAGTACGCATAAGAGACTTCGCCAGATTGAATTCAGGACTCAGGCGCCGGATCATCCGATCCTTTGGGCAGCAGATGAATCATATTATCTGAAATTTTATATCTTCCAGGTTGTGGATGAGAGATAGAAAATTCAGCCTGAAATAAGAAAGTGATAAGTAAATGATTATATTAGATTAGGTAATACCCTTCGTATACGACAGGTTTGTCGGACGAAGGGTATTTTTTTGGTATAAGTGATAGCTATAACAAACGAAAGGTTTTAACGATTTTACAAGCAATAATCGGGATGATATCATTCCCTCATACCAAACGGAACGAATGAGAGGAAAATATATGGCGCTTATAGAACTAAAGAATGTTAATAAAACTTATGAGACAGGCGTTGGAACCGTAAGAGCTTTAAAGGACATTAACTTATCGATAGAAAAGTCTGATATATATGGAATCATCGGAATGTCGGGGGCCGGAAAAAGTACTCTTGTACGATGTTTGAATTATCTGGAAAGACCGACTGACGGCGATGTGATCATAGCAGGAAAAAAACTTAGTGATCTTTCGGAAAAGGCACTTAGGGAAGAAAGAAGAAATATATCGATGATATTTCAGAACTTCAACCTTTTGATGCAGAAGAATGTTTTGAAAAATGTTTATTTTCCACTTAGCCTGAGACATGTAAAAAAGAAAGATGCCGAGGCAAGAGCTTATGAGCTTCTTGAAACAGTAGGTCTTAAGGATAAAGCAAAAGCTTATCCGGCGGAACTTTCAGGAGGACAGAAGCAGAGGGTAGCAATTGCAAGAGCTCTTGCGTCAGACCCGGAGATACTTATCTGTGATGAGGCAACAAGTGCTCTTGATCCACAGACGACAAAGTCCATACTTGATCTTCTTAAAAAGATCAATAAGGAATATGGCATCACGATCGTTATCATCACTCATCAGATGAGTGTTATCAAAGAAATCTGTAACAAGGTTGCAATCATCGAAGATGGAAGTCTTGTAGAAAAAGGAAAAGTAGCTGACATATTTGCAAATCCAAAGTCAGATGCTTCAAAGAGACTTATATTCGGAGATGTTTATATAGAGAAAACTCCTTACGATCATGATAAGGAGGATGAAGATCTTGATGAAAATGATCAGTCATCAAGAGAAAATGATAAGCCAAATAAGGAAAAGAAAATATTTGGCATCAGATTCTACAAAAAGAAAAAAGACAAAGATTCCGGTGATGAAGAGCTGGTAGGTTGAAGGAGGTGAGGAAGGATGTTTGATGCACAAACCAATGAAATGCTTATTCAAGGTGTAAAGGACACCTTATATATGACTCTGGGAGCTACTGCTTTGGGATACGCGGTCGGCCTTCCTATGGGTGTTACCCTGGCGGTGACGGATAAGAATGGCCTGAAACCTAACGCATTCATTTATAGAATATTTGATTTTATAGCAAATGTTGTAAGAAGTATTCCATTTCTTATATTACTTATCATTATGATACCGGTAACAAGATTTATAGTAGGTCAGAGTTACGGAGCTTCGGCAACTATCATACCGCTTGTTGCAACGGCAGCTCCTTACATCGCAAGACTTGTTGAGTCGTCTTTGAAGGAAGTTGATACAGGAGTGATCGAGGCTGCGAAGTCAATGGGAGCTTCAAACTTTCACATCATTTTCAAGGTGCTTCTTGTTGAATCAAGAACATCACTTATCCTTGGAGCGACTATAGCAACAGGGACCATTCTTGGTTATTCTGCAATGGCCGGCACAGTCGGAGGCGGAGGACTTGGAGATATAGCAGTCAGATATGGATATTACAGATGGCAGACGGATATCCTGATGGTGGCAGTAATACTTATAATAGTAATCTTCCAGATAATCCAGAATGTAGGAACACTCACAGCAAATAAGCTGAATCACAAAAAGTGATAAAACAACATGCGTTATTCTTGGAGAATAATGCAGAGTTTTAGAGAATATAAAAAGAAAAGAAAGAAGGAAATTTATCATGAGAAAGAAAGTAAAAGCATTATTATTAACAGGTGTATTAGTATTATCAGCATTCACAGCATGCGGTAAGAAGGAAAATAAGAAAGATGTTAGTGCTAAGGAAAATGCAGAACCAACAAAGATCACAATCGCTGCTTCACCAACACCTCACGCAGAGATTCTTGAGAAGGCTAAGCCAATCCTCCTTGAGCAGGGATATGATCTTGAGATAAAGATTTTTGATGACTATGTACTTCCAATGACAGTAGTTGATTCAGGCGAACTTGATGCAAACTATGCAGTTCACGTTCCATATCTTGAGTCATTCAATGCTGAGCAGGGAACACATCTTGCAAATGCAGGAGGAATTCACTATGAGCCATTCGGAATCTATCCGGGAAAGAAGAAAGATCTTTCAGAAATAGCTAAGGGTGATACAATCGCAGTTCCTAACGATACAACAAATGAAGCAAGAGCGCTTCTTCTCCTTCAGGATAATGGAATCATCAAGCTTAAAGATGGTGCAGGACTTACAGCAACTGTAAATGATATCGTTGACAATCCAAACAACATCAAGATCGAAGAGCTTGAGGCGGCTCAGGTAGCCAGAGTAAGAGGCGAAGTTGCATATGTAGTTCTTAATGGTAACTATGCTCTTGAAGCAGGACTTTCAGTTGGAAAAGACTCTATCGCATATGAGAAGAGTGATTCAGAAGCTGCCAAGACATATGTAAATATAATCGCTGTTAAAGAAGGACATGAGAATGATGAAGCTATCAAGGCACTTGTAAATGTTCTTCAGTCACAGGAGATCACAGATTATATTAATGAAACTTACGATGGAGCAGTTGTTCCTTTCAAATAATTAATACAAATAAATACTAGAGTAGAAAAATATATCCTTTTGAGGGTGCTGCTTGTCGGTGCCCTCATTTCCCATTTATATAAGAATTGAAACTCAACTCGCATTTTGGTATACTACTATGGTCTGAATGGAGAAAATATACCGTTTAATGCGGTGATTTTTACGGATTAAGATTAGACGCAGGAGCAAGGTGACTGTTTGGTTGCGCCTTTTTGATAGATTTCTAAATGATAAGTGAGGTAGAAAATGTCATATTTAAGTCCCGGAGAAGCAGCAAGAGAGATACACAGATTATCAAGGCTTTGTCAGGAGAATAACAAGATCGAGCCTGAACTTTATGATCAGTATAAAGTAAAGAAAGGCCTTAGAGAAGCTAACGGTAAAGGTGTTCTTACAGGTCTTACCGAAATATCAACTATATATGGAACAAAGGAAGTTAACGGTGAGATTCAGCCGATAGATGGTGAGTTATACTACCGCGGTATTGATATCAATAAACTTGTAGAGGGATTCAGCAGCGAAGGCAGATTCGGATACGAGGAGACAGTTTATCTTCTTATATTTGGTAAGCTTCCAAATGAAGAAGAGCTCGATGAATTTACAAAGCTTCTTGCATATAACAGAATGCTTCCTGATGAATTTGTGCCTGATGTCATACTTAAGTCGCCTAATAAGGATATCATGAATGCCATGGCGAGAAGCATCCTTACACTTAATTCATATGATAAGAACTCAGATGATCTTGCTATATCAAATGTTCTCAGACAGAGTATATGGCTTATTTCTACTGTTCCTATGATAGCTGCATATTCATATCTTGCATATAGACATTATATGACAGGCAGAGGACTTTATATCCATAATCCAAAGCCGGAATTTTCTACAGCAGAAAATCTTCTCAGGATTATGAGACAGAATAAAACATTTACACCGCTTGAAGCAAAGATACTTGATATAGCTCTTGTTCTTCATGCAGAACACGGCGGGGGTAATAATTCAACATTCACAACACATGTTGTTACTTCTTCAGGTACTGATACATATTCTTCGGTTGCTGCATCACTTTGCTCGCTTAAGGGACCAAAGCACGGCGGCGCAAATATCAAAGTTAAGAATATGTTTGATGAGATAAAGAAAAATGTTAAGGACTGGAAGAATGATGATGAGATAGCAGAATATCTTCTGAAGATTCTTCGTAAGGAAGCATTTGATAAGTCAGGTCTTATCTATGGTATCGGCCATGCGATTTATACAAAGTCAGATCCAAGAGCTGAGATTCTTGAAAAATATACAATGCTCCTTGCAGAGGAAAAAGACAGGATGGAAGAAGCTGATCTGTATCACAGAGTAGCCCGTCTTGCACCGGAACTTATGAAGAATGAACGCAAGATGTATAAACCTGTTTGTCCAAATATAGATTTCTACAGTGGTTTTGTATATAACATGCTCGGAATTCCTGATGAATTCATTACACCGCTTTTTGCAATTGCGAGGGTGGCAGGATGGAGCGCACATAGAATAGAAGAGCTTATTTGTACCAATAAGATCATAAGACCGGCATATATGTCAGTTGCGAAAGAGACAGATTATATCTCACTTTCTGATAGATAAAAAATATTTAATTATTTTTCCATAAATCAGTAAATGAGTTTCGTATATATAGATAGGAGGTGGCCGGGTGTCTGAAGAACAATTTAATATGCTGATGAAACAACTGGCTGCCGGAGATAGAGAGGCATTAAGCGAGATATATAAGGCGTATATGAAGCTTATATATTCTGTTTGTCTTAATATTCTCAGACAGAAAGAAGCTGCGGAAGATGTATCTGCGGATTTCTTTATAAGACTGTTCAAGTCAGCGGCTACATTTGATGGAAGAGGACACCATAAGACATGGATGATCACTATTGCAAGAAATATGTGTATTGATTATCTTAGGAAGAATTCTCATGAAACAATATCACTTGATGCACCGATGGGATTTTCCGGAGGGGCCGGACAGCATTCGATGGATTCGAGCGAGGGCGACACCGGTACAAGTATCAAGGATACACTTAAAGACAAACAAAATGTTGAAGATACTGCTGTTAAAAAACTGAGTATCGAGATGGCTATGAAGATTTTGAGCCAAACTGAGAAAGATATAGTCGATATGAAGATCGAAGGCGGTATGACATTTAAAGAAATTGCTGAAGTATTAGGAAAACCGCAAGGTACTGTATCATGGCAGTATAATGAAGCCATTAAAAAAATGAGGCGATGTTTATATGAAAGATAATGATTTCGAAAAACTGAATAATAATGACGAAATCTTCTTCGGTGATATTCGAAGTGATCTTTCAGATGCTGAGATTTCCGAAATTGAAGCCTTATATATGCAGGCGTTGGATGAGGAAGTTCCTGATATCTGGGATAAGATAGAAGCGGGACTTGATGCGCCTGATAATAAGAATGACAAAGTTATCAGCATTACCGAAAGAAAGAGGAAAAAGAAAACATTTATGACGATGCTTATTGCTGCGTCTGTTCTTGTTATACTTATTCCTTCTTATATTTTTGGAGTTAAATCTTTGAATAAGAAAGATGCTAAAGATTCGGCCGGAAGAAAGAATCCGGTAGCAGCCGGCGGGGCCGAGGAACAGGATGTAAAAGATGATGGTCAGTATTCCAATGAATCTGCTTCGATTTCATATGGTGATAAAAGCGATAAAAAAAATACGAGCACTTTAGGGAATAAATGGAAGCATACTGCTAATAAAGATGCCGAGGATATAGAAATTGTTGAAGGTATAGATGGCATTCGAGGTGAAAAATCAGAAAATGATGGAGCTGCCGTAGTTGATTCGGATGACAATTTGGTCGGAACGGGAAAGATATATCAAGACGGAAAAGACATAGTATTTGTGGATGCGACCGGAAATGTTATTCCTATTGATGTGAACATTCTTGAGGAAAACGATAAGAAAAAAGTACTTGATGGTGAAGAACTGGAAGTAGAAGTAACATATAGATTTAATGATGATGGATGTGAAGTTCTTAGCTACAATGTTATCGAGCAGTAAGGCATTTCTTCATTTGACAGATATTGGTAAATGAATGCCGTGATGTAAGCAATTGTAGATCGTTTCATTGACAAAGGAAGTTGAAAAAAATATAAAAATTCCATAAAAAGAAATATTTGCTCCGTATATATAATAGGGTTTCAAGAAAAACCGGTATATATACGGAGTTTTTGTGTATATAAAAAAGGGTTAAAAGTATGAACATTCAGGAGGAAAAATATGTTTAACAAAAATATCAGATCAAAAAGAAGAAACAAGCTGTGCAATAGCCGGAGAAGAAGTTCATATTACACTGGATCAGCCATTTGTATATATGATAATTGATAATAGTACAGGATTACCATTATTTATGGGTGTATGTAATGATATAGTTGAATAGTATTCCTGATCCTCATCTGAAGCAACCCTGTTTAAGACCAAATGAGGAGCTGATGAGAATCCGATGAGGACCAAATGAGGATCAGATTGGATTTGAATATAATTTCAAAAAAAATTCCATAAAAAGAAATATTTGCTCCGTATATATAATATGGTTTCAAGAAAAACCGGTATATATACGGGGTTCTTGTAAATAAAAAAGGTTAAAAGTATGAACATTCAGGAGGAAAATATGTTTAACAAAAGTATTAAATCAAAAAGAAAAAATAGCAGAAGACTGGCAGCAATTTTCATGGCAGGGATGATAATGCTGACAGGATGCGGAAAAACAGGAAGTTCCAAGAAAACAGAAATAAATAGTGAGACTCAGACAACGTCAGAGCCGACAACAAAAACTTCTACAACAATTGCAGTAGAACCGACAACGTCAGAACCAACAACACAAAATCCATCAGCGAAAGAGCCGGTAGCGCAAAAGGAAATAAGTGAAAAAACAGTTCTTCTTGGCGCGAACATGAAAAAGAACGATGCAGAGCTTCCATCCTTTGATGAAGAGAAAAAGTTCGTTGATAGCACAGCTGATTTTTCATTTGAACTTATGAAGAAGGTTTTAGCTGAAGAAGATGATAATGTCATGATCTCACCTATATCAATAATCAATGCTCTTGCCATGACAGAAAACGGCGCTGCAGGTAACACACTTGCCGATATGGAAAAGGTTGTGGGCAGAGGAATGACAAGGGACGAATATAACAGAGCGCTTTCTGCATATTGTGAATCTTTGTATGATGATAAAGCTCAGTTTAGCAATAAAAATTCAATATGGATCAGGAAAGGTATAGGTGTGAAGGATGCATTTGTTCAGAAATGTAAAGATTATTATGACTCTGAAATCTTCCAGGCGCCATTTGATGAATCAACATTAAATGATATAAATAATTGGGGATACAATAATACGAATGGACTCATAGATAAAACCATTGATCAGATTAATGAAACTAACATAATGTTCCTTGTAAATGCGCTTTATTTTGAAGGCGAATGGGCAGCTGCTTATACGGAGGATAGTATATCAGAAGACAGGATATTTACTGACAAGGATGGTAATGAAGATAAAGTTACAATGCTCAGCAGTCAGGAAAACTGTTGTTTTACACTTAATAACGGAACAGGATTTATAAAGCCATATGAAGGAGATAAGTATTCATTTGTAGGAATTCTTCCGGCGGATGGAAAGAGTCCTGAGGAATATATCAGCGAGATTAAGGGAAATGATTTTATTGCTGCGGTAACAAATCCGGATTACAGTAAAGACGTTTATGTAGAAATACCGGAGTTCTCTGCGGATTATAGATCGTCTTTGAAAGCTCCGTTATATGATATGGGAATGGAAAGCGCATTTGAAGATGCAGACTTCAGCGAGATGCTTGATCTTAGTACTGTTGATGGTGGCAGAGCTAAGATTAGCGATGTATATCATAATACTCATATTGATGTTGACAGAAAGGGTACCAGAGCAGCAGCCACAACAGCGGTAGTCGTAGATAATGAAAGCTGTACAATAGCCGGAGAAGAAGTTCATATTACACTTGATCAGCCATTTGTATATATGATCATTGATAATAGTACAGGTTTACCGACGTTTATGGGCGTATGTAATGATATTGTAAAATAGGTTTTGGGATAACACAAAAATAATAAATTAATATAAACCAATCCAATAAAAACTCTATTTGCTCCGTATATATATTAGAGGTTAAAGAAATCCGATGTATATACGGAGTTTTTATTATAAAGATCAAGTGTGTTATATGACAGGAGGAATATATATGTTTAATAAAACAATAAGTTCAAAAAGAAAATACGGCAGAAAATTGGCGGCAATCTTTATGGCAGGAATGATCATGCTGACAGGATGCGGAAATACAGGAGATAAGAAAAAAGACAAGCCGATTCCGAATGAAAATCCGGAAATTCAGAGTACAGAGATACAGTGGACAGATGATGATCATGCTGAAGAACAGCCTTCGGAGAAGCAGCATCCGGATGAAGAGTATGAAGAGAATAATAAATCAGAAAATCCGGTTCCTAAAAAAGCGATAAGTGATAAGGCGATTCTTCTTGGTGCAAATATGGAGCAGGGTAAGGTGGAACTTCCGTCTGAAGATGAAGAGAAAAAGTTTATAGACGGAACAACGGATTTTTCATTTGAAATCATGAAGAAGATTTTGGAAAATAGCGATGGAAAGAATATTATGATCTCTCCGGTATCGATAATAAATGCTCTTGCAATGGTAGAAAACGGAGCGGCAGGAAATACTCTTACTGACATGGAAGCTGTTGTGGGTAGAGGAATGACAAGGGACGAATATAACAGAGCTCTTTCAGCATATTGCAAGTCCTTATACAGTGAAGACGCTACATTCAATAATGCTAATTCAGTTTGGATCAATGATGATGTGGTTGTGCAGGATCCGTTTGTACAGAATTGTAAGAATTATTATAATTCGGAAATCTACAAGGCTCCATTTGATAAATCAACAATAAATGATATAAATAACTGGGGCTACAATAACACAAACGGATTGATAGATAATACTGTAGATGATATGAAAGAAACAGATATTATGTTCCTTGTAAATGCTATATATTTCGAAGCTAAGTGGAAAGTACAGTATGAAGAGAAAGATATATCGGAAAATCGAGTGTTTACAGATAAAAACGGAAATAAAGATCAGGTTACGATGTTAGTAAGTGAGGAAAATGATTGGTTCAAGCTTAATGGTGGAACCGGTTTTATAAAGCCATATAAAGGAGATAAGTATTCATTTGTCGGAATTCTTCCTGGAGAAGGAAAAAGTCCTGAGGAATATATGAGTGAAATAAATGGAAGTGATTTTGCGAATGCGATAGTAAATGGGGAAAATGGTCATTGTTGTGTTGAAATTCCTGAATTCTCCGCTGATTATAAATCTTCTTTGAGAGAAGCTTTGATAGATATGGGAATGGGAAGTGCATTCGAAAATGCAGACTTCAGTGAGATGTTTGATCTTAGTACTGTTGATGGCGGCTATGCAAAGATAGGTGATGTTATTCATAATACTCACATTGATGTTGACAGAAATGGTACCAAGGCGGCTGCTATAACAAAAGTTGAGATGGTAGGAGGTGCTGCATTGGTGGATGGACATGTCGTACTGGACAGACCTTTCGTATATATGATAATCGACAATGATACAAATATGCCGGTATTTATGGGTATATGCAATGATATAGTTGAGTAAATTCATGATAGCAAATTCATGAAAAGAAATTCGTGATAATAAATTTATGATGATAACTTTATGGGGAACAGTCCAAAAATAAAATAAAAAATCCAATAAAAATATTATTTGCTCCGTATATATTATAGGTTTGAAAAATTCAGATATATACGGAGCTTTATTACGGTTAAATCAACCGGATATCAGGAGGAAAGTTATGTTCAACAAAAGTATTAAATCAAAAAGAAGATACAGTAGAAGGCTTGCGGCGATTTTTATGGCGGGGATGATTATGCTGACAGGATGCGGTAAGACAGGAAGTGACAATAATACTGGGAATGAAACCCCAAGTGAATCACCGACACTCGTGAATCCTACTACAGAGATTCAGCCAACAGAAAATCAGTCTACAGAGAATCCGGCTACAGAGGATCAGTCAAGTGGTAATGAAACAACCGGATTGCAATCATCAAAGGAACCGGCTGCACAAAAAGAAATAAGTACAAAGACAGTTCTTCTTGGTGCAGATATGGAACAGGGAAAGGTTGATCTTCCGTCTCCGGATGAAGAGAAAAAGTTTATAGACGGAACAGCAGATTTTTCCTTTGAACTTATGAAGCTGGTTTTGGAAAATGAAAAAGGGAATAATGTAATGGTATCCCCGATATCGATAATAAATGCACTTGGTATGACAGAAAATGGTGCGACATCCCAAACTCTGACTGAGATGGAGAAAGTTCTCGGAAAAGGAATGGCAAGAGATGAATATAACAGGGCGCTTTCTGCATATTGTAAATCTCTAAAAGATGAGGAAGCTGAATTCAGTAACGCAAATTCGATATGGATCAAAGAAGGGATAGTTGTAAAGGATGGATTTATCCAAAATTGCAAGGATTATTATGATTCGGAAATCTATCAGGCTCCATTTGACAGTTCAACAATAGATGACATAAATAACTGGGGCTACAATAACACGAATGGTCTGGTAGAAAAAACTATTGATGATATAGATAAAGAAGCAATAATGTACCTTATAAACGCACTTTATTTTGAAGCTGAGTGGAAAAAGGAATATAGCAAGGACGACATAAATGAAAATGCAATTTTTACTGATAAGGATGGTAATGAAGATAAAGTTGCAATGCTTAGCAGCAAGGAAAGCTGTTATTTTACACTTGATGATGGTATAGGATTTAGAAAGCCATATAAAGGGGATAAGTATTCATTTGTCGGAATTCTTCCTGCAGAAGGAAAAAGCCCTGAGGAATATATGAGTGAGATAAAGGGAAATGATTTTATTGCTGCGGTAACAAATCCGGATTACAGTAAAGAAGTTTATGTAAAAATACCTGAGTTTTCTGCGGATTACAGAACATCTTTAAGAAATGTGCTTATGGATATGGGGATGGAGACGGCTTTTTTTAATGCTGACTTCAGTGAGATGTTTGATCTAAGCAGCGTTGACGGTAATGGAGCAGATATATCCGATGTTTTTCATAATACTCATATCGATGTTGATAGAAAAGGCACACGTGCAGCGGCTACAACAGCGGTTGAAATGAAAAGATGTGAAGCTGTAGAAGAAAAGGCTGTAGTGTATATCACACTGGATAAGCCATTTGTTTATATGATAATAGATAATGAAACAGGTCTGCCGGTATTCATGGGTACATGCAATGATATAAAATGATCAACCGGTATTATATGATTATTTAGTTTTACGACAGATAATGTGAAATGATAGACGATCATTTGAATCTACGACTGATGCAGTGAGATGATTGATGATCATCCGCTATATGATATGCGTGGTGAAATGTGTAAATATCTCAGACAAAAACAGGTGATCGCTTGTCCGAGTAGTTTATAGAATAATCAGAAAGAGAATAGTGGAGGCTCCGGGGTAAGACGGTTACCCTTGGGGCTTCCTTTATTTGTATGGGGTTGGTGATAGAAAACGGTTTCCTATTTTGGTTGAAGGAGCAGGTGAGGATAAAAATCTTATTTACGATAATAAGTGATTTTGCTATAATCTAAAGGTGATTAGCTATTTTGGAAACTATAACAGATATTAAATATTTGAGATGTTGGGTTAAAAGAGGAGGCTGATTTTATGGGCGAAAACGGACTGATGGTGCAGTTTTTTGAGTGGAATCTTCCCGACGACGGAAAGTTATGGAAGAATGTTGCGTCAGAGGCGCAGAAACTTAAAACTGCGGGGGTAACAGCGGTTTGGCTTCCACCTGCATATAAAGGGGCTTTTGGTTCTAAAGATGTAGGTTACAGTGTATATGATCTTTACGATCTTGGTGAGTTCAATCAGAAAGGTTCAGTGAGAACCAAGTACGGAACCAAGAAAGAATATCTTGAGGCTATTAAAGCGCTTCATGATAAAGGTATAAATGTTTATGCGGATATAGTTCTTAATCATAAAATGGGTGCCGATCAGGTAGAGAAGGTCGAGGCTGCGGAATTCAATGAGCACAATCGATATCAGATGGTTGGCGATAACAGAACTATCGGTGCATGGACAAAATTCACATTTCCCGGAAGAAAAGGAAAATATTCCAAATTTACATGGAACTGGAGACATTTTGATGGTATTGACTGGGATCAGGACAATCTGAAACGTGCTCTCTACAAGTTTGCGGGTAAAGAATGGAATGAAGGCGTTGATGATACAGATAATGGCAATTACGATTATCTTATGGGCGCCGATATAGATTTCAGTAACCGTGAGGTTTTTGAAGAACTTGTAAATTGGGGAAAATGGTATATCGAAACAACAGGCATTGACGGAATGCGTCTTGATGCCGTTAAGCATATACCTGCTGCATTTTACAGAGATTGGTTATATAAACTCAGAGAAGAGCTTCATAAGGAATTATTCACCGTTGGCGAGTATTGGCATTGGGACAGATATCGTCTGGAAAAATATCTTGAGGATATCAAAACACCTGCATCGCTTTTCGATGTGCCACTTCATTTTAGTTTACATAATTGTTCGAGAGCTCATGGGGATTTTGATCTGAGGAGAATATTTGACGGTTCTCTTGTTCAGAGCAGTCCTATCAGTGCGGTTACATTTGTTGATAATCATGATACACAGCCGGGAGGATTCCTGGAATCCTGGGTTGAAGATTGGTTTAAACCTATGGCTTATGCTTTGATACTTCTTAGAGCTGAGGGCTATCCTTGTATCTTCTACGGTGACTATAAGGGAATTCCTCATGACAAGATTAAAGCTAAGAAGACAGTGCTTGATAAGCTTATGAAACTTAGAAAGACAAAGGCATATGGAGCTCAGCATGACTATTTCGATGATCCAAATTGCATAGGATGGACAAGAGAAGGTGATCCTGAACATAAGGATTCGGGTCTTGCTGTTGTTTTATCCGACGGAACAGGCGGAACTAAGCATATGTATATAGGCAGACAGTTTGCCGGTGCTCATTTCTCGGATGTCATGGGAAATGCCAAGTATAATATAAAAATAGATGATGAAGGTTTCGGTGATTTCTATGTAAATAGAGATGCGGTATCCGTATGGGTACGAAAGGAACCTAAATAGGTAATAGGAAAGGAATAAATATGGACCCTGATGCCATAGTGAAACTGGTCGTTCTTATAGTGCTTTTGATACTATCCGGAGTTTTTTCTTCTGCGGAAACAGCGCTTACAACAGTTAATCTGAACAAATTAAAAGCACTTAGTGATGAAGGCAATAAAAGGGCGGCCAAGGTTTTAAGGCTTAGAGATTCATCTTCAAAATTGCTGACAACAGTTCTTATCGGCAATAATATAGTAAATCTCTCTGCGTCAGCACTTGCTACAACACTTTGTACAGAACTTTTCGGAAGTGCTTATATCGGTGTTGCAACAGGTATACTTACACTTGTTGTTCTTATATTCGGAGAGATAACACCAAAGACATTTGCAACACTTTATAATTTAAGATTGTCACTTATATTTGCATATCCTTGTGCATTTCTTATGCTCATTTTTACACCATTGATATGGATACTTAATGGTGTGACAACAGTTATTTTCAAAATCCTTCGCATTGATCCGAATAAGAAGGAGCATATGACTGAAAGTGAACTCAGGACAATTGTTGATGTTAGTCATGAAGACGGTGTTATCGAAAAAGATGAGAGAGAAATGATAACCAATGTGGTTGACTTCGGAGAAGTTGTATCGAAAGATATAATGATACCGAGAGCCGACATGGTTTGTGTTGAATATGATACGGGATATGACGATCTTTTGAAACTTATCAGACGCGAGAATTTCTCGAGGATTCCGGTTTACAGAAAAACCCGTGATCATATAATCGGTATTCTTCATGTTAAAGATGTGCTCCTTTTGAGCGACAACGAAAAGAAGAATTTCAAGATTGAAAAGGTTATGAGAAAGCCGGTATTTGTATATGAATATCAGCATACTGCAAAGATATTTGCAGGCATGAAAACCTCTTCGGCAAATATGTGTATAGTTATAGATGAGTACGGACTTACAGCCGGTCTCATAACTATGGAAGATATTCTTGAAGAGATAGTCGGGGATATCAGAGATGAATATGATACATATGAAGATGACCTCATCAGAAAATTAGATGATGATCATTATGATATCGATGCTTCTGTAAAGATCGATGATGTAAATGATGCTATAGGTACCTCCATTGAATCAGAAGATTATGATTCTATCGGTGGTTATGTTATTGAGCTTTTGGACAGAATTCCGGAAACCGGAGATGAAGTCAGCGATGGAAATGTGCGAATAAAAGTAACTAATGCAGAGAAGAACAGAGCTGTGAGAGTTGAGCTTTTTATTTTGCCTAAACCTGAAGACGAAGACGAGGATGATCCGGAAGTATAATGCTTATTACGAAAGTGGGATTATATGGATGATAAATTTAATGATTTAAAGAAGGAGATCCGAAGGCTTATTAGACTTGATTACATTATGCCTGAAGATATTCCGGATATAGAATTATATATGGATCAGGTTATTCGATTTATGGATGTGCATCTTCAAAGGAGTGATCGTACTGACGGAGAGGATGATAAGACTCTCACAAAGACTATGATCAATAACTATACAAAGAATAAGATACTTCCGCCTCCTGAGAAGAAAAAATATTCCAAAGAGCATATCATTATGCTGATATCTATTTATTATCTTAAGAATATTGCTTCAATCAGTGATATAAGAAAACTTTTGGACCCAATGATGGAAAGATATTTCAACAAGAAGGGTGAAGACGGAAGAAGTCTTACTGAGGTATACAGTGAGATCTTCAATCTTGAAAGAAGGCAGTATTTCAATATCGAGAACAGTATAATCAGAGCTGATGAGATAGCTGAAATGAAAATGCCTGAAGAAGATGACGAATATCTTAAGAAAATGACGCTTGTTTATATGCTCGCATATGATATATATAGTAAGAAGCGTTATATGGAGCATCTTATTGATGAGATAGATGAATCAGAGAAAAAGCGTAAGGCTAAGGAAAAGGCAAAAGCTGTCAGGGCTTCTGTGAAATGTGCAGCTAAGAAATCGGCTGCCATGGATAAGAAAGCTGCCGCAAGAAAGGTTGCTGCTAAAAAAACTGCGGCAGGAAAAACGGCTGTGAGAAAAACTTCAGTTAGCAGAACCGGCGAAAGAATTAAGCAGGGCAGCACTGCTAAAAGTTCAGGCCGCCCAAATACTGATACAAAATAATCTTGTGTTGCAAAATGCCGGTAGCCGGATATAATAAGCAGGAAACTGTTTGGTATGATTATAGGCGATTGAACGTAATAAACAGAAAACAGGTTGCCACAGTGGTGATACGTAGTATAAATAAGCAGGAAACTGTTTGGATAATTGCAGGTGGACAGACGGTGGCATCACTAAATTATAAAACGGACATAACTTCCGGATAATATAAAGATTATAAAGAAAAATATATATAGAAAAGGAAAAAGATAAATGATAAGCGCAAACAATATTTCACTCAGATTTGGTAAAAAGGCACTCTTCGAGGAGGTTAATATCAAATTCACACCGGGAAACTGCTATGGTCTTATAGGAGCAAATGGAGCAGGAAAATCAACATTTCTGAAGATCCTTTCAGGTGAACTTGAACCAACCAGCGGAGATGTTTCCATGGATCCGGGAGAAAGACTTTCGGTACTTCAGCAGGACCACTTCAAATACGATGCATATAATGTTATTGATACAGTTATCATGGGTAATAAGAGACTCTATGATATCATGCAGGAGAAAGATGCAATCTATGCGAAAGAAGATTTTACTGAAGAAGATGGTATAAGAGCTTCAGAGCTTGAAGCTGAATTTGCTGAACTTGATGGATGGAATGCGCAGGCAGATGCGGAAACTCTTCTTAATGGTTTAGGAGTTGAATCAGAATATCATTACAGTATGATGAGCGAACTTGATGGTAACCTTAAGGTCAAAGTTCTTCTTGCACAGGCACTCTTCGGAAATCCTGATGTACTTCTTCTCGATGAGCCGACAAACCATTTGGACCTCGATGCTATTGCATGGCTTGAAGAGTTCCTTATTAACTTTGAAAATACAGTTATCGTTGTCAGCCACGACAGATACTTCCTCAATAAAGTCTGCACACATACAGCAGACCTTGATTATGGCAAGATTCAGATCTATGCAGGTAACTATGACTTCTGGTATGAGTCAAGCCAGCTTATGATCCGTCAGATGAAGGAAGCAAATAAGAAGAAGGAAGAGAAGATCAAGGAATTAAAAGAATTCATTGCAAGATTCTCTGCTAATGCAAGTAAATCAAAGCAGGCTACTTCTCGTAAAAAAGCTCTTGAGAAAATCGAGCTCGACGAGATCAAACCTTCAAGCAGAAAATACCCATATATCGATTTCAGACCAAATCGTGAAATCGGAAATGAAGTTCTTACAGTTAAGAATATCAGCAAGACAGTTGATGGAGTGAAACTCCTTGATAATATTTCATTTACAGTAGGAAAAGAAGATAAGATAGCATTTGTAGGTCCAAATACACTTGCTACAACTATGCTCTTCAAGATCCTTGCAGGCGAAGAAGAACCTGATGAAGGTGAATACAAATGGGGTGTTACAACATCTCAGGGATATTTCCCTAAAGACAATACAAAAGAATTTGATAATGACCTTCTTATGGTTGACTGGCTTACACAGTATTCTGAAGAGAAGGATGCAACATACGTAAGAGGATTCCTTGGAAGAATGCTCTTCCCTGGTGATGCAGGAACTAAGAAAGTTAAAGTCCTTTCCGGAGGAGAGAAGGTTCGATGCCTTCTGTCTAAGATAATGATTATGGGAAGCAACTGTCTTATCCTTGATGAGCCTACAAACCACCTTGACATGGAATCTATCACATCACTCAATAATGCCCTTATCAAATTCCCGGGCGTTGTACTTTTTGCATGTCAGGATCATCAGTTCATTCAGACAACAGCTAACCGTATCATGGAGCTTACAGCTACAGGTCTTATCGATAAGCAGACAACATACGATGAATACCTTGATAGCGATGAACTCGCTAGAAAGCGTCAGATTATGAATATGGACATGTCTGTAAAGGATGAAGAGGAAGAAGAAAGCTCAGAAGAGTAATCGAATAAAATAATATAGGCCTTGTACAGCCTAAAAAAGTTCACGCGGGAAGTATCGCAATACTTCCCGCGTGAACTTTTTTGCTAAATATATGAATGATTTTTACGGCAATCCCCAAAAGCATTATATATCCTTGGAATGAAAAAGCTTCAAGCAAAGTGCCCCGAAAGAAGTATTACATTAACGAATGAAGGGCGTTTTGTTTGAAACATAACATAATCCATTAGATATATATTTGTCTCTAGGAATGAAAAAGC
>NZ_FUXA01000021.1 GCF_900167085.1 Eubacterium ruminantium
GAACTGCAGGAACGGACAGCAATCATCATAACAACAAACAAGGGATTCGAAGAATGGACAGAGTTCCTTGGGGACGCTGCGCTTGCGACCGCTATATTGGACAGACTCGCATATCAATGCGACAAGATCCCGATGAATGGGAAGAGCTACAGGCTCGAAAACAGAAAATCATTTTTAGAAGAAATGGCATAATGGCAGGGATGGAAAAAAAAATGCCGCGGACTATGGAATCTTAAATGCCGCGGATTATGGAAAATTATCTGCCGAAATTTATGGAAAAGTACTTGCCGGTTACAGAAACGTCATACTGGGGATTGTACGTATCAAAGGAGATGATGAATATAGAGACACTCAGCAGTGAACTTGCAGAACAACTGATAGATAAGGTAGTGGTAAGCCAGGAGAAAGAAGTAGAAATCATATGGAAGTTTACTCCAGGATTGAAGATAGTGAGCTGAGCAGTATTACCATTCACATCATATTTTTGTCCATTTACTACAGAAATGCTATATATAGATTAATCTTATTGTATTATCCAATCATCAAATGAAACACATAAGTGGAGGTTAGGAAAAATGACAACAAGTACAATATTAGTTTTAGTAATATGTTGCTTCTTATGTCCGATGGGAATGTTCGTAACAATGAATTCTAAGAAGAATAAAAAAGATAGTGAAGATAAAGATAATAAGTAGAATGATGATTAAGGAGGATACGACAATGACAAATACAGTTATGAATACAAATAATAAGGAAACAAAGGTTACAGAGACAAAGGTATGTGCAATTCTGCATTCTATAACAACAGTGCTTTGGCTATTTAATGCGGGAATGGTTCTTTCAAGCTCTATTTCTTCAGGTGAAAAGATTGGATGGAACTTCTGGTCAGATATAGCACTTGCAGTAGTTTTTGGAAGCTGTGCAGTAGAATATTTTCTTAAGTGGAATAAAGAAAAAAAGGTAGAAACAACAAATACATATATTGCTTAGTAAAGCGTTTATATAGACGATGAGCAGAGAGGAGTGAATAATAGTCTTTCGGTGCATTTCTTCTACAACTGCATCAGAAGATGTGGTTATGGAAAAATATAGACAAAGGCATTCGGTTATGTTACGGTAGGGATATAAAATTTCCACAACTTACTCGAAATGTTGTGTTATGGAAGAAAAGGTGGGAATATATGATAGGTAGAGAAGAGGAAATCAAATATCTCGGCATTAAGCCGGAGTCTCTAAGCAGGATAAAAAGTTCACTGAAAGAGAAGAAGTGACCATAGAATAAACAAGGTGGGGAAATCCGAGTCAGTAAGATAAACTGGCTCGGATTTTTATTAGGAAATTAGATCGCTCTCAGAAGTTTTTGTCAGATGATAACAAATACAATTATCGGTCGTTTTTGATTTGAAATTGTTGAATATTTATACACTCTATGCTATTCTGCTCATTACAACAATGGTCACTTTTACATGATTGGTATCATTTATAGAGGAAGATATATGCAAGTAAAAAAAGAGGAAATAAAGAATAAGATAGTCTCGGTTGCAGAGAGATTATTCATTACAAGAGGATATGAAAACACTTCCTTAAAACAGATTGCAGACAGAAGCAACATTAGTAAGAGTAATATATATCGTTATTTTATTTCAAAAGAAGAAATATATGAGTTTTTGACAGGTACTGCAAGAAAAGAAATAATTGGGACAAGTAATAAGTTCTTTACGCCTGAATTTATAGAAAAATGCACTTCGGACAAGTTAGATGAGATATCTGTTTTTCTGACCAATCTTCTAAGCAGGAATCGTTCCGGGATACTGATAATGCTTCGTTCAAGTGTCGGATCGGATAAAAAAATGATAGAAGAAATGATTATAAAGAACTTTATTGAAGCTTGTCCGGTGGATGACGAGAACATAAAGAAACTTATTTCAAGGATTATGATCTTCGGGCTGACAGAAATTCTCCTCAATTATTCGGATGAGAAAAGTATGGCAAAAGAGGTGAATGCTCTAATCTGTTATCATTATCTGGGACTGAATGGTGTAAAGGAGAATGTTGGAGTAGAAATTCAATGAAAAATGCAATTAAAACACTACGGACATTTAAGAAGGTATCTGAGTCACCGCTTTATACTATGGATTATACCGCAGATTATCAACTTTATCGTCTGCTGGAAATGGGGGCGAGAACCGATTCAGAATTTGCAAATAATGTATGCAGAATACTCTTAAATGGACTTCCTGTGAAGGTAAAGCCCGAAGGAGCTTGTAGCACATTTGTTGCATCGACGCAGGATAATCAGAAATTATTTGCTCGTAACTTTGATTATAAAAGTGGTATGGCGATGCTGATAAGAACGACCCCTAAACAAGGCTATAGGTCAATCGCATTATCTAACTTGGGGCATATCGGATTTGATTATAATCATTTGCCCGAAAAGAGTTTTCTCAGCAGATTCAGAACTTTGGCATCTGTATATTCACCGTTGGATGGAATGAATGAAAAAGGTCTTGCTGTGGCTGTCAATACGGCTGTGGAGCAGATTGTTCATCAAAGTACAGGGAAAACACCTGTTATGACTACACTTGCTATCAGGTTATTACTTGATAGAGCATCGGATGTAGAGGAAGCTCTGGATATACTTAGAAATATTGATATGAATTCAAGTGGTAAGATTGGATATCATTTTCATGTAGCTGATCGAAGTGGTGATTCAGCAATAATCGAGTATATCAATAACGAAATGGTCGTTATACGCAAAAAGCCGGAGAGCAGGAGTTTTTGCCTTACTAATTTTACGATATCAACAAAAGAAAAAAATGGTACTGGTAAGGAACGTTATGAAATTATTGATAGACGACTCTATGAAAAATCATCAATACTTAGTGAGAAAGATGCTATGACGCTTCTTAGTGAAGCCCAAATGGATGGACATAAATATTATGAACCGGGCCACATGTATTATGACAGCATTACCCAATGGTCTGTTATATATAATCTTAGTAAATGTACAGCTGCTGTCACAATCAAGTCGGATTTCGAAAAAATATATAATTTTGATTTAAAAGAAAACTAAGGAGTTGGATACGGTAAGTGAAATCGGTTCTAAAGTCGGGAAAAATAAATGTAGGAAGGCAGTTTGAGGTTGACTGCGTCAAGTTTTTTGCAATCCCATTTATGGTTTGTATTCATTTCTATGAACAGTTTGGTGCATATGATTTTGTAAATGTTATTCCTAATACAATGTTTCGAATTATGATAGAGTTTGTCGGAGGACCTCTTGCTGCGCCTATCTTTATGTTTTGTATGGGTATCGGAATGATATACACTAAACATAGTTCCTCTTCCGATTTTAAAAGGCGTGGAGTTAAGCTGTTAACAATAGGTTATGCCCTAAATTTTTTCAGACAGACGTTACTTCAGCTGATTGGAATGATGGTGGGGATCGAAACAGATATTGATATTATTGGAGGGCTACTTTGTGTTGATATCCTTCCGTTTGCCGGAATGGCATTTCTCTTTATTGGATTAATGAAAAAATGCAAATTTTCTACTATCAGAATCTGCGAGATGGCGTTTCTTATGCAGGCTATCGGAATATGGACGACAAAATTGCATATGAAACCAAGCGCTTTTCAGAATCTTCTTGGGCTTATTGTACCTACGGGGAAATGGACTTCGTTTCCTTTGACATTATGGATAGTATATCCTGCTTTGGGGATGCTCTTTGGGAAGTATCTTGAAAAGTGTGAGGATAAGGATCGAATGTATAGAAATCTGATGTTTTATTCAATGGTTTTCTTTGCTGTATATACTGTGGGACTTCTCTATATAGGCTTTGATATTCGTAAAAATTTTGCCTTATATAAAGACTCGTATTACCATCATAATATTATTAGTACGCTATGGACTATCCCTATTATTATAATTGCACTCAGTACATGTCATTTTCTCTTAGGTAAGCTTGAGCAGACAAAACTTGGAGAATTTATCAGATATTTAAGTGAAAACCTTAATACGATATACATTATTCAATGGTTGATTATTGCTTACTCTGTGGCAATAAGTATATTGTTGGGAATCGATAAGACCTATTCCCCGATAATCATTATAATTGGTGGGTTTATCGTTACATTTGTTGCCGTCATCTTATCAATACCTTTTGTCAGAATAAAAAGGAACAGAAAACTGAAGACTAATTAACATATGTTAATGAATAGTTCTATGATACCTGTTATTTTTGTACTGAGTTCAGATTGAACCCCAAATACTATCTATAATTGGGAGGTGGAGTCATGCAGGAGCAAGATAAAAAATGTAATGATAATAAAGAGGTTATGATCGGAACGTGGGCGTGGGGACCCGGATACAATGGCTCCAGGCTTATATTCGGTAAAAGCTACGATGATTCAATGCTCAGAGATACTTTTGAAAAGGCAACTAAACTTGGATTTCTTAAGTGGGACACAGCTGCTGTTTACGGGATGGGTTCATGTGAGAAGCTACTTGGTGAATTCATAAACGGCAGAGAGGATATATTTCTTTCGACAAAGTATTTTCCGGATAAGAAATATAAGGCAGGAGCATTTACTAAATCTTTTGAAGAAAGCATGGAACGACTGCGCCTTAAGTCGGCTGATCTCTTCTGGCTCCATGCCCCTAAGAACATAGAGAAGAATCTAAGTGAGGCAGTTCCTCTTATGAGAGACGGTCGTATTAAATCTATAGGAATATCAAATGTTTCTATGGAAGATATAAAGACTGCTGAAAAATTCCTTGAGAAGAATGGCCTTAAGCTGGGTGCTGTTCAGAATCATTTCAGTTTGCTCCGAAATGATCAGCAACCGATTATTGATTACTGCAACAGTAAGGGAATTCAGTACTATGCATATATGGTTCTTGAGCAGGGAGCATTGGCGGGAAGATATAATGCCAAGAATCATTTCCCTACATTTTCGATGAGGAACCTTGCGTTTCCTAAGCGCAAGTTCAAGAAGATAGAAGGTCTTCTCAGTATGATCAGGGCTATAGCTGACAAGTATGGGATAGATCAGTCGCAGGTGCCAATCCTTTGGGTAATTGCACAGGGGGCAATTCCTATAATCGGTATCACAAAGCCAGTCTATGCCGAGAGGTTATCTGCTGCACTTAAGTTGACTCTCGCTGATGAAGAAGTGAGTAAACTCACTGCTGAAGCTAAAAAGACCGGAATCAGACAGCAGGGTTCGTGGGAACCACAATAATGATAAAAATAGGAAGGATACGTTAGGTCTTATGATAATAGTATTTGTTCTCGTTGCAGTTATTATTTCAGTGATCTTCTTTATACAGGCATATAATCTGAAAAAGCTGAAAGATAGATGCACTGTGAATGTTACGGCTACATGCGTGGACATAGAAACTAAAGCAGCAGAATTTGGACGTAGAAATACACATTCCCAGAATGCCACATATTCATTTTATTATAATGGACAAAATTATATTGGACGGAATTCAGTGTGGACATCAGCAGGATTCTCTGGATTATATGTTAAAAAGAATGATGTGGTAGATGTATTTATAAACCCAGCTGATCCGAATCATGATGTATTTGATTCATTTGCGAAGAGGGAACTCAGAAATAATATTCTTATAGGAATAGTTTTTCTGCTCGCACTAATGCCGTTCGTATTTATGAAAATCATATTTCATTTTGTATTATTCAATCATTGAATATAAAGGATAGGTGAATGAAATGAAGAGACAGGCAGGTATTAACTGGATGTGCTTTGGGATTTTTATTGTAATGCTTGTAGTGTTAATTGACACAAGGCTAACAGTAATTCCAGATGCTTTAGCTTATATCGGTGCTGGTATAGGAGCGTTGCTTTTCTTTGTGGGAGCATATAAATATAAGAAGTATAAAATCAAAGATAAAGATGGAAATGTGGGAGACTAGATTTTAAAGAAGTATATACCGGAAGATACTGAAGGGGACAAATCAGAAATTTATATACGGAGTGGACAACTATGGTTATAGATAATACAACAAAATATGATGAAATATGGAACTCCGTCTATAGCAAGCTGAGTTTTTCTCCTTCATGTGAGTACAGAGGTCATTCGTTAAATGTTGCTATGCCGTTTCATATCAACGAAAATCATTCTGTATATGCTATTGAAGATATGACAGATTATCAGCTGGATATGCTTAGTGATACCATGAGAAAGATATTCATAAAGATCACAAAGGAAGGTCTAAAAATATACGCACTTGATTGGCAGCATTCTGCCTTTTTATATGACCCGAGAAATCTATCTGAACAGAGAAGCTGTGTAGTGAAAGACGAAAGATACACAAATGGAGAATACTCTGCATATTTTCCTTCGTTCTATCCGGACGGTGATTACTACTTTTTTATTGAAGAAAACTTTGAATTTGGTTACCTGGGGCATCCGTGGAGGCAGGAAATATGGATATTTGGAAGAGACTTAATTAAAGAAATAGAACAAGTATATCTAGAATTAGGCTGGAAGAAGTTGAATTAAATCCTGATTTGTCATGATGAACGTTGGAACATAAAACTGGAAGATTATGTTTGAATCTTAACATATGTCAATGCGAATAATATAAAGTAATGGTATTGTTTCTTTCAGGAGGTGACATCATGAAAGAAAATGATATCAAGAATGCCGGAAAGGCATTAACAATTACCACTGTTTTGACACTTTTTATTGCCACTTTTGAAATGGTAAATGCGCTTAGGTTCTATAAGCCGGGGATGAATCTGCTTGATATAGCAAGCTATGTACAGGCTAATAGATGGATATTTGCTTTCACATTTATATTTGCAAATCTTATCATTTTTCCAAGTGCTCTGCTTCTTTATAAGGCGAATGGTATTAGTCTTAAAAAGGAAATATACGAAAAAGAGACTCTTGGTGCTGATATTCTTTGGGGTGTGATACTCGCAATTGTAGCCAGCCTGTTAAGTCTTCTTTCTTTGCCTATCTATAAGGGTCGCACAGAACTTGCTTTTGTAGATGATGAAAAGATGGGAGTAGGAATAACTATTCTTTATGTAATTGCACTGGTCTTTGTGAGTGGAATTTGCAAGGAAATATATTACAGGGGCTTCGCTAAGAAATTTTGTGGGTCGGTATTTGGAGATATGGCTTCACTTATACTCTTTAATATGCTCTTTGGGTTACTTGACTGGTATAATTTCGGATATTCCTTTGTGCTTGGACTTGTATGCATCTTTGGTTATCAGAAAAGAAAGCACATGATAGTTCCTATGATTATACATGGTGGAGTGAATTTAATTAGTATTATATACATCATTGTTATGGGTGGTTATTAAGGAGGCATTTCTATGGATAAAGATTATTTTGTAAAACAACTGATGATATTTGCAGAAGAATACAAAATTGATGTAAGTGAAGAACTGGTCGGTGATATAGTGAGTCTTGCCAGTTTCAGAGTAGTAAAGAAAGGAGAGATTCTTGCTTCTATAGGAGATGATACAACCTACGCAGGGCTTATCCTGTCAGGACTGGCACGTTCATATTACATAGATAATGACGGAAATGACATTACAAGAGGTTTTGCTCCGGAAGGTGTAATGTTTATGGATGAGGGCTTTTTTGGATATACAGAAAGAAACTGTATGTGGGAAACGCTCGAAGAAACAACCATCATGATTTGTGAGACAACAGCAATAAAAAAGATAATTAAGGAAAATGTCTCATTCAAAGATGTGTGGATTTATCTTTTGGAAAGTGCACTGAGATATAAGATATACAGGGAGAATGGCTTTCTTGTAGAAAATGCAACAGAAAGATACATACATTTTAAAAAGCTATATCCTGATCTGAACGAAAGAGTACCTCAGCGACATATAGCAACTTATCTTGGTATCACACCGGAATCTCTTAGCAGGATTAGAGGCGCAATGAAGGAAGATTAGATTTCAGTTACAGTAAAACTTGCTATTGTAATATTCTTTAATCGATCTCTAATTTCGTTTTAATTATTTGTTAAAATATATTGTTTATAACCGCATCGAAAAGGAACTAAAACCTATTGTAGCGATAATTGTCAGCGCTGTTTTGTTTTGGATGCTCAGTGAAAAAAGCAGTGCACAGAGGGTAATATCGAAAATAGAACATTATAAGAGAAGCAATTAATATGAAGATAGAATATAGGCAAGCTGCTATAGAAGACGCAGAGGTATTGATAGATATTTATAATTCAGCCTATTATGACGATTATTTACGATATGGCTACTGCCCAGGATATGGAATCATAAAAGAAAGGATGGAGGATTCTATAAGAGGGTTCTCTAAATATATCATTATGTGTGATGACATGCCAGTTGGTTGTGTTTCCAGCAAGCAAATAGAAACTGGAGTATATGAGGTTGCCAACTTGTGCATTATTCCAGAGTATCAAGGCAAAGGAATAGGGACTCAGGCAATTCAGTTTTTGAAGACAACTCTTGATGATTGGAAGATACTCACTTTAGTAACACCATTAGACAAGAAACAAAATGTAAAGTTTTATACTGAAAAATGTGGATTTCGTATAGAATCAACTGAAAGAGATGGCGATGTTGAACTCGCTCGATTTGTTAAGGAAAGATAAATTGGAATATAAATGGTGAAAGGAATTTTTGTAGATGAAGAAATACATTCCTGCTCAAATGATTCGAAAAAGCAGATTTATTACATTTTTTGAGACCTGGAGTAAAAATGAGAAAGCACAGCTTATTACACAAATGAACAGGCTGATAAAAGAAAACTAGGAATATGCGGACTCAAATAATTATGGACATCTTTGTAATCTGCTTACTTCCATCGCCATGATAATGGTTCTCGAACAAAACGGGAAAACACGCGAAGAAGCGGAAAAAGAAGTATCAGAGGCTATGTACGAATATATAAAACCTCAGATTGTGTCTATGAAGAAGCTTGCAAGTCACGGCTGGTTCGTAAGATTCCTTAAAATAACCATGCCACTCAAATTTAAGAAGACTCTCGGGTATGGATGGAGTGTGGAGTTTCCCAAATGCCCTTCAGATACATTTACGATGATAACGCATAAATGTATTTATCAGCAACTTTTTGCAAGGTATGGAATGCCGGAGATGACAGCTCGATTCTGCAAGGTTGATGATATACTGTATAGCGATCTTCCGAGAGCTGAGTTTATTTATACTCAACAGATAGGAAATGGTGGGAATATGTGTGATTACTCCTATAAGAAAAGATAAACCGGAATAAAATATACTAAGAATTTATAGTAGTTTAAAATCGGAATTGAACTTAATAATATATATATCGATAAGGCGTCTATGATTAAAAACTTGTAGGCGTTTTTCTTCTATTCAGAGTAAGGGGATTATGATACATTGAAAATGTAGAAGTTTTTGAACTAGCTAATTGATAATCTAAATAATTAACATATGTGATATTTTTTGTTGGTTAAGTGGTGAATAATTAGGGTAGCATGTCATAATGTAGAATACTCTGTATTTTCCAATACCCTTTGAAAGCCCCAATTTAGGGGCTTTTTGAAAATCTCACAGAATTTAGGTGTTGACAAAACGTTGGCACGGGCAAAACATACGCATCTGCCTTCGGACTTCGTGATGCTATGGGTGATAATAATGGTAATGTGAAGAGTGGTTTCAAGAATAATTCTAAGAAATCTAACCGTATTCTTTTCATCGTCCACCGTGAGCAGATTGCAAAACAGGCGTTGAAATCATATAAGAATGTTTTCGGTCGAAGTAAGACATACGGACTTCTTTCAGGTAATAGCAAGGATACTGATGCAGATATCCTTTTTGCTACTATGCAAATGATGTCAAAGGAAGAGGTTATGACGCAGTTCCAGAAGGACTGTTTTAAAACTATTGTCATAGATGAGGCGCATAGAACAGGGGCGGCAAGTTATCAGAAGATTATGGATTATTTTGAGCCGGAGTTTTGGCTTGGTATGACGGCGTCTCCTGAACGTACAGATGACTTTGATGTGTTCGCGACATTTGATCACAACATTGCTCTTGAGATTAGACTTCAGCAGGCTATGGAGGAAAATCTCCTCTGTCCATTCCATTACTTTGGTATAACAGATATGGAAATGGATGGAATTGTCATCGATGAAAAAACTGAAATAGAAAACTTTAGATTCCTTGTATCTGATAAAAGAGTGGATTACATCACTCGGCAAATGAACTTCTATGGTTATTCAGGTGACAGAGTGAAGGGACTTATCTTCTGTAGTTCCAGGAAAGAAGCAGAAACTCTAAGTGGAATCTTTAATGAGAGGGGATATAAGACGAAGGCTCTTACCGGGGCAGATTCTCAGGAAGAAAGAGAAGATGCGATAGAACTTCTGACAAAGGATATTCAGGTTGATATAGATGGAACAAAGCATGGGGATTATCTCGATTACATTTTCACTGTGGATATATTCAATGAGGGTGTTGATATCCCTGAGGTGAATCAGGTTGTTATGCTCCGTCCGACAGAGTCGCCGATTGTATTTATCCAGCAGCTTGGTCGTGGTCTCAGAAAGGCTGATGATAAGGACTTCGTAGTTATCCTGGATTTCATTGCTAACTATAAGAATAACTTCATGATTCCGATTGCTCTTTCGGGCGACAGGACCTACAACAAAGACAATATCCGCCGTTATGTTACTGAGGGTGAAAAGGTTATTCCGGGAATCTCGACAATTCATTTTGATGAGATATCCAAGAAGAAGATTTATGCTGCAATCGATACGGCAAACTTCAGCGATATCAAGCTTATCAGAGAAAACTACAAGAATTTGAAATACAAGCTGAGATGCATTCCAAACCTGATGGACTTCGACAGATACGGTGAAATGGATGTACTCCGAATATTCGATAATAATTCCCTTGGTTCATACTATAAGTTCCTTGTGAAGTATGAGAAGGATTATAAGATTAGGCTTTCTGCAAATGAAGAGAAGATAGTCGAATTCATTTCCAAGAAGCTGGCGAGTGGAAAGCGTATTCATGAGCTGGAAATGTTATCTCGTATGCTGATATATAAGGACACTCTGGTTCAGGGGATGAAGACTTCCTTGAAGGAGAATTACAACAAGGACTGCCCGGACAAGGTTGTGAAGAGTGTCGTGAATGTACTTACAAATGAATTCCCATCCGGTTCCGGAAAGAAGACCTACGAGGATTGTGTATTTATCGAGAAGAGCCAGGATGGTGATTTCGAGATAAGCAAGCCTCTACAGAAAATGATTCATAACAAAGAGTTCTACGACATTGTGAAGGAGCTTCTTGAATTCGGAAGATACAGATACGAGCGTGATTATTCCAAGACTTACCAGGATACGGAACTCGTGCTGTATCAGAAGTATACCTACGAAGATGCATGTAGACTTCTTAATTGGGAGCATAATGAAGTACCACTCAATATCGGTGGTTATAAGTATGATAAGACTACTAAGACATTTCCTGTCTTTATTAACTATGATAAAAGTGATGACATTCAGGATACTATAAAGTATGAGGATCATTTCACATCTCGAAGCTCACTCATTGCGATATCAAAGCAGAGTAGAACAGTTGAATCAGAAGATGTTCAGAACTTCCTTCATGCAAAGGAACGCGGCATAGATGTTGAACTTTTTGTGAGAAAGAATAAAGATGATAAGATATCCAAGGAGTTCTATTATCTTGGTAGAATGACAACTACAGGATTTACAAGACCATTTATTATGCCGAATACTGATAAGACCGCGGTTGAGATAGAGTGGAAGCTGGATACTCCTGTTAGGGAGGATATTTATCAGTATATAGTTAATGGGTAAAAAATTATTTTACGACATCTTTTTGACAACTCACAACAGATTACAACTTCATAACTATCCTTTAGTGTATTATTCAGATATAAGATAAATGAAAGCGAGCGAATCGCAATAAATAAGAAGACTGGTAAAATGATCTATGGAATCTATACTGGAGATAGTCGTCTGATTGGAGAAGTTTCTCTGTTTGCATGTGTAGAGACAGGTTATTGGTTATTTACAGCACTTGAGAAGAATAAAAAAGAAAAAGAAGCATCCTAAGTTATCAATGATATTAAACGCAATTACAGCAGCAATATGGATATTTATTACGGCAATGAATCTTTATTCGCTGAATGAATATTCTCATGTAAATACATTCAGTCCATATTTTACTGGAGCTCTGGCACTCTTTTACACCGGAATGACACTTGGATGTGCATGCAAATATGCTAAGGCAAAGAAGCTTGAGAGAGGTGAGTAAGTCTGTCAATGAGTACATCAATTGCTAAAGCTGTCAGTAATAGAAGGTGTCTTGATTCCAGTGCTTCGTATGAAAGAGTATTGAAAATTCGATAGTTCCCAAAACTAATTGAATTTTGGGAGAAAGAATAATATAATTGGGAGTAAGAGATTTTCTCCCAACAGATGAGATAATCTCCCAAAAGTAATTATAAAATGGGCGATATACAATTGCCATGGGAGAAAGGAGTTTCAGCTGATGCGACAATTTGATTATTCTTATCTCGCAGATAGAACATGGGATAATGAGATAATGTCGTATATTTCAAAGATTCATGAGTATAAGGGTAAGCAAGAACTTTTCTTGCGTCAAAGACCTGTGGAACTGAACAGACTCATTGAAATCGCTAAGATACAGAGTACCGAAGCATCCAATAGGATTGAAGGTATCATCACTACTAATGCCAGATTGAAGCAACTTGTAGCTGATAAAACAACACCTAAGAATCGTGATGAAGAGGAAATTCTGGGGTATCGAAATGTGCTTAATCTTGTGCATGAAAACTACGAGGTGTTACCGATTCGCAGTAGCTATATCCTTCAGATGCATCGTGATTTGCTGAAATATACGAACTATTCATATGGCGGTCAATTTAAGACTACTCCAAATGAGATAGATATGGTGCTTGAAAATGGTGAGAAGGTTGTTTTATTCAAGCCTCTTGAACCATACGAGACAGCACCGGCAATCGAAGAGATTTGCACCAAGTATCAAGAAGCCTTGGATAAGGAGCTTGTAGACGAGTTGATCTTAATTCCATGCTTTTTACTTGATTTCCTTTGTATTCATCCATTTAATGATGGAAATGGACGTATGAGCCGTTTGTTAACGTTGCTTCTGCTATACCGAAGTGGATATCTGGTAGGTCAATACATCAGTATTGAAAAAGCAATTGCTGATACTAAGGAAGCTTATTATGATGCGCTTCAAAGAGCCGACCAGGGATGGCATGAGGGGACGAATGATCCTAAGCCATTTATCAAATATATGCTGAGTATAATTCTTTCTTGTTACAGGGAATTTGAAGCGAGAGTGTCTATCGCTTATGTATCAGGGGCAAAGAGTAGATCTTATGATGTTGTAAAGGCTTATGTCAGCGAACGTATTGGTAAGTTCTCTAAGCAGGAAGTTCTTATGGGATGCCCAAGTTTGGGAAGTTCATCTGTTGAGTCAGCTTTGAAGAAACTTGTTGAGGATGGAACGCTTGTCAGAATTGGCGCTGGTAGGAAAACTTTGTATGCCAGAGCAGATTCTACCATCAGTTGACGGTTGGTTGCTCTTCCAACATTATAGTAATTGAAGCATTATACCGGAATTAAAACATGCTAATGGATTGTAATGATTGCAGAAAGGGCGAGATGAAAATGGACTTATGATAAAAGTGATGACATTCAGGATACTATAAAGTACGAAGATCATTTCACATCCCGCAGCTCACTCATTGCTATATCAAAGCAGAGCAGAACAGTTGAATCAGAAGATGTACAGAACTTCCTTCATGCAAAGGAACGCGGCATAGATGTTGAACTCTTCGTGAGAAAAAACAAGGACGATAAAATCTCCAAGGAGTTCTATTATCTTGGTAGAATGACAGCTACAGGATTTACAAGACCATTTATTATGCCGAATACTGATAAGACCGCGGTTGAGATGGAGTGGAAGCTGGACACACCGGTGAGAGAGGATATTTATCAGTATATAGTTAATGGGTAAGAAATTTTACCCATTTATGACATCCTATAGCATAAAATAAAAGGAAATAAGGCATATCGTAGTTACGTAATAGTAGCTACGATATGTTTTTTTTGCTGACTAGGGACATTGAAACCATGATAATCTATGTTATAATTAATTTGTTTTCCGAAACTGATGTGTTTTTTTTTTCGGAATGGCTTGTAAAAGTTTATTACAGGATAATGAAATAAGCAAATCGCAGTTTGTAGGAAAAACAAAATTCCGATTTTCTATATAATCTCAAGATGAAATAAAACTAGACAAACGTGTCTACCAAGATGTATACGGTATTTTCTCACTTTATGTCGTGTTGTTAGTTGGTAGATTGATATATTCTTCAAGTGGAAGGAGAAAACGACATGGACCAGAAAAAAATAGGTTTGTTTCTTAAAATGTTAAGAAACGAAAAAGGATTGACACAGGAACAGCTTGCAGAAAAGCTGAACGTATCTAATCGTTCTGTTTCACGCTGGGAAACAGGAAGTACATTGCCGGATATTAGTCTGATAATAGAACTGGCGGATTACTATGAAGTAGACATTAAGGAATTAGTCGAAGGTGAAAGGAAAAGTGAGATTATGAATAAAGAATTAACAGAAACATTTGACAAGATTGCAGAGTATTCAATAGAAAGAAAGAAATCACAATTACAAAAATATGGGATTTTTACAGAGATATTAATTGTTATAGGCATTATTATTTCATTTACCCTTGCTAAATTTGTTGCAGATAATACTGCTCAACTTATCGTGACTTTAATATGCGGATGGTTTGTATGGGGATATGGTATAGTGCTTAGAGTTAAAATAAGAAAAGAGTTAAACGAACTAACCAAGAGATAGTTTTTTGATGATATGTTAAAAAAGCAAAGAAAAGCAATAGTGATTGGATTTGTACTGTGTGCAATCAAAGATATGATGCTATTAGAATTTTGAAACAGCTAAACGGTGAGTAACTTCAAATTCAAATTTGTTGAGAAATTCAATTCCAGTATTATCTATTAAGAATCGGAATTTCACGGTGAGGTAGTAATATGATTCGGATTATGAAAGCAAGTGATTTAGCACAATGTGGTAGGATTTATGCAAAAGCATTCCCTATGGAGCATTGGGGAATAGATTGGACAGCAGAAAATGCAACAGAATATCTTCAAGATTTTTTTGAACAGAAAAGGTTTGTCGGATATGTATATGAAGATAATGAAGAGGTGATAGGTTGCATATTCGCACTTTGTAAGATTTCAGGAAGCAAAAATGAGATTTACATTAATGAGATGGCAGTGCTTCCTGAACGACAGGGTCTTGGAATAGGTAAGCAACTATTGAATGCTGTTAAAGATTACAGTAAAAATAACGGACTTGCAGGAATTGTACTTTATACAAGTGAGTATGCCCCAGCAGCAAAGTTTTATGAAAAGAATGGGTTTAAGTTGTCAAATGGGACTATATGTATGTACTGTGAGTGATCAAAGGTATATAAAAATTTCTGTTTGTCAGAGCGACAAATTCAGGTTTTTCGAGATGAATGATAGAACATAAAACAGGAAGAAAACTGACAAATAAAAGTGAAAAAATGCGGATTGCCGAAATATATCGCGAGGTGATTTAGGGTATCCTAGAGAACAAAATGGTATGATCTGACAAAATTTCGCAAACGGGGAAATGTTTCTTTTTCAGATATCATTCATAATGGACATGTAAGCAGGAGGACGAAAGCATGGAATGGATTGAAGCATTACAAAAAGCCATCACGTATATGGAAGAACATCTACTCGAGGAG